>JAEUKA010000041.1 GCA_016794465.1 Myxococcales bacterium | reverse complement strand
GGATCGACCCGACCGCCACTCGACCCGACCCACCAAGGAGCCGCCAGAGCCGGAACAGCAGCTGGTGGAGCAAGCGCTGGAGCACGGCGGCGATGCGCTGGGGGTGCTGCTACAGCGGTGGCGACCATGGCTGCTGGCGCGGGCGCGGCGAGAGCTGGGAGGAGAGCAGCCAGGTGGGCAGCGGCCGTCGGACTTGGTGCAGCAGACGTGTGTGCTGGCGCTGCGGTTTGTGGCGACGTTTCAAGGGCGGTCGCGGCCAGAGCTGCGGGGCTGGCTGGCGACGATCCTCCATCACGCGATCCTGCAAGTGCGGCGGCAGAGTCGGGCGGACCGGCGCGCGGAGCTACGGACCACCCAGCTGTCGAGCGAGCTGGTCAGTCTAAAGGACTCTGCGAGTCGGCTGCTGTCGGCGCGGCAGCGCTATCGCGAGGTGGTCACGGCGCTGGCTCACCTGCCGAGGCGGCAGCGGGACGCACTGTACCTGCGGCTGCTGGAAGAGCGCAGCGTGACCGAGATTGCCGCGCAGCTGGGGGTGAGCGAGCAGTCGGTGGCGAGCCTGCTCAAGCGGGGACTGGTCGAGCTGCGGGAGCGGCTCTGTCCGCCCGCGTCCAAGGCCAAGCGAACCCAGGCGGCGCGGGTCGAGGCGGCACTGCTGACCTACCTGCGCGACTGTGACCGTTGCCAAGCGCCCGCGCGCGACGACTTTCTGCGCTGTCATCCCGAATGTGCCACCGAGCTCGCCCCCCTCCTCGACTGGCTCACAGAGGTCCGCGAGCGTCTCGCGACAACCGACCGCAGTGAAGCCGCTCCTGCGGGGTCAGGCCGGCGGGAGTGCTGATTGTCTTTCGCTCCGCAGCGGTTACGCGGCGCGGCGGCGGGCTTGGAGTCGGCCTACTTCGTGGAGGTTGACGGAGACGACTTTGGAGACGCCGGGCTCTTCCATGGTGACGCCGTAGAGGGTGTCGGCGATCTGCATGGTGCGCTTGTTGTGGGTGATGAGGATGAACTGGCTGCGGTCGGTCATGCTGCGGACCAGCTCGTTGAAGCGACCGACGTTGGCCTCGTCGAGCGGCGCGTCCACTTCATCGAGCAGACAGAACGGCGACGGCTTGATGAGGAAGATCGCGAAGATGAGCGCCACCGCCGTCATCGCTTTTTCACCGCCGGAGAGCAGCTCGACGGTCTGGTTCTTCTTGCCGGGCGGCTGGGCGAAGATCTCGATGCCGGCTTCGAGGATGTCGTCGCTGCCGACCAGCTTCAGGTGGGCGTGACCGCCGACAAAGCAGCGCGGGAACAGCTCTTGGAACTTGGTGTTGACAAGGTCGTAGACCTGCTGGAAGCGCTGCCGACTGGTCTTGTTGATGAGGACAATCGCCTGCTCGAGCTGCCCGAGCGCCGTCTCGAGATCGGTCTTTTGGCTGACCAGGAAGTTGTAGCGCTTCGACAGCTCGTTCCACTCGTCGATGGCGGTCAGGTTGATCTCGCCCATGCGGTCGATCAGCTCCCGCAGCTCGGCGGCGCGCTCTTCCTCGGCGCGGCTGACCTGGGGCCGGAGGTGATAGTCGATCACGATGTCCTCGACGCGGACGCGGTGCCGCTCGATGATCGACTCCTCGAGCGCCCGCTGCTGCACCGTCAGCTCCGACAGCCGTGCCTTGTGGGCGAGCGCTTCCTTGCCCTGACGGTTCTCGCGGTCGCGTCGCTCCCGCAGCTCCATTTCGCGGGTGCTGAGGGCGCCGCGCTTCTGCTCGTAGGCGTTGCGCAGGACCTGCAGCTCCTCGCCGAGGATGCTGCGCCGGTCGGCGTGCTCGGTGATGGTGCTGCCTCGGCTGTGGACCTCGCTGGCGAGCTGCGCCGCCTTCTTGTAGCTGTCGCGCTCCTCGACGCCGAGCTTGTCAATCCGCGCCGCCCGCTCGACTTCTTCCTGCTGGAGCCGCGCGATCGCCCGCTCGGTGGCGACGACCTTTTCGCGATGTGCCGCCTGCGACACCTTCAGCTGCGTCAGCTCTTGCCCGAGCTTGTCGACGGCATCAAACAGCCCGACCTGGCTGCGACTCTGGCGCTCTAGCTGTTCTTCGAGCTGCTCCAGCAGATCCCGCGCGGTGCGCAGCGACAGCCGCAGCTCCTCGGACTCGCGCACCATCTCGTCGCGGCGGGTAGACAGCTCGTTGCGCTCGCGATCGATGGACTCCAGCCGGTGGCTTACGCGGTGCATCTCCTCGCGCGCTTTGAGCAGATCCTTGTCGAGCGAGAGCAGCTGCATCTCCCCCTGATGACCGGCTTTTTGCAGCTCCGCGAGCGACTCTTGCAGGTGGGTCAGCTCTTTGCGCCCGACGACCAGCTGCTCTTCTTGGGTCTTAAAGCGCTCGTCTAGCTCGGCCACTTGCTGGGTCAGCTCACGCAGCTCACGCCGGACCGCCAGCACCGACGCGCCTTGGCCTTTCTGCGCACCGCCGACCACCGTGCCGTGGCCATCTATCACCACGCCATCGAGCGTCACCAGCGACGCGGCGGGCGGCAAGCTGCCATCTTCACTGGCGGTGCGATAGTAGGCGACGGCGTGCTCGAGCGTATCGACCACCAGCACCGACCCGAGCAGCGCATCGAGCACCGCGTCAAAGCCCGGCTTCTTCTCGATCAGATCGAGGAGTCGTCCCCGGATGCCGTGGCTGCGGGCTTCGTCGTCGGGACGGGCAGGGCGCTCACCGGGCCTGGTCGGTCGGGCATCCTCGGGCACCAAGAACGCCTTGCCTTCGCCTTGCTGCTGTAGATAGCCAATCGACTCGACCGCCTCGGCATGCGACGGCGTGACCAGCGCCCCGAGCCGCTCACCCAGCACCGCGTCGAGCGCCAGTTCCAGCTCAGCCGGCGCAACGATCAGGTCGGCGACGGTCTTGGGCTTGTCGGCTTTGCCCTCGGCCCGCTTGAGCAGCATCCGACTGCCGAGTGAAAAGCCTTCGTTGCGCGCCGCCAGCTCACCCAGCGAGTGCAGCCGCCCCTTCTTTTTGTGCAGCTCGCCTTTTAGATGATCGACTTCCTTGTCGAGCCGCGAGGTCAAAAGCTTCAGGTCTTTGACCCGCTCCTCCGCAGTCTCTCGACTCTTCAAGAGGTCAATTCGCGCCTGCTTGAGCCCGCCGAGCGCCGCTTCCTGGCCATAGATCTCGTCGTCCAGCTCGGCTTTGCGATCGCGCAGCCGCTTGGCCTCTTCTTCGCTGCGTCCGAGCCGAACCTCCAGATCCTCGACCTGCCGCGTAAGGCTCCGCTCCCCCGCTTCCGAGCGCGCAATCTCGGCGTGCTGCCGCGTCACCTCGGCTTTCAGGTGATCGGCCGCTTTTTGCAGTCCGCCGAGCTGCTCTTTGCTCGACTTCAGCGCCGCTTCCAGCTCCAGCGAGCGATCGTCCCGCCCTAGGTCCTCTCGGCTCAAGCTCTCGCGCTCTTCGGTCAGCTTTTGCAGCTCCAGCGTCGCTTGCTGGGCCCGCTCATACAGCGCTTCTTTTTCACTGTTGAGCTTGCGCGCTTGCTCCAGCAGCCGCGTCTCTTCCCGGCGCGCGTGCTCGTTTTCGGCCTCGGACAGCTTGACGCGGTTGTCGAGGACGTACAGCTCCTCTTGCACCTGCTGTAGCCGCGTCTCTTCCTCAACGAGAGTCAGGCGTCCGGCGGCCAGCTCGGCTTCGATCGTCTGCCGCGCCGCTTCCACCTGCGCCAGCGCCTCTGCCGACGCCGCCACGAGGTCAAAGTACACCCGCGCCTCCAGCGTCAGCCCCAGCCAGCGCTGGCTCATCCCCCACAG
Organism: Myxococcales bacterium; assembly: GCA_016794465.1. GTDB lineage: Bacteria > Myxococcota_A > Polyangia > Palsa-1104 > JAEUJZ01 > JAEUKA01. The sequence continues at coordinate 46,494 of JAEUKA010000041.1, read as the reverse complement.
CTCGATGTCGCGCAGCTCGGCTCGGTAGCGCTTGTAGCGCTCGGCCTTGTCGGCCTGCCGCTTGAGGCTCGCCAGCTGCCGTTCCTGCTCGGCCACCACGTCGGACAGTCGCAGCAGGTTCTGGCGCGTCTGCTCCAGCTTCTGCTCGGCGGCTTTCTTGCGCAGCTTGTACTTGGTGATGCCGGCGGCTTCCTCGATCAGGAAGCGGCGCTCCTCGGGCTTGGCCGAGATGATCTGGCTGACCCGGCCCTGCTCGATGATCGAGTACGCGCGGGTGCCAATGCCGGTGCCCATGAACAGCTCAGTGATGTCGCGCAGGCGGCACGGCGTCTTGTTGATGTAGTACTCGCTGGTGCCGTCGCGAAACAGGCGGCGCGAGACGGTGACTTCGGTGAACTGCAAGTACTCGACGGGGATGCGTCCATCGTTCTCGAACGTCAGCGACACCTCGCAGAAACCGAGCGGTCCGCGCTTGTCGCTGCCCGAGAAGATAACGTCCTGCATCGCCTTGCCGCGCAGGTGCTTGGCCGACTGCTCGCCCATGCACCAGCGGATGGCATCGACGACGTTGGACTTGCCGCAGCCGTTTGGACCGACGACGCCGGTGATCGGGTCCTCAAAGCGCACCACCGTCCTGTCGCAAAACGACTTAAAGCCGATGATCTCGAGACGTTTGATGCGCATGGGGAAACGTCAGCCGCCGGAGCGACCGGGATTCGTACCACTTTAAAGAAGCGTCGGCAATGATTGCGGGGGGAGCGGACTACTTGCGAGCGCGCAGAAAGACCCGAGCGATGACCGGCAACACCACCAGTGCCGAAACCAGGCAGGTCACTTCCCCTAGGTCTGCCGCCAGTCCAAACGAGCGCAGCGCCCGGTTCGACGCCAAAAGCAGCGTTGAGTAACCGATGATCGTGGTGAGCGAACACAGTGCGACCGCAGAGCCGGTGTCGGCGATGACCTCAGCAATGGCATCGGGGCCGTCTTCACGGAGGCGTGCCCAGGTATTGGCCGCATAGTCTGCGCCCACCCCGAGCGTGATCGGCAGCGTTACGAAGTTCATGAAGTTCAGCTTCAGGCTCAGATATCCGAGCAGTCCGCCCCACCACACGATCCCGATAAACAGAGACAAAAGGACTGGAGGCGAACCGCGCACGCCAAACATCACCAGCACCAGACCAATCACCCCGCATAGCGCAACCTTGGTGACAATCGGACCATCGCGGTAGATGGCTTCCACCATGCCGCTGAACACCGACTCTGCACTGGCCGCCACCCAGGTTCGACCGAGCGCCTCGACCTTGAGTGACTTGGCAAAGCGAATCAGGTCGCGACCGTTCCATCCTTCGTAGGAACCCGGAAGGGAGTCGATCCCAATCAGTCGGCCTTGCTGTCCATCAACCTCGGTGAAGGCTTCACGAACCATGCGCGGCAAGTCCTCTGGGCCGAGCTTGCGCAGATAGTCAGGTGGTCGAAACTCGAGCAGGTCTTTCCATTCCTCATCGCTCATCAGATCGCGGTGGCGATCGAGCTTTTTGCGAATTTCAGCGAGCAGCGCGAGCTTTTCCTCTTGCTGTTTGGGCAGGACCGAAGTGAGCGTCCGCACCACCGACAACACCCGCTTGTCACCAAGTGCCGCATCTTGCTTCCGAAGTGCCTCTGCGACAGGTTCTGCCTGATCCGGGGTATCGACAAGGAGCACTCCGTTGTTGCCGATATGACCAGCCCCAACATCTCCCATTCCCATCGCACACATCTTGTCCCACAGCTTCTGACTTTCCCCATTTGAGTCGCTGCGCAGGTTGTTGAAATTCCACTCCAGCGGGTCTTTCAGATAGCCGCGAATTGGACCTGCCGCCCAGGCCAGCGCACCGATGGTCAGCAACGCTGTGAGCAGAGGCCAGCGCTGGACTCCCTTCCCAAGCAGCAGAAACGGAACCCGCCACAGGTTGAGACTCGGCGTAAACACCCCGGGCCGCCAGCGCTCACCCACAAGCACCATCGGAGGAACCACGACCATGGTACTTACCCAGACCAAGATCATTCCGGCACCACCGAATAGACCGAACTGGCTGAAACCGCGAAAGTCTGTGAAGGCAAGACTGCCGTAGGCAATGCTCGCGGCCAGCATCGCGGTGCCGGTTCCCACCATGGTTTGCGACAGCGCCACCGATAGCGACTGTCCGGGATCGACGCCACGTCTGCGCTCTTCACCATAGCGCGCCAGCAGCACAATCGGGGTGTTGATGCCATTGCCGATAATGATCGACACTAGGAAGGCAGTATTGATGTTGAGATACGCCAGGTGCAGCTGGGCCAGCATCAGCGCCAGCAGCACTCCCATCAGCGTTGGGAGCCCAATCACAACCAGCAGACCGAAGCGCCGGAAGTAAAAGTAGATCACCCCGAGCACAAACCCGACACAGATGATGGTGGCATACGTGATGTTCTCTTGGATGGTCTTTTGCTCGGTCACCGCCATCGCAATGTGCCCGGTGTACTGCACTTCCAGCTTGGGATGAAACGAGGACGGATTCAATCTGCTGACGACCTGCTGGACGGTCTTGAGAGTCTCATGATCACCGAGTGATCCAAAGCCATCTCTCCGTCGCCACATCATGATTCCCAGCGAGTGCTTGCCATCCTCTGTACGGGTGAAGAAGGAACGCTCCTCCTTCGCGGGGAGCTTCTCGTCTTGCGTCTTTCGGAACTGTTTCAGTTCCGCTGAGGGATCACCCTCCAGATCCACAAACAGCGGAGACTTGCGCTGCGAGATGATGCGATCCAAAAGTTCGTCGGAGTGCTGGAGATCCGCAAGCTCGGCATACAGCCACTTCCACTTGGCAGCGTGCTCAGGAATTTCGGTATCCGGCTTCCACTGAATCTCGCTGAACATCGAAGGGATGAGCTTCTCAAGCTCCGGCTTGAGTGCATCGAAGAACCGGATATTGGCGGCAGCATCAGGGCCCTCGACAATCAGGACTAGGTTGGTAGCGCTCTTCTGTCGACCGGCGATGCGTCGCAGTGCTTGCACAGCAAAGTGGGACTCTGGAAGCAGCTCGGCCAGATCCGTTCGGAGTTCCAACTTGATTGTGAAGCTCACCGCGATCAAGCTGGCGAAAAACGCGGCCAGTAACACCAGCCAGCCACGCTTCGTACAGAACGCAACATAGCGCTGACTAAGCCGGGTAAGCAGCCCTTTAGATGCCGGAGGTTTCATAGTAGGAGTCGACACGGTAGCACCTCTCAAGACCCGAATCGCAGGCCATCCGAGCCAACCTGCGAGCGAGAGGGAGAAACAGACTTACCTTTGGACCAAATCTGCAAAAGTCGGCTCGGTCGCAGCTCGTCCAGCGCCGATGCCCGATGCACGCAGCCAATGGTACACAGCGACGCACAGTCCTTTACGGAATCAAACTCCCTACGGATGTCCTCCTGGGAGTATGTCTCAAGTGGAGTTCCGGGCTTGCCACGCTGCTGGGAACAGTAGTGAACCAGTCCATTTTCGCAGACATACAGGTAGCGCGCACCCGCTCGGCAGTGCCAGTCGTTGGGCTGGCCGGCAATCAGGTTTTCCTGAAAATTATTGATGCGCGTATAGATGCCCTGACCGATGCGTACGACCTCATGGAACACGGCGGATTCCTCTGCACTCAGCGGAGAAAGCTGTCCCTGTTCGTCATGCAGCACACCTACTGATGTCGAAAATCCTAGCTCCTTCGCTCGTTTGGCGATCACCACCGGATCTTGAGGATTGGCCATTCCCGATCCCACCACCGAGTTAATGTTCACATGAAAGCGCGCATACTCCGCAAGATGAGACAGCTTGCGATTGAGCGTCTTTAGGCTCTTTTGGGAAACCTTGTCAGGATTCACGTTGTCGATGCTGATCTGCAAGTACTCTAGGCCGGCATCGTTGAGTCGCTCGATGCGCTCTTTGCCCAGCAAAAAACCGTTGGTGATGAGTCCCGCGATCATTCCGTGATCCCGAATCCGCCGCAGAATCTGATCTAGTTCGGGATGAAGGAGTGGCTCTCCTCCGCTGATCGTCACGCATGCCGAGCGCAGCTCTGCCAAGCGATCAATCCGCCGCAACATCATCGCCAGCGGCACCGGATCAGAAGTCCGATCGTATTCATTGCAGTACGTGCAAGCCAGGTTGCAGCGCCGCATCGGGATGATCTGCACCAACAGCGGATGGTATTTGTCCACGATCCCGCCCGCGACCAGACGAACACCGCGTGCGTTCCGTTGAAAAGCAGGCCCCAGTTGTTGCGCTAGCGAGGAGGAAAACAGCCGTTCGAGGATTGGGATTTGCATGTCGTTTTCCTCTTCACTCAGACAGAAAGCGGCGCACTGCTTCGACCACGCAAGGATGGGTGTCTCTTCGCAAACCACTCGCTCGCCAAGGCGTACATATTCTCATGACGCTCAATGCTCCGCTGCCAGGTAAAGCGATCGAGGTTCTGCTGCGTCTCTGCGGAGATCCGTGCGCGCAAAGGAGCATCGCGTAGCAGCTTGATCAGATAGCGCTCAAACGCTGCGGTATTCTCGGCCAAGAAGCCATGCGTGCCGTGCTCGACGATCTCAGAGACTCCGTTAGGAGTCCGCGCAACTACCGGAAGACCCGCAGCACGCGCTTCAATCACCGCAATCGGCAGCGCCTCCAAGTAACTTGGCAGTACAAACACCGATGAACGAGACAACAGCTCGCGAATCTGAGGACGACTCAGGAGTCCTGTCAGCTCGATGTGCTTGGACAACCCCAGCTTGCGGATTTCCCTTTGCACGCGTGCGCGCTCCGGTCCGTCTCCGATCAGCGTAAACTTCGGCCACTGCTCTTCGGGAAGCTGTGCCAAAACATTCGGAGCCATCCGTACAATATCGAGCGGTCGCTTGCGGTTCGTCATCCGCAGCACACTCACCACCCGAGCCTCCTCTGTCTTTACAGAGTCGGACGACCAGGCTTCGGTACGAATGGCATTGGGTAGCACCTGGACATCGTCTCTGCCTGATACTTTACGCAGCTCATCGGCCACAAAGCGCGACACTCCGGTGAGGATGGTAGGCCACGTCGACCACCGCAGCCGCTCATTCAACAGTCGAAACAAGACACCCGCAGGTCCAGCCAGGACAGAGTGCAGCGTAAACACACTAGGAATCCCCAGCTTTGCGGCCAAGTATGTCGATGCGTGTGCCAGCGGAGAGAAGATGCAGTGAGCGTGGACGATGTCATACTTTCCATCGCGTAGCGTTCGCTCGAGCACATGAAGCGATTCCGGATGACCAATTCGATTGAGAAGCGGCAGCCGAGGAACGTCCAATCTGTGGACCGGAAACGCGGTCACTCCGGTCTGTCTGGGCTCTGCACAGATGACGTGGGCCTCGTGTCCTTGCCGTGTCAGTTCTTCGGCCAGATCGTGCATATGAACCTCGAGCCCACCGACTTGAGGCAGGAAGGTGTCGCTGACGATCGCAACCTTGTATCGTTTCATGAAAGGCTTGTCCTAAGCGCAAGTAGAGTAAGCGCGCAGGCTAGCAGAAAACGTACCCGCAAGAACAGCAGAACGCATGGGCAGCCCGAGGGGGGTGAGAGCAGCTCGCTCCGAACGGACGCGGTTGAAATTCAACAACTCCGAAGGGAGGATCGTCAAATGTTCGACACATCCCACCCTTGCAGGGCATCCTAGATTTTGTCATCGTGAAGCTAGTTATGGCAGAGCCAATCTCAGCATCCCGGTCCGTCAGCATCACCATCGACGTTGAACACGACTGTCCGCCCTTTCTGTCGACCTACCGAGGGATCGAACAGGGAATGCCGCGTCTACTTCAGCTCTTTGCCGAAGAACAGGTTCCTGCGACGTTTTTTTCAACGGGGGATGTGGCACGGCGCTATCCCGACACCATCCGCAAAGTAGTCGAGGCCGGTCACGAGCTGGGCAGTCACGGCGATACTCATAAGCGATTTGGTCAGATGGAACAGGCCGAGGCACAGAACGAGCTGGCACGCTCCGCAGAGACACTCCGCAAGTTTGGTAGCGTGACTTCCTTTCGCGCTCCCAACCTCGACTTTCCCGATCGGTTCCTACCGCTGCTCCGGGACAATGGATACACGCTGGACTCCTCGAAGGGACGGCACAAGCTCGGCTCCTACTTCATCAAGCCCGATCGAAGGGAGGGAATCCGCCGCATTCCAGCCTCGATTTCTCCATCGCCGTTACGGACTCCTGCGCCGATTCGGAACTTGATCTGTTCTCTGCTTGATCATCCAGCAGTGCTGTTCTTTCATCCGTGGGAGTTCGTCGATATGAGCCGCGAGCCGCTGCGATTCGACAACAGACTACGCACCGGACTGCCTGCGGTGGAATGTCTGCGGCAAACCATCCGCTACTTCAAGGGTCGCAAAGTCCGCTTCCTTCGCATCTCGGAAGTCGAGATCTAGCCTGCCTTTTCGTCGCTGGACGGAGGACTCTTGACCGTCCGCAGCAGACTCCGCCCCCCCATCGCGAGCAGCGCAACTCCCCCCGCCAGCGTGCCCTGTACGTAGCTGATGGTCCGCTCCAAAATCGTGATCGCAACGGCGGTTTTGACAGTGATGCCAAACAGACACAGCGTTGCGGTGAGAGAGCCTTCGATCGCCCCGAGTCCCCCCATGATCGGCACCGCCGCACCAATGTTGTAGGCCAGCGACAAAGCAGCCGCTTGCGACGGGCCGAGTACACACCGAAAAGCGAGCGCTGCGATCAAAAGTCGGGTCGCATCAAGCAGCCAGACCGTCCACGCCCAGCCCATCGACTGGAGAAGACTGCGACGGGGCATCACCCACGGCTCCAAGCTGTTCACCAGTCGTCGGAGGCGATCCCGGAGCTGCGGTGCCCGTTGAATCAGCAGCCATACCACCAACCCGAGCAGACCGATTCCTACTAGAAGTGGAGTGAGCCGGGCCAGCGGCAGCTTACTGAGCAAGAGCCGCGCTCTGCCAACCAGCAGCGGCAGCGCCGGAAGAGCGAGCAGCACAATCAGCGGAACCCCAGTTAGATCGACCAGCCGATCGTACACACTAGCCGCCGCCGCACGCTGCCAGTCAACCTGGGTCCTGCGGCGCAAGATGGCAACTCGCAGGATCTCTCCTCCGACTCGTCCGGGCGTCACGTTGTTTACGAAGGTAAACGCCAAGTTGGCCAGCATCACCTCCCGCAGCGACACAGAACACGACAGCCCGCAAAGCAGCGATCTCCAGCGCATCGCCACCGCCACCGCCCCCAGCCAGTACACGCAGAGCCCGATCAGTACCAACCGCAGATCTGCCGAAAGCAGCTGCATCATCCATTCCTGAATCGTCTTCCACATGAGTCGTCAGATCGGGCGCAACCTACCCGGATCACGACCAGAACGCAACCACGCGGAATCACCAGAATCCCAGCGTGACTCATCACGTCTTACCGCCAACGCTCCGCTCACATGATCTTGGATCAATGCTTGCATTTACAGGAAAACGAGCGATGAAGATCCACCAAATGCTGCGACAACGACTGACTCCCAAACCCGGCGGCTTGTTTCTGCTGTTCCTCTTTGCCTGGCTCTCTGCGCTTCCGTGCTTCGCCGTGCCGGTGCCGGCTACTCGGACGGCCATCTCCGCTGACAAAGCGGCGACCCTGGGTCCGCTACTTCGCCACAGCGATCTGGTGCTTCTGGAGTCCCTGCCCAGCGGACAGATGAAGCAGATCACGATCATGGCGTGGGTCGCAGCTCCCCCGGCTCTCACCCGAGAGGTTGTGATTCATCCCGAGTACTACAAGGACTTTGTCCGCAACATGACCAAGTCTCAGGTGCAGCACAACCCCGATGGTACGTACGATCATCAGTATGAGTTTTCGTACCCAATCACCACGGTAGGAGGGACCACTCGCTTCCTGCTGCACAAACCCGAGCCCGGTCAGGCGGCAGGCGCTGTTGATCTCTTCGATCCCGAGCCGGGGGGGACACGCTGGCATCGCTGGGAGTTTGTTCCCTATGCCGGTGGAACCATCGTGGTCCTGTCGGGATATACCGACGTCCTCCACTCCGGCTATCCGATCGATCGACTGATCCAGCGGGTCCCCACCCTGGAATACGGACTGTCCATGATCGGACAGATGACGCCACTGCTCACGTTCAAGGCCAGGGCCGAGCAGCTTGCCACCGGATTTCAGCCACAGCCAGTTCCACCAACGGGAGAGGCGAGCTACGGATTCCTCCTCGACAAAGGAGTGGTGGTGTTGCTGCGAAAAAACCAAGGACGACTGGCCGAGTTGACCCTGATCAGTGAGCCCTCTGTTCGCAAAGAGGCGCTGCTCCGTAGTCTGTCCGAACCGGCATCTTGGTCTAGCTGTGTGCCCTCTATTACCAAGAGTCGGAGTCTGGGTTCACCAGATGGCATCGCGCTCGTGGAGCTAGAACAGAGTATTCCGCTCCTCTCCTTTGTCACTCAGTTCGGAGTCCGACTTAGCGACAGCAGCGTCGACATGATGGGCTTCTCAGGGGACCTTCGTGGTGCCAGAATGCGCTTCGATGTCCGTCCCAGCGGAGGACAGCGCCTGCAGCTCATCTTCAAGTCCAGCGTCGCCTACGATCGCGGCAGTCTGCTCATCCGTCAGCTCTACAAACTAGAGCCGCTGTTTGAGTATGGGGTAAACCTCGGACTCAGCTTGGTGTTTGTACGCGGCCTCACAGCACAGGCGAACAAGTGAGCGTTCCCGCACCTTCCAAGCACTGTCGACACCGACACGGAAGCCGCTGTTGACACGTAGTTCGCAGGCTCTTAGAGTGTGCCGTCCCAATGGGTCATTCGACGACAAAATCGGCTCTGGAGGCCACGCAGATTGGGCGCTCCCTGGCCGCTCTGGCTAGGCGACCACTCAGTCTGTTCCTACTCCTATTCACGGTGACGCTGCTGACCAGGATGGCCTACTTTGTGGTTCCGCATCTTGGTCATGATGAGCCAACCTACGCGGCTATGGCGACCCGCTATCTCCATGGTGGACTGCCGTATCTCGACGCCGTGGATCACAAGCCAGCGGGAATCTCTGTCACCTATGCGCTCATCTTTGCGCTGTGTGGAGAATACAATCTGCTCGCGGTTCGGATTGTGTTTGTCGCGGTAATTGCGCTGTGCGGACTACTCCTTGCGCAGCTCGGCAAGCGACTGCTGGGTGACAAGCGTGGCTGGGTGGCGGGCCTTGTCTATGTCCTGTACTCCTGCGTAGGAATTGGCAGCCATCACTACCCGCCAGATACCGAGCTCTTCCTGAACCTTCCGTTGACGGCGGCAGCGCTGCTGGTTCAGACATCGCTGGATCGGTCATCGCGGGATCGGAGTCATGGTCTGCTCTTGCTGGTAGCTGCCGGGTTCCTGACCGGACTGGCTGGTGCCTACAAGTATCAGGGAGCCGTCGCCGGGGCGGCCTGGGCGATGGCCCTATTGTTCAACCAGCGCAGAGTCCCGCAGCCGTGGGGAATCGTCACGCTACGCCTGGCCTCCTTAGTGGTCGGCTTTGCGCTGTTTACGACCCTCTATCTTGGCTACTTTGTGTATCACGGGATTTGGTCCGAGTTTCTGTTCTGGGGCTGGGGCTTTAACCAGCACTATCTGTCTACCATCGAAGCCAAAGAGTCTGCGTGGCTGGCACTGCGCGCACTGCTGGTGGTCGGTGGTTCGTGGCTGCCACTGCTGCTGTGCTTTGTGGTTCCCTCTGAAAAGCGACTCCCTGGATTCGTCTGGGTATGGCTGGGCCTGATGCTTGCGGTCTGTGGACTTGGAGGACGCTTCTTCTTTAGCTACTTCCTCATGGCTCTGCCGCCGCTCAGTCTGCTCATGTTGCCCGGCTTCCTCGCACTTCTTGATGGCCAGCGGGGACGGATTCCGCACCAGTTGGCGGTGAGCGTAGCCCTGACTCTTTTGCTGTGTACCGCCTTTGCGATCGTGGCCATCCGCTGGGCCTCTATCACCCCGAATGGACGCCGAGAACAAACCGCTGCGCAAGCGGTAGGCACCTACATTCGCAGCCACAGCACCCCAGAGGATCGAATCTTTGTGTGGGGTGCAGCGCCAGAGATCTATTCCTTCTCCCATCGGGTCATCGGCACCCGCTTCGTGTTCTGCAACTACCACACCGGAAAGATCTGGGGCGGACACCTGACCGACGTCGATGCCACCGATACAGATTCCCACATCATTCCCCGTGCCTGGGAACAGCTTATGCAAGACCTACAGCAGCACCCGCCGCTGTTTGTAGTCGACAGCGCTGCGGGTCGTTTTGATCGCTTTGATCGGCATCCGATCTCCCGCTATCCAAAGCTCGCTGCGCTCATCGGGTCGCGCTATGACTTGGTCGCGGTGGTCAGCGGTGTTCCCATCTATCGGAGACATCGCGGAGACGTAGCGCAGCCATCCCCGTGATCACAAATAGAGTCATCCTTTATGCCTCTTATTGCTTTCGCTTAGGACATCTTGATGCTCAGCTTGGATGAAGTTCGTGATGAGAACGCACTAAAGGCACTACAGGCAGAGTGGACCACGCTGCTTGCGCAGTCCCGTGAGGCGACCCCGTTTCAAAGCTGGGAGTGGGTCTATCCCTGGTGGTGTCACTATCGCCAGGGGTCTCTTTGTGTCTACACCATTCGTGAGGACAGCAGGCTGGTTGCACTCTTCCCCCTCGTCGAGACTCGGCTTTGGAAGCTGCCGATTCGTCGGCTCGCGTTTATGGGTGCGCCAGGGTCGGACTATAACGCCATGCTGGCGGTGGCCGGTCGCGAGGAAGAGTGCTGGCAGGCATTCCTGCACCACCTTGACTCCCACAAACAGAGCTGGGATTTGACCGACTTTGTCTTCCTCCGCGAAGGTTCGACACTCACCCGCAGCCGCAGCGAGTCATTGCAGATGGATCTGCTGACCTGTCGGCGCTGTCCTCAGTCTGTGCTCCCCAGCACTTGGGATGACTATCTGACTCTGCTGACGCGCAAGATGCGATCCAACATCTCACGCGGGCGAAAGCAGATGGTCCGTGACTTTCAGGCGGTCATTGAGACGACCCAGAGCGACGACGTAGCGGCCACCATGACCGCATTCTTTCGTCTTCACGCCATGCGTTGGGAGAGCCGTGGGGTTTCGGGCGCGTTCTCAGATCCAGGGGTGCAAGCGTGGCATCAGGAAGTCGCCCGAGGATTTCAGTCCCAGGGCTGGCTCCGTCTCCACAGAGTTCGCATCGGCGAGGAGATCAAAGCGGTCCTGTATTGCTTCCGCTTTGGCGATCTCACGATGTTCTATAACTGCGGCTTTGATATCTCGCTCGCTCGCTACAGTCCCGGGACCGTGCTTTTGTCACACGCCATCGAAGCCGCGATTGCCGAAGGCTGCCGTGCCTTTGACTTCACCCGTGGCGATGAGACGTACAAGTACGACTGGCATGTGCAAGAGGAGCATTCCTACCGCTTGATGATCGGTAGCGGAACGCTCCGTTCGCGACTCGCGCTGCTGCTGGTGCGGATGGAAAATCAGGTCGAAGCGCTCGGCAGCTATCTGCGCAACTGGATCTGGGGACGACACAGCATGAAGACGCGGATTGCTGCCCGCTGGATGTCGCTCACCGCGAAGCTGAAGCGTCGATTCTCAAATCCGGATGCGTCAGCGAAGAGGAGCGCGCAAAAGCCAGACCGACCAGCCCAGCAGCAGTCCGTTGCGCAGCAGCAGAAGCGCAGAAGCCCAAGGACTCAAACTACCGACGGTGTGAAGCACGATCTGGGTCAGACAGCAGATGACCACAAGCAGCCCGGTCAGCCGCCGATTCACTCGCAGGGATAACAGCAGTCCGAGCGGCAGAATCCAGATCAGGTACTGCGGGCTGAACATGCGGGCAAGCACCATGAACAGCACCATCACCGTACACTGGCCACGCAGCGCCAGCTCGGCAAGCTGCGCCAGATCCTTTCGGCCCACCGCTCGCTTCATGCGCACCGCCAGATGCACTACCACCGCGATGATTCCGAGGCCGGTCAGCGGCCAGTGCGACTGCTTCAGCAGCGTGTTGACCCCGCCGAGTGTGCTTCCGTGTGGCACCACGTTCATCGAGCCAAACGAGTGCACAGCCGAGATGGTGCCCGGATAGACCGCTTGCAGCATTCCCAAGATCGCAGCACCGGTGCTCTCGATCTGAAGGGGCCGATCGGCGTGATAGCGCAGCGCATCGAACATGGAGAGTCCCGTCCATCGGATCACCGGGATCGTAAACAAGAGCCCAACCACCACGACACCAAGGAGTGAGTGCTCGATGGAAGTGCGTAGTCTCTGCTGACCCACGATCTTCGCTCTTTGGTACAGGTACATAAGCCACACCGGGGCCACAAGCAGCGGGACTCCTTTGCTCACCACCGCGAGTCCCAGAAGGGCACCAGACAGCAGCCAGCGCTCCGAGCACGCAGCCAGACCGATCGCCACCAGCAGCAGCCCAATCACCGGATCGAAGCGATGGGTGGCGATGGCACCAATGCCGAAGCAGCTCATCGCACAAGCAGCCCACAGAGCCGCAGCATCGGGACGCCGCTCCGCTCCGCGCTCTGGCAGCTGCCCCCGCAGCCGCAGACACAGCCCGATCGCCGCACTCAGCAGCAGCACCATCTCTGCCGTAAACAGCGTGCAGTAGGCATCCCCGTAGTCCCCCGCAGGCAGTAGCAGGGCCGGTGGCAGCGTGGCCAGGAACACCCCCGGCGGATACTCCACCAAGTAGTCGCGATACGGCAACTGCATCGATGATGGAGTCACCAGCGTCCCGTCCTCCTTTTGCGGAGGCTGCCCACTGCGAAACTCGGCATTCCAAGCCGCTGCACTGCGCACGTAGTAGCTGTAATAAGGTTTGCCCAAAAATGCGTTCGCATAGGCGTAGTAGCGACGCATATCGTTGGCATCCGCCAGGTAGGCCCGCACCGCTCGCACGATGTCTTGTGGCCGATGTCCGAGCGTGCCTGCGGAGTAATCGCGCTCAGCTGCCAGCCGATCTTTGTTCGAGGCACCAAGCCCTTGAATCAGCACCATCACCAGCACCCAGGCCATTAGCGCCCATCTCAACCTCCGCGACGGCTTTGGACTCGGCTCTCGACCGCCTCTGTGGCTCACAACCTGCTCTGTCATCGCGGCGGCACTATCACAGAATCGCGCACGCAGTGCTAGTTAGGGCACCTGCCACAGTCGGGTGCTTTCGGGCAGAAATTCTGGCACCGCAAAGCGCAGCTCTATTGTCTGCATCTGACCGGGCATGACGACGAGCGGCGGACTTGGCTCGGGTGCAAAAGCCTGGGAATCGGGGGTCGCACTCAATCGAAGGGACATCGGATCGAGCGGCTGCGGCCTCTGCGCGGCGTTCACGAGCAGGAGCGTCAGGTGGACTCCGTCACTTCTCTGTTCACTGCGCAGAAGCTGGGTCCGCAGCCCGCCCAGCCGTCCCCGCTCGCCACTCTTCAGCAGCAAGGTGTCAGGAAGCAGACTTGGCAACGGACTCGGCGGCGGACTTGGCAACGGACTCGGCTGGGAACGCGACGATGGACTCGGCTGCAGAATCGGGGTCGCCACAGGCCGAGCAGCGGGTCGCTCAGGCTCGGACCGCAGCCGCCAGCCCACAAGTCCCCCGAGCAGCGTCAGCAGCAGCAGACCACTGCCGATCAGCCACGGACGCCGCGAGGGTGGCGACAGCGCAATCGGCGGCGCCGCATCCCAGGTTGCCGACAGCGACACCGCCGAGGACGACAGCGGAAACAGCGTCTTCGGCAGCGGCCCAAACGACACCGGCCCGGCACTGCCCCAGTCACTCTCGGACAGCTCTCGACTGCGCGTCGGCGGCAGCAAGCGGGACAGCTCACTGCCCAGCTGCTCACTGAGCGAGAGCGGCGCCGCAAGCCCGGTCCGCGCGGCACACAGCGACTCATAGAGCAGTCGCAAGGTCGGACGCTTCTCGGCATAGGGCGAAAGACCCCGTCGGCACAGCCGCACAAGCTCGTCGGGCAGAGGCCGCGCCACCGGTAGCGACAGCAGCAGCGAACACAGCGAGTAGACATCCGCCGCCGTGGTCGCAAGCCGCGTACTCCACCTCACCTCGGGCGCGATCGGGTCATCCCCCAGCGCGACTTTGACGAGCGGCGCAAACGCCAGCACCTGCACCCGACCCGACGCACTCACAAACACACAGCTGCCATCGACCGCGCCGTGCCCCCGCGCCGGTCCCCGCGAAACCCAGAATTGCTGCAGCGCCAAAAGTCCCCGTGCGGCTTCGGCCACCACCGCCACCGCCCACCACGCGGGCAGCTTGACCTGCGCGGTACGGACGATGCTCGCCAGATCGAGCCCGAGCGGCGCTTCACTGATCGCGTACGCCGTCCTGCCATCCGACTGACCACACTGAAGGAGCCGCAGCAGGTTGACGTGACACAGACCCCGCAGCGGCTCAAGCTGGGCCGGCTGAAGGTCACTGGCGGAAAACCACTCGACGAGCACGGTCCGCTCGGGCTGCCCCTCGATCCCCGCCAGCACTGCCCGCCGTCGCCAGCGCTGCCCCAGCGGCACTTCCACCGCGACGCGCGTCGTCTCGGGAAAGAAGGTCGGTAGCTCACCAGCTCCCTCGGGAAGCCAGAGTCGATTGGGCAGCGCCATGAATGGAGACTCGCTTGCCTGTCGCTACAGCCCGATGCTACGCGGCGGCACCACCGGGGTGCGCTGCGCCAGATCCGCCGGCTCAACCAAGGCACACTCGGTCGGTCGGCCCACGCCGTGCTGCACCGTCGCCACTTTGGGGACATCGCCGCCCAGCTCGATCAGCGAAAAGCCATAGCCGCGCGCGTTGCGCTTGCCCGACACTCCCGCGTGCGCCGCCGCCTGGGTGGTCACAATCCCCACCGAGCCTCTGAGCGGCCGCAGACACGGCGACGAGTCACGCCACGGCAGAAAGTTCATCCGCTGGCCGCGCGGCACCAGATCGAACACATCGGACCAGTGAGTATGCCCGGCCAGGTGCAGCACCTGCAAACCCTGGCGGCCACCGTCGATGAGCAGGCGCTCGAACTCGGCCCGTCCCTGATCCATGCGCCCAAAGAAGCCCGAGCCGGTCGGATTGATGCTCTTGTTGAGCACCGCTCGAGACGGGGCATGCGAGAACATCACCACCCCTCTACGACCCCTCGCCACCGCGCTGTCGACATCGTTGCGCAGCGTGGCCAGGCTGTCGCGGTGCAGCCCTCGAGTCAGCACGCGCAGGGTTCGTACTGCCGGGCCGCTGTCGAAGCCCACGAAGTCATACCCGCCGATCGGCACCGAGTAGTGAAGCAGCGGGTGAAACGCCTGCGCAAAGTGAACCCAACCCGCACCGTAGCGACGGACCGGCGCGCGAAAGAAGCCGAACTCGATGTCGTGATTCCCCATAATGACCAGCACGGGCGCGTTGACGTGGCGCAGCACCTGCTGGGCACCAAGCTGTAGTCCCTCGGTCTGGCCGCGATGCACCAGATCGCCGGTCACCACCACCAGATCCGGCTGCAGCTGGTTGATCTCCGTAACGATCTGAAACAGCCGACCCAGGATCTCCGCCGAGGTTCGGGTGTTGCCCTTGCCGACATGGAGGTCAGACAGGTGTGCCACTCGCACCCGCGTCAGCTTTTCGGGATCTTCGCTGCGCAGCCACACCGACTGCGGACTGCGCTGCATCCCGGTCCCCGCATCGCCCAGCACCAAGTCATAGCCGCCCGGCTGCGGGGTCTGCTGCGGCGCTGGCTGGACCTGCGCACGATACGACACCCACGCCGAGCCCTGTGGCAGCGGTCGCCGCGCTTCCTCTTGCAGCTGCAGCACAAAGCACTGCGATACCGGCTCGCCGCGTAGGCAGCGCAGCCCGTCTTCCGCCCGAACATCCGGTCGCAGCAGCACGGCTTGAGGCGGCAGCGCGCCCGGCTGCGCCAGCACCTCGATCGAAAACGCCGCCCCGGTCTGCGCAATCACTGGCACCCCAAAGCGCGGCCGCACTAGCCCACTGTCCGGCTGCTCGGTGGGCTTGCCGGGGTAAAAGTCATCGTAGCGACGCATCACCTCGGCCATCACCAGCTCATCACGGAGTGGCAGCGGCTTCAGGCAGGCAGCGCTACACAACAAGAGCAGGCTGAGCAAGGCAGTGCGAAGCATGGCTGTTTCCTAGCGCGGCGGACGAACCGGACGGCCCGGACCGGGAGCCGGACCTGGAGGCTGCTGAGGCATGGGACGAGGCTCAAATCTTGGAGGCTGCTGAGGCATGGGACGAGGCTCGAACCTGGGCTGCTGCTGAGGCATGGGCCTAGGCTCAAATCTCGGCTGCTGCTGAACGGGAGGCTGCTGAGGCATGGGCCCTTGCGGATACCCTGGACGCTGATAAATCGGAGGCTGTCCGGGCTGCGGTCGCTGCTGATACGGAGGAGCCTGACCCGGCTGGTTCCACCCCCCTGGCCGCTGCTGATACGGAGGAGCCTGACCCGGCTGGTTCCACCCCCCTGGTCGCTGCTGATACGGAGGAGCCTGACCCGGCTGGTTCCACCCCCCTGGCCGCTGCTGATACGGAGGAGCCTGGCCCGGCTGGTTCCACCCCCCTGGCCGCTGCTGATACGGAGGTGGCGTCGCGGGCCGCTGATAGACCGGCGGAAAGCCGGGCCGAGGCAGCGAGGTGGTCGGCGTCCCCCATGTAGGTCGATAGTGCGGTGTGTAATACGTCCGCGATCCCAGCGGGACGCCCGGGCGCACCACCACATGCGACCTCGGCAGCGCAATCTGCAGCGAGCCAAGCGGCGCCGGCACTACCCGCACCCCCGGGAAGTGATGCAGCGGCGGACCCACCACCACCCGCGTCGAGCCAATCGAGCGGAAATCGGTGGCAATTACCGTGCGTCCATAGATTGACGGCAGATACGCCGGGGCCAGCCGCTGCATGCGTGGCAGCAAGAGCTGGTGCGGCGCCATGAAGTTCCAGTAGTTCCAGCGCGACCCCGGCACGGGCCGAGCAATCACCATCCCGCGCGGCGGCAGCGGCGCCCAGCCGACATACCCACCACCACTGCGCCAGTGAACCCATGCCGGTCCCCAGATGCGGCCCGGTACCCAGCTCCAGCCGTAGCCCGGAACTGTGATCCAGCGGCCATAGTGGAACGGCGCCCAGCCCCAGTTGTACTCGGATACCCAGGTCCAGCCGTAGTCGGTGTAGCTCCAGCGCCCGCCCGAAAAGTAGGGAGTAAAGTCAGCGCCGACCACTTCCGACGAAGGCACCCAGACGTTGCCGTACTGCGCGGTCTGCACCCACTGGCCGTACGGAGCGAGCGCGTCGCGGAAGTCCTCGTGAGCGCCGGGATCGTAGCCGTCGTCGATGCTGCTGTAGCTCTGGTAGTCCTCGTCTTTGCTGCAGTCGTACGACTGGTTTTCGTCGTCAAAGCACACGCCCTCGGGAGGCGGCTGATAGACCTGGCTGCTGTCGGCGTCGATGACCTGGCTGGGCTCGCCGTCCGCATACCCAGGATAGTCGGTCGGTCCATCGGCCTTGGCCGACGAGAGCGACGCGCCAATGACGGAGACACACAGCAAGGCTCGGAGGGTCAGGTTCATGGAAAAGGCTCCTAGCGCAGACAGACGAGTGTACGCGCCCCTTCGTTCAATCGGCAGCCCAAGCTTGGCTCACCCACCCTGGCTAGTCTTCGGCTTTGGCGGGTAGCTGCTTGGCTTTGAGCGCTGCGAGCCGCGACTCGATGTCGCTTTCTTTGCCGTCCTTGCCCGGCCCGAGCAGGCGGTTGAAGCGCTCCTCGGTAGCGCGGTCGCGATCGTCCTGCCGCTGCGCGCCCAGCTCGGGAACCAGCTCGGCCATCGCCGCCGCTTGCTCTTCTTGCGTCTCGATCTCGGCAACCAAGCGTGAGAAGCGATCCATCGCGGTGCCGTCGGGACTGTTCGACTGCTTGGCGGCCCGCGCCCGCGACTTCAGCGACTCTTTGCGACTCTTGATCTCTTGCAGCTTTTGATCGCCGCTCTTGAGATCATCGGTCAGCTTCTGGACGTGCCGTGACTGCTCGGCATGCAGTCGCTCGGTCGCTTCCAGCTTCGCCTCCGCCTCGACGCGCCGACGCAGCGCTTCTTTGGCGAGATCATCGTCGCCCGCCCGCACCGCCCGCTCGGCATGGTCTTGCCACTTTTGGACGTTGCGGTATTCCTCATCGACTTTTTTGTGCGCGAGCTTCTCTTGCACCAGCTGGTCGCGTAAAGTGACGCGCAGCTGCTTCAGCTCGTCTTCCATTTCCTCGATGAGTAGGTCGATTTCCTTCGCCGGATCGGAAAGCTTGTCGACGGCAGAGTTGAGGTTTGACTTAATTAAGTTCCCCAACCGACTGAGGATGGACATGTCTCGCAGTGTAGCAAAGCTGGCGAAGGACCACGACTCAAAGGACGACCAAAGGATTACCCGATGAACCTCAAGCCTCTTGCCCTCTCGCTTCTTCTTATGATCCCGGCCTGTGCCAAAAATGCCTCGAAGAACCTGGCCGCGTCTTCGATCTCGGGCGATACCGTGGTTGCCGTCATTGGCTCGCAGCAGATCACGATGGCCGAGCTCGACAAGGCCGCTGGCCGCGAGCTGTTCGAGGTCCGCGAGCGCACTCTCGACACGATGATCAACGAAAAGGTCATCAAAGTGGCGGCACAGAAGGCCGGCCTTGACGAGGAAGGCTTTATCAAGCAGCAGGTCGAAAAGCGCGTGCCTGAAGTCTCAGTCGACGAGGCCCGCAAGTTCTACGAGGAAAACAAGGCGCGTCTGCCGCCGCAGATTGGCGGCAAGCCGTTCGAGGAAGTGCAGGAGATGCTGGTCAAGGGACTGACCGGCCAGAATCGCCAAAAAGCCGTCGGTGAAGTGATCGAAGAGGTCAAGTCCAAGGCCGGCGTCAAGATCATGCTGTCGGCGCCGAAGGTCCAGGTCGCCACGGACGGTCCGGCCAAAGGCCCGAAGGACGCCAAGGTCACCATCGTCGAGTTTTCCGACTTCCAGTGCCCGTTCTGCTCGAAGGGCAAGAAGGTCATGGAAGAAGTCGTCGCCAAGTATGGAAACAAGGTCCGCGTCGTCTTCCGCGACTTCCCCCTCAGCTTCCACGACAAGGCCCAGAAGGCCGCCGAGGCTGGTCAGTGCGCCAACGAGCAAGGCAAGTTCTGGGAGATGCACGACTGGATGTTCGACAACCAGAGCGCGCTCGACGAAGGCTCACTCAAGGCTGGCGCTCGCAAGATCGGTGTCGATGGTGACAAGTTCGACCAGTGCCTCACCTCCAGCAAGTTCGCCGTCGCTGTTCAGAAGAGCATGAAGGACGGCAGCGAGGCGGGCGTCAAGGGCACCCCGGCGTTCTTCGTCAACGGAGTGTTCATCAGCGGCGCCCAGCCGTTCGAGAAGTTCAAGACCGAGATCGACCGCGCTCTCGCCGAGTAACCCACCTCTGTGTCGAAACGGCGTGAGAGTCCGCTCCGCGCCGCCTTCCCAAAAAGCAATGGAATTTTGTGCGGCGGTCGTTTAACGTCGCCGAAGACACCGCCTCTCGGTTGCCAATGGCTGAGAAACCAAGTTCCGATTCCCCAGGCCTCGCGTCTGACCCTGCGAAAGATCCGCCTCTCGGCACGGCCAGCGAGCCGGGCGCACCGATCGCAGCCGACGCAGTTGACCCTGAGCTTGTCAACCTCAAGGTTCCTCCTGCCCGTCGCCATCCGGTGGTGGCGGTGGCTGTGCTGGCGGTGTCGCTGCTGCTTCTGCTCAAGATGCGCGCCGACATTACCTATGCGCTGCTGCCCTCAGAGCCGCTTACCGTTGCAGGCCCCGAGGCTGTGGCCGCAGGCAAGCTGGTGGGACAGGGCGATAAGTTCGTGCAGATTGCGGGACTGCCCGATCATCGCAACTCCGTCGCATATGACCCCAAAGGTGGGCGTGGTCGGGTGCAGGTGTTTCGGCTGCTCGGCTCGGGAAGCAAGCTGCTGGTGGCACGCAAGGTGTCGCTGTCGGCGGATGCGAGCAATGTCTTCGTCGGTCGGCTGCGGCCAATCTCCGAGGTCTGGTTCGCCGATTCGCTGCGCACCTATTTGAAGCAGACACAGGCGCTGCGGGCGATGGACCTGGAGCGGATGAAGGCGCTGCCGGCAGGGAAGCTGAGCCTGCCGCTTGGGACGATCGACCGCTCGGGGCAGCCGCTGACCGTACACAAAGAGCAAGAGCTGCTGATTGATGTCTTGTTCGACGACGATGTGCGGGTGCTGCTGTCGAAGGAAAAGTTCCCGTCCGAGCAAGATGCCCGCTACGAGGTCGAGCGGCTCGGGCTGCCGCACGGTCCCGGCATCGAGACGCGTGATGGCTTTGGCTATGTGCTGCGGCTGCCGCCCAAAGGTCCGAATCGGCAGCGCATCCTGGCGCAGATCGACTCGCTGGGCATCTGGCTGTGGCATCGCATTGAAACCTATCGGGTACCGAGCGCGCTGCTGACGGTGACGGCGAGCGGGCTGGAGATTCCGGGGCCGGACTCGCTACAGCAGCCGGTTCGCTATCGCACGGCCAGTGCCGAGACGACGCCAACGCCCGCTCCCGGTGCTGCGCCAAGTCCTACGCCAGCCCCGACTGCCGCTGCTACGCCGACGGCTGACAGCAAGCTGCTCCTGGCTCTGCGCGAGCCGACGACGTTTCTGTCTTGGAATGAGGTGCAGGCTGCCCAAGTGAGCGAGCCCCTGTCCATTCCCGACGATGCGTTCGTGCTCTTCGACGGTGAGCTGCCCAAGCAGCTCCAGTGGGCGCCTCCGGTGGCGGCCCTGCTGGCGCTGTTTATCCTGCTCAATCTCTACTATCTGGTCCGTCTGCGGACCCGCCCCGACGAAAACTAGGAACGAAGGGTAGCGACGCCAAGCGCTGCCTGACCGGCTGAATCGCCGAGGCGGCGCGTTACTGCGCTTTGCTCTGCAGGTGGCGCTTCACGTCTTCGAGGTGACGGCCAACCATCAGCTCGTGGTGGAAGACCGCCTCGACGCGACCTTCGGGGCCAATCACGTAGGTGACGCGCTGGGTAACCCCAAGCAGCGGCCACATCACGTCGAAGCTCTTGCCAATCGACTTTTTGGAGTCGCCGATCATCGGAAAGGGCACGCCTTCTCGCGTCGCGAACTCGCACTGCTTGTCGTTGGAATCCACGGAGACGCCGATGACCTCGGCGCCAAGTGCAGCCATCTCGGTGTAGTGATCCCGAAACAGCCTTGTCTCGATGGTGCAGCCGGTGGTCATGGCCTTCGGAAAGAAGAACATCACCACCCGCTTGCCACGCAGCTCAGAGAGCTTCACCGTCTTGCCGCTGGTCGCGGTGGCTGTGAAGTCCGGTGCAAGATCGCCAACTTTGAGCACGGAAAGACTCCCTTACCAGATAGATGCTGAAAACCAGCTGCCGCTCGCGCTTAGGTTCGACGGGTGATGAGGCCGCGTGTTGGATCGTAGGGCGAGACACCCACCAGGACCTGATCGCCGAGCACCACACGAATTCGGAAGCGGCGCATCCGACCCGAGAGACGAGCCAAGATCTTGTGTCCCTCGGGAGTGATGACCTCAAAGTTACCGCCGACCATCACGTTGGTGACTGCTCCGCTCATTTCGACCAGATCTTCTCGACTCAAATGCTTTCTCCTGTGGGGTGTCGTGTCTGTACGGGGGAATTGGGAACGTGGCGCTTATTCTAGCTTGTGTTGGCGACGAAGCTGGTCCATGACCTTCTGGTATTCGATTTCCCAGGTGGCTGTGCCTTCTTGCAGGTTCTTGATCCGCCTGCGCACCTCGTGATCGATGTCGGTGTCGACCTGCATGTGCTTGCGGAGGATGACCTGAATCTTCTTCCGCATGTCACCATCGTCGCCAAACACCTCTTCGACGAAGCGCGAGTGCATGAATGCTTCGAGGATCTGGTTCGCGATGTACGACACCGACTCGTCGCCGATGCCGATGTCCCGTTCCTCGGCCATGGACCGCTTGATCTTCAGCAGCTGCTCGTAGGGCAGGCGCCGCTTTTCCATGTGGTCTTTGGCCTTCTCCGTCAGCTCGCGATCGAGTCGCAGGTACTCTTTGAGCACCGCCTCGACATCAAGCTGGGCTTCCGGAACGTCGCTAACCTCGATGTCGCCCTCTTCTTTGAGCTTGCGAATCAAGTCCTGCGCGATGGTGGGAATCTTTCCCGAATAGAGCCGCATTCCTTCTTCCCTTTGAAAAACGACCGCAGCATACGCGTCGAGTTGTTTGGTGGTCAACTGCTTGCCACAGCTTGTCCAAAAGCAGGGTAGCGGCGTAGCAGCATCACGATCGACCGGTTTGTCGTGGCGCGGTCGCTGTTTGGTCAGCGGGCTTTGGGGCGGGTTAGGATAAAGGTAGTAAGAAAGGACTCGCTCATGGTTCGCTTCCTCGGTTCGCTTGCGGCTTCGCTCGGGATGGTGATGGTGCTGTCCGCAAGTGCTTCGGCTCAGCCGGCGCCGTATCAGCCACAGTACGTTCCGCAGCCGGCGCCGCCGTATCAGCCGCAGCCACGGTACGCGCCACCGCCGTATCAGCCGCAGCCACGGTACGCGCCACCGCCGTATCAGCCGCAGTACGCGCCGCAGCCCAGCAGTTACGACACCGAGGTTCGGGTCGAGATCGCTCCACCGGCGCCGCAGCTGGAGGTCCAGTCGGTGGCTCCCTCGCGGCAGCATGCCTGGATTCCGGGTCACTGGGCGTGGCGCATGGGTCGTTACGTCTGGGTGCCGGGCTTCTGGGATCTGGCGCGAGTCGGCCAGGTCTGGGTCCGCGCGCACTGGGTTCGCGTGGGCCTTCACTGGGTGTTTTCTCCGGGTCACTGGGAGCCGGTTCGCCAGCCAGGTCGGTGGGATGGTCCGCCACCGCCAAGCTCCGTGATTGTGCAGCAGGCGCCGCCGTCCCCGATGGACGAGGTCGTGCCGATGCCGCCATCGATGCACCATCAGTGGGTCGGCGGTCACTGGTCGTGGAACGGGGTGCGCTGGGTGTGGATGCCTGGTCACTTCGTGATGCGTCGCCAAGGCTGGGGTTGGGAGCGGGCTCACTGGGAGCGCTTCGGAGCCGGCTGGCGTCATGTGCCCGGTCACTGGCGCCGGATGTAGCCGTCGGTTGCCCCGAACTTCCGTGAGAGCTGCTCTTTCTGCGCTGCTGGTCTGTGCAGCCCTGTTCCTTGGCGGGGCGGATCGTCCGCAGGCCATCGCTTGGCACTACGCGGTCCAGCTCTCGGGCAGCGAGCGAGCCCGAGCGACCATCGAGCTGACGCTGCGAGAAGTCGAGACACGGCGGGTCTGCGTCGACATGAGCGGGGCCAGTCGCTCTGTTCGCAAGGTCGAGCAGGTCGTGGGCGAGGGCCGCTCGGTGCCGCTTCAGAAAGACGAGGAGTGCTGGACGCTCGTCAACCCGGCGCTGCGGCCTGTGCGAGTGCGGTACGAGTACGACCTGGCCGGTGCCGCCGATTCGTTTGACAATGCCGACTACGTGCAGCGTCACGGCGAGGCGCTGACGTTTTCAGATGAAGCCGTGCTGCTCCGTCCCGATCCGCTGCCGAAGCTGCAACCGTCGCCGCTGATTGAGATCGAGTTTTCCGTTCCACGCGAGGTTCAGGTCACCGCTCCGTGGCTGCGCATTCCGGGTCCAGGCATCCGCTATCAGTTCGACGCAGCGCAGTACGACGGAGGCAGCTATGTCACGGTCGGCAAGTTTCGGTCGCTCGGGCTGCTGGCGCTGAAGAACAGTCGGGTCGAGCTGTACGTTGTCGGGACGGCCAAAGCCAGCGACGAGACACTGCGGACCTGGATCGAGAAAGCAGCGGCGATGAGCGATGGCTTCTACGGCCACCTCATGCCACCCGTGGTTCACATCGTGCTGGTGCCGATTGCGGGTCGGAGCAGCCTGGGGATCTTTGGTACGGTCCTGCGACCGCTGCGGCCATCGGTGGTGATCTATTTTGGAGGCGACGCTACCGAGCTGCCGCTTCACGACGACTGGGTGGCCCCGCACGAGATCTTTCACATCGGCAACCCACGGGTTCGCTACAAGATTCCGTGGCTGGTCGAGGGCTTTACGACCTATTACCAAGATGTGCTGCGGGCGCGGGCGGGCGCTCTGACCGCCGAGGAAGCCTGGTCGGATCTGTGGGACGGGGTGCGCAAGTACTGTCAGCCGGCGGGGACTTCTCTCCAGTCCGAGAGTGCGCGGCTGCGGCAGACCTATCACTACACCCGCGTCTATTGGGGCGGGGCCTGTCTGGCGCTGCTGCTGGATGTCGAGATTCGCACGCGCAGCCGGGGGCAGCGCAGCCTAGATGATGTGATGCGTGAGCTGCGGGCGCAGAGCCTGCGGAAGCAGCTCGACGAAGCTGCGGTCATTGCCGTGCTGTCCCGGGCGACCTCGCCAGCGCTGGTTCGGCGCTACCTGCAGGAAACGAAGTCGCTGCCGGTGCAAGAGACGCTGCGCGCGCTCGGGGTCGAAGTGGTCGGTCCGGATCGGGTGCGCCTGCGAGACGATGCGCCCAAGAGTGCCATCCGTCGCGCCATGTTTTAGCCGCCGCCGCGACCAGCACGAAGCGACTAGCGGTTGATGTGCACGTCTACGTCGAGGGTCGGCTCGCCCTCTGACTCATCGGGAATGTCAGCACTGCCGCCGGTGGGAATCGGGATGGGAATCGGGATGGGAATCGGCACCGGGACCGGGATGAAGTTGGTGCTGCTGGTGTGGATCACCTCGGGGGGGTCTTCATCGGGGGGAAGCTCGACGGTGGTCGAGATGTGGCGCGTGCCGCCGTAGCTCGAGCCAGTCGGCATCGACACCGGCTTCCAGTCGAACACCCCCGGGCTGTCCCAGCGATCGTTGCGATAATCGAGCGTGTGGTTGTAGATGCCCGCGACCTGTTCCTGGGTGAGCTTGACGCCGGGACAGTCCGTTGGCAGGGAGCTGCCCTCGACGCCTTCGCAGACGCTGCAGTACGGGTGAGCGCGATCGACCATCTGATGTGACATGGCAAAAATTATACGCTTCGGGGTGGATCAATCAGCAACGTTGCATGGCACCTGTGGGGTCCGCTTTGGACGCTCCGCCATTGCATGAGCCGCCGGGCTCGGGTACCTGTGAGTCATGGCGCAGCTGAAGAAGCGCAGTAAGACCAGTGCCTCGCCTCCGAAAGAGCCGCAGCTCAACAATCCGTTTCTGGCCGCTCGCAAGGAGCTGTGGGGTCTGATGGAGAAGGCGAAGGTTCAGCCGCCGCCGCCGCCACCGCCCCCGCCGAAGATGGTCACGTCCGATGAAGAGCAGCTGTCGGATGCCGAGCTGTTTCGACGTGAGATGCAGGGGACGAGCCGCCTTGCCAACCAAGGTCGCGAGCGAGCGGTCGAGCAAGAGCGGGCGGCGCGACAGCGACTGTCCGAGGATGCCGAGGCCTACGCGCAGCTGTCCGATCTGGTGTCGGGCACGGGCTCGTTTGACATCAGCGACACCGACGAATACATCGAAGGCATCGCGCACGGGCTCGATCGTCGGCTGCTGTCGCGACTGCGGCGCGGTGACTTTGCGATCCAGGCGCATGTTGACTTACACGGGCTAAGCCGCGAGGAAGCGCGCCTGCGGGTCGAGACGTTCATGCACGAGTCCAAGCTCAATGGTCGTCGCTGCGTACTGATTGTTCATGGTCGGGGACTCAACTCGAAGGACCAGATCCCGGTGCTCAAAGATGCGGTGCGGCTGTGGCTGCAGCGCGGTCGATTGGCCAAGAGCGTGCTGTGCTTTGCCACCGCTCGCCCAACCGACGGAGGAGCCGGCGCAGTCTACGTCCTGCTGCGTCGCTAGGTCTTCGGCTCAAGCAGCGCTGCGAGCGCGAGCTGATCGGTCTGCGGATCGGGCAAGCGTTCCCCTGCGGGCCACGACAGCGGTCCTCGTCCCGAGAGCAGCAGCAGCGGACCGTATCTTTCGATCAGGATCGAGTCCGCGACGGTGCCGTGGACCTCGCCAGCGCTGTGAATCGCCGCCAGGGTCTTTTGCAGCAGCATCCCGGCGCGCGCGTCCAGTCGCAGGTCTTGAGATGGCTGCCGGCCAATCGGCTCTTCGTAGTGAACCTCGGGCTGGGGGCCATCGAGCACAATCCGCAGCACCCGCTGGAGCCCCGGACCACCGAGCCGTGCCATCGTCCGCAGCCAGTGTAGGTGCCGCTGACCTTGCGCACTTTGGAAGTGCTCCACCGAAAACCGCTCGACGTGTAGGCCGCGCGCCAGCCGCGCATCAATGAAGTGGAACAGCTCGCTGTGGTTCGTCTGCCCGATGAGCGTCTGCCCGCGAGGCGGCTCGCTGCGCTCCGGCGCTGTCTCGATCGCAGGCCGCAGGGCTTCATCTGCCGCCGGCAGGCTCCCGAGCCGAAGCTGCGCGGGCCGCACCGTTTCATCGTCCAGTGCGCCTGGCATGGGCACTGGCAGCCGACGGGCCTGTTCCAGCAGCGCTTCGAGCGACGGCGGCCTGTCTTGCGGACGCTTGGCGAGCAGCTGCTGACACAGCTCGGCCCACGGCGCTGGCAGCTGTGGCCGAAGCTCCCGCGCATCCGGCGGCGGCTGCGACAGGTGCTGCGATGCCCAGTCCGGTCCCACAAACGGCAGCCGTCCCGTCAGCAGCTGAAACAGCGTCACGCCCAGCGAATACAGGTCACTTGCAAACGTCAGCGGCTGTCCCGAAAGCTGCTCGGGGGACATGTAGGCCAGCGTGCCCACCAGGCTCTCGGTCTGCGTGGCACCCAGCTGGGCCAGCAGCGCCGCGCCAAAGTCGCCGATTTTCGTATTGTGCGCTGCATCGAGAAACAGGTTGTGCGGCTTCAGATCGCGGTGCAGCACCGACGCTCCATGGGCCGCCAACAGACCCGCCGTCACGTCAAGCAAGATCCGCTGCGTCTTCCCCAGCGACAGCGGTAGCGGCTGATCCCCCAGCGAGCCGCCCCGCAGATACTCCATCACCAGGATGCCCGCCGCCGCCGAGAAGTCATGAATCGCCACGATCTGGGGATGGTGCAGCGCACGCAGGATCTGCGCCTCGGCACAGAACCGCTGCCAGTGGGGCGAGCTGTCACCAAGCGCCGACGTAAGCGGCAGCAGCTTGAGCGCGACTGGCTGCATGGTGACCACATCCTCAGCGAGAAAGACCCGACCCATGCCGCCCGCCCCGAGCAGCTTCTGCAGGCGGTACCGTCCCAGCAGCAGCTTGGGCGGCTCGCGCGGCTCGCTGGGCTTGGGCGCCAGCCAGTCAGTGACGGCAGGCGGCGCGTCGGGATGACGCCTCCGAAAGGACTCGAGCAGCGGCAGCGCGGCCTCGGCAAGACCATGCTGCACAAGACCGCTCGCGATCACCGGCTCCAGCTCATCAAGAATCGTCCCGTCCGGCACCGCCTGCGAGAGCTGCTGGCGTCGCGCTGCTTGCAGCGGGGGCAGCGCCTCTGTCGTGCGTCCTTGCCGAAACAGCAGCAGTCCCAGTCGCAGCTCTGCCCCGCGCTCGGGAACGTGGAGATCGTAGGGCTCGCCTGGTTCAGGAAGCTCGGGGACACTTCGGGTCAGTCCAGCGTCAGCTGCTTCCCGGTACAGCGCCTCGGCGGCCTGCTCATCGCCAAGCTGCTCGGCCACTCGGCCCGACTCCGTGAACAGGCCGGCCTGCTGCCACAGCACTTGGGCTTGCCGCAGCTCACCGGCTCGCTCGCGCAGGATCGCCGCTCGCTCGTACAGTCCGTGCTGCTCAAACAGCGCCGCACTGGCTCGCAGCGTCTGCGGCGAGGACGCAGGCAGCTTCTGCCACAGCTGCGCCAGCTGCAACAGGTCGTGCGCGTGGAGGGCCCGCCGCAGCGCTGCCACGAACCGATCGGCCTGATCGGCTGAGTCGCTAGGTGAGTCGCTAGGCGAGTCTCTTGGATCGGTCGAGGAGTCCGACGGCACCAAAAAAATCTAACAGAGCGTGTAAGGCCTAGGGAACGATCGCGTTTGTATGGCAAACGACGGAGGTTTGACAATGCGCCTGGCTAGGACTTGGCTTTCATCGCTCACGGTGGCGAGTGTGCTGTCGGCGACCCTGCTTGCGGCCTGTCATCAGTCGACCCAACAGGTGCGACCCGATGGACCGTATCCCACTGGTGGCGAATCCACTGCGTATCCGGCCTCGGAGGTACCGCCGGACAACGCCCTGCCGCCGCCACCCCCGGACCCGGGCTATGGTGGGTCTGGACAGGGTGGGGCACCGGTGCCTGCGACCGCTCCCTCGGCGCTGGCCGACAAGAGCGCCCACCAAGAAGCCTACAAACGCCGTCAGGTCGAGCGGCCCGGTCTGGGCACCGAGTATGGCGAGGCCCACTACTCTCCAGTTCGCGATGTCCCGTTTGAGCGCGGCAGCTCATCCCCGCTGTTTCTGGGCAGCATTCACTACAACGACTTCCAGGGAGCCCAGGCCCAGCGCGAGCGACTCGATCGGCGCTACTATCCCGGCGAGCCGGTGTGGCGGACCTTTGCCGGCAACCGCCCGACGCCCTGGGCCGGGGTGACGATTGCCGTGGTCGATGGGTCCGGTCAGCCGCTGCCGGCGTATCACCTGGCCAACCACATCTTGGTCGTCGGCTCAGCCGGTCAGAACTATGCCATCGCGGTCGAGAACCGCACCGGTCAGCGCTTCGAGCTGGTTGCCTCCGTTGATGGTCAAGATGTCGTCGATGGGCGGTCCGCCAGCCTGGAAAAGCGCGGCTACGTCGTCGATCCCTATCGGCGCATCCTCATCGAAGGCTTCCGCCGTGACATGTCTCAGGTGGCCGCGTTCCGCTTCGGCTCGGTGCGCAGCTCCTATGCGGCGCGGACCTCGGAGTTTGGTGATCGCAACGTCGGCGTCATCGGCGTCGCCCTGTTCGGAGAGCGCGGCGCCCCCCAGCCCGTCTATGGCCCCGACCTGGATGATGAAGCC
Source organism: Myxococcales bacterium (assembly GCA_016794465.1). GTDB lineage: Bacteria > Myxococcota_A > Polyangia > Palsa-1104 > JAEUJZ01 > JAEUKA01. The sequence continues at coordinate 17,470 of JAEUKA010000041.1, read as the reverse complement.
CGTCGCCGGGAAGCCGCCGATCCGTTCCCCGGTCGCTTCGCCCCGCCGCCTCCCGCTCCTACGCCTCGTCCGTACTACTAGCGCCGCCGCAAGCTGCATGTGAAGCAGGGGTGCAGGAGGGTCTGGACCCTTCAACACGCATGTGAAGCAGGGGTGCAGGAGGGTCTGGACCCTTCAATACCCATGTGAAGCAGGGGTGCAGGAGGGTCTGGACCCTTCAATACCCATGTGAAGCAGGGGTGCGGGAGGGTCTGGACCCTTCAGTTGGCATGTGATGCAGGGGTCTGGAAGGGTCTGGACCCTTCGGTTGGGATGTGATGCAGGGGTCTGGAAGGGTCTGGACCCTTCAGTTGGCATGTGATGCAGGGGTCTGGAAGGGTCTGGACCCTTCAGTTGGGATGTGATGCAGAAGTTGTTGGTGGTCTAGACCTCGGCTTGGGGGAGGGTGTAGACCTGCATGGTGGCGGTGACGCCTTTTAGCGACACCTCACCGGCGGGCTTGATGGGCAGGACCTTGGCGACTCGATCAGCAACCGCTTCGCTGAACAGCAGGGAGGGCAGGGGTGCGCGGGCTTTGCCTTCAAGCCGGGCGGCTAGGTTGACGTTGTGGCCGATGACCGTGTACTCGAGCCGGGCCTGGGTGCCCAGGTAGCCTGCGATGACCTCGCCGGCATGGATGCCAATGCCCGCGCGCAGGGTGATGCCTTGGGCTGCAAGCTGTTCGTTGTAGCGCGCCAGTCGCCGCTGCATCTCTGCGGCGGCGCGAACCGCAGACACCGCAGGATCTTCGCTCCCCGGCTGGCCGAGCAGCCCGAACACCGCCAGCACCGCATCTCCGATGAACTTGTCGACCACTCCGTGGTGCGCGTGGATCGCCGCCACCATCTCGGCAAAGTAGCCGTTGAGCACTTCGATTAGGCGCTCGGGCGGGAGCGACTCGGACAGCGGCGTAAAGTCCCGCAGATCGCTAAACAGGATCACGACCTCGCGCCGGGTGCCGCCCAGCTCGGCAGCTCGACCGGCGGTGGCGTACTTTTCGATGAAGTCGGTGGCGACCTGCGGACTGACAAAGCGACCGAAGGCCTCGCGGATGCGCTCGCGGAGGAGCAGTCCACTGGCCATGTCGTTGATGCCGCTGGCGACCAGGGCCAGCTCATCGGCCCGACCGGTCAGCGCCGCCGGCTGGAAGTTGCCTTGACCGACCAGGCGCACCGCCGCGAGCAAGCGGTCGCTGTCTTGGCGCAGGCTCTTCCCAAACAGCAGCGCCGCCAACAGCGCACAGCCGGTGAACACCACCGCCAGCAAGGCTGCCTCGACGACGTGCCGATTGACTCCGCCCAGCTCGCGCACCACCCGCAGCAGCGTCAGCAGCAGCACCAGCGCCGGCGCCGTGGTGAACACGACATAGCCTTCGATCAGCCGCCGTCCCAGCCGATCGCGCAGGGGCGCCGCCGCATCGGAGGTCGGACTCGGCAGGGCCCGCTCGAACAGCAGATACTCCAGCTGGGCAATGATGCCGCCGCCGAGAATCCAGTAGCCGATCGCGAACTTGAAGTGGCTGCCGAGCGGAAACGATGGATACAAGGCAAAGTGCAGCCCAATCGCGAGCCAGCCCGCCACAAACCACGACGCCACCGAGCGCAGATAGGCGCTGCGAGCCGGCGTCCGTGTCGCACTGCCCGGCAGCGGTCGCGTGAGCAGCTGATGGCGCAGCACCACGTGGAACAGCGACACGATGGCGATGTTGCGGCCCAGTGTCTCCGATGACAGCGTGCAGATGAAGACGCAGACCAGGCGGGCGTAGACAAAGCCAAACAGCGCGACCAGCACCGTTCCGATCAGGAGCAGCACATGGACGCGGGTGGGTAGACGCAGCGGAGCGGCGCTCATCGGCGGGATTCCTCGACTTGCAGCGGTGGCCCGAGGCCGTTGATGCTGACGCTGCCCCTGTATTTGACCACAGCTAGGCGCTGGCCAGGGGCGCTGGGCGGGTGCTGGACTTTTCCGCAAATGCAGCGAGACGCGGTGTAAGCCCAAGATATAATGGCGGACCTATCGTCGAGACGCGCTCTGCGCGGCTTGTCCCTTAAGAAGGAGAAATGTCCATGACAAAACGTACGTTGGCTTCGCTGAGTGCCTCGGTCTGTGCGCTGTCTTCTCTGCTGCTTGGCGGCTGCCCCAGCGATCCGGGCGGTGGCCCGATGGACTCCGTTGACTTGGCTCAGGCGGATCAAGCAGCCGGTCCCGAAGACATGGCCACGAGCCTGCCCGATCTGATCGGAGCGGCCGCACCGACCAAGGTCACCGGCTTTATGCAGCCAGCGTCCGCCTTCTGGGATGCTTCGAGCAACGCTTGGTACATCTCGAACGTGGTCACGACCAACATCACTGACCCCAAGTCGTTCCGAGACAGCAAGGCGTTCATCACCAAGGTGCCGGCCAACCTGATGAATCCGAACCACGCCTGGTATCCCGACACTGCGACGGCCAAGCTGTCGGCGCCATTCGGGATGAGGGTCCAGGGCAACAAGCTCTACATCGGTGACATCGACAAGCTGTGGGCGATTGACATCGCCAATCCAACGACGGTGGCACCGATCCAGAGCGCTACGGTGGCGGCGGGTGGGTTCGCGGGGCTGGCAGGCTATCCGGCGTTCATCATTGATGTGGCGCTGGACTCCACGGGCAATGTCTATGCGGCAGATGCGACGGGCGGACGGCTCCTCAAGTGGTCTGCGCCGTTTACGGCCAACTCAGCGCCGGCGGTGATCGTCAGTGCCGATACCTTCGCCGGGACCAGCGGTGTCTTCGTCGATGGCACCAGCGTCATCATCGCGGAAGCGGGCGTCAGCCAGCTGGGCAAGACCGGCGGCATCAGCACCTGCAACCTCGATGGCTCGATGCGGAAGCGGGTCGTAAACAGCACCCAGAACATGCTCGCCTACCAGGGCATCGAGAAGGACGGAGGCAAGTACCTGATCGCCTCGCCCGGCGACAAGAAGGTCTACTCGGTGGATCTCGCAAACGGTCAGCGGACGCTCGTGCGTGACACCGCCGCTGATGGCGCCACCACTGCCACCGACATCGGCTGGGACCCCGTTGGCCGCGTGCTCGCCGTCCCCGACACCAGCGCCAACGTCGTGTACTTTTACAAGCTGTAGACGGTCGCCGGTTGTCTCCTGCCGTACCTCTTTCCGTACCTCGCCACAAAAAGAGCAGCCCCTGGAAAGATTTCCGCTTGACAGGGGCGGGGCTTTTATCGCAATACATACGCACTTCTTGCACGGGCCCATAGCTCAACTGGTAGAGCAGCGGACTCTTAATCCGTTTGTTGTAGGTTCGATTCCTACTGGGCTCACAAAGATTTGGCCGTAGTCCTTGACTACGGCTTTTTTTTTACCGATTTTTGGTCTGACGCGAGAGTGGCGGAACTGGCAGACGCACCAGACTTAGGATCTGGCGCCGAAAGGCTTAAGGGTTCGACTCCCTTCTCTCGCACTTGGGTTCTCGACGAAAAAGCCGTCCTACGGGGCGGCTTTTTTATTTCATTGCCGTGTGGTTGCCATGGACGGGCAGTCTAGTCCTTTGGTCGAGTAGGGCGATGGCGTCTCGTAGGGCTGCCGGGGCCAGGTGCATGTAGCGCATGGTGATGGCCATCGCGGTGTGCCCGGCCAGCTCTTGGATGGCTTTGGGCACTGCGCCTTGGAGGGCGAGGTGTGAGCAGAACGTGTGGCGCAGCGCGTGCCAGCCAATCTCACGCAGTCCGGCCCGACGGCAGGCGTGCCAGAGCGGCGTCTTCATGTGGTTGCGGGTGATGGGTTTGCCGTCGGCAGTCATAAATACGCGCAGCCCTCGGCGCTCGCTGGCCTGGGTGGTCAGTGCGTGGCGTAGGCGCTCGGTCATCGGTACGGTGCGGGCGCGTCCGCCTTTGGTGGTGCCGACCAGCCCGAACCAGTCGGAGTGTCGGACGGTGAGGTGTCCGGCACCGAGGTCGAGGTCGCTCCATTCGAGCGCGATGATTTCGCCCATGCGCAGTCCGGCTTCCCCGGCGCACAGGATGGCGGTGAGCCACCCGGGGTCGGTAGCGGCGGCGGTGAGCAGTCGTCCGTATTCGTCGAGGTCGAAGAAGTCGTATTTCGACGGCGGGAGCTTGAGGAGCCGGACTTTTCCGGCGCGCTCGATGACGCCGCGTTCTTCGGCGTAGTGCAGCATCTTGGAGATGACTGCGAGGACGTTGTTGATGCGCTTGGCCCCGAGGTTTTTCTTTTTGAGCACGGCTTTGAACGGCTCCACTTCGTAGCTCAGGCGGTTGAGCGGCAGCCGACCCAGGGTGGGGATGATGTGGTGTTTGAAAATCGAGCGCTTGGCGGCTTGCTCGGATGGCTTGTTGTTTACGAGGACGTAGGTGTTCAAGAATTCCTCGGCGAACGCGGCCACGGTTGGCATGGTCTTGGGTTCGGGGGGCGGTGCCTCCTGTTCTTTCCGGTAGCTACCATCGTGCAGTGCGTGTCGCAGCTCGTGCTCGTGGCGCTCGGCGGCGCGCTTGTTTTGAATCGGTGCGACTTTGCGCACGCGTTCTTTGCGACCGTCGGGATGGTGGTAGGTGAAGTCAATCATCCAATACTCTCGGTCGGTGCCCGTCGTCGGGTCCTTCCGTTTTTCTCGTCGTACGCTCATAGGGTTTTCCCTCGTGAACGTGAGACGCGGCCTTGACCTTCGGCGAGCCACGCTAGCACAGCGACCCGGGAGATACGAATGAGTCGTCCGATGCGGCGGACTCCGGGGAGTTCTCCTCGGGCGATGGCGTCGTAGAGGGTCTTGCGCTCGACGCGCAGAAAGTCGGCGAGTTCGTCGACGGTCATGGGTGGCTCGGGATGGGCGAGCCGAACTGGAGAGCAGCCAGGACAGGCGGGCGCAGCGCCCTCATTTGTGCGTGGCGAATCGTTCTGCTCCGTCGTCATTTAGGTGTGCCTCCCGTTCGAGCGGTTCGGACATGCCGTGCTGACAGGTGGCGCGGGGAGCGGCGGCTCGATGACTAGCTCGGCCTGTTCGCCACCGGGAGTCGTTCGGACGGTTCGCCACGCGGTGGTCAATACGGTGTTGGCGGTGAGGTCGTTTCGCACCGCGAAGTACCACTGTCCGTCGGGGATGCCTGCTTCGTAGAGCGCTGTGACCAGGCGCTTGAGCCGGGCTTCGGATGGTACGATGCAGGCGATGTGCCAGGTCGTTACCCCGGCGAGCGGTGCGCCACGCGACTGAAGGGCAGCATAGGGCTTGGCCTTGTTCTCGACGACATACGGCACGGTTTCGGTGGCCTGGTCGATTTCGACAGCCCAGGCCAGAGCGGAGCCGGTGCCGCACTGAAGGGTGAGCACGGCGTCGGGAACCTGCGTGTGGCGGGTGAGGCAGAGTGTCCGGCGGATGGTGTCTTCAAACTGGAACGACGACAGGGTGATGTCTCCGTGCTGTCGGCACGCGTGGTGAAGCGCGGCACAGAGCAGCACGGCTCCGTCGTGGTGTGTCAGGTGGTGTTTGCCGAGCCCACGCGGTACACGGTGCGTCTGTGCGGAATGCGTCGAGCCTTCGGCCAGCAGCCGGGCAGCTTTCCTTGTGATGGTGAAGTGCGATGGCAGTTCGAGGGCGATGACATGTACGCGAACCAGTCCGAGATTGCGCAGCTTGCGCAAAGAGCGCTGCGCGACGGACAGCGAGACGCCGAGAAACTCGCGGTATGCCGATGTAGCCACGGGCTGGGCCTCGGCGATGAAGGCGAGTGCAGTGAGTTCTCGCGGCATGAGGCGGGCGCGGCCCGGTTCGCGGCGGGTAGTTCGCTTCGGTGCCAGCATCATGACCTCCTTGCTCCGAGTGGATTTTTGACCGACCGACCGCACGGACACATCAGGTAGCTTCGCTCGCCACACGCCGGGCAGGCGGAGAGGCCGGAACCTGAAAACACGACGCCACACGAACAACGCCAGCCGCCGTGAAGCACTACGTCATGACCGGCGGGGCATCGGACGGAGGGAGCCATGAGCAGACGGCGTTCACGGATGCCCCCGATGAGCAAACGGAGTGCATCAACCGTGAGCGTGAACGGCACGATGCTAAGGGCGAGCGCGAGCAAGAGAAGTCGGGTTGAGAGGGACGCCTTCACGGATAGAACCCAGAAGAAAACGGTTCTAGTCATGGCAGCACCAAGCGGGGCCGAGCTGACCGTGGTGACGTGATTGGTGGTTGAACACCGACCGGAGCATCTTTTGCCACCGCTGAGTGGTGCGTGACTCGTTCACTTTGTTTCTGAAGTTCCCCAAACGGCACCCCGAATCGTCCCCGGCGGCAGGCTTCACGAACATCGGCAGGAGTAGCATTCGACCGGCGCTTCGCTTCGGCATACGGTACGGCGAGCGTTCTGATGAGGTCAGCTCGTCCGGCTACCAAGTCCGAGAGGAGTGCCTGCCGTGGCGGCAGTTTCGAGAGGCGTTCGATAAGTCGCTTGCGCTCAGCGTCTTTCCCGAGCAACTGGTCAGGTCGCTCGGGGTCGAGACAGCGACCCGTCACCGGGAGGAGCGGCAGGACGTGTTCGACATCCTTGTCCGTTGGACGGAATGCCCAATGGACGCTGATGTTGGTCAGGAGCGAACGAAGTAAACTCGTGTCGGCAATCTGCCCGAGCGTCTGGTTTGCCAAGATGAGACTCACCTGACGAAAGCGCGCTTGGGCGAGTGTACGTTCCAGTTCCGCACCCGACTTCGGCGCTATCACCTGCCACTCGTCGATGATGCAGAGGACGGGGTGCGCCGGAACTTTCCGCGAGAATATCGCCATCGTTACGATGGTCATGATGAGTGAGGCCATGACCTCGACGAGCGGTAGAAAGCCCATCGGAATATCGCCACCCAGGTCGATGACCGACAGCGGTGCTTCGAGGATGTCGGCACCGGAGAGCGCCGTCGGAGCATTTAGCATCGCCCGGACTTCGGGGATGAGCAGTAACCATCCGAGGCGGGAGGCCAGCGCATCCTTGCTGGCTCGCGGCTCTCGCGGTAGCACTTCGGTCAGGTAGTGACGCAGTTCCTCATCAGGAACACGACTCGCGAGACGTGCCGCTGCGGCCTCATCGTGCAGGGCGGAGAGAAGGACGAGGAGTGTGACCCCGGCAAGAATGCCCGCATGGCACAGCTTCGCGAGAAGCGACTTCATGCGCGGTCCGACCGTCCCGTCGGCCAGACCTGCCAAAAGAGTCGCTACGATATGGGCCTGGACGCTCGCATCGAGGCCCGGAATGGGGACGAGCGGATTGAGCGGGACGACATACTGCCGCCCGAAAGGTTTGACGATGACGAACTTCGCCGGGTCGAGGCGGGGACACTGGGCGACGAGGGCTGGGAGGAACGCCTCGGTCAGCTCATGTGCCGTCTCTCCTTTGCAGTCCGTCAGAACAACCCCGATAGAGGGGCACTTCGTGAGGGCTTGCAGGACCATCGACAGGATGGCCCCGGACTTGCCCCAGCCAGACGAGCCCGTAATCAATTGGTGACGGAGTACCGTCGACAGCGGTAGCGTCATCAGCCGCTCCTCTCCCGAGGAGAGTGCCCAGCCGACCGGGAAGGCATCATTGCTTTTCATTGGCCACCTCCGAAGAGTTGTAGGTCGTCGGTACTGGCTGAGCGGGGCTCCGCAGGGTGCGGTGCGTGTTCATCGAGTTCCGCAAGCTGCGCCCGGCGGCGAATCGTTGGGCGAACTGCGGACGCTTCTACCGAGCGCCGCTTGAACAACCAGCCCGCCACCAATACGGCTACGGCAAGGAAGAGGAGAACTGCTAAGCCACCGGCTACCGCCCTGATTTCCTGCTCCGCAAAGAACGACCTGAGCGATTCCACGAACCGCGACACGACGGCACTGCCCAGGACAAGAGCGAAGGCGATGCGAGCCAGTTGGGCAGCCCCACGCTTCCAACCGACCATGAGGCTCAGACCAGAGAGCATGAGGCAGAAGACCGCGATGGTAAAAACGAGGCACATCATGGCGTGCCTCCTTCGGTGCCGGTTGGTTTGGTGCGGCGGGGTGGTTTTTGGTTCAAAGAACCGGCGGGCTGAGCTTCTGTACTCTCCCCCAGCATGGCTTTCGCGACCGCTTCCGCCTGTTCAATCCGAACCGGGGCATAGACCTGTTCAAGTCGCTCTAGCTGATGCCGTCGCACCGCCACGACCGGATGCTGCTCGGCCAGCTCCGCCGCTTTCTCGGGCAGCGGTGAGGGAAGATTTTTGAAAACCATCTCTTCGGCAGACGCGACTGCCACCTGTGCGTTGGTCACTTCGGCGGCAATCTCCCGGCGAGCATCCAGCCGCACGACATGCGCTCGGGCTTCAAGGCGCACAAGACGGATTTCTCGTTCCAATTCGAGACGGTGCGCGAGCGTCATTTTGGTATTGGGTGTCATGGGGTACCTCCCGGCCCGGTTGGTGCATCTGCCATCTCCGAACCGGCCACACCGGCATAGGCAGCCGTGGCCGTCTTCGTAATCAGCTCCGCAGTCGCCACCAGCGTTTCGGCTTCGACGGTTCGCTCGGCTACTGCCTCATAGAGCGGCAGGCGGCGGCAGTCGTCTTCTCGTTGGGCCAAAGCCAAGCGTCGCGACTCATAGTCGCGGGTGATGGCTTCCAGTTCACTCCGCTGTTCATGAACACGCTGTTCGGCAACCGCGATGGACCCTTGAGCGCTTCGATACGCTTCGCCCCGTTCCTGACTGCTTCGGAGCACCGCAGCGATAACCACCAGGAGCAGGCTGAACGAACTAAGAATGGCCAGCTCAACCAGCGACACCGCGAGGGCCGCAAAGCTCCACCCGAGACTCAGCCGCACAGCGGCGAATGCTCCCGAAAACAGTACTGCGATGCCGATGAGCACCGACTTCATGAGGAACGTCAGCCGACCCGAACTACTCACGACCGCCAGAGCCTTGCCGCCGAGCATGAAGGTACCCGCCCAGAGCACCAGGCGTTCGGCCTGAGCGGCGCTGGCTGCTTCCGGTTCCGGTATTCCCAGCCCGTCGAAGTAGGCACGGAGCAGGAGCTCATCGAAGCTCGATGCCAGAAGCGATTTCAGGGTGAATACACCAAACGTGGTCACGATGAGGAGTGCGCCGACCACGACCAGCCACTGCCGGAAGCTGAGCGGTGGGGTGAGTTCAGCGAAGCGACGCCGCAACGTCACCGACGTTTCTTCAGCCTCATCGACGAGCGTTCTGAGCCGCTGCAATCGCTGCTTGCAGTGGGTGAGGTCATCGAGGAAGTAGGCGTCTCCTTTCGAAGCGTTGCCATCCACCGGCAGTGCTGTTCCGGCCCGAATGTGAGCGATGCCGCGTTGAATCTCTGCGGCCATGACCGTCTCATTCAGCTCGGGGAAACCGGCTCGCTCGATATTTTTTTTCACCACCTCAGCGAGAGACGGGGCGGGCAAGGTATGGCCGGTTGGCGCTGGCATGAAGGATGGCCCGGTGGGTTTGTCCTCGTGCTCGGGAGGGAGTTCGCGGTTCGTTGGTTCGCTCATCTCATACCTCCCGAGAGAGATGTCGGCTCTTCGGGGCAGGCCGCGTCAAACGAAGCAGCTCCCTGAAAGACGCCTTGCCACACGTCGGTTACGGCGCGGGGGAAGATAGCGAGCTCATCGGCGTTGCCGCCAACATGCTCTGCCAACCCACAGACGGACAGCGAAATCCCGTCCAGATTCAGCGATGGCACGGTGGCTCCCTGCTTGGGGGCAGGCACTCCTTTTCGTAGGGCGTTCGACACGGCGAGAAGCCGAGCCTTGAGTACCTGATGCGCGTTCTCGCGTAGGTCCGACAGAACGACGAGCCGCTTGACTACTGTGCCGCTCAGCCGTTCTTCCTTGGCATGCTGGCGCAGACTCTCTGCCGCTCGTTCGATTGCGAAGAAAATCGGTGATGTAGTTTCGCTCTTCAGGGTTCCCCGGCAGGTTGTCTCCAGTCCTTGCAGGAAGGCCCGACGCTGTTCGAGCGGGCTTCTGTTTCTCCCAAAGAGGCGTGCCTGCGGAACAAACGAACGCCACGGAATGAGACTGCGAGCCTCCAGCGATGTTTCCTTCCCGCCCGTCGCGAGAACCAGTACATCCAGCCGACTGAGCCCCTTCGTCGTCAGCGCCTCATTGATGAGAGCGGCGACTTCCGAACAGCGCAAGTCGGCAATCGTTTGCCCGTGTTTCAGGCCAGCCGATGTCGAGACATCGGCGACGATAGCGATACTCACCGCGAGGCGCGGTACGGGCTGCACCTTCGGCGAGCCACAAGCCATGAGCAGCGCCGCCAGAGCGAAGACAAAGGAACGGCTACAAGAGAAAAAAGGCCATGTCATGGTCGTCTCCTTTTTGAGACCGAGCGAAGGCGATGCGCCCTGGGCGAGAGCACCGCCGCCGTCGGTCAGTTATCCGTGGTGCTTGGCAGTCGCCCGCTTCGGGAGGGGGGAAACATGGGTGACGACGTTTTCGCTGACGACGATGTGGACGCGGTACTGGTAGTCGTTGAAGGAGAAGGTGTCGCCGGGCTCGTCCTCGAAAACGGCGACGCGGGATAGCAGGGCTTCGGTCCAAGTGGCGGCGAGGCCGGGATTGGCGGCCAGCGTGAACGCGAGTAGGCAGAGACTGTCTGGAGGGGCTGCCTCGGACGGAGACAGGCCGCGTTCTTTGCGGATGACAGCTTCGAGCCCCTGGCGAAGACCAGACAGGTCGTAGTTGAGACCGAGTTCGGCGAAGCGGACGATGGCGAGTGAGCTGAGGGTAAATCGTGTCGTCATGGGTTGCTCTCCTGTGGTTGCGGTTGCAGAGCAACGCCTTGGGCAACCCCAATGCCATCATCCGCTGAAGCGCAGTTCAGCCCCCCTATCTTCGACGGTGATGGCTACTTCAGTAGGACATACCGGCCCACGTTCGGCTACGACAGCAGCCACAACCCAAGGTTGTTGGCGTGCTGCCGCGAAGGACTTCATCGTGGGAGTCAATCATCGCTGTGCCGACGGTGCGAAGTTGTCTGACAACTTTTGGTTGTTGTGCTACACCGCGTTGGTGCGGGTGCTACTGACATGGCTGGGAGCACAAGACCCGTGGCGGCCACATGAGGGACGACGAACGGGTCGGCTAGGGTCATTCTCCATCGAGAAGCCGGACGACTTTGTCGATGGACCCATATTCACCTTCCTCAAGGCAGCGCCGACCTTTGACCGGCTTGTGCTTCTCTTCAATCCGCCGTTTCAAGAAAATGGTGCTGTAGCTGCGTTTGCGGAGGAGATGCGAAGGCGCTATCCCCAGATAGAATTGTGTCCGCAGCTTCTCGAAATTCCGCATCCACGAGACTACGAGGCGCTGTACCGAGGGATGCGTACAACCTGCGAACAGGCCCGTGCCGCTCTCGGAAATGATGCTGAGTTCCACATCCTACTGAGTCCCGGCACCCCGCAGATGCACGCGACGTGGGTGCTACTAGCGAAGACCGTCTTTCCCGCTCAGACCTGGCAAAGCTCTGCACACGACAACGAGTCCGCTGCCGAGCACGCTCACATTCCCTTCGATATCGACGCTGAACTTTTGGAACCAGCGCGCCGGGAAGGCAGTCTTCAGCCTCGTCGGTTAGAGGGAAGCAACATCATCGCCGAGAGTCAAGCGATGCGCCGGGTGCTGGAACTGGCCTGGAAGGCAGCTCAAGGCTCTGCGACGGTGCTGCTTCTTGGGGAGTCAGGCGTTGGCAAAGAACTGGTTGCTCAAGCGATTCACCGGAATAGCCGTCGGAAGAGTGAGCATTTCATCGCCTTTAACTGTGGCGCACTCCCGGAATCGCTTGTTGAATCCGAGCTGTTCGGCCATGTTCGCGGGGCTTTTACCGGAGCGACTCTGGCTCGGGATGGGCTGTTTCGCGCCGCGCAAGGCGGGACACTGTTTCTCGATGAGATAGGCGACCTGCCCGCGAGCTTGCAGATGAGGCTCTTGCGTGTTGTGCAGGAGGGCAAGGTACGTCCGGTCGGCACTGAGCATGAGATTCCCGTCAATGTTCGTCTTATCGCCGCGACGCACCGTGACTTGGAGAAGGGAGTTGCCAGTGGAGATTTTCGCCAAGACCTCTACTACCGGCTGAATGTTTTTCCGATTCACATTCCCCCGCTACGCACACGACGGGAAGACATCATCCCCTTGGCTGACCATTTCATGTCACGGGTGAATGCAAGACGGCGGGAGGATGGCCTTTCGCCGTTGCGGCTCCTTCCTTCGGCTCGCCGCCGCCTCTGTGCGCACCCGTGGCCGGGCAACTCCCGTGAGCTGGAGAACTTTATCGAGCGCCTGAGCCTGCTTGCCAACGGCGAGAAGATTGACCTCCGGCTTGTCGAAGACGAGTTGCCACCGGTCCAGCTCGAAGAAGCCATCGGTCGTATCGACGTGACCCCAAGGCCGGGTCGCGGGCTGAACGAAATACTCTGCGAGGTAGAGCGTAAGCTACTTGAGGATGCGTGGAATCGCCACGGTACACAGCGCGCCGCTGCGAAAGAGCTAAAGCTTGGCAGCCAACAGGCTTTCCAGAAGAAATGCCGACTGTACGGGATAGAAGTTCCTAAGCTGGGTGAGTTATAGGGGCGAAGGTTGCGTAGATATGTCGATGGCTGGTATAATGGAGGAAAGGTCGATGTTAATTAACTATCCAATGTATATTATATGGAAGGACGTGAAGGTCACCCTCCGGTAGAATCAGCTCTGCATGGATTATCGCAAGAACAGCGCATAAGACTTGCCGAAGCATGTATCAAGCGATATGAAGAATTGATTGAAAGTTCCGCAGAACTCGCTAAAAACGTGGCTGCGCTTTGTGAAGAACGAATCAAGGAACGAGGCACAGGAATCACGCTGGATGATGTACGATTTGAAGTGATGAATGTTGCTGCTGAATCAGCTCAAAATTGGTATGAATGGATTAAGAAAGAACTGCTAATGTTCGAAAAAAATGATATTAGACAAGCCCTTAATAGACTTGGCATCAGTGAATCCGAAGAGGAGGTAATCTTGCATGGCACAACAGAGTGAGTCGGAAACACGAGATTGGCCCGAAATATTCCGAATGGCATCGGATTTGAAAGTGGAGACGAAGGGTCGAGCACTCTTCTTTGCTTTAGGGCATGCCATAGAGGCACTAAAGGAAAAGAAAGTTTGGCTTCCTAGTAAAAAACCGAGTGATGCATTGAACTATCTTTCAGAGTTTACCGCGATTCCAAATAACCTTAAGGTGCGAGAAGCTCTCCATTTGCGTAATATATACGCGCATCCCGAGGAAGCATCATCCATTTCCAAGCTTCCACATCAGCAAGTTCTTGAGGCCACCAAAGTATTGAAAGAGTTTGCAGAGTGGTTGCACACTGTACAAATTAATCCAACCAACGCCACGAGTAATACAACGGCCCGCGAATCGGAAGTAGCTGCTGGCCATGCAGTAGGACTTCCACCGCCGCCAAGTATTTCATATGTGCCTGCCTTCTATGTTAACCGACGAATAGAAGAAAGGAGAGCGCTTAGTTGTTTGGCACATCCAGGCAATGCAATAACCATTCAGGGGCCAGCCCTATCTGGGAAGAAGACGTTAGTTGCTTACATTGTTGAGAAAATGAGCAAACAGAAGGGTATCAGGATTATCAGAATAAATGGAGCAGCCCCAGAGCCTATTTGTGAATTCACAAGTCAATTAGCTTCAAGTTCAGAAGGAATAAAAGAAGATAAGTCTGCCAAGCAGTCTGTTACATCTGAATGGATTGAAAAGACAGTCACTCTATTAAAGTCACAGACTTTGTCTCGAAATCAAATTGCTCTTGTTGTGATTGAAAATGCCGACCAACTATACTCCAAAGAGCCAGTATTTGTTGAGACATTGAAGTCTTGGAGAGGAATGATGGAAGAGCCTTGGACTCGCATGCGCTTCCTGTATACTGTGTCATTAGACAAATCAAGCTGGAAGTTATGTGAAGCTCTATATACTGAACATTGTATTTCTCTCGAAAATTTTCTACGCGAAGAAGTCGAGCAACTTTCCAGGCTACACGGATTCAACAATGCGGACGATGAAGTATCAGCCATTTGGAGTCTCGCAGAGGGACATCCATACATTACTCGTTTGTGTCTATATGAATCATTCATTCAGGGGTTGAAACCATCAGAGATAATTTATGATGTTAGCATTTTTGAAAGACATCTTGAATCCTTACAAAGGAGTATCAATGCGTTTAGAATTTCCAATTTTGATGAGTTTCAGGACGAAATTACGGACCTACGTCAAATGGAATTTTCACCAACGTTACCATTTTCCTTGATGTTATATAGACTTGGAATATTGAAAGAGAGAAATGGAAAGTTCTACCCGAGGTGCTTACTATATATCGATTTTCTTAGGAGAATCATGGATGAGACTGTCTATACCGTTGAAATCATTGAACTATCAGAATCTGGAGTAACTAGCAGAGGTCGGCACTTCATCCCAGAAAATGCTAAGCTTGTCCTGACTGGTTTTGATTTTTTGTATGCTTCTCCATTAAATTCAAATCTAACACTTGCCGACATTAGAATAGAAATATATATAAGAAGCGATTTGATGTGCATAAAGAAGCTGAATCGACACGATATTGATATTCGAACTGATGAATTAAAGCTCAGTCATAATAGAGAGCGTAGCTTTTATGATGAAGCAATTGACCTTGTCGTTGATGCTGTGTGGAAATTCAAAATAGTCTGGCGAAAGGGTTATTGGCCAGAAGGATTCTCTTTAGATTTACACCAATATAAGACCGGGTGGAATTCAGACGAATAAGCAATCAGAATTAATCAAAATATATTCACTTTTCAAAAAACAGAGCAGGAGCGTACCACTCAGGCACGCTCCTTTAACTTACACCAACACAAACTCCTCTCCGCATTTCTCACAGCGGATGGTGGTTTGTTCGAGCGTGGACTTGGCCACGCGGATAATGAACGAACATTTGCAGACGGCTTTGCGGCTGCGGGAGCCGGGTTTGTCGCCCTGGGGTGCTTCTTCTCCTCCTTTGGGTGTTGAAACACCGGGTACGGGTATCGGCTTGGCGCGGTGGATGAGGACTTCGGCGAGCTGTTTGATGTCTTCGTCGTAGCGCTGGCGGGTGTCCTCTCGAAGTGTTGTCAGCGCGAAGCCGTAGTGGGGTACTTGCTCGACCGCGAGGCCGAGTTCTTCCGCCGCCGCTTTGAATTCACGGTTGTGGTACTGGCTGCGGCTGCAATCGTGAACTTTGCGCTCGAAGTTGAGGGCATGCGCCGCTTCGTGGATGAGTGTCTCGACGATGTCGGCGGCGCTGCGGTCGAGGTGTTCGGCGACGACCACGACTTCGTGATAGCCGGTGTCGCCACGGGTCTTGTGTCGCCAGCGCAGCGGCGCGAAGTGTCCGAGGACGGACAGGTCGCCGCGCTGGCTTGGGGCCGCCAGCAGCATTACGCCCGGTACGCCCGGATGATGGACGCGGATGCGGCTCCAGACACGGGTCAAGGCTTCGATGAGCACGACGCTTAACCGTTCGTGCATGATGCCTCCTCGTGGGTTCCGTCGCGCTAGAACGCGATGTCGGGTTCGGTGTCTTTCGTTGAAGACGGGACTTCCTTCGGTGCCAGGTTGCTCGGATGGAAGGCCGCGAGTAATCGGATGGCTTCGGCGATGAAGTCCGCGCCATCCTGGGAATAGTCCGGGTCGCCGTTCGGATAGAGCGCGTCGACGAGGCCGATGATGAGTCGGTCTTTTTCGTTCGTGCGCATCGTGTCGAGGGTGGCGAGAACGCGCTCGCGGTAAAGCACCGCTTCGCTACTCATCGGCTCCTCCCGCTGGCGCTTCGATTTTGAGTCCTTGCTGGTCGGCGATGTTCCTCATCCAGTCGTCAGCGAACACCGCCTGTTCGTGCTGTTCCTTGATGCTGGTGTGTTCGATGACTCCTTCGGGCGTGATGTCGAGGCCGATGCGGTACATCGCGAGGTTGTCTTGCTGGAACGTGCAGGGGTAGACCGCGCCGTCGTCGCTCCGAAAGAACGTCAGCTCCGGGTCGGCCACGAGGTCGCCGTTTTGTTCAAAATAGTGCGCGATGGAGTAATGACGCTCGGTGATTTTCTCGACGCAGACGGCCATGAAGGTGCCGCTGGCGTTGTCGAGCTTGCGGTGTCCGCCAAGGTCGAGTCCGTGGGTTAGGTGGTTAAACACCGCGAGGGCAGAGGGACGGAGGGCTTTCAGGGTGGTGAGCATAGGTTCTCCTTTTCGGCTTGCATCGCCGAAGCCGCGCGAAGGCGTGCTGATTGGGTTGTTTTTGAGGAAAAGGAACGGTTGGGGCGAGCTCTGTTTCAGAGCGGAGCGCTGACGGCATTGCTCTCGACTGGAGCCGGTCGTCGCCTGGAAAAAGTGATTTCCTCGATGTCGAGTCGGCTGATGCCGTTCACGAGCCAGCGTAGGGCTTGCGGTGAGTAGCTCTCCGGCTCGGTGCCTTCTTCGAGCTTGACGATGCGAACGGGGACAAGCGGCGCGAGTTTTGCCTTGGCTTTGGCCGCGCCGATGTATCCGGCGTCGTTGCCGTCGTAAAGGACGATGACTTCCTTGGCTTCGGCACAGAGTCGCGCTTGCTCGTCGGAGAGTTCGCAGCCCATGGACGCGACGACGTTCGGGAGTCCGGCTTCGTAGAGCTTGAGGACCGAAAAGAATCCTTCGACCAGAATCAGGCCGGACTCCTTTTGGTGTTCCTTGGCGCGGTTCAGGTTGTAGAGGACGAGTTCCTTGCGGAAGCCCTTGGGAAACTTGTATTTCCCGAGTTCGCGGATATCAACGGGCTTGAGTCTTCTTCCCGCGTACGCGACGAGTTCGCCCTCTTCGTCATGAATTGGAATCGCAATCATCCCGCGCAGAATCCCGCGCGAGCAGTAGCCGACGCCGAAGCGTTCCATGGTCCCGAGTTTGAGTCCTCGGTCATCGAGCAAATGCGGATGGTCGCTTTTCAGTTCGAGCTTGATGTGGAGCGGCTGGTTGACTTCCGGTTCTTCTTCCTTCTGTTTCGCTAGTGAAGATTCCTTTCTGAGTTCAGACTCGTTTTCTCGCCGATGAATTGATTCCGGTGCGGACTCCTTTCCTTTGTGCATTACCGGCTCGGTGCGTTCCTTCCCTTCAACACTGAAGAACGTCTGTAGTCGCAGCGCTGCGTCACGGATGCTGATGTTTTCCTTCTTTGCAACCAAGTCGAGCTGGTTGCCGCCGCCCTGACACTTGCTGAAGCAGTGCCAGATGTTTTTGTCGAGCTCGACGTGGAACGAGCGCGGACTGTCGCCGTCGTGAACCGGACAAGGGCCGGACAGCTTGGTGCCGTCGCGTTTCAGATTGGTGATGCGGTAGTAACGCAGGAGTACGTCTTCGATGGAGACGCGCTTCCTGATGTCCGCA
>JAEUKA010000109.1 GCA_016794465.1 Myxococcales bacterium | reverse complement strand
ACGAAGGCCGAGCTTGGCCGGTTGGCCGGACTCACCGCGCCATCCATCACCCAGATCGAAAAGGGCGGGCAGTCGGGCGTCGAGGTCATCGAGGCCATCGCCCAAGTGCTCGGCGTATCACCCGGCTGGCTGGCCTTCGGCATCGGCCCGCAAGCTCCCTTCGCGCCACGTCGCGGGCGACCTCCTGCTCAGTCAGCAGCCCCGGTTGACTGACTCTTCGCTTGCCAGCAGCGCATGCACCTGCGCTGGGTGCCAGATGCCGCCCTCCTTCGGCAGAATGCCCTCCGTCACCAGACGGACTCCAATTTCGCGTAGGTGCATGCCCTCTGCTCGTAGCTCGACTGCTCGCCGGGCTGCGGCTTCTCGGTCGCCACGAGAGGCACCGCGCAGCAACTCCGAAACCTGCGCTGGATGCCAAACTCCGCCACGCAGTGGAGTCAGCCGCTCCTTACGCAGACGCTGGCCGATCTGGCTCAGGCTGAGCCCTTGGGCACGTAGTTCTTTCGCTCGTTCCGTCGCCGCTTCTCGGTCATGACGCAGCGGAATCCGAGGGCCAGATGGCCTAAATGGGTGTACCTGTTTGGTGCCATCCCGTCGGAGTACGATGCTGAGTCGCTGCGCTCTCCAGACTCCATCACGCCGCGCAGGGATCTTGGCCTCGTTCAATCGCCGTGCGATCTCGTGAAGCTTGAGCCCTTCGGCGCGCATTCCCTTGATCTTGCGCAACACTTCCTGCTCATGCGCCAAAGGCACCAACAGCCGCCGCCCCTGGTCGTCAACGTCCTGGCTGAACTCGTAGCCGAAGGGCGCAGGGCCGAGACGGATTCCTTGAGCCATCATGTGTCGCAGCGCATCGCGTGTCCGTTCCGAAATCATCTCCCGTTCAAACTGCGCGTAGTTCGCCAGGTTCATCAGCACCATGCGCCCTGCCGCCGAGTGCGTGTTCACCATCCCACACAGCGACAGCAAGTGATACCGCTCGTCAGAGAAGAACTCCTCAACCAGCGTACAGACATCGCGCAGCGACCGAGAGAGCCTGTCTAGTTTCACGACGATCAAGGTATTCGTCCGCCCCCGACGGATCATCTCAAGCGCAGCTTGCAGCCCTGGACGCTCCAGAGTCCCGCCGGAAATCCCTTCGTCTGCTTTTATGTCGATAAGTTTGATCCCGTGAAGCCTGCAATACGTCCGAAGCTTATCGCGTTGTGAATCGAGACTCACACCCTCGGTGACTTGCTCCTGGGTGCTGACACGAACGTATCCGATGGCCGTTTTGGTGGTGTTTGTATGCTGTTGTATGCGCATGCTGCGCTTAATAAGAAGTTCTCACGGACTTCAACAAAGATGGGAAGGTAGACCTGGCGATCTCGCACGGAGCCCAAGGAATGGTCAGTCTGCTGCTTGGCAATGGCAACGGCACCTTTGCCGCACCGCAGCCGATCGGAGCCGGTGGTGCAACCGCGAATGCCGACGATGTCACGGCCGGGGACGCAAACCGAGATTCTGTCTGAGCAGAGAGGAGTCCATACCGCTTCACATGTAGGTATTGCAAAAGGGACGAGTTCACATTTTGAAGCGGAATATTTGGGTCGCCATTTCTGGAACAGACTGTAGGAATCGGAGCGGTGGCAGGGACGGTACTTTCCCAGTCCAGCTCTCTCAGGAAGGGGGAAGCAGAGCCGGTGACAGCGACGAGAAGTTGATTGTGAGCTGTACGGTCTTACTTCCTTGGGAGCGGCTGAAGGGTCAGCCAGGAAGGGACTCCCAGCAGGGGAAAGTCTGCTTGGCTGAGATCCACATCGGGGGCGACAAACGGAGTGAAGGGAGAGCCATTGAGCGTCACTTCCGACCTTGCATACACTGCGATGTGGCGTCCGCTGCGGCGCGCTTGCGTGGCAAGCTGCTGACTCAGCCACCAGATGGCGTGCGGATCTCCCTGGGCGCGTCGAGCCTGCATGTTGTGCATGCCGCGTGACAGCGGAATCAGCTCCTTCTGTCCGGTCTGCTTGTCCACGATCAGGAGCTGGGTGAAGGACGACTTTACGCGGCTGCGCATCGCCCAAGAGAACGGAAATCCGCACTCTGTGAAGTAGGCATTGCCGGGATAGAACCACTTGCGCAGGGGTACAGCAGTCTGGACTGCGCAGTAGAGAACAGCGACGACAACTGCCCAGCGCGGAGTTGCTCGGAAGGGAGGCGAAGGCGGCAGCTTGAGCCAGTGCGGGGTGTACTTGAGAAGGCGCCGTGGCCAGTCCGGTTCCAGAAACACAGTGGCAAGGAAGAGCATTCCCCACGGCAGGTGCGCGAGTCGAAAGGTGTGTGCGTTGTGAAGATGAAACAGAAGGAGTGCTCCAATTGCGAAGGTGCGAGTGCGTCGCAGCAGGAGTCCCGGTGCAATCAGCAGATCGAACCAAAGACCCAGCCACGACATGACCACGGCAGCTCCGTGCGGAGACAGAAGGGAGCTGCTCATTGCCACCAGTCGCTGCTGCGGAACCATCACGGACAGAGTGTGTCCAGCGAGCCAGTCTGCGTCGAGCTTGGCGATGCCGGCAAAGAAGTAGACCGCTGCCAGCTGGAAGCGAAACAGTGCCAGAAAGAGTCCACTGCTGCGACCGCGCTGGGCCGGAGGAATCCGCTGGGCATCGAACGCCAGCAGGTGATGCGCAGGAGAGAGCGCGAGCAGTCCGGTCAGCAGAACCAGCAGATAGGTGGTGCTCTGGTAGTACGAGCTATCGAGTAGGAAGTGATAGGAGAGGATCGCAAACAGAACCAGCGCTGCGATGCGATAACAGAGTCCCAAGATCACAGCGAGTCCGGCGATCATGCAGAGGAGCAGCAGGAGCCGCATTCCGAACCCAGGGAGCGGCACAATCCAGTAAAGAAGCGGATAGGGAATCTGTATCCCCGACGAGAGAAAGCCATCAAACAGGTGCGGCCAGCGCCAAAACAGAGGCGGTACGACAAGCGCACCCAGGCCCGCTGCGACGCGAAGTACGACCAGCCAGGCCAGGTCCACAGGGACTCTGTTCGGTGGGTGCATAGCGATTCCTTAGTGCATGGGAGTGCCGGTGCGCTGGTGGTAGTGGCGGAGTACGTCGGCGGCTGTCTCCTCGATGGCTTTGCCGGTGACATCGATGACAGTCCAGCTGGGATGGCTGCGCAGCAGATCGCGGGCGTAGTAGATCTCGCGCAGGATGTAGTCGCGCTGGCCGTAGCTGGTGTCGGCGGCCATGTGAATGCGCAGCAGGCGCTCGCGGCGAATCTGCAGCAGCGCATCGGGCTGAATCGTCAGGGCGTAGACACGCTCGGGCGGCACTTGGTCCAGCTCGGGTGGCAGCGGCAAGTCGAGCACCAGCGGTACGTTGGCGACGCGATAGCCCTTCTGGGCCAGATAAATCGACAGCGGCGTCTTCGAGGTCCGACTGATTCCGAGCAGCACCAGATCGGCCTTGATCAGGTTTTCGGGACAGCGGCCGTCGTCGCTCTGCACCGTAAACTCGATCGCTTCCATGCGCCGAAAGTAGCTGTCCGATACGGTGTGTAACAGGCCCGGAACTTCACGCGGCTCAACGGACAGAAAGCGCGCCATGGTTCCGAGCAGAGAGCCAATTAGATCGACATAGGGCACTCCGCGCTGCTCACACTTGGTCTGTAGGACTTTGCGCTCTTCGCCTCGGACCAGCGTCGATACCACCAGACCTTGGGACCGCTGCGCGTTGCCGACGACGACATCCATATCCAGCTCGTGGCGGAGGTGCGGCACCAGGCGCAGATCGGTCGCTGCTTCGTGCAGATCGAACTGACGCAGCGCCGCGCGCACCATCTTTTCGGCAGTCTCGCCGGTCGAGTCAGAGACGATGAAGATCGTGCGCAGGAGCCCGCTGTCAGCCATGGGAGGCCTACGCTAACACCTTTAAGCGCCGACCCGCAGACGGAAGCGCGTCGTCACCTTGGTTTGCTTGGGAGGCGCGAAAGTCGATTACGCGGGGGCACTCGGGATCGGGGGCGAGCAGGCTGCCGGTCACATGCGACGCGACGACGCGACAGCCGCCGCGACAGAGCCGCAGATAGGCACAGCTCTGGCAGGGCTCCGCAGCGGCAGGGTAGTCACGGAACGGGGCAAAGGCGGTGGGCGTGGCGAAGTACTGGCGGAGGTTGGTGACGCGCTCGCTCGTCGGAGCGGCAAAGCTACAGGCGGACAGCTTGCCATCGGCGCGGGCGGCGGTGAGCAGATCGCCCCCGGCACAACCATAAATCGACAAAAAATGCAAGAGCTTTTGGTCCAGCTGCTGGTAAGCGACAAAGGGCACCAGCGAGCAGTCGAGCCGCGTCGGCAGGCGGTGGCGACGAGACAGCTCCAAGATGCGCGGCAAGAGCGTGCGGTGTTGATCGTCGCTGCAGCGCAGCGTTTGGTAGGTGTCGCGACTGGCGCCTCGGCCCGCCGGCTTGAGCCGCAGCAGCTCGATCTCACTGACCCCGGCGCGACGGGCGTAGGCAAACAGCTCGTCGAGCCTGTCAAAGCCCACTCGCGTCAGCACCGAGTTGATGCCGACATCGGGAAACACCCGCAGGAGTGATCGCAGCGCGTGATCGGCCTTGGCAAAGCCAGCAAAGCCACGCACCTGGGTGTAGATCTCGCCAACGCCGTCGATGGAGAGGTTGACCTGACCGAACAGTCCGCGCCGGGCCAGGTCGCAGACGCGATCGAGAGTCGCTTGGTCGTACAGTCCGCTCGTCGTCAGGTTGGGAATGATGCCGCGCTGCCAGCAGTGTGAGAGTAGCTCGCCGAGCCAGGGCAGGGTGGCGCTCTCCCCACCACCGAGTGCGACATGGAAGACGCCGGCAGCGGCAAGCTCGTCGATGGCCGCGCACCACTCGGGGAGGCCCCACTCGCCGCGTGTGCCTTGCGGGGACGCTCCGGTGTAACAGGTGGCGCAGCCGGCGTCGCAGCGGTTGGTCAGCTGCAGGTGTGCCTCGAGCGGAGCCGACAGAGGCGCGGTGGAGTCCGGGGTCGGCTGCTCGCCATCCCACAGGCCTGAAGGAGGAGAGTCGTGCCCGAGCGCCCGCGCCCGATCTCTGTCGACGAAGACCAGCGCCTGCGGCCAGCCAAAGCGTCCGCCCAGCTGCGCAATGCCACCGAAGGACTCATAGCGAAACGCCCGTGGCGCGGGCAGCTTGCGGCGACTGCGCCATCTTTTAAAGGCTGCAAACACCGCCGCAGTCTACTCGACTATTCCTTGCCGGCGACCTGCGGACGCGCTTGGTGCCAATCCTTGAAGGCTTTGTAGTCGTCGCTGACCTGCTTGGCGTAGAAAAACGCAATCTGCCGCACCCGCGCCAAAAACGCCTGCCGCTGCTTTTCCGTCGCCACTTTGGCGAGCAGCTCTTTTTCAAAGTCATAGGAAATCAGCGGACTGCTGTCTTGATCGGCTCGGGCGTGCGAGGTCGCCAGCACCGCCGCCCACTGCTGCACCAGTGGCTGAGCCCGCTGCGGATTGGTCAGGTTGGTCAGCTCGAAGGCGTTGCGCACCGGGGTTCGCTCGCGGACAAAAAAGCGCTCGCCCAGCGCCGACAGCGTCCCCAGGTGTTCATCGGCGCGGTAGCCCATGGCCCGATAGCCGAGCACCACCCGCATCGCCTGATCGCCCCCAATCATCGCTGCCAGCTGCTCGCGCACAGGTGGGTCCATGTACTGCCAGCCCGCCGGCGGGCTCTGCGATTTGACATCGAGGATGCGGTCATCGTCTTGGCTCGCGGACAGTCCTTCGATCAGCACAAAGTAGCGCGTCACCCCCAGCGAGCCCATGCCGCCGCGCACCTTCTGCGCGACATCCTTAATCCGGAAGTACGAAGGAATCTGGCGCAGCCGGCCAGTGAGCGTCGCTTGATAACCCGGCATCGCCGCTTGCAGCGCCTGCATGACCGACGGAGAAACCTGCTGAACGCCGGGCTTGTCGAAGTCGAACATGCGCTTTCCCGATGCCACGGTCGTGGCCTTTTTCAGCACCCGCAGGTGGGTCTGATCGGACAGCTGCGCCATCCAGTCGGACAGAAAGCTTGGGGTGTTGCCCACCGAGTAGGTCGTGATGAGCTCATTGGCGTTGTCGCGATAGCCGAGCAGCGTGTTCAGGTAGCTTGTCGAGAGCGCATCGATGAGCTGCTCCTGGGTCTTCTGCGGCAGTCCGCCGTTCTCCTGAATCGCGAGCAGAATGCTCACCGCAAGTCGCCACAGATCGAGCTGGTAGTCGGCAATCAGCGTCTCGTCGAAGTCATCGAGATCAAAGACCACCGCATTTTGGCTGGTCAAAAGCGCACTCACATTGTCGCAGTGCGCGTCTCCCTGTAGCCACACCCGCGTCGTCGGACTCCCAAACGTCGATAGGAGCGGAGAGCTTCCATAGTCCGTCCAAAACAGGTGATTGGTGGCGCGGAAGAAGGCAAACGTCGACTCTGCCATCATTCCGTACTTCTCGGCACGCAGCGGCGGTGGCAGGCTCGCGTTCTTCTGGTTGATTTGACTGATGATCCAGTCGGCGCGGACCTCGGCAGCGGCGGTGGATCTGTAGGTAAACAGCGCCAATACAAGCAGCCAGCTTGCTCGCCACAGACTCCTATTCCTACCGACTCTGGTCGGCTGTCGCGCTGTCACCGAACGCTGCATCCGTGCACGCCCCCGCAAGCCTCTGTGCACAACGCACCATCGTAGCGCAAAACAGACTCGTTAGGGGTGGCAGCTCGTCGTGTCAGGAGTGGGGCGATCTGAACAGGAGATACGCAAAGGTGAGCAGAGTCGCCAAGATCGTGAGCGCGAGGAGCATCGGGAACAGCGTCCCACGCGCACCCAGACTCAGCGCTGAGACAGTGGCGCTGGTGGTCTGTCCCTCGGCGCCAGCGGACAGTGCGCTGCTGGGAATCACCATCTGTCCCGAGCGCTCGGGAAGGGTGCTGCTGATGGCCTGGATCTCTGGAATGTCGCGAAATCGCTCGCGAACCATCCCTGCGTGCGCGGGCCGAAGGGCGGCATCGCGGGCCAACATCTGACGAAGCAGCGCTTGCAGCTGGGGAGAGATCGGCTGGGTGAGTGACAGCGGTGGGACTTCCTCTGTGAAGCGCTTGTGCAGCAGCGCCGTTCCGTCTTCCCGGTCTTCGTAGCGCCTGGCAAACGGCAGCAGTCCCGACAGCAGCTCGTGCAGCAGGAGTCCCAGCGCATACACGTCCATACGTGGATCACCGGGTGCGCCCTCAAACCGCTCTGGAGCCATATACAGCGCGGTTCCTAACCCCGCATAGTTGTCGGTCCGGAGAGAGTCCCCCAGCGGAGTCTTCGACTCCAGAATCTTCGCGATCCCAAAGTCCACCACCTTCGCCTGCTCCCCATCCTCCGCATCCTCCACCACCAAAATGTTATCTGGCTTGAGGTCCCTGTGAACTCAACCCCCGTCGGAGAATGGCTTGTTTCTGTTCCCCAGAAGGGTCTTTCTCTCGGTAGCGTAGGGAACGGACTGTAAGCGCCGGGCAACCTGCTAGGCTCGCGAGTCCGCTCTCGATGGGCCATCGTAGATCGCTTCGCACGATTCCCACCGCTTCGATCTACGCGGTGTCGGCCAAGCTCACCCCGATCCACGGTCGCCAGCTTTGTCAGTGGCACCACGCTTCGATCTGTGCAGTGGGCCGAAGGTGCAAGCGGTCAACCTTACCCTGAATCCACGATCACCAGCGTCCGTGACTCGGCGCGCTTGCCATTGTTTGAGGGAAAACGCAAGGGCCTTCCCGTTACAACGGGGGCACGAAGGGTACCCGTCAAGCCAAAAGTACGCGCCGTCGGTGAGCTTGCTGTTCTGTTCGTTTTTCTGGGGGGCGGCGGGTGTTGGCTGGGGCTGGCTTCGTGGGGCCTGGCCGGATCGGAGTATGGACGAATCCTTACGTGCAAGGTGAGCACTTACACCGGGAGGCGATTGCGCTATAAGGCGCAAGCCGATTGTCGAAAGCACGATATGTTGATGGAGTCTTCGGTCTTTCGACCAAAGCCCGCCATCCGTTCTACTCTCGCTTCACAAGGAGCATCGCGACGGGAGCACGCTCCTGCGGACCGATGGGAAGAGACAGAACGCATTCCCAGCCGAAACGGGCCAGGCTTTGCACGAGCAATGCGTCGTCGTAGCTCTTGGCCCGCGACATCGAGAAGCGGCGAACCGCCTGGTTGTTCAGCTTTACCGTCGCTACAGCATCAAGAGAGTAGCTGCCAGGTATTGGGCACTCGGTCTGGAGCACGTAGCTCAGCTCACACACCATCAAGTTGGGACAGTGCATCCGAATGGGCGTACTCAGCCACTCTGCAAGCGGTTTGGGAAACGGTTTGTGAAACGCAGGGTCGGCCTTCTTGATGGCTTCCTCTCCTGAATCTAACGGCGCTTGTCTCCGTCGGATATCGAGAACTAGGAAGTCTCCCGGAAGACAATGGGACATGCAGTGCTGGAAGAAGCGGGGCTCGTTGTCGAGGTTCGCGAGGGTGTTTCCCATCATTGTATAGATGCGGCGGCGGCGACTCTTCGCGGGGGCATAGGTCACCTGCGGATACATCGCCAAGTCATGGAAATTCCCCTGCATCATGAGGGTGTGAACGGGCGACTGCTCTCCGAAGGTATCGAGCGCATGCTGATAAGCTGCGTTCAGAAGCGGCTGACTGATGTCGAACAACACAAGCTCGATGTCTGGCCGAGTGATCTCGCCCAGGAGCTGCTGGACGAAGCGCACTTCCAGATTCCCATCACCAGGACCGAGCGCAATCACCTTCAGTGGAGTTTGCCCACACTCCTCAGCTATCCGACGGGCTAGTTCGGCGAACGGATAGATGGCGCGATACCGTGCGACGTAGGCGGGATCATGTCCGAGCGCCATGTAGGCGATGGCGCTGCGGTGCTCCAGATACGTGTACGTCTGCTCGATGTGGCCACCAGGACCATTTAGAATGCGCACGAGTTGTTGCACCATGCGCAGCGGTTCGTAGCCCGGTGGAATGTAACAGTTATAGTTGCTGTCCGTCGCAGATTCCGCTGGTTGCTTGGTTGGTTCGCCAAGGACATCGGTCCACGAAAGCCCAAGCTCGGCTACTTCGAGTAGGCGCACCACTGTATCTCGCGAGGGCGACACCAGCGCATTTTCGATGTTCTTGATCGTGCGTTCGGAGAGCCCCGCTCGCTTGCAGAGTTCGATTCGCGATAGGTGCGCTGACTCCCTTCGCTGACGCAGTAACGTCGAAAAGCGCTGGAATTGATCGGGCAACAGAAAGGAACGCTGACCTAGATCAAACAGCGCACAACGATCTTCCACGAAGCTCGAAATCTGCTGGAGATGATCGGTCTGCGCATTCCATTCCGCATCATCAGACAGCGTTGCGAGCAGACGCATCGACTCAATGGCCAGCGCGATGTGTTGTCGTGCGGTGCGCAAGTGCTGGGCCATCAGCGTCGGTGGACTGTGCTCAGCGATGTCGTCAGGTTGGGCAGCCTCGGTTACTAGATCGATCGTCGTCAAGACCGGGTTCCGCATGACGCTTCATACCATGGCCCGGAAAGGACATCGTGCGACTTTTCCGATCGAGCGCACTGCGTTGCAATTTTTCCACTCGTTGCCCAGTCGGGCAACGGCCTGGCGAACTCGTTTCCCATCGGCCGTGTTCGCTATTCCAGACGGGACAACACTGCAGCCGATTACCGTTTGTTTACCAAACACAACCAGTAATCGATCGATGGAGACAACCATGAAAGCTACACGATATCCATCCCAGACACGGAAGTCCCAACCTCAGCATCGGAAATCCAGTCCATCAAGGAAGACTCCGCTTCGCGCCCGAAATCGACTCCCTAGCACTTGCGGAGTGCGAGCAGAGAGAGTGTTTGCAGAACTAAGCAAATCATCTCCCTCAGTCGAGGGTACATGTACTCCCGAACACATGATGGTTTTTTTCACCGGCTTCTTTGCTCGTTTTCATGCAGGTGGTGCAGGATACATTCCTTATGAACTCCAGACCGTAGACTGCCCGGTCTTGGGAAAGGACAGAGCGCCGCTCCTCGACGACAACGGCGAGCAACGGCGAATGCGCTGCGTGCGTGAAATTGCGCGGTGCGGAAAGGGCGGTGAAGCCTCCTGGCTGGTAATCACCTGGGAATGCGGAACCCCTGGTGTGACAATGACGCCGTGCGGGAGTTTGGCAGAGGCGCGGGAGTTGTTCCGAGCGCCACCGCCATCAATGATGTGGACCCACGCGCCCCGTCCCGACAGTTCCTACGCATCGTCAAGCATGTCGATCGTAGATGATTGATCGCCTGAAGATGGAGAAGCACCGGGCTCAGCCCCGGACGTCGCCAGGTCCGACATCGGCGGACAAAATCCAATCACTCCGGTCATATCAGTCCCTTCGAGGTTGATCCCGACAAGTTGTGCACCGGTGAACTGAGCACCCCTGAGGTTGACTCCGATGAACTGGGCACCGCTGAGAACCGCACCGCTAAGGTCGGCTCCGCTGAGGTCGGCTCCAACGCACTGGGCCGCGATGAGCTTGGCTCTGCTGAGGTTGGTGCCGCTGAGGTTGGCACCGCTGAGGTTCGCAAAGTTGAGTCTGGCACCACTAAGGTTGGCCTCTTTCAGGTCGGCATCCACGATGCTTGCCCGCCATAGCTCGGCCCCTGAAAGGTTCACAAAGGGGGCTCGAATGTCAGCCAAGTAGCGATGAAAGAAAAGGCTCGCCAGCAACGAACGGAGCGCCAGTGGCTTCGAGATTGTCAGGCCGGTCCGAGCGAGGCAGTGGCTCCCAATGGAAAGCGCTGCCTCGCGTACCCTATACCAGCGATCTTCGCTCAGCGTTCTACCTTCGAGATCTTCGCTGTCAAACGAAGCCTGAGCCCACCTAAACGCGGCAACGCGCTTATCCTCTGAGGATTGCCCCAGCAACTCCACCAGGAAGTCAAAGCTCTTGTCTTCTCGATCTCCGAGGAGCCGCCCATCCATCAGTAGCTTCTCGCACGTTAGACGCATCCCATCGCGAGGAGGCACTTCACTGCTACTGATAATCATGTTTAGCCAGAAGCGGCCGACGAGATACTCGCGGAATGATTTGTGACCGAATAGGATCTCGTGCTCTTCGTCGTGTACGTCGGCCTGAATGGCGACGAGAAGACCGATGCGGACGGTTCGCTCGATGTTCGGGTTGTCAAGCTTCAGTTCGTCCCGCAGGATCTTCTGCACCTCGTAGGAGTTGAGTCGCCTGTCCTGCTGTTCCAAGCAGTGCCCACGCCACGCAACTCGAGCCAGCAGCCACAGCATAGCATCCACGGGTTCCGATGCCGAATCGAGCAAGCGCAGCACTACTAAACGGTCCTTAAGCTCATCGGAGGCTTCTCTGATCAGCTTGTGCTCGTCGCTGTCCTGCTCCGCCTTGCCTTTGGCAATCTGGCGGAAAAACTGCTCATAGATCGCGGCCCTATTGAGCGGACCATGCGCGCGATGCTCATCCCAGGAATGGGCGATCATGAAGAGCAGGATCGGAGTCCGCGCCAATGAACGAAGATCGCCATTGGTAATGGTCACTGGCGGGCGCATCGACAGGCGGTTCCAGCGCGTCAGCCAGGCGTCGATCTGCGGGTCGGCAAACGGCTGAAGCTCGATCGTTGGGATGTCGTGCTTCTTGAGGTACTCACGCTTTGGAATGGCTGCCGGTCGCGAAAAGACGACCATGCGATGCTTGTCTGTGGCTTCCTCGCGCAGCTTGTCAAAGAGTGACTCGACTTCATTCGGAGAAAGAAGCACCTCATCCAGCCCATCGAGTAGATAGATCGTGGCCTGCTCGGCTTCGGGCAGCTTGCATGCGTTGTCTTTTGATCTGATAGGAATTCCGAGTTGATCGGCCGCTCGCTTGTGCGCCTTGGCCACCAGATCCGTTAACTCGAGCTGGCCGCTCTTTAGATCCTCCGCGCACTTCACAAAGACTGGTAGCACGCGATCGAGCGAGATTCCGTCGGAGGACGCTAGAAAATCCTTGGCCCAATCGCGAGTGAGGTGGCGAGCGGTGAGCGACTTGCCATGTCCGAAGTCGGCTGTCACAACGACAATCTTGTGCTCTCTGATGAGCCGATGGACGAGCGAGCGGACAGGAGCAGCCGTCTCCTTCTTGAAGACCGCCAGCGGCTCAACATACATCTCCTCAAGGGGCATCGCGGGCAAGCCCTGGTGATGCGCGACGTTGCCAAAGACATGTCGGCGCCCCCAGTTGGCCATGTCACGAAGCAGCAGTCGCCGGAATTCTGTCACTTTATCCTTCGCGATTCCCATCATCGCTGCGCGAAGCTCCTGCCCCGTTTGAGAGGCAAGCGCCTCTTCCACCGCCTGACAGAAGTCACGTTCAAAGCGATGCCGCTGCACTCCGTTCAGCGAAATCAGCGGCTCTAAAAAATCCGCATCGATCGTCTTGATGGGCTGCGTGAATGCATCCCACAAACGACGATAGAACGGTGTGCCGATCGGTGAGCCGAGAAAGTCGCTCATCGGGTCCAGCGCAGGAGTTGAGGATTCAGCAGCCGTCGTAAGCTCGGGCATGGACAATGCTGCTGACAACGCTATCGTTATCTGACGCTGGCGGGCCGCTTCGTCGTGACCCGTGATGAAGCAATCATACCACTTCTCTGCACGAAGAGGCTGCGCGTAGCGGTCCCACCCTGCCCAAGCTCGCTTGAACGCCTGGCCGAAGGCCAGAAGCACCAGTTCGATGTGCCGAGCCCCAAGTCGAGGACTCAAAGTCCTGGGATACGCCTGGGCAATGCCCTCGTTCTTTTCGAACATCTCGACGAGCTTCTTGTGGGCACTGTCTCCGCTGCTGAGTGACTTCGCGAGCTTCAGACCATAGTTTGCGAGGTCAAGCAGCGATGTCAGATGCCCGATCACCTCGGGGGCAGAGATAGTCGCAACCGCAGGCAGGAGGGTAAGGTCCATGAGGCGCAGCCTATCAGCATCGCGGCCAGAGATGCTGACCTAGAACGCCAGGCCAACGACGCGTGACAGCCCATCGGAACGTTGCAGGTCAATTTAGCCTGAATATCTGCTCAGGCAATCAGCGAAGACGAGTCTCTGTGCCACTGCCAGCGGTGATGAACAAGGCCGTCGTCTCCTCGGTCACGTCAGCGGTGTGCCAAACACCGGGTGGATTGATGACCGCTTGATAGGGAGTCAGGGCGACGGAGCAAACAGCGCCGTCTCGCTCCTGATGGAGAACGATGCGGCCAGTGAGGCAGACAACCAACTCGGCACCAAGTGGGTGCATTTCCCAGGATTCCCAGGGCGTCGAGAACCGATAGTGGTCTAATTTGACGGTCCGACCACTCGTTTCCGACGGAAAACACCTGAACATCCGGTCATACTCACACAGACCTTCTACGCACGATCGGAGTGACGAAGCTAGGTTTTACTGCATCGCGCTTTTTCTTGTCGATAAGCTCGATAATATCCTCGTAATACCATGGCTTGTGCGCGAGTTTCGCCGCCATTGCTGGCGTGCGGCCTAGCGCCATGTGAACGCGGACGAAGTTATAATAAAATATGTGGAGTGCGATGCTGTGCTTATGGTTGGCAAGCGATTTGCTAAATGCGTTTGTCTTGCGCGTAAACCTGCGATCGGTCATGCGCACAGTCAGGTTGTACCGTTCGATATAGCTTGTATTGATGTGATACGGATCTGGCTCGCCAAAGACCGGATAACCAAAGACCTCCGAACCATCGGACTCTGAAACGATCGCG
>JAEUKA010000079.1 GCA_016794465.1 Myxococcales bacterium | reverse complement strand
AAAGCAGTGCTCCGCTGCCGCTCAGATTGAGCGAATCACGCACCAATTCCGCCGCATGTGGGCATTCCGACAATCGGAACTAAGGTTGCGTGAATCCTTCACTTGCTTGCCGTGGTCGCGAGCAACGTGATAAATTTTTTTTGGGGGTGTGGGAGATGACAAATGCAGAGATCCAGTTGGCGATCACATCGGCCGGTGATGGGGCGAAGGCGTATCGTCTTGTCCAAGAGCGGGCAGGAACGCTCCATTTCGTGCCATCGCTCGACAAGCCACCACTAAGCTTGTCTCCATTCGAGCAGGCGGTGGTGCCACCCGGCCCATATGGCGTTGCGTATGTGGACGCTGGTGGGAAAGAGTTTGCGCGAGCGCGCCCGATCAATGTAGTGGTCGAGTCGCTTTTTCCAGTTGTTCACGAACGCGCTTTGGCTCCACTCAAAAAGGAGGCCGCCGAAGTCGGTCACACATTAGAGGTAGAGGAACCAAACGCAGACACGCCCACGGTGAGTCGTGCCGCGCATTCGTTCATGGAGAATCTCCAGAGCTATTCCGAGTTTCGGCGCGCGATGGGTCTGCAGGATGCTTCCGAGCTGCGCATCATGAATGAACGGATTGAACAGACGGCGAAGGCGGGTCTGACCATGCTGGAAGCCCAGGCCGCCATGCTGGAGAGGGGTAGGCAGCTAGCCGATAAGAACAGGACGCCGCCGCCACCGCCACCGCCGCCCGACTGGGAACGAATCATCGCCGCAGGGGCTCCGGCGCTGGCAGCTATGTATACGGCGACGATTGCCGCCATCATGAAGACAGCTGAAGTCAAGGTGTCCGGCCTTGCTGAGCCGCGCGCGCCCGAGCGCGAGAAAATGAGCCAACTGCACGAGGTACTCGGCAACGTAGCGAGCAATGAGCGGCATGAGACAATGCAGAAGGACGAGGCCAAGCTCGCGGAGTTGCTTACGTCGCTGAGGAGGCTCCTGAACACGCAGGATGCGGCTAAGCAGAAACGACCAAAACCGAGATAGGACGTGAATCCACGGAAAAACCACAATCTGGTTTGATTCTCACAGGCTTTGAGCGAGCCCGGCGAAGGCTTGGGCGAAGGGGACACTGACGATGATTTTCGAGGACGTTACAATTCAAGACTGTCACCGGGAAGCCTGGCTAGAGTCACAAATCACGCTGGCTCAGCGGAAAATCAACAGATTGTGTAAGGAAATTTCGTTCAAGGAAGAAATTGCACAACGACTGATGAGTCCGTGGTTTTGTGAGCACTATGACAATCAGATCGGAAGACGCTATGAGGAAATTGCGGCGCTTGAGGGAGGCGTGCGCGCTGCACAGCTCGAACTGGATCGACTGGCAGACAAGCGGTATGCCGACAAGGCACGGCGTTTGGCAGCGATTGCACTGATTGAGGAGGTTGGAAAGAAGGCAACGGCAGTGACAACTCCCGCGTCGGCGCCGACGTCGGATCCTCGACAGAAACAGCAAGCCATGTTTTTTGGACCGGGGGCACCGCCCGCTGCGTCGCCCAAGTCCGCTTCGCCCAGCGTGACGATCGATCAGAAAGCGGAGGACGACATCGCCCGCGCCTTCGAGATTTGCTCGCGGGAGATTCCGCCGCCGGACCCCACTCCGGCGACCGCGACTCCGAGCACTCCCCCGACCACGCCCACATCCAGCGCAAAGCCCGCGGTCACGCCCTTGAAGCATTCGACTCTGTCGCGACTCGCGATGCCCACAGCCGTCGCAGAGCCGGACTCTGTGAATCGAAAGGAGGACTCCTCTGTCGACTCCTTCTCGCTAGCAGATGACTCTCCTGATCAGCGGGAATCCGCATCGCTCCATGAGTCAGCCGCACCATCGAATGAATGTGACTCTGCTGATGAAGAGAGTCCGATCGGAATGACCGTGTCTGCGGTCCCGACAGAATCCCCAATCGCTGTCCCAGATCGAA
The DNA here is from genome assembly GCA_016794465.1 of Myxococcales bacterium. Lineage (GTDB taxonomy): Bacteria > Myxococcota_A > Polyangia > Palsa-1104 > JAEUJZ01 > JAEUKA01. Next base: position 42,009 of record JAEUKA010000079.1, on the reverse strand, counting down.
CAGATGCACATCCAAGTGGCGACTACGAGGACGGAAATGAGCTGACCGCTGAGGATGAAGCGGAGGGTTCGGAGTAACGGAACAGCCATCTTTCGGCATCCGCAGTGGTCGCATCACGCAGTCCATCGCCTGGTTGGCATTCTCTCCGCGCAGGACAGGGGCGACGATTCCCCGGAGGACACGTCCTGGCGTTGTGCAAAGGTCGTCCGTCTGCGCAAACCGCATGAGCAGACGTGTGGACTCCTTCCGCTCGGTCTTCCCGACCCGGAAGCGTGCGACTACTTTGCGCGCTGGCCTCATGCTCGATTCTCTGGTCACGGAATGAGGCCAGAATTCCGACCTCCTCCCGCAACATACTCTGGTGGGAGGACTCCTTTCGCGTGGTACTCGTGCGACAATTCCATCGTCATGAGGCAAGGAAACTCCGTTGCCGATTGCACTTTGGAGAGACTCCTTTCGGCGCTACGCGACAGGATCACAGCGTCTCGCTGCCCGGACGATCCAGAATCAGCGTGGTCTGCGTCCTCCCTCCGCAACGTGTATGTCATTCCGAACGGCGAAAGGAAGGCGCTCGCTCCCGCTCCGGTCACGATGCGATGCTCACGGCCACGATTCCAGACAGAGCGGCCATGATAGGGGGAGAGCGAAGTCGGGGTAGTCCGCATTCCAAGCCGAAGGCTGCGGAGCGATATGTCCTCCTGGAGCTCCAAACCGTCCGCGCCTGCGGTCGCATCTCCCTGTCATCCCCCCCGGCGCCTTCGACCGGACATGCACCCGAGAATTGCAATTCATCTTACACGCAGAAATCAAATAAATCTCACCACAGCGAGAGAGAATTAAGAAATTTTCGACTGAGCGTATTTGGTCCTTTACACGGACTTCAACGGCGACGGGAAGCAGGACTTGGTGGTGGGGTCGGATGTGGGCAATCCTGCGGTGCTGCTGGGGGATGGGAATGGGGGACTGGGGACTCCTACCGCGCTGATGCTTGGGCAAGGGGGCTGCGGGGGAGTGGCTGCGGGGGACTTCGATGGCGACGGAAAAGCGGATGTGGTGACGGTGGGAACTTCGGGCAACACCAAGATCACGTTCTTTGGTGGAGCGGGCAACGGAACCTTTGCAGCCGCAGTCACTACCGACATTCCGAGTACGACCGATCATCGCTATGCAGAGGCAGTGGATCTCGATCGCGATGGTCGCTTGGACTTGGTGTTCTCGAGCATGACCTCAAGTCCTGGCGTCGTTCATGTCTTTCGGAATCGTGGCGGCGGTCGCTTCGATCCCGTGACTGCGCTGTCCGTGAGCAACAATCCCTGGGGTCTGGCACTCGGAGATCTAAACGGCGACGGCAAAGAAGATCTGGCGGTGGTGGGACACCTGTCGTCCAAGCTGGACATCCTGCTTAGCGCAGCACAGTAACGGACTACTTTCTTTGGGCGGCTTTGGCGAGCGCGGTGGTTGCAGAGATGACCAGGGGAGCGGGGGCGGCCAGTGGTTCCTCACTCCCTACGCTCCACAGCAGATAGTCTTCGGGATACACCCAGCCATATGGCATGAAGCGGAAGCGCTGCAGAGTCGCGGTAGTTCCCGTCGGTAGCTCGATCTGTAGCGGCAGATCATCGGCATCCTCGCGAGCGAGCAGCGGAGTGATCTGCAGACCCACTTCCAGCGGCTTGCCGTAGCGCGCAAACACCGCTTGCAACAAGCCGACAGAGATGGGAATCGGCGCGGCTCCATCGATCTGTTCCCAGATCGCAAGAGAGTCGGCAGCGACGAGGAGAAAGGTGTCCAAGACCTCGCCGCTCTTTTCGCGCTGGGCATACATGCGGAAGCGGATCGGTGGATCGGCTGGCGTCATATCGTAGGCTTCTTTACTGGGCTCTTCACTGGGCTTCTTTGGGAGTGCGTGGCTCCCACAGCTCGATCTTGTTGCCTTCGGGATCGAGCAGCCAGCCAAACTTTCCGTACGACTCCTCGGTGATCTTGTCCTCGACCACCGCGCCACCTTGGCGGGCTTGGGCCAGCATTGCGTCCAGGTTGTCGACCACGAAGTTCACCATGAACGGCTTCTGACTCGGCGAAAAGTACTCGGTGTCGGCTTTGAAGGGCGCGAACACCGTCCCGGCACCGTTGCTGGTGTCGAGCGCGCTCCAGCGGAAGAAGGCGCCGCCAAAAGAGTCTATCTGTATGCCTAATATGTCGCGATACCAGGCCTGGAGCTTATCTGGGTTTTCGGACTTGAAGAACACACCACCTATTCCACGTACGCGCTGCATGGGATTCCTTTCGCGATCTTCCGGATCGGTCCGATTGAACTGGTTTTACTGGTTTTACTGGATTGTACCGATCGGTAGTCTCTGCCTGCCTGTTGCACTGGATGGATCAAGGCGTATCACATCCGATCGCGCAAACCCAGACTTGCTGCGTGCCCCTGCGATTCTGCTGTTGACAGGGAAGCAGCAACGCTAGGATGCGCGCAGAAATGAGGTGCGGCATGAACCCAAAGCGAGCGGAGCAGCAGAACATCCATCACCGTCGACAAAACTGGTTTCGGGGCACGCTGTGGGTGACGCTTCTGTGGTGCGTTGTGCTCGGCTGTTCGAGCAAAGTAGTGCCCGGTCCAGAGTCGCCAAGTGCCGATCTGGCGGAGCCTCCTTCCGAGCCCCTGGATTTTGCGGAGTCGAGTCCTGATCTGTCGAGTCCGCTTCCTGATCTGAAGATGATCGAAGATCTCGGCAAGCCGGTCGGGGCAAGCTGCGCGATGGATGCAGAGTGCATGAGCGGAGCCTGTCGCAAGGTCGGCGCCTCTGGAGCCGGAATCTGCGTCGGTCGCTGCAAAGTCCAGAGTGACTGCGACTCCCTTCCCGGTTCCGTCACCTGTCAGCCCGAGCGCGCCGGAGAGGCCTCCGGATTGTGTGTTCCGCCGAGTGCCAATCACTGTGCAAGCTGCGAAAAAGATGCCGATTGCGGAGTGATGGCAGAGCGCTGTCTGCAGGCTCCCGGAGATACCGCGCCGGCTTGTCACTTGGACTGTTCTCTGTCCGCTTCCGTCTGTCCTTCGGACTATGAATGTCTGGCCGTCAGCGACGGTGGGAAGGCGCGCAAGCTGTGTGCTCCCAAGACCAAGCTGTGTCTGGATTCTTTGGGTGGATACTGTGATCGGGTGGCGCTTCCGCAGAGCTGCAGCCGCAAAAACAGCGCCGGACTGTGCATCGGACAGAGAGCCTGTCTGGCCGGGGGTCGCTACGATCGCTGCGCTGCCGCTGTTCCGCAGTTTAAGCGCTGTGGCGACATGGACCCGCCGGGCTGTACGCTCGCGCTGGCTGCCGATGCGCTGGGAACCAAGGCCCACTGTGCGAGCTGTGGGAATGCCTGTGGCAGCGACGAAGACTGCTGCGGAGGAAGCTGCAAAAAGCTCTCCACGGACAAGGACTGCGGCGCCTGTGGCAAGACCTGCGGAATGGGAAGTGGCTGCTGCGGAGGAAGCTGCGCGCCGCTTGATACCGTCACCAACTGCGGCGCGTGCGGCAACCTGTGTCCCGGCCAAGGACTGTCGAACAATGAGGTCTTCTGCGATGCCACCACCATGCCCAAGAGCTGCGGGATGAGCTGTCGCGGTGACAACTACGACGTGGACAAGAGCGCCACCAATGGCTGCGAGATCTTGGATGTCACGCCGCCCGGACACACCCAACCAACCGCCGCCAGCCGAGGCAGCAAGGACTGCTTTGACACCGCCAGCCGCGACTCCTTTTCGTCCATCGTGCCTTCCGACTCGCGCCAGCACAAGAATCCTCCCGTCGCTGGCTTCAGCAGCATGGTCGGCGCGGCCCCTGACTTCTGGGTTGTGCGTGCCACCGGCGGGACGTTCTGCACCAACGACTACTCCGTCACGTTCACCACGCGCGGCGGCAGCGCCATGTCGTGTTATCGGCTGACCGTGCAGACCAACAAGCGGACCGACACCTTGGATGTAAACGGTGCCAGCAGTCAGAACCTCAGCACCGGCAGCGGGGCGTACTCGGGTGGATCGGACATCTTCTTTTCGGTCGAAAAGACCTGTAGCTCACCGACGCCAGAGAACGTCACCTATACCGTTGAGTATCACCTGTGAGCGGCCTTAGGAATCGGAGCAGGAATCGGAGTAGGAATCGGCTTAGGAGTCCGATTAGGAGTCCGCTTAGGAGTACTCTGCACGTGCTGGGCGGAGTACTCCTGTGGGTGTTCCTAGCTGGCTGTGCCCAGGTCGAGCCAACCGGCGATCCACCGAAAGAGCCGGAGACTCCCTGTCAAGGTCTGTTCTGCCAGGTCGCGCGCTGTGGAGCCGGTCAAGATACCCGCCTGCGCGGCACGGTGACGGTTCCAAGTGGTCGCGATCCGCTCGCCAAAGCGGTGGTGTACGTTCCCGAGTCCGGACAGCTGACTCCGCTGCGGGAGGAGCTGTCCTGTGAGCTGTGTCGCGATCCGATTGCGGGTCGGGCGGTGGCGTTCACCTATACCGGTCTGGATGGTCGCTTCGAGCTGCGTGGGGTTCCGTCGGGAGACAGCATTCCCTTGGTGGTGCAAAAAGGTCGCTTCCGGCGCATGGTGCGGGTCCGCGTGCCGTCGTGCCAGACCACGGAGCTGACGGTGGAACAGACGCGGCTGCCGCGCAGTCGCAGTGAAGGCGATCTTCCCAAGCTGGCGGTGGCAGCCGGCGATCACGACTCGATCGAGTGTGTCCTGCGCCAGATCGGAGTCGCGGATGGAGAGATCACGACGCCCGACAAGCCGGCGGCGGTTCACCTGTATGACAACCAAAAGCCGGGGACAGAGTCGCTGCCGGGTCAGCCGCTGCTGTCGTCGCTGCTGACCGATCTGTCGCGGCTTGTGCGCTATCAGATGTTGTTCCTCAACTGCTCGGGAACGGCGCACTCTCAAGCGCTGCTTTCGGACCCAGTGGCACGGCGCAACTTGGTCGAGTTTCTGCGGCGCGGCGGTCGGCTGTATGCCACCGACTGGTCGTACGACTTTGTGCAGCAGCTGCCAGAGCTTTCGCCCTATGTCTGTTTCGAGGATGACAAGGACTGTACGGTGACGACTCCGCACGGCTTTCATGCGGCGGTGGCGCGCGGTGGAACGGGCGATCCGCTGACGGCGGCAGTGACGTTGCAAGCGGCGGGACTGCGTGAGTTTTTGGCGCGCTTGCCAGTGCCGATTGATGCGAGCAACGTGCCGATTACTGAGCTGTTGCCGGGCTGGGTGCAGATTGCCCAGACCGCTCAAGATCCGCTGCGCTTTCCGTCGACGGTTTACCTGACCGGAGTGTCTCTGGGAAAGCAGCGGCCTCTGACGGTGGCGTTTGAGTATCCCCCGCAGGCCGGCTGTGGCCGCGTCCTGTTTAGCTCGTATCACACCCGTGAGCGCGCCGTGCCGAGGCCGTTCCCAACCTACTGTCCGCTTGGGAACATGCTGCCGCAAGAGCACATCTTGGAGTATCTGCTGTTCGAGCTGGCCGACTGCCTGGGCAGCATCGGCTAACAGGTCCAGATATTAGGCGTATGAAAGGATTCATATTCTGCGCCCGGAATGATCGCGAAGCGACTCGGGCGCAGAGCGGGAGCGGGATTCTTACGGCGTGGTGCGGCTGACGTTGAAGCGGAACGCGGCGGTGGACAGCTCGAGGCTGGTTGCGTCCATCGTCCACTGCGTCGGCTTCGGGTCCTTGGCGTTGTACATGATGGTGAGTCCGTCGACGAGCGCCGTGGTGACATCGGCATCATCGAGCGCCTTGCCGAGTGCATCCTTGAGCGGCGTCTCGACCCAGCCGGCGAGGTTGGTCTTGAGGATTCCGTCGATGATGCCGTTGCACCAGCCGGTTCCGCCGCACTTCTGGGTCTTGACGCTGAAGTTGGCCTTGACCGACTGCACCTTGGCACGCGCGGTCGCCTTGTCATAGGTCAGCGTCGTCAACAGATTCGATGGATTGATCACGATCTCGGCGGACAGCTTGCCGAAGATCGGTACGGTCGCAACGATCTTCAGCAGTCCTTTGAACGCCAGCTTCACCGCCGCCGTCGAGCCCGCCAGCGTCAGCCCGGTGTTGGCCATGTCGGCTTCCAGGTTGGTGATGTCGATGGTCGCAGCCGGCGAGACAATCGGCGGCACCGCAAAGGAGGACTTGTGCGCCGCGCCGTTCGGATCTCCGTACAGGACCTGCGACAGCTCGGAAGAAGGAGTGAAGGTTCCGGTGCCCGCCGCAATCACGAACGTACAGCTCTTCAGCTTGACGGCATTGGTGTAGCCATCAAAGTCGGTCTGCCCAATCAGCCCCGCTTTCGTCTCGGTGAGCTGCTGCGAGAGCTCGGCGATCTCGGGCTGCTCACCACAGCCAGCCAGCGTTCCAAAAGCGAGCAAGCTGGCGCACAGCGGGATCATCGGTAGCGAAAATCGTTTCATCATGGTCAAGGCCTCCTGAAGTTGCGGTTGGGACAGGAACTACCAGCGAACGAAGCCCCCGTCGTACCGAGAACCGCACGCCGCGTCAATTGCAATTCATGAGGGGGCACCACAGTCCCCCACATTGTCGCGGGCGCGAGATTTCCGTAGACCTTTCCGTCGCGTTGCCGTAACTAACCGCAGCCGTGGAACCAGAAAACCTGCTCGCCAAAGAGATCGCCCGGGAAGTCGACCGCCGGCGGACCTTTGCCATCATCAGTCACCCCGATGCTGGCAAGACCACCCTGACCGAAAAGCTGCTCCTGTTTGGTGGCGCGATTCAGATGGCCGGCGCGGTCAAGGCACGCAAGGCGGCGCGGCATGCGCGAAGTGACTTTTTGGCGATTGAGCGCGAGCGCGGAATCTCGGTCAGCTCGTCGGTGATGAAGTTCAATTATGAGGACATTGAGGTCAACCTCCTCGATACGCCGGGGCACCAGGACTTCTCGGAAGATACCTATCGGGTGCTGACGGCGGTCGACTCGGCGCTGATGGTCATCGACAGTGCCAAGGGCGTCGAGACGCAGACCCGCAAGCTGATGGAGGTCTGCCGCCTGCGCGACACGCCGATCATCACGTTTATCAACAAGCTCGATCGCGAGGGTCGGGAGCCGTTTGATCTGCTGTCGGACATCGAGAACAGCCTGAAGATCACCTGCGCGCCGATGACCTGGCCGATTGGGATGGGCAAGCGCTTTCGCGGCACCTTCAACCTGTTTCGCAACGAGCTGCGGCTGTTTTCGGGAACGGGCTCGGAGCGGGTGCAAGACGCGGTGGTCTATCACGATGCGAGTGATCCGGCGCTCGACGTGGCACTGGGATCGCAGGCCGCCCATTTGCGAAGCGACCTAGAGCTTCTGCAAGGCGCGGGGACTCCGTTTGATAAGGATGCGTACCTGGCGGGCAAGCTGACGCCGGTGTTTTTCGGCAGTGCGGTGAACAACTTTGGAATCGCGGAGCTGCTCGATGCGCTGCTCCTGTTTGCGCCGCCGCCCAGGCCGCGAGCGACGACGACGCGACCGGTGTCCCCGTACGAGTCGCCGTTTTCGGGAGTGGTGTTCAAGATCCAAGCGAACATGGACCCGCAGCACCGCGATCGGATTGCCTTTCTGCGCATCTGCTCGGGGAAGTTCACGCGCGGGATGAAAGTTCGCCATCACCGCATCGGCAAAGAGGTGCAGATCCAAAATGCGACGATTTTTATGGCGCAGGATCGCTCGGGGGTCGAGGAAGCGTATCCGGGCGACGTAATCGGGATTCACAACCACGGCACGATCAAGATCGGCGACACGATGAGCGACAAAGAGCCGCTCAAGTTCGTGGGGATTCCCAACTTTGCGCCCGAGCACTTTCGACGGGTGCGGCTGCTCAATCCGATGAAGAGCAAGCAGCTGGAAAAGGGACTGCTGCACCTGGCGGAAGAGGGCGCGGTGCAGCTGTTTCGGCCCCTGCGCAACAACGACTACATCTTGGGCGCGGTCGGAGTGCTCCAGTTCGAGGTCACGGTGGCGCGGCTCGGCGATGAGTACGGGGTCGAAGCGTCCTATGAGCCGGTCGAGTACGGCGCGGCGCGCTGGGTGCGCAGCGATGACAAAAAGCGGCTTGAGGAGTTCCGCAGCAAAGCGGCGTCGAACCTGGCGCTCGACATCGATGGCAACCTGACTTATTTGGCGGAAAACGAGTGGCGGCTGCACCACACGATCGAAAAGTGGCCGGGCATTGTCTTCGACCGCACCCGCGAGCACGTGTAGCCGTGTGAGGAAAGCTACGAAGTCGGCTGGGTGACGGGGCGGGGGACGATTTCGCGGACGATGGCGGTGGTGCCGGCGGCTTCGATGCGGGCGCCGACGTGAAGCGGGGTCAGGGTGCAGCGGCGGAGCTTCTGACCGTCAAGCATCACCTCGGCGGACCACATGCCGACATGTAGGAGAGGCCAGCCATCGGGATGCCACAGCACCACCAGATCGACCAGCAGCTCGTCGTCGGTTGGCCACTCGATCGTGCTCTGCGGGGTGGTGCCGATTCGGGTCGAGTCCCCTTTGAGGAACAGCTCACGCGGGTCCTCGTCGGCGCTGGTCAGCAGAAGGGTGATGCGGTGCTCGGTGGCCACGGCTTTGAGCGGCGGCGGCGTCTGACGATCGACGTGCAGCAGTGCTTCCCCGCAGGCAATGCGGTCACCATGCTGAAGCTCGACGGCAGCCGGTGGCTTGGCGAAGTTCAGATACACGGGAGCCGAGCCGGGCAGCAGCATGGGCCGACCGCCGCGCCGCTCGATCGCAAAGCCATGAGATGGCTGGCCCGGGCTCTGGAGCTGTAGATCGGCGTGCTTGTCGCTGCCCACCTCGACCCGGCTGCGTGGAAAGAACTGCCAGCGCGGCGCGGCGTCTCCGTCGAAGATCAGCAGTCCCAGCGGTGGTGGCGGCGGCTCGACGGGACTTACGATCTCGCGCACTTCGATCTGCGCCCCGCCGAGGGTGAGCGTGTCGCCTTCCAGCAGCGCGGTGACGCCAAAGACCGGCTCGCCGTTGCGCTCGACCTTGGCCGAGTACTTGTGGACGAGCAGGTGCGGCATCCCCGCCGCCGACCAAAAGAGCAGCGCCTCGACGGGATCTTGCGCCACCAGCTTGCTCGGCTTGGCTTCCCCCAGATAGAGATCGCTTGCCGTTCCCTGACACAGCCGCAACAGCGCCGCCTCTGTGTCGACGATACGAGGACTGCCGCCCGGCTCGGTCACCCGCAGCGTCAGCCGTCGCGGCGCGCCACTTGGATACGACAGCTCGGGCGGCACAAACAGGACTTTGATCACCTGGCTGCCGACCTCGATGATGTCCCCCGCCGACAGAGGCAGTGGCCGCTGCACCCGCGTCGAGTTGAGCAGCGTCTCGCCTGTGCCCCGCAGCGGAAACAGAAACAGCGTCCCGGCGTGCCACTCGAGCGAGCACTGTCTTCGCCCGAGCAGCAGATCGCTGGGAAGCGCCAGCTCACAGTCGTCGCCACGGCCAATGCGGATGCTCGCGAGGTCGAAGCTGTAGCGACGGACCGAATCTGAGCCTCGGCTGGCTACGTCGAGATCGATGCGCATGGTGAGTAGCCCGTGATGTTACATCGATAGCGAGCTGCGGCGGGAGCGGCGACGAGCGATGACCAGTCCGAGGAGTGCCACCATCGCAGCGGCAGGCGCTGTGGCCTGTCCTGACGACTGACCGAGATCGCAGCTGCAGCCAGTGGCGGTGACATCGACCATATCGGGGTTTGTACCGGGGTCACCACCATCGGCATTGCTGGTTCCGCCATCACTGCCACCGCCGGTAGCGATGCACTGGGTGCCTTGACAGCTTGTGCCGGCCCCGCAGGTGCCACAGACGCTGCCGCAGCCGTCGTCACCGCACTGCTTGCCACCACAGCTTGGGGTGCAGCCGCAGGACGGTGGTGGGCTCGGTGAAAAGTCCGATCCGTCGCTGGCACAGCCGGTGGTGCCGCTTGACCCGGTGTAAAACGAGCCCGTCTGCGGATAGGTGACGGTCGCGCCGGCGCTGTCTTTCCACTCGAAGCGGTAGCGCTTGCAGGTGGTGCCAAGGCCCGTCAGCGTCGTTGACCAGGCGCCGCTCTGGGCGGTGCCAAACTTCAGGGTCATCGCGGTGCAGGTGCCCTCGACGTTGACGATGGCCTGGCTGGGCGCGGCGGAGTCTTTCCAGTTGGCCCACATCTCGATGCTGGCGCCGCCCTGGGGATAGTGCGAGCCCGACGGGATCTTGTAGCTGCCGGCAGCCGCTCCGCCGAAGTCACCGACCGAAGCGCCGGCACTGGTGACGCCGACTCCGACCGAAGGGCCAGCCATTAAGATGTTGTAGCGGTGGCCGTTCTGGCTGTTGTAGCCGCACATCGCCGTCGAGCTGGGCTCGTGCAGCCACAGGTAAAACGCCTGCCTGGGATCGGACGGCGAGGCGATGATCTCGCCGCTGGTATTGGTGCCAAACAGACCGACGCGCTGGCTCCAGGTGGTGGCGGTGCCGGCGGTACAGGCGCAGGCGGCGGCGCCACTACAGCTGGTCGGATAGATCGTCGAGATGTTGGCGACGACCTTGCACTTCGAGTCGTGGGCAAAGTAGCTCTGCAGCTTCATCTCGTCGGAGTGAAAGCGCGCGGCCCGTCCCAGGTTGAGATCGTAATACAGCGGCGCAATCGGCTTGTAGCAGGCCTTTTCGGGACAGGTTGCTGCCGGACAGGCCGCCAGATCCGCCGCCGGATCGACGCGCGAGCGGTTCATAAACTGGTGAAGGGTGCGCTCTTCCCAGTTGGGAAAGCCGCCGACCGACTCGCCAACTGCAAGAGCCGTCGACGAAGACATCGCAATCACGCCAAGGCCAAGGCAGACAGTGGTCAGTGTTCGCATGGAGTCCCCCGGTGCTGGTGTTCGAGAAGCGCTTCCCATGTTACTTGCGGCCTGGGTGGTCGAGCGCGAAGAACTCACGGCTCACGTCGGCGTGGATGCGGTTGAGGCAGTCAACCTTGCAGGCGGAGCAGACCTCTTGGGCAAAGCCCGCCAGCCGCGTCAGCACCGCCGAAGACAGCAGCCCCGCCAGCGAGCGCGAAACTCGCATGGTCTGCTCGACCAGACGCGACGACTGGGTGAGCAGCCGCGACAGGCTGGGACCGCGCTGCCGAATCAGCTGATCGCGAAACGCCACCGCCAGCTCGAACGCGGTCTGCTGCTGGAGCTCAAAGCGCGGCCACTCTTCCGACGGAGCACACGACAGCGTCGCGACAATCGTCTGTAGCGCCTCATCGGCATAGTCGAGCGCGAGCAGATCGTGCGCCGACGGCTTTTCGATCCCCGCAAAGAAGCGACTCTTCAGCTGCTGCCGCCACGACAGCCGATCCGCACTGACCAGTGGCAGACCGGTCCTGCCGCGAGGAGGAGGCAGCGCGCTGTCGGCCAGCTCACCCAGCCACGCCAGCGTATTTTCCGCCAGCAGCTGCGTCAGCCGACTCTTCACAAAGTCGCGCTCGACCTCCGCAGCCGCCAAAAGACACAGCTTCGCCAGCTCGGGCTCTTCAGCGAGAACGTAGTAGTGCGCCATGTGCGAGATCATGCTGCGCAGCCGCTGCGCCGTCGCATCACTCTTGGCGAGCGCGGCGGCCATCATTTGCCACCACGGCACCACCTTGGGCGTCGTCGTCCCCGTCACCCCCGCCGGCTCAGTCGCTGCCGTCCGTCGGGTCCGAGGCGTGAGCTTCGGCGGCGGCACGCGATCCAGCTCACTTTGGGTAAAGCGCCAGCCATCGCCAAACTCGGGCCGGGACAGCAGCGCCCGCAGTGCCGTCAGCGTCAGTCGACCACTGGGCTCAGGCAGCGTGAGCGGCTCGCCCACAAACGGGGACACAAAGCGCAGCGCCGCCATCGCCTCCACCGGCACCGACCGACCACTCTTGAGCGTCTTTTGCGCCGCCTGCCCAAGCAGCGTCGTCAGCCGGCCCAGCTTTGTCTCGATGAAGCGCGTGCCACTCTCGGTGGCAATCTCAGTACACAGCTGCTTGGCCCGGTCGGGCGGCTGCCCGGTCAGCACATAGCCCGATCGCACCTCGCCGCTGACATGCAGACACAGCACCGCCAGCGTTGCCGTGCCATCGGGATTCTGCCGCTGCGCCACCACCACAAAGCAGCCGAGCGTGTCACACCCCGACAGAAACCCCACCGCCTCGCTGGGCTTTGGCTTCGGCTCATCGAGGAGCCGCGTCCGCAGCCGCAAAAGCGCCCCTTGCAGAAGCCGCTGCTGGGTGCGCTCTTTGACCTCGGCCCGCACCGACTCGAGCAGCGCCACCGCTTCTTCATCGCCTTGCTCGCGCAGGCTCTCGACAATCTTGGGAAACACCGCGCCGAGCAGCGGACTGCGCAGCAGCGCCTCATAGGCCACACTCGCCGCCAGCCCGGCCCCGATCCGCCAGCGGTCCAGCTCCTCGAACAGCAGCAACATCATGTCGGGCGGAATCGTGCTCAGCATCGACACCAGGCCCTCCCCCTCGGCGGGATCGGCCTCGATGCGGATCAGCGCATCCGCCAGCGGCTGGGCGATGATCTGCAGCATCTCCTCGGGACTCAGCAGCTCCTGCAAGCGCGGCGCAAAGCCCGGGTCCTCGGACAAAAGGATGCCCATCGCACACGAGCGCGTCCGCAGTGTCACCGCCGGGTCTTTGACCAGCCCGACCAGCGCCTCCGCCTCGCCACCGAGCCCAAGTACATGGAACAAGTCGCCATACAGCTCGACATCGGTGGGCTCGACCTTGCCTTTCTGCATCCGATCGAGCAGGTAGTGGCGGGCATCCCCGACACTGGCAACCTCAATCCGCTGCATCAGGTCGGCGTGGCTGACCGGCGGATGAGCAAACAGGTCGGCGATGATCTGGTGGGTCCTGGCTGCACTCGCCCACGATGTCTTTCTGTCCCTACGAGCCATGAGCGGCCCTTATAGCATGGCAAGCGCAGCCAATCGGTTGACCAATGACCGTCGGCTTTGAAACACTGACAGGCATGCTCGGTTGTCATCGCTTTGGGGGTTTGCCGCTTGGCTGGGCCGTCGGTTTCGTGGGGGCGCTGGGGCTGGGTGGCTGTCAGACCACGCCCGCGACTTTTGGGCCGCCGCTTGCTGGACCCGAGACGATCGGGGCCACAGTGGCCAAGCTCACTGCCGAAGCCGCCGCCCTGCCGCCGCTCCTGCACAGCCGCTGGGCGGTCGAGTTTGTCGCCGCCGTGCCGCAGCTTGTGCCCGTCTCACCGCGCCGGCTCTATCACAGCCCCGATGGTCGGCTGTACCTGTCCGAGTCCGAGGCCCGCGCCCAAAGGCCTGGTCCCGCTGGCCTCGCCGGCCTGGTCGCCGACTCCGCTGATGAAGCCAGCTATTACGTCGGCAGCCTGGGGTCCCCGCTGTTTCACGCCCGCCTCATCGATCTCATCGCCGAGGGTCAGGCCGCCAAGCTGGCCGGCAAGCGCGGGCTCGACTTGGAGGTCGGCGCGATCGGTCCCCTCAAGCTGATGGCCGGGGCGGGGATGGATGCGGTCGGTGTCTCGGCCTCGCCACGTCTGCGCGCCCTGTACTCGCTGCCCGGTGACCAAGGCCCGGTGGCGCTGCCCGGTCGCGAGCTGAGCGGCCACGTCACCCTGCTTCACGGCAGCTTCCCCGCCGATCCCAGCCTGCGCGCCCGGGTCGGCAGCGGCTACGAGTTCGTGCTGGCCAAGAACGTCCTTCTGCGCGGCTACATCCACCCGACCAGCGACGTACCGCCCGAGAGCCGTCGCGACCTTGGCCTGCCTGACGCCGACTACCTGCGCGCGCTCCGCGATACCCTTCGCCCTGGCGGACGCTTGCTCATCTACAACCTGTGTCCGAGCCCCAGCCCCGCCGTCTACGAGCCCGGCAGCGACTGCCGCTGTCCGTTCGAGCGCGCCGACCTCCAGGCCGCCGGCTGGGTCGTCCGCGACTACGATCGCAACGACACCGAGGCCGCTCGCCAGTACGCCACCGCCCTCGGCTACGACCGCCCCCCGCAATCGCTCCGCATCGACAGCCTCTACGCCCTCTACACCCTCCTCCAGCGCCCATAACCGGGCAGCAACCCCCAAAGAGGGTGCCGGACAGGCGATTTGACTTGGAGGTGAAGTCAAAACGGGTGTGGAGCGACCGATTTGACTTCACGGGAAGTGGTTAGCGATGGGTGTAGAAGTCGATCGGGGCGAGGGGCTTGCGGTCGGCGCCGACGCCTCCGACCAGCATCGTCAGGTCGTTCTGCAGCGGCACTGCCAGGTGTTCGGCGCGCGGCATCGGTAGCTGCGACGGCGGTCGGCTCTGCTGGCCGGTGTCGCTCGACAGAAACTCGCAGTCACCCAGGACCTGCCCGCTTGAGTCGTAGCCACCGCACAGCACCAGCTCGCCGCCCTGCTCATGCAGGCTGTGGCCCCAGCGCGGCGTCTTCAGCGCCCCGTCCACCAGCACAAACGTCCGTGCCTGCGGATCAATCGTCAAAGTCGAAGCCAGCGCCGTCTTCTGCCCCAGCGCGTCCTCGCTGTAGCCGCCTGCGATCAGCGCCAGCCCGCTCTTGAGCTTCGCCGCCACATGACCCCGCCGCGAAGGTGGCTCCCCCGCCGCAAACGTCAGCGCTTGGAAGGCATTGCGCTCTGCCGAGTACAGCTCTGCGACCGGCTTTTTGGCAGTGATATCGGGCAGCGACAGCCCGCCAAACACCAGCGTCCCCGCCGCCAGCGTGGTCAGGGTGTGACGATGCCGTGGCGCCACCATCGCGGTGTTGCGATCACTCGGCGGAGGAATCACCGCCACCCCCACCCGCGCCAGCATGTCCGCCGACACTGCCGGGAAGCGCTTGACCAGCACCGCTTGCCCGCTCGGGTCTTGGCTGGCCGGATCGAGGCTGCCGCCCGCCAAAAGGAACACGCTGTCTTGCAGCTCCGCCGCCGCCGGCTGGTACATCCCCGGCTTGCCGATGTCACCAATCTCTGTCGAGGGCAGCGACCACACGTCTTTGATCGCGCTCACCGCTGGATCGAACTTCTCGACCGGCGTAATCAGATCCGCCCCCGCGCCCGCCCCGCCGACCAGCAGCGCCTGCTGACCCAGCGTCCCGTCCGCGCTCGGCAGCACCAGCGCGCCCCGCCGCCCCCGGCTGATCGTCCCGCCATCGAGCAGCTGAAACGACGCCGGCTTAAACACCCACGCCCGCTGCGACAGCTGTCCGCCTTCACTCTCGCCGCCGACGATCAGCGCCCCCAGCCCCGCTTCCGGTGGCGTCGTCGAGCGACCGCGCAGCGCACACGCCGCCAGCCCCTTGCGACCTTGCGCGCTCTGCATCGAGTCGTCGGGAAGGTTCAGGCTCGATCCCGTCACCTGTCCCGGCTTGCCGACGTAGACCGCGACCTCAGCATCTGACAGCGACAGCGCAAACGGCGGCGTTCGTCCCCGCCCGACCACCTGCCCCGCGCCATCCAGCGCCTCGACCAGCAGCTGCGTCAGCTGATCGGTCGCGGGCGACTCAATCTCAAGCGTCGCAGAGAAGTGCCCCGCATCGACCGGCGCCGTCGATTCCTTGTCGCCCAGCACCATCCGCACCTGACTGGCCAGCAAGAACGGATCGCTCATCCCCGGCGGAGTCAGGATCTTGATGGTCAGGCTGTGGTTCTTGCTGCACGCCAGAAGCAGCAGCGACGCTGCCACCGCACACACCTTACGCTGAAGTCTCGGCATCTCCATCCCTCGTCACCGCGACCCGTCGGTTCCGACGAGCGCCTTGGCTTTCGCGGAGAGTAGCCCCGGGTCGCCGCAAACAGCCAGGGTTTTTTGGCGGCCTTTTTGACCGTGGATGACCTCGACCTGGCTTCGGGAAACGCCGAGTGCTTTGGCGAGCGCGGCCCGGACCGCATCATTGGCAGCCCCGTCGACCGGAGGCGCACTGACCGCGACCTTGAGCCGCTCGCCGTGCAGCCCGCCGATCTGGTCGCGCGAGGCACGCGGCATCACCCAGACCTCGACGACGATGCCGGCGGCGGTCGCGCGGAAGGCGGGCATGGCTTACTTGTCCTGACTGGCGAGGCGGCGCTTCTCGGCGTTGGCGATTGCCAGCTCTCCCAGCTCGCGACTGCGCCGGGTGGCAGCTTCGACGGCGTTGATCAAGGTGGTGCGCAGGCCGCCCGCTTCCAGGGTGTGCAGTCCCGCAATCGCCGTCCCGCCCGGCGAGGTGACCATGTCCTTCAGATGCCCCGGATGCTGCCCCGTCTCTAACAGCAGCTTGGCCGACCCGAGCACCGTGTGCGCCGCCAGCGCCAGCGCGTTGTAGCGCGACAGCCCGACCTTGACGCCCGCGTCGGACAGCGCCTCGATGACCAGGAACATGTAGGCCGGACCACTGCCTGACAGCCCGGTCACCGCGTCGAGCTGATCTTCCTCCAGCACCACCGTGAAGCCGACCGCGCCAAAGATCTGCTGCGTCAGCTTGAGGTCGTCCTCGGTCGCGGTGCTACCCGCAGCAATCGCCGTCGCCCCCGCCCCGACCAGCGCCGGCGTGTTCGGCATCACCCGCACCACCCGCGTCCCTTTGGGCAGATGAGACTCCAGCACCTGCAGCGGCACTCCGGCGGCGACGCTGACGCACAAGCTCTTCGGCTTCAGATACGCCGCCACTTCATCCATCACCCCGAGCAGCACCTGCGGCTTGACCGACAGCATGATGATGCTCGCCCGGCGCACCACATCGATGTTGTGAGTGGTCATGTTGATCCCGTACTGCTGCTTGAGCTGCTGGCAGCGGCTCTGGCGCGGGTCCGATCCCCAGATCTGCTCGGGCTTGACGAGTCCGGCGGTCAGCATGCCCTTGATCAGCGCTTCGGCCATGTTGCCGGTGCCGAGAAAGCCAATCGTGCCGGGCAGGGTCTTGTCTTTGCCGTCGTCAGCTTCAGTCGGAGTCGATGCGGTGGTGGTCATGGCCGGCATGGTAGCGCGCTCCCCGGGGATTCGGAAAGTTGGGAAAGCTGGGAAAGTCCGCCCGACATCGCCGCTTGCGACTTTCGCTGCCCCAGGGTCACACTACGACCATCATGGCGACTGAACAGAAGCGGTACGCGGCGGCTGAGGTACGGGACATCCTGCGGCGGGCCGAGCAGAAGGACAAGCCGACTGTGGCAGCGGGGGACTCGACTGGGCTGTCGGCGGCAGAGCTTCTCGACAATGCCAAAGATCTCGGGTTTTCACCCCAAGATGTGCAGACGGCGCTGGTCGAGTATGAGCAGAACCGCGAGATCACCTTGGCCGAGCAAGAGCTGCGACAGCTTTCCTATCGGCGCTTGTCGACCCACGCGATCTTTTTGACGGCGGTGCTGGGAACGCTGACGGTGCTGGGGGCGTGGGCTGCTGCGGGAACGCCGCTGGCGCTGATCATGATCCTGTGGGCGACGCTGTTTCTTTTGCAGCTGCGCGGGGCGCTGTTTCCCAATCCGGAAGCCCTGCGCGAGCAAGCCAAGCGGCGGATTTCGGCGCGCAAGCTCAAAGAGAGTGGCAAGCAGCTCGGGTCGGCGCTGGCGAGCGGGGCGGCCAAGCTGATGTCGCTGTCGGCCAAAAAGATCGATGAAGGCGTCAAGCAGCTCGACAAGTAAGGGACTTGCGGAGGAGGGCGCGGCTCTGCCAAGTTGCCGGCCATGATCACCCTGTATGGATTTACACCTGCTTTTGGGCTTCCCGATCCCAGCCCGTTCGTCGTCAAAGTCGCCACCTATCTACGCATGATCGAGGTTCCGTTCGAGCTGCGCGGCGGCAACATGCGGCAGGCTCCGAAAGGAAAGCTGCCGTATCTCGAAGATGGCGGCACGGTGGTGGCGGACTCGACCTTCATCATCGAGTATCTGCGCAAAAAGTACCGCGATCTGGATGTGGGAAGCTCGGCCCACGATCGCGCGCTGGCGGTGGCGTGCAAGGCGATGCTCGAGGAGCACTTCTACTTTGTGATGGTGATGCAGCGCTGGCAGGAAGACGCCGGCTTCGCGATCCTGAAGGAGGGCTTTTATCGGACGCTCAAGCAGTCGGGAGTCCCGGGCTTTGCGGTGCCGCTGCTGGCCAACTTTATTCGCAAACAAGTGAAAAAGACCCTGCATGCGCAGGGGGTTGGGAGGCACTCCTTTGCCGAGGCGGAGGAGCTAGGAATCGGACACCTGGAAGCGCTGGCGGAGCTGCTCTCTGACAAGCGCTACTTCCTGGGTGATACGCCACGCAGCATTGATGCGACGGTGTTTGCGTTCCTGTGGCTGATTGTGGGGACTCCCTATGAAGGCCGGATCAAAGCGTATGTGCAGAGCCACCCCCGCTTGGTCGCGTACACCGAGCGCATGAGAGCGCAGTATTGGAAGGAATCAGTGTAAGCAGGTGTCGTACGACCGCTACGTCACAGGAGGAGGCGGAGGCGGCGGGTTATAGACGGGCGGGCGCGATGGCGGCGGTGGCGGATAGGCGGGGTGAGGCGGCGGTGGCTGATACGCCGGCGCAGACCGAATCACTGGCGCAGGCTGATGAGGTGGCTGAACATAGACCGGCGGCGGCGGAGCGGGCTGCTGATACACCACCGGCGGAGGCGGCTGCGGCTGAACGTAGACCGGCTGGGGACCCGGCGCGCCGTAGCCATAGCCCGGAGGTGGTGGCTGGCCGTAACCCCGTCGCATCGAGCGCTGATCTTCGCGTAGCTCGCGCTGGTCTTCGCGCAGCTCGCGCCGCGATCGCCGCACTTCTTGCTCGGCCAGCTGGATGAAGCGCACCATCGCCCGCCGCGCACCCGACAGCGCTGGCACATTGGGCCCCCACTGATAGGTTGCGGCCACTGCGTGCTCCAGCTCGGACAGCGCCGCCGTTTCCTGCATCAGCTCTTGCCGTTCTTGCATCGCGTCGCGACGATCGTCGCGGGCATCACGGTTGTCCTTCCAGGTTCGATCGCGCCGCGCTTCCCAGCCCGAGCGATTGGCCTCGTTGTACGCTTGGGCCGTCTCGCGACGCTGCTCGGCAACCTCGCGCCGACCCTGCGCCACGAAGCTGTTTAGCGCGTTGTTGACGCCGACGGCATCGCGGTTCTGCCACGCAAAATCAAACGCGGCCAGCGTCTGACGAAAGTTCTGCAGGTCGCGCATGTCATCCGCGAGCTGATGCGCACTGCGGCCCACTTCGGCTCGGCTGGCATCACGCTCCATCCGTCGCATCGGCTGGGCCTGGGCATCGCCCAGCAGGAGCACAGTAGAGAAAAGGAAGGTACTACCGAGAATCGACCTACGTAAGGACATGAGGGCCTCCACCAAGTTCAGTGCTTGATTTTCTGATTGAGACGCCCTTTCGGCCACATCATTCTGCGCAGGCCGAAAAATCATCCGCCTCAGCGACGGTGACATCTTCTAGTCGCCGGGACGACTTACCCACAGTCCATGCGGACGATCAGCTTCGCGCAGCGCCAGCACGGTCTGCTGGCCAGGAACTCCGTCGGTGGTGATGCCGACTCCCAAGCGCTGATTGAGCTCCTCTTGCCGCGCTCTCCAGACCGCGAGATCTTCACCCTGGGCAAAGTTGAAGCGCTCATAACCGGCGCGCCGCAGCGCCTCAAAGATCGCGTCTCCGGGATCTCCTTCGCCGCGATCATCGCTCGCTTCCCGGTGTCCGTAGACTCCGACTACAGAGCTTCCCCCGTCGAGAATTCGTGCCAGCGCCTGGTTTTGATACGGCCAGTGAAACTGCCGCTGAATGCCGAAGCGACGCGTCAAAAAGTCCACCAGCCGCACCGTACTTTCCAGCTGCACTTCATATAGCTCTGCACTCTCCCCTTGATACATCTCGATCCCAATGGAGTGGTGATTGATCGCGCGGTGACCGGCATGATAGGTCGTCTCGGTCAGCGGATCGGCGACACACGCGACAGAGCCATCAAAGTCGATCACAAAGTGGGCGCTGGCACAGCAGTGATCGGACGCCCAGCCGTCCAGAACAGAGCGGACATGCTCGGCAGTAGGAGGGACTCCTGACAGGATCCTTTGTCGCCGCTGATCGAGTCCACCGGGAATACCGCGCGTGGTGTGCAAGACGATCGCATGAACCCAGGACTCCGCACTCCGTTCCTCGCGATCTTCTGTAGTCAGGCGCAGTCCGGTTGGACCGGGTCCGGGGGAGTCGATCCAGCTGCAAGTGACCAGGCCTTCGACTTCTTCGGAGACGCCGCCGATAAGGATTCCCATGATGGTGCGTTGCAGCTCCCTACTTTGAAAAACCACTGAAAAGTATACTGCGTCCCCGGGCCGGCTCGCGTATAACACCCGACCCATGTCGAATCTCCTGGTTACTTCCGTCACGAAGTCGTACGGCGCAAAGAAGCTGTTCGAGGACGTGAACGTCAACTTTACCGCTGGCAAGCGCTACGGACTGACGGGTCCGAACGGCGCCGGCAAGTCCACTTTTATGAAGATCCTCGCCGGGGACATTGAGCCCGATACCGGCGGCTCGGTGTCGCGTCCCAGCAAGACCTCGGTGCTGCGGCAAGATCAGTTTGGGTATGAAGATCAGCGCGTGCTGGATGTGGTGATGCAGGGCTCGCCGAAGCTGTGGGCGGCGATGACGGAAAAGGAAGCGCTGCTCAAGCTGCCCGAGGTGAGCGACGAAGAGGGGAGTCGCTTGGGCGAGCTGGAGATGATCATCGGCGAAGAGGACGGCTACGTCGCTGAGTCGGATGCCGGCGCGCTGCTCTCTGGACTGGGCATTCCCACGACGGCGCATGAAGGACTGATGCGGGAGCTGCCGGGCGGACTGAAGCTGCGGGTGCTGCTGGCGCAGGCGCTGTTTGGCAAGCCCGAGGTGCTGCTTCTCGACGAGCCGACCAACAACCTGGACCTCGACTCGATCCGCTGGCTGGAAGGATTCCTATGTGAATATGAGGGAGTCCTGATCACGATCTCGCACGATCGCCACTTCCTGAACGCCATCTGCACCCACATTGCCGACATCGACTACAACGCGATCATTCTGTACACGGGCGGCTACGACGACATGGTCGAGGCCAAGAGCCAGATTCGCTCGCGCATCGAGGCCGAGAACGCCGATCGCAGCAAAAAAATCGCGCAGCTACAGGACTTTGTCGCCCGCTTCGGAGCCGGAACGCGCGCTTCCCAGGTTCAGAGTCGCAAAAAACAGATCGAGAAGCTGCAAGTGACGCAGCTCAAGCGGTCCAACATCGAGCGGCCGTTCATCCAGATTCCGGTCAAAAAGCCGTCGGGAAAACAGACGCTGACGATGGACGGAGTGACCAAGAGCTGGCCGGGAGTGTCGATCTGCTCGAGCTTTGGAACGCTGATCACCAAAGGGGAAAAGGTCGCGATCATCGGTGGCAACGGAGTCGGCAAGACCACACTCTGTCGCATGCTGGTCGGTGAGATCGCGCCCGATGCCGGCAAGATCGAGTGGGGCAAAGATGTCTCGATCGGCTACATCGCCCAGGATCACAGCGACGCGATTGCCAAGAACACGACCATCGACAACTGGCTGCACTCCCACGACACCAGTGCGTATCTACAGGACATTCGCGGGCTGCTCGGCAAGATGCTGTTCAAAGGGGAAGAAGGGCAGAAGTCCACGGCGGTGCTGTCGGGCGGCGAGACAGTGCGGATGATGTTCGCGCGGATCATGCTGCTGCAGCCGAACGTGCTGGTGCTCGACGAGCCGACCAACCACCTGGACTTAGAGTCGATCGTCGCGCTGGGGGAAGCGCTGGCGAAGTATGACGGCACGGTGTTTGTGGTCACGCACGATCGCAACCTGATCGCGTCGTTCGCCAATCACCTGTTTGTGTTCGAGCCGTCCGGACTGTGTGACTTTCGCGGTGGGTACGAAGACTACCTGGCACAAAAGGAAGCGGCTCCACCGGCGAAAAAGAAGAGTCGCTAGCGGGTTCGACCAGCGGTGCGTTAGGGCATCGGCAGCGTGTCGGAAAAGTAGGCCACCCGTCCCTGCGCTTTGCCGTCGAGCTGTTCATAGGCAAGGGAGTACTGACAGCCGTTCCAGACCAGCTGCGGCCACATCGAATAGCTGGCGGTGAGCTGCTGCGCGGGCTGGATCATGCCGCCGGTCTTGGTCAGGCGGACTCCGTGCAGCGTCGATTGGGCGGGGGCGCTTCGGGTCTGCTCGTGCCAGGCGGCGAAGTACTCTTGACCGTTCCAGGCAATGACCGGCTCGCCTTGGTAGCGACCGGGAGTGCCAAGGACGCGCTCGCTGCGGGACTGGTAGACGCCGTCGCTGCCTACGATGCCAAAGCGGACCTCCGAGGTGCCGGACAAGCTGGTCATCCACACCACTCCGTAGCCACTGCCATCAAAGGCCAGGGCGGCGCGCGCGGGATCGTTGCTCGCGGCGACTCCGATGGAAATCCGCCGCAGGACCGCACCCTCTGCAGAGAACTCCGTGAGCTCGGGATGTCGTCCTCCGGGAGGTCCCTGAATGAGTGCGTAGCGGGCTCCGTTCCACAAAAGCGTGGTGCCGCCGGTCCCCGCAAAGCTGCCGATCTGGCTGCCACTGCTGATGGTCACAGGAGGGCTCGCGCCGAGCGGGGTGGACTCGGCAATGCGGGACATTTGGACGCCCGCAGTGGGAGTCGCGGTTCCGGTGTAAAAGTTCCAGGCCACCGCCCACTCGCGACGGGTGGGATTCCAGGTGATGTCGTGGCTGGTGAAGGCTTCGCCGACCTTGATGTCACTGCGGGGAACCAGCTCCCCCGTCTCCGAGATGCGGGCAAAGCGCACTTCATACTTTCCGCCGCTGCTGCGCAGATAGGACATGCCAAACTCGGTTCCAGAGAACGCAAGGCGCGGGGCCAGTCCTCCCGGTGCGACGGTGCGAAGCGTCGCTGAGTCGAGCTGTCCCGGCGCATCGAGCAGCGCAAAGTAGCCGTTGAAGTCATTCGGCTTGAGGTGATCGTCGTAGAAGCTGACGGCATAGCGGCTGCGTGCCCAGGTCAAAAGCGGCATCACAAACTGGCCGCGATCTTTGAGCAGGAGCGCACTGCTCTTGGTCTGACACCGCCCATCCGCGCGCAGATCCGCGCTGCTGCCATCCGTCCTCCGCAGATCCGCGTCCTCGCGCAGATCCAAGCCAACCGCTACGTCTCCGCCATCGACAATGTCCGGGTTTGGCTCGGTACAACCCACGACCCCCAGACAAAGCGCCAGCGTACACACTCGCAGTTGGTCTTTCATGGACCGGCTATAACACGGACATTCCGCCAGGCTCAATCCACACGATCTGCGATCATCATCCTGTTGCTGGGAAAGGAAGCGGGCTGATGGTTAGCGAGTCTTTAGGTATTCCAGGAGATCCAGGCGCTGAGGTTCGGTGAGTGTGGTTCCGTAGAGGTGTCCGGTGTTGTGGTTGCCGTCGAGTGTGGTGTCCAAAAGGAACGTGCCGCCCGCCGCGCCATCGTGAACAAAGCCGACCTTGAGGGGATCGAACTCGCGGCTTCCGGTCAGGAATGTCTTCGGTCGCTCGGCGGGGGGTCGCAGCAAGTCGAGGAGCGTGGGGACACTGCCATTGTGTAGATAAGGAGCCGTCGCCCACGCGCCATCGATCGGTCGGGCGGCATAGCCTTTGCTGGTGCGCCAGATCACACGCGGGGGTTCCAGCTGCTTGGCTTCTTCAGCGGTGATGTGCTCGCGCGCA
The DNA here is from genome assembly GCA_016794465.1 of Myxococcales bacterium. Lineage (GTDB taxonomy): Bacteria > Myxococcota_A > Polyangia > Palsa-1104 > JAEUJZ01 > JAEUKA01. The sequence continues at coordinate 18,313 of JAEUKA010000079.1, read as the reverse complement.
AACGCCTTCTGTTCGACTTTTTCAAGCGCTGCGCCCAGTGCTTGGGAAAACGGCTCGCTGCCCACCGGCGTCGCAAAGTTGCGCAAGCGATTGGGGTCTGTTCCCAGGTCCTCAAGGCTGACCACCCGATCGGGAAACTTGCCCTCTTGACCGCTGTCGTGACAGGACGCGCACTCCTTTTGATAATGGATCGCTCCCCGTGCCACGCGCGCCGCATCGGGCTTGCCGAATACTTCTTCCGGCCAGCGCGGAGTCTGGAGCTTCGCCGCCAGCGACTCCAGGCGAATCAGGTTGCGAACCTCGACGGTGGACTCGCCGCTGTGGAGATCTGCGACCGCTCCGACGCCCAGATCTTCGCCAATGTTGCGCTGCAAGATCGAGTTGGTGTTGTTGTCATAGTGAAACCAGCCCAGCCGACTCAGTCCAAACATCGGTGGCAGGCTCACCGGCGAGTTCACATCGATCGCGTACTTGTCGCCAAACAAAAGGTTGCGCGCCGCCACAAACGCATCGAGTCGTCCAAACCCCGCTGTCGTCGTCGGGCGCAGGCTCCGCAGCCGCTTTAGATAGATCAGCTTTTCTTGCAGCAGCTTCGTGGCCGTCGCCACCGCTTGCAGCTCCTCCTTGGCGTCTTTTGCTGACCCCGGCAGCGGTCGCAGTCGCTTCACAAACGTAGCGAGTCGCTGCGGATCGACCACCGTGGAGTCAATCGACTGCAGCAGCTCGACGATGAAGCCGGCGATATCGACTTGCCCGGGCGCTCCGTCAACCCGTACCACCTTGCCGCGATACGTCAGCTCCGCAGTGTGACAGGCGGCGCAGTTGAAAAAGACCATCTTGGGCTCGGCCCGCTTGCCCTCACGGAGCTGCGCTGACATTCCGACCGGCAGACCGTCTGGATCTTCGGGATCGGGAATCAGGCGAAAGCGCTGCACATCTTCCAGAAACGGCTTGAACGTCCGGACACTCTCGACCGCGCGCACCACGTCGAGCGGCAGCATCTCTCCTCCTTCCGGCAGGTGATACAGCTCGCGCCGCTCCTCTTTTGAAAGCGTCGAGGTGAAGTGAATCCGGGGCGCGGCTTCCGCTTGGGAAGGAGTCCCCACTTGGGAAGGAGTCCCAACGGGATTAGGAGTCCCCACTTGCGGCGGCGTCAGCGACGGAGATTTGTCTTTACAGCCCGCGCTACATATCAACATAAATCCGGTCAGTAGACCCAAGACGCTGGTTCGCTTCATTGGATGACTCCCTGCGCAAGCTTCGGCAGCTTCGGCTCGATGTACACCTTCCACAGCGCTCCGAAGAACGCCATACCCAGTCGCTCGATCGCGTGGGCGCGCTCTTTGGCATTGGCAGCACCTGTGACATGCAGCGACGCGAGCAGCTTCAGTACGTGGGCGAGATCAATCGACAGGATGCCACTTGCGCGGACTTCCCCCTGGCGACTGTGACCTTGGCGAATCACGGTGTAGAGCGTGGTATTCGACTCCCAGACATCAAACGATCCGTGGTCACGGACATCCTTAAATCCGTCGAGGAGATACGGCTGTCCATCCTCTCCGTAGAACGGCAAGGCATAGAGCATCTTGCGCGCATCGGGACGATCAGACGGCGCAAACAGGTTGAACACACCCGCAGAGATCGGGGCTCCTTCCGATCCAGTGAAGCCAGGGACGTGCAGCACGCCGGTGGCAATCGCGGTGTGATCCACATCGGACAAAAACTCATCCAGATCCAGAATCGATATGAGGAGTGTAAAGCGCATCTTATTGCCCGACTTCAGACCGGCCTGGGCAGCGCCGACAAAGTCAGTGCTGGGCGACCATCCTGGGAAGACAGATCCGGACATGGTTTCGTGAAACGAAATGCTGATCATGTGGCTCTCTGGCTCGGCGGTTCCGAGCGTGGGAATGTGGACTTGGTCGAGCGGCTCTACCATGTGCTTGGCCAGCGCTCGCTCAGGGGCTTGCCAGCTGGGCTGACCGGTGATGCGGGCAATGATTCCTTCGATGCTGCGCTCGGCCACCGCCGAGATGGTGTGGGATGGATTGGCGCCAATCGCACGCGGAATGATCGATCCATCCAGAACGAACAGACCCGGATGTCCGAACACCTCACCATGACCGTCGGTGACACCGTGCTCGGGATCATCGGCCATGTTGCATCCGCCCAGGTTGTGGATGGTAATCGGCTGATGCAGCAGCTTCCAGGTCGGGTTGTGGGTCAGCTCACCGCCGAGCGCCTTGGCAACATCCTGGGCCAAGCGAGTCTGCGCAGTATAAAGAGGCAGGTTGGGGGCCAGCTCCCAGCGCATCCGCAGCTGTCCGGTCAGCCCATCCAGAGTCATCGTGCCACTGGCGTGATCCCGTCCCATCAGCAGCAGCACCGTGCTGTGCTGGGTCCGCGCATCCGCAGTCGGTGCATCCGCACGCGCGCCGATCACCCGCAGCAGGTCTTCCCACAGCACCTGTCCGGTCTTTTCCATCGGTCGCTTCGGATCAAGAGACTGCCCCCGAACCGCCATGTCTTCCGGAACCCCGCCGTCTTCCAACAGGAACCACGTGGGATCTTTGTGATGGCGGCCACGATCGAACAGAATCGCGCTGGTAATTCCCGGTCCCCGCGACGGCAGCATCTCCTCTTTGGTGTGAAAGACCAGCGTCAGCAGATCGCCGTTGGCAGAGTAGCCGTGACCAAGCTTGGCACTGATCTTTGGCAGCGTGTGGTGCTGATCGCGACAGCGCAAAAGCAGCTCGGTCGAGTTGACCGCACCCGCACACAGAAACACCCGCCGCGTCAGGATGCGCGCTTCCTTGCCCTGCGGAGTGCCGTCACTGTGGTCCAGATAGGAGACACAGTAGCCGCCCGCTTCAGGAGTGATCCGGTGCGCGCGACAGCCCGTCTTGACCTGGGCCCCATGCTGCTCTGCGACGGCAAGGTAGTTCAAATCGAGCGTGTTTTTCGCGTGATGATTGCAGCCGATGATGCACTCTCCGCAGTGCCGACAGCCCTCCTGATCGACTCCGAACTTGTTCTTGGACACCGACTCCGGCTGCCCAAAGTTCACCGCCAGGTTGGGCAGGAAAAACTGTCCGCTTCGACCCAGGGACTCTGCCGCTTGCCGCAAGCGCCGCGTCCGCTCTGGGACTCCCAGCGGCTGCGACTCCTGAATCGGCTTCACGTCGAGCATATACGCCGCCAGATCGTAGTAGGGGTCGAGCGACTTGCGCGTCACTCCCTGCGGCCACCCCTTGTCAAACAGAGCCGCCGGCGCGCGCATCTGCACGCTGTTGTAGAGCAGCGATCCGCCCCCGTAACCCGCCACCTGCAGCGCCAACATCTCGGTGAGGAGCGGCCTTACTTCCAGCAGTCCCTGCTGCGCATCCGAGTACATCCAGTCCTGTAAGGAGTCCATCCGGCGCGGAAAACTCCCCCGAGGATAGCGACGGCCACGCTCCAGAATCAGCACCCGCTGTCCCGCTTGCGCCAGGCGACATGCTGCAATCGCCCCACCGAATCCTGAACCGATCACCACCGCATCCACGCGCTCTGGTGTCATCGTTCGCTCCTTTTTGTGCGACCGCCTGACCGTCCACGCTACCGGAGTCGTTCCCCCGCCGTCTGCCGCGCCTTGTCGAATGCTGCTGTCGAGTTTTTCAACGCCCCCCAATCGACCCTTGTCTTCAAGACCCAGGCTCCATCGGCACAATCCGCTGCTGCTCTGCTGCGAAGTTGGGCATCATGGAAACATGAAGGACCTAGCATCGAGAGCCCAGCAGCTGGCGGCGCGCATTCAGAACGTGGGCGGGACCCTGACACCCGCAACCGAGCAGCAGCTTGCCGCAGCGGAGCAAGCACTGGGACGGCCTCTGCCGGCAGAGCTGGCGGCGCTGTTCCGTATCACCAATGGGGTCGCGGGCGTCGTGTTCGATGGCGGCTATCGGCTGCTGTCGCTCGACGGCCTGCTCGCAAGCTGGCAGCTCAGCCTGGAGCTTGCAAAGACCGACTCGGGCTGCGAGGGAATCGACGGCGCGCGCGACGCCTACTTCCTGCCCGACTGGTTCCCGATTCTGGATGGCGGGGACTCCACGTTCCTGGCGTATGACAACCATCCCGCCAGCGAGGGCCGAGTCGGACAGCTCGTGATCGTCGATCCAGAAGACAAGTATCGCGAGGTACGGAGCGCCGTCATGTGGGACTGGCTCCTCACGGAGTCGATCGAGTTCACGGGCGAAGCGACGGACGAAGCGACGGACGAAGCGACGGACGAATAGCCAAGCGGGCGGTTACTCGCTGCGGTCTTCGGCGAGGTTCTCGAAGCGGGTGTACTGGCTCTGGAAGTTGAGGCGCGCGGTGCCGGTCGGGCCGTTGCGCTGCTTGCCGATGATGATCTCGGCCACGCCCCGGTCCGGCGTCTCTTTGTTGTAGAACTCATCGCGGTAGATAAAGCAGATCACGTCGGCGTCCTGCTCGATCGCGCCCGACTCGCGCAGATCCGACGCCATCGGTCGCTTGTCCGCCCGCGACTCGACCGAGCGATTGAGCTGCGACAGCGCCACCACCGGCACCTTCAGCTCTTTGGCCAGCGCCTTGAATCCGCGTGAGATCTCGCTGATCTCGCGCTCGCGGTTCTGCTCGCGACCCTGCGGCGTGCCGTGGACCAGCTGTAGATAGTCCACCACCACCAGCCCCAGCTGCTCGATCCCCTGCGGGAAGACCGACGTGTCCGACCGCCAGCGCCGACACTTGGCGCGAATCTCCATCAGCGAGGGCGAGCCACTGTCATCGATCCACATCGGCGCCTCGGCAATCCGACCCGCCGCCTTGGTGATGCCAATCCAGTCGCGCGTCTCCAAAAACCCCGAGCGGAGCTTCTGCGACTCGACCCGCGCCTCGCTACAGAGCACGCGCTCAATCAGCGACTCCTTGGACATTTCCAGCGAGAACACCAGCGTCGGAATCCCGTGGTTGAGCGCCGCGTTCTGGGCGCAGTTCATCACAAACGCGGTCTTTCCCATCGACGGTCGCGCCGCAATGATCACCAGATCACCGGGCTGAAACCCCGCCGTCATCTCATCGAACTTCAGGTAGTCGGTCGCCACGCCCGTCACCGCCTGCTTGCGCGAAAAGCGCAGCTCCAGCGCCTTGATCGCGTTGTGGAGCACCCGCCGCACCGGCTCGTAGCTCTGCCGATTGGAGCGATTGGCAATCTCGAACACCGCTTGCTGCGCCTGATCGATGTAGCCATCGACATCGACCTCCTCGGAGTAGCCACGCTCCTGAATCGCCGACGCCGCCAAGATCAGCCGCCGCGCCGTCGCCTTCTCCCGCACGATCCGCGCGTGGTGGGCGATGTTTTCGACCGTGGCGACCTTGTTCAGCAGCTCTGCCAGGTACGCTTCACTGCCGTGCGCCGCCAGCTTCGACAGCGTGCCGCTCTGCCGCATCTGCTCGGCCACGGTGATCAGGTCCACTGGTCGCGAGCGCTGGTCGAGATCGACAATCGCGGCGTAGATGGCTTCGTTCTTGGCGTCGTAAAAGTCGTCCGCGTTGATGATGTCGCCGACCAGCGTCATCGCCCGCCCAGAGAACAGCAGCCCGCCGATCACCGACTCTTCGGCATCCTCGCTGTGCGGCAGGACGCGGCGCAGCGGTCCTGGGCCTGTGCCGCCGGGGGGCGAGGTGTGGACAGCGACGCCACCGCCGGGGCCAAGGCCAAGGGAAGTCGCCGCACGGTCAGCTCCAGAAAAGCGCTTGGTAGACACGACGGCACTCTACACCAAGGCCCGCCGCCTTCGCGGCCGCGGTTCATGGAAGATCTAACTGGTTAACTGGGATCGCGCCGACCGTCGTCACGTGCAAGATATCTCACTAAACAACTGTGCAATAATATCCAGCTATATCGTGTTAGTCTTGCAACCACTGTTGCATGCGAAAAAACGCCTTCGCGGCTAATAGTTACTGGTCTACAGAAGTCGGCAATGCCATGTTGTCCTGCTACGTCACCGCTCCATTCTGGGATATAAAATGCACGCGACAGTTGGTAACTCTTGTATTTCTCTATCTCCTCTTTAGGTAAATCATCAAACAACTCAATGGGCACTATCTGCGCCCACGGAACTTCATCTAATTTTCTGTCCAAATCGCATGAATTCGATAATAAAAGCCAGTAACCGGAATTTTCATCAATCGCTTCTGCTTGCGCATCTTGGTTCAGGTATGCAAAAGGAGCACGGAGGTGCAAAATGTCTCCTTGAAAGAATGATTTCTCAGTGTCCAATTTAGATTCAAAGAACTGACTAGTGAGCCGATCATTTTTAATTAGATCCTTAATAGTAGCAAGCAATTCCGCATAGTCGTAAATCGGAGGCCAGCGCTCGTTCATCAAATACTCCATTTACGATTTGATAAGTCTGCGTGTGCGCCCAGTCATGCGCTGATTCAAGCGCTTGGAGACCAGTTCATCATGCTCCTGGTTGATTGGAATGCCAGACATACTACCGATGAGCATAATGGAATCTTCAAGCACCCTCATCGTTGGATGCGTATCCAGGTTTGAAGCAGAAACGGAACTAGATTCCGGTGAGATGGGAGCAGCTAACGTGCTCGCCGTGATATCGACCCAGGACAGCTCTGGTGGCAGGGCTGTCTGCTCCGGAGCTGTGAGAACACGAACAATACGAGGACGACTCGACTCACTGCTTAGTCGCAACTCACCATCCGCTGCGTACAAGAGACTGCTCAACGCCCAACTGGTCAAGTCTAACATGTCCCTACTCCTTGGCTTTCATCCAAGTTTGAAGCTCCGGTCCAGCGGCGGAAATAAATAAGGAAAAAATATCATCTGCAAAGGATGTTATCTTTTCGCTAGTAGAACTAACGTCAAACGCGCCCTCAAGATACCGATCCGTATCAAATCGAAATTTCACTACTGGATCTGATGCTCGGATCAGTCCGTAACGCAATGTCATAGCTCCCAACAAAGGTTCTGGCATAGGTGACGTGAATTCGCTGTAAAACAAAGTATTTTCTAGGTTAACCATTCCTTCTGGGCAAGTTAGAAACTTCTCAGTGATCAATTGAGCCCAATTAACTTCTCTTCCCAAATCGCCAGATATTTTGCTTTTGTCAATTACATTTACATACCGGAGGCCAATCCTCCGTGCAGAAACTGGTGCATATATGGCCAGCAATGCATTGATGGCCATATCAAAATCAGAAATCAATTGGCTTCGTTCTTCGTGATTTCTGTTCTCAAGAGCCAAAGAACTCGAACTTAGCAGGATTGTAGTAGAGCCATCTTCCTTCTTAAACAGATACTGTTTCTCTTCTAATGTTTCTATTTTAACCTCACCGTCGCTAGGATTCGGTTGGCTAACGATTACCCGAGCTATTTGCTCGGAGAAAATTGGAAAGCGAGATCGGATTTTCTCCTGAAATTCAGCAATATGTTTGCCATCCTTGATCAGGAGAATTGGATGAAACCGCAATTGACTAGCGACTACTACAAGCGTGTTCTTTTCAAAAACCTTGTGGTTACTCTTTTCAAGCTGCCAGCCCATAGTAAGTGCTTTCCTTTGTCGAGATGCGTCCCGAAATGACCATGGCTGTACCCGCTTTGTCAAGGTCACTGACGAGAGCCACCGTCTGAAGGCGCCCAAGCTTTGTCCCATGGTGGTGCCGGAGGCGGTGCGCCAGAAGATCTTGGCCTGTCGCGACCTGGCGCTGCTCGACCGCTTGCTGGTCCAAGCCGCTACGGCGACCTCCCCCGCCGACGTACTCATCGCGGCTGCGTAGACACCGCTTCACCGGCATCCGAGAAGCCAGCCGGCTTCTTTTGGACCGGTAGACCGGCTCTGGACCAAGGAGCTGGCTTCTTTTGGACCGGAAGAGCGGCGCTGGACCAAGGAGCTGGCTTCTTTTTGACCGGTAGACCGGCACTGGACCAAGGAGCCGGCTTCTTTTTGACCAGGCAACCGGCTCTAGACCAAGGAGCCGGCTTCTTTTTGACCGGGTGACCGGCTCCCGACCAAGGTGGAGGTTGGTTTTGGGCGGTTAGGGCGAGAAGACGGCGGGGGCCATGCGCAGGACGGCGTAGAGCAGGGCGGTCGTGATCAGCATCAGCAGCGACACCCACACAAAGGGAATCCGATCGAAGAGCCGGCGGCGACCAAAGAAGCGCCCTCGGGAGCGTCGCTCGATGATCTGCGGCACCTTTTCGGACAGATCGGTCGGCGGCTCGACCGTCCCCAGCCCGGACAGGAGCGATCGCAGCTCGGCGGCGGTCTGCTCGGCTTCGGCGGGGCTGGGCGGGCTGGGCTCGGGCACTTGCGGCTCGGGCGCTGCTGGTTTGGTTCCGACTGGCTCGCTCATCATCTACTCCGCTACTCCGCTGCTCTCTGCGGCGCCTTACTTGGTGTGGCGCGCGATCTCTTCTTTGAGGACCAGCCGCGCCCGATGCAGCCGTGACTTGACGGTGCCTTCGGCCAAGCCTGTCACCTGCATGATCTCTTCGTAGGACAGCTCTTCGACATCGCGCAGCACCAGCAGCAGGCGGTGCTCTTCGTCGAGCTTGGTGATCGCCCGCTGGACAATGTGCCCGAGCTGCTGGCCTTCGAGCGCCTCGACCGGACTGGCCTGCTTCTGCCCGAGCGTGCTGTGCGCCGAGCCGAGCAGCTCCCGCTCCGCCGCATCATCCAGCTCGCCGGTCTGCTTGTGGGCGCGCCGCTTGAGGTACTTGATGCGGTTTTTGCAGTGGTTGGCGGCAATCCGGTACAGCCAGGTCGAAAACTTCGAGTCGCCGCGAAAGCTGTCAATCGACTTGAAGACGGTGACGAAGACCTCTTGCGAGACATCCTCGGCCTCGGCCTGGCTGCCGAGCATGCGAAACACCAGGCCATAGACCTTGGCTTGGTAGAGCTTGACGCACTTTTGGAACGCCTTCTCGTCATGCTGCTGGAGCCGCCGAATCAGCTCGCCTTCGTCCCGGAGGTCCATTACTGACTGGCCTCGCTTGGGCCGTCACCGCGCAAGATGCGCAGGCCGATGAGCAGCACTGTCTCGGACCCGCCGCTGACGCGCTGCCGCACCGACACATCAATCGCAAAGCCGGGGTCGCGGCTGATGAAACCCAGCCCAAAGGTGGTGTGATGCGCGCGCAGGTCGTTGTCATACAGGTAGCCAAGCCGCAGCGGCACCCGACCGGCAATGGCGTACTCTCCCCCGAGGCCGAAGCGCACCGTGGTCTTGCGAGCCGTCTCCGTGCAGGTGGTACCGCTCATGTCGATGCACGTCTGCTGACCGGTGAAGTTTATCACGGTGTCGGCGGCCAAGAGCAGCCGCTCTCCCAGCTGATAGCCGAGGCCAATCCCGAGCAAGGTGGGCATCTCGACCCCATGGGGCCACAGGTTCTGCCCGACCACGCCGATGTGCAGGCCGGCAAACGGTCGCACCGTGGCGCCGATGTCAAAGGTCACGACGTGATCGACCGAGCCGAGGTCCACGCTGTTTTCCCGATCGATGCGGCTGTCGGCGGCGGTCTGACCGGGCGGCGCCATGTCCGGACCGAGCTGCGCCCGCAGCGTGTAGTAGCCGTACTTGAGGCTGGCCCCCAGGGTGAAGCGCTCGCCGATGGGAATCGCCAGCGCGGTGCCGGACTCGTGGCCGGTGCGGACAATCTCGGCCCCTTGGACGAGCTGGGTGAAGGCCTCGCCGCCGCTGCGCAGCCGAAACGCAAAGCGCGGCTTCTCGGTCAGGTAGTTGTAGTAGAGCCCGAGTGCAAAGTGCCGGTTGGTGATCGAGTCGGACAGCGAGGCGTGGAGAAAGTGCCCAAACGACGGCAAGCGCAGGCTGTAAAAGCCGGTCGCCTGAAACTGCTTGGTCAGCGCCAGACCCGAGGGATTGAGCAGCATCCCTTCGCTCTGGGTGGCCATCGCCCGCAGGCTGTCACCCATCGCCAGCGAGCGCACCCCCACCTGCGGCTCGGCTGCGTGGGCGACCGCCGATCCCGTCAGCAGCACCGCCAGCGAAGCCGAAACCCAGGTCCGTCGCGAATCGGAAGGCATGGGCTGCATCATAGCGCTTGTGCGGCCACTCCGATCTGGGTCAGCCAGCTCTCAATCTCGCGCAGCTCGCCACTGGGGGCGGTCCACAGCTCGGCGGGGGCGAGATCGCGCAGGCCCCACGGCTGCGGCACGCCCCGGGTCAGCACGAACGCTTCCCCCCCGAGCCGGCCCAGCACCGCCGGACAGACCGTCAGCTGCTCGACCAAGTCATCGTCCAGGCTCTCGATCGCGTCTTCGTCGTACGCCGGCAGCAAAAACGGCAGGCGGGCCCGCTCGCGCACAGTCGGCAGGTCCGAGACTTCGACTTCGACCAGGCCGCGCTCACAGGACAGGGTCAGGCGGTTGTCAACCACCCGTCGCTCGACCAGCAGGATGTTGCCAAGCGGCGACTGAAACACCGGCAGCCAGCCCTCCAAGTGGCCAGTGCGCGCGATGTCGGAGAAGGTCAGAAGGTACAGCCGGTCATCGTGCATCTTGCGGGCGAGCAGGCCGCCGGGGACAGGAACAACCTCGACGATGCCATAGTCGTGCAGCGCCACGGTCTGCGGGCCGCCGATGAGCCAGCTGCCGGGCTGGTGCGGGGTACAGCCGAAGAACACGCTGGAGGAGCCGCAGCTTCTAATGAAGCGGGCGATGACGGTGCCGACATCCATGGCGTTGCCGGGGTCTTTGAGCCGCCGGTCGCCGTTGAAGATGTAAAAGTCGTCGCGCAGGGCGTGGATGCTGTCGAAGTGGTACAGGCGCTCGGGGACGTTGTCGCCGATGGCATCGGGCCAGCGCAGCGCCATCTTTTCACCGACGCGCAGGCTCTCCGAGGTCAGCTGCTCGGGCTGTGAGGGCAAGGCCAGGTAGATACGGCCCTGTGACGACAGCGCCAGAAAGAGAACGCCGCGAGGGGACAGTCCCCGCTGCTTGAGGGTGCCGAGCGAGCGCAGCAGCGCGACGTGTTCCGAGTAGCTCTCGATGTGCATGCGCAGAGATTGGTTTGCAGACGGCCCTGCTTGTCAAGCTTTGACTGACTCCACGGCAGACTCCACGGATTGCTAGGGTCGGCTCGGCGGACTGTCGTAGGATCGGCGGCGTGGAAGCGCAGTCAGAGCACAGTCGCGAACACCTCCGGCGGCGAGCGGCCCGGCGGATGCGAGCGACGCTGCGCTTTGTGCGGCTGGTGATCCAGAAGTTTTGGCTCAGCTTTGTGCTCATCTGGGTGCTGCTGGTGGTCGGGATGCTGGTGATTCATGCCTACGCCCGCAAGGACGGCGTCGCGCCCGACTATTTGGAGAGCCTGTTTGCGACCTACAGCCTGTTTGGCCTGGAGTCGGTGTATCCGATGCCCAAAGAGTGGCTCGGACGGGCGGTGTACTTTGGCTATCCGCTGATCGGGCTGCTGGTGGTGGCCGATACGGTGGTGCGGGCGACGCTGCTTTTGTTCTCGCGCCAGGAAAATCAGAAGGAGTGGACGAGGGTGCTGGCCTCTACCTATCGCGATCACATCATCTTGTGCGGACTCGGTCACGTCGGCTATCGCATCTTGGAGCGGCTTTTGCACTGGCACCTCGACGTGGTGGTCATCGAGAAGAACACCGAGTCGTCGTTCCTGGCGCGGACGCAGCAGATGGGCGTGCCGGTGCTGCTGATGGATGCTCGGCAAGAGGAGTCGCTGGAAGCGGCGGGCCTGCACCACGCGCGGACGCTGGTGATTGCCACCAACGATGACCTGGCCAACGTCGAGATTGCACTCGATGCACGGCGGCTCAATCCTCACATTCGGGTGGTGCTGCGCATGTTTGACGAGAACATTGCCAACAAGCTGCGCGACGCGTTTCACCTGGAAGTGGCGTTCTCTTCGGCTGCGGCTGCGGCTCCGCTGGTGGCGGCGTCGGTGCTCGACTTGGACATCTTGGGCAGCTTTACCCTGGACGGACGCGAGCTGTTTACGGCCCGGATTGTCGTCGGCAAGGAGTCACCGCTGTGCGGCCTGTCGATTGCGCAGCTGGTCGAAACCCACCGGGTGATGGTGCTGTCGCGCAAGTGCGGGGAGACGCCGGGTCACCTGGGACCCGCGCCCGATGAGAAGCTTGCCGCCGGCGATGTCCTGGTCCTCCACGGCGAGCTGGATACCCTGCGCAAGCTCGGTCGCCTCGCCCGCTAAGCACGTGGTACGCGCAGGTTTGGACGGGGCCGCTACTTATCGAGGTCGAGCTTGTGGCCGCCTGTCTCTTGGACATAGCGCTGCGGATCGAGTCCGTAGCGCTCGATCAGCCGTCGCAGCTGGGTCCGGTGCAGGCCGAGCGCGCGGGCGGTACCAGCGACGTTGCCTTGGTGACTGCGCAGCGCCTGCTCGATGCGGGCATAGTCAGCCGGGTCAAACGACTTGTCGGCGGGCAGCGGGGTCGGCGTCGGCTCATCCAGCAGCGCATCCGGAGAGCTTGACAGCGAGCGCAGCACCGTCCCAGCGCCTTCCGGCAGGTGGCGCGACTCGATGCGACCGGACGACTTGATCGCCGCGTTCTGGACGGCGCTGCGGACCTCGACGAGCAGCTCGCGGATGTTGCCCGGCCAGGGTCGCAGCAGACACATCTCGACCAGCGACGCGTGCACAGAGGCCGAGGTAGAGGTCCGCTTCACCGCCGCATCAACGAGCCACGGAATCTCCTCGATTCGCTTGCGCAGCGGGGGAATGTGAACCGCCGGGCGCGCAATGCGATAGTACAGATCCTCGCGAAAGCGTCCCTGCGCGACCAGGATCTTCAGGTCTTTGTTGGTGGCCGAGCAGATGTGCAGCTCGACCCGGTGGGGCCGGTTGGCGCCGAGCGGGAGCAGCTCTTTGGTTTCAATGACCCGCAGCAGCTTGGCCTGGACCTGTAGATCGAGATCGCCCACCTCATCCAAGAACAGCGTGCCCCCGGCGGCGGCCTGGATGTAGCCATCGGCATTGCTGTCCGCACCGGAAAACGCCCCGCGCCGGGCCCCAAACAGCAGCCGCTCGGCGACTCCTTGCGGGATGGCGGCACAGTTGACGGCGACAAACGGACCTCCGTGACGCGGCCCGCTGTCGTGAAAGGCATGCGCGACCATCTCTTTGCCGGCACCACTCTCTCCGGTGATGTGCAGGGTGTCGCCAAACTGCGCCGACTGCTTGGCCAGCGCGAACACCTCTTGCAGTGCCGGCCCCAGCACCTTTCCTTCGACAAAGATCACGCCGCGCTGCAGCAGCGGAGCAATGTCGAGGAACACCCCGAACAGAGAGTCTCCCATCCGGACCACGCGCTGCACTTCGCTCGGCTGCATGGCGGCAATCGGCCTGCCGTCCGCTGCCGTGCCATTGTGGCTGCCAAGATCGGTCAGCACAAAGCGCCGGCCATCAAACTGAATGCGAGCGTGCCGCCGCGACATGCGCTGATCGGGAACCATGCCGTGCGTACCGCGACCGACCTCCACCTCGCCATTGTGAAACGGCAGCACCAGCGAGCTGGGGGCCCCACAGTGAAACAGCAGCGCTACCCCTGGGGTGCGCTTCCCCGTGACGTACTCGTCCGTGCGCGGGGTTTCTGCTTCCCGCAGAGTCGAGGCATGGTCAGACATGGAACCATTATACGGGAGCGACCTGTGGCACAGGGGCTGGCACACGGCTGTGCCACCCAGGCTGTGCCACGCAGCGTCCTACAGGTGGGAGAAGCGACTCCTCATGGTCTTTTGCCGGAGAAGGAGTGCCGATTCCTAACCAATAGGAATCGCAAAGGAATCACCACAGGAAGCGAGAAGGAGTCCGCTACAGAGACTCCCTTTCGGAAGGGAAGGGCCGGGTGGCATGACCTTTGCCAAGTACTGGGTATAGATGCGCAAGCCCACAGAAAATGTAGTTTTCTCAGACGATTACAGCGGGTGGCACGCTGGCGCTGGGATCGACCGGGTGGCTGGCACATGCGCGCGGTGCAGCCGGGTGCAGGGAGTCGCAACAGCGCCGATCTCTGCGGGAATTCTGGCGCGATCGATTGTTCTTCTGCGCCTTGATACTGTGGACTTCCGTGACCGGAGCTCTTCCGGTCGATATCTCACACCAAGTCCTTGCCGGAGCCGACGCGCGGTCTACCACCGTGTGAAAGCCATGCCAGCGAGGGGACATCTCTAAGGGGGATTTTCCATGAAGCGCTCTCTGTTTGCTCAAACGATCGGACTCTCTTTGCTGCTGCTCGGCGGCTGTTCCAGTGGGGATGCTGGCGACCAGGACAACGTCCTAAACAAGATCAAGGTGTGCCAGTCACGTGACCCTGATACCGGCACCTGCGCCGACAACAACGGTGACGACATCAACAACCCCAACGCGGCTGGCTACGACTTTGGCCTGCACCACAGTGACTGGAGTGACTTGTTCTACAAGCCCACCGGCTTCTATCCCCAGGCAGGTGGCTGGAAGGTCCGGGGCTGGGCTGTCAACCTGGACCCCCTCGCCCTCGATCACCACGTCAGCGCGGATGGCTTGGTCAAGGGCCTTGCGATGGGTGGCTCCTTTTATACCGTCAAGAACATGAAGGTCGCTCGCACCAGCCTGCGGATCAGCTTCTGCGATGCTACGGCCACCGTCTGTGACACGATGAGCGTCGATCAGCTGAACGCCAATGGAGCCCAGCTGGTGATCGCTGTGCCCAACCCCACCGGTCGTGGCGAAACCTATTTCAACTGGGAGTTTAAGACCGGCGAGCTTCCCGTCGAAGTGATCAAGGCGTGGGGCGCGGATGTCACGGCTCAGCTGATCTACGTCGCCGCCAAGGCCCAGGTTCCGACCAGTCTTTGCAAAGGCAGTGGCGGCGCCGATGAGCGCGTGGTCTTCCAGCAGGGCTACTACTGGGACCCAGACACCTTCGCGAAGTCGGTCGATCCGCTCGCGATCACGATCACCTGTGAGGAAGGTGCGATTGCCGAAGGTCTGGCGCGTGGCTACTCCCCATGGTCGACGGCGATCGTCGGTGATGGCAGCGCGGCGGTCATGGGGGACTGGCAGCAGAGCTTCATCCGCATGAAGACGGCGGACTACTGCGGCAGCGGCGATCCGTTCACCTTCCATGGCACCAAGTACCTGATCAGCGCGCCGCTCGAGAAGGTGCGCGACAATGATCCGATTGGCAAGCTCGAGGCAATCTGGGGTCCCGATGGCGCGTTCTGCGTCAACAAGACCGCTCCGAACGACTACCGCCGCCACCCCGAGCTGGCTCTCGGCTGCGCAGCGGCGATTCCCGACTGTGATGCCGCGACCGTCGATCTGCGCTCCAAGACCAACCTGATGAACGGCATTCCGTAACGGCTACTTCTGCGAGAGCGCGGCGTAGTCCTGTTTGAGCAGCGGATTGATCGCCAGCGCCTTGTCCCAGCTCTGCTCGGCCGCTGCCCGCAGACTCGCCGCCACGGCTGCATCCTTTTCGGTCTTGGCTTGCTCTCTCTGCAGAACCGCCTGCATCGCCAACAAGATTCCCGACGCTGCATTGGCCTTGAGCCCCTGCTCAACCGCCGTGATTCCTTCCTGAAGCCGCGCTTCCCGGGCCGCCCCAGTCAGCGTGGTGGCCAGCCAGTAGGCCGCGCGCGCTTTCTCATGATGGGACTCGGCTTTCTCGGGGTTGAGCGCCACGGCCTTGGTGGCTGCAGACAGCGCCAGGAGGAGCCCCGCCGCATCCGGGGGACCTTGCCGTGCCTGCCACGCCGCTTTGGTCAGCCGCAGCCGTGCTTCGAGCATATAGGGGTCTTCGGCCTGGGCATCAAAGGACTTGCAGGTCTGAATCGCCGGCAGCGCTGCGTCGACCCACGCCGAGGGATCGGCTCCCGACCGCAGCTGCCACTCAGCCTCGAACGTATCGGCATAGCGAGAAAACAGACACTCTGTGTACATCTGACGGTCGAGCGTGCGCACGATCGCCAGGTGGCGGCGGGCGGTGGCAATCGCGGGCAGGGGACTGTCGCCTCTGCGCAGGGTCTGCCCCGCCTGGTTCAGCCACAGTCCCGCCAGGTTGCGCTGGAAGATCAGGTACTTGGCACAGCCCTCGCCACACTGCTGCGTAAGCTGCGCGGCCTCCGTGATCAGGTCATCAAAGTCTTGGCCGTGCTCCAGGCTGTAATCGGAGTACTGCGCCATCACCATCAGGATGGTGTTGTACGCAAACAGATACTTGGGATCGAGCGCCACCGCGCGCTTGGCAAACGGCAGCGCCTGCCGATACCGCCCCCGAGGGTCCTTGCCCTTGGCCAAAAGAAAGTTGCCCCAGTTGGCGAAGCAGACTCCCAGGTCGTTTTGAACCCAGGGCGAGCTGGGTGCAAGCTCCAGCGCCCGCCGCAGTGCCCGCTCGGCCTGCTGCACGGAAAGCTCGGGGTTTTGGCCGACCCCATCTTCCAGCACAGCTCGCCACATCAGGGCATTGCCCATCGTGTCCCAGGCGATGAAGTTCTTGGGACTGCGGTCGATTGCTTGCTGGGCATAGTGGATCGCCTCTGTGTAGGTGTCGGCCTTGCTCTTGCCTTTGTCTTTGAAGCGGGCCGACTTGGCGGAAAAGTACAGGACCCGCGCCGTTTCCAGATAGCCGCTCGCCTCGCTGGGTAAGGTGGTGATGGTGCGCTCGGCAGCGGCCTTCGCGGCGGCAAACGCAGCTTCCGGAGACTTGCCTTGCAGGCGATCGACCTCGGCCAGATCCAGCTCGGCGCGGGCCAGCGCTGCGTATATGAGTCCATCAGAACGACTAATATCTGCGGCCTGTTGCAAGTGACCGATGGCGTTATTTACCAGCGCGCGCGCTTCGTCATGCTTGCCATCGCTGATCTTGACCAGGGCCTGGGCTTGGGCGATCTCGCCCCGCAGCTTGGCCGCTTCAGATAGCCACGGAGTCGCTGCCAGGGCCGCCTGCGCTTTTTGATCGGCCTCTGGGAATCGCCCTCCGTAGTACGCCAGCAGTCCTTCAATGTAGTCCGGCGCATCCAGCGTCAGCTCGCTCTTGTGCAAAAGGGCTCTCTGCAAAGCCTTGGTGGCGGGATCAAGCAGCTCTCTTTGCAGCTCTTTCTGCCGCTGCTCCACCCAGGTCTTTTCCCCGGCGCGCCGCGCTTCCAGGAGCGCCTCGTGATACAGCTCTCCCAGCACCCGCCCGAGCGCCGCGTACAGCTCCGGCCCCTTTTCCCCCAGGCGCAGCGCTTCATCGAGGTGAACGCGGGCGCGCTTGTGCTCATGCAGCGACAAGTGACCGCGACCGAGTGCGTAGTGCCCGAGCCCCGCCGCCAGCTCTCCATAGGATCGCAGCTTGGCCTCGACTTGATCCATCCGCGAGCGGACCAGCTGCTGCTCGCGCTCGACGTTGTGTAGCGGTAGCGCATACGCCGTTCGCACCAGCCACTCGATGTCTTTGCTGTCCTGCGCGATCTGCCGCGCCAGCTCCGCTTGCTTCTGCGCCACATAGCGCGCCCGCAGTCCGTAACCCGCAAAGCCGATCACACTCACCAGCAGCGACAGCACCAGCGCCGCCGCCGGCTTGTTCTGCCGCGCCCGCCACATCAAGCGATACGTCAGACTGACCTTCTTGGCGGAGATCTTTTCCCGGTTCAAAAAGCGCGTCAGATCCTCGGCCAGCGCTTGCGCAGTCGGGTAGCGCTGCTCCTTGTCTTTGGTCAGACAGCGCGCGCAGATCGTCTCCAGCGCGACCGGCAGCGCCGAATCGAAGCTACGCAGCGACGGCGCCTCCTGATTCATCACCGCCAGGATGACGCTCACCACCGTCTCGTCTTCAAACGGAGCCCGCCCGGTCAGCACATCGAACAGCGTCGCACCCAAGCTGTAGACATCCGATCGCCGATCCAGGTGCCGGGCCTCGCCACGTGCTTGCTCCGGAGACATAAACGCCGGGGTTCCCATCACCGCCCCCGACTCCGTCAGCCCGTGCCCTTCCCCCGCCTCCCGCGCCAGACCGAAGTCCATCACCACCGGCACCAAGCTGCCATCAGGCCGCTTCTCGACCATGATGTTCGACGGCTTCAAGTCGCGGTGGATCAACTTCCCGTCGAGACGTAGCTGCCGGGTTTTCCCCGCCGTCGGGGTTGGTGGAAAAGGAGGAGAATTAGAGAGGCTGGAGTGAAGTGAACGCTCGTCGGACGGAATTTGCAAACAGGCAGCAGAGAAAACGTATCGCAGACCTCGTAAAAGAATGCGAAAATAAAATTGTGTACATCTATGGCCCGTACCCGCCCGCTGCGGGGAGAACGAAGTGGCGGATTGTGATTTA
>JAEUKA010000075.1 GCA_016794465.1 Myxococcales bacterium | reverse complement strand
GTCCGCCGAGGCCCTGCTAACCCCCTGACCCGTCCAAAAACCTACTCGAGAGGGCTTACGCGGACTTCAAAGTGTGTGCGGAGCCTCTCGAGTAGGCTTGCGCGGACTTCAAAGTGTGTGCGGAGCCTCTCGAGTAGGCTTGCGCGGACTTCAAAGTGTGTGCGGACCCTCTCGAGTAGGCTTGCGGGGACTTCAAAGTCTGTGCGGATCTACTCAGCGCACCTGCGACCTGCGCAACGCTCGGATCAGTTCTTTTGCACTGCACCGCAGCCCGCACAACGGTTGTTGCAGACTTCAGACACGTCACCGCGACCTGCACAGCGGTTGTTGCAGACCCGCGAACGCGAACTAGGGAATCGCGGCCAGCGCTTCGATTTCCAGCAGTGCGCTGTCTTCGAGCAGACCAGCGACCACGATCAAGGCCATCGCCGGGTAGTGCTTGCCGAAGATCTCGCGATAGACCCGGCCCAGCTCACGGGTACACGCGAGGTAGTGCTGCTTGTCGATCACATAGAGTCGCAGCGACATCACATCGGTCAGCTCGCCGCCTGCTGTCCGCACAATGGTCGCGACGTTGGCGAGCGCTTGGCGAAACTGCGCGACAAAGGCGGCCTCTCCGTCCGCTGGTGTCACCATGGTGGCATCGGGCCGCCAGCCCACCTGACCCGCCACCGCCAGCAGTCGCCGACCATAGGGAGCCACCACACCATTAGAATAGCCGCGCGGCGCGGCCCAATCGGCAGGCTGTACATGCTCAAGTGTTGTCATCTACCCCGCGTACTACGCTCGCCCGGTCTGCGTACATCGCAAACCACCGGGGATCTAATGATCTACGGAATGCAAAAAATCCCTCACGGGCAGTTCGCGATTGTCTTTGCCCCCAAGCAAGCTGTACTAGCAAAGAACCGATGTGGCTGACCCGTCTGGCGCTGCGCAATCCCGTCTTGATCTTGATGATGTCGCTGATGACCGTGGTGCTGGGGCTACAGTCGCTGCTGCGCCTGTCGGTCGACCTGTTTCCCGACATCACCATCCCAGTGGTCCGAGTCGCGACGTTTTATCCCGGGGCCGGTCCAGCCGACATCGAGAAGGCCATTACCGTTCCTGTCGAGCGTGCTGTCGCAGCGGCCCCAGGCGTGGATCGGGTCGAGAGCACGTCTCGTCAGGGTGTTTCGCTGGTGAGTACTTGGTTTTCCTACGGCACCAACCTGGACAACGCCCAGTTCGAGGTCCAGCAGCGGGTGTCGCAGATGCTCAACACGCTGCCGCCGGGCATTCAGCAGCCGTTCATCATCAAGTTCGACATCACCAACATCCCGGTTGTGACGGTGGCGATCTCGTCGGACAGCTTGGATGAAAAGCAGCTCTACGACCTGGCCTACAACGTGATTGAGCCGCAGCTAGAGCGACTGCCGGGGGTGGCTTCCTCGACGCCAGGGGGCGGCAAGCAGCGCGAGGTCGAGGTGGAAGTCGAGCGAGATGCCCTGCGGGCGCGCTCGCTGGGAATCCTCGACGTGGTGAGTGCGGTACGGGCCTCGAACCTGCTGCTGCCGAGTGGGAACCTGAAGACCGGCGACCGCGACGTGAACGTCTTTTCCAACACCCAGGTCCAGCACCCGCGTGAGCTGGAGTCGATCATCCTGCAGCCTGCGCAGCCAAGCCAGCCGCAGAGCCAGCCGGTGCGCCTGTCCGACGTGGCGAAAGTGTTCGACGGCACCGCCGATCAGCAAAACATCGTGCGCGTCTCGGGCGTACGCGGCGTCTATCTACGCGTCCTCAAGCAGCCGCAGGCCAACACCATTGCGGTGGTCGATGCAGTGCGAGCGGCGCTGCCGAAGCTGTATGGCGTGCCCGAGAGCGTCAAGCTGGTCATCTCGTTCGATCAGTCGTCGTACATCCGCAGCGCGGTCAAAGCACTCGAGCACGAAGCGCTGCAAGGTGGCGGCCTGGCAGTGCTGGTGATCCTGGTCTTCCTGTTGTCGCTTCGAGCGACCGGGATCGTTGCGGTGGCCATTCCGCTGTCGATCATTGCGACGTTTGTGCTGCTGTACTTTGCCGGGCAGTCGCTGAACGTCTTTACGCTGGGAGGTCTGGCGCTCGGGGTGGGACGGCTCGTCGATGACTCGATTGTCGAGCTAGAGAACATCCACCGGCACCTCCTGACCGAGCCAACCCGCAAACAGGCGGTGCTCAAAGCGGCGCAGGAAGTGGCGATGCCGATCTTGGTGTCGACGATTACGACCATTGTGGTGTTCTTCCCGGTGCTGTTTCTGACCGGCGTGGCCCGCTATCTGTTTATTCCGCTGGCGCTGACGATCAGCTTTTCGCTGCTGATGAGCTTCTTTGTGTCGCGCACGGTGACGCCGCTGCTGTGCCTGTACTGGCTGAAGAAGCCTGCGGAAAGTCACGCTCCGTCCGGGCCACGCTTTGTGCGCTGGATTGCCGCCGCGCTCGATCGACTCGATGCCGCCTATGCCAGAGCCCTACAGGCCGTCCTGCGCCATCGCTTGGTGACCATCTTGGTGATCTTGGGACTGTGTGCCGGGACGGTGCCGCTCTATTTCCGCATTGGCAGCGAGTTCTTTCCGCAGACCGACGAGAGCCAGTTCACCCTCAGCTACAAAGCGCCGATTGGCACCCGCGTCGAGCGCAGCGAAGCCATCGCGATCCAGCTTGAGGATGTGATGAAAGAGAGCCTGGCCCCGAGGCCGGGCGAGGGACCGCTACACGTCGCCATGCTGTCCGACATCGGCTTGCCTGGCGGCCGCACGGCACTGTTTACCGGCAACACCGGATCACACAGCGGCAACATCCAGGTCGCGCTCGTCCCGCGCGGCCAGCGAAAGGAGAGCGACACCCAGATCGTCGAGCGCGTTCGCTCGGCCCTGTCCACCAAGACCGCTGGCATCGTCACGTTCTTTTTCACCGGCGGCATCGTCAAGCGCATCCTCAACATCGGCCAGCCGGCGCCCATCGACGTAGAGATCCTGGGCCAAGACCAAGAACAAGGCTCCCTGTATGCCAAGCGGGTGCTGCAGAAGCTGCGAGCCCTGCAGGACAACAAAGGTCGCCCGATGCTCACGGACTTGCAGGTGACCCGTGAAGAAAACTATCCCGAGCTGCACATCGTCGTCGACCGGCAAAAGGCCGGCGTGCTGGGGATTAGTGAGCAGCAGGTGGCACAGTCAGTGCTCGCGACACTCTCGGGGAGTACCCAGTTTCAGCCGATTCGCTACAACGACCCCAAGTCCGGCAACGAGTACTTCGTCAACGTCCGCATGAGTGACCGTTACCGCGACGAGGTGGACGACATCTCAGACATTTTCCTGCGCTCGCCGCAAGGTGGAATGGTGGCGCTGTCGACGCTGGCGCGGATCGATCGATCCAGTGGGCCGGTGCAGATCAGTCGCAAATACCTGCAGCGGGCAATTGATGTGACGGCCAATGTTGCGGCGACCTCGAACCTCGGGGATGCCTCGTCTGCCGTCGAGAATGCGCTGCGAGAGCTGCCACCACCCGAAGGTTTTTCGGTCAAAGTCAGCGGTCAGCGAGAAGCCCAGGCGCAGGCGTTTGCCGGACTGCTTTTGTCGGCGCTGCTGGCGGTGGTGCTGGTCTACATGGTGCTCGCGTCGCAGTTTAAGTCGCTGCTGCAGCCGGTGATCATCATGATGTCGGTGCCGCTCGGCCTGGCGGGTGTGATGGTGGCGCTGTTTGTGACGGGGACCACGCTGTCGGTGAACAGCTTCATGGGCATCATCATGATGGTCGGCATCGTTGTCTCGAACGGCGTGCTGCTGGTCGACTATGCCAACGTGCTGCGGCGTCGCGGGGACGATCTGGTGGCGGCGACCGTACATGCCGGCCAGACCCGGCTGCGTCCGATCCTGATGACGACGATTGCCACGATTGTTGGACTCATCCCGATGGCGCTCGGTATCGGTGAAGGCAGCGAAACCAACCTGCCGCTGGCTCGCGCGGTGATTGGCGGGCTCACAGTGTCGACGGTGATGACGCTGTTTCTGATCCCGGTGCTGTACAGCTTGCTCGGTCGCTTCGGAGTGCCAGGCGGCGACGACGAGGACGAAGACGAGGATCACGGGGCCAGCGAGCCGGTGGCGAGTCGCGCGGAGTCGGTCGATGCGTAGTCGATCCGTTGTGACAATGCTGGCGACGCTGCTGGCGATCGATCTGCTCGCCGGGCCTGTGCTCGGGGCTGAGCCGCCACTTTCCGATGCTGCGCGCAAAGAGCTACAGCAGTCACTGCTGCCTACCGAGGCGCGGTCCATCGCTGTCGAGGTCCCGATGGCTCGGCTCGGCTTCGATGAAGTGGTCGAGCGAGCGCTGGCCTACAACTCGACGGCGCTGCTGGCTCGTAGCGAGACGCGGCGACTCATCGCGGTGATGGAGCAAGCCCGTGCCTCGTCGCTGCCAACCTTGACAATGGCGGCGACCTACAACCGGCTCGACGGCGATCGAGTCCTGGGGACGGGCGATACCCAGCGGCTGGTGGCGGGCGCCAATCAAGTCTCGGGCAACGTGACGGTGCAAGTGCCGCTGCTGGCGCCAGCGCGGTGGGCACAGTGGCTACACGCCGACGACAACGTCAAGGTGGCCGAGATCTCGGCGCAAGATGCTCGTCAAAAAGTCGCCGTCGCTGCGGCCCGTGCCTACCTGCTCGTCCTTATGCAACAGCGACAGGTCGAGGTCGCGAGCCGATCTCAAGATCTTGCTGCTGAGCACTTCGCCCATGCCCAGCGGCGGGCGGCGGGCGGCGTCGGCACCCTGCTCGATGAAGTCCGGGCGCGCGCAGACTGGCAGGTCACCGAGGGACAGCTGCAAAGTGCCCGCGCCGTGCTGCATCGTGCCCAAGAGCTACTCGGCGCGCTGATTGGGCACGATGGGCCGATCGATGTCTTGGGAGAGCCGCTGCTCGACAACACTCCGGTCCTGGACGAAGCGCTCGGCGATGCGCTGTGGCGACGCACCGATCTGCGGCTACTCCAAGCCCGCGCCTGGGCCAGCTCGCGACTGATCCGCCATTCCTTTGTCGATTTCCTGCCCACCGTCTCAGGTAGCTTTGCGCCGTTTTTTCAAGATCCGCCGTCGATTGTGCAGCCGCTCCTCGGCTGGCAGGCTCGGCTCGACATCAGCCTCTCGCTGTTCGACGGAGGTCTGCGCTATGGACTCCGCCACGAGCGCAAAGCGCTGTACGAGCAGACCAAGATCTCGCTGTGGTCAACGCAGCTGCAAGCCCGCGCCGAGGTCCGAGCAGCCCATTTTTCGCTCGCTCGTGCCCGTGAGACGGTGACGGCGGCTCATGAGGCGCAGCGTGCCGCGACCTTGGCTGCCAGCATGGCCCGGCAAGCCTTCCGCGCCGGCGCAACCTCGAACATGGAAGCACTGGACGCCGAACGACGAGCCCGCGACGCCGAAACAGCCCTTGCCCAAGCCGAAGACCTCGTCCGCCAGTCCCACCTTGACCTACTCATCGCCAGCGGACGCTTTCCAACGAAGCTCAACTAATCCCGCGCGGCCAGCCACGCTCCGACTTTGGGCCACAGCTCGACCGCCGCTGCCTTGCCGACGACGATGCCGACGTGACCGCCTTTGACGATCACCTCTTCTTTGTCCGCGCTGCTGACGTGCTGAAGGATGGCGCTCGTCGTCGGTCGTGGTGCAATCACGTCACTTGAGGCCACCACGTTGAGGATCGGACAGCGAATGTTCGCCAGCAGGACCTTCCGCCCGTCCATCACCAGCTCGCCGCGAACCAGCTTGTTGTGCTGATAAAACTCGCCGATCCACTGTCGATAACAGCCCGCTGGAAACGCCACTCCTTCATTGACCCAGCGAAACATCGCCTGCCAGCCGTACCGATCAAACCGTGGCTCCCGCAGCTTTTCTTCCAAGCGCACAAACTGCCCCAGGCTCGCCGGCAGCGGCTGGAGCAGCTTGCTGCCAATGTCCGGATACGCGCCCGGCACGGCAGGAAACACCGAGGTCAGCTCCTGCAGCGGAAACACCTCCGGCCGCGTCCACACGCCGAACGGTCCGGCATCCGCAAAGTCAATCGGCGTCGTCAGCAGCACCAAGTTCTTGATCAGTCCTTCGGTGTGCAGCGCCGTACAGCACGTCGCCATCGCTCCGCCAATGCAGTAGCCGAGCATCGTCAGCGGCCCACTCGCTCGCTGCGCTACCATTCGCACCGCTCGCGCCATGTACTGCGTCAGCAGCGCGTCCAGCGTGAGGCTGCGATCCTCATCGTTCCACTCTCCCCAATCGAGCAGGTAGACCTCGTGGCCTTGCGAGAGCAGGTACGCGACAAAGCTAGCTCCTGGCCGCAAGTCCAGGATGTAGGCGCGATTGATGAGCGGCATGATGCACAATACCGGCGTCTTCTTCGTCGCTGGTGTCTTCCGCTCGTAGCGATACAGCCGCGCTTTGTTTTTGCGCCAGATCACCTCTTTGGGAGTCGGTCCAACGGCTGCATCGCGAGCGCCCAGCGCCGTGCTCACCACATCGAGCCAGTGCTCAAACAGCGACAGTCCCTGACCGAGCGGTGAGTAGTGCGCCGCAGCTTCCAGCACCCCGGCAACCCGACTACGCAGCCCCGCTGCTTCCATCCTGGCCTCCCGCCGACTTGGCCATCCGCTTCTCTAGATCGTCGATGCGATCGGTGAGCTTGTCGATTTTCTCTTCTAGCTGCAGGGTCAGCTCCCCAAGTCGCAGGATGTCCTCGCGCGCTGGGAAGTTCCACAAGTGCAACATCGCACTGACGCTCTCGCGGGTCGCTCGATGCGAGAGCAGGATCGCGCTCATCACCTTGCCGTTGAGCTTGGCAAACCGCTTGGTCGTGAGCAGCTTCTCCAGCGCCGGCTCGGTAAGCTGCTCGACGGTATCGTAGACCTTGCGCAGCAGGACAAAGGGGTCGATCAAAAACGACTTCGATTCAGGCTGTGCGGGCTTCTGTTGCATCAGGATCCTCGCTGGGAAATTACACCTCACCGACTCCTCATATTGCCGCTCAAAACTCGAAGCCAAGCCCAGCGCTCAGCGTCGTGTCAGAGAGGTTGAGCTTGCGCGCCTGACCAAAGCCATTGACCCACGAGTAGTTCAGCTCCACAAAAGCGGTCACCCGATTGAGCCCAACTTCCTGATCGATCGCGCGTGCAGCCACCGGATCAAGGGCCGACAGGTCCAGCGCCAGCCCAGGATGGACGACCAGGCCCAGCGAGCCACCACTGGCATCCAGGAACTTGTCATTTCCGTCGCTGTCTTTGGTCGGAACGGACGCCACATAGGAGCTGCTGTTGCCAAACCACCACACGTAGTAGGCCAGACCAATCTTCACGTAGGGAATGATCGGAATCTGGAACCGACGGTCGAGGACATCAAACCGATAGCTCAAAAGTAGCGACAGCGGCACCACGTTGAGCTGGTCTTCATCGTCTGAGATACAGTCACTGTAAGCGACCTGGCGCTCTGGACTGCTCGGAATCACGTAGCGCCGACCACCTCGCTCGTCGACCTTCACATCGCAGTACTTCTTCGTCGCGGGATCGAGGACAAACGACTTGGCCGTTCGGTAGTGATACCCCGCCGAGATACCGATGCCCAAGATGCCGAAGCGGTTGAAGAACTGATAGTCGAGCTCACCCTGCCCCAGCAGACCCCAGGACGGAGTACTGCCTTTGGCCGACGACGAGTCCCCAAACAGATCCGAAAATGGCGTCTTGCCGCCAAACCCAACGCTGTCGTCAAGATGTGGCACATAGGGACCAAACTTGACCTCGAACATCACGTGCTGGGGGGAAGCGGTCACATCCGCCTGCGCGGCTCCCGCCCACAACAGAACCACTGCTGCTACTGCTCTCGTTAGCGATGTCATCACCGAGCCCTCCGTCGACGAGAGCGACCTAACAACAACACAAACGTAGCGACGGGCAGGAGCGAGCTTGGCGAAGCACTTGCCCCCAGTGCGCTACAGCCAAATCCCGTCGGGCAGTTCGCTTCGTTTGTACAGACATCATCGAGTAACCCCTTGGTTGGCTGCGGAGTTCCGATGACCACAGCAGACTCGGTGGCGTTGCCGTAGCCATCGATCGCCACCACCATGACCTCATAGTCCTCGCCATTGTTCAGACCCTCGATTCGCGCCGACAGATCAGTAGTCGTCGCCGTGATGCGGTCCGAACAGATGAACCGAGGGTCGACCAGGAACTTGCCAGCCACCGGCGTCGCACCAAGTCCCGGTCGCGCCTCTGTGGTGTTGGTGTTGGCTGAGTTGAGCGGCCTTCGATAGAGCACCCCATCTATGCACGCCGAGAAGTAGTACGGCGTAGCACTCAGGAAGTCCTCCGACATCACCGGCGTGTTGGGACTGTTCTTGCTGCGACAGAGCACTTGGTAATATTGCGCATCCGTCGTTCCCGTTGGCACCGACCAGCGCACCGTCAGAGCAGAGTTCCCGCTTCCCACCGTATCCAGCGTCGGTGCTGTCGGACCGCGCGTATTCACCGCCAGCGGCAGCTTGCACGTCGCAGGGGAAGGCCCCGATGGACCGAGCAGCACCTGCACAGTATAGTTCTGCGGCCCACCGGTATCGCACGAGTACGTCGGTGTCATCGATGCCGGCAAGCTCTGCGGCGTCGTGATGGCTTCTCCTGGCAGTCCGATATCGATAGGCACCGTCTGCCGAAAGCTGCTGGCATCTAGCTTGAACTGCGAGTTCCCAGGCGGATTGTTGGTAGTAATCTGCTCACAGCGAGCCCCCGGGACGCGCCGCGCTGAATCCGAACAGACATCGTCTCCCGTCCACATTGCAATCTGCGGCAACGCGCCCACCTGAGAGACAGTGGTCTGCATCACCACTCTCATCTGAACGTCGCGGCTGTGACACTCGCACTCGGCCTTCCCAAATGGATGACCTTTGGAGAGGTCGACGGGGGCATCCTTGATCCACATGCTGGTCGTTCCCGCAATGGCCACGCCATCCACCATCCCGGTACAAGTACCAGAGCCTGTCATGGGCTGGTCCGCCACCGCCCACGACGGCACGCCGAGCCCCAGCGTGAACACCAAGATCTGCCTAGTCAATCGGGTCATGGGCAAAGCCTAAAGCAAGAGATACGCCAACCGCGCAATCCGTTTTCCGACGGCACTCGCGGACTCAGGTGAACGCACCGCGACAGCATGACAGCGCAGCCGGGACACCGCGCGACAAAGTGTCACGAGACGCCGGCGACCGCGAGGAATCACAACCTCACGGCACGGCTCGTAGGGCGGATCGGTCCAGAGCGGCAGCCGCGTCCAGTCGGGCACCGGGCCAAAGCCGCCTGGTCCGTCAGAGGCGCACGGATCGCTCGGTCGAGTCCGCTCGTACAGATGTAGCCCGGCCGCCGGGGTCTGGTTGTCATCTTGCCACTCTCGCAGCAGCTGCCAGCCCTCGGTCAACATGGCTGCGGCCAGCGTCTGTGACTGAAAGCGCTTGCTGCGCCAGGTTGCGTAGCGACGAGGCTTGCGCGGTGGAGCAGTCACCGTAGTCTGAAGCTCGACAGCATAGCTCGCCGGCACTGCACACCCGGCGACATCAAGTACTGCCTCAATCTGCAGCGCCCGCAGGTCACGCACATACAGCTGAAAGGGTCGCTCGACAAAAGCGCGCAACAGCGGCTCGGTGCTGTCGGCGTGCAGAAGCAGCGGTTCGGCTGGACGATCCGTCACAGATCGCGGATCACCCATCGCTACATCAAAGCCAAGTAGCAACAGATCGCGCTGCTGCGCATTCACCAGCGCCTGTCGCATCACCAGAACTTCGCTCTCTACCAGCCCCAGCTGCGGCGACAGCAGACAAAAAAGCTGTCGCTGCCTGGTCTGACTCAGACGATACAGAGGAAGCTGAGTCAGCTCGGCTTGCAGTCCACCCAGCTGGACCTCAGGCGCCGTTCCCAGTCGTCCGAGCGCGTGACGAAACGCCGAGGTCAGGAGCGGCAAGCTCTGCTCGACCAGCAACACCCGCAGCCTGCTCAGTCCCTCGGCTTGCAGCCACTCACACAGGGCTGTCTCTTTGCGACCGTCCATGCAGGCAATCGCCCAAATGTCAAGAGGATTCCGACCGACCAGCGCTCGAATCACCCGCGCAACCTCTCGCCACATACCGACTTCGCAGCGACCATCCAGGGCTGGCCGATTGCGATACGCACAAAACGCCGCTGCACACGCCGGATCGCTCAGCAACAGAGACGGAGCCAGATACCCACCTTCCCCGCTCAGAGCAGCCAACAGCAGCTGATGAGTCCACAGTCCATCATCCATTCCCACCAAGCAGGCAGGTCCCCGATCGAGCAGTCCCGCAGCGTCCTCTCGACATTCACCACGACCCGATGCTGACCAGGGCAACGCCGTCGCAATCGCAGCCAGCGTCTGCGCAGTCGGCAAGTGACGGCCAGTTTCCAGGTTGCGAATGGTGCTCTCGGACAAGCCGACCCGAGCCGCCAGCGCTGCCCTGCTCCATCCTGCTGCTTCCCGACGACGGCGAAGGTCTGCAACGAGATCTGTGGCCTCCACAGCAGCGCCAGACACCAGCGGTCGCGGAAGTGGCGCGCCAGACACCAGCGGACGAACAGAGCGATCCGCAGAACCAGCGACGGGAACTGTGAGTCGAGCGAGGAGAGGTACAGCCAAAGAGGACATGTGCGAAAACCCCAGTCAGCAATCAGCAGTAGCGATTCAACACATAACAACACAAGTTCTTGATTTCAAACATATTTTAACAATCATTTCATGAGAACAATTTGCACATATTGGGCAATATTTTCCCCTGCAATATGTGCAGATCCTGTCCACTTGGGCGGGTAAGCGCTGCACAACTTGCCCAGCTGGACCAGATGGCGCACCACGTGCGGGCATGCTCGACGGTCTTGACCGGACGTGGTGGCGTCGTACACTCCGCCGCGCATGACAACGACGACGACGACAAGTCCACAGCCCAGCCGCCGTGGCTTTTTCTTGGTCTTCGAGGGCATCGACGGAGCCGGCACCACCAGCCAACAGCGATGGCTGTGTGAACGACTGACCGCGCTCGGACGAGGGTTCCATAAGACAGCCGAGCCAACCGGAAATCCCGTCGGAAGACTCATCCGAGGTGTGCTGCGCGGTGAGCATGCGCCGTTTTCGCCCCACTCGCTGGCGCTGCTGTTTGCAGCCGATCGGGCCGATCACCTGTCGCGAGAGATCGAGCCGGCGCTCGCCGATGGCAAGATCGTGGTCTGCGACCGCTATGTCCTATCGTCGCTGGCCTATCAGACCGCCGCCGGGGTGCCGATCGAGCTGGTTCGCCAGCTCAATGCGCCGTTTCCAATTCCTGATCTGACGGTGTACTTCGACTTACCGGTGGAAATTGCGGCGCAGCGGCGGGCCAAGCGTGGCCAGGCGCAAGAGATCTTCGAGGTCGATGACTTCCAGCGCGAAGTGGCCCAGCTGTACCAGGCGCAGGCACAGGCGTGGCAAGCATCCGGCAAGCCGATCCACTTTGTCGACGCCGCTCGCTCTTTTGAGGAAGTCAGTGCCCAGCTCGAAGCGCTGATCCTTCCGGCGCTGGCTAGTCGGTAGTTACGGTCAAGTCGGGCAGCTCTGACAAGTCGGGCGTCGCAGTCAGATCGGGCGTTGCCGTCAGGTCTTTCGGCGTCGACAGATCGGGCAGCATGCTCAGGTCGCGCGGCTTGGCCATGTCCATCGGTGTAGTGCCCGGCAGCGGCGGAAACAGCGTCAGCTTTCGCTGGGCGTGCTGGCCGTTGCGCAGATCCAGCGACAGCTCGGCGCTCACACCATTGAGCGAGCCCGCGAGGAGGCTGCGCACGCTCAGGTTACCGGGTCCGTCGGGCCACAGCACTGCCACCTTGAACGGAAAGTCCTGCACCGTGCTCAGTGGCGTCGACGGAGAAACCGGCTGCTCTTTGCGCAAAATCAGCACCTTGAGCTGATCGGCAGCCACCACTCCGCTTGCGCCAAAAAGTGTCAGCGAAAGACAGGTTTCGGGTCGGCCCTCGCAGGCATCGTTGTCCTCGCTGCAGCCGGCCAGATTCCCAGCCAGCAGCAGGGTGCCAAAAAGGAGGGGAGCACAAAGCGTCCTCATGATCAGTACCCGTAGGCCAGGCTGGAGGGCATGCGAGCGTCGATCGGACCGCCCGGCCAGTTCGTCACTGCTGGGAAGCTCTCCGTCGGGACTGTATCGCGATCGCGCAGGCCGACGCCAAGCCCAACGCCAAGTCCGATGGTGACTGCCGCCACCGCACCGACGCCCGTCCAAAACCACCACTTCTTCGGTAGCTCGCGAAAGTTGAACTCGCTGCCTTTGCTGACTGGCGCGGTGGTGACGGCCTGGTTTGCCCCAGTCGTGCGCTGCGCCGGGTCCAGCTCCTCATTCATCACCTGCGGCTCGAGGAACCGTGAGCGCGCCCCCGGCTCCAGCTTGACTGCCTTGCTCTCGCCCGGCTTGATATCGATGACGACGGTGGCACCGCTCGATGGGTCCGTGGGCGACGGCACCATCTGCAGCTCGTGCCTGCCGGGATTCAGCCGGAGCGGCGACTCCAGCGGCGACATCCCTATCACCCGCCCGTCGAGCTTGATCTGGGCATTTTGTCGGGTGGCCTCGACGGTAACGGTCCCCGCCACCTGATCGAGCATCACCCCTAGCTTGGCACCGATCTCACGTCGCTTTTGATCGGGCAGCGTCGGTGACTCTTTCAGAAAGCGACCCAGCGCATCCAGGGCATCGAGCGGACGACCCGCCTCGGCAAAGGCCAATCCGAGCGGCAACAAGTAGCGCGGATTTTTGCTTAGGTTAAACGCTTTCCCCAGCTCGGTGACAGCTCCGCCAGCGTCGTGTTGCGCCAGCAGTCGCTCGCCTTCTTTGCCGGCCCGCTCGGACTCGGCCTTGGCTGCGGCTTCCGACAGCGGCGCGGACTTGGCCTGCGCCAACGCTGAGGTCGTCGCAAACAGAATGGCTCCACACGCAAAGACGATCATAGGTCGCTTCATGGCGTTTTTTTGGCACGGCGAGCCGTCCGGCGTAAAGAGCAAACTAGGCGACAATGTGGGACGCGGACCGCAACGCCTCAATCGCAAGCCCGAGGCCGCTTGTCTCCGACGGAAGAAAGCGAGCGCACGAATTCTCGGCGTGACCCTTGAGCCATTTGGTATTTCACCGTACCGTTTTAACCGGGGTTCATGTCGACCGAGAACGAATGGGCGGCCTCGATGATTGGCCGCACGCTCGATGGTCAGTACCGACTCGACGGAATCTTGGGAGAGGGCGCGATGGGCGTCGTCTTCCGAGGAACCAACCTTGCCGTCGACAAGGCAGTGGCCATCAAGATGATGCGCAAGGAGACGTTTGCTGAGCCGGATGCCGTCGAGCGCTTTAAGCGCGAGGCGAAAGTCTGGAGTCAGCTCAACCATCCGTCTATCGCGCAGGTCTTTGACTTTGGCCTGCAAGGCGATATGCCGTACCTCGTGATGGAGCTGGTCGACGGGGATGATCTCTCCGACGTGCTCGATCGAGAAGGGCCGCTCGCGCCGCTGCGGGCGATTGCAGTGATGCGACAGCTCGCCGCTGCACTCGAGGAAGCGCACCGCCTGGGCGTGGTTCATCGCGACATCAAGCCCCA
>JAEUKA010000026.1 GCA_016794465.1 Myxococcales bacterium | reverse complement strand
GCAAGCCCTCGAGGCGTGCTGCGATCGTGATAGACGGCAGACCGCAAAAGTTCCTGCGCACTGTAGTAGCGGAACACAGCGGCTTTCAGCGGACGCAGCCCCGCAGCATTGAGCGCATCCGCGATTTCCGTATACGTTTTCCCCTCGCCGCGTAGCTGATACGCAAGCTTGTACGCTTCCCGCTTGTCATATCGCGCCTCGCTCACCACTGCGCGCGTTTTGTGAATCCTCATCGTGCGCAGAAGTTCGTAAATCTTGCACGTCGTCCACTCGAGAATCCGTCCATATCGCGGCTTGATTCCCGCTTCATTCAGTCGGCGCGCAATCTCCGCCATCGGCACGCCCTCGCGATACCACGCAATCGCTTTTTCAAGCCAAGGATGCGTCACCGGATCGGGCACAAGCTTCGTAAGCCGTCCCTCTTTTATCGTCGAGAAACCAAACGGCACTTTCCCGTAATGCCCGCCTTGCTCGCGAATGTGCTGGATCGTCGCTGCTACGCGCTCGCCGGTATTCTGCCGCTCGATCTGTCCGAGCACTGCGAGGAAGGGAAGCAGCATCTTTCCCATCGTCTCAAACGTGTTGATGCCGTCGCGAATCGCCACAAGGTTGCAGCAGAATGGCTCGAGCAAATCTTCGTTGATGTTGCACAGGTCGCGCAGCGAGCGAGTGAATCGATCCAATTTGGTCACAAGCACAGCGGCGATCGCTCCGTCGGCATCCTTGATTGCGCGCGTCATCCGCTGAAACGCGGGCCGATCGGTGTTCTTCGCCGAGAAACCACCATCAACGAAGATTTCTTCGACGATCCAGCCTCGATCCGCTGCGTAGCGCTCGATTTCCGCTCGCTGCGCGTCGAGCGAAAGCCCATGTTGCACTTGCATGTCAGTGGACACGCGACAGTACCCAAAGACTCTGATGTTGTGATCTGTATTACGTACTAGTGACTGGTGAGAGCGGATCTTGCTGCTGCGGGTTCTGTGAGAGGACATGGTTTGTTTCTCCGTCGCTGTGGCCCCAAGTGGCCAACGTGGAAACAAACCTTAGAGATTACGTAAGCTTCTCTATGGATGATTCCTCTGGCGTGGGCGACGGAGAGGACATCGGCCATTTGCAGGGCGAGGAACGCGACCTCCGACGGATTCATCGGCCCGCCGAGGTGCTCGATGCGGTGCCCGAGTGACTCGCCCTTCAAGTACTCCATCACAATGTAGGGAATGCCGTCGGGGAGCTGACCGTGATCAGTGATCTGAACCACGTCGGGATGGTCGACGATGTTGCTGGCCCGCGCCTCGTTGGCAAAGCGGATCGCGAACTCTTCGTTGCGAGCGACCTCGGGATGCAAGACCTTGATCGCGACATGCCGCCCCAGCGACTGATGGAGCGCCTCGTAGACCGCGCCCATTCCGCCCTGCCCCAGCTTGCGGATGATCCGATACGGACCAATCACCGCATTTTCTTCGAGCATCGCCATGTTGTCTCTCTTCCAAGTCCGAAGGTCTAGACATGATAGAGCATCAGATAGACGAGCACGCCAGTCACCGAGACATACAGCCACACCGGCCAGGCATAACGAACCAGCCGCCGGTGTTCGTCGATGCGACCGTGACTCGCCAGCCACGCCGCCCGCAGCGCCAGAGGCGGAGTCGCCGCCGCGAGTGTCATATGGGAAAACAGCATCCCAAAGTAGATGATCCGCAGGGGTCCATCCCCGGAATAGCGGTGCGCACCGGTCAGCCAGAAGCGCGTCAGGTAGCAGACCAGGAACACCGCCGAGACAGCGAGGGCGGCCATCATGCACTTCTTGTGCGCTGCGGGCTTGTGGGCCTTGGCAAAGCCGTAGCCGGCGAGCAGAAACACCGCACTCAGGCTGTTGAGCCCAGCGTTGACGGTGGCCAGCGTCTGCCCGAGCGCTTCTGGATCGCTCATGATTCGGTTCTCCTACGGAGGCTCTTGTGGCCTCAGCGGCGCGGAGTGTTGATCAAGCAGCCAGCAGAGGGCAAGGGGTCGCTGCGGGTCAGTGGCCTGACTCTCCGAGGATGGCGGCGGCATCGTATGGACAGCCGAGTCGCAGCCGTTTACCCGAGCGGTCCTTCCGAGTATCCTTCGTTGCAGTCGGGCATGAGCGCAGGTCGCGGGTATGCCCGTGTGAGCAAAACCTACCATGCAAGCTTCGGATCTACAGCTGGTCGGCCTCCTCGGGGCCAACCTTCGATACCTTGATGAACAGTATGAGCTTTCGCAAAAATCACCTGCCGCCGTCGAGCCAAGCTTCGCGGCGCTGCTGCAAAGTGGCGAAGTAACGACGGACGAGAGCGCATCGCCTCCGCCGACCGGCTCGACAGCGACGGAAACCCCCGGGGAGACGCTGCCCTATCGCGTCTTGAGCTTGATCGCGGCTTATCGTCGCTACGGTCACTTGGCGGCGCGGCTCGATCCACTGGATCTGACGGAGCCCGAAGGCAACCCCGAGCTCGATCCGTCGTTCCATCAGCTGACCGCCGCCGACCTCGACAAGCCGGTGCGCGGCATTCGGGTGGCGGGCGTGCCGGATGGCTCGACGGTGGGAACCATCATCGCGCACCTTCGTACGGTCTACAGCGGCAGCATCGGCGCGGAGATCATGCACATCGACGACACCACCCGTCGTCAGTTCATTCTCGATCGACTGGAAGGCCGGAAGAACCGCTTTGCCCACAGTCGCGACGAGCAAATCCACATCCTGCGCCGGCTTGCCGACGCGGAGATCCTGGAGCAGTTTCTTCACACCAAGTACGTCGGTGCCAAGCGCTTCTCTCTCGAAGGGGGGCAGACGCTGATTCCACTGCTCGACTATCTGTTTCAGCTGGCCGGCGACCGTGGGGTTTCGCAGGGCCTGATCGGCATGGCCCACCGAGGGCGGCTGAACGTGCTGTCGAACCTGCTCGGCAAGCAGCCTCGGCAGCTGTTCGCGGAGTTCGAGGACATTCAAGCCGAGACGGTGATGGGCTCGGGCGACGTGAAGTACCACATGGGCTACTCGACGGAGTTTACGACCCGTCAGGGCCACACCCTGCACCTGTCGCTGGCGTTTAACCCGAGCCACCTCGAGGCAGTCAATCCGGTGGTGGTCGGTCGCGTCCGCGCCAAGCAGCAGCGCCTGGGCGATGTCGAGCGGCGGCAGGTGCTCGGGGTACTGGTCCACGGCGACGCGGCGTTTGCCGGTCAGGGCCTGGTGACCGAGACGCTGGCACTGTCGGGACTGCCAGCTTATGAGACGGGCGGGACCTTCCACGTCATCGTCAACAACCAGATTGGCTTTACCACCGACCCGAGCGACTCGCGATCGACGCGCTACTGCACCGATGTCGCCAAGCTGCTCCCGACGCCGATCCTGCACGTCAATGGTCACGATCCCGAGGCAGTGATCCACGCGGTCGAGCTGCTCCTCGACTATCAGCGCGAGTTTGGCTGCGATGTGGTGCTCGATCTGGTCTGTTACCGTCGCTACGGCCACAACGAATCCGACGAGCCCGGCTTTACCCAGCCGCTGATGTATCAGCGCATCGAGAAGCTGGCGTCGGTGCGAGCGCTCTATGCGAAGAGCCTGGCCGAGCGCGGGGTGCTGCCGCAGAGCGAAGCCGACGCGATGGTCGCCCGCAAGCAGGCCGAGCTCGAGCTGGAGCTGGCAGCGGCGAAGTCAGCCTCGGAGCGTCCGACGGTCAATGCCGGTGATGGTGTGTGGCGTGGCTACCAAGGCGGGCCGGACCACACCGTCGAAGATACCGAGACAAAAATATCGCGCAGTGACCTGGCACGGATTGCCGAGCGGCTGTCGACGGTGCCAAAGGACTTCACGCCCCACCCGAAGATTGAGCGCCTGCTTCACCTGCGGGCGGCGATGGGACGCGGCGAGCAAGCGCTCGACTGGGGTATGGCCGAGCAGCTGGCGTTTGGATCGCTGCTCCTCGAAGGGGTGATGGTGCGACTGACGGGGCAAGACTCGCGGCGCGGCACCTTCAGTCAGCGTCACGCCGTGCTGACCAGCTATCGCACCGGCGAGCGGTTTACCCCGCTGTGTCATCTGACGGACGATCCCTCGCAGCAAGGGGTGTTTCAGGTCTACGACAGCCTGCTGTCGGAAGCGGCGGTGCTGGGCCTGGAATACGGCTTCAGCCTCGACTATCCCGATGCGCTGGTGATGTGGGAGGCACAGTTCGGCGACTTTGTCAATGGTGCGCAGGTCATTCTCGATCAGTTTATAAGCTCCGCCGAGGACAAGTGGCGACGGCTGTCGGGACTGACCATGCTGCTGCCGCACGGCTATGAAGGCCAAGGGCCAGAGCACTCGAGTGCCCGCTTCGAGCGGTTTTTGCAGCTGTGCGCCGAGGACAACCTCCAGGTGGTGTATCCGACCTCGCCGGCCCAGTATTTTCACCTTCTGCGACGGCAAGTGAAGCGTCCGTGGCGCAAGCCGCTGGTGGTGATGTCGCCCAAGAGCCTGCTGCGGCATCCGGCGGCCACCTCGACGCTGACCGAGCTGTCCGAGGGTCGGTTCCAGTGTGTCATCGGCGACAGCAAAGTCACCGGCAGCCAGGTCCGTCGGGTGATGCTGTGCGCAGGCAAGATCTACTACGATCTCGTCGACGAGCGAAAGCGGCGCGCCGATGCGGAGACGGCGCTGTGCCGAATTGAGCAGCTGTATCCGTTCCGCGCAGGCGAGCTCTCGTCGCTGTTGGCCCAGTTTCCCGCCGCCCGTGAGGTCGTGTGGGTGCAAGAGGAGCCGGCCAACATGGGCGCGCAGTCGTTCATCGCCCCACGGCTGTCGGCGCTTTTGCCAAATGGCGTCACACTGCGCTTTGCCAGCCGCGTCGAGAGTGCCAGTCCAGCGACGGGCTCGTACAAAGCCCACGTCCTAGAGCACAAAAAGCTGATGGAAGAGGCGTTCGCGACGCCCATCCCGTAGCACCTGACGGCGCCGACGCGGTGCCGACTGAGGAAAGAGCGACATGTCGATCGAACTCATCATTCCGCCCCTCGGGGAATCCATCTCGGAAGCCGTGGTTGCCAAGTGGCTAAAGCCCGTCGGAGCCAAGGTCAACGTCGACGATCCACTGGCCGAGCTAGAGACAGACAAGGTCACCGTCACCCTGCCCGCGCCCAGCGCCGGAGTTCTCGTCGAGCAGCTGGTCCAAGTGGGCGCCTCGGTTCGCGTCGGAGCCTCGATTGGTCGCCTCGACCCGAGCGCGCAGCCGAGCAGCGCAGCAGCACCGACAGCAGCACCGACGGCAGCACCAGCCCCAAGCGACCCGAAGCCGGCAACCGCGACTCCCGCACCGACGGCAGCTGCCCCGGTGGCCCCACCAGCGACGGCGGCAACTGCCCGACCGGCGCTGACTCCGAACACCCGCAAGCTCCTGCGTGAGCAAGGCGTCGATCCCAGCACGGTCGCCGCTGCCCCGCCCGTCGCTCCGGTTCGTCCCGCACCCGCCCCAGCAGCCATCGTCACGGTCGCCGCTGGACCCGAGGAAGTAGTGCCCCTGTCGCCGCTGCGGAAGCGCATTGCCGAGCGACTCGTCGAGGCCCAGCACACTGCCGCAATCCTAACGACCTTCAACGAGGTCGACATGAGCTTCATCCAGGCGCTGCGCAGCAAGTTCCAAGACGAGTTCGTCAAAAAGCACGGCACCAAGCTCGGCTTCATGTCGTTCTTCGTCCGGGCCTGCGCCGAAGCGCTGCGTGAGTACCCGGGCCTGAACGCCGAGCTACGCGGCGATGCGATCGTCTACAAGAAGCACTACGACTTCGGAATTGCCGTCGGCAGTGGCAAGGGACTGGTGGTGCCGGTGCTGCGCAGTGTCGACAGGCTGAGCCTGGCCGAGATCGAAAAAGGCATCGCCGCGCTGGCGCTGAAGGCCAAAGACAACAAGCTGCAGCTTTCGGATCTGGCGGGCGGGACGTTCAGCATCTCGAACGGCGGAGTCTACGGCTCGATGATGAGCACGCCGCTGCTCAACATGCCGCAGACCGGAATCCTCGGGATGCACAACATCATCCGTCGCCCGATTGCCGTCGGTGACAACATCGAGATTCGTCCGATGATGTACATCGCGCTGTCCTACGATCACCGCGTCGTCGATGGTCGCGAGGCAGTGTCGTTCCTGGTTCGCGTCAAAGACCGCCTCGAGTCCCCCGAAAAGCTCCTCCTCGGCCTGTAGTCAGCTCCCCACAATATTAGACATCTCGCACACTTCATATTGGTCGCCCTGGTCGTCAAATTCACGCACCAGCGACGACCGATCGGTCTATCGACGGACGGACCTCTAGCAAAATTTTCGCTGGCGCACAGGGGCGTACATCAGCCCACTGTGTGGCACAGCAAGCAGCAGCTCTACCTGCTGGGAACTTGTTGGAGTAAGTTCCTATAGCGACAGGAGCAGGTCTGGGTGCGGCCGCGCGATCAGCTCGACCGAGAGCAGCAGCCCCGGCAGAAGGACGCTCTCGACCGTCGCCAGCGCCGCTTCCACCATGTCTTGCTCGCCGACGAGGATCGCAAAGCCTTTGCCACCGAGCCCGTCACAAAGCCGCAGCTCGTGAAGCCGCACCTCGGCCACCTTACACGCCGCATCAGCCCCACGCAGCGTCGAGGCCGCACTCAGCGTCTCGACAATCCCAAGCGACAGCTCTTCCGACAGCGGCAGCTTGACCTTCCGACGCAGCACCGCCAGCACTTCGTCGTGGACCAAGGTCAGCAATAGCTCATCACACAGCGACGAGCCGGCCTGCACCCGCCCCGCCTGCATCGCTTCTTCCACCTCGGCAACCTCGCCACTGCACAGCACCAGATGCTTGCCCGGCGACACCGGACGGTTCAGATGCAGCTGCACCGCCGCCCGCTTGACCAGTGCATCAGCGACGGTGACCCCGCGCGCGATCGACTGCAGCTCCAACAGCCCCAGTGCCGGCCCCGTTGCGACGACATGCTCGGCCTGACCTGTGCGCAGTGGACCCAAGTGAAAAGACTCCGGACCCTTAGGCTACACGAAGCGAAAGGCGTCTTTCATGGTGCAGCGCCGCTCGCGAGTGAAGTTAAGCGCCGTCGTCATGCCCTCGCCCGTCGGTGAAGCAATCGTAAACGAGGTATATCCCTCGCCGCCGTAGCCAAGCCCAGCCAGGCTCGAGCCGTTCTTCACAAAAATCGACACGTTCGCTGTGCGCGCCATCGCCGACAGCGCCTCAATGTTCTGCGAGTACATCACCGCCGTATGCCCAAAGCCATGCTCGCAGCGCACCGCCCCAGCGATCGCCGCCGCCACGTCGGGATAGCGCACCATACCGATGACCGGCATCAGCAGCTCGTGCTGCACAAACGGATGCTCTTCGGGAAGCTCTGCGAACAGCAAGCGACACTCGTCGGGAACATGGATGCCGATCTGTCGACCAATCACCGAGGCGTTCTTGCCGACCCAGTCTTTGTTGACGTGATCCCCGTCGAGAATCAGCTTCTCCAGATCGCGCACCTGCCGGTCGCTGAGCTGATAGCAGCCCAGTCGCTGTAGCTCGGCCTTGAGGCTGTCAGCGATCTTCCCGACGGCGCAGATCTCTTTTTCCGCCACGCAGACGATGTTGTTGTCGATCGACGCGCCCTCGATGATGCCGCGCGCCGCGATGTCGATTCGTGCTGTCTCGTCGACCACTGCCGGTGGATTGCCCGGCCCAGCAGCAATCGCCCGCTTGCCCGAGGTCATCGCCGCCTTCACCACCGCACCACCGCCGGTGACCGCCAGCAGCCGGATGCCCTTGTGGGTCATCATCTTCTGCGCGCTCTCGATGCTCGGCTCGGCGACGCTACACAGCAAGCTACTCGGCCCGCCGGCCTGGACAATCGCCTCGTTGAGCAGGTGGATAAACCACGCACAGACCCGCCACGCCGACGGATGGGTATTGAAGACGACCGCGTTGCCGCCGGACAGCATGCCGATGCCGTTGTTGATGATCGTCTCGGTCGCGTTCGTCGTCGGAGTGATCGCACCGATGATCCCGTACGCCGCGCGGTCGAGCACCGTCAGGCCGTGATCGCCGGTAAATGCCGTCGGACGAAGGATCTCTGGTCCCGGTGTCTTCGTCGCCACCAGGGTGTTTTTCTTGATCTTGTCCTCGACCCGCCCCAGCCCTGTCTCGGCCACTGCGTACTCTGACAGCGCCTGGACGTTGTCGAGCGTCACCTTGCGCATCGCTGCGACCATCCGCTCTCGGGTCGCCAGGGGTGTGCTCGTGTACGCCTCAAACGCCTTCTTCGCCGCCGCCGTCGCTGCATCGATGTCCGCAAACAGCCCGTGGCTGCCCTTCGGAATGCGCACCTCGGCTCGCTTCGGCGCGCTACCCCCCTGTCGCAGGTGCGGCGGCACAAAACCACCGGGGCGCTGCGAGGTACCGGTGCTTGGCTTGCCCGTCTCGGCGGCCTTCATCACCGCCTCGGCAGGTGTCTTCATCGCCTCGGGAGAGAGACGCAAAAGCACCTTATCGACGATCTCTTGGATGCGCTTCTCGTCAACCTGCACGGCCAAGTCCTCTTGGGTAGAAGAGCCGGTGAAGTCATCGGCTCAGGCGCAGCCGGCTCGAACACCGGCTCGGCGCAAGCTATGCGGGGTTTTTCTGATAACGAAGGTTCCCGTCGGTTTCGACCATATCGACGATCGCCATGATGGTCGCATCGACGGGACGATCCTTGGTGACCTGGGTCTGCCGTGCCGATGAACCCGAGGCATACAGCACGACCTCACCAACGCCAGCACCGACCGCATCGACGGCCACCACTGGCGCCGCTGTCGTCGGTTGACCCGCAGCATCGCAGGGCTTTACCAGCAGAAATGTCAGGCTGGCAAGCTCCGCCTCTTTGCGGGTGGACACGACGGTGCCGACCACCAAACCGAGGACCATGACAGCCTACTTGCTCGCCGTCGAGGTGCGACCGAGCGGAAGCACCAGATCGATGTTTTGGTGCGGACGCGGAATGACATGGACCGAGACAAGCTCACCCACGCGCTCCGCAGCACGCTGACCCGCCTCGGTGGCGGCTTTGACGGCAGCGACATCGCCACGAACGATCGCGGTCACGTAGCCGCCGCCGATCCTCTCGTAGCCGACCAGCTCCACCCGAGCGGCCTTCACCATCGCATCGGCCGCCTCGACCATGCCGACAAAACCTTTGGTTTCGATCATTCCAAGCGCATCAGCCATTTTCGTACCCTCTTGTTCGTGCTCGTCCGGGTGGCCCGCCGCGCGAGCCCCAGGATCGATTGGTTACTTGTCTACAAACTTGTCAAACTGCTTGCCGTCGATGGACTCGAGTGCAGCCGTCGCTGCAGCTGCGGCGGCATCGATCTCAGCCTCGGGACCGGACAGGTACAGCCGACCAAAAGCGCCGTACGGAGTCACCGAGACGAGGAAGATGCGCGCGGCTTTTTCGGCCTCGTTGGCGGCAAAAGCGACATAACCCGCCGGCTCCGTCTCGAGAATGAACAGCGACTGACCGGGCAGGATCATCATTCCCTGTGAGTTGCGGTTGATGATCTGCGCCTGGTACGGCTCGATCGCACGGATGATCTGGCTCGTCAGCACACGCGGCTTGTAGCGATCGGTTTCCTTGAGCCCAAGGTGTCCCAGAATCGCCGAGCCGGCCTGCCGAACTTCCCCTTGATCAAAGTCGTGGACCTCGAGCAGTCCGTACGCGCGCTCGACCACCTGCAGCGCCGGCGCAACCTTGGTCGCCTTCAGCGCCACGTCGGTGACGCGGTTGATGGCGATGCCTGGGGCAATCTCGACGAACAGCGAGGCCTGACCGGGCACCGGCAGGAAGCCTTTCGCCGTCTTGCCCATAAAGCTCGCCAGCTGCGGCTGAAGGGCATCGATGAAGGTATAGGTTCGGAGCGTCGTCGTCGCCATGTCGGGGGGCTTTCGCAAAAAGTGGCCGGACGTTAACAAAGCGAAACCGCAGGGTCAATCGCCGAAATCGCGCCCGCTGAGCACGTGATTCGCAGCGATGGACAGCGACGGACAGCGACGGTGAGGGAACTGGAGGGAAGGACGCGTGGGCGAGCTGACGAGAGGCTGGCCGGGACGGTGGGCGCTTACCACCGATAGCAGTCCGACGGGACGACTGACCTAGCGCTCGTTTGGCATGAGGAAGCCCACCTCTTCAAAGAACTTGGCGTTGTCGACCAGCGTGGTGGCAAGCAGCGACGGTGCCACTGCGGTGTCCTTGACCTTGAACACGTCGCTGGCTTTGATGCCATTCTGCTCGGCGACGAACTGGTAGACGAAGACCACGAACTGCGAGCAGAAGAACTTGTGCTTCTTGTTGTTGAAGATGGCGTCGACGCGCGACTCGAGGTCCTCGGCGGTGGGCAGCTTGTCCTTCTTCTTGAACAGCGATCCGACCGCGCCGAACAGGTTGTACTTCTGCTTTGAATTGTTCTGGTGCGAGTCGAAGAGGATCTTGGCGAACTCGGCAGCGCCGCTGGCCAGCTCGGCCTTCTTGGCACGGAAAACAATGTAGCCGTACTTCTTGTTCCCGACGCGCAGGTCGTTGGCGCTCACACCTGGGCCCTGGGCCTCGATGATGATGTTGTTGTCGAACAGGACGCCAGCGTGGACGACATCGCTGTTTTCCTTTTTATCCAGCAGCTTTTCGCCGGTTTTGATGATCTTACTGATCCACGATCCGTCCGCGAATTTGAGCATGATATCGCCGGCTTTGAGATCTTTACACTTGAGCTGTTGAATCGGCATGCGAACTCCTTGCACTAGATGCCAGCGTGGCCTGGAACGAAGACAAAATCGTCGCTGACGACCGGTCACAAGCGATCGTACGTCAGCGCCCAAACCCGCCGCTGGGAGTACTCCACACGACAGACCAAGGTCCATCATGCCGAGCACTGATTCTAAATCAAGCAGATTCAGTGTTTGGCAAATAACCCAATCACATCAAGCTTATGGATTGGATAGATCGCCAAGTAGTTGCAAGACTTCGGAAAGGCGCTTTTCGGGCATCGTCACCCGCGTCGGCATCCCGCCCGAGATACCGAACATCTTCAAAAAGTCGATCCCCGAGTCAAACGCCGCCGCCAGCGTCACATAACCGGCATGCCGCACCACCGCCACCTTGGCCAGCTGTTGCCCCCGCAGGAGCAGCTCGGTCTTGTCAAAAGTGGTCTGGGCGTGCACCTGCGCGTCGACGAAGACCGCCGTGCCACGTCGCTCATAAAGAGCCGCCAGCCGCAGTGTCTCGTGCTGCATGTCGTCGAAGTCCGCCGCTGCCCGATCGATCCGCTGTCGAGCCTCCTGATCCGTCGCTCCGTCGGCCAGGTAGCGCACGATGCAGTGTTTCAGCTCGTCGTCGCGAAAGTGGGCGCGCAGGGCCTGATCAATTCGCTCGGCTGTCGGTCCCGGCGTCCCAATCCGCGTATCGATGACCCGCGCATCATCGTCGGCCCCCGGATACGGCTCGACGCCCGCCCGCAGCCACTTGGCCGCCGCATACAGCCCGTCGAGATCGAGGTGACAGACAATGGTGTCGACGGAACCGACTCGGGCCACCAGCTCGGGCGTGATCATCTCGGGACAGGCGCCGTGCTCGGCTTTTTTGGCGAGGACAAAGCGCGGGTCCGTCGCAAAGTCCAGGTGTCGATCGTGATCGTGATGATCGACCCACACCGCCAGCCGCTCGCCGAGGTCGCTGATGAACTTGCGCGTCGTCCCTTCAAAAGAAGTGCCCAGCTCGTCGGCGACGAACGCCACGTCGAGCACCGCCACCCGCCCCTTGAGCTTGCCCAGATGCGGCAGCACCCGAGGCGACGC
The DNA here is from genome assembly GCA_016794465.1 of Myxococcales bacterium. Taxonomy (GTDB): domain Bacteria; phylum Myxococcota_A; class Polyangia; order Palsa-1104; family JAEUJZ01; genus JAEUKA01. The sequence goes on along the minus strand of JAEUKA010000026.1, from coordinate 30,369 downwards.
AAACACCAGCTTCACCCGCTCTCCCGTCAAAAGCGCACGCTCCCCGGCAAGGAAATGCCCCGCAGCTTGCGATACAGCGACACCGCAAAGCTGTCGGTCATCCCCGAGATATAGTCCGTCACCCGCAGCACCCGCTCATACGGATCGGCCTCGTTTGGCACGCGCGGTAACAGACGCAGCAGCTTCTGCTCATGAAGACAGCGCGCGGACGACACCTTGAGCGCCGCCGGCACCAGCTCCCCGAGCAGCTCGCCGAGCAGTCGATAGCCGGCCAGCTCGATCTCCAGCACCGAGCGACTGTTGTAGCAGTACGTCTCACTCAGCCCGCGAATCTGCTGCAACAGCTTGGCCGACGGCACCGCGTCGAGCAGACCCTGGTAATAGGTGCCCGAGAGGATCGACTCCTCGCAGTCCATAAACGTCTGCTGCGTCTCGATGAGCAGCTGCTTGATCGCCCGGGCGCGCAGATACTCGACGACATCGTTCGACTCATCGTCCTCGGGCGGGTCAAAGTGCGGCGTCTGTTCCGCCACCGCCCGCAGCGCATCGAGCCCCTTCTGACGTGGCACCAAGTTCAGGCGCAGCCCGTCTTCGAGGTCCAAAATGCAGTACGCGATGTCATCGGCAGCCTCGACCAGATACGCCAGCGGATGCCGACAGTACGACAGCGCCGGCCCCGGCAGCCGCAAAAGACCCACCTCTTCAGCGACGGTAGAAAAGCTCGCTCGCTCGGCCTGAAAGAAGCCCGGCTTGCGCAGGAACACCACCGAGGGATCGGTCAGGTCGTCGCCCGACTCACGCGGGTACTTGCTAAACGCCGCCAGCGTCGCCGCCGTCAGCCGCATCCCCAGCCGAGGCTCGTCGTGAAGTCGCGTCAGGATGCGAAAGCCTTGGGCGTTGCCCTCGAAGCGAACCAGATCGAGCCGCTGCCGCTCCGTCAGTCCCGCCGCCAAGAGCAGTGCCTGCGCCCCGTCGCTGCGAAAGTAACGCCCGATCGCATCTTCCCCCGAGTGACCAAACGGAGGATTGCCAATGTCGTGTGACAGACAGGCCGCGCACACCACGTCGGCACAGTCTTGCGCCCACGATCGCGCCGGATCTTCGCCGTGCCGGGCCGCAATCTCGCGACCGACGGCAAAACCCAGCGAACGGCCAATCACCGCGACCTCGTTGCTGTGGGTCAGCCGCGAGTGAATCAGGTCATTTTCCGGCAGCGGAAAGATCTGCGTCTTGTCTTTCAGCCGTCGAAACGCCGGGGAAAACAGGATGCGGTCGGCGTCGCGCTGAAAGTCGGTGCGCAGCGGCGGCTCGTCGAGAAGTGGCGGCGCAACACTGCCATCGCTGCGAATCCGCCGCGCCGACAACAGCTGCGACCAGCGCATCTTCCGCTGGGCCATCAGTCGGCCTCGATCGGGACCGGTATGCCCTGGTTTTTGAGCGACTTTTCGGCGGCACCGAGCACGCGAATCACGTCGAGCCCTTCTTTGGCCCCGGTTCGCGGCGCCTGCCCGCGCTGGATGCACTCGATAAAGTGACGACACTCGACGAGCAGCGGCTCGGGTAGGTCCAGGTGGGGAATGTGGATGTCGCCGTTGCGCACCGTCAGAAACTCGCCAAACTGGGTAAACTCTGGCGGGCGCTGAAAGCCCTTGTCGTAGATGCGCAGCTTTTCCGTCGGATGTGAGTCGTCAAACTCGACCATCCGCCGCTCACCGACGACGGTCAGACGCCGCTCTTTGCGCGGGTCCAGCCACGACACCTGAATCTGCGCCATCTTGCCGTCGCCAAACAGCAGGTTTAAGAACACCACATCCTCGACGCCCGGCTGCAGGTACGAGTGCCCGCGCGCCGCCACCGACACCGGCACTTGCCCGAGCAGAAACAGGATGATCGACACGTCGTGCGGCGCCAGGCTCCACATCGCGTTTTCGTCCTGCCGCAGCTTGCCGAGGTTCACCCGCAGCGAATACAGGTAGTAGACCTCGCCGATGTCGCCGCTCTGCACCATCTCGCGCAGCCGCAGCACCGCCGCGTGATAGAGCATAAGATGCCCACACATCAGCACCCGCCCCGCCGAGTCCGCGACGGTCTTTACCGCCAGAGCATCCGCCACCGACAGCGCCAGCGGCTTTTCGACAAAGACGTGCTTGCCCGCCCGCAGCGCCGCGATCGACTGCTCGGCATGCAGCACCGCCGGTGTCGCCAGGACCACCGCATCGATGCTCGGATCGCGCAGCACGGCGTCGTAGTCACTGACCTGCCGCGCCGACGGAGCCAGCCCCAGCGCCCGCTTTTGATGCTTGGGCTCCGAGTCGCACACCGCCGCCAGCTCACAGCCGGGCAGACGGGCAAAGGTGCGAACGTGGTTGATGCCCCAGTAGCCCGCGCCGACAACAGCGACACGAACCGGGCCAGGAGTAGCGATGATCGAGGAAGGAGAGGCGACTTCGTTTCCGTTCATTCTGGGTCAGGCACGGTAGAAGCCACGGACGGTTTCCGCAACAAAGTCGATCTGCTCCTCGGAGAGGTCGGGATGAACCGGCAGTGCCAGCGCTTCTTTCGACGCCGCTTCCGACCTGGGCAGGCTGCCCGGCCGGTAGCCAAACTGCGCAAAACACGGCTGCAGGTGCAGCGCCAGCGGGTAATAGACCTCGCTGTCGATCTGCCGTGCCGAGAGGTAATCTTTTAGTGCATCCCGTCGCTCGGTCCGAATCACGAAGTGGTGATAGACGTGGCTTGGGTGCGACTCGGGCAGGACCAGCGGCAGTCCGGCCAGCTGCTCTCGATAGCGCGCCGCATTGCGCCGCCGCAGCGCCTGCCAGTCGTCCAGATGCCGCAGCTTGATGCGCAGGATCGCCGCCTGAAGCGGATCGAGCCGAAAGTTGCCGCCCCACAGGTGATGAACGTACTTGGGCTTCGAGCCGTGCTGGCGCATCGTCGACAGCTTCTCGGCCAGTGCGGCACTCTGCGTCACCACTGCGCCACCATCGCCTGCCGCTCCAAGGTTCTTGGTCGGAAAGAAGCTCAGCGTCGCACAGGCCGTTCCATCAGCAATCCCCGGCACCAGCGTCTGCGCCGCATCCTCGATGACCGGCACTCCGGTAGCCACCAGCCGACTGACATCCATCCGCAGTCCAAACATGTGCACCGGAAGGATCACCGCCGTCTTCGGTCCGACGCGGCTCAGCAGATCATCGACATCGGCATTGAAGCTGCCCTCGGCGATGTCGCAGAACACCGGCCTGGCGCCCAGCCGCACCGCTGTCTCGGGCGTGGCGAAAAAACTGTAGGCGGTGGTCACGACCTCGACCTCGCGGGTGCAGCGGAACTGCTGCCCGCTGCCCAGCCCCACTTCCAGCGCCATCGCCGCCGCCAGCAGCGCATCGGTGCCCGAGGTCACGCCCACGACATGCTTGCCACCGAGGTACGCGCCCAGCTCCTGCTCGAACGCGGTCACTTCTGGGCCCATCACGTAGCGACCCGAGCCAAGGACCTGCGCCACCGCAGCATCCACGTCGCCACGAATCTTCTGATACTGCGCCGAAAGATCGATAAGAGGGACTCGCATAACCGTGCGAGTATAGGAAGGCAGGGTGGAGCATGGCAAAGGATTCTCGACCGCAAGGACAAGCCAGCGATTCTCCTTCACAAGCGCTCAGCGACGCAGCGGCGCGGCCCAGCCAAGCAGGCCAGCCGGAGCCGGGCGTGGCAGATGACCTGAGCGAGCAGGACCTGGACGATATCAAGTCACTGCTGGCACAAAAGCAGGACGTGACGCGGCAGAACATACCTGCCCAGGACTTTCAGACTCTGCTCGAGCGCTTTAGCAAAGGGACGTAAAGCGGCGGCAGATTCCCTGCGAGCCGGACGCATCCTTCGCTATCTTCGGCGGCATGGTCTGCTTTCGCTTGGCTTGTGCGCCCCAGCCGTTACCGCTCATCGCTGCGCTGGCCCAGCTAGAGTCGCTGCTGCTGCCGCATCCGTGGGGCGAAGCGTCGCTCACCAGCACACTCGCCCAGCCCGGCATCGTGCTCGCGGTGGCCGAGGACGAAGGCGGTCGGCTCCTCGCCTACTGTCTCATCCAGCAAGTGTTGGATGAAGCGACCGTGCTGCAAATGGGGACAGCGCCCTCTGCCCAGCGCCAAGGGATCGCGGGCAGGCTGCTGTCGCTGGGACTGACAGCACTGCAGGCGTCCGGCTGCGTGACGCTGTGGTTGGAGGTAAGGGCGAGTAACACAGCGGCGCGGGCGCTCTATCGGCGACTCGGCTTTGTGGTCGAGACGGTCCGCAAGCGCTACTACCCAGCGCTTGTGCCCGGTGAGCCCGATGAAGATGCGCTGGTGATGCGCCGACCGCTTGATCCCGCGTCGCTTGCTGATTCCGCCTAACCAGTTACAGCGGCTGGGTCAGCGCGGCCTGCACTTTCTTGGCGCGACCTTCGACGATACGACGCAGCGCTTGAAACTGCAGGTCGCCCGCCAGTGGCCGCAGCAGCGGACAGTGATCAAGCCACAGCAGATCGATCAGCCCAAAGTCGACCGCTGCCGCCAGCGAGCGCAGCGCTTTCTGCAAGTTGCCCTGGTAGGAAGACCACTCGACCGATAGCTGGTGAAACAGCGTCTGGCCGCGCTGGCTGCCGGTCCGCCCGAGCGGAATCCCGCTCATCAGCTTCTCGATATCGATGGGCCGTCCGGTGGCCACTGATTCGACGATCAGCTGGCTGTTCTGAAAGACCTGCAGCCCGGCCTCAATCTCCCGCAGCAGCGCCCGGGCATAGTCCGGGTCCCGGCGCCACAGACAGATTCGCACCCGCAGCGCCGTCGCATAGCTGCCACCGATCGCGCTCCGACTTGCTGGCCCCAACAGCTCGTCGCACTTCTTGTGTTGTCCCTGCAGCTCATACAGCCGGGCCTGCTCGGTCTTCAGCCGCTGCAGCGATGGATCGATGTCGAGCGCAATCGCCATGGCCCGCAGACCCTCCTGTAGCGGCCCGGTTTCGATCAGGATGCGCCCCATCAGATCATGCGCCTCGGCGAGGATCGGCGACCGAATCAGGGCCTGCCTCACCGCGACCACCGCCCCAGGCAGGTCGGCGTCTTGGAACTTCACGACTGCGACCGCCAGATACGACTCGCCGCTGTTCGGAGCCGCCTGGAGCGCTTGCTCTGCCGCCGCCCGCGCCTTATCGGCCGCTTCGGCATTGCCAAAGAACCAGTGCCGCGCCTGCGCCAGCGCGTATCCGACCAGCAGCTTGGGGTCACCCTCGCGCCCGACCAGGACTTCCTCGAACAAGGCAACGCAGTCAGCCATGTTGCCCGAGGAGCTGCCGTGATAGAGCTGCCGCGCCTTGAAGTACTTTTCGACCGCCTGCGCATCGCTCAGCTTGGCCCGCTCCGGAGCCTGACCGAGCTGACTGGTCAGCGCCTGCGCCAGCGCCGCCGTCACCGCATCCGACAGCGAAAACAGGTCAGCGACCTTGCTATCGAAGCGCTGCGCCCACACCTGGAAGCCATCGTCGACGTTGATCAGCCGCACGGTCAGCCGCAGCGCCTCACCAAGCCGCCGCAGCGTGCCATCGATCACCAGCTGCACCCCCAGCTCTTTGCCAATGGTCCGCGCATCCCGACCATCGCCCTGGATGCTCATCGACACCCCACGACTGCGCACCCGCACCCCCTTGACCATCGACAGCGCGTCGATCAGCTCCTCGGTCAGACCTTCGGCCAGGTAGCTGTCGTCCGCCGAGCCCGGGTTACGCAGCGGCAGCACCGCCACCGACTTCTGCCGCGACACCGCCGTCTCCGTGGGCATCGCCAAAAAGCCGCCCGAGACACTCGAAGCCGCCGGGGCCTGCGCCGCCCGCACGGACAGAAGCTGCTGCAGCTCACTGGCCAGCTCACTCGCGCTACCAACGCGCTGCTTGGGATCACGACGCAGGCAGCGCAGCACCAGCTCGGCCAGTCCAGCCGGCAGATCCGGCTTCACCGAGCGCGGATCAGGCGGATCATGAAAGAGCCTCTGCATCGCCGTCAGCATCGGAGTCGCCGCCACAAACGGCAGCTTCCCGGTCAGCATCTCGAACAGCGTCACCCCCAGCGCGAAGATATCGCTCGCGGTCGTAATCTCCGCCGAGCCATCAACCTGCTCGGGCGCCATGTATTCCGGGGTTCCCATCAATATGTAATTACGATCGATATGCTGAAGCGTAAGTATAAGCCGCAGAAATCCTCACAGCTTGACCATATTGTGGCATTTACGTACGATGAAACCGTGACGGATTCTGCCCCCAGCGTCGTTGGCTATCTACGGGTATCGACCACTGAACAGAAGGACGAAGGCGTAAGCCTGGATGTCCAGCGCGAGCGGATTGTCGCGTATTGCAAGATGTTCCAACATAACCTTGTTGCGATATACGCCGATGATCACACCGGGCGAAACCTGGAGCGGCCCGGCTTTCAGGCAGCGCTGGCGCGGATGGTCGAGACGGACTCCTTACTGATGTCTGTCAGCATGGATCGCATCTCGCGCAACGTCGGGGACTGGACGTATCTACTCGACAAGTACTTTGGGAAGGGAGCCAAACACAAGCTGCTCGCGTTCGACTGCGCGGGCATGGACCCAAGGACTGCGACGGGACGGATGCTCCTGATGATGCGAGCGGTGATGGCGCAGGGAGAGATCGAATCGACCAGTGAACGGACCCAGGTCGCGATGGATCATCTGAAGGCGCAAGGGATTCCGTGCGGAGGACTCCCTTACGGCAAGATCTACTCGAAGCAGCTCGACGAGCACGGGCGCCGCGTAGTGGTCGAGGTTCCCGAGCAGCTGGAGACGCTGAAGTACATTCGGAAGCTCCATCAGGAAGGCAAGGGAATCAAGACCATCACCGACATTCTCGAACGCGAAAAGCGTCCCTCGTTCAAGAACAGAGGATGGAACCGCGCCACCGTGCGCAACATCCTTTTGCGCGAAGGCCTCCTGTCCATCAAGCAGTTCGACCGAACCGGCGCCATCCGCGATACCGACAAGGTATCCAGGCGCATCGCCGAGCTGCGCGCCAAACACCTGAGCTTTTCCGAGATCGGCGCCCAGCTCACCAAAGAAAACCTGATGCCGCCGGTCGGATCAAAGTGGCATGCCCAGACGGTGGCGCAGACCTGGAACACCACCACCACCTACGACTCCCAAAAGACCATCGAGATCGCAGTAGGACTGTACCGAGCAAACTACAGCCTCCGTAAGATCGGAGAGGAACTGGCGCTGCGAGGGCTAACGCCACAGCGCGGCGGAGCATGGCATGCAGCGCAGGTGAGACAGCTTTTGCTCATGGCGAAGGTTGGGGCGTAGGAGGCAGCCTACTGCTTCTGGAGCAGCAGCAGCGCCATCGTCTTTTGATTCCCTCGTCCGTAGTCGATGCGCTCGACCAGCTTCCAGCCCAGCTCGGCCAAGCAGTCGGTGAGCAGCTTGGGATCGTAGCGGCGGATGCGCCACATCAGGAAGCGGCGGTCGGGCTGGCGGTCACGCATCTTGACCGTGGCAATGGCGTCGAAACCGTAGCTGCCGGGCACCCCACCGAGTGGCGCTAGCTCTTTGGTGAGCTTCACGTCATCGACGCCTTTGCAGTAGCGATGAATGATGCCGCCCAGCCAGTTCTCGTAGGCAGGGGTGAAGCGACCCTGCATGGTTGGATCTTTGCTGCGGATCTTCTCTCGCTCGGTGGCGGGAAACTGCGCAATGGAGACATCGAACAGAAACAGGTCACCCATCGCGCAGCAGCTCAGTGTGTCGCGGAAGTAGCGCAGCTCGTCGTTGAGGTTCACGAGCGTGTAGCCCAGCATCATGTGCAGTCGTTGCCGCCCACGCAAAGCACCGACGAGCATCGGCAGTCGCGGCAGGTCGAGGAAGTTGCCGTGAACCGTATACGTCGTCAGCAGGGGCAGCGTCTCGCGGAAGTGTCGATATGCCGCATTCAGCAGCGCGTGGCTGATGTCGATCAGAAAGACCTCGGTCTGGGCGGGCAGGCGGAGCTGCTGCTGCAAGCTACTGATTAGGTTCGCTTCGATCTTGCCGTCTCCACAGCCAAGGGCGGTCACGCTCAGCGCTCGCTCACCAACCGTCTCTGCAATCCGTCGCGCCATCTGTTCCAGCGGCACGTTCGCTCGAAATGCGGCCTCGTACTCTGGCGACGAGCAGGTCGTCAGCCAGTCCTTCGCACTCTGCGTGTCGATGTACACGTACGTTTGCTCTAGCTGAGCGCTCGGGCTGTTCAGGGTATGCGCCAGCTCCGTGATCATCCCGACCGGATCATACGTCGGCCCCAGCCACGAGGTCGGCGTCCACCGCGAGCCCGCGCTCCGCTCCGCTGACAGCTCGATGTCACTCACCCGCAGGTTCAAGTCGGGCAGCGCCAGCAGCTTCAGCATCAGGCCGCGACGGGCGGTGCGCTTGTGCAGCTCCAGCGCGCGAATCGTCGTCGCGGTGACCCCTACTTTTTCGGCGAGCGTCTCTTGGCTCATGCCAGAGGCCGTGCGCCGTACGCGCAGACGTTCCCCGAACTTCCGCCAATCGATCGGTCCCAGCAGCTCTCTCTCATCGGAGTCGCCCACAATGGTTAGCGCCTCCTGAAGCGCCCGCACGGCACGATCATGGTTCTGGATCTGATCCGGGCGAAGGCGCTGCAGGGCATGCAGGGCCTCGACCAGCTTGGCTTGCACCAGCGTTGGATCTGCCAGTCCTTCCAAGGCAGCTGGCGGGGGACTCTGCGGACCGAGGTGCTCGGCCTCATACATGGCCTGGTGTTCGTCGCTGGTGGTGGGCGGGGCTTTCATGGCGGCCTCCTTGTGAAGCGAGACGTACCACAGCTACGCGACGGTGAAGTGGCTCTTTTCGACGCCGAACAAAGCACGGTTCGGGTTCCCCGATTCGCTTCGGAAAGCTCCGCGAACGCACGGTAGCCGTTGCAGCCGAAATACCCCGGAATAGCCCCTGCAAGACCCGCATTACCAGACCACGCAACACGAACCATCCAAGGAGACACCATGCAGACCGAAGTGCAATCGAACGAAAACAGTGACCTTCCGGTCACGCCCAAACCACGCCGAGGCTTTGCAGCATTCGACAAAGAGCGGATCCGACAGATCGCGAGCAGCGGCGGCAAGTCCGCCCAAGCCACTGGACTGGCCAACAAGTTCACTTCCGAAAAAGCGCGTGAGGCAGGCAAGAAGGGAGGCGCCGTGACCTCCGCGAACCGAGAACACATGGCCGAGATTGGACGGCAGGGCGGGCTGGCCAAACGCGGCCATCGCTTGCGCACAGCAGCCCCATGACTGACCCACGGATCACAGGCTCCTGATCCTGGGATCACAGGCTCCTGATCCTAAACCCCGTCCATTCCCAAACCCGCACGTTGCGCCTGGGGCCCCGCTTCCCTGCGAGACTTTTTCCGTCCCGCAGGCGGTCCGAAAAAAGCTCTCCGGTCGCCCCCAGTCTCTGCACTCAATCTGTTGGTTTCGTAGTGGACTCAGGTTAGGATCACAGGCTCCTGATCCTAGGGTCACAGGCATCTGACCCGTGGGTCGCAGGCACTTGACCCATAGGTCACAGGCACTTGACCCGTGGGTCGCAGGCACTTGACCCGTGGGTCACAGGCATCTGACCCGTGGGTCACAGGCATCTGACCCGTGGGTCGCAGGCACTTGACCCATAGGTCACAGGCACTTGACCCATGGGTCACAGGCACTTGACCCGTGGGTCGCAGGCACTTGACCCATGGATCACAGGCATCTGACCCGTGGGTCACAGGCATCTGACCCATGGATCACAGGCACTTGACCCATGGGTCACAGGCACTTGACCCATGGATCACAGGCACTTGACCCATGGATCACAGGCACTTGACCCATGGGTCACAGGCACTTGACCCATGGGTCACAAGCACCTGATCCTAGGGTCGCAAGGAGCACAACGTCCTGCGAACGTATTTTCCGATATCCGCATACCGTCACTCTCTGTTGGTAAGCTCAGGTCACACAGCCCAGCGCTCGCACCTCCGTAAGCGCATCTCGAACCTCTCCTTTTGCTCGCCTCGCCACCGCCGTTCCAACAGAACACAGCGATGGCGAAGAAGAAGTTTCTTGTCGGTTCCGAGCAGCCCCGCCTGTCCGCCTTCGGCCTCCGGCTGCTCCACCGCCCGCGCGATCCCAAAGTCCGTCAGCACCACCCGCCCATCTTTCGCCAGCAGCACATTCTCTGGCTTAGTGTCGACCAAGCACTGGCCGTCGAGACGTTGCGCTTTCTGGGGCACTGCGGGAAGTCGGCGGGAAGTTGAAAGCGGCGACCTTTGTTACGACCAGGACCAGCGTGGCGCTGCCGTACCTAGCAATCCGGCTTCCGCTCCTGTAGCGTTTGGTCCGCTCACACGTGTTCTGAAACCCTTCTCGGCGTGATCCGCCATCCCTTGGAGCGTCTATGTCCACAGCCCACTTCGCGCAGACCACCGACTTTGCGTTCGTCAACGAGCTGCTGACCTTCGGCGAGGACTACGCGCCTCAGCCCGGAGACACCGTCGAGTTCGATGACCTAGAGACGACCAGCGGAGAGCCCTTCCCCTGCGACAGCGCCAAAGTGGTTTCAAGGGGCGAGGGCTCGATCGTCCTCCAAGACCCAAACTCCGGACAGCAAGTGGAAGCCTCCACCGATGGATGGTTCCGCATCGTCGATTCTCCCGCCATTACGTCCGTGTTTGAGCAGCACCTGCGGCGCCCGTGTCCAGACGGCGTGTCTTTCGCGGATGGAGTGGTCGACAGTGCCCTAATCGAGCGCTTGCGAGCGGACGTGCAGCGACTCATCGAGCTGGAGCCCGTCGACTACCACCCTGGATCGGGAACCAAGGTTCGCGATCTGGTCCATCCCTCTCTGTATCCCTATATCGAAGGACGCTCGGTGCTGCGCAGTCCCGCGCCGAATCGCGAGCAGCCGAGCCAGGACCGCTTCGGTCGTCCCTTCGAGTCCTCTTCCTATCAGTGGCTGCCCACTCCGTTCCACGTCGCGCAAGATGGCAAGGTGTCGATCTTGTCGTACATCAACAACCTTGACCGGACGCGACACGCCGCTGCCTACGACGACCTGGCCGCTCTGTTTTCGACGGCTCTGCCACTGATTGAGAGTGTCGTTGGTTACGTCGAGAGCACCAAGTTCTGGCAAGAGGAGTGCGCCGAAATCGAGCACGAGGGCGAGCTTCCTGATCATGTTGACCAGACTCCCAAGCCGGCTCCGCCAACGTCGCTGCGTGGCCGAGAAGTCCTGGTCATTCCCAAGATTGTCGAGTATCGGCTCGGCGCGGGGGAAACCCACGAAGGCGTCTGGCATGTCGAAGGAATGAGCCACGAGCACATCATCGCCACCTGCGTCTACATCCTCGATCGTGACGAATCACTGGAAGGCGGAGAGCTGCGCTTCAAGCGCGCCTACACCGTCGAAGAGGCCGGACTGCTGTTCTGGAACATCGATCAGTGTCGCCCCAGCGCAGTCGAGCAGCTCATCGATGAAGGAACGATTCCCATTGGCAGCGTAGCAACGCCGGAAGGTCGAATCATCGTCTTCCCGAACTCCCACATCCACAAGCTCAGTCAGCTGTCTGTGGCCGCAGGCGCAACCGAAGGCCGCCGCCGCGTCATCGTGTTCTGGATTGTCGACCCCAGCGTCACCATTCTCTCAACTCGCGATGTCTCGGCGCAGCAAGGGATCATTCCCCACGCAGACGCACTCTCCGTACGCCTAGAGCTGATGGAGGAGCGTCGCCGCCACAAGCAGTCTCTCAACGTCCGCGCAGTCAGCCTCTGTGAGCACTAGAGAGACAGCGCGCCCACAAGCGGCACATAGCGGATGGCGCGCAGAGCGAGCGGCACACCTCCGGTATCCACTCCCACCGCCAAGAGATGCTGCACAGAGCCCGACAGCAGCGCAAACCGCCAGCGCGACGGCTCGTCAGAGAGCCGTGGATCAAAGGCAATCCGAATCTCTGGCTGATCATCGAGCAAAAACGAAAACTGCTCCAGCGGCAGCGCCAGCCCGAGTCCCCGCGCTTTGATGTAGCTCTCCTTCAGCGTCCAGTACGCAAAGAAGCGTTCCTTCTGCTGCGCCAAAGGAAGGGCCCGCAGCGCCTGTAGCTCGAGCGCTGAAAAGTAGTGCGCCGCAATGTCCGCAGTAGCGCTCGCACGGTCCAGGGACTCGGCATCGACACCCAGCAGCGGATGCACCGTACTGACCGCACACACCACCAGTCCCAGCGTGTTCGAGAGGTTAAAGTACAGCGGCGGCAGCGGCGCCGGACTGTGAACATACGGCTTGCCGTGCGAACCTTCCGCAAAGCGCCAGTCTGCTGGATCGACGGCGACATACTGCGACAGGACGGTCCGCACCAGCGCCCGCGTCGCCAGAAACAGCCGTCGATCGCGCTCGAAGTGAAAGCGATCATGGCGGGCACACTCCAGCGGCGTCATCAGCGCCCGATAAGAAGTGAGCAGCTCTGGATCGGTGACTTCTTGATAGAAAAAGCACCACAGATCGACACGACCGGGGCACAGCGTGAGCGTCTCGGCAACATCCACCGCAGGCAGCTTGGCAAGGGAATCGGGCATCACGCACTGCATCCATTACCATACGCCAGCCCTTCCCAGCCCCGCCACTCGGCTGCGGGAAGCGTTTCCCTTCGTCTCGACGGAAGCAACTGTGTCTGGCTTGAGATCCCGATGAGCCCATTCCGCCACGCCCGCCGCCGCCGCCCGCTCCCCCCACCCAGCCGAGGAAACGCCAAGGAAACAGGGTGACCGGACTCGGCCTAAGCCGTTAGCTGCTTGCGGGGGCGGGGGTTGGGGCGGATGCGGTGACTCCGCTCGGCTAGATCGTCATCCCGACGGCGAAGCCGGGCCACATTCGCCACCTGGGGTGGGGCATGGAGTTGGAGCCGAGGTCGAAGCCGGGGCGGATGGGGTCTTCGAGTTCCTGGAAGCCCCACTGCATGTTGAAGGTCAGGCCGAGGAAGACGGCGAAGCGGCGGGCGATGCGGACTCCGAGGGTGAGGCGGGTGACGTTGAGCAGCGACGGCATCTGTAGCGTGGCAAAGCCGGGCTGGACGCCGTAGACGGTGTCGTCGATCTCGCCGTAGAGTCGCTCGCTGAGCGGGGCGTGGAAGCCGAAGCCGAGTCCGTACTGCCAGCCAGCGCCAGCGCCAGCGGGGTGGACGCCGAACGAGATCAGCGAGTAGCTGTAGCGGGCGGGCAGGCGCAGGCTGACGTTGAGGGCGGCGCTGTCGCTCATCCACAGGTCGACGAAGGCGCCGTACTTCTTCGAGATCGAGAACATCCCGATGGCTACGTCGGCGTCGTCGGCGATGTTGATGATGCCGAGCTGGACACCGCGCACTCGACCACTGGCGACGTTGATGCCGCCGACCTGCACGCCCGCGACCTGACCGGCGATGCTGATGCCGCCGAGCTGCAGTCCATAGATGCGCGCTGCGTAGCCGACGGTTGCTGCTTGCAGACCGTAGACGCCGCCGCGAGCGAAGGTGAAGCCGCCGATTTGCAGGCCGCGCAGGTCGCCACTGGAATAGGTGACGAACGCGCCTTGCAAGCCGGTGAGGTCGGAGAGGCTGACGCTGACGAGGCCGAGCTGGGCGCCGAAGACATCGCCGCGTGCCAAGTTGACGCCGAAGGTGGTCTGGGCGCCTCGAAGTCGACCGCCGCTGACCGCGAACAAGGTGGCAGCTTGCAAGCCGGAGACTTCCTCGGTGATGTAGGCGCCAAGGACGCCCAGCTCGGCGCCGTATAGTCGGGCGGCGCGGCCCCAGCCGAGGTTGAGCGAGAAATAGTTGACGATCGGACGGCTCTTTTCGATGGCGTTGACCGACCACGGGGGGACGAGGCCAGCGTTGCCAGGGATGACGCGGTAGGTTGGGTCTTCCTCGGTGGGCGAGGCGGCCTCGGTCTGCTCGGCTGCTTCGAGGATGCCGCCCCGGGCGGTGGCGATCTCGATTGGAACGTCGCGGAGGGCGGAGAGAGCCAGCTCGATGCCTTCAGGCGGCAAAGTGACGAGTCCTCGGCGGACGCGGGCAGGCTCGAACAAGGTGACGCGGTAGCTGCCGGGCTGAAGCGACAGGCCGAGGCGAGCACTGAGGCTGGGCTTGGAGACTTCGGCGGCGAGCGCGCCCTTGCTGTCCCGGACAATCAGGCGACCGGCGATACCCTCGGGGATGTAGAGCCGCGCCGAGCCTGAGCGAAGGTCGGTCAGCACCAGATCGCCGCGTCCGACGAGCTGAATGTCGTAGGTGGCGTGCTGCGGACCGCCGAGTGTGGCCTCGGTGCGGGCCAGTGTCTCGTCGAAGGCAAAGCGGTAGCCCTCTTGCAAGGTGACGCGCTGGTCGCCATCGCTGTCGGCGGCGCCGCGCAGGCCGGTGACCAGGGCGTGGGTGAAGAACGATCCGCGCAGCCGTCCCGACTCTTGGGCGGCCTCGCGCTCGGAGGTCGAGGTCAAAAAGGCGTGACCGCTGACCGCTGGTGCGCCGGGTAGCAGGAAGGGATCGACCTGTGCGCCCCCCTTGCGCTGCGCAAACGCCCCGGCGGCGCACGAGTCGAGGATGCCAATGTGAACATCGACGGGAATGTCGGTGATGAGCGTGCGCAGGCGGCTGTAGTCCAGGTGGCTGCCAAACAGGAGCAGGCCGCGCTCGTCGGAGTGGCCGGAGTAGTAAAAGAAGAACTGCTTGCTGCCGGTGGTCTGCGCCGCCCGCTGTTTGAGGGCGAGGAGCCGCTTTTCGACCTGGGGACCGTCGGGATCGACCAGGGACTCGATGTCGCCGTCGGTCACGCCGCCCAGCTCGGTCAGCACCCGTCGCAGCGCCTCGGTGTCTTTGCTGGGATAGCGCAGCCGCGCCCGCTCGCGCCCGCCATCGGTGCTCGCCACCAGCAGCGCAAACCGCCGAGGTCCCGACAGCCCATCGGCCCGCCCCAGCTTCGGCAACAGCAGCAGCGTCAGCGCCAGCAGCCACGCGGCCCACGAGCGTCCCTCTCCACCGCAAGCCCGCACCGTCTCAGCCGCCCGCCGGCTCATGGGGCCTCTTTGCGCAAGGTCACAGAGCGAACCTCGACCGGGCCCGTCACGCTGAGCGGCGCTTTTTCGGCATCGGGCTGGCTGGCGAGCGTCCGAGCGGCCTGCACCACCTGCGCGACCACCAGCGACTCGGGGTTTTTGGCGGTCACCAAAAAGAAGCGCTCAAAGCGCGGCGCGTCGTCGAGCTGATAGCCCCGCACAAGCGGCTGCTCCCCACCGCGAGTCAGGACGGGCGGCTCGTCGGGAATGCGGGGATGATGCAGCTCGACGTTGCCGCGTCCGTCGATCGAGACAATCACCCCAAAGCCTCGCCCCGCTGCCAGATAGGCCAGCTGCAGCACCTCTTTGGGATGGACGATGCTGCCGTCTGAAAGCTGCTCGGGCGCTGTGCCATCGCGACGACGATAGATCCGCAGGTCGGGGCCTTGACCCTTCAGCTGGACATCGGTATCGACGCCAACCATCGTCGATTCGTCTCCGCCGCCTTGCCCCGCCGAGTCGATCTTGCCGTGCGGACCCCACAGCACCGCCGCCAGCACCAGCGGAGCCGCCGCCGCCGGCAGCAGGATCATCGCCCACCGCCGCTCGGGAGACTTGTGCTCGCTGTGACGACGCCGGATCTCTTTGGCCACCCGCGCCGCCGGGTACTTGTCGAGGATCGCTTGGTTGTCGAGTCGCAGCTCGTCGAGTCGCTGCGCCGCATCGACCGGCAAGTCGGCCTGCTCGGGAAGCTCGCCGAGGAGCGCCTTTTCGACGAGAAGCTGTTTGGAGTTTGGCGTAGACATTTAGGGCTTTGCCTCCAGCTCGCGCAGTCGCTCTTCCAGTCGCCGCAGCCGCTTTCGCACCCCCGACACCGACAGACCGACCTCGCGCGCCACTTCCTCTAAGGTCAGTCCGTCGTGAAGGTGCAGCACCGCGATGGTCCCGCTCGACACCGGCTCGCGCGAGAGCAGGCGGTCGAGCAGAGCCTTGGCCTCGCTGCGCTCCTCGGCGCTGGCGATGGCAATGCGGTCCAGCAGCTCTGCCCCTGGTTCTTCCCGTCGCCGCGATCGAGAGCGCAGCCGGTTCAAGCAGATGTTGGTGGCGACCCGGTACAGCAGGCTCGATCCACCCGTCGCATCGAGGCTGTCACGGCGCCGCAGCAGCTCGACAAACACGTCGTGCATGGCGTCCACGGCCTCGGCTTCGCTGCGGAGCATCCCGCGACATCGT
Organism: Myxococcales bacterium; assembly: GCA_016794465.1. Lineage (GTDB taxonomy): Bacteria > Myxococcota_A > Polyangia > Palsa-1104 > JAEUJZ01 > JAEUKA01. The sequence goes on along the minus strand of JAEUKA010000026.1, from coordinate 14,049 downwards.
CTCAGCACCATCGGCCCGTACCTCGTGTAGAGCTCTTCGACATCGATCGCCAACGCGCCACTCCAGGGCACCGATTAAACACCGGACCCAGCGGAAGGTGTTACTTGCCACCAAAAGTAGGCTACGCAAAGCGGCGTCAGCGTCGAAAGAGTCCCTGTCCGTGCAGCATCCGCGAGCGTCCTGCGGGCCGGATGATTAGCCTGATATATTGGCAACCGGTGATGAAGACTCAGACCTCGCAATCGCAAGCAAGCCCCCGCACCGTGCAGCCCGGACAAGCTGCCGGCAGCCGACCAACCCTCGACGACCGCTCGGAAGTTGTCCCGGCCTTGTTTGGCGGTCGCTACCAACTCCAAGGACTGATTGGCGCCGGCGGCACCGGCACCGTCTACCGCGCACTCGACATCGAGCTGGGCGAGACGGTCGCGCTCAAAGTGCTGCGCCGCGAAGTCGTCAGCCTGCCGCGCGTCCTCGACCGCTTCCGTGCCGAGGTTCGCCTGTCCCGCCGCATCACCCACCGCAACGTCGCGCGCATGTACGACATCGGCGAGCACTTCCCGCGTTCCCGACGCTGAGCCTGACCGCACTTGGGCACCGTGCACCGCCTGTGCACCACGGATGAAGGTCTGACAGTCACCTACCTGTCCCTACGCTCCTTCTGCCGGGAAGCGGCTCGACCTTGGGTCTAGTTTTCGATGTGGGGTTCTTCGACGCGCGGACGCGGGGGCTTTTTGACCGTGGGACCGGGCTTGGGCTTCTGCTTCGACTCGGGCTCGACGGCAGGCTTCAGCTCGACCGCTGGCTTGGCTGGCTCGGGATGCAGCACGACCTGCACCTCACTGCTCGTTTCGAGAGAGAGCTGCACGTCATGGGGCAAGTGACCGACGGACTCCAGTCGCAACAGGAGCGGCTCGGACGACTGCTCAGCCTCGCGCAGCAGCGGCGTCTGACCCAGCACCGCCCCGTCGGACCGCCGCACCACCTGTGCCCCCGCCGGGACCGAGCGCAGCCGCCAGCGCACCTTCTTTTTGTCCACCGATACCGCCGTGACCGGCTTCTTGCGTAGCACCAAGTACCCCGTCACGCCACCACCGATCAGCAGCACCGCGATGGCTCCCAGCAGGAGCAGCCGACTACGCCGCGAGCGCTCGATCACCCCGGTGGTGCCCGGCGTCGAGCCAGCGATGGTCTTGGCATCCGGGTTGGCGTGGTGACCGCTCTGCACCAGCGCCATCGCTCCCGACGGGCGATGCCGATGCTTGGGCGGCGGCGGCAGCTCCGAGGTCAGCTGCTCCAGCTGCGTCTCCAGCTGCTCCATCGTCGGTCGCTTGTCTTTGTCCTTGTCGAGCAGGAGGTCAACCAAGCTGGCCAAAGGCTCCGGCACCTGCGGATTCACCGTCGCGACCTTCTGCGCCGGCTCGTACATGTGCTTGGCCATCAGCTCACCGAGTGCGCTACCGATGAACGGCGGTCGCCCGGTCAGCATCTCGAACATCATCACCCCGAGCGCATAGACATCGGTCTTTTCGTCGACCCCTTTGGCGCCGCGACACTGCTCCGGCGACATGTAGTTCGGAGTCCCGAGCAGCTCCGTCGCGCGAGTCTGGTACGCACCTTGGTTGTTGGCCTCGATAAGCTTGGCAATCCCAAAGTCAAGCACTTTCGCCCGCTCCCCCGTCGCCGTCGAAGAGTCCGGCAAGAGCATGATGTTTTCGGGCTTCAAGTCTGTCAACCACAAACCCACATTCCCGTCGACAAATCGTAAAGTAAGGCGTGGTGAAGGCGTGGTATTTATTGACAGAGGCTATGGTTTATCTGTGCTTCTGATTACATTCCCGATGTGGGGCTACAGAGAGGAACTTGATAGCGAAGGGTATGTGAACTGGCTTGGCGCGCTCAACTCGCAGCGCATCTGATCCCGTGTCTCAAAGTCTCGCAGACACGCCGAAGCGTCGCGGCAACCGTCGTCGGAATTCTTGGCTGTTGCGACCGGCGTTTCGCGAGAAATGCTCACCGTCCGAGGCCCCAGCTTCTCTGCAAAGCCACGGTTTGAACTACTACTGGGCCACTGCGCGATTGATTCTTCACTCAGGATAACCTTGAGCCACCATATGCAGCAGGAATCGTGCGCGAGATGCCCCTACGTAGGTTTTCATTCCATGAAACTGGCCATGCAATTTGATTGGTCGCCCAGGGTCAATGCCTTGCTTGGCTGGATAGAATAACACTACCCCATCAGATTCGAGCCCCTTAAAGCTTGCTATGGAATATATTGGGATGTCGAAAATCTCATGCCGCGCTGACAAGGGCGAAACGACCCGATAGATGCGATTGTTTGGTATATCTTGAACCCAGGCAGACGTTGAGAAATAGTCTAGCAGGCTGAGACGAGGAAAATCATTAGGATAACAAACATCAACTCGGTTATTAGAAGCCACCCATCTGACTTGATCAGAATGGGCCTTTACAAAACTCGTGCGCAGGGTCCTCTTGATTGCTAGAACAAAGCGCTCCACATTCACAATGTCCTCTTGCGTTGGAGAAAACTCGCCACTTAATGTTGGGAGTGAAGGAGCATTGTGTAACTTCATTGTCTTTACGAACGCTAAAGCACGCCTGATTGCATCTTGCCAACGCCAAGGAGGAGGCATTTCTATCGCTAAGTTATTCAAAATGCTAGCCTCAGGCGGGTCTGGCTCCGCAGTGAGGACTACCAAGCTATTACCAGGCAAGGAATCCAACGCTTCGCGGATCGCCCGTGACGCACAGCTCCTTACGTCTTCTGAACTCCTGTAATGATACCATTTTACAATACCTATATCTTTCAGTGATAGACTTGGCTCTGGAGCACAAGAGTGAAATCTGCGGACTAGCTCAAAGATCTCGCCTGAGTTTCTACAATTCCTAGATAACCGAAATGGTGCGGCATGAACTGGAGGCTTTCCTCTATGTGGCATTAGCGCCTGATTGTCATCTAAGAATATATACAATATGCTCTGCTCGGAATCGACAAGAGCTCTCCTAATTACATTCCACCATTCCTCACGAAAATCCTGACCCTCATCTACAATAATCGCATCATACCTCTTTGAGCTGGACGCAAAGAATTGAGTTGCTTGCTCAATCTCGTCATTTACGGGTTCTGCATAAGGTGTCCATGTACCACTATCTTCGATGACATGTCCACGCTGTTCTGAGCAGAGTCTCTTGATCCAAGTGACGACATCAAATACGTCCATGCGCACGCCTGCGGTGATATTCTGAAGATATCTAGCCAAATATTGACTATGGGAAAGTAGTAAGACACGGAGCCCTGCCTTTGAAAGCCGTGCTGCTTTCTCAACCGCCACCAATGTCTTACCAGAGCCAGCACAACCATAAATCGCGACCTGCCTGTGCTCGACAAGGTGATCCAAGATGGACTTCTGTTCATCGGTGAGCATGGCTATGTTTTTATTTAGTTTTGCCAAGGCCTCTGTAATTTCGGGTGAAAATAGAATGGATTCTGGTTGCTTTGCGCTTGTTTTTGGTGGCTTAATTTTATCTAATTTAATTAACAAGCAACCATTCTCATTTAGCTGGTATGTAAAATCTGGAGCCACTTTGCGATGTCCTGCCTGCGTTGCAAGCAGGCGTCTAGGCCAGAGAGCTAATTGAAGCACATTCTTATTTAGCAGCAGTCTTCCCGCTGAATAACCATGGATTCGGGCTTGGAGATTGTCCCCCCAAGTCTCCAGGCCAAATAGAGAGGCTCCTTGCAAGATCCGTTTGAAATTGGCCCCGCCATTGGAAATTTGAGCAAATTGAGGCTCATGCATATGACCACATACATGGAATATAAACCGTCCAGGAATATTGATCTCCGCATCGAAGTGTTCAACATTTCCGAGCCATGTCGATGGATGATGAGTCATTAGAACATTGCAATGATGTTCATTAAGCCAAGAAACGAAATCCTCTCCACATGCACCTTGTAATTGCCGGATATCTAGATGCAACCGCTCCTTGTAATTAGCGCCAGTTAGCTGCAAATATGCACTATTAAGTCCAACAACACCAAGTCTTATACCACCATATTCATATGTGGCTGAAAACTCTCCTGGCAGAATACCTTTTCTCCAGTGAACGGGTCTTAGGGTATTGTCTGACCAACTGGTGTAATTAGCAAATGCACGTATGATTTCATTTCTGTATTCATTATCAATGCTCTTCCAGAACTCGGTTTGAATATCAGCATCATTATTCCACGTCCCAATAGCTTTGACTGTGGCTTTGTTCGGAGGAGGTCGCACTAAGTCGTGATTCCCCGGGACTGTCAACAGCACAGGCGACGACCCCATCTGAGCAAATCTCTCCCACATGCGATTGAGTCTCTGCTGTAATGCCACAAATTCTTCACAACTACCGCGCTGTGTCAGATCGCCAGAGAAAAAGACAATATGCCAAGGCCCGCTATCTTTATGCAGACGTTCAAGATCCTGATAGATCTGCTCTTCCACAGACGCCCAGAGAGTATCGAGTTCTGCAACTCCTTGATGTAGATCGGTAAAATGTAAAAAGCCAATACCAGTCTTTTGCATCTGTTGCCTACTTTCCATCATTTTCATGTGAACAGGCGGGAAGGTTGTCTTGATGATCGGTTTATCGTCGACCAATACCTTAAGGTGATGTGCTTACACCTTTCGTACGCCCAGTAAGGGGCGCAGGTCAAGGGGCTCGTATCGAGCTGTTAACCACCACGGTGTAGTCGTGGCGGGCGCACCAGCCGCTCAGCCCGAGTGTGGGAACTGAGCGAGTCACTCAAGCGGCCCATTCCTGCGCACGGAATCCAGCCCACTGACCGACCGGGATCGGCTGCTACGTTGCGCAGCGAGTACATCGTGTAGAGCCTCGTTTGGCCGCTCTCTTTTTGGGTTCGGGCCGATTCAGACGTTTCGATGAGGAGCTATCAGACACAACCGACGGATGAAACTGCCGTGCCTGGGATGACGCTTCACTCCCGATACACTTCCATCGTCGCCCTGACCCGACAACAAAACAGCAGTTTTTCACCCTGCATCCACTTCGGGCTGGGGTCACCTTCGTTGCCATCGGCTTTGGCGATTCGTTGTCCGGTAGCTACGTCGTACAGTCCTAGGCCGGTCGGGCCGTGGGTGCCTTGGGTGGACACGGCGATCGACTTTCCGCCGTCACGGAAAGCCCAGCCTACGGTTGCTTGCCGATCGGGGACGACTACGGATGCGCGTTTGCCGTTGCGGTAGAGCACGATGGCGCGTGAGGCGGTCCAGAGATCGCCTTTGGTGTCGATGTAGAACTCGATCATTGTGAAGCCGAAGGACTGACCGCCGGGGGCGAGCTGCGCGGCTTGGGCGTAGCCTTGCGTGGAAAGTCGGTGCGATGTGCCATCGGTGAACTCGATCGCCACGTCGCCACCTTGCGTGCCATCTACCGGAACGATGGAAACGGACTTGATCGGCTTGCTCGGGATGCTGGCCTCGATGTTGCCAAGCACGGCCCGCCACCTCGCGTCAGGCTCCGCAGCGGAAACCGAACCGGCGAGGCTGGCGACGAGTAACAAGGCGTGTCCGAGCGCTTTCATGGTTGGGCTCCCTTTCCGACTGACTACCGACGAGACGTGAGCTTGTACGGTTTGTTAGCAGCGGCAGACCAGCCCGGTCAAGCAAAAGGAGGTGGGGTAGGTGCGCATGCCTCGGTACATCCCGCAGGGGGGCGGAAAATGAGGCGCTTGGTTCACAAGGCCGTGATCAAAAATCGACCTAAGTGCTTGAAATTGATTGGCGCAAAAAAACCATCAAAAAAACTATTTCTTGCCGTCAACCATGGGCTCGTTTAGCCGCTGCATAGCGCTTCGCACGCGCTGGGCCATCGCCGCTGATGTGCAGAAGATAGATGCACATTTGCCGGGTTCATGGCGCAGAGCACGCCCGACCATTTGCACGATCATGATGTCGCTCTCGCACTCCCTCGCGATCCAGACGTGGCCGCAGCGTTTCTCGTCGAAACCCTCTAGCAGCATCCGGTTTACGTAGAGCACGGCGAGCTGCCTTCCCTTCCAGGCACGCACGCGCGCACTGACCAGGCCGGGCGCGACGTTCACACCGATCCACGAGCTACCAGGATGCGCGGCGCTTCGGCGCTCACACTCGGCGTTCGTTTCACAGAACACGAGCCCCCACGGGCCGCGCGGCTCTGTCCATGGCAAGACTTGGTACTCACAGACGAAGCCTTGTCGCTGCGCGTCGTCGAGCGTCATCGAGAACGTATCAGCCGTCGAGAACAGCGACCCGCAACCGTTTGACCAAGGCGTCGCAGATAGCCCGACAACATGCCTGAAACGCTCGAAAATCCGCAGGTTTTCCGGTGCGTCAATGTTGGCGTGGTGGCACTCGTCGATCACACATAAGGTGTCGTCACCAAACTTCGCCAGTCGTGACCACAGCGTCGGCTGACTCCCGACTACGATCCGACTCCTTAACAGGTCCACTTGCTGCGCACGCTCGACTGCGACGGGCAGACGGGTCAGATTGACCAAGCGCCGATAGAAATTGGCCAAGATTTGGCCGGTCGGAACGCTGATCAACGCACGACGGAAAGACCCTCCCATTACCCACTGCACCGCAGCCCTTGCGCCGATCTCCGTCTTGCCGGTTCCGGGCGGCAAGCGCACAAGCACGCGGGAAGAATCCCGATGCTGACGATCGCGGCAGAGGGCTAGCGCATTCGCTTGATGTTCCCACAGCACTGTGGACACGCCTTCAGTATCAGCAAGAGGCGGCACAGATAGCGCCACATCACCAGCCGACAGCGATCGGAGCAATAGAGTCTTTTCGTTGGTGCGAACCTAGGAACTTTCTTCGGGCAACCGCATGCCCGACAACTTCTTCGACCTGCCATTACGAACCCCCCGGATCGTTTCACGCCAAGATCACACAGCGGCGGCGACAGTACGAAAATCGTTTCCGTAAGTGTAGGGGTCCATACAGTTCGGGTCAAATGGGTTTCATGAGAACGCTTTACGGTGTCGTGATTCCCGACGGTGCCCGGATGGTGGAAGTGCGCGCCATTCCGGGGGGCTCCTCGCGTCCCAAGCTCATTTTCCGTGGTTCACTTGAAGACTGCGGCCAAGTGCTGACAGAGGATGGCATCGCCGATGCCGTTGCTGCGGATGGCAAATTCTGGGACTGGATTGGTGCGCTGATCCGTCAGAGACGGATTCCAACGGAACCAAACACCGACGGCACGCTCGTCAGGATGAAGCTGGCGGTCACCTTCATCAACCAGGATGCGTCCCACGCCATCATCGACGAGGTGACCGGCGCGACCTCATTCGTTACGCCCGAGCCCTGGGAATTTTACAAGGGAACGCCCGGCCAAGGCGACCCGACGAATCCAATGTTCCTGATTCAGCAGTTTAGCCAATTGCTCATTGACCAACACAAGGAGCTTCCCAATCAAATGGCGAAGCTTTTGAAAGAAGTAATGGATACGGGCAAGATCGCGATCCAGTCATCAGCGGCAGAAAGCGCCAAGCTACTGCAAGCAAGCATCGAGCCGCTTAAATCGCAATTGGCAATTATCGAGAAGTCACACACACACGAAAGCACGCGAGCAGACCGAGCGAGCGACGCGGTGATCCGTATGCTCATGTCTGAATCCAAAGACAAAGATCCGGTTTCTGAACCGGAGAAACTGATCGGTTTTCTGACTGCGCTTTTGGCGCTGGCTGAAAAAGGGAAAAAGGTACTCAACTAATCGCCACAACGGGGGGAATCATGGACGCATTCAACGAGATCAGGGCAATACCGAAAAGCCGCACAATCCTGGGCGCTGCGGGGGCATCAGCGCTAAACGCACTCGGGGGCTTTGCTGCCGGTCGTGTACGCGGCATCTTGGCGGGCTTTGCGCCACAGTACAAAGGCGCGGGCACAATCGGCGTGTTCCTTGTCTCCATTGCTCTGCGCTACTACTCACGCGCAGAGTCAGGCTATGACCGAGTGATCAAAGAGTTGGCCGCTGGGATGGCTGGTTTCGTCGGCAACGATCTTTGGCTGATTGTGCGGGCGCTCGTCGGCTGGGGGAAGTGGAAGCCGGAAACGGCTTACGGCGCTGGCGACGTAGTGATCTACGAAAACCAGTATTACCGGGCCGAAAAGGACATTCCTGCAAAGCCATCTGCCGAGCCTGGCAAAGATGCGCGCTGGGTGCGTTTTGAGACGGCGCAGGGTTATTCCCCCGATGAGGTTTCGGCGTTCGCGCAAGCGCTCGTCAGCAATGACGCGCTCATCGACGGACTGGTCAAGGAACAGCTACTCATCTTTGGGCCAGAGTTGGCGCAGTGCGCGGGCCGGGAGTTCAACCAGCAAGAAGCGGATCAAATCTACGCAGGAATGCGCGATTCGCTGAAAAGCGTTGTGCAGAAGTTTGCAGCATAGCGGAGCTTCACCATGACACGTCCACAAGGCCCCACGTCGGTATGGGATGCGGTGGCGAGTTACCGACTGCCGCGCGTCATTTTGCATCAGCACTCGGGACAGCAAGCCGAGTGCTTAGAGGGCCTTGTGGAATATGCCGCTAAGATTGCGACCAATAAGCACACATTCCCATTTCGATATCCAGAGCAGATCATGTGCTGGCTTTGGCGACAGCCGGTCAAGCTCGATCTTGGCGAAGGTCCGACAGTCGCGGGCTGTCATCCCGCGCAGCGTTCCCGTCTGTGGCCGGATGATGGCTTGAACTGCTGGGAGGCCGTCGCACATCTTCTTGGCGTCGCCTTCTGCAATTCATGGCCGATTGAGTTTCATATCTATGATGCGCGAATTGGAAATCAGCGCCACGTATTCCCAGCAATTCGACCACTAAACGCGATATCCGATAAGCCGATAGCACTTGTGATACAGCCTCCCGTGAGAACGGGCAAAAGCGATCTGTCGCTCCAGGCCGCGCAAGCGGAGTGGTACAACGACGTACTCGGGGGCGTCCATTTCGTCGGTGACAAGGTGCTGCGGGTGTTTGGGATGGCCGATCTTGCGGACCAGCTTGCCGAGGTGGAAGGCGACGAGCTGCCCGACTGGGCACGCACGGCGAAGCAAAAGGAACAGCGAGCGACGCAGCTACTCAAGCAAGCGGCAGCACAGGACAAAGCGAACAAATCAACAAAAATCGAACCAAAGGAGGATAAGCGATCAAGCACAGACCTTGACTCTCTGCAAAGACAAATCGACGCATTGACAGAAGAAAACAAAGCCTTGAAAGCACGCATTCCCAAGGGGTGAATCATGAACAACACAATGCTATTTTTGCTGGCGATGATGGGGGGCAATAGCGCCATAAGTCCCCAGCTCATCCAGGCGCTACAAGATGCGCAGAAAGACAGCTTCGAGCGCTGGTCCAAGATGCTCAAGTCACTGTCTGCCATCATCACGACGGGGATCTTTTTCCTGCGTGGCATGCCTGCCCCGGTGGACTCGTCGGGGGCTCCGGTGTTCACAAACGAAGCGCTGTCGAAGCAGATTCAAGCCAGCTTCGAGGAAGGCAAGCGCGAAGCATTCTGGGTCGCCGTCGTCAACGGTGTCGTCGATGCGATCCTCGAGTTTTTGCGTCCGAGCGCCATTCAGCTAGCGCTGATGACTTCTCTTCTAACGGGTCGCACCACTTCGACGACGACAGTGATCACGCAGCCGACCGCACCGCCGATGCAGATCCCGCAGCTTGGCGGGTCGATGATGGTGAGCCGCACCGCCGGGCAGGTGCTTCGCCAAGGGGCAAACCCGACGGGCGGAAACAACTTTCTGAGAGCGCAAGCGGTCTACTTCAACCCCCAAACCGGCGAAATCGCTGTCGAGTAAACGCCCATGCCGTCGCCAATCATCGAGGGCCTTCGACAGCAATTTTTCGCGAGCCTGGGAATCACCGAGAACACGCCGATCGCCGAGAGTGACGCCGCCAATCTGATTGATCAGTGGGAACAGTACCTCTACAGCCGAGCCAGCGGGCAAGGCGGAATGGTGGTCGGTTCCCCGACGCGACCGGGCAGCAGCATCGTGCTGGCTCCGCCCGTCAGTGGTCAGACGCAGAGTCCCCAAGGCAGCGGCTTTCCGGTGGGGACGCCGTTCAGGCCCGCGCCACAAACAAACACAGGCGGAACCCGTGCGCCGGTCTACGCACCGCCGCCAAGAAGGAGCTAACAGACCATGAGCATCTTTACTGCCGAAAATGTAGTCGTCAGCGGCGGTGGCTCGTCGAGCCCTGGCCGTGTGTCGGAGTGGGCAAGCAACGTCGCCTACTCCGACGGGCAGATCGTCACATTCAACGGATCGCAGTACATCGCGCGCGGTGGGGTGGGCGCTGGCGTGGTGCCGCCCGTTGAAGTGGCCTCGCCGCTTACGCCGGGTGCGCCGCGCTGGTTCTTGGCGGCGCGTGGTCGCTCGCTGCCGTCGTCGTACAACGACAACACGACGTACTACGCCGATCAGGTCGTGATGTACCTGGGCGGTGTGTACATCTTGGATGCACCGACGGTGCCCGTCGGGACTCGCCCGACCCGAGACAAGCGCTGGACGCGCCTATCGGAAGTGCTGACGGATGCCGAGAGCGAAAAGGTTACGTCGGCGGATCTGTCGGGCTTTGCTGCGAGCACCACAGCGGCGATCATCAACAACACCGACGAAGATCCGCGCGTTCGTCACCATCGCGTGCGGCTGACTGTCTCGGCGCTGTCGTCGCCGGGACCGCTCTACACGCTGCGCTTCCCTCGTCCGCTCGCGAGTGAGGCCAGACCGCAGATCATGATCCAAGTCGAAGATCAGGTCGGCGCGTACATGCTGCTGACGGCTGCGCCGTTCATCTCGGGCGGACAGGTCACGGGCTACACGCTGTCCGCACAGGGCGGCGCACCACCGACGACGATCGAGTTCACTGTGTTCGTGAAGGAAATGGTCGATCAAGTCAAGTAAGGGGGCTGCGATGAAAATCACCGATCCGTATGATGGAAAGACTGTTTACGACAGCATCCGCGCTGCGGTGCGCAAGTACACCGCGCTGATTGGCGCGGACGTGCTTGCCTACGCCGCCGACCAAATCGGCAACCGTCCCGATCTGGCCTCGCCTGCGACGGTGCTTGTGATCACTGGCACGGGGGCCAAGCAAGTGATCGCGCACGGCATGAAGGATGCCGACGGAAAGCCGGTCAAGCCGCGTGCTTGGACGATCCAGCGCTTCAAGGCGTGCAGCGAAGTGGACATTCAGACCGTCGATGACACCAATGTCACCGTCGAGATTACCAACAAAGGCGAAGTGTCTTTGGCGCTGTTTTGCTAGGGGGCGACGCATGACGACGTTGCTAGGGCTTCTGTATCGGCTGCCAAGGGTGCTTGCGGTGCCGCTCGCGCTGCTGCTGGTCGCGCTGGCCGGTTGTGTCGGGGCGCTGCTCGCGTGTTCCCTGCCCGTGATTCTGCTGTGCCTGTGGGCACGCCGCAACGTCATGGAGTGGCGGCAACGTCGCATGCTGGAAAGAGCCTTGCTCGCGTCTGGCCTGGCCGAGCTGCGCGCCCAGCAGGCCGGGCCGGACGCAAACCGCGCCATCCCGTCGAGCTAGGGCAAACATCAGACGGGGCGAATGATTCGTGACCCGGGGGTTATGAACATGTCTATCTGGGAACAAGTCGGCGGATCTGGTTTCGATGTGTGGCAACGGGCCGGACTTCGCGCACAAGCCGAAGTGAGCATCCCAAAGCTAGATTTTGAAACAGTGTCGCAGTGGCCACTTCCGAAGATTCGAGAAATTGCGGACAAGCAAATCAAGCTGACCAAAGAGAGCTTCGAGATGGCATCCGAGGTGGCATGGTACGAGGGGCTTTATGTGCGCTATAAGAACCATAAGCGCTGGGGGCCTTATCTTGATAAAATCAAAGCGGCAGAAAAGGCGCTCAAGGAAGGCGACGCTGCGCAGACGGAACCAGAGAAGCGCAAGCTTTACCTCGAGGCGTGGAGCGTTTCCCGTCTGGCGTCCGAGGAGATCCACAAAGAGGGCAACATGGGACCGACGACATACGCCGCGGTTGCCGTCGAGTTGGGAAAGTCGGTCAAAGAGAGTGCCCAGCCTCTCATAAAGGGTGCGCAAGAGCTAAGCGATAACGTCGCCAGTGCGATCAAGTGGGGGGTCGGGCTGGGGCTGGCGTTGCTGCTGCTGAATCAGACGAGGAAATAGCCCATGCGAGACGGAATTTTGCTCGCTGGGGGGGTCCTCGCGTTGCTGCTCCTGTCGTCACGAAAGACGGCACAAAGGCCGTCGAAGCCAGGCAGCGATCGCGACTGGGAAAAAGCCCTTCTGTCGGAGTATTTCCCCGACGCACCGCCGGATCTCGTGGCGATGGAAGGTGGGCCGCTCGACCGGATGAAAAAGCCGATCATCACAGCGCAGCAGCACATGCGAGACAAAACCCGCTATCCGTACATAAGCGTTTCCGCTGATTTGCAGTTGCGTGGCGAGTCAGTGCCCTATGGAACGCGGATTTATTTTGGTGTGTATCCTGATCTGATATTTCGGATTGTAGATACTGGTGGGCGTTTTCGTGGAAACACAAAGAAGATTCGCAAACCTGGATATGAGCCTTTTGATATTGCAACGGACTACGGAACCAATTGGGGCTTTGCAGGCAAGGAAACGGTCTATCGCCTAGACCGCTCGGACACACTACAGAAGCGGCAGAACGTCGCGTAACAAGGGGGGCAACATGGCAAGAGTGCGCAAGTTCGACGAACCGGGAGCGAAGGAAGATCGCATCCGCTGGAACAAGGCCGGGACGCGCAAGTGGCTGACGGTCTACACGGTCATGGAGTATAGGCCGAAGGAAAAGGCCCAGCCCAGCGACGACGACGAAGAGAAGCCGAACAAGGCGAAAGCGAAGAAGGCCAAGCCCAAGAAGGCCCAGCCGAAGAAAACCAAAGCGACGGCCAAGCCAAAGACGGGGGGCAAAGCCCGCAAGCCGAAGTCAGCGTCGGGCTAGCTGCCTAGACCCGCTCGTTTAGAATCGCGAAAGCGTGGCGCTGGCCCCTCGCTTTCACCCAAGACAAGCCAAGCCCGTCTGCCCGCCAATAAATGACGCTGTACCGAGTCGGGAACGTGCGCAGCCACGCGACAGCTTCGACGAGTGAGCCATCGACCTTGCGCATTCCCAGGCAGCGAAACAGCGGCCACCTTCCCGTGTGAAACCGACGAAGAAGATCGCGCAAGCGTCGCTGATTTTCGTCGCTTTCGTCGAGCGCTGCGACAAGCGGATGGATCTCCTTGCGAATGGTTGAGCGAGCGATCTGGTTCATGTGGTCATGCTCCTTTCGTCTCTCAATTTGGCAGACACAACTGATTTTGGCTATTTTAACGCACGGAAACATAATTTATCGTCGATAAATGTTTGATGATGAGCGTGAAAATCCACAATTTCAGACGGTCGATGCACTGGATAGTGTGCCGTGCGTGCCACGACCCAAAGCAGAAAGGCCGCCGACAGTGCCGACGCCAGTTTTAGGCCCCGGCCAAGCCGATCGGCTGCGACGGTCCCGTGAGGACAAAGGGTGGTCGTTGCGTCAGCTCTCGGCGGCGGCTGGGGTGTCGGTGCGAACGATTCGAGAGATTGAGAGCGGAGACAAGGAAGGCACGTCGAGCAACATCATGGCAGCGCTTGCGGATGCGCTGCGCGTGCCGCGAGGGTGGCTCACGTTCGGTGGGTAGTGGCACGCAAGCGGGAAGGCAGCGGCAAGCCCCCCAAAACCGCGCCTAGCTCACCATAAGCAGCCGTACCGTGTTCGGGTACCACTGCCCGCCACGCTTGGGAAAGTGGCCCGACTGCGCAAGCCGCAGACCGATTTCGCGCAAGCTGTAGCCCTGTTCTTTCAGGTACAGCGCAAGCCCTCGAGGCGTGCTGCGATCGTGATAGACGGCAGACCGCAAAAGTTCCTGCGCACTGTAGTAGCGGAACACAGCGGCTTTCAGCGGACGCAGCCCCGCAGCATTGAGCGCATCCGCGATTTCCG
>JAEUKA010000091.1 GCA_016794465.1 Myxococcales bacterium | reverse complement strand
CGTGCAAGTCCGCGAAAAGTCCCGAGTGAGACTCGGGATCACAAGCACCGCATGCCCGATTTTTTACAGATCGTGAAACAACCAGGCTGGCGCGCCTTCTGTTTCGCGTTTTGTAAAAACACGGAAAGAATCCGATCCTCTTTCAGACGTGTCCCAGATTTTTCCAAAATTCTGGGCGCAAAGATGAGCGCGGCCGGAAGGGAACCAGACCATCGATCAGGGATGCCAGTGCGGCCGTAAGCGGAGATTGCGCCAGCCGCTCCATCCGCACCGGCAGTCCCTCTGCAAAAGGCGCGTAGCGAGCTGGATCAAGAACTGCCCCGTGTCGTCAGTCGGAACATCGAGCGTCTGAACCAGGATGGCCTTGGCATAAATTCGCTGCCATGACGCCACAGCACGCAGTGGTGACGGTCGTGCCTACGGGTGCGCGGGACAAGTGTCGCCAAGCAGTCGGTCGCCAACCTTGCTGCCCAGGGGGGCTACCGATCCAGTTGCCAAACAAACCATCTGGACGATGGCTCGAGCGAAACGTCGCGAGGTGATGGCCGCCAGCACCTCAGCCCAACCGTCCCGGAGCACATCCCCGCGTCGCCACCGGCCACTCTCACGTAAGCAGTCTCTGTGTCGTTGCCGGAAGCCAAGAGCTGTCCGTAATGGCGATGTGAGGCTGGCGCCATCGAACGGAGCCCAGGTTACTCACTGGAGGATGCTGTGCTCCGGGCGTAGGCGGACACCGGGAGAGTCGCCGTTTGTAAATTCGATGCCCCGTCGCTCCAGCGCCTCACGAATCTTGGCCAGGGTGCTCTGATACGGGCGCTGGTCGCCTCTCTCGAAGCGGCGGATCGTCTCTACGTCGACACCGGCAGCGGCGGCAAGCTGCTCCTGGGTGATGTCCAGCAGTCCTCGCGCAGCTCGGCTATGAGCAGGAATGAAATTAAACTCTTTCCGCTTGACATCCGGCATGCGACAGACAACTCTCCTGTTTACCCTTCGACTTTTGGCAATGAAAACGAGAAAGCCCGCATCGTGGTCAAGACGATGCGGGCCGTGTTCCTCGGTAGCCGGTAAGCCCCGCTGAACGGAGCGCAGCGTATCACGGGGCCGATTGATCTCAAGTGCTGCGCGCTTTGGAGGCCTCGCAATGCCCGAACACCCCTCGTGTGCCCGCCGATCTCGTCGGCCGCTGCACGGCCTATTTCTCGACGCCCACGGTCTGTTCGACCGCGCGTTCTTTTTTGCGGAGGCACGCCATGAGCCCGTCTGCGCAATCAGGGCGAGGCTTCGCCGCATGGCCCGCATCGGACGAATCGGTGGCGGGTGGCGCTGACAGCGCCCACTTCAGCCCGAAGAGAATACGCTCGGCTAACCCAACCCTGCGCGGACTCGTCGCTGGTACGCGGGTCTACGCCTTCTTGCAGCGTTCCATGTCGAACGCTGCGCTTGTCCGGAGGGACTTCAATGTCTGCACGCCCTACGTGTGCCCTGGCCCTGCTCTGCGTCGTGCAGGGCTGCGAGCGCTTCGCGTTTCTCGCGATGCTGCCGCTGTTCGCTGTGTACCTTCACCACCGCCACGGCTTCAGTGAGCCGTCGGCCCTGCTGCTGCTCGGCGTAATGTCCGCGCTGTCATACGTCGGAGGACTGCCCGCTGGCATCCTGACCGATCGCAAGCTCAGACCGATTGGGGCGCTGCTGCTCGGCGGGGTGCTCCTGACGGTTGGTTATGCAGCGCTGGCGCTGGATCATCCGTCGCTACTTTGGCCCGCTCTTGCCACGATGACCGTTGGTCACAGCCTGTTCAAACCGAGCATTAGCACGCTGTTCGGTTCCATCTTCGACGTCGCCGATATTCGTCGAGAGCACGGGTTTCTGTGGCAGCACCTCGCCGTCAACCTGGCCGGGATGGTGGGGCCCCTGTGCGGAGAGTGGCTGCGCGTCGGCAATCGCTGGGACCGGCTGTTTCTCTTGTCTGCCGTCGTGACGTGCATCGGCTGTGCGGTGCTGATCGCCTTTGCCAGACTCCTTCCTGATCAGCCCCCGCAACGGATAGAGACAGACTCGGTCGGCGGCTCCGTCCGCATGAATCGAGAGCGATGGATCGCCGTGTGCTGGCTGTGTGGCCTGTCGATAGTGTTCTGGCTGACCGCGCAACAGCCCGGCGGCTCCCTCTCTGTTTTTGCGGAATCGCACACCCAGCGCAGCGTCGTTTTGTTCGCTCGCACCATCCCCATCGGACCGGGCCACTTCGCGGCGCTGCACGGTCTACAGGTTCTGCTCCTCCTGCCACTCCTAATGGCTGGGATGTCCTGGCTCCGCCGTCGCAACAGAGAGCCATCCGCGCTCGCCAAGATGGTTTGGGGGTATGTCGCCACTGCCGGTGGATTCGTTGTGCTGGCGCTTGCGGGACTGAATGGAGGAGACGCGGGCCGAGTCAGTCCGAGCTGGCTCACCGGCTGCTACCTGCTCCTGTCAGTGGCGGAACTGCTGCTGTCTCCGCTCGGTCTGTCACTCGTCACGCGCATTGCTCCCTCACACCGAGCCTCGCAAGCGGTTGGACTGTGGTTCGCGGCAGCGGCAGCGGGCAATGCGCTTGCGGGCGTCATCGGCCTCGCGTGGGGACGCTGGCCGCATCACCGCTACTTCGCGTTGCTTGCACTCTTGTCCATCGGGGCTGCGGCGCTGCTGCTGTCTCGTCTGCGTCGCATAGAGCAGACCCTCAACGCAGACGCATCCCAGCCCTAGACGGAACCGGAGAACGCTATGTCCAGCAGACAGTCTGTGCCGAACCTCTCCGCGCTCGCCGAGTCCGTTCGCAAGTCTCATCGCAAGCGCCGCCTCCGCACGAGGTTGCATGTAGCCGAAATGACTACGGTTCCCGGTGCGGGGACGACGTGCGAACATGATCACACCATGCAAAAGTCTGCGCGCGTACTTGGCCCCTACAAGAACGGGGACAAGTGGCGAATCGTGATGCTCGACGGAGACACGCGCAAATCGCTCGTCGCAGACAGCTACGAAGCGGCTCTCGCGCTACGCGATGATCTGAAGGGAGTCATCAAAAAACACATCGCCCGCTCGTTTGAGGAGTCGCTGGAGGAATACCTCAAGAACCTTGTCGATCGAGGTGTGAGCCAAGACACTGCCGACAAGGTGAGACGGATGCTGCGGCCCTTCCTCCCTCTTGCGGAGCCCCTCACCGCGATTGATGCTGAGCGCGCTGCACAGATGTACTTCGACGAGACCAGGCGCACCAAGTCGAACGGCGAACCCATCGCCAACGACTCCCATCACCTGCTCCTGCGGCGCGTCAAACACTTCTACAAGTGGGCGATTTCTCGTCGCTATGTGATGCAGAATCCGTTTGCCGAAGTCTCTCCTATCGGTCGTCCCAAGCGAGGAAAACAGCAGCTCCGCATTGATGAAGCGCGCAAGCTGGTCACGGTTGCGATGGAGCGAGCGAAGACTCTGGATGCCGGATCGACCGCGATCCTGATGCAGATTTTCCTCGGACTCCGTCCCACCGAAGCCCTCGTGCGAGTGGTGCGCGATCTCGACGACGAAGGCCGGGTTCTGTGGGTTCCGTTTGGCAAAACGAACAACGCGAAGCGACGACTTCAGATTCCCGATGCACTGCGCGAAGTCATGCTCCTTCACGCCAAAGGAAAGCCTGCTGATGCGCCGCTCCTTGGTCCACCGGGGGACGCACTTCACACCCGAGACATCATCCGTTATCGACTGAAGCTCTTGTGTCAGCAGCTAGGACTCCCAACCGTCTGTCCACACAGCCTTCGCGGCTTAAACGCAACCCTCGCCCTCGACGCTGGAGCCACCGCCCAGCACGTCGCCGCCGCCCTCGGCCACGCATCGTTCACAACCACCGCACGCCACTATGCAGATGCCAGCTCCGTCGCAAACGTCGGGCTGCGCAGAGTTGCCGATCTACTCGGAACGCGCAGCGGAAGCAGAGCCACCGATGTCGAGCAGCTCGCATCCCTTCTGCAAACCAGCCTGTCCCCGTCAGATCTACAGCGCCTAAGGCAACTCCTACCGGCGTAATCGGATCGCGGATTACGGGACCGGCTCCTTTCGGACCGCAGCGCATCCAGCAGTCAAGCGCTCGGCCAGCGCATCTGGCGCATCCACAAACAGCGCGGAGCTGTCGTGTAGACCGAATCGTATCGACCCTTCGGGGGTCGTGCAGACCGCATCGAGGTTGTAGAACAGCTCGTCTGTTTGATGCACGACTTGAGCTAGCGCAGAAAAAGGGATCGGTAGCGCTTCGACGCGATCGAGTTGATCGTCCCAGCTACAGACGTGCTCCCCGTATCCTTGCGAGCGAGTCAAAACAATCTGCGCAGACTCTCGATCCACCAACTCACCGATGCGTGCGACGAGCTTCGCCAGCGGAAATCGCTGGGCGGAGTCGTCCCCGTCAAAGATCCAGTATCGATTCATAGTGGCTTCGCTGGTCCCCGCCGAAATCCTCCTTGCGGGGCCAAGTCAGGATTGTTCGGCGATAGGTCATGCTGATGTGGTTTGGGATGAATGCCGGGCGTTCCGTGATCTGAAAAATCAATATCACGGGTCGGCTGGAGCTGCCCATTGGAACCGTGCTGCCACTCACGAGCC
>JAEUKA010000052.1 GCA_016794465.1 Myxococcales bacterium | reverse complement strand
CAGAGTGGTCGATCGTCGCCGAGGCGCTCACTATCGGAATGTGGCAGTGACACGCGGGACCAGGACCAGTGCGGCCAACGGCAGCAGGGCCAACCCGATGAAGAACATCGAGTGCGGCACTCTGTCCCACAGTCCGCCGATTCGACCGGCCATCCAGTAGCCAACAGCCGTCGCGCCATACCAGGCCCCGAGCCAGCGACCGCCACCGGTAGGCGGTGCAAGTCGCAGCACGAACGACGGGCCGAGCGCGCCGACCAGCAGCTCGCCGACCGAGAGCAGCGCCAGACAGCCGAGTAGCCAGCCCAGACCCACCTGGGAGCCGTCGGACTCGAGCAGAGCAGCAACGACCAGCGGGAGGTAAGCAAGGCCGGTTGCAGCCACTCCGATTGCGATTTTGGCGGCAGCCGTCGGTAGGCCGGGCGTGGTCTTCAGGTAAAGCAGGGCGCGCGCGAGTAGCGGCGAGACGGCTAAGACCAGACCGGCGTGCAGCGACGCGACATAGGGAACGGGCAGCTCCCAGCCGAGCACGTGGCGGTTGGTGTTGTCGCGCGCCCACAGGAGCAGCGTGCTGCCTGCCTGCATGTGTGGGACAGTCAGCAGCACCGACAGGGCGCACAGGCCCATCAGCATGCCCAGCGACCCGCTACCGTTGGATTTGCTGGCCTCACCATGGACAGACGGCTCGCTCTCGGTGGCCCGAAGGACGTGCGACTGAGCTTGGAGGATGAGCCAGGCAGCGACGAGGCTCAGCGACGCCAGCGCAAAGGCGGCGGGCCAGCCGAGCCACGCACGGGCCGTTTCGCCGATGACCGGGCTTACCAGTGCGCTGACGTTGGCGAGCAGGTACATCAGCATCAATCCTCGGTCGCGCAGCTCGGGCTCGGCGGTGAACAGATGGGTAGCGATGGACTGTGGCGCCAACTTCGCCGCGCCAGCCCCGAGGGCGACCAGCGTCAGACCCGCATAGACCATCGGGCGGCTCTCAGCGGCCATGAGTGCATAACCCGCCGCCGCGACCAGATACCCGAGAGACGCAGCTCGCACGATACCGAACCGACCGTCGGTAATCGCGCCCGCAAGGAGCGGTGACACATATGTGGCAGCGATGAAACAGCCGAGGACATCCGCCGCTTGGGCGGTGGTAAATCCGAGCTGTTCGTTGAGGTAGAGCAAAAGCAAACTGGCGAGGAGAAAGAAGCCAAACCGCTCACAAGCCACCGACGCTGACAGGGACAGAAAACCGGGCGGGTATCGACGCATGGGCCACACTCCTTTGAGTGGGCTGAGCGTCTTCTGTCGCGTCCGTTACCTGTTACCACCATCGCAGGTGGCAACGAGGTGGTACCAAAGTGGGCAACGTAGATCAGTTCTCGTCGGTCGCTGAGCGCACGCGCTCATATAAGAGCAGCAGCCGTGGGTGGTATTCCTCGGCGTAACGCCAGTGTGCCACGGGCCGCCAGCCCTCCTCATTCAGCGTGGCATCGAGCAGGGCTTGGTCGTAGCGCTTGATGTTGTGGACCGAGAACTGCTTGAGCTCTCCGGTCTGCATGCGGACGACACCTCGCTGATTCGCCGAATAACTGCCAGGGACCGGGCAGGACGCAAAGTCGAGCACCCACTTGATCTCGACGGACTTGCTGCCGGGAGTATGTCGCCGCAGCAGATCGGCACACCACCTGTCTTGGGCTGTCATGTCGGCCAGCGGTGTCTGCCCCGCAAACCGCCGATCTTTCTTCATGATTGCGGCTCGGTCGCTCGCCGAAGCCATGGCTGCGGGCACATTCAGCAGCAGAAAATCACCAGGAGCGAAGCCCTGAAGGCTGTTGCGGACAAACAGAATCTCGTTGTGCAAGTTGGCGAACGTGTTGCCGAACATACAGACGATCCGCCGACGGTGAGCGCGCTCTTGCGTGTGCAAAAGCGGCGTGTAGCGCTGCAAGTTGTGGAAGTTGCCCTGGATCGCGCACACCGAAACGGTCGAATGATCGGCTAACGCCTCGGCGGCGTGACGGTAGGCCGCACAACAGAGGGGCTGACTGATGTCGAGCAGGTACAGCCGGAGGTTGTGGTTGCTGTGATGCTCCAGCAGGCCCTGCGTCAGCCGGACCTCGTCTTTGCCGTCGCCACAGCCGATGCCGATCACATCCAAGCCCAGCGTGCCGACATGCTCCGAGATACAACGTGCCACGCGGCTCATCGGCATCAGCATCCTCGCCCGCGTATAGAGTTCGTGCGACGCGATGGCATACCAATCGGCGGCGCTACTCGGGTCAAGGTAGAGGTAGGTCTGTTCCAGCTCTCCACCGCGCCCGTTGAGCAGCATCGTCATTTCACCGTGGAGCTTGAGCGCGTCGTACTCTGGCGTCAGCCAGCAGTTCGGCGAGAAGTCCTGAGCCCGCCGCCGCCGCCGCGAGAGCTGTTCCCCGATGGGGCTAGGATCGATGCGAAGCTCCGGCACCGACTGAAGGTGCATGATCGTCGTACGAGTCGGCACCCGGCGCCCGGTTTCCACGTTGCGCAGGGTACTTTCCGAAATGCCCGCCCGCTCGGCAAGGACCGCTCTCGACAAACCAGCCGCTCGCCGCCGCTCTACAAGGTCAGCTCCCCATTCCTTTAGCGCAGCCTGGTCACTGCTCTGCGGCTCGACGATCCCTGCCGCCAGACGAAGCTGTGAGACGACATCAAGCGAAGGGGTGTCTGCTTGTGCCTTCTCCGCCATCGGCAGCGAGGTCCGCAGCGTCGTCATCGCTCGTCGCAGCGCGATCCTTTCTTGCGGTGATGCTTCCTTGCTCAGATGGTCAAGAACCTGCATCGTCCTCGAAAACAAATCTCGAACCGGGATGCTCTCAGTCTGTTCCACGACATCCTCCTAACACTGCCCGAGAGCTAGCACACATCCGACGAGCCGCAAAGCGTTTCTCGTCGCTGATAGCGAAGTCTACCGTGCCACACAGAGCAGCCGGGCAGACCACTACTCGTCGGACAGTCGCCAAATCGCTGGCGTTCAATGGGTGGTCAAAGGTCGAAGCGATCGGCTCGCTAGCTGACCAGAAGTTGCTTGACCTGCTGCGCGAACCACTGCCCACCGCGCTTTGGTGTATGCCCGTTTTCCATCAGCTTGAGCGCGATATCCCGCAAGCTCATTCCTTGCGCTTTCCAGTATTTCGCACAGCCTACTGCGGTAGAGCGATCATGATACACCGCACTGCGAAGCAGATCCTGCGCAGACCACCAATGATATTCAGATGCTTTGCCAGGTCGCAAGCCTGCTTTGTTGAGCTTGTCGGCAATAAAGGCAAACGTCCGCCCGTCTAGCTTGAGCGCATAGGCCAATTCATAGGCGCGATCTCTGTCGTAGACCTTATCGCCACGCTCCGAGCGCCTAACGTGGATGCCTTCTTTGTCCAGCAAATCATACACACTGGTCTTGGTCCACTTGGCGCTCTGGCTTGGCTTGATGCCCTGTTCATTCAATCGCTGTGCGATATCTGAAAACGAAACACCAGAGCGATACCATTCGGCCATCTTTTCCAGCCAAGCGTAGTTCTCGGGATGCTTGACCAGCTTCTTCAGCCGTCCCTCGGTCACGGTCATGTACCCGAACGGCACCTTTCCGAAGTGCCCGCCCGCCGCTCGGATGTAGGTGATGATGCCCTTGACACGCTCGGAAGTCCGCTCGCGCTCGAGCTGGGCGAACGCGACGATCAGCGGCAAGAACTGACGCGACGCGGGCAGCTCGGTGTTGATGCCCTGGTTGATGAGCACGAGATGAACGCGATCGGTCTTCACGTAATCATCTTGAAAAGCCAGAAAGTCACGCTGCGAGCGGCTGAATCGGTCTAGCGCTGTCGAGATAATGAATTCGGCTTTTCCCTTATCTACCTCGGCCATCATTTTCTGATACTCAGGCCGCCCGGTCGTGTTCTTCGCAGAGTCGTGATCGACATAGAAGCCAGCCATCGTGTAGCCATATACCTGAGCATACCCAGCGATCTGCGCTTGCTGTGCCTCAAGTGATATGCCGAACTGTGCTTGCATGTCGGTAGACACTCGAACGTATCCAAACGCCCGTTTCTGCTTTTCCATGACGCCCCCGTCTGTGCTCCTCTGTGTTTGAGTCCTACTTTTAGACTGTCTGTAGTTTGTCATAGCCCTGTCTCCGTCGCTGTAACGATTTTCCGCATGAACGGAGACAATCACTATCAATCATCAAAACTTCGCGATGTACGATTCCCAGCTCGTGGGAGCGCTCTAGGGCACTTGCGATCTGGCGGGCAATGTGCAGCGCTCGCGGAATATCAAGAGGCCCTGCCGCAAGCGCGTCGCGCAGCCTGTGTCCCTCCAGATACTCCAGAACCAAGTAGAGCGCACCGTCGTCCGTTTTGCCAAAATCGACGGCCACGGTGATGTTGGGATGCTCAACGTGAGCTGCAGCCATCGCCTCTCGCTCGAAGCGCGCCACCATTTCGGGCATCTGAGCAGTCTGGGAGTTCAGCACTTTGAGCGCGAATCGCTTGCGCATGGCCGTGTGCTGCACCAGATACACCGCGCCCATCCCTCCCTCGCCGAGCATTTTCTCGACCTTGTAGCGGCCCGAGATGGTCGCACCGACCACTAGACTACTTCCTACGTTAGGCACCACAGGAATAGCAGGCGGAGATGAATCAGGCATGTGCTCACGCTCAGAGTATCACATCTGCTTCGGTAGGTAGAGAGCGAGCGAGCGCGCGCGGATCGATAGGCTTCTACTTGAGCTGACGCAAGATGTCTGCCGCTCGGTCTTTGACCTGCTTTCGCCAGGTTCCCTCCAGGACCTCTTCCAGAAAGGGTGCCGCTGACGGTCCAATATCCTGCACCAGGAACTGCTCTACCAGCTGGTGATCGCCGTCATTCCCAAGTCCGGCCACCACTGATTTGATGAGGTAGGGATTGGTGCGAAAGGCTCCGTCAAGCTGAATCGCCTTGCGGAAGTACCCCAGTCCATCCTTCATCCAGAGCTTCTCGCAGTAGAACTGCCCGAGGATATAAGCAATCTCTGCATTCTTCGGATAGCGGTAGCTGAGCTTCTGGAGTTCCTTGAGAGTCCGGGTGCTACGGTCGCCATTGACGACACGCGCCTTGATCACTGTAAGCTCCGGTGGTTCATCCACAGCGGGCACTGGGACAGCGGGTACTGCGGCAGGAGGAGCTATGCGCGGCGAAGCGATCGTCGCGGTGGTCGCTGTAGGTAACGCTGCGACCGGGGCGCTTGGGGTAGGAGCCGCCACGCCACCAGGAGGTGTTCGTGACTTTTTGGAATCACCGCAGGATACACAGAGAGTGATGGTCGCGATCGCACCGAGAAGGAGTCCTTTTCCCACTGCCTGTTCGCCGGTGCTAGTACGTAGGTGCCAGCCGAAGCGTAAGAGTCTCACAGCATCACGATATCAGAGAAGGAGGCCAGGGCGCTGCTGATAACTGCATCAGCGTCATCGACTGCCACGCCTCGTGCCGAGATTCCCCCTCTTGGAATGTCGACCCTGTCTGCCAGGAAGTGCACTGCTGCCGCTCATCGATTTGCGGTGACAGAATCCGAAGGAAAATCAGTGGGGTGGGAAGAGGTAGCCAAGCTGTCCCAAGCGCGGTGTTAGGATGCCCTTCGGAGACAGTGGTCAGACGAGATATGTCTTCCAACCACAAACCGACGACGACACCGGGCATAGACGAATCTGCCGCATTGATCGGTAGCACCATCGCAGGTCGCTACAAGGTAGATGGACTGCTCGGTGAAGGAGCGATGGGAGCGGTGTATCTGGTTCAGCACACTGGTATCCGCAAGCGGATGGCGCTCAAGCTGCTGCGGCCAGAGCTGATGCGCAATCCTGCCATGCTGACTCGCTTCGAGCGCGAAGCCATGGCGGCGGCCCACCTTGATCATCCGAACGTCGCGTCCGCAACTGACTTCGGGAGAACCGATCAAGGTCGCTTCTTTTTGGTGCTTGAGTACGTACATGGTCAAGAGCTACGCACCGTCATGGAGGGCGCGGGCCCGTTGCCTCTGGCGCGCGCGCTGTTCATCGCCAGACAGATCGCAAGTGCGCTGTTGCGAGCTCACGAGTTGGGAATCGTTCACCGCGATTTAAAACCAGAGAACATCATGCTGGTGGAACGGGACGGGCACAGTGACTTCGTCAAAGTGCTCGACTTTGGTTTGGCGCATGTGCCGATCCAGATCACAGATGAGCCAGAGGATAAGCGTCCGACGAAGAATGTGCCTAAAATTACCAATGTTGGCGATGTCTTTGGCACACCGGCCTATATGAGTCCAGAGCAGTCCGTGGGAGAGAGCACGGACGGACGGACAGACTTGTACGCTCTGGGAGTCCTCCTGTACGAGATGATTGCGGGCGTTCGTCCCTTTACGGGAAAGTCGCTGCTGGTACTGATGCAGCAGCATCTGTCGACCCCACCGCCACCGATTGCAGAGCGTGCGCCAGCCATTCAGGTGCCTGCGGAAGTCGAGCTGCTCTTGCAACGGCTCCTGGCCAAGCCACTCGATGAGCGGATTCAACATCCACAGGAAGTGCTGAATGCTATCGACGAAGTCGTGGCTACTTACAGGCTCGACTGGCCGGCACGTACGACCCCGGAAGCAGAGTCGCCACTGGCCGTGCAGACCAAAGCGGGGAAGCGTGAGTCGTCTTTGTCGAAGGCCTGGAATTCGCTTCGGACACGCCCTCTGTCCATGCGCACGATATCCACAGTGGAACAGACCCTGATCTTGCTGCGCGAGACGCAGCCGATCTCCGCGACGAATCGCTGGGTTCCTACCACGCTCATGCGACCGCTCCAGCGTGTGCCAAGGTGGTGGTTTCTGTTGGCGGCGGGACTCCTTTTGGCGCTACTCACCCGACTGACACTGCACCTTTTTAAAGCAGCGAAGCCGAGCCAGCAGACTCCTTTGGCAATCGCTCCGACCTCACGACTTCGGATCGACGTTCCGCAGTGCTCCCAAGTCGAGCTAGACCAGGCCATCACCCAAGGCCCAAGCGCACTCTCATCCCTGGCTGGCCGCTTTCCGTCGGACACGCGGATTCTGCGTGCTCTGGTGCGGGGACTTACAGGACAACAAAAGCATGCAGAGGCAATGCGCGTGATGTCCCAGTTGGCAGCAATTGACGCCAGTGCCTGCAATGATGCAGAGCTTGCCCAGTCGATCGTCTCTGCGCTGCAAAGCGATGGCGAAGCGGCCCAAGCAGCAGTGGTGCTACTCGAACGCGATCTTGGAGCACTCGGTGTGGATCTGCTCTATGACTTGACCGTCAAACAGACCGGAGCCCGATGGAAGCCACGGCTGCAACAGAGCCTGACCAAGCCCGACGTTGTGGCAAAAGCTTCGACGGCCACCCGGCTTGCCATCGACTTGCGTGCAGCGAAGCAGTGCGAAGCAAAGCGCGACCTGCTGCCGCGTGTTCAGACAGAGGGAGATCGGCGAGCGCTCGTGCAGCTACGAGGTCTACTACAAACCCAGGGCTGCGGATTCCTCGGCGTACAGGACTGTTGGCCGTGTCTGCGCAAGAGCAGCGCTCTTCAGGACACAATCACCACGATGGAACGTCGGATTGGTCCTTCAGCGGAAAAGTAGCCCAATAGGAAGTCTGATCAACCTTCAGAGTCAGCACGAGACTTATATTCCCACTCACCTTCCCAGCTGAACGGTGCAGCGCCGGATCTCAAGGACGAACCTGCTCCGTACGGTCAGCCCCAATAACATCACACCACCGCCAACCCCTCCGAAGACTTCCCACCCCTCACTGACAGATCTCGGTAATTCTGTTCGCCGCTGAAAAAAAATGCGCCCGGTGCGGCCTGGCAGGGGATGAATGCAACGCGGGAAAACTTCCCGCCCTCCGTCAATCGGCAATGGGAAACATTCCCAAATTTCTCGACGCCCCAGATGTTATTGGGGCTGAGCGTGGGGCGTAGTGGTGTCGTCGAGAAGTGGGTGGCTGGTTCCTTAACCCGGAAGTCCAGCGGATGGCCCGCGATGATCCGGCACCGGCGCACACTGTGGTCGCAGCGCCGTAACCGCACGCTCGATAAGACACCGAGCATCCTTAGCGCCTCACGTTGGCTGGAGTGTTTCAGTGCAACGGTCCGGGACCGAATAGCCGATCCGGCGACGGGCGAGATCTTGTACACCCGACAGTCGCCGATGAGATCCCCCTTGAAGCCGTAGACCGTATATCAGGGTGACAGATATCAGGGTGACAGATCGGTCCGATTGCGGTGTTCTAGGGCGAAAGGCCGTGCCAAGGGGCCGGCAGAGGAGTCCTCGAATGCGTTTCAACAAGCAGATCTGGAGTGGGCTTTTGTTGTGGGGTGTGCTGCAAGCGGCCTGCTCTCCTGATATTCCGGTGACGACCGGGACCGTGTCCGTCGAAAACTTTCGCTCGGCGCTGATGGGCGATGACTATCTGCTGCGGATTCGGCTGCCGCCCTCGTATGACGCCGACCCGACGCGCCGCTATCCGCTGATCGTGCAGCTGGATCCGACCTTCGTCGGGCTGCATCAGTTTGAGATCACGACCGGGCTCGTCTCTACCTATGCGCTACAGGGGCTGTGGCCAGAGGCGATTGTCGTCGGGCCGGACTATCCCGATCCCTTCAAGAGAGAGCGCGACTATCCGCTTCCGAAACCGCTTACGCCGAGCTTTGCGGGACAGAATGTGGATCTGTTCTATCGGGTGCTGCGCGATGAAATACTGCCCTATGTCGAGGGCAAGCTGCGGGTGGATACCACCCGGCGAGTGCTCGTTGGACACTCTGCGGGAGCGACCGTAGTGTGGTATTCGACGTTTCGGCACACTGCGGATGCGCCGCCGCTGTTCTCCGGGGCGATTGCGGCGGATAACGGAATGGAGGAGGGACTGTTTACGGTGGAGCGCTGGCACTCCGAGCGGACAAATACTCTCCCGATGCGACTGTTTGCGACGCGCGCGACCTACAACGGAGTCGTTCAGGAGATTCCCTATCGAGCGCTGTGCGACCGGATTCGGCAGCGGAACTATCAAGGGTTGACCTTTGCCGAAGAGACGATGGAAACCGATCACGGCGGTGCGGTGCGGCCCTCGTTCGAGCACGGACTCGACTTCATCCTGGGAGGTCAGCGATGAGGCGGAGTCAAACCATGATTCGGAGTAGGGCGTTGGCGAGTCTGCTCGTCCTATCGCTCGGGCTTTGTACGGCGCAGCAGGCGCGGGCGCAGGAACCGCCGGTCGGAATCCCCGAAGGGGGAGAGCGGGGCCACCCAGTGCATGTCCGGCTCGATACGGCGGCGACCTATGGCATCGGCGGACAGAGCTTCCTTGGCGTCCAGGTTTCCATGAGCGGCTACCTGCCCATCTGGAACACCCGCTGGGCGACCGGGACCTTCGATGGCGGCGTGCTGCTGGGATACGGCAATGAGCCGACCTTTTTGGCGCCGTGGATCGATCCCTCGCAGGTCGAGGGCGCTACCCATCGCATCAGCTTGTTTGCGCGCTTTGGTCACACCTTCCACCTCGGCATCCGTCGGCGGGTGGCGCTGGGAGTCCATCTGTATGCAGGTCTGCACGAGTGGATCTCTTCCTACTCTGTGAACTACCCAAACGAAGGCGTCAGTGGCAGCGGTACCGCCAAGCGCAGCCTGTTTGTGACGGGAGCCGAGCTGGACTTCGCCTATCGCTTTTCGCAGCCGGTGGGCCTGTATTTGAAGATGGGCGCGCCGTTTCCCTACCAGTCCTCGTATGTGGCGACGATTTTTACCGTGGGTGCGGGCCTGACGTTCTATCTCCGCTGAGCTGTGGGTGGGGTCCGCCGCATGCGATATGAGGACTCTGGCCGCCCTATTTTCGCTGAAGCGGTCGTGTCGCCCGTGGCACCTTATCGACCATGAACACGCCCATCAGTACGGCGGGTAGGCGGTTCAAGCGTTGTTTCGGTGCCATGACCAGGGAAGTGAGCGCCTGAACTGTGCCTGAATCAGCGATGGCAGAGGACATTCTCTGCCAGACAGTCGCCGGTCTTTGAGTGCTTCCCTGACCAGGGCACCGACACGGCGTCTGTTGGTCCTACCCAGCCCGATTGTCCTCCGCTGATCCTGGACCGTCATCGCATAAATCGCCATCGAACGTCCTATACTCTTTCTCTTCTTGCTCACTCTGATGAACGTAGGGATGGAAACCCGATGACCAAGTACAATCGTGACAGTTTGATAGCCGCCTATGAAGCGGGGCAACGCGACTTCGACGATGCAGAGGTCACGGACGCAGACCTTGCCGGGGCGAACCTTGCTGGCGTGACATTTTCCGGGATGGCGAACCTCGCCCGCACGAACCTTGCCGAAGCGAACCTGAGCAAAGCGAACCTGATCGACACGATACTTACCGACGCAAACCTGCGTGCGGTGAATCTGGCGCATGCGAACCTCGAGTGCGCGGATCTCTCCGGGGCGAACCTCTCTGGGGCGAACCTTTCCGGGGTGAACCTGACCGGGGCGAACCTGACCGGGGCGAACCTTTCCGGGGCGAACCTCAAAGGCGCGAGGCTCAAGACGGCAGACCTGACGGGCGCGAACGTGACGGGCGTGGACTTCACCGATGGGAACCTGGCCGAGGTGAAACTCTCAGGCGTGGACCTGCGCGGCGCGAACCTCAAAGGCAAGAAGCTCACCGAGGCGAAGCTCGTGGGCGCAAACCTTGCGGACGCAGACCTCGCGGGCGCAGACCTCCAGAGCGCCGACCTCACGGACGCAAACCTCGAGCGAGCCAACCTCGCGGGCGCAAACTTCTGCATCGCTAGCCTCACGGGGGCGAACTTCACCGGGGCGAACCTCGCAGGCGCCAATCTCACGGGCGAGGTGGTCCTTATTCGTACGAACCTATGTGGCGCCGACCTTACAGAGGCAATGCTCGATGCGGCGGACTGCACCGGGGCAAATTTCGAGAGCGCAAACCTCACCCGCACGACACTGAATGCCGCGAACCTGACCAGGGCGAACCTCAAGCGCGCGAACCTCGAGATGGCCGATCTGAGTGCGGCAAAGTTGATGGGGACGAATCTGGCGGGCGCGAATCTTGCCGAGGCGAACTTGACGTCCGTGAAACTCGACAGCGCAAACCTAGCCGGCGCAAACCTCAATCGTGCGTACTGCAAAAACGTGACGCTCACAAGCACGGATCTGACGGGCGCGAGCCTCCACAGTGCGTGCCTAGCCGACTCGATGCTGTCTTCTGTGAAGCTTGTGGACGCGAACCTCGAGAGAGCGAACTTCACCGGCGCGAACCTTGAGAGCGTGGACTTCACCAACGCGAATCTGGAAGGAGCGGAGTTCCGGAACGCGAAGACCAAACAGGGGAACTTCACTGACGCGAACTTCAAAGGAGCGGACTTTTCAGGATCGGACCTGAACGGGGCGAACCTGACCCGGGCGAACCTGACCCGCGCAACGCTCCCGGATGCGAACCTGACTGGTGTTATCGGGTGTGAAGCGAAGCTGATTGGGGCGTCGCTCTCAGGCGCGGACCTGAGTGATGCCGATCTTCGCACCTGCAACCTGACCGGCGCGAACCTGGAAGCGGCGAACCTGCCGGGCGCGAACCTGGAAGGGGCGAACCTGGATGGGGCAAACCTGAATGGGGCGAACCTGGAAGGGGCAAACCTGAACGGCGCGAACCTGACCGGCGTCGACATAAGTGGTGCGCACTTGACTCGTACGAACTTTGGCGAGGCATGGATCCGCACGCCCGAGGCCTGGAAGGATCGCCGACCGTGGTTGGATCGCTTCCGGTCCATGGTCGCCGAGCTGGAGGCCCACCCCGACATCAGGGTGACCAAGCTAGAGATCCAGCCGCCAGCAACTGAGCAGCAGCTTGCCGAGGCCCGAATGTACCACGCCATCCCCCCAGCGCTTGAAGCGCTCTACCGCCAGACCAACGGTGTCAAATTGAAATGGGAGATGCCGTCGCAATCCGAGACGGGGGTGGCCGGCTACATCAATATCATGGGCGCCGACAGCACCTTCAGCGCCTGGGACGGATTTGAGTTCGCGAAACATCTTCATCCGGTCGATCAGTTTGGCGAACCTGACGCCGTGATGGTCTACCTCGATGGGGACCTGAGCCACGCACGTATGTGGCTTCAAGCGGACGAGGCAGTAGATCTAGAGCTTTCTGTAGAAGGGTGGCTGGAAGCGATCTTGTACAGCCGCGGGTTCTGGTACTGGCCCAAAGCCATCGAAGCCGATCTGACTGGCAACGAATGGACCACGTCGCCGGGCATGTTCCGCACCTGGATGCCACGATTGTTCCCGGACTACCATGAGCGCGTCTTTTTCCGCAGGTTCTATGGCGGAATGGACGCCGAGACCAAGGCCCGTCGAGACGTAAAAATGGAGGCGGTTCGCGTCGCTCTCGAAGAGGCGGGGGTGATGTTCGAGATCCGGGACACCGGATTCAGCTACATCAACATCCACTACACCGACACCCCGGAAAACTGTGCGCGGCTCGTCTCCGGTGCTGCGAATCTGGGAGTGGACCTCAGCGATATCGGCTCATGGGCTGTCAAGTCTGTGGGGGACCTGATGTTCCAGAAGACGACCTAGACTCGGACTCGTTCCAGAACCAGACTCTCGAGCGCGAAGTCCGGAGCCAAACTGGATGTCGCCTCGCGATTGCAAGCCAAGCAGCGCCGCTCGTTACGGCCTGCGACAAAGGAGCGGGGCGACAAGGCGCAGGTCCGCGCCCTCGTCAACGGCAAACACCACTGGTCCACGCCCGAGTGCCCGAGCGCGTCCTACCACCCAACCCGGCTCCACATCCCCCACGGTGATCACCAGCGTATCGGTCGGCGAATACGCCATCTCGACGTATTGGCTCACGCTCTTTGAGCGATCAGCCGAGAGCGCGGCAGTGCAGACATGTTTGAGATAGCGCTCGACCGCCAAGCCCGCCTCTGTCGCAAGCTGATACACCGAGGACCCGACCAAGATCTGTGAGAGCCCGGAGTCCTGAGCCAGCCAGACCTCGAACTGGCCCGCCGCGAGGACCGAGATTCGCTCGCTAGACCAAGTGACGAGGCACGCGGAGAGGATGAGATCGTCGCGCCGGGGCTGATTCTGTAGGACCGACGCCGCATCTTCGACCAGGGT
The DNA here is from genome assembly GCA_016794465.1 of Myxococcales bacterium. GTDB lineage: Bacteria > Myxococcota_A > Polyangia > Palsa-1104 > JAEUJZ01 > JAEUKA01. The sequence continues at coordinate 36,659 of JAEUKA010000052.1, read as the reverse complement.
GTCCTGCGAAATACGCTCCCCGAGAGCCGATCTGGAGATGAGCCTGGCGAGCAGCTGACCACGAATCAAGCGCGCAACGCGGCGTTCTTCATCATGAAATCCCACCAACGCCCCTACTACGATCAAGGAATCGGGCAGGCTAGCATAGGAATAGTCGTTCATATCGGTAGGCAGACCCTTGAGTTGTCTTGGCGCGAGCGGGTAGGAGAAACGAACGCGGTTTCGGCACCACGGTCCGGGAAGTGAGCGGCTGGATTGGTCCCAGCTCGGCGACGGCAGAGGACATACCAGACTGTCGCCGATCTGTAAGGCTGGTCGGATGCGCTCAGGTTGATCCTATTCCTTTCGGAATTTTTGCTCTGTCTTTGGGTGATGTAGACCCGATGACGACCAGAAATTCCTTTGAGATCCTCGACTGACTTGCGGAAGTCCGACCAGGCAGAGGAACGGCACTCGGCCTGAAAGTCGGGGTCTTGATAGACCTCTTCAGACACAGACAGCTCGTCACCGCGCGCCACCGACTGCACACGCGCGGCGGGATTCACGGTGCGTCCAAAATAGTCCATCTGTCCGTTGAGATTGACCAGGATCGCAGGCCCACGGTGCATACCGAAGCGCAGACGGATCTGATGCTCAACCGGAACATGCTGGTTGAAATCATCCAGCTGGTGATGGGCTTCATCGGCGGCTCGCAGTGCATCGCGATTGGACAGAAAGGAAGCCATCACCGCATCACCAACTGTCTTCAGCAGACGACCACCATGAGACTCAAAGACCCGCTGGATGATCTCGAAGTGATCGCGCACCAAGTTGTAGGCCAAGGGGTCCCCGATCTCTTCGTACATCCGCGTCGATCCCGCAATGTCTGTGAACACCACTGTCACCGACGATATTTGCAGCCGCTCGCGGGCCGACAAGACCTGATCGCCAAAGAGACGCTGATAGATCGGATAGTGCAGCACTTCCAGAAGTAGCGGTACTGACCTGGCTCGAGCTGCTCGACAGTACTCACAGTCTGACCGTTGGGACAGGCCAGGTTTCCGACTGGTTGCAGCACCGCAGGAGGAAAACAGACTGGCGGGAATCCGAGATCCTCGATCGCCCGATTGAGCGTGAAGGTGACCTCCATGCGCTCCGACCGATCGACTCCGAAAGAAAACTCGCACATCGGACAGGACGACAGCTTATGGGCATGCGCCACCGAGTCAAACCGCTCGCTCAGCATATTGCAGCGCGGGCAGTGGAGCTCCCAGCTGAGATCAAACAGATCCACTCCACTTGGGCTGCTCCATCAGACGAGCGAAACCTAGCTCCAGTCGCTGCTTATCCATCAGCCGTCCCCCGATCAACCCCGCAGGGCGCAGGGCGCTGCGGAGTGGACAGCGTAACACAGGAGAGGGCAAAGGTACGAATGCTATCCTGACGGCACCGAGAGGTTCGATGAGCGGCTGGCTTACGCAGGCCGAACTCAGTCGCGCCCGCAGGCAAGGGACGAAAGCTCTCTCTCCGAAGAACTCCCGAGCACTAGCTGACCTACCTTGTGAGACGACAACTTACTGAACAGGAGTGTAATGGGCCAGATTGCTCGACTACTTCCATCGTTTCTTATGTACTCATAGGCTGCGTCGGCGTGCAGCGCAGCTTCTGCTGTCCATGACGCGAGGGCAGTCGTCTAGCAACCTCGGCTTTCTCGTTACTGCCAATGGTACGCAGGCGTCCTTTACCTACGGTGCCTATCGCTTCTTCGATAATTGTTACGACGCAGGCTGCTTGAGGCGGGATCGGACTCTTGAGGAATCAAGAGGAGTCAGTCCGCATTTGGAGGAGAGAGAGCCAGCTTTCTTCTCAACCGCACAGATAGGCGACACGATAGACAAACCTTCGGAGCGGCCCACCAAGCACAGAGAATTACACAGGGGATGGCTTCAAAATTCTCCGCCTGCACTGAAGCGACAGCTTCCGGGGCGCATGAGCCGCTTCGTCATCTAACCCGCTGATCGCAGAACAAAGGGGAAGGTCACCACGACCTTGTCACCCTTAGGCTTCGGAAACTCCCAGCGGCTGACCGCGCCCACGATGCATTTCTCGACGGACGGGTTCCCGAGCGTGCTCTGCTCCACCTTGGGTGCGGTTACCTTGCCGTCCTTACCAATGGTGAAGCTCGTCAGCACTCGACCCGCAAGGCGCTCGTTCTTCTTCAACTCGGGCTCGTAGCAATTTTTCACTTCGCTGAAGTGCTGCTCGATTGCCTTATGGACGACTTCCTTCTCCAGCGGCCCCGTAACAGTTTCCCCGAAGTTGCTGGGCACTTCCTCGGGGGCGGGCTTGCCGTCCGCGAGGGCTCCCCCGGCAGTGAACACACTGGCGACGATGGTTAACTTCAGGATGCGGATGATCATCTCGTTTCCTCCTATTGCCAACCATGGGTTAGCCTGGACGGTCATATTAACTGATTGTTGACTCAGAATCGCAAGCGATCTGCCCGCGCCTGTATCACCGCTGGCTCGCGGGCGGCAATCATCACGCTCACCAACGGTGAGGAGCACGACAACTGACGGCCCGTTATGAACGGCGAAGCCGATCCCCTGTTTTCCCGTCCAGAAAGCTGCTTGAGCGGTGTATTTGTGCGGTGGATGATGTCGACTCGGTATCGCTTTACGATGCGCGTTGCCTGTCACGCCACCTTGCGGATCGACTCCATCCCGGCGCAGGTGCGAGAGCTAGAGGTCACGATTCGCCGACGCTGTCAGCGCTCGGATGCGTAACTTGTCGACTTCTGCGTCGATTTCGGCAAGCCCAAGCACCAGCCCGAGGCGCGGTTGTGCAGCTTCGCAGTCGCGCCGCCAGCCGAAGTCGCAAGAGTTACCGACGCCGTCGAGCTTGTGCTGATCGAACTCTGTCTGGGACGCGCCAAAGCCAACGCCCTGCTATTGCAGAGCAAGCCAGCCAGCATCGCGCACGCATTCCCCGACTACGATGGCCGACGGCTGTTTGTCCTTGATGCGGCAGGCGAACAGCGACGGCATGGAGCACAGTTCAAAGACTCCCTGAGCCGCGCAGTGGCCGAGCTACCTGCGTGGGCCGAAGCCCGCATCTACCAGACCGATGCGGACACGCTGGCGTAATATGGCGAGCGGCTAGTGGCGTGGCACATCGACCGTCACGAAATGCTCGCCGTACCGGTCCATCGACTCCCTTGCAGTCGCGCGCGCGCGGGCTTCGGCTCCGAGCCTCGGGGCTGCGCCAGGAGCAGCCGCGGTCCGCCTCCTTCGCGGTCCGAGCCGGGCTGTTGCACCTTTCGATCTCCGGCCGCTTCCGTGGAGAGTTCCCGGGAAAGCGCCCGCTGCGGCGTCTCCTTTGCAAGCTCGCCTTCCTCGTTGGCAGGTTGGCTCGCCGCAAGCAGGACAGGTTGCTGAGTCGGCTCTTGTCCCTCCGTTACTTGGCTCGTCGAAAGAGCCTGCTTCTTCATTCGGTAGAGGCGCTTCAAGATGTGGGGGGGCTGGGCGTTTGCGAAGAACCCGCCGCGGCGGCTGACTACTCGCTGCCGCTCCAGGCGGACTTGCACCACGGACCGGTGGGGCCGTTTTCGTACTTCATCTCGTCGGGAAGCGCATTCCAGATCGCATTCACGACCTCGCCCGAGTAGGGAATGCTGCCGACCCAGCGCGCGATCTTGTCCTTGAGTTCGTTGCTGCTGTAGTCGACGCGCGGACCCCAGCGACGGGCGAAGGACATCCAGCTGGGCAGCGTGATGCCCGCGCTCAGGAAGTCGGCACGCAGGATCTGGGTCTTGCCGCTGGCCTTGCAGTCGAGGACCTGCAAGCTGCCGGTGCAGCTGTTGACGAGGCCGCCCTCGACACTGGCGACTGTCCAGTCGTCGCTGTAGCCGTTCGAGAGGTTGTCGCCCTCATCGCGGTAGGAGGCATGCCCGTGCTTGGAGGCGTAGACTATCGGACCGCCGTTGTTGAACGCGATGTCACCGAGACTCAGCCACTTACCGCCGTCGTGCTGGGCAAGGTACAGGGCGCGCACCTCCTGCCTGACGGGATCGACGCGGACGGTCACGTGCTCCCAGTCGCCGCCGTGCTGGCCCATGGGCGTGAGGTCCATCGTCTCGTTCAGGACCGTGCTGCTGGCAACTCCACTCCCGAGGACGACCTTCACCTTGAGCGCGCCGCCGCCATTGTGCGGATAGAAGATCCAGAACTGGAGATCAAGCCAGTTGTTTTGGAACTTGGCGTTCACGTATGAGACCGCGCTCGCCAGGTTGCCGTTCTTGCCGCTGCTGTTACCCACCAGCCAATACTCCCCATCGTCGCCCCCGCCGCTCGGGAGCGGCTCGCTGGCGGCGGGCCGAACGAGGCCGTTTTTGGCTACGAGCGTGGCGTTGTTCAAGAAGTACTCGACCGAGCTCGGACGGAAGGGGTCGTCGGGGTGGAAGAGAATCAGCGGTCCCACCTTGCCGATGATCTGCTTGAGCTCATCGAGCGTCGGCGCCCGCTGGGGTAGGTTATCGACGATCGCCGAGGTCGCGCGGTCGTTGAAGTCGCCGAGATTCGCGCGGCTGGAGTTGAGCTCGAGCGAGCGGCCCTTGAAGGGACCGTCTTCGTACAGCGTGACGCGATAGCCCGCGGGAACGATGATCGAGCTGAGCCTGTCGTTGCCGATGCCGAGACCGCTGTACGAGCCGACCGGCAGCTCGACGCTCCAGCCCCGGTAGTCCGAGTCGGAGTAGATGATGACCTGCGGAGTTCTGAGCTCCTCGACGACGAACGACGAGATCTTGTCGTTGGCGCCGGCCATGTTCGGCGTGTCCTGCACCAGCACGCAGCGGTTGCCTCCGAAGTTGCCATGCTCGAACAGGATGACCTTGAGTCCGGCTGGTACGCGAATGGAGCTCAGCGAGTCGTTGGAGATGCCAGTGTAGTTATAGCGGCCTACGCCAAAGGAGCGGCTGGTGCCCCGATAATCGGAATCTTGATAAAGTGTGACCTGACTCATCGATGTACTCCTTGTGTCAATTACAAAGCAGGTTCGGATGCTCGCCTGCTGGCCCACCTTCACTGCAAGGTTCGTGCCAGGCCAAGCAGCGCGAAATTGTTCAAGCAATCGACGGAATGCCTGTGGCTATGGCGGTCTGGACGTCCAGTTGGACGAGGGCGTTCGTCCAATCGAACGTTCAGCGCGGATCCGCTGGCGTAGCGACCTCGGTAAGCAGGATGGCTGCCCAGCGCTCCGGGTCCTGGATGTGCTGGCTCTCCAGATAGGCGCGGGCCTGGGTGCGCCGGGCCTCGCCGTAGGTTCCGACAAGTCGACATCATGGGACCATCGCAGGCCGGGCCAGGACGAGCTGCGCGTTAGGGAGTCGTGTAGTGGAACGTTGCGCCCCAAATGGTTGTTACATTGTTAATAGTGCCCTTATAGGTCACCAGATCTGTAAATACAGCATTGACATTGGAAAAGGCGGTCAATTGCGTCACATTCAGATAACCGATAGGATATGGGGTGCCTGAAACCGTCTTTAACCGGATCCCTCTCAAATAACCCGTAGCATCGACGTGATACTTGATTTCTTTAACCGGGTCACCTGTGAAATCCAGCTCGTCCCCCACTAAACCATTCGTACTGCCATACATCTCGCTATCGCGATCACCCCAAATCAACTCTAATCCATATATATATGTACTCGCCTTGATCTTCTTTACGGGTATCTCTCGATGACTAAGAGTCCCTTCCATGGTTCCAGCTGAAGTACCAATGGGCCCCACACTGCGCTGGGTCAGACCTTGAAGCACGGAGTCATAGCCGTCGAGATCTCCCTGTCCGCAGCCGGCGCCGCTGGTGCACAGCGCCAGGGCGATGAGGAGGGAAGTGAGGACGGGGTGTCGGGTCAGCGAGTGGGTGTTCATGGGACTCTCCGCAGGTTGTGGTGGCCTTGCTGACAGAATCCAAACGCAAGGGGCGTGCCGGCTACCGGTGCGCGCGGGAGCACTGGACTGGAGACGGTGAGTCGTCCACAGCGGTCCAGGGGGCGGCAGGTCCAATTGGACAAGGCTCCTTGGCGGTGAGGATGCGGCGCCCATCGGGGCTCCACGTCGCGACCCGCACGGGACCCTCGTGGCCCTTGATCTGCAGCAGGAGCAGGCCGCGTTCGGAGTCCCAAATCCGCACGGTGCTGTAGCGGCTGGCAGTGACGATGCGAAGACCGTCGGGACTCCACGTGGCCAGGTCGACGGTATCCTTGTGGCCTTCGAGCTTGTGGATCAGGTGGCCGTCGCCGGCATCCCACAGCCGCGCCGTCCCGTCCTGGCTGGACGTGACCATGCGGCGCTCGTCGGGGCTGAAGGCCGCACTGGTGATGCTGTCGCGATGACCCTGGAGGGTGAAGAGGAGCGCGGCGCTCGTGGAATCCTAGACCCGCGCCGTCTTGTCATAGCTAATGGTTAGCACGCGTCGTCCATCGGCGCTGAAGCTGGCAGCAGCGACGGTGGCCTGGTGGCCCTTTAGGACTCCCGGGGGCGGTTTTTCCTCGCCCCCAGCGCTGCGCCCCAGGTCGGCGGCTGCGTCCCCTCGTTCACGTTTCCCCTGCGCGGGGTCTTGGGGCCCGAGTGCTAGCAAGACCCCCCGCGCCAAGGAGCAGCGCGGCGCCAACGGAGCTCAGGGACAAGCGACGCAGCCCCCGTTCCTGCTGTGGCCGAGAGGTCTCGTCCGTCATGACATCACCTGCATGCCCGCGGGCAAGTGTTCACGTAGTGCCATGGAACCAGCACCGTTTGCAGGGATCGTACCAATCTCGGGTTGTGGGTCACGGGGCACGGGGCGGATCAATCGCGGCTTGCGCGGCGCTTCTTGAGCGCGGTCGGGGAGATCTTGAGTGCGTGCGCGGCTGCGTCTTCATCGCCTCCGGCCTCTGCGATCGCCCGCTCGATGACTTCAGGGTCGAGCGCGGAGGCTCGGGGCAGATCGAGCAAGGCCGTGAGCTTCAGGAGCGTAGTTCGCGAAGTGCCAAGCGAGGTCGCAACGATGGACTGGCTATACGCCGCATCCTCCATCATGCCCAGGAGCGACTCGGCCGCAGCCCGGCGCAGCAGTGTGAGGGAGGCATCGGGATCCTGACCGACAAGGCGCTCGTATAGCGCCTGAAGCTGTTCGCGCGGGAGGAGCTTCCGCACAGTTTTTTGTGCGATCCCGAGTGCCACAGACGCGCTCCGTACGACGGTATCCAGCTCGCTAGACTCTGCGGTGACGGCGGGGCTGGCTGGGCGCTCGGATTTGGGGTCAGCGGATCGCGCGGTCGGGGCAGGTGGAGCTGGGTTCGCGGTGCGCACAGGGCGACCCGCGTGCTCATCGAGGCATTCGCTCGATACCTCCGCCGCCGACGAGGTTAGGGCCAGCGTCGCAGCGCTGCGAACCTCGGCGCAGAGTTCCCGGACGTTGCCGGGCCAGCGTCGCAGCAGGCAGGCCTCGATGAGCGACACCGCGGGCGGGACGCCCCCTTGCCGGCTTACCCGGTCGACGAAGAAGGCGATCTCCTCTGGCCGCTCACGCAGCGGCGGCAGCCACACTTCCGGGCGCCCAATGCGGTAGTAGAGATCCTCGCGGAAGCTCCCGGCCGACACGGCGTCGCGCAGACCGCAGAGAGTCGCCGCGCAGAGCGCCAGGTCGACGCGCTCGGTTCGCGTCGCGCCGAGCGGGAGCACCTCGCGAGTATCGAGCGCGCGCAGGAGCTTGGCCTGCACCGACAAGTCGAGGTCGGCCACTTCATCGAGGAAGAGTGTCCCGCCGTGCGCAGCCTGGAGGTACCCCGGCGCGGCGACCGCATCGGAGTAGGCGCCTTTGGTGCTGCCGAAGAACAGCCGCTCCGCGAGCTCCTTGGGCACGGCAGCGCAGTTGACGGCGACGAAGGGCCCAGATGAGCGAGGGCTGGCGCGATGGTAGAGCTTCGCGGCCACCTCCTTGCCCACACCGGACTCACCGGTGAGGAAGACCCCTTGTCCGGCGCGGGCGAGGGCGGCGATGCGCTGGTGAACAGCACGGAGGGCCGATCCCACCACGAGCCCGTCGTTCACGATCGGTCGCAGCGGTTCGAAGCGCGCGCGCTCTGCCGCCAGAAGCAGGATCGTTCGCCCCAGTCGCAGGACGGCGATCCCCCCTGAGGGAACCGTCAAGGGCTCAGAGAGTCGCGCGCCGTTCACGAAGAGGCCATTGGTCGAGCCGAGATCGTGAATCCGCAGCGCATCGGCGCTCCATTCGATGGCGAAGTGGCGCCGCGATGCGCGGGGATCTTCGACGTTGTGTGCAGCGAGCTCGGCCCGCCCAAACTCGTTCCGCCCCCTCGCAATCGGGACTGGGATGAGTGTCGGTGCCCCGCTGCAGAAGACGACCAGGAGGCCTGGGGTCGCGTCGGCGGCCGGGACATCCGGTCCGCGGTCGTCCTGTTCCTCGACCGTCTGGTTGCAAGCGGTGCTGCCACTCATCGCCGTCCTCCTCCTCGCGTCAGTCGCTACCGCGGCTCGATTGCTGGTCCTCATTGATCGTAGACGCGAGGAGCGGGTCCAGGGGCTTGTGCGCCGCGTCGACTCGCCCCGCGCCCTCCTCCGGGAGTGTCTTCTCCATCGCCAGCAGCTCATCGCAGACGGTACTGGCCGTTGGCCGCTCATCGGGGGTCTTGGCGATGCAGCGCCCAACGAGCCCACTCAGGGCTTCCGGCACATGGGGGGCGACCGAGACCAGCGAGGGCGGCGCGTGGAGCACTTTGGCGACCAGAATCGCGCGCGGGTTGCCCCCCATAAATGGCGGGCTGCCGACGATCATCTCGAAGAGCACGACACCCAGCGCATAGATGTCCGCACGGTCAGGTGCCTGCCTGGCATCGGCCACCTGCTCGGGAGCCATGTACGCCGGCGTCCCGATTTCCTTGTCAGAACTCGGGCATCATGAAGCGTGCGTTCAAGCGGCAGAAGGCCCTACACATTGATCCGAAGGCTCGACTTGCGTACTCTGTTTCTATGGGGGAATCGGCTCAGAAGGTCATCGGGTATATCCGGGTATCGACGGACGAGCAGGCGACAGAAGGAATCAGTCTGGATGTGCAAAAGGACCGCATCATCCATTACTGCCAGCAGTTCGGACTGAACCTGCTCGACATCTATCAGGACGAGTGGACGGGGAAGGAATTGGGAAGGCCGGGGCTACAAGCAGCGCTGACTCGGATGGTGCAGACCGATGCGATGCTGATGTCGGTGTCGCTCTGTCGGATCTCGCGCAGCGTCGGGGATTGGAGCTACCTGCTTGCTACCTACTTTGGACGACTGGCCAAGTTCAAGTTCCTCGCGTTCGATGTGGCGGGAGTGGATGCGAAGACGGCGGCAGGTGAAACGCTGATCTACTTTCGAGCGGTGATGGCGCAGGGAGAGGTGTCGCAGACTAGCGAACGGACTCTGCATGCGATGCGCGCACTGAAGGCAAAAGGAGTCGCATGTGGGGCACTCCCTTACGGAAAGGAATACTGCGATCGGCTCGATGCAGAGGGACGCCGCATTGTCGTCGAGAATCCCGCCAAGCTGGCGACCATCTCACGAGTCCGCGAGCTGCATTCTCAAGGAAAGGGAATCAAGACCATCTCTGACATTCTGGTTGCGGAAGGAAGACCGCCACCGAAAAGCGCTTGGAGTACGGAAGCCGTGCGTCGGATTCTGACCAGGGAGGGACTCTACTCGCGGAAGCATTGGGATCGCACGGGGGCCGTACGCGATCAAGATCAGGTGATGAAGCGCATCGCCGAGCTGCGCGCGATGAACCTCTCCTACAAGGAGATTGGGAAGCGGTTGACTGCCGAGAAGTTGATGCCGGATGTGGGATCGATGTGGCATCACCAGACGGTCAAAGATCGTTGGGAATCGGCATCGACGTACAACCAAGACAAGGCCATCGAACTGGCCGTCGGATTCCGTCGCGCCAACTACCCGCTGCGCAAGATTGCCGAGGAGTTGACGGTGCGCGGACTGACGCCGAAGCGTGGTGGGACTTGGCATCCGAATCAGGTGCGGGAGTTGTTGTTGCTGGCGCAGATTCCGGGGCGGGCTGGGTAGCCAGTACTGTTGCCCGCAACAGTCCAAGCGTTGACCAGATGTTGCGCTCTGTTCGAGCTTATCTCCTTCGCTGTGACTAGAATTGATTCAGCAACACGCTGACGTTGTTACTCGCAGTGTTTGCGACGACAATGTCAGGTTGTAGGTCGCCGTTGAAATCACCCACGGCCACCGAGTCGGGGTTCGTGGCGACGGGAAAGTTGGTGGCTGCACCGAAGACGCCCAGGCCGTTGCCTAGCAGAACGCTGACATCATCACCCTTGTAGTTTGCGACCGCGAGGTCAAGTTTCCGGTCACCATTGAAGTCTCCAACGGCCACCGCGTATGGGCCGGTGCCCGCTGGGAAGTTGGTGATGCTCGGGAAACCTCCTAAACCGTTGCCAAGCAGCACGCTGACAGTGTTGCTCGTATAGTTTGCTACGGCGAGGTCGGGCTTCAGATCGCTGTTGAAATCACCCACGGTCACCATCTCGGGGAGATTGCCAACAGGGAAGTTGGCGGCAACGCCGAAACTGCCCTGGCCATTGCCCAGCAATACACTGACGTTGTTGCTTGATGAGTTGGCGATGGCGAGATCAAGCTTCAGGTCGCCGTTGAAATCACCCACGGCCACTGACCGAGATCCTCCCGCGCCAGCGGGGAAATCAATCGCGGTGCCGAATCCTCCGAGTCCGTTGCCGAGCAGCACGCTAACATTGCTGCTCGATTCGTTTGCCACGGCGAGGTCGGGCTTCAGGTCGCCGTTGAAATCCGCGTCAATGTTTTATTTTGACCCGTCGGTGACGGTCTTAATTCTGGGGTGCCTATTTGGGCAGGGTGTCGTCGATTAAATGTAGGTTTAAATACGTTTAATCAGCCAGAGGTGTGTGGGCCATGCGCGAAACAATCCGCGCGGATGGGATGGGAGGGCTCAGCCTCGGGACTGAATGTAGGTATTGCTGACAATGGACTGAATTCCGGTGAATTGCCGTCGGAGACCCTGCTTACAAGTCGACCGGTCCGATTAGGGCGGTCTTCTGAGCCGGCTGAGGGCTTGGTTGGGCCGGTTCCAAGCGCTGCTCGGCAACAGACTTCGTGCCCTGACTGTCTGGTGTCGGCTCATCCTTCCTCTGCTTGATGCGGAACAGCTGCGCGCAGACGGTACTCGAGGATCTCCGTCAAGACAGACTCCCGAATTATCAGCTCGGTCGATTGGTATTGTTTGTCGAGTACCCTGCGGAGGGTGTCCTGCTGCCGCAGCATGTTGCGACGGGATACTCGGAACTCTGGCGGCATTTCCGGGTCTTCGTGATCCAGCGTAGGTCCTGCGGTTGGCAAGCTGTCCGAAGAGGACAGACTGCTCAGCAGGCTGGCATATTGGCCCGACCTCACTACGAGAACGGCTGGTCAAGGTTCGCGAAGGCGACGGCCGTAGGCCGCTTGACCTTGACGAGTCGTTCTCGTAGTGACACAGGGATCTGGTAGTCAGGATTCTGCTTCCTTTCGACGGTGGCATTGGCTCACCTACGCTCGTTCACGAAGACCCGCATTTCCTTGTCTTGAAAACCGAGTGCGGCGACCGATTGAAGCGCAAGGATCATCATCCTGGGTGGCGTGGTAGGCTCTGATGCTGGGGGACGCTCGTCATGCAGCAGCATGGGAATCAGGGGATGGAGTGGCTGACCAAGTTCTCGGCCTCTGAGGGGACTCGGTTCTTTTGGAACGTGGCGCGGGGTCTATATCCACAACCGCCGATCGATCCCGATCTGGCCGCAGTGGAGACGCTGAAGCAGATCGGCCCTGTTGCGATTCGGCATATGAAGGAGACGAACAGCGAAGAAGCATTCCTCTTCTGGGCAAGAATGGCGGTGGGCTTCTGGGACCGACTGGTGGCGCATCGACTGACCCCGGCAGTCGCAAAGCGAATCAAAGGCACCGGCCTGGCGAGCATTCCTGAGATCCTACCGCTCCTATTGAGACGGCCATGGCTCGTGGAAGTCATCGAGCCACTCAAAGGCGAGCGACTGTTCGGCGACACGACGGCGCTCGGAGGATTCTGTGATCCGAAGACCGGTTACTGGAACGTCGTCGGCTGGCGGCTCGTCAACGGACAGCCCAAGGTTCGGGCCATGTTCACGAGCCAGCCGTGGACGGCTGTGGCAAAACCGGACTTGGATGCGGTCGACGAGGACTACCAATGGCGCGCCGATGGGTGGCACGCCACCCAACCCATCACCAAGGACGAATACCGCGAGCATCAGGAGTGGCTACAGACAGCTGTACGATTTGCGATGCTGCTTGGTGCGCTCCTCGAAGCCGAAAACACCTTCCTGCGCACCCGTGATGAGGTTCCGAAGAAGGAGCGCGGTGCAACTGCCAAGACAGCAGCCCCTCGCCCGCCTGGTTGGATCACTCGCTACGTTGGCATCGACCCCGCAGAGAAAAAGCGCATCGAGCCCAAGAAGACTGCTCCGCCACCGAAGCCGGAGCAACCGCTCAACACGGACGGCCTGTCCTGGGTCGAGGTCACAGTCCGAGAGCACGTCCGCCTCCAGCGCTGCGGCGAAGGAAACCAAGAACGCCGCTGGGTCACCATCAAAGCCCATACTTCCCATCGTTGGGCGTCGGTGAATCCGAAGCGGGTTGTTGTTGGGAGCGAGTAGCCACACCCCTGCCGAGTTGTCGATGTGGACTCAGAATCGACCAGGAACCGACCTGCACCGTTCCAGCTGACAGCGGTCAACCGCCTTTTCGCAGCCAGCGAGCGATTCCTTTCGTATCAGCGAAGGCCGCTCGCCTCCGTCGCAGATCGCTCAGCAAGCCATAGCCAACCAGACCCACCAAGCGAGATGGAGCGGAAGAAGTGACCGATCGGATGCTCATGGCCGGAACAGCGACAACGTCTCTTGGCCTCAGAACCACGAAACCTCGCCCAGGCTCGACCAGCAACCACCAGCAACCGCGAGCCACTTGACCCCACAACCTGTGCCGGTGTACGGAGATCGTTAGATCCAACAGGGTGTTGTGTTGGGCTCGAGACGATCGGTTTGCGCCAGTCGTACTGGGTGGGTGGGTTCGTTCGTCATCCAGAGAAAGCGACGTCGCGGCCAAGCGTCGCCTCATGATGACTGGCACTGCCTCTGTACGAACCCACCTGCCCAGTCTTTCAGGGAAGGTCACTTCTTCAACGACATGGCGACGCTGGCAGCAACGCGATTCAACGAGCAGATGACGCCCATTGCCGAGGCTGTCCTGCATGAAATCGAGCGACCAGCGCTGATTGGGCCGACTGCACGGCAGCAGCACGCTCCTCGGGCCGCAGCGCTTCTTGCGACGCTTCTGTCGCCGCAGGTGTAGTCCTTCCTCGCGATACAGACGGTGCATGCGTTTCTTGTTCACCCGCTCGCCACGCCGTCGCAGAAGCGCATGCAGCCGGCGATATCCGTAGCGAGGCCGCTGCTCCGCCAACGTACGCAGCAGCCCTCGCAGCCGCTGGTCCGTCCTTCGCCTCGACCTATACCGCACTCCGGCCCGTGAAAAGCCCAGCGCCCGGCAGGCGCGACGCTGGCTGACCTGCTGCTGCGTCCGGACTCGCTGCACGCTCTGACGCTGCGCAGCGAGCGGAATCACTTTTTTTCCGAGCAAATCCTTGAGAATCCGGTTGTCGAGCGCCAGCTCCGCCACCAGGTGCTTGAGTCGCCGATTCTCGTCGAGCAGCCGGTTTTGGCTCCTGCGCTGAGGAAACCTCCATCCCGCCGTATTTCCGTCTCCAGCGATAGAACGTCTGCTGCGTGATTCCCAGCTCGCGGCACAGCTCCGTCACTGGCTGTCCTGCTTCAGCTCGCTTCAGAATCCCAATCACCTGCGCCTCGGTAAACTAAGAGGCGTTTGCCGCACCCCAGCCCTGCGTGGGAATGTGGATTGGCGCCGACGTTGTCGGGCTGGGGTGCGGCAAACGGCGGGTTGAACGAAGCCGGAAGCTTGGCACAGGGCTATGGGCAAAGGGAGGGAGCGGTGATCCGGGCGTGAGGGGACGAGGCTTGCGGAAGCGGGTTCCGGGCGGGCCTTGGCGAGGGAATTTCCCAAGGTCCCGTCCGCTGTGTGCGGTGTGATGAGGACGCAGTGGACGCAGCTATCCGGTTCGCCCTGGCTGGGCGCTCATGTACGGACTGTGGCGTGTTCACTCGGTAAAAAACTGCAGCGGTCATGAGCTATCCGCTCCGAGTTTGGGAGTCTCATACAGCGGCGGTGACGACGGCAGCGGCTGGCGGATCATTCGGCCCTCCTTGCACACTGGGCAGCGCGAGAGATCCACTCCGCACAGTCGCAGCAGCCGAGCGGCCCAGTCTTCCTCTTCTTCCTCCGCGGACTCGGATTCCTCGCTTTCGGCAACGATTTGGGAGTCCGGTGGCAGCGAATCGGAAGACTCCTCTACCGTCGTTGGATTTGGACTCTGTGCTTCCAGCAGCTGGCGCGCTTTCTCTAGCTGCTCGGGCATGCGGCCCCCGGACCACAGTCCGTAGTGGCGAATCTTGACGAATCCGGACGGCAGAACATGTAGCAGCAAGCGACGGATAAACTCCTGCGGCGCGAGGGTGAGGGTCTTTCCTCCCTTGGTGCGAAAGCAGACTCCCTGCTCATCCATCGAGCGCATTCTCTGATTCGACAGACCGACGCGGTGTGTGTAGCGACCCAGGTACGAGAAGACCGCCTCGGGACCTCCGAAGGGCCGCTTGGCGTAGACCACCCAGTCCGCTTGGTACAGCTGGTCGAGGAGCGGTGTGATTTCGAGGCCATCGAGCCTCACTTTGCCGCGCTTGATCATTCGCTTGAGTCCGTCGAGAAATATCCCCCGAAACAGCGCTCCCAAGACCGCAACCGGAAACAGATACCGGGGACTCCCATGCACAATGTGGGTGCCATCAAGCGACAGTCCGCCGGCGCTGACGATGCAGTGCAGGTGCGGATGATAGTCCAGTTCGCGCGTCCAGGTATGCAGCACTGCCGTAATTGCGATGCGCGCACCGAGCCACTTGGGATCTTCGGCCAGCCGCTGCAGCGTCGTGGTCGCGGCCTTGAACAGGAGTCCGCACAGCGCGCGATCATATCTTTTGCACAGCCGACGCAGCTGCGCGGGCAGAGTGAAGACGACATGGAAATAGGGCAGCGGTAGCAGTCGCTCCTTGCGCTCCGCAATCCACTTTGCCTGCCGCAGACTCTGACACTTGGGACAGTGCCGGTCGCGACAGGAATTGTAGGCCGGACGAGTCAGTCCGCAGTGGTCACAGACCTCCAGGTGTCCGCCTAAGGCCGCCGTCCGACACTGCATCAGCGCCTGTAGCACTCTGCTCTGCTGGGGCGTCAGCATCTGCTGCGCACGATAGTCCATTCCGTGCGCGCGGAGTACGTCTCCCACCTCCAGCTTGGGACGCTGCAGGGGCTGTATCTGCTGGGTTCCCTCCACCTACCGGGACCGAGGCTTTGAGGGACTCTGCTTGCCGCCACGCTCCAAGGGACTACCGGTCTTGGCGATGTGCGCGGTGCTGACATGGGTGTAGCGCACCGTCGAACGAATCGAGCCGTGGCCGAGCATCATCTGCAAAGCGCGCAGGTCTGCTCCCTGCTCCAGTAGATGCGTAGCGAAGCTGTGGCGCAGCAGGTGCGGCGTCACGCGACGACCGAGTCCGACCTTCTTGGCCGCCAGATGCAGAGACCTCCTCACCGCTGAAGGAGTGACGCAGACAGACCCTCCGGAATCCGGAAAGAGCAAGGGCTTTGGGGGTCGCTCGGCCCGCCAGTACTCCGCGAGAAGTCCGAGCAGCGTCGGGCCCAGCGGTGCGAAGCGGTCGCGCTTTCCCTTGCCTCCGCGTACGTGAATCACATCACGCTGACGGTCGATGTCGCCGACTTGCAGCCGACACGCCTCACTGATGCGCAGTCCCGAGGCGTAGGTGCACATCAGCACGGCCCGATGGCGAAGCGGAGTGACGGCTTGCAACACCTCCTGTACCTGCTCAAAAGACAGGACTTCCGGCAGTGTGTAGGGTACCTTGGGAAAGACCAGCCGCGACGCAATGTCGGGTCGCTCCAGCGTCACTCCGTACAAGAATTTCAGCCCGGCCACATACATCTTGTGACCCGCAGGCCCAAGCTTTTTGTCCTCGATGAGGTGGAGCAGGAACTGCTGAACCTGCGGTAGCTCGAGCTGAGACGGACAGCGCCGAAAGTACTCCGCCAGCTTGTAGCCGACGCGCAGGTACTTTTCGCTCGTGCTGAGCGAATAGCCCTTGAGCTTGAGGTCACTGCGCATCTTGTCTCGGACTTGACCCATGGATTCCTCCTTAGGCGCCCGGAATAGGCGCCCCAGAAGAACCATCGGCCAAGCCCTCGTACCGACGCTACTGCGTCAACGCATGAGTCCGGCACAAAGCTGCCGCGTACCCGCGGCTTCGTTCAACAGACTTTTCCGCATCGGTCCTCCGTACCACTTCCGTTGTCTAGGAGGACTCACTTTTTCCTTGGATCATCTTTCGGGGGGCAGGTCAAATGTAGTAGCGCTTCATTCATTACAACCACCTGACCGAGCCATCGCTTGGCGGATTAGCAGCACTGCATCCATTTCCGGAAACAGGATGCGATGGCATGTCGAGGGCTCAGGCGCAGGAATATCAAAGGATACCTGGATGATCTTCTCTAGATAGTCGCGCACTCGAATACCGTTCGGTTCGTCGAAGTTTTTCTCGACGACGAGCCGATCGAAAGCAAGGACGTGGGTTACGTTTGGGAAGTCTGCAGTAGTGCGGTCCCGACGAACGCTGGAGCAGTCTCCCTCCGTGGTCGTGTGTAGGGACGGAGAGGACAAGGAAGGGTCGGACCGTTCGCGTGAGTGCCGGCAGAGTGGCCATTGGGGCGTAAATAAGTGATGGGGCGGCGGAATCCAATTTCGAAGATCGGTAGAATGAAAAGATGGCGACCGGAATACCGGAGGAAGCGCTCCTTCATCGCGCGTTGGCGCGGGGGCTTCTGTCAGCCAGCGATGTCAGGGCTGTAGACAACTCGGAGCCAACCGGGTCCGACGCGACACCATCGACGCGCTTCGGCCCGCGGCTGGACAGATTGGTGCAAAAGGGCCGGATTGCTCCCGAGGCCATTGAGCAGTTGATAGCCGATTCCCGAGCGGAGCTTGTGGCACAAACGATCGGAGACCCACCAGAAGGGAGCAGCGGACCTAGGAACCCCTCTTGGGGCAGTGGCTCCTCACTACAGCTCAGCAGCTCAGACTTGAATCCGGCGACCGGCTTGGATTTGGCGATCGGTGACACGATGGCTGGCAGCGCGGCACCTGCACCCCTACCTCCCGCGGCTGCTCCATTCCCCGTGATGGACTGGGCGCGCTATGAGTTCCTTTCCTTGCTCGGGCAGGGCGGAATGGGCGCGGTCTACAAGGCACGCGACAGGCGACTGGGCCGACTGGTGGCGCTGAAATTCGTCCGTGGTGGCGACCCCCATCTCGCGATCCGCTTTCTCCAGGAAGCCAGAGCGCAGGCCCGCATTGATCATCCGGGCGTCTGCGAGGTCTACGAAGTGGGCGAGGTCGATGGCAAGTCGTTCATTGCCATGCGGTACGTCGACGGCAAGCCGCTCGACAAGCTGAGACCGTTGCTATCGCTGGATGAGAAAGTGTTGATCCTGGCGGCGGTGGCGGAAGCAGTCCACGCCGCACACAAGCTCGGAATCATCCATCGGGACCTCAAGCCGTCGAACATCATGGTCGAGCGTGGCGAAGACGGACGGTGGCAGCCGATTGTCATGGACTTCGGACTGGCGCGCGAGGCAAATGAAAATCGCGGACTGACGGAATCCGGGGCTGTGATGGGTACGCCGGCGTATATGTCTCCTGAACAAGCCCGCGGAGATAACCACAACCTCGACCGCCGGGCGGATATCTACAGCTTGGGTGCAACACTCTATGACTTGATCTTGGGAGTGCCTCCTTTCGAGGATCAGAGCGTCGTCAACGTGCTGCTGAGGGTCCTCAATGAAGACCCGACGCCACCGCGCACCATCCTGCCCTCCCTGCCGCCGAATCTGGAGACCATCATCCTCAAGTGCCTGAGCAAAGAACCGGCTCAGCGCTACGACTCTGCACTCGCTCTGGCCGAGGATCTGCAACGCCATATCAAGGTCGAGCCCATTCTGGCTCGTCGTGCAAGCCTGCGGTACCGCCTACGCCGGTTTGTCCTTCGTCACAGAGCGCTGGTGGCGGTATCGACGATTTCTCTGCTCGCCATCTTGGGCCTCGCGGGCTACTCCCTGCGGTCGCGAATACTGGCCCAGCGCGAGCGAGCCCGAGCAGCCCAGCGCGCCGCCGCCCAAGCCCAGCTGGCCCAACAGCTCGCCCAGGACGTCAAGGACATCGAGTGGCTGCTACGCTCTGCGTATCAGCTGCCTCTGCATGATATCGGGCATGAACAGGTCCTGACCCGTCGCCGCATGGTCGAGATGGAAGCGCAGCTGCGCAAGCTGGATCCCGGCGACGTCGGCTACATCCACTACGCGATTGGCCGCGGCCACTTGGCACTCCATGAGCTGGAACCGGCACGGGCAGCGCTGTTGCGGGCGCGTGAAAACGGAGTCGAGCTTCCTGATTTGCATTACGCACTCGGGGCGGTCCTGGGACAGCTGTATCAAAAGGAACTCATCGAGGCACGGCGGCACGGTGACAAAGGCTGGCTCGCGGCTCGGCAGAAGCAGCTCGAAGTGCAGTATCTCCTTCCCGCGCTGACGTCTCTGGAACGTAGCCATGGCGCCAAGCTCGACTCACCGGATCTGTTGGCGTCGCTGGTCGCCTGGTACCGCAAGCAATACGATGTCGCGCTGGCCAAGGCCAAGCTTACTGCGGTGGATTCACCATGGCTCTATGAGGCCCGCAAGCTGGAGGGCGATGTCTATCTAGAGCAGGCGAGCGAGCAGCGCGGCCACGGCAATTATCAAGGTGCCAACGAAAACCTCAAGTTGGCCATTACTGCCTACGAAGCGGCGGCCAATATCGGGCGGAGCGATGCAACTGTTTACCAAGCCATTTCGGAAGCCTGGATCCAGCAGTCTCAGCTTGATAGCGCACAAGGAAAATCACCAACCGTTGCATTGCAAAACGCACTGACCGCTTGCGAAAAGTCCAACATTTCTGCACCGCAAGATGGCACTGGTTATACCAAGAAATCATATGCACATTTCTGGCTCGCCTGGGAAAAACTAATCAGTGGGAAAGATCCTCGCCCGGATATTGAACTCCTACTAACTGCTGGTGAAAACGCTGTTCGACTGAATCATTCAGACGAAGTTGCTTATGATGCAATCGGAAATGGCTATTGGGTGCGTGGAAATTACGAACGAGACATTGGACAAGATCCGAGTGAATCATGGAATAAAGCCATTCACATGCTCGGGCAAGCGATTGCCGTCGCCCCCAAATTTCCCTGGGCCGTCAATGACCTGGGTCTTGTGTATCAAGAACGAGCACAATGGTTAGTCAGCAAGAGCTTAGATCCCGAACCCGACTTTAAACTGGCAATTTCGTCATTCCGAAAAGCCATCGACATCCACCCAGAATATATATCAGCATATAATAACCTTGTTCTGACCTACGCTTCATTTGCTCAATATCAAGTCGCACATGGTCGCGATGTCTCCAAGCAGTTGCAAGAAGCCAGTCGCGCTGCCGAAAATGCCAGCGCAATCAGCAAATCGATTCCAAATCTACGTAACAATCTCGCTCTTGCCAAATTGCAGATGGCCAAATACTTGCTCGATACGAAACAAGATCCCAGTGTGCTATTGACCGATGCCGAGAAAGATCTGGCCGCATCTCGGGAAATAAATCCAAATGACGATGTCAATAGCTTTGTGCATGGATCTGCCATGTTGCTTGCGGCGAAATATCAGTTACTCCAAAGAAAGAGTCCGACGCTGTTTCTGCAAACCGGGCAAGCCGATGTGCAGCGAGTTGTCGAAAAAAATCCGAGCGAGGCCGACTTTCATCTCTTGGCGTGTCGACTCCGTCTGGTCGAAGCAGAATGGGCCCACCAGCAAGGACTCCCGACGACGATGCCACTGCGCCTGGCACTGGCTGATGCTCGCCGCGCCGTCTCTCTGTCCCCCACCAGCGCCGATGCCCTGACCGAGCTGGCACGCGTGCTGCTAGCCCAGTCCGTCGCAACCTCACCGCGACCACTGCTCAGCTTGTTGACGGAGGCTCTTTCGGTGACAGACCGCGCGCTGTCGCTACAAAACGATCTGCCGCAAGGCCACGCCATCCGTGGGGCGCTGCTGCTACGAAAGGCCGAGCAGCTCGTCAGCACCGATGAGAAACAGCGTATGCTCCAGAGCGCAGAGGAGTCCTTGGCGCGGGCCTTGGCCCAAAATCCGCTGCTCCGCCATGACTACGAATCGGACCGTAGGCGAGTTGCTTCACTGCTTACGCAGAAGCCGGTGCAAGAGCGGCGGTGAGGGGGCTTAATCGATGAGGCCGAGCAGAGAGCCGGAGGGCGGCAGAGAGGTCGCTAGCACGTAGTCGCTGCTGGGGGTCGCCTGACAAGTCGGTAGAGGAAGAGGACAGCCGAGGAACGGCAGCTCCGGGTGACGACGGTTGCTGACGCAGCTGGCTCCGGTCGGAGTCCACAGGGCCTCAATGACATCGAGCGGACCAGAATGGAGCGCGGGGTCCAGCAAGTCGTTGATAAAGATCTGCGTCCCATCGATCGTCTGGGCGTGGCTGTCTCCGCAGTAGGAGGCGCGTTTCATGTGCACGCACGCCTGGTGATGGTCCCTTAGCGAGGTCGTCGAGCCACTCTGGAGCTGCGAGCTGGCCCACGGTCGATAGCCCCAGCGCATACACCTGGCAACCGAGCCGCTCTCACAAGTCATGGTGATCAGATTCGCGCCTTCGCTGCGCGCTCCGTTCATGGGGTGCCACTGTGCTCCCTGGTAAAATACCGAGCGCTGGGCCTCGCCACCCGGGCCCTTGCAGTAGCTCGACCAAGACCCCCCAAGCAGTTCGTCTCGCAGATAGCTCACTTGGTAGCCAAAGACATCGCCGGCTTGGCTGTCGACGCTATCGAAGCTGTCGATTCGCAGCCAGTAGTTTTGGTAGGTGAGTCCGAGCTGGTCAGGAACCTGTAGCTTGAGCGTCAGCCCCACCAAC
Organism: Myxococcales bacterium; assembly: GCA_016794465.1. GTDB lineage: Bacteria > Myxococcota_A > Polyangia > Palsa-1104 > JAEUJZ01 > JAEUKA01. The sequence continues at coordinate 15,386 of JAEUKA010000052.1, read as the reverse complement.
GCGTCGTCTTGAACGGTCTGCACATTTCCTAAGGAGTCACGCAGATCGATGCTCAGACGAGAGCCGGTGGTGTGAACGGCCATCAAGCGCTGATTGATACCAGCGTACTTGACGCTGAGGACCTGGGCATCGGCAGAGAGCACCGCGCCGTCTAGACTGTACCAGCCAGTCGCCCACCAGCTGCCATCGCTCCGCTGCGAAAGTCCGGTAAGAATCCACGTTAGCGAAGTACCCGTGAGACCGATCCAGCTCTCGGGTTGCGTCGAGCCCACGTGGATGCCGGTGCCGTTCGGACTGCTGCTGTAGATCTTGGCCGCCGTGATTTGCCCCAGGGGAGCCTCCTCACTAGACGCACCACCACAGCCGCCGAGCAGCAGGGAAAAGAACGGAAGGATGGCAAGAGACCCCTTCTGCGAACTCGTGAACGTCATCTAAACACAAGCCTCCCCAAATGATGTCGAATGGTTCATTCAGCAGACACAGCAAGAATCATGCCAGCGTCACCGCCAACCGCTCAGCGTCCACCTCGGGGTCTTCTACGACGGGAGTCAGCGGGCTGACCAGTTCCACCGCACGGCTCTGACACCCCCCTTCGACACAAACTGGCACGACGGCGCTGTGTCAACTTGTGTCGCCCGCCAGAGGTGGATCCTGTAAGTATAATCAAGCATGGTTCCAGAATCGCCTGCTCCACCTTCGACCCTCGGGAACGGCGAGGTCCAGGGCAGTGGCAAGCCCAGCGATGAATCCCGCGTCCCTGGGTTGGTCCTGGTGTTCTCTTCCGGAGTCCCTCTGTGCGTCGCCCTGCCGCTGGATAAGTCTTCGCTCGAGCTGGGTCGCGAAGACCCACGCTTGGGCAGCCTCGACCCGCGCATGTCGCGTCGGCACACTCGGGTGGTATTTGATGGTCAGCACTTTGTCACAACGGACCTCGGCAGTCATAACGGATCAGCAGTGGACGGTGAGGTCGTGACGCCCCAGCAGCCGTGCGTGACTCGGCACCTGCTGCGGACAGCCGATTCGCTGTTCTTGCCGGTACGCGACATTCGACCGTTTTTGAGTGGGTCCGTGCTGGTCAACGACGGTCATGTCACGGGAATGGCCCAGAAGCAGATCCTGCACGAGGTAGAGAACGCCGGCCGATTTGGGAATCCGCTCCACATCACGGGCGAGAGCGGGGCCGGCAAGGAATACCTGGCGAAGATGTACCATCGAAGTGGTCGATTTCATGATGGGCGCTTCGTTCCCGTCAACTGCGCCGCGATTCCTCAGGGTTTGGCCGAGCGCCTGCTCTTCGGTGCCCGCCGGGGCAGTTACTCTGGCGCTGTGGAGGACTCCATCGGTTACATCGAAGCGGCCGCTCGTGGCACGCTGTTCCTCGACGAAATCGCCGATCTGGATCTCACGACGCAGGCCAAGCTGCTGCGGGTCCTCGAGACCAAGGAACTGGTGCCGCTCGGCGCTTGGAGTTCCCGCACAGTCGACTTTTTGCTCTGCTCCGCGACCAACAAAGATCTGCGAGTGCAAGTGGCCAATGGTTCGTTTCGTCAGGATCTCTACTTCCGCATTGGTCGCCCCGCCGTTACGCTGCCGCCGCTGCGCAAGCGACCGGAAGAGATCCCGTGGATCATCAGCAATGTCGCCAAATCCGTCGATGAGCGGCTGCTTGTTCATGCCACCCTTGTGGAAAAATGCCTACTCCGTCCGTGGCCCGGCAACGTCCGTGAGCTGGTCGTGGAAGTGCGCACCGCCGCACAGACGGCGCTCAGCAGCGGCTGTGCCCGAGTCGAGGCGTCCCACCTAAGCGTCAGCGCGGGAACTGCCTTTGCAGAGCCCAAACCGGAATCAAGCGAGACATCGTCCGCGACGCATCTCAACCGGGAGGAACTGGCCGAACGAGCACGCATCAGCGACGCACTCCGTCAGCACCACGGCAATGTGTCAGCGGCGGCGAGAGCATTGGGTCTGCACCGTACGCAGTTCAAACGACTGATGGACCGCCATCAGCTGGATCCGCAGCGCTTCTGAGCGCGAGGTTGACCAAGAGAGTGAGCTCGCGGTGTGCACCTCGTTCTGGTCTCTCCCCACGGTCGTTTCCCATGACTTCGATACGAACACTCCTGGCGTTTTGGCGGTTGCCGGCGGCTGCACTCGGATACAGGACTCTGCGTCGCCAGATGAATTGAGCAGCAGCGATTCCGATCTCTATCCGTCTTCGGATCTGGCGAGGCTTGACCTAGCCCAGCCAGACCTGTCGGGGAAGCACGGTTGGACCCAGGTCTTCGTCCAGAGCGGACTTCGGCTCAACTCTGCTTGGAGCTCCGGCCCCAGTGATGTTTACGCGGTCGGTCTGGACGGAACCATCCTCCATTCCTCCGGGGATGACGTCTGGAACCAACAAAAGATCGGACGTCTCAACGAACTGACCCCAGTCTACGGAAGCTCTGCCAGCGACGTATATGCGGTCGAATCCGGATCGGTTCTGCATTCCAGTAGAGACGGCTCCTGGTTTTGGTGCCATGACTAGGGAAGTGATCGCCTGAACCGAGGACGTGGGAGCGGATAGCGTTTCAGTGCGACCAGGCAATGCTGGTCAAGAGGGATCGAATGATACAATGAGTTCAAGAAATCTTGTAAGTCGTCCAGCGGGTGCGAAGCCCGCCTGGCCAGGGGTGAGCCCGCCCGAGCCAGTAGCGAGCCTTGCGACGGGAGCGGAAACGCGACCGGCGAAGCGTAGGCACACAAGCGCGTGGGCCGTGGGGAATGCGGCCACGAAATCTATGACATACCGGGTGCCGAGAGCGCTGAATGGCTCGAAGGCGACGACGCGCCGACCGCAAGAAGTGGGCGAGGGCGGCAGCGAACCCGGCGGGGTGTACGACCACGGCACGCGCGACATCAGGACGGCCCCGTAACCTGGGAGGCCCACGTTTGTCCTCGGAACAATCCGGTGGTACGGGAGACCCGGTTATCACTCTCCGACGTTCGGTGCGTCCGCGGGATGCAGGCACCGGCGGCAAAGAACAAGCACCCGCACCGAGGTAGGCCGAAGGCAAGGGCAGACTGGAGCCGAGGCCGAAGGAAACGAGGGAGTCGGAGGACTGCATAGGAGCTGAGAAGTCGGGGAACGGGAAGGCACCCCGGACCCGGCGGAGCAAAGGCGGTCCGTGTGGATGTGAACCAAAGGAGAGAACCATGACCGACGCCAAGACGACGGGCAAACATGTTACCGAGACTTCTTTGGGTAGCGCAGCAAGTGCCAAATGGCGAGACACATTCACGGAAGAGCCGGATAGGTGGAAATCTCCTCGTCCGGATCTGGCGAGGGCCTCGGGGGCGAAAGCCCCCGGGGCTACTCAACAGATCTCGCTGAATCGCTCCCAGGTGAGGGGCGTGCCCCGCGAGCGGCCAAAGTACGCACCAGTGTCGATTTAGGCCAGTTGCAGAGTCATAGGCAGGGAGGGCTACCGCCGGAGCCAGTGACAGATGCCGGTTCGACACGTGTACCGCCAGAATGCCATCGGGCTTCAGGTGCCTCCAATACAGAGCGTTGGCCTCGCGGGTAAGCAAGTGGACCGGAATGGCGTCGCCCGAAAACGCATCCACGGCCAGCACGTCGAACTGGCGCGACGGACCTGTTTCCATGGAGAGCCGCGCATCGCCCATCACGATCTCCTTCGGAGCCAGGCAGAACTTCAGGAAGGTGAATTCCGTTTCGGCGATCTTCAGCACAGCCGGGTTGATTTCGTAGAAGGTGTATTTGTCGATCGGCCGGGCGTAAGTGGCCAGTGTGCCCGCTCCCAGTCCGATCACGCCCACGTTCATCGGACCCAGGCTCTGCATGTGCTGGATACCTAGACCCACGCCTGACTTACGCCCGAACTACGTCGTGGCGAAGCGTTGAGTCTGCGGCCAGACGAACTGTTCGCCGTGCCCGATGGTCCTGTGCTGCAATACACGCGATGGCCCCATGGGGCCGTCTGCGTCCTTATCGTAGGTCTCCAGGTCACCGTAGAACTTGCGCGACAGAACGCGCGCCTGGTTGACGTTTCGCCACGAGTCACGCGCCAGAAAGCCGGTCATGCCGAAGGTGAGGCCGACCGCGATGGCGGTGACCACCAGGTTGTCATTCGCCGAACCACGTGTGCGCCACATCAGGTAAAGCGCCAGCAGGCCTGTGCCAGTGAGAAGCACGGTGGAGTCGTGCTGGCCGCTCAAGAATGCCGCCTGGTCCATGAACTTCCACCCGACCACGCGCCAGATGCTGAAGGCGGCCTGCATGCCTATCAGGCCATCCGTCGTCCATTTGTCCGCGTATCCGTTCCTGGTGGAACCCTGGCTCACCAATCACAGCCAGGCGTGGATCACCTGAACTGGGTGTATTCTTCGAGCCGTACCCTTCGCGCCGCGTTGTACCAATCGACCCTCTTGCGTATTTTCCGCGATGTGCTAGGTCACGCGCCGTGCTGTGAAGGCTAGCGGCCCTCCGATCGTGGGGAGTGCTAGCGGGTTCGTAGCTGTGTGGATCAGCCGGGACACCGAAAGCGAGATCGCGCTGGTGCAGATGGCCGGGCGAGCGCTGCGCTACCAGCCGGGCAAGGTGGCTCGCATCTACCCCCGCACCCCAGATGCTCGGGTGAGGTTGGCGGCAGCGATGTTGCGCCTAGACCTACTGACGAATCGGTCCTTTGACGACGCGGGTGGTTTCGTCCACGATTGCCCCTTGGGAGACAGCCATCCGAAATGTGTCCTCTTCCAAGATCGCACCAGAAAGGGTCGCCCCATCAAGGTGCACCCAATAAAGGTTCGCACCAGAAAGGTCCGCACCATAAAGGTTCGTCCCATAAAGGTTCGTCCCATAAAGGGTCGCCCCAGAAAGGTTCGCCCCAGAAAGGTTCGCACCAGAAAGGTCCGCCCCATCAAGGTTCGCCCCAGAAAGGTTCGCCCCAGAAAGGTTCGCCCCAGAAAAGTTCGCCCCAGAAAGGTTCGCCCTAGAAAGGTTCGCCCCAGTAAGGTTCGCATCAGGGATTCTTGCTCCTGGCACCTTCAACTCATCTGCTAGTAAGCGAACTGCCCACAACGAGCAGTTGTCTTGCTCAATCCAATAGCTAGCGAGGAGCGAACGAAGACATCTATTATTGCGCAGGTGCAGTCCAGCTTTGGGCGCGACCGTGCTGGCCAGCGCCAAAGCCGTGCATCGAAAATCGCGACGAGTGTCGCTTCTCAATGTGGGCGGCTGTGCTTCGATGGCGTCGTTTTCAAACTCTGCCAAGGCCCACTCAGACAAGCGCTCACGGTCTGGTTGGGGCCACTGCCGCAGTCGAGCGCGCAAGAAGTCGAAGCTGCGATCGTCCCCTTCACGTAGTTGCCCATCCCGTAGGATCTTGATGAGTCCTGTCTTCTGTACCGCCTCCGTCTGGGGATCGACAATCACGCGCAGCAGCTCGGACCAACAGCGAGAAACCAGGAACTCGCGGAAGGACTGGTGACCAAACAGAATCGGCCTGCTGCTTTCGGACAGATCGGCTTGCATCGCCAAGAGCAGTCCATCGCGAACGACTTCAGTTACCTTCGGGTCCTCGATGTCTAGCTCATCTTCAAGGAGTCGTTCGACCTGCGAGCGAGTTAGCGTCTTGGGTTTGGGTTCCTGCTGAAGACAGCGCGAGCGCCAAGCAACGCGCCCCATCAGCCACAGCATCGCTGGTAGCAGCCGTTCTCGCTCTGTCTCAGCGAGACTACGTGATGGATTCGGCGTCACCGCGTCGAGCATAGAGCGAGCGTCCAGCGCTTCGCGTAGTGCGCTGGCCGCTTTCTTGATCGCAGGATGTCCATCTCGATCGCGCTCATATTTGCCCCACGCAATCGCCCGGAAGAACGCCTCATAGATGCGATGCTTGCGATCCCAGATGGCTTCCTGCTCTGCGAACAGATCTCGCGGAGTGGCGTTCGATTCTTCCTGTGTCCCATGCTCCGATTCAGGAGGCTGCCAGTCGGAGTAGAGCGCGTTCAGATCGCCCCAGGTGTAGGCCATCATAAAGAGCAGGATCGGCGTGCGGGCCAGGTCCACCAGCCCATCGGTTTGAAGTGCCGACGGCTCGATCGCAGGACGACCGCTGCAATCATTCCAGCGAGTGAGCCACTGACCGGCTTCCCCGAGGCCATCACCGTCGGTGTCAAATGGCAGAAGGTTGAAGACAGGGACGCCCCACTCGGCGAGCTTTTCAGTCGGCAAGCTGTGCGGACGTGAGAACACGATGGCGCGGTGCTGACTGGTCAACTGACCGCGCAACTTCTCGAAAAAGTGCAAACAGTCGCGCTCCAAAAATGCGACTTCGTCCAATCCATCGAGCAGAAACAGGGTGCGCTGGCTCTGCTTGGGAGGGCTGAGCGCTTCGTCGCTTTCGGGTAGCTCGTCGATTCCCAGCTCGTCTTTCAGCGCGAGCCACTGTGCCCGCCGCACGGCTTGGGCCAGCTCAATACTCGAAGTGCTGAACGCTGTTTGGCACTTCACAAAGACAGGCCGATCTAGCGCTGCGCTCGGTTGACGGCCGTTATCAAGGAATGACTGCGCCGTTTGATAGGCAAGCGTCCGCGCCGTCAAAGACTTGCCATGACCGAAGTCCGCCGTCACCACGACCAACGAGTGAATTTTCAGTTCTGCCCGAAGTTTCGCCAAAATCGGCTCGGCGATGTCCTGTCCGCGTTCCCCCCGCAACCTGGCACCCGGTTCCACATACATCTTCCCGAGAGGCATCGCCGGAAGCGTCTCGTGGCCCCTGACGTTTCCGAAGACGTGACGCTCGCTCCAAGTGGCCATGTCCGCAACCAGCAGGCGCTCGACCCATCGGGCACGCTCGGAAGCGCCATCGACCCGAAGCACCGCCAAGCTTAAGTCCCGACCGACAGGAGAGGCGAGCAGCTCACCGACATTTCGCCGAAAGACCTGCTCAAAACGATTCCGAGACACTCCGCTAGGCTCATCGATCAGAGGATCGGGAAAATTCGAGATGTCATCGCGACCAGCCTTGCCGGGAAGATTGCGCTGCGTAAACGCGGCCCACAGCGATGCAAAGTAGGGTGTTTTTTCGGGGTCAGACAGAAGATCGGGCAGCGACCATGGTGGCTTCTTGGGATCAGCCGGACCGATAGGCTGCGCCCAAGTCACCGCTGCGGTCAGGTTCGCTTCCAGTCGCGCCTTGTCGTTGAACACATGAACCGCCCCAGAACACTCACGGAATGCCTTGCCAAACGCCACCGTGAGCACCGCCAGCGCCTGCGCCGCATCCTTGGCCGATGAATCCTTGGGGAACCAATTGCCAAGCTGCCCACCCAGCTCGACAAGTGACTCATAAGCCTTCATGTCCAGCTCAAAGTCGGCCCCCTTGCCCTGGACTGCCTTGTAGAGGCTGTAGCCAGTGGACAGCAATTTGCCGAGTGTCGTCGCCGCCGTGAACAGTTCCATCTGGCGATGATGAAGGTCGCGATATCCCAAAGCAAGCGTGCAGCCTCATCGCACCCACCGTGTGCTCTACACGACCCTGTGCGGGGAAACCAGAAGCACACTCGATACCTTCGACGGCCACGTCGTGCAGGAGCAGCTTCTGGCTGGAGCTGCCGGTGAACCGGATGCCAGGGGTACAGAAGATAGCGAGGCCGCGCAACACGACGGATGTCTTTTCACGGAGGTCGGGGCGCATCCTTTTTGGACAATTTGTTGTAGAGAGTTCTGCGCGAAACGCCGAGGAGCTGGGCCGTCGTGGCACGTCTGCCGGCTGACCACCGCAGGGCTGCTGTGATCAGGAGCCGCTCGGCCTGCTTCAGCGTGGTCCCTCGGGGAATCACAAGCTCGTCGTCAGAGATGGGCGTCGGCAGATACACGGTCACGATCTCCGGCTCGGGCCGCTGGTTTTCGATCAGGCGGCACTGCGTGGCAAGCGCCTGCGCCGCCAGTGAAAAGCTCAACGGTACCGTCGCCAAGCTGGCCAAGCGATTCGCGAGCGCTTGGGCTCCCGCCGCGAAGCCGACCGATTGTGTCATCGTCGCTGGACACTTGGGGCACTGTCGGCACTCAAACAGGCCCCCGTCGGTAGCGCGCAGGCAGACAAAGACCGCCTTGGCCCACACTTCGGCGCTGTGGTGCTGGCAATTTTTTTGGGTGGACATGTTCGTTCGTTTTCAGCGCGAGCGGGAGTGGTTGGGCATCAGCAGCCCGTCGCACAGCCCGAGCGCCGCCACTTGCCGAAGACAAGCCATTGTTTGCAGAGACGGAATGTTGCGGCCCGTCTCCGCATTGCAGATGGTTTGATAGGAGAGCTTCGCCACCGTCGCGAGTTCCATGCGGGTCAATCCGGCAGACTTTCGACGGTCTGCGAGCATGTCCCCGAAGCGCTGGGACAGGTGTTCTGCGCTTTCTCCGTCGGCAATCAGCGCCATCATCCGAGCCCGCTGTCGCCGGGGGAATGAACGCCAGCGCAGCGCTGTTCCGCACAGCGACAGCTCGACGAGCCCAAACGGCTCATCATGGGAATGCGGCCACGCCTGCCACTCCACCGCGAGGAGCAACACCTTTTCCCGTCGAGCCACCGCGAGCGGCGACCAGAGCCGCTGCGGGTCCGCCACCGCCCAGCGCATAAAACGCTCGACCCGACGCTCGCCGGGCTTGGACAGATCGAGCAGCGCGACCGGCTTCGGCACACCGATTCGCAGCCCCAAGGTAGTCGCAGCCCAGCGACGCGGCAGACGATTTGTAGTCGTCATGTGACCGCACCGCCGAAGTTCGAGAGAGAAATCCCGATGAGCCGAGACATCTCGCTCAGCAGTGTGACTTGCTCGCCCACCGAGGTCGGCCTTGCGAGTGTGCTGCCGCAATCGGGACAGAGCCGCAGTTCTAGGAGGTTCCCGTCGGGGAGGCGCTGCACTCCGACGTACGACCAGAACCGCCACCGGACACTTTGTATGGCTGCGGCGTGCTCTTTGTGGCTGTGCATGGTTTGCCTCCAACGGCAAGCAGATGTGATCAGCCCGAGGTCGGACATGGCTCCGCCTATCCACGCAGGCTTGATCCGGTTTCCCCTCGCGGATAGACTGCGCCGGTTCCGCTGGGTTCGCGCTCGGTCGAGCACAAATCGGCATCGCGTTCTCTGCGAGGTCGATTCTTAACGAGAAACATAAAGAGCATACCTGCCAGACTCATGCAAGAAAAACCGGGAAAAGTTCGCATCTCCGTCAGGCATGTGAAGGCTGCACGCGGATTGTTGGATTGGACGGTGCAGCAGCTGGCAGAGCGAGCCAACATCTCCGCTGCGACCATCCACAACTGGGAAAATCACCGGCATCAGCCTCAGAAGGTCACCCGCGAAGCGATTCAAAAGACCTTCGAGGATGCCGGGATTGAGTTCTCCAACGGCAGGCGGCCTGGGGTTGCGCTTCAGCTCGGTGAGGACTGTATTGATGAGCACGACGGGACGGCCCAGCCCGAAGATGCCGAACCGATGCCATCGACCCCTTAGCCATCAGCGTGCTTGCATTCTGAGCTAGGCCGCTGTCGACGCTGGTGATACCAGTCGGTGTTGTGCTGGCCGCGATTCCTTCCTCGTCGGCGTCGGTACCTGTTACGCTCGCAAGATGCCGATCTTGCTGTTGTTGCTCGTGTTGCTCTCGTGCTCGACAGCCAGAGCGGATGAACTTTCTACGCCTACGACTGCTGCCGCAGCGACCCACACCGAGCTGGGGAAGAGCTTCTTCGCGCAGGGCCGGTACGACTTGGCGCGGCTGGAGTTTGAAGGCGCGTACGCGCTATCGAAGGAAGTCGACCTGCTCTACAACCTCGCGCTGTGTTGGGAACGGGAAGGCCGTCCCCGCGAGGCTGCCGAGGCGTACGAGCGCTACTTGCGGGAAAAGCCGGATGATCGAGAGACGGCGCAGAAGCTCGCTCGCCTAAAGGAGCAGGTACAGCCGGTGCCCCACGAGCGACTGCGCCCGCGCCAGAAGCTCGGTGTTGCGCTGCTGGTCCTCGGTGGTGCGACGCTGGTTTCGGCGCTGGCGCTGGGGCTTGTCACCGATAGAGATAGGCAACAGCTCGTCTCCGGCAATCTCACGTATCGAGAAGCCCAGGCGCTGGCGGACCGCGCAACCACCGAGCGCAGCGCGACAATTGCTCTCGGTGTCATCGGCGGAGCCTTGGCGGTCGGCGGGCTCGTGCCTACGGTGTGGTGATCGGCGTTTTCACGAGCGCAGCCTGAAAAGCGGCCAGTGCTTCGGGGCCGAGCTGCTTGATTGCTTCAAGGATCTCGACCAGACCGAGCGGCGGAATGGCGGCGGTCACGACCGGCGGGGCCGGTGCAAGCAGGGGCACATCGGCAACCGGCGAGCCGGCGTCAGCAACCAAGGCAGGCAAGGGAGCGGCGGGCGCACCGAGAGCCGCCACCGAGGCCAGCGCCGCAACCTCGTAGGGCAGAAGCGGCAGCACAGGCGGATGGGCACGAAATGACCGCATCCTCCATTCGATCTCCTTGGCGCGCATGACCCGAGCGAACGGAACGGTGATGGGCTCCTCGACTTTGTGGACCCCGCCACCGCCGAGCACCCAATCGAGTAGATAGACGGTTTCGATGGGCACGAGGGGCAGTTCTACGGGCCGCAGTCGGAAGAAGTCTGTGGGAGGCTTCGATCCATCCCACCGCTTCGATCCTTTGAGTGGTAGCCACAGGTCCAGTTCCCGACAGAAGAGGCGGTAGCCGATCGCCGTCTTGGGCGGATTGAGCCCGGTGATCCGGTCGACAAAGCCGTCTGTCGCCTCTACCCGCTGCTGGTCCTCACGGTCGCGCCGGTTCGATGCGCCGCTGGTGTCCTCGCACTTTTCCGAGTGATAGACGTGTCCCTTCCGGCTTGGACGGAAGTCTCTGTCGCACCCGGCGCACTTCCGCACTTTCACGTACGGAAAGATACGTATTTTTCATTCACAGGTCAACCAACTCTCGTCTCGGAAACCGATCTCTCATCGTCCCGCACAGTTACAACCCGGCCCCTGAACCGAAGCCCGATCCGACCGCCAACCCGACCGCCAACCTGATCGCCAACCCGACCGCCAGCCCGAAGTTCGACCCGAAGTTCGACCCGAAGTTCGACCCGACACCGGACCCGACACCAAACCCGACATCCAACCCGACATCCAACCCGACATCCAACCCGACATCCAACCCGACACTCAACCCGACACTCGACCCGACACCCAACCCGACACCCAACCCGACACTCAACCCGACACTCAACCCGACACCCAAAGGGCAGATTGGCTCAGCCGTGGAAGGTGACAGCCACGGCATTGCCAACTTTTCTGTCTCCGAGAGACAGGGTTGAGTGTCGGGTTACGCATCGGGTCCAGTGTCGGGTCGGGCGTCGGGTCCAGTGTCGGGTCGGGCGTCGGGTTCAGTGTCGGGTTACGCATCGGGTCGATTGTCGGGTTAAGTATCGGGTTAAGTATCGGGTCGATTGTCATGTTGGATTATCAAATAAAAGCAATCGATTGACTGAATAGCGTATTTCTGCAATATTTTTGTATGAGCAGATACGAATGAACTCAGAGTTTGCGTCACTGGTGCGCTCTCATGCGCAGGCGCAGCCCGGTGCGCGGTATTACTTCCTCTGGTCCAGTCAAGGACGCTACCCAGCATCAACCGGGTTTGCGCTGGAGCCGTTTGCCCAGCCAAATGCTCCGCCTGGCGACTACAATCTCGGGTTCCTGATTGATTTACACTCTACCTTTCAGATGCCTCCGAAGAACGGAGTCATGCCCATTGTGAAGCTCGATCCGGGTTCAGAGATTGCGAAGAATACCGTTCCAAGCCAGTCGACTGCGCCAAAGACGCCCGATCCACTGATCTCCGATCCAGATCATCATAAAGATCGTGTTGATCATGCCCGTATTCGACTTGCTGATGATCTGGTGCTCAATACCCAGCTTATTGGGAAGCAAATCACGCTGCATCAAGAATTGGGCGAGATGGCGCTGATGGCGCGGCACTGGCGGCAAGAGTCGGCGCAGACCGCGCAGTCCACTTTTGAGGCGCTGCGCGCGCTCACAAAGCAGTCCACCGAGCAGGCCCACGCAATGGCGCAGGTGCTCTCTCGACACCGCGAGTGGATGTTTCACGAGATCGAGGAAGCGGGCCGGGCCAAAGCCGAGGCCATTGCCGCTAAGCCCGTCGACGCGCGGTCGCAGTTTCTGGGCTTTGTGACGGAAACCATCGGGCTGGTGAAGAGTCTGGGCGATGGGACGAGCAAAGGTGGGCTCGACGCGCTGAGTGCGCTGGTGGGGCCGAAGTCGGAAGACCTGACGGCGAAGCGCAAGGAGCTGGCCGAGAAGGAGCGCGAGCTGGCCGAGCTGCGGGAGCAAGAGGCGAAGCAGCGCAGTGACAAGGCGCAGCGCGAGCTGGACAAGGAACGCGAAGCCCAGCAGCTGCGCGAGCGCGAACAGGCACAGCAGAGCGAGTCTCTCCGACGTGAGCTGGAGACGCTGCGCGAGGAGCTGCGCACCCAACAGCGCGAGCTGGCGGAGGCTCGGCAGATCGTAGCAACCAAGCCACCGCCGCCATCGTCGCTTGTCGATGCACCACCGACAGAAACGACCGCGCTGGTCCCGACCAAAAAGCGTCCGAGCCGCAGCAAGGGAAAGAAGGGATCATGAGCGCGACCAACCATCTCAAGGCTCTCGGCGTTCGTGCGACGGCAACCCCGGAAGAACTGAAGAGCGCGTTCCGCCGGCGATGTCGCGAGACACACCCAGACAGCGGGGGCAGTCGTTCGGCCTTCGAGGCTGTGACCGAAGCGTATGAAGTCCTGAGCGACGCGGCTCGACGGGATGAATGGGCACGGGACTATCGCGCCGTCGCCGAGTCGGCTGGTTTGGTCGTCTGCCTGGCGTGTTACGCGATCAATCGAGTGCGTCCCATGCGCTCCGACGAGTGCGCATCGTGTGCGGCTTGTCGGACTCCGCTGGAGGTTACGCCAGAGGCGCAGAAGGAACGCTATACCCAGGAATTGCGGCAACACCTGGGAAAACTCCTTCATACGGTTGGCTCAGAAGGTGGATCGCTCGCGCAAGACATGGTGAAAGCGGCGGCGAACGGAATTCGCCGAAAGCTAGGAATCAAAAGGTAAGATGAATGTGGAAATCACGCGCCGATAAGAAATTACCGCCTCGCTTTTGGTCTGACTTTTTGGCCATGGTCAACACGATTTATCCCAAAGCGACTTTGGATGAACCCACCAAAGCAGAGCTTTATCAGCTTGTCTGGGAAGAGTGGCAAAACGGCGTACAAAACCATCAGATTGTCAAGCAGATTTGCTCATGTGAGAAGAATCAGGTGGTTCCATCTGAAGCGGCGCGGCAGCGGCTTACACGCCATCGTGGAATTGCTCTGCCGCCGATTGGTGCGGTGCCGGGTGAGGTTTTCGGATTGGAGAGCTTACGTGATAGCACGCCGATATCTCGACTGATGGCCAAGCTGGCCGTGCTAGAGGCAAGGCTTGACCGGGAATACCAGAAAAAGAAGGTCGATAACCTGATGGTCCTGCAACTGAAGCGGGACCACGAGAAGCTAACGACGGAGCTGACGGCAGCCCGCGATGCGGCCTACTGGTCTACGCCGACGGCTGCGCGCCCGGCTACGCCCCGACGGTCGGCCAAGAGTCGGACAGTCGCTGTCGAAAACTCAGCATCGGAGTATGGACAGGCGGGCAACGGACTGCCGATGGCTAGGGCCGTGGAGCCCTTGCGACTGACGGCGACGGCTCCCGATGCTGACTTGGAACCGGCCATCGACGACGACATCGCAGCCGAGCTGATGAACTCGTGGGCGAAAACGACCAAATAGATGCTGCACAGCACCGACGTACTCGAGTCTGCCCACCGTCGAATGGTGGACGCGCACCCGGACGGACGAGCCACGATCGATCGGTGGTTCGGTACACATCGCACCCGACTGCTGCCGCTTGTGACCGCGCTGGTGAAGCAGTCCGCCCGGTCGCCCGAGCGGTTTACGGCCTCGACGGACCAAGGGGAGCGGGTGGTCGCCGAGCTGCTCGACCGGCTGCATGCGCTTCCTGACCTGCAAGCCTGGGCGCACAAGTACGCCGAGATCCTAAAGCTGCTGGTGCGCTCGATTGTCGGCTCGCTTGGTCAGTCGCAGGTCAAGTCCGGTGATGTGCCACCAACGATCATTCCTGCTCCGACCGATTGGCCCCGTACCGCTGGGCAGCGACTGGCCGCCAACGTGACCGCGATCCGAATCGTGGCGTCCGGTCGAACACCGACCGAAGCAGAGCGCGGGACGCTCCTACGCTACACAGGAAACGGGGGTCTGTCGCTGGAGCGCTTGGCCGAGCAAGTTCCCGGTGAGTGGGTTCCTGATAGCAAGGCGCTGGTCGACGAGTATTTCACCCCACCGGCGCTGGCTGCCGCCCTGGCTGCGCTGCTGGTGGCCATCCTGCCGATGTCGGCGCTGACCGGACCTGCGCTGGAACCGTCGGCGGGGATTGGGCGGTTTCTCGGCGCGTTTGCGGCCCGTCCCGAAATGGCTGGCCTGAGCTGGTTCGCGGTGGAATACAGCAAGCTCTCCGCCGCGATTTGTCGACTCCTGTATCCCCTCGCGCAAGTCTTCAATCAGCCGTTTGAGCAGTGGCTCGTCGACGCCTACAACCAAGTCGCGGGCACGCTCGCGCTGGTGGTGACGAATCCACCGTATGGGAAGCGCGGCGCCAACAAGACCATCGATCCCGACAAGGACTACCGCGAGGACGTGGCCTATCTGTACTTTGTGCGGCGGGCGTTCGACCTGCTGCGCCCTGGCGGCATCGGCGTGGCGCTGGTCCCCGGCGGGTTTCTGACGGCCACGACTGGACCCGTCGCCCGTGCTCGAGAGCGTGTGCTGCTGCGTCATCACTTGCTGTGCGCGTATCGACTGCCCAGCTCGCTGTATCCCGGTGCCGATGTGGTGACGGACTTGTCGATCTGGCGCTCGCGGGGCGGGGAGTTGAGCAGCATCCTTCCCGACGACGAGGCGGTGGCCAGGGGGCAATACTTCGCACTCCATCCGCAGACGATCCTTGGCACCGAGACGACCTCGCAGCGCGGGCGCCACCAAGTCGTTGGTGAATTCACGATGCTGCCGTATCCAGTGCTGCGAGAGGAGTGCTCGAGCTGTAGCGTTCAGCCTTACCTGCGGCCCATCAAGGCCGTCGTCAATCCCGAGGACGGCCTGCGTCCCGAGCTTCAGCTGGCCAATGCACTCGGCAAGCGCGTCGAGCGCTACAGCAGCCTGATTGCGGCGGCAAAGGAAAGCACCCTCGCGCTCGCGGTCGGTCTGCATCACGAGCTGGTCCTTGCG
>JAEUKA010000045.1 GCA_016794465.1 Myxococcales bacterium | reverse complement strand
CCCCAGAATCCTCTCAAGATTCTCCGACACTCCGCGTTCCGCAAAATCCAGCACCAGCCCAGACTCTTCCTGGCGTCGCCTCCTTCTCCCAATCCGTACTCCCCTCTTTCCCGCAACTGCGTTTTACACCAGCCACCTAGCGAACAGAAGTTGTGATGGCTCGAAGTTGCCGTCGTTTGCTAGGTTCTGCCAGACAAAGTACCGTCTAGGAATCCAAACGGAGTTCGACACGACCTGGCTTCACAGCGTGCATCCACGACCTTCGAGCATCGTCGGCAAGGTGAAAGGACCGGCAGACGGGCTGAGGAGACACCATGAAATTCTTTGTGGGCATCACAGACAATCAATGGTTTCGTTATCTGGCATGTAAACCGAGAGACGAGGTAAATTTCTGGCGGCCAGGTGGAGGTGCTTCATTCAAAGCAATTCCACCCAATGGATTGTTTCTTTTTAAGCTTCATAGTCCGCTGAATTTCATTGTCGGAGGCGGTTTCTTTGTCACCTATTCAAAGCTACCACTAACTATTGCCTGGGAGTCATTCGGAGAAAACAATGGAACGTCAACATTTGATGAATTTCAACGTGTGATTCTGGCATACCGCAGAAAAAACGGCGCGGCCGGTGACGAGCTAATCGATCCAGCGATCGGCTGCATCATTTTGGCCGAGCCGTTCTTCTGGCCAGAGGAACTGTGGATTCCGGCGCCGACGAACTGGCCCAAGAGCACGGTTCAAGGAAAGACATATGACACGTCTGATTCCGAGGGCGCAGGTCTTTGGGCCATGGTTCAAGATCGAATTAGACAATCGGTTGCTCCATCAAATCTAGCGCTCAGTGCCGCTGAAGCTCGACCCTCATATGGTGGACGCACTACCGTCGAGACAACTCAACGTTATACTGATAGACTAAGCAAAGTCCGGGTGGGACAAGGTGCTTTCCGGGTTTTGGTAACGGATGCCTACGACCGACGTTGTGCAATCACTGGAGAGAAGACGCTGCCGGTTCTTCAAGCTGCCCATATCCAGCCATTTGGAAAAGGTGGTCCGCATGATGTCCGGAATGGACTGCTCCTTCGTTCGGATATGCATACATTATTTGATCTTGGTTATCTGACAGTAACGCCAGAGAAGAAAATCCTGGTAAGCAAGGCCATTCAGCAGCAGTTCACGAATGGAAAACTATATTATAGTTACCATGAGCAACCGCTTAGGATGCTACCACCAGATCCAGAAAGGCAGCCTGCGGATGAATTCCTACTTTGGCACAATAAGGTTCGGTTTGTGGCGTAGTCGATCGATTCCCGCAAAATAGTTTGCAGCGGCGCGAGGATGCCGGCGAGTCGGGCCTCGACATTCCGGTGCCGCCCAAGTACGCCGCCGCCGACTTCCAAAAAGCGTCGTACTGGCGGCTGCGCGGCAAGCTCGATGTCGCCAAGGAAACCTTTGTCCTGTATCCGCAGTGCGAGCGCGATGCGGACCTAACCCCGGTGATTGGCTGGGCGGGCTGGGATCACAAACAACAAGCCGAAGCCCTGGTGCTGTACTTCCAGCAGATGCAGGAAAAGGAAGGCTGGAGCCGCGAGCGACTCGCCCCCCTGCTGGCCGGTCTCCTGGAGCTTCTGCCCTGGCTGCGTACCTTCCACAAGAGCGCAAGCGGCCCCAGCATCGCCGACGACTACGCGCTGTTTGTCGCCGATGAAGCCCGCAACCTGGGCTACAGCCTGGACGAGCTGGCCGAGCTGAAACCCCAGAAACCAAGCCGCGCCAAATCCCCCAAAGCCAAGTCCGCCCCCAAAGCCAAGCGCCCCCGCAAATCCACCGAAGAATCCGCCCCCGAAGCCACGCCCAGCAGCAAAACCGCCGAATCGAGCTGAGCAGACTCTATTTGGGATAAGAGGAAGCTACCGATTCCCCGGTCAAAGAGAAGTCCTTGGCTTCAATCTCGATCGTGCGCATAAACGTGTCGTTGTCAAAGCCGCCGGTCATGGACAGAGAGAACACAAAGTATTCTGAGTGCGCGGAGGGGGCAACAGCGTAATCGACAATGCAATAGTTCAGGCAATACCCCTCTGGGAACGAGATGTTCCGAACTCCCGTGAAGACAAGAACTGCCGGTTTGTAGCAAACTTCCCAATCAAATGGCTTTTCCGTGTCTCGTATGAGCGCAGCGCGGTCTAGCTCTAGCTTGCAGAGCTGATTGTCGATATCCACTACGATGCGCAGAATGCCGGAATCGCCAAAATAATATCGCTCGAAGCGTTCTTGTACGGTCATTGTTTCACGGGCCAGTGAGCATCCGCAGATTCAGCAGGCACCCGATTCCCGAACCGATCCAAGCTCGCTCCTTCATGGCCACGACCAGGCCCTGAGCCTGGTTCCATATGATGACCGTGAGGAACTTTCGCCTTGGTCTTAGGGTGTCCTTCATGCAGTTGATATGCGGGTGATCCATTTGGATAGCGGGTCTCAACGAAGGTTCCGGTTGCGTTTCCATGGGTGGAACCGCCCTTGGGTTCTATCAACACGTTGCCCTTGCGATCAACGATGAAGCGGCCAGGCTTTGCTGCCTTTGCTGCGTCTTCGACCACTTCTTCCGCGCCCTTGAGCCCGCGTCCGACTGATCCCAGTGCCGCGCCGGACAGTGCATCGATGGCCACCCCAGACGACAGCTTGCCGGCATCCTCTAACTTGTCTCCGGTCGGCTTGTGCAACCAGTCATCGATCGCTTGTCGCCAGCCCGCTGCTTTTTCTTTCGCCAGGGCGCGTAGCTTTTCGCGGTCGCGCACAGTGTGGGCCGCTTCGGTCAGATCGTCGACGAGCTGATCTTTGATGGGTCCTAGCCCAACTCGGCCACTGGCAATTCCCTCTGCCACTTCCCCTAGCTTCCGGCCTCCTTCCACGCGCTCGTCGATTCCTTTGCCGAATCCGCTGGCAAAGCGTTCGCCGTCGGTATTCCGCAGCGAAGTTCGGCCTACGCCTGGTTTCAAAAAGCAGCGATGCAGGCCGGGGGTTTCACAGACTGTGCTGCGCTCTTGGTCGGTGTAAAAAATGCCGTCGACCGGCTGCTCGTTTGTTTCTTGGTACTCCTTATAGCCGCCGTGGTTCCTCGACACCGGATACAGGCAGCGGCTGCCGTCTACGCTGCGCTGGCCGAGCCTGCCAAGCAGGGCGCCATCGTCGTCGCGCAGCTCGCAGCGGTCGTTGAGTCGGACCTGATGCGCCGGATGCCACTCCTTCCCACTGCGCCAGAGCAGACAGTCACGAAGCTCGTGCGATTTCGTCGTCGGATTCACTTGGTGATCGCGACACAGCTTGTCGCCGCGCTCATCGCGCCACAGCATGTGTCCTATCGGCACCTTCACTCCGTCCTTTTCGCAGAAGCCGCCGCCCGGCGTGCGCATGCCAAACTGGCCCATGATCTTGCCGTCGTCATCGCGAATGAAGCACTGGTCATCGAGCTTGGGGTCAATCGGAAAGTCCGATGGAGACTCGCGCAGAAGCCTCTCCACTGCATCACGGAGACGCTCCGCTCCCAGCGCCGCAGCATCTGCGCCGAGCTGCGTCAGTGACGTTGCCGCCCGTCCCTCATAACTTCTTCCCACGCTGACGAGCAGGAAGCGCAACACGACCGTCACCGGCGCAATCCCGCCCCAGCCCTTGTACACCGACACGCCAAAGTCGACCCGCGCATCGGGTTTGTAGGCAAGGCCAAGACCCAGCGCCCCCTGCGTCCGCAGCGGAAAATCGGGCAGCGTGGCCAAAAAGTCTGGCTGTACCGTGGAAGGAATGCCACGCAAGAGGCCATCTAGCGACACCTTGAACGCGGGGACTCCCGGCAAGTACAGCCCGAGCTGTCCACCCACTTCCGCAGTGGCATACCGTTGGTGGGAATCGACCAGAGCGCCCAAGCTAGCCGTCAGCTCAAACGGTCCCATCGCCTTGGTTGCAATCAGCCGCACCATGCTCAAGTCGGTGGACAGGCCGAGGCTGTTGGCGGCCTGAAAGGGTCCAACGCGCCACTGCTGATCCACGCTAAGCCCCAAGCGAAAGCCGCGCGGTGGCACGTAATAGGAACCGTATTCCCCCATGGCTGGCAGGTCCGACTGCACGCGCAGCGGCCACAGCGGCCACAACAGCACGGTCGCGGACATTCGCAGCGGGCCATGCGACTGATGCGGCTGCTCGGGCAGACTCACCACCGCAAGCTGCGAGGCAATGCCGAGCGACAGCCGACCCAAAATCCCCATTGATACACCGTAGGGAATCACCACCCCCGAACCGCGCCGCTGCGTGCTCGGCAGGATGACGAAGTGAGCGAACGCATGCGCTGCCAAGTCGTCCATGGCGATGCACGGAACCAGCGCGCTGTCGCACAGCGGATTCAGCGAGGGCGCAAGCGGCGGCTGGGGCAAGCTCACTCCCTCTGCACCAACCGATCCCCGAACCTGGATCAGCAGCCCGAGGCAAAACACGACCAAACGGAAAACAGACTGCCACACGGGCGGGCACCTTGGCCGATTGCAGACGGTGCGTCAAGGGCTCCGCCGTGGCCGATTCGACGCAAGCAGGCAGTGGAGAGCGTTTCCCCAGACCGAATCCCACCGCCGCAGGGCTCCGTGGTAGAGTGCGCTCGTTTTTTCCCCGAACCCATCGTCCGATAGGTTGGCCCCGCGATGAAACGTCTTCTGTCTTCCGTCATCGAAATTCCCGAGCGCGTTCACAAAGGGGACTTTGTCCTGGGTCTGTCGCAGGGGGTCAAAGACCCGGCAGCGACGCTCAAAGACTATGTGGTGACCGACCAGCTTGTCGGCTGCTTCGATGACGCGCTGTCGTTCATTCGCGGGTCCCTGGAAACCGGCAACAGCAAAGCGGCCTTTCTGCACGGAAGCTTTGGCTCGGGTAAGAGCCACTTCATGGCGGTCATGCACCTTCTGCTTTCGCACAATCCCGACGTGCGCAGCGTGCGCGAGCTGGCGCCGGTCATCAGCAAACACACGGCCTGGCTAGACGGTCGCAAGCTGCTGCTGGTGGCGACGCACATGATCGGGGCGGAAAACCTGGAAACGCCAATCTTCGATTCGTATGTGCAGACCGTCACCAAGAGGTATCCGGGGACACCGCTGCCGGGCGTGTATCTGACGGATCGGATCTTTGAAAACGCCCAGGCGATGCGAGTGCAGCAAGGGGACGAGCTGTTTTTCCGTGTGCTCAGTGGTAACAAAGCGCAGTCCGACAGCGGCTGGGGCAGTCTGGACGCAGCCTGACGGTTTGAAGAAGCGCTGGCTGCGCCGCCCAAGTCTGATCTGCGACTTCAGCTCGTCGGGGACTTGGTCGCCAATGTCCTGACCGCCTACCGCGACATCGCCAAGGTGCGCGGGGAAGGCTATGTGTCCCTGGATGAAGGGCTGTCGATCATCAGTCGGCACGCGCAGAGCCTGGGCTACGACGGCGTTGTGCTGTTTCTGGACGAGCTGATCTTGTGGCTGGCCAGTCATGTCGCTGACATGGCGTTTATCAACCGCGAAGGGCCGAAGCTGTCGAAGCTGGTGGAAGCCACAAGCGCCGATCGTCCTGTGCCGATCATCAGCTTTGTCGCGCGGCAGCGGGATCTGCGCGAGCTGGTTGGGGCGCACATTCCGGGAGCCGAGCAGCTCGGCTTTGCCGACGTACTCAAGCACTGGGAAGACCGCTTTCACCGAATCCACCTGGAAGACAAAAACCTGCCGGACATCGTGGCGCGCCGTCTGCTAAAGCCGCTGTCTGCGGAAGCCGCAGCGGAACTTCGGGCCGCGTTCAGTCAGATCGTGCGAATGCGCGATGAGACGCTCCAGACGCTTTTGACCTCGGATGCGGCACGCGGGATGTTTGAAAAGGTCTATCCGTTCAGTCCCGCGCTGCTCCAGACCCTAGTGGCGGTGTCGTCAGCGCTTCAGCGGACGCGCACGGCGATCCGGCTCCTGCTTCAGCTTTTGGTGGCGCGGCGGAATGACTTGGCACTGGGTGAAGTCGTTCCGGTCGGTGACCTGTGGGACGTGGTGGCTGACGGGGACGAGCCGTTTATGGATGCGATGCGGCTTAGCTTCGAGCGCGCACGCAAGCTGTACACGCAAAAGCTACGGCCCCTTTTGGAATCTCAGCACGGCGTTCGCTTGGATGAGCTGCGCAACCTGCCCGCAGATGATCCCAAGCGGACCGCCTTCCGCGCTGATGACCGAGTGCTAAAGACGCTGCTTTTGGCAGCGCTGGTGCCTGAAGTCGAGTCACTCCGGAACCTGACTGCAAACCGACTGGCGGCGCTAAACTATGGCAGCATCCAGTCGACGATTCCGGGGCGCGAAGGCCGGCTGGTTTTGGAACGGATTCGGTCGTGGAGCGCGCAGGTGGGCGAAATCCGCGTGAGCGAGGATCGTGACCCGATCATCCAGCTCCAACTGACGGGAGTCGACACCGACAGCATTTTGGAACGCGCCAAGATTCAGGACTCGACCGCGCAGCGGCGTCAGTTGGTAAAGCGGCTCCTGTTTGCGCGCCTGGGTGTTTTGGAACGGGACTCGCTGTACATCGAGCATGAGGTGCTCTGGAAAGGCAGCTCGCGTCGGGTCGAAGTGGTCTATGCCAACGTCCGCGAGCTAAACGATGACTCGCTGCGCGCGCGCGGGGATGAGTGGCGGGTACTCATCGACTTTCCTTTCGATGAAGAACACCACGGCCCTGCCGACGATCGCGCCAAGGTGCAGACGTTTCTGGAGCGCGGGGAAAGTGCGCATACCTTTGTCTGGCTGCCACGGTTTTTCAACCGCCAGACCAAGCAGAACCTGGGCACGCTGGTCCTTTTGGATTACCTGCTGACCGGCGAGCGCTTTATCGATCACGCCTCGCACCTGTCTGCAGTCGACCGAGCGGCAGCGCGGGCACTTTTAGAAAGCCAGAAAAGCCAGCTTGAAGGAACCATCGGGCAGGCGCTTTTGGAAGCCTACGGAGTCACCGGCAGCAGCGACCGCCCAAACTTCGTGGAAGGCTCGCACTCGATCGACCAGACCTTTGTGTCACTGGAACCGGCGCTTTCCTTGACCCCACCGATGGCGGTCGATCTGAAGGATGCGCTGGAGAAAATCATCGGACAGCTTCTGTCGTGGCAGTTTCCCGCGCACCCCGACTTCGAGGAAGAGATCAAATCTTCTCAGATCAAAAAGGTCTGTGCCGAAGTGCTGCGCGCCACCCAAGTCCGCGATGGCCGCATCATCGTGGCCAAAGAGCTGCGCCCCCTTCTGCGACAGATTGCCAATCCGATTCAAGCTGGGCGAAATGACCGAGGGCGATGCGTTCCTGCTGGGTCATCACTGGCTGCTCCACTTCGACAAGCTGTACCACCAAGAGGACTCGACGAGGAAAGGTGCGGTCACAGGCCGGCGCCCGCTAACGGTGCGCATGCTGCGCAGCTACATCGATTCACCGCGCAAGATGGGCCTTTTGCCCGAGCTGCAAAACCTGATCATCGTGGTGTTTGCGGCCCAGACCAACCGCGCGTTCTTTCAGCATGGCGGACCTGTTGAAGGCAGGCTCGATCAGCTTCATGACGAGCTGGAGTTGCGCGAACAGGACCTGCCAGAAGAAGCCGAATGGGTCGAAGCCCGACGTCGCGCCGAGTCGGTGTTTGGGCTGACCGGCCTGTCCGAGCTGCGCAGCGCGGTCAACGTGGCAGAGCTTGCGCAGAAGCTGCGCGACAAAGTGCAAGCCGCGCGAGAGGAAGCCAACCTGCTGGTACCTCGGCTGGCCGAGTATTACCAGGCGCTGGGGATTGTCGAACCGGCTGCCAGCCGACTGCAAACCGCACGCACTGCGCTGGCTCTCTTGGAATCTATGACTGGCGGCGATGCGAAGGAAGTAGTCCGGGCGCTGGCCAAAGCCTCGCTGATGCCGACACCGCAAGCCATCGGTGCGAGTGTGTCGCAAGCCAAAGCGGTAGGTGCGGCGCTGGGCGAGTCGCGCCTGCAAGTGATCTGCGGAACGCTGCACCTTTCCGATTCGCGCCGCGAGGCGGTGGACGTACTGCTGAGCACGCTCAAAGACGCCCTTCTGCGCGATGAGCTGGCGCTGCCGCTTGCCCCAGTGCTTTTGGCAAGTGAGCGCAAAGCGGTGTCTCTGCTAGCCCCCAAAGCCGCAGAAAGACCTGCGCCAGCGCCCACCAAAGCAGCCGCTCAGGGATCGCGGCACAAAGTCGTGGCCGAAGGCAGTCGCAGCGGTCTGTCTGGTGCAGCCATCAGTGCGGTGCTGCAAGAAATCGCCCAAGCCAGCCAGGGCAAAGGCCGAAGGTTGTCTGTCTCCTGGACCGTGGAAGAGGAAAAGGAATGAGCAGCGGCACGCTCAGCGAGTCTCTTCTGCGCGCCAAGGTCGAAGAAGTTCGCAGCAAGGCGCCGCACGCCATCGCCATTGGTATCAAGGTCGATGCGCCGTGGCGAGGCTGCGAGGAGCTTACGCTTGGCGATGCAGCGATGCGGGTGGTTTACTGTCCGTCGGTCCTGGCCTTCCGAGAGCAGCTTGCGCAGGCGGAGTCGGAACCGCTTGTGCTTTTGACCAGCCAAAAGGAACAGGAACTCGGTAGCGATGTGTTGTACCGGCTGGCACTGTCACGGCTGCACGAAGTCCGTCCCTGGCAGGTGATTTTGGAACGCTTCCAGGCAAGGCGCTGGGATTCGCGGCTGACCAAAGAGCCGTGGATGGAAGCGCCCCTTTTGCGGATTGTCTCTGAAAAGCCATCGCTAACCCCGGCTCCGGGTGGCTTCCTAGATGAAGACACCATCTGGCGAGAGCTGCTTAGCGACCTGATGCGACTGTCCGAGCCGCGCCCAAGTGCAAAAGCGCTGCTGCGCTGGTCGTTGTCTCGCGAGGGACTTAGAGCGTGGGCACAGCTTCCGCAAGACGCTAAGACGGGCATCGGTGCGCATCTTTTGGAGCATGCCGGGCCCTGTGGACCGGCCTTGGCTTCAGCGCTGTCAGCAGGTCGGGGCGAAGATCTGGTGTCCATTGGCTTGGTCTGTGATCTGCTGTTTTCCCAAGCTGCCAC
This sequence comes from Myxococcales bacterium, assembly GCA_016794465.1. Lineage (GTDB taxonomy): Bacteria > Myxococcota_A > Polyangia > Palsa-1104 > JAEUJZ01 > JAEUKA01. The sequence goes on along the minus strand of JAEUKA010000045.1, from coordinate 11,966 downwards.
CCATCCCGAGCTGTCTTCGGTGGTCCTCAAATCGACCGGACGACTTGAGTCCTGGATTGGAATCGGTACGCTCGCTGCTGCGGAAGGCTGCGCCTGGGCCGCCGTTAGCCAGGAGGTGCTGGGCGAGCTGCCCGCGGATCGGGTGACCCAGCAGCTTGGGCGGGCGCAGCAGCTTTTGACCTCGTTCAATGCCGATGCGCTGCTTTCCCTTTCGGATGCGCTGCCGTCCAGTCTCGAGCAGCGGCTGTCTCGGCTGGGAGAAGCGCTGGGAAACCTCGCGCGGGCACCCAAGCGGCCCCAGCTCGATGCTGTGCTGGCCGCGCTGGAGTCCAGTCGGGCACATCGGCTGTGGTATCACGATCCGGGGCGCTGCGAGCGGCTACTCTCAGCGGGTCGGGTCGCCCATGCGGTGGTGTCCGTCGAAGGTCCACTGGCGATGCAGACGTTCGCAGAGCTTGTGAACCACTATGCGGACACCCTGGCGTGGCTGGATCGGGCGCGCGAGGATTTGGTGGAAGGGGATCGCAATCCGGTGGTCGCGGCTGGGATGAAGGCACTCTATTCGCTGGCTGTCACGGTCCGGGAGCGCCACAGCCAGCAGTTTGCCACCGCGCTGCGCGACTTCTGTGCCAGCGATAGTGAGCCAGAAGATGTGCTGGGGGTGGAGTCTCTGCTCCAGCGCGTGGTCGCCCCGGTGGCTGCACGCAGTCCCGTGCTCTTACTGGTGCTAGATGGCATGAGTGTTCCTGTGTTCCTGTCGTTGCGGGAAGACCTAGCGCGGCTCGGCTGGATCGAAGCCATCGCCAATTCCGGTACCTGGCCGCGCGCCGCTGTGGCGATGATTCCGACCGAAACCGAAGCCTCCCGCGCGAGCCTTCTGTCCGGGCGGCGAATGCGCGGGCAAGCGTCGGCAGAAAAAAATCGCTTCGCCGAACATCCGGGCCTGCGCCAGGTGTCGCAAGGTGGCAAGCCGCCAGTCCTGTTTCACAAGGCCGACCTGCCAGGGGAAAGCGTCGGTCTGCATGACGAGGTACGGCGCGCCATCGAAGACCCAGAACAGCAAGTGGTCGGTGTGGTGATAAACGCCATCGATGATCACCTGAGCAAAGGGGATCAAATCGCGATTCCACAAACGGTGGATGCGATTCGACCTCTCGGTCTGCTGCTCGCTACAGCGAGAGCGGCTCGGCGCGCCTTGGTTCTCACCAGCGATCATGGTCACATCCGAGAACGCGGTCTAACGCTGCGGCGCTCGCCGGAACGACCATCGCGTAGCCGCTCGGCCACGGGTCCGGTCTTGGCCGATGAACTGCTGATGGAGGGTCCGCGCGTCCTTTCCACCCAGCACAAGATCATCGTTCCGTGGAGCGAGCGGGTTCGCTATGCGAGCGAAAAGTGTGGCTACCATGGCGGCGCGACCCCCCAGGAAGCTGTGGTTCCAGTGGCCCTGTTCATTACCACCGAGCAGCTACCGGACCACTTTCAGGAAGTCATCTGTCGTCCGCCCACCTGGTGGAATCTATCTGCCAAGCCGAAACCGGTCCCACCGCAGGCTCCAGTTTTGCTTCCGCCCCCATTCGTTCCCAAGTTGTCGGGCAGTCAAGGCTTCCTGCTCGCGCAAACGGCGGGCGGTCCCCCCTCCGATTCCCAGACGCCATGGACCAGCCGACTTCTTGCGTCGCCGATACTTCTAGCCCGCAACAAGCAGTTTGCTCGGCTGGCGCTGCCCAAGGAGCGCATCGTCGATGTGCTGTCGACCCTGGATGCCAGCGGCGGCAAGCTGATGCTCGCGGCGCTGGCGCAGAAGCTCGGACTTCCGCTTGTGCGGGTCCGCGGAATCTTGGGCGCACTGCGAACCCTGCTCAATGTGGATGCGTATTCCGTCTTGACCATCGATGAAAGCGACCTGAGCGTCAGCCTCGATCGCGCGCTGCTCGAGCGGCAGTTTGAGCTGTTCCCAGCAGCGGCGGCCACAGAAAGGAGCCCGGCGTCGTGAACATCAGCCCCCAGCGGCGACAAGAGATCATTGATGCACTGCGGCGGGGTACGGTTCCACAGCGCAGTCTTTCGGCGTTTGCCGTGGGACTGGAACGCTTTGTGTCCACGGTCGACGAGGAGCTTGGCAGAGTCGAGCGCGGCGGTGCGGTGTTCAAAGCGGTTCGCGGCGAATATGGCACCGGAAAGACGTTCTTTGTCCGCTTCCTGCAAGAGCGGGCGCGCGTGCTCGGCTTTGCCACCGCCGAGGTGCAGATTTCCGAAACCGAGACTCCGCTGCATCACCTTGAAACGGTGTATCGGCGCATGGTCGAACATCTGTCGACAAGCGATACGCTCACCGGAGCGCTGCGATCGATCTTGGATGGCTGGTTTTACGCGCTGGAACAGGATGTCCTGGCGGAAGGTGGGGTCGAGGAGACCGATGCCGACAAGCTGGTGGAAAAGACCAACGCACTTTTGGAAACCCGACTGGCTGCGGTGACCCGCACGGCCCCGGCCATGGCTGCTGCCCTGCGCGGCTACCGCGAGTCGATCTCACGCGGCGATCATCAAACCGCAGAGGGACTTTTGGCATGGCTGTCAGGACAGCCGAATGTGGGACCAGATATCAAGCGACGCGCGCACCTTTCGGGGGCCATCGATCACTTTGGCGCACTGTCATTTCTGCAAGGGCTGCTCACCATCTTGCGCGACTCGGGCAGGCCAGGACTTTTGGTGGTACTCGATGAGGTCGAAACGCTCCAGCGGGTCCGCTCGGATGTGAGGGACAAAGGACTCAACGCGCTGCGGCAGTGGCTCGATGAAGTCGATGGCGGGCGTTTCCCAGGTCTGTATCTGGTGATCACAGGTACGTTGGCTTTTTATGATGGGCCCCAAGGGGTGCAGCGGCTTCCTCCGCTGGCGCAGCGGCTGCATGTGCAGTTTGGTCCTGACGAGCGCTTCGACAATCCGCGTGCCGTGCAGATCCGGCTGACCCCGTTTGGACAGGAACGCCTCGTGGAAGTCGGAAAGCGTATTCGCGATCTGTACGCGCAGGAATCGAAGGTGCCAGACAGGATCTGCGCCAAAGCGGATGACGGCTACCTTTCGGAACTGGCGCAAGCCGTCGCTGGCGAGCTGGGAGGCAAGGTGGGCGTGGCGCCGCGGATTTTCCTCAAAAAGTTGGTCGCGGAAGTGCTCGATCGCATCGATCAGTTTCCAGACTTTGATCCGCGCAAGCACTACTCCCTGACGCTGTCAGATGTAGAGTTGACCGCCACTGAGCGCGGCAGCCGCCCAGCCACTTCAGCCGACGACATCGACTTATCGCTGTGACGCCGTTTGAATCACTGCACCCTGCGCTACAACATCACCTGGTCAATGCACTGGGATGGCGGCGGCTGCGTCCACTGCAAGAGGCAGCGATCCTGCCGCTTACCCAAGGACAGCACGCGCTGCTGCTAGCTCCGACGGCAGGAGGAAAGACGGAAGCAGGGATTTTGCCGGTCTTGTCACGCATGGCCAGTGAAAACTGGTCCGGAATGTCAGTGCTGTATGTCTGTCCGATCCGGGCGCTGCTCAACAACCTAGAGCCGCGCCTTGCGATGTATGCGGGATTTGTCGGTCGGACGGTGGCGCGCTGGCATGGCGACATCATGCAGTCTGCGCGAAGACGGATTCTGCGCAGTCCAGCGGACATCTTGCTAACCACCCCGGAGTCGCTCGAGGTGCTGCTCGATTCGCGGAGCGTTGATCGGACCGCGCTTTTTTCAGGACTACAGGCTGTGGTCGTGGATGAGCTGCATTCCTTTGCGGGTGATGATCGCGGCTGGCACTTGCTGGCGGTGCTCGAGCGGATTCGGCGCATTTCGGGTCGGGAACAGCAGCGGATCGGCCTGTCTGCAACCGTTGGGAATCCGCAAGAGCTGCTCGATTGGCTGGCGGGTCACTGCGAGGGCACGCGGACCGTGATTGCCATGCCGCCGATGGCACAAGCGAGTCCCCCCGATGTCACGCTCGATTATGTGGGGAATCTGGACAACGCTGCGATTGTGATCTCGCGTCTGCACCGTGGCGAAAAACGACTGGTCTTCTGTGACAGTCGTTCGCGGGTGGAAAGCCTGGCGGAAAAACTGCGGGCGCAGGGCGTTAGCACGCATGTGTCACACAGCTCGCTGAGCCTGGAGGAGCGGCGCCAAGCCGAGCAAGCATTTGCCGAAGGAACGAACTGCGTCATTGTGGCAACGAGTACCCTGGAACTGGGACTTGATGTCGGGGACTTGGATCGTGTGATCCAGATCGATGCGCCTGCGACAGTCGCTTCATTCTTGCAGCGCATGGGACGTACCGGAAGGCGCAGCGGAACCCAGCGCAACTGTCTGTTTCTCGCTACCGATGACGACAGCTTGCTGCGCGCGGCGGCGATCCTACGGCTCGCCCAGCTTGGCTATGTGGAGCCCGTCCGTCCCCCGCCTTTGCCGCTGCACTTGTTTGCGCAGCAGGTGATGGGTCTTCTGCTCCAGGAAGGGGCGCTGGTTCGTTCGGATTGGACACACTGGCTTTGGCGGTTGCCATGTTTTCGCTCGATTCCCAAGCCCGAACTGGAATCGGTAATCGACCACATGCTGGACCAGCGTATTCTGTTTGCAGACAGCGGCATCTTGTCGTTTGGTCCCGAGGGAGAACGCCAGTTTGGCTTCCGTCACTTTGCCGAGCTGTTTTCGATTTTCCAAAGTCCGCCGCTGTTTCAAGTGCTGCATGGACGCAGCGAAGTCGGCTACGTACACCAGACCTCGTTTCAGGTTCGGAATCAGGGAACGCCGGTGCTGCTGCTGGGTGGTCGCGGGTGGCTCGTCAAGTTCGTGGACTGGAAACGCCGCATTGCCTATGTCGAGCCGTCCGCAGAAAGAGGTCGCTCGCGCTGGCTGGGACAATCGCCGCCCCTGCACTTCAAGCTGTGCCAAGCGATGCGTGAGGTTCTGCTTTCCGAGCCCATGTTGGGACAGAAGACCAAGCGCGCGACGGAACAGCTTGCGACGGTCCAATCATCTTTCGCATGGCTCACAGGAGCCGAGACAGCGCTCGTCCATGATGCACACGGGAAGACGACGTGGTGGACTTTCGCGGGTCAACTGGCCAACGCTGCACTCGCCGAAACCCTGCGCGGAGCAGCAACGGCTCGCGTAAGCAACTTGGCGCTGGCGTTCGATGGCCGGGTGAGTGCGGAATCGCTGACCGAGGAACTCGCTGCGCATGCAGAGGATTCCTATCGACCAGAATTTTCGGAAGACGCAATCGAAGGACTCAAGTTCCAGCAGTGTCTTCCAGCCCAATCGATCCGCGAAGTGCTGGAACGCCGGCTCTGCGACAAAGAAGCCATCGCAGAAACCCTACGGACCCCACGCAGAGAGGTGTTCCTCGCAGAAGAGACCGATGCTGTCCGTACATAGGTGGACGACTTGCAGATGGACTCATTAGGCTCCGAGGTTGAATCAACAAGTTTGCCCTGGACGTAGTTCCGCCCGGGAGTCTAACCGAAGCTGCGTCCGAAGCTGCGACTTGGCGTTACGTCAGACATCGCCGGCCACGTGGTGGGCCAATCGGAGGGACACTCAGTGGGACACAATGAGTCCGAAATTGAAGCCGACACTTCATTCGAGAATGCGTCTGCGCTTGTATCCGACAGGTCGTTTTTGACTTTTCTCAGCATCCAATTTTTGAGAGCTAGACTTCTCATTCCACGTAAACACTATCAAACACAGCAAACGCACGATTCGACTAGTTGCATCCCAGGTATCTGAGTCAGATGGTCGTATCCGGGTAGCTAAATCAGGTAGCTAAATCAGGTAGCTGAATCAGGTGGCTGTATCCGGGTAGCTGAATCAGGTGGTTGTATCAGGTGGTCGATCTGGCGTGTGGGTAGCTTCTCAATCAACTGCCATATGCAAAAATTGTTCCATATGAACAAATCACCAAGGGATTCACATGGATAACGAGCAGTTCATTGCATGAGGTCTTTCCGTAGCATCCCGTCAATGGAAGGTGGTTGTATTAGGTGGCTGATCCAGGTGGTCGAATCAGGTACCTGTATCCGCCTACCTGAATCAGCTACCTGAATCAGCTACCTGAATCAGCTACCTGAATCAGCTACCTGCATCAGCTACCTGCATCCACCTGGCTGAATCAGGTAGCTGTCTCGACTGCGTCGTCAGTGAACGGTCAAGCCGAATCAATATTCGTCAACTGTGTCAACCTGTCTTCGTCGGACATGTGTTAATTTAGACAGGTTAACGGTTTGTCGTTTACCTTTTGTGTGACGTCAACTCTGCGATAAGTGCTTGTATCAGTTTATGAATGGAGTCAATGGCAATGACGGCAGCGAGCTTCAGCGGTCCCGCATGCTTCGTGAACTGCTCGACGTAGCTCGGCGCATACGCGAGCGGCATCGCTCGCAACGATGAGAGCACCAGTCCCGTCAGCATATCCGCCGTCGGCAGAGGCTTCCGTATCAGGAGCAACCCCAGATAGAGCTGCGCAGCAATGATGGTCACGGGCGCCAGCTCGCTTCTGACTCTGGCCGCTTCGTCGGAACTGGTCGGGTGTAGCTCGTTCACGATGTCCGAGAGAGCCGGCCAAACCACTGGCACCAGCCAGTGCTTCCAATGGTCACGATCCGTCGGAGAATCGCGCGGCCACTGCTCTATCGGCGTTGAATCGGGCGGAACAGCGGGCAAGAGCCGCATGAGCGTACCCCGCATCGTCGACAGCACCTCCTTGGCGGACGGATGATTTGTCGCAAGCTCCGCAGATCGAGGCTCGACAGAGAGTCGCTCGGACGGATAGTTCCGGCTCCCCGCGTCACCGGATGGCTGCGCAAGTTGACGTTTCATCGCATCGAGCGTGGCCCGTAGCTTCTGGTTTTCAAGGTGCAGTCGGTCCCGCTCGTGACGCAGCTCCGCCTCGGCACGGAGCCGCGACTCCTGCTGCTCGAAGTGGGTCCGCAGCTCCGCGAGCAGTCGGTCCCGTTCGCGCTCCACCGATGCGAGTTGGCTGTCGAACGTGGCCAGCAGCTCCTGCTGACGCACAAGCGTCCCGCTGACGCTCTGCTCGACGAACTGGCGCAGCCGCGCAGTCTCGGCTCCAACGACCTGCTGTCCTACCGTGACATTACGCAGCGCCTGTTGCAGACCATCCAACTGATCCGTTAATACCGTGAACGGAAACGTCACCAGCGACGGTGCAGGGTCATTCCCGTTGACACGACTGGTGCTGTCAAATCTGGCATCAGCCTCGGCCAAGTTGACGCCTCCATGCGCCTGGTTGACGTTACGCTCTGACGGATTCTCGCCTTGCGCGGATGTCTTTCGCTGACGACAAGCCAGCGTGCGACAACTCGGGGAGCAGTACTTCGCACTCGGCTGCCGACGTCGAAACCATCCGAGTACAGCCCAGACGCACACAAGGTCGAGACACGACACGCATCTTCTTCGCCACCAACGACCCCCTTCGCGGTGTTCTGCATCCGATCGTGCGGGTAGACGGTAAAAAAGGAAACCCCAGCAAGCAGCGACGTGATCTCGAAGGGTTGACTCCTTAACAACGGACTGTCAGCGTTCGCACGCTTTCCATTCGTAGGCATGGTCGATCGGAGGGCCGTAACTCCGACTTCCGCAACGTTTTCTCTCGGGCCAGGGAAATTCCGTTCCAGTTTCTCGACGGGCGGCACGTTATGCCTTGCCATGTCCCAGCCACAAGTTCGTCTTCTCGTCGTCGGTCGCTTTACCCGAAGCGTCCGCCAACCATTGCTGCCAAGCTCGACCTGTCGAAGCCGGGTGAAGCGTGGGCCGAAGACTATCTGCGCCGCGCCTCGACGGGTAAGGAAGCATTCTGGCGTCCGCTGGCCATCCGTCGCGACGACGCCGCGCTGCTCGTTGCTGTGCAGTGGCTTCATTGGCAGCCCGCGAAAGATCGGTACTCCGTCGTGACTCTCTCGCTCACAGAGCGAGCGTTGTCGTGGCGCAAGTACCCGACCGCCAAAGCAGCAAAGAAGGCGCTTGCAGCCATGGTCACCGCCAAGCCCCACGGTGCGTCCGATTCCGCATCGGCACCATCGCGGTGAATGCCAGCTTTATCGGAGAGCGCAGACAGCATCTGAGCCGACCCTTCCGATTCCATCGCCACCGATGGTCCCCTATTGACAGCCATCGCGTCCGCGTGGCCGACTCTCCCAATGCCGCGCACGGTCTACTATGTTGCAGTCAGCGTCGATGGATTCATCGCCGATAAGGAGGGTGGAGTCGGCTGGCTCGATCCGTACAACTCACCGGAGCTGGGCTATGAGTCGTTCCTTGAGCGCGTCGGTGCGGTCGTCATCGGGCGCTCGACCTACGAACAGATGCAGACGTTTGGCCCGTGGCCGTACGAGGGGCGCTCGGGGCTCATCGTCACGAGTCGTCCGCTTCCCACTCTGCCTCCGCTGAGCCGTGCCGTAACCCTCGCTGAGTTACCGGCCGCTCTCGCCAAGCTCCGCATCGAGTCGAGCCGCGATGTCTGGATTGTCGGCGGCGGGCAGACTGCAAGGGAGTGTCTGTCTTCAAGACTGGTCGACGAGCTGGAGCTGTATGTCATTCCCACCCTCCTCGGGGCCGGGATTCCCCTTCTGTCGCTGGGCACCGCGCACATTCCGCTGCGCTTGCTCGAGACACACTCCTTTCCGAACGGCATCACGAAGCTGCGCTACGAGGTTCAGAGGGACAGCGAAAGCTCAAACGGGACGACTTCTACCGTCGGAACGTGACGGTCGTTACGGAGTCCGCGCTCTGGCATCCACAGTCCTCCCCGCCACAAACTCCAGAATCGTCTCAAGCCACCGTCCCCCGAACGCGAAGTAGAGCAGCTCAGCCTCGGCCACATACGCCCGCCTTTCGCCGTCGTCCCAGCACAGCACGCCGATGTTATCGACGAAGCCGAACTCACTCGGTGCTTTGTTTGGATACACGTCTTTCCAGCGGCCCGGCGTTCCGCCAAGACCGACGCCTTCCGACGGAGCAAGTCCAAGTCGCGCGTACGCCCCACCCGTGACACGGCATCGCCTGCCATCAAAGCGGACCGCCAAGTCGAACGCGAGTCTGTACCCAGCCGAATCGACAAAGTACAGCTCGACGGTGCGCAGCGCTGGCTCTCTCGACTCTGCATGCGCTTCCGTCGGAGCTTCGATGGCAACAGGAGCAGCACATCCGGCAGCTTCCGCAACAAGCGGAGACGTTTCTGCGACCTCCACCATTGAAACAGCCGAGAAAGCCGATGAAGCGGCGGCCACAGATCGGACACTTCTTCATAAGTCCATTATAGCGCAGCGATTTGTGAATGTCTTGGAACAGATCAAGAACAGATCTTTGAGATAATTGTTGCAAATCAGATTGAGAACTAATCAGCTCATCGGATTATGAAAGAATCGAAAGACCGGCCAGAGATTTTGGGAATCAATCTACTCAATTCATCAAAATAGCCAATTGCATCACGTTGGGAACACTGGTTCACGCTGGACTTTTTGAAAAATTACGACATTGAGAACATAGGTTCACTGGCCAAAATTTTAAACCGGAAGAAGGTCAAAAACTTAGGTCATGTTCGACTCCAGGGTCGTCGCGATAAGTTGAATGCCTGTGCTATGTTAGAGAAGTGATCGCGATCACTCATCGCGATAAAAGGCGGATCTTTTTTGCGGGACGTTCATTTTTGTAAAACGTGTGATTTTCGCCTACCTTTTTGCGTTCGCACCGATCGCGCATTCTGCGGGACGCGCTGCCGCGTGTGGTGGTACCGGCATCCGGGTCACAAGCGGCTCGATTTTTCGCCGGGCGATGAGATTCCGGCGCGGCGGAAGAATGGACAGCCGAAGACTCTCGCGGAAGCGCTGGTTCTGCTGGAAGCGGAACGTGCGCGAGCGGCGGAGTTGGAAGATGCCGCGAAGCGGGCGCAGACGCAGGAAGGAGTCCTGCGGAATGAGCTTAGGGCGCTGCGTGATGAGCTGGCGGAGGAACGGAAGAAGCATGCAGAGACGAACTTGCAGCGGCGGACAGCAGAGAACAAAGTCGCTGCACTTGAGGAACAATACGAGAGTCTCAGCGACGAGCTACGGACTGGGGAGGAACGTGCCTCGAAATTCGAGAAGGAAGTCGCGCGTGAGCAGCGGGAGGCCGAGGAAGTTCGTTACGATCTGGAGCAGAAGATCAAGCAGCTTCGTCGAGAATTGGATGAACAGAGGCCATCGAAAGAGCGTGTTTCCGCTGAACAGGAGGAGCTAAATCGACAGTTCGAGGGGCTGCGAATTCGGTTTGAGGAGAACGCGCAGTCATTGATGCTGCGCGATGGAGAACTGACCAAGCAGAGACAGGACTTCGCAGCGTCAGAGCGTGCGCATCGGGAGATTCACGAAACGGCGGACTCGGTTGTTCGCAGCCTCGCAGAAGAAAGGAATCGACGCATTGCCGCCGAGCGTCATGTTGAGGAGCTGCGGCAGGAACTCCGGCGAGTGATTGGTACTCCGCCGTCTCTGCTCGGTGAAGCGCAGCGATTGGCGCTGCTTGATCTGCACAACAGTCAGCTCGCTATGGAGCTTCAGGATGTGCGCCGACATCGAGACTTTGCCGTCGAGGAACAGGAGCGTTTGGCGGCGCGACTGCTGCACCTGATGTCGCCGGGACGATATCTGGAACACGCGGCAGCGGCGGGATACGACATCACGACCGACCCGCTGATCAAGCTGATGCAGATATCGGTGGTCGCTGAGGCGCAGCTTGCGCAGTGGCAAAAGGCGAACGGCACACGTCAGCGGGCGCGACGCTGGGATCTCAACCAGACCCTCGTCGAGCAAGCGTATGCGGCGGCCATCACCAAGCGATGGAGCCACATCAATCAGCCGCACAAATCCTTCAAGGGGACTCCCTATTGGGTGGTGACGGGCATCCTGCTCGACTCTGAAAGCGAGCGACATCTGCTGAAAGTGAATGCGAGGCGGGCGACCGCGCTACCGTCCAAGATGGAGACGCCCGAGGAGTGACGACACATGACAAACTATCGACTCCGAACGACAACGGAGTAGCAGTAGGGATGATCGTCACCGAGAATACTCCGTCCTAAATATTCCGAGGACCGCACAGCCCGAAGAAGAATCCGACTCCCATCCCACACTCTGCGGACTCTATCTGCACGCGGTTAGGAGTGTGATTCCTTTCCGATTCCTGTGAATGCGTAGCGAGCGATTCCTATCAGTCCGCAGAGCCCTCCGCAGCCCTTATAGGTGGGACTCCTACTCTGACCGAGGAAACTGACAAATCGTTGTTTCCCATACATGAATCAGTTGACTAATGCCCAGGATACAGACGGCATAATTACGGCTTTTTCGTCTGAGCGTATTTTTCTCTGGACAGGGACGAATCAAGCATTTTTTCCGTCACGTCGAGCACTCTTAATCCAGCGAGTCGTAAAAGTGCCGTTTTTTAGGTTTGGGGGCTCACCGGATTGGCTGGAGTGGCGGTCGCTTGGGGAGTGGTCCGGTCACTGGCTGGTTTTGTCGTGGCTGGCCTGTCGAGCGCTGACTACCTTGGCGGCGCTTGCCTACCTTCGCTGGCCCAGCTTGCTATTAGAACCTTTTGTTATGTCGCTAATCACGCCCTGCCACTATGCGGATTGACCCTGATCAGCAGCGTGGTTTTGCTGGTATCCGACTCCCTGGCACCGCACGCCCCTCACTGACTGCGCATGGAAGTCCAACAGGAGTCAGCGTTGCCGAGCCTGGGCTCGCGTTGTCTGTGCTGGGGTTGCGGGCCGCGGACACAGAGTCAGAAGGGGCCGAGTGTCTGTTGCGGTAGCGGTACATCGAGACCCGAGGGCTCTTTCGCCACTGCTCACTGCTCTCCGATTGCGCTGGCGATGAGCAGAGACGGTCGGTTCCTCGACACAGGCGTACTGGAGACTCGGGCGGATCT
>JAEUKA010000044.1 GCA_016794465.1 Myxococcales bacterium | reverse complement strand
AGTCCCCAGCACCGTTCCCACCGCTGTCCGCTGAATCGTCGGTGCCCAAGACGGTGGCCCACTATGATTCTGGGCCGAGGGAGTCACCACCTTGGCAATCCCAAAGTCGAGGATCTTGATCCGCTCTCCGCCCACCGCATCTGGATCTCTCGCAACAAAAATGTTCTCTGGCTTCAAGTCGCGGTGAACCACTCCGCTGCGATGGATGACTTCTAGGGTGGAGGCAATCTGTTTGGCCAGCATCAAGCTGACGTTGACGTAGGAGCTACGCGGTACGGCACGGAGATCCGGCCCAGAATGACTCCGCTGCAGACCATCGCTGCGACCAAACTCTTTGGCAATTCGCACCGCGAGCGTCTCTCCGTCTAGGTACTCCATCAGAATGTAGGTCTGTCCGCAGCTAGACCGCTTGACATCGTGTATCGCTACCACTCCGTCAATCGCTGGTTGATTCGCGGTCTGGCCCTCCGATACAAATCGAGCAACTGCCTGCTGATTTCCATTTAAATGTGGATGTAGCAGCTTGAGTGCATACCGACGACCTATGTTGACATGTATGACCTCGTACACCGCGCCCATTGCACCACAGCCAAGCCGACGCACCAGGCGATAGCTGTCAATGGACTGTCCAATCCGCCCGTCTTCCTCGGTGGTCTTCTTGTGCGCCGCCCGCATTGTCCGCATCATGGTTCCTCCCAGGAGATGCACAAAAGCCACCTCCGCCTCTGTTGGCATGGCGATAAGGAGCAATGGCTGTGCCGTCTAAAGACCCCTTCTGATATTGCTTGCCGACATTGGGCGACTTCTTCCCATGATTGAGCCGACTTGACGGTCTTTGCCGACGGTGGCTCCGCCATTTTGAGATTCGATACGATTCGTCACATGCGCACTACGAGCGTTTCGGAATGGCAGCGCTGCGCGGACAATGTGCGATACCTAACCCGCTCTGCACTGGGAACTGCGGAACTGCAAAAGTGAGTTGACAACTGCCCTATCTAACGCGCGAAAATGACACGTTGGGATCTTTAGGTCTTCATCCCTCGAGCGCGTGTCATGTCACAGACTGTTCCAGCAATGCACAGTGTTCTGATGAAGTTTGATCATCACTTGGTCGTCGGCGATCGCTACCAGCTGGACGAGCCTATCGCGCAAGGCGGCTGCGGTGTGATCTGGAAAGCCAAGGATCTTGTTACTGGCAGAGAGGTCGCGGTGAAGTTTCTGCGTCACGATCTGATCGGAAACAGTGTGCGCGCACGCTTCGATAGCGAGCTGCGGGTCTTGCAGCTGCTGCCCAAGCATCCCCACATTGTCGAGTTTTTGACCCACGGAGAGCGGGAAGATCAGCCGTTCCTGGTGATGGAGCTCTTGCCGGACTCTCTGTCCGCGTGGCTGGAGAGGCACAGAAAAGAGGCGCGCAAGACTCCTCTTTATGTTGTATCGGCGCTGTTTGCCCAGATCTGCCAAGGAGTAGGCGCGGCCCACCGACTGCCGACGTACGGTCCGATCGTGCATCGTGACCTCAATCCGAACAACATCATGATCGAACGGGGACCGAGCGGGGAGCTCTGTGCCAAGGTCCTGGACTTTGGGGTGGCGCGGATCGGCAGCCGAACCATGACTGCGACGGGTGAGCAAGTCGGAACCCACGGGTATATGTCGCCCGAGCAAGCCCTCGGACTGCCTGATCAGCTGAGTCCGCGCAGCGATGTCTTCTGCCTGGGAATCCTGGCGATTGAGATGCTCACGCTCGTTTCCCAGTTGACGCATTCGCAGCTCCACCGTGCAATCTATTTGACCCAGCATCACGACCAGCTGGAAAGTCTGCTTGCTTCGCTGCGCCCGGACGAGGTGCCACCGTCGGTGTGGAAGGTCATCTCCCGCGCCCTTCATCCTCAGATCGCGCACCGTTTTGCGGATGCCCATGAGCTGGGAGTGGCGTGGTGGATGGCGTGGTGGGATCGCATTCCCTGTGGTACAGAGGAGCCAACAGAGGACCGTCCTACCTCCACCTGTGGAGCAGTCATGGCGCGCATGGAGGATGCCGTGACCGTGCCGCTCTCACTGCCGGTCACTCAGCCAGTCACCCAGCCAGGCAGTCGCGTCGAGCCTGCTACGGTGCACTCGCAGGCTTTGCCGATTCCGTTTTGGTTTTCGACCCGGATGAAAGTGAAGCACTGGCTGCGCTCGTTTCTGGGGGTCTGGTAACACGCCCCGGACTCGCACGCTGGGCTGGGTGCGTCTGAACCGCCGGCATCCGCGTAGTCGCGTTCACCGACGGATGTGACGAGTCCACAGATAGATCAAGTGGTGTCCGCTGCTGCGCCCACGAGCCGCTCATTCCCGCGTACAGAGTCAGCGCGATCAGGCCTCCCAAGACCGCTGTCAGGAGCTGCCGCGCCACCGGATAAATCCAGACAGAGCCGCCCCTCCTCGTGGCTTCATACACGACTTGAGTGACTGGGAAGGGCACCTGAGCGGGCAGCTGTGCGGACCCTTGCGCGGGCAGGAGACAGGTCTGGGGAAGCGGCGATGACGGCTCGGTAGGAGTCCGGCTGGAAGCAAAGACTACCGTCGGTGCGGCCACCGGAATCAGCTTGGTTGGCTCTTCCTGAGTCATCGGAATCTCTGCGGCTGGCGTCTTGGGAACAGACTTGATCAGCAGCTCTGTTCCTGCAGTAGCGATCGTGTTGGTGGTCAGCGGCAGGTTGGTGAGCGCGCGGATGAAGTCATGAATCGAAGCGAAGCGCTCGTGCTTGTCTTTGGACATCGCACACTCAATCGCTGCCGCGACATGGTGCGGAATGTCCGGAGCCAAGGTACGAATCCGTCGCGGAAAGCCGGTCAGGATCTCTTTCCCAAGCAGCATCGTATCCAGGTGACTCTCAAACGGAAGCCGCCCCGTAAGCAGTCGAAAGGTCAGGACTGCGAGCGCCCACTGATCGGCACGGGTATCGACATCGGCACTCTTGCCTCGCCACGACTCCGGTGGAAGATACTCTGGTGTACCGATCAGGAGTCCATCCGAGCCCCGTCCGCCCGGCGGCGCAAACAGGTGCTTGGCCAGTCCAAAGTCGATGACCTTGACCTGAAATCCCGACGATGGAGTGGCTCCCTCAACCAAGAAAACATTGCGCGGCTTGATGTCGCGATGAACGATTCCCACTTGGTGCACGGCATGGAGCGCGCTGCCCACCTGGGTCACGATCTCGATCGTCTGTTCCGTGGAAAGCTGTCGTTCCGTTTTCAGAAACGCATCCAGATCGCGCCCGCGCAAAAGCTCCATCACCAGGAATGGCGAGCCGCTCGTCTCGACGCCATGATCTAAGATCTCAACCACGTGCGGATGAAAAATCCGCGCCGCCATCCGTGCTTCATCACGGAAGCGAAGCAGCGCCGCCTCGTGCACCTCGCCATCGGTCTGCAAGAGCTTCACCGCGCAGTCTGCTCTCCGTTCCAGATCCCAGGCACGATAGACGGACCCCATCGCCCCACGTCCCAGCAGCGCATCCAGTCGGTACCGTGACCGCACGGTCGTACCGAGCTCCCGTTCCGAATGCTGAGTAGACGGCAGTTGTGTGTTCATCGCTTGGCCACCTTGGTCCGCCCTTAAGCAAGGACAAGGCCACCGTCCAGGCCATGAGAGAATCGCGGTTCTCGACGAGAGTCACACCGGATCGGACGGTTCGACCGGCACCCCAAAAACCGCAGTTGGGAACCAGACTCCCAAAGCCACAGCACTGTTGAAAGTTCGGTACGATGCCGATGTAGGAGAACCTGGGCAGCTGCAAAGAAAGTGGAATCGGTCAGGAATCGGGAGTGGGTGGCGGTTGGTGGCTACTGGTTTTTGTAGACAAACACCCGCTGCTCACTGGTGGCAACAGCAAGGTCTGGAATGTCATCACCAGTCACATCACCGACTGACAAGCCGATTGGGAAGGCGCCACTTCCCATCGTCAAAGGAACGCGAACAGAGAGCGGCTCGGCAGCTAGGAATCGACCATCCGGCTGCTGTGGCGACCAGGACAGCGCGCCAGCTTTGGTCGCCAAGATGATGTCTTGCAGTCCATCGCTGTCCAGATCCGCCAGCGCCAGCGCCGTCACCGGCTTGCCCCCGGTCACGACATTCCCAATCGGCTCCGAGGTCACTGCGCTCGGTACCTGCCCCGATCGAATCAGCTCGACCAGCGTCAGGTTTCCCATTGCATCGGCAATCACCGAATAGTACTGCTCCGACGCCTTCACTCCGCTTCCAGCAGAGATGTCACGGGTCGCAATCACGGGCTCGGGAGTGCCAGGAAAGGACAGCTCTCCCAGGTATTGAATCGGCTTCGCCAGCGGTGCTGGATTGGTCTGAAAAAACAGCACCGCAGAAGGCCGCGCGAGCACGATGACAGAGTCCTCTGCACAGCCAGCAAGTCGCTTGGCATCAGAGGGAATCTTGGCATCCACCCGGCTCAGTCCCGACTGCCGCGCCCCCGACAGTGGCAGCAGCGTTAGGTCCGGTCGAGACGTCACCGAGTCGGTCTGATAGATCATCACCGCTCCCTTCACCAAGACCAGCTGCGCATCTGTCTTCTCCGTCAGCTGCTGCTGAACCAGATCCCACGAAGCAGAGGTGTAGTAGTCCACCTTTCCTTGCGCATTCGCTGCGTAGAGATCCAGCCAGCGCCGATCGTCGAGTCCAAACTTGTACTGCTCACTGACCAGCAGCTGCTGCCCGACGCCAAACGGACTCCCCACCTGCACGCCCGTCCGCCCCGTCACCGGAGTCGGCCCAAACGGATTGCTGGGATACGCAACCTCTTGCGGCGGGTCCCAAAAGATCGGCGATCGAAACACCCGCCCGCCTGTCCGCGCCGACAGCGTCCCCTCTTGCTCGGAAGGAACGTCCAGCGTGACTTGAAACTCGAACGGACCCAGCTTACGAACTTCGCTCTTACGAACTTCGTCAACAGACAGGATCAGGGTCCGGCTCTCTTGCGGCTTCTCGGTTGCATCCAACTCCGCCGACAACAAACGGGGGTTGCCGCCGTCCTGCGACATCTGAACGGTCGGCACCTTAATCAGCGGCGTTGGCTCCCCGCCCGACTTGCGCGTCGCTGTGACCTTCAGCCGCACGTCTTTGTTCACAGCGCGCACATCCAGGCGCATCACGTCTACTATCGCTACCGACTCCTGCCGCCCGACAGGAACTTGCAGTTCCTGCAGCTGCAGTGTCAGGTCCCAGCCGCTCGCCGGACAGGTGCCAAACCCACCCGAATAGCTCCAGGGCACGCAGTTCGCTCTGTCACAGCTCGCCAGTCCCAGCAGCCCCCCAAGCATCAACACCGCAAGCCGATTGGTCACTCTCATGATGCGCTCCTGCTTCCGTTCCCAACGGTGTTCCTAAAACTTCAGTCCCAACGTAACCGCACTACCGATCACGAGCGCCGCGCCCCCGCCGAGCAGCCCACCACCCGTGGGAAACCGATCGGCCACACAAGGAAGCCGCAGGCCATTGGCCTCGCAGCTTGCCCAGCTGACGGGCTCCTGAAACACCGGAGTGATCATGTGCATCGCCCCCAAGATCATGCTCGCCGAGCCAAGTACCACCGCCCCAATCAAAAAGCCTTTGCCAACTTTTTCAGCAGGCGTCAGTTGCTTCGGGAGCAGGGGCAGCGGCGGATTCTTGGCAATGTTGTACTCTTTCTCAACTTGATCACAGGAGCCTCCTGCCATTGATTTACAAGTTGCATTCAATATTCCAAGATACCGTTCATTATTTTTGAAACATTTTGATTGATAGCACAAATTCCACAGCGAGGTTGGTGTCTGATCAATTTTGAAGTCTGCAATCCGATCTTTCTGCCATTGTGTGAGATCATCAATTTTATTCGCATTTCTCGATTGAAAAAACATTACCGACCAACAAGCCATGGCCTCATTGGAAAACGGCCTCTGCAGTGTTTTTGCTAGCTTCATCTCTGCAATGTTTACACTGGCGGCGGTTCCGTCCACATAGGTCAGACTGGCGGCGATTTCTTGGCATTCGTCGTTCTCGGCTCTTGCTGGACGAGCTGGTACGACAATCAATAGCAATAGTGCGAGGATCATGACCCGCTGTCGTCCGGATGTCTGCGTATTGCCGTCTGGTGAATTCATGGCTTCTCTCTTGATTGTTATCACTTTTTCGGAGGAACTTTGTTTACTTGGTTCCTGAGTTCGCTAAGAGAACCATAAAGAAATTCGATTGCCTTTTTCTTCTCTTCAAGGTCTTTGTTGATTTGTTCTAATTTTTTATCTTGGCCAATATTGCTATTTTGCAAGTCGGCGGCTCGCTTGCTCAGGGCTTGGAGTTCACTCGGTAATAGACTGAGCTTCTTTACTAGTTCACCCGTCTCTGCGAGGAGTCGCTTGGCTTCGTCTCCCGGCTGCTTGACTTCGACCTGCTGTCTTTGGACTTCTTCGAGCTTTTGGACTCCGGCTTCGACGCTGGGAATCCGAGCGATGCGCCCGTGAAGCGCTTTGTTCTCGTTGTCGCGCTGCACAACCTGTGTCAAGTGCGCTTGACGTAGTGTCAAGAGCTCTTGACGCAGAACAGTGAGCTCTACTCGAAGTTGCACGTTCTCGGTCTGTTGCGCTCTCTCTCGGATCAGGAGCCAACCGCTGGAGCCCACAGAGAAGAGCAGGGCCAGCAGGGACAGATAGAGGGGCCAGCGAGAGTGCGGCTTGGGCGGTGGCTCGTTGGGGGGGGCGGTTGGTGTGCGAACGGTAGAGGGCATGCGAGGACCTCGGCAAGGGACGCTGTGGTTCTAGCACAGCATCGAGCAAGAAGTATGCCCCTTGTCGGGCCCTTACTGCGCGCTGCCCACCGGACGCCCGGTCACTGCGCCCACCAGGCGATCGATCGAAGACTGTAGCTCATCGGGACTGCCAATCAGCGCGCCCCACAGAGCCTGCCGAACCACCCCTTGCTCGTCGAGAAGCAGGGTCACCGGGCGTGACTCATCCAGCGAATCGAGCTGCCGCTTGAGCGCATCGCTTTCACTGCGCGCCGGATCGACCTCGGGAAGCTTCTTGAGCAGACACGACCGCACGCCATCATGCTCCATCGCCGTGCCGGTCGTGGGCGGACACTTGTCGGCCAGCGCATCCGCCCATGGGCGCTGCCAGAACGCCACCACTTCATCCGCTGCGGTCTGCTCGGGCGGATCGGCAATGAACAGGAACTGCACCGCGCTGCCATGTCGACGCTTCGTATCCTCGACGAGCTTGGCAAACACCGGCAGCTCTGCCAGGCACGGTGCACACGACTTGGCCCACAGGTTGACCACCCGCACCTTCGCCACCGATCGCCCGAGCGGCTGCCACTGCTGCTTGCCGCGCGCGTAGACCTTCACATCGCCGAGCGACAGCCGCTTGTGCAGGATGTTCATCTCCAGCTTCCGCTTCCGATCCGCAGGCTGCGCCGAGCCCAGCGACGGCAGCAGCAGCGCCGCCAGCAGCACTCCCGAAAAAAAATGTTTGTGCATGACCGCGACTCCTTAGAGGTAATCGGTGCGGAACACAAACACCGCCCGGCTCAGGTCTTTGGGCTCCAGCGCCGAGGGCTTGTCGAAGCTGCGCAGGTCCGTGGCTTGGACGTTGAGGGGCAGCTTCCACGCCGTCTCAAAGCGCTCGACCTCTTTGATGGTGCCGTCACTCTCGACGACGCGCTCCTTTTCGGGAATGCCGTGCTTGACCAGCAGCGCGCGGGCATGGCGAGCGCGGACCAGCCCATCGTCACCGCCCGCAACAATCAGGAACTTGGTGCTCGGCATCCGCCGCTCCTTGGCCATCACCGCCACCCGCTCGGCCCGCTTCGACGCCAGCTCGCCATTTTCGGTCAGGTACAAGATCTCGTGGCGCAGCACCGCCAGCAGCTTCTTGCCCACCCGCTGATCCAGCTCGCGCTCGGCCTTGACGATCGCAATCTTGAGCTTCTTTTCGTCGCAGATCGGCAAGCTGTCGGCACTCGGCTGCTCACACAAGGCCCGTACGTCTTGCAGCAGCGCCTTGACCTCGGGACCACAGGCGAGCAGAGGCAGGCTCTCTTCCACGACTCGGATTCGCTCGTTTAGGGACTCCAACACCTCTGCATCGACCACCGGCCGCGCTGCCGGCGTCGGCTGAAGCATGGTGCAGCCAGCAGAGGTCAGCAGCAGCGCCCCCAGACAGGAGCCAAGAAAACCAGACTTCACAACAGACAGGCGCACGTTCATGGGATTTTCTCCTCCACAGCAGAGATTTTGACTTCGTGAAACGGGTTCAGCCTCGGGGTCGCTTTGATGGGCAGCCGCGAAAGACAGTCTTCCAGCCGCTCGCTCTGCTCTTTGGGTAGCGCACGCGAAGAGACATCGTGAAGCAGCAGATCGGGGCCGTTTTGCAGCTCGATCGGACTGCTCCGCAGACGATGCAAATCCATCCCGCTTTTGCGGACACAGCCCGACAGATAAGCCGCCACCGGGCTGTTTGTCGGGACTCCTTTGATGTGCAGGACCAGCCGGGTGCGGGGTGGCGGGGGTGCCGTTGGTTCGATATTCACCGACGGTGTCGACAGGTCGGGCAGCTCTCGTGGTTCCTCGCTGGCACACAGATCTGGAAGCTCGTGGCGCGGCTCTGTCTGCGGCTCTGATAGCGGCTTCACCAGCTCTCTGTTCGGCTCGATTCCTGTGCCATGGACCAGCGGGAAAGTGAGTCCTTTCTGCACCAGCAGAATGACTGCCACCATCACCGCTGCGGCGGCTGCGGTACGACCCACCCAGCGACTCCGATTCCGCACCGAGATCGGCGACAGCTTCCGCTTGGCATCACTCGATCGCGAGGACTCTGCAGGCCTCGGCGGAACCACCACCTCATGGCTCAGCTTGGCAGGGTCGCTGGCGCTGCGATCGAGCGGCTTCTGTTCCAGCGTCGGAGTGGCCAGGACCGGAACCCCCAGCGGATAGGAGCCGCGACTGCGCTCGGGCTTTCGCTGTACCGGCGCCGGCTCCGCAACGGGAACGGACAGTGCCGGTGGCAGTGGCGAAGCGACACTCTTCTGCGGCGCGACCGGCGCTGCCGGACTGGCTTTGGCGACGGGTGCACTCGACTTGGTCGCCTGCACCGCCCCCCGGACACAGATGCGATCGGTCCGCTCTGGCACTTCGATCTGCTCGGGAGACACCTCAGCGGCAGACAGGACTGCGGTCAGCATCTCGGACAGTGACGGATAGCGCTCATCGGGAGACTTGCGCAGCGCCCGCATCACCGCGCGATTCATTCCCGCATCGGGCAGCGGTGGCGGGTCTTCCTGCATCACCCGACAGATGGTCAGCATCGCCGGCTCGCGACGACGGTAAAACGCCGGCTGCCCCAGCAGCATCTCGTACAGCACCAGCGCCAGCGAGAACTGATCGGAGCGCGCATCCACCCCGCCCAGATCGCCGCGCGCCTGCTCGGGAGACATGTACGCCGGAGTTCCCATCAGCACAAAGTGACTGCTCACCAGCCCGCCGGTGTGCTGGACACTCTTGGCAATGCCGAAGTCGAGCACTTTGGTGAAGTACGGAACTACTCCGTCCCGACACAGAAAGATGTTGGCGGGCTTGAGATCCCGGTGCGTAATTCCCTGGCTGTGCGCGACCTCCAGCGCCGCCACCGCTTGGGCAAAGATGCTCAGCGCCACCTTCGGTGGCAGCGCTCCACAGCGCGACAGCAGCTGCGACAGATCCTCGCCCGAGAGCAGCTCCATCACCAGATAGGGCTTGCTCTCTGCGGTGACGTTCCAGTCCATCACCTGCACCACATTGGGATGATCCAGCGAGGCCAAGATCTCCGCTTCGCGCCGGAACCGCATCATGTACTCGGACGATCCGGTCGATGGTCCGCTCATCACCTTGAGCGCAAACTTGCGCGGCAGCCGCAGGTGATCGACCTCGTACAGACTTCCCATTCCGCCCTGGCTGAGCAGCCGCACCACCCGATAGGTGTCGTTCAGAATGTGCCCCGCCTGAAACAAGCATTCACTCTGCATAATATTCTCCCTGCACAGCCGCGCTGTTACGGAATGCTCAAGTAAAAGTGAACCGCCTGATCCGTCTCGACCACCAGCTCGGGATAGCCCTCTTTGGTCAGATCAATCGCTTGGATCGACTTCACTCTCTCGAGCGGAAGCGACGGCAGGCCCTCCTTCGGCCAGTCCGCAAACAGTCCGATTCCCGACTCACTCCGACCAATGTACGAGGTCACAAACAGCTTCGACCCACGGGCATAGACAAAATCCGTGAACCTGTCGTCATTGAGTTTGGCCACAAACCCGCCCTGGATCGGACCGTCCTTCTCATTCCGATCGATCGCTTCCTGCAGCCCGATCTTCAGCAAAGAATCTGGATACGATGGATCGTCGGGTCCGCCTTGATGTCTAACCTCCATGATCGCCTTCTCTGTAGACCAGATCAGTTCGGTTCCATTTTTCACCGTATCGGTCGCGTCCAAGTCCCCCATCACCAGCGCGGTCGCCGGAGCGTTGCTGTACTTCGGCTGTATAGCCCCTCCGCTCGGCCAGCGAATCAGTATCGCACTCGAAAAGCCCGAGGGTGGCTTCGTAGTCACCGCCAGGGCGTTCTGCTCGGGATGCCGAAAATACTGCACTGAGTCTGTGCGTTCTACTCCAACGAGGACTTCGATCTTTGGATCGAACGAGTAAACTCTCTTCGAAAAAGTAGACAAATAGTAGAACGTGCCGCCAGAGACAAGGACGGGTGCGTTGAGAAAGTCGTGCTCTGGTACCGCTGCCGGAAAGCCAGCCCAGTCCGTGTTGGTCTTGACGCGCTCAGCTAGATCGGAGTGCAGCAGATTTAGCTGAAAGGCCACCCAGCTACTTTTGCCGTTAGTTAGATCCCGCAGAAAGACCGGGGTGGTTCCTTTCATCCCGACGTACTTAAGATTGTTCGGGTCCACTTTGATGAATGCCTTCTCCTCGAACTTGCGGGTGGGGCCGATGGGTTTGTCCGAGGCCTGATCGATCTTGCCGCCACCGTCGGTGTTGGCTGATTCTTGGCAGAACGCTTCGTCAGGTGTCTCGGTGCAAGGGGTCCAGAAGTTGTTGCAACCGGTGAAGAGGTAGATCGCGAAGATCAGGGCGAAGTACCAGATCGTTCTGCTGCGTAGGAAGTCAAAGGGAGTGGTCATTTGCGCACCTCTTGGGAAGGAGTACTCGGCCAAAAGAACGTCAGTCCTGCGGACAGCGCTGCCGCACCGGCCACCGCATAGCCAGCGCCATACAGCGGCATGGTCTGTAGGGTGCCGCGCTTATCCACACCGTCGATGCTACGAATCTCCTCCTGTCCATTTTTGGCATGCGCCCCGATCGCCGTGGCCAGGGCGCCGATGGTTAGGAGTCCGAGCGAGATTCCTAAGCCGGTGCGCCAGGTGGGAATTCCTGTTGGTGCGATTGGGCGCATGCTGACCACCGCAGCGGGCGCGGGCTTTGGGGCAGCAGGAGCCACCGGCTTCACCGCTGGCTGCGCGGAGGGATCGAGCAGCGGACCGAGCAGCTTCCCTGCCATGGCCGACAAGCAGTCCTTGAGATCGCGCGCATCACACAGATCACTGACCGACTGATCGCGACCGCTGCTCGCATCGTAGATCCACATGTCGACCATGCGCTCGTGACGGGGCCGCCGCTCGATCCGCGCCGCAACAATCAGCTCTACGTCATTTTCTTTGGCCAGCGCGCTCAAGCAGGTCGGCTCTTCACAGCTGCGCCGGGCCGTTGGCAGCGACGACGAATCGGTCAGCAGTCCGCCGGCCCGCTGCACCAGCTGACCGACCTCTGCGCGCAGTCCTTCCTGCTGATGTCCCGCTTCCGCGATGCTTAGCACCAGCACCTTGCGCGGGGGTGCGGCGGCTGCCGACAGCGAGGTCCCCCACAAAAGCCCCATCAGCAATAGCGCTGCACTCTGTCTGTGGACGGTGCGGACAAGACGTTTCCTCATCATGGCTCCCTTTCCGTTGCGCATACTTAAGGACTCCTTTGCGACTGCCGTGCCAACCCCCAAACGCGCCCCTTCGGCAGGACTTTTCCGTCGAGAACGGACTCCCCTGTCTGCCCCTCACTCCCACCCACACCGGGCACTCCCAAGCGCGGTTGCGAAGTCGCGTTGGCAAGACCTCTGACCACCAATCAGGAATCAGGCGACTACTTCACGAAGACTTCAATGATCGAAGGAAGCATCACCACTTTGGTCAGCAGCACGGACACACAGCGCTCTAGCTCCGCCTTGGGCTGCGGCTCCATCAGCGTCGTAAGATGCAGCTTCCCATCCAGCTCGTGAAAGCGCAGCGACTGACCGCGATAGCGATCCCAGCTCACATTGCGGGCCGAGCGCAGACACCGCAGCACGATCGACTCACCGGTGCTTCCTTTGGGAAGACTGCTCTCCAGTAGGAGTGCCTTCGGAGGCCGCTTCGGTGCCGGACTCCGCGCGCTCGCAAGCTGAGAGCTCGACTCGCGGACAGACGACCGCGTCAGCGACGAGGACACGGGAATCAACACCGCTTGCGGCGGCGGCTCCGCTCGACTCTGCTCGGACTCCTTTTGGGTCCGCTCAGCAAGTGGTTTTTGTCCTGGATCATAGCGCACCGTTTGCACATCGATCCCCGGACTCTGGACCGACTTGGCATCTGGATGATGAGCACTCCCAAGCGAGATCACTCCGCCCACAGACAGCACAACCCCACCGACCCCGGACAGGAGCCGCTGGCCCAAGGACCGCGTCCGTTTCTGTGGCTTCGGCGTCAGCTCTCCGAAGCGACGAGTACCCGACTGCGTCTGATGGGAATGCGCCCCACCGATGGGCACCAGCGGCAAGAGCGCAGAGGCCGAGCTGCCCCGCACCGGCTTCGGCTGCAACATCGACAGCTCTCGCGGTGCCTCACTTTCGCCGAGCACAGCAGCCGTGAACGCAGCCAGCGAAGGATACCGCGCAGCCGCTTGTTTGTGCAGCGCGCGCCCGATCACCGGACGCAGCCCCTCATCTTCCAGCGACGGCGGATCTTCAAACAGGACCCGATACAGAGTCGCCATCGGCAGGTCCCCCTTCCGATAGAACGCCGGCTGTCCCGACAGCATCTCGTACAAGACCAGCGCGAGCGCAAACTGATCGGTGCGCTCATCAATCTGTTCGTTTTGACCGCGCGCTTGCTCGGGAGACATATAGGCCGGAGTCCCCAGCAGCGCCTGTCCCTGGGTCGCCAGCGACGCCGACTGCAGCAGGTGCTTGGCAATCCCAAAGTCGAGGACCTTCACAAAGCTATTGGTCGCCCCCTGACACAGAAACACGTTGCTCGGCTTGATGTCGCGGTGGATCACTCCGGCCTGGTGGGCGACGGTGAGCGCGGCGGAAATCTGCGCAAAGATCTGGACCGCCATGGCGCGGGGCAGCGCACCAATCCGACGCAGCAGCTGCGACAGATCTTCCCCGGACAGCAGCTCCATCACCAGATAGGGCTGGCCGGACTCGGTGACGTTCCAGTCAAAGACCGTCACGATGTTGGGATGTTCCAGCTTCGCCAGCGTCTCTGCTTCGCGGCGGAAGCGCAGCTGGAACTCGCTCGACTCCTCCGATTCCGTCTGGTCCGCCGTGATTACCTTGATCGCAACCCGCCGGGGAAGCCGCACATGCGAGGCCGCAAACACCGTCGCCATTCCGCCTTGTCCGAGCACGCGCTCGATGCGGTAGTTGCCACTTACGATCTGCCCAATCTCGACTCCGCCCTTGCCCGGCATGTCCCCCCCAGCTCTTCCGCAGCTACGGCTTGCTCAAATAAAAGTGAACCGCCTGATCCGTCTCGACCACCAGCTCGGGATAGGTATCTTGGGTCAGATCGATCGCCTGGATCGACCGCACTTTCTCGATCGAAAACGACGGCATCTTGTCATTCGGCCAGTCTTGAAACAGTCCGATTCCCGATGGACTGCGACCGATGTACGAGGTCACATACAGCTTCGATCCGCGAGCGTAGACAAAGTCGACGAACTTGTCGGCGTTGAGGCTGCTCACAAACCCCGCCAGGATCAGACTCCCTTTCTCATTCCGATCGAGTGCATCCTGCAGCCCCACCTTCAGATGAGAATCATCGCTCGCCGCACTACTACCTGAGCCTTGGTGCCAGATCTCTTGCACCTGATTCCCCTTCAGCAGGATCACTTCGTGTCCGGTGGGAATCGGATCGGTCGCGTCCAGATCGCCCATCACCAGCGCGGTCGCGGATGGACTACTGGAATTCATCAGGACAGTCCCTCCGCTCGGCCAGCGAATCAGCGTACCACTCTGCGCCCCCATCCACGTTGGCTTCGCAGTCACCGCCAGTGCGTTCTGTTCTGGATGCCGGAAGTACACATACGGTAGGCTGTCGGGCAACTGCACGCCTTTCCGGATCTCCAGGTCCAAAGCTACCGACTTGATCGTCTTGTCTACCGAAAAGAGCCCATAGAAATAGCCGCCAGAGACAAGGATGGGCGTGTTGAGAAAGTCGTGACTGGGTGCTGCCGGATAGCTCGTTGAAATGACCCCGGGTTCGATGCGCTGTTGTAAGTCAGCCCGATGTAGATCGAGCTGATAGGCGTCCCAGCGAAGCGGCAGGTTTGGGGTGACTGCTTTGTCTTCATTCGCCAGGAAGACCGCTGTGGTTCCCTTCATCCCGACAAACTTGAACCGGTTCGGGACCACCTGCACCTTCGCTCGCCACTCGAACTTGCGGGTGGGGCCGATGATGCCGCCGTCTTCGGTGCCGCCACCGTCGGCGAGAGTGGTGCAGACAACCTCTTCCGAGCAGGGCGTCAAGAAGTAGTTGCAGCCAGAGAAGAGGTAGATCGCGAGGATGAGGGCGAAGTACCAGATCGTTCTGCTGCGTAGGAAGTCAAAGGGAGTGGTCATTTGCGCACCTCTTGGGAAGGAGTACTGGGCCAGAAGAACGTCAGTCCTGCGGACAGAGCTGCTGCACCGGCCACCGCATAGCCCGTCACAAAAAGTGGCATCGTCTGCATCTTGGCGGGCTTGGTCACACCGTCGAAGTCACCATACATCTCCTGTCCGTTGACGGCATGCGCCCAGATCGCCGTGGTCATCGCACCCAGGCTGATGACTCCCAGGGTGACTCCGAGTCCGACTCGCCACTTCGGTAGCCGTGTGGGAGTCCCGGTAGGCGACGGCAGCTCGCGACTCGTCATGACTGATGGCGGCGGCTCTTTCCCCAGCTGGAGCAGGGCGGCGCTTAGCTCGGTCAGTCGGTCTGTGCGGGCGGGCCGCGCCACATCTTCCTGGCGCCGCGTCCGCTTGCCGGTCTGCACGTCAAACAGAAAGACATCCAGCCGCTGGTGCTTGGGCTGATACGAGGCAAACAGAAGGTTGTGCGCGCCATGACCGTGACCCAGCTTCATCAGGCACTCCTCTTCCCGACAGCCGCGCTCGCCATCGGTCAGCAGCGAATCGATCAGGACCGCGCCTCGGCGCCGCAGCCGCTCCTCCAGCTCGTGATGGAGCGCGCGATGCCAGACCAGGTTCTCTTCTACCGAAAGCACCAAGGTCCGGCTCGGGCTCTCGGCCCACGCAACCGAGCCCACAGCCAGCCACACCCCGATGAGCAGAACATGCAGACAGCGCATCACAAAGCTCTCCTCCCAATTCCCCAACCAGACCCCTTTGCGACTCCTGTGCCAGCCCCAAACGTCACCCACTTGCCCAGTCTTCCTGTCGCCGTCTCGCACTCCTTCTGCCTTCCCAATCCGCCACTCCCAACCGCGATTGCGAAGTCCGGTTGGCGTACACCAGTGCGGCAGGAAGCTGGCGCGGTGACGCTTTGTGGGATACAGACCGCTTGCTTGGGCAGGAGATTTGCTTGTGATTCCGTACAGCTAGCCGGTGCCGTGTCCGTGGGCGCCCATGGGCGGAAGGGCGGGGCCCATGGGGGACCAAGAGTGGGCTCAAAACTACATGTAACCGCACTTTGGCACCCAACCTTGGCTCCAAAACTACCCCCAGGGGTTCTTTGGCACCCAACCTTGGCTCCAAAACTAGATGCCCAGCACTGAGCGCAGATAGCCGATGGAGGGATGTAGCTGGAGCTTGATCTCGGCGATCTTGGCATCGATTTGGTGAATATCGACCGCTGGATCGGTGGCAATCCCCAGCCGCTGGAGTCGATTCTTGGCCCCCGCTCCGGTCATGCCCATGCGCCGACCCAGCTCTGCCAGGGCGCCCCAGTCGTTGGCCGGCAGGACCTCACGCGCAAGGTGCAGGAAGATCAGGTGATCGATGCAGTCAGGAATCTCTTTCAACTTGTCGGGCCCCGGCACCGGCACCGGCTGCGGCGGATCGAGCATCAAGTTGGGATTGGACTTGGGCGTCGGCGTCTGGGCAGATGGCGCATCCTCGTCGTAGGCCATGCGGTCCATCTCCAGCACTGCCTCCCAGTTCTGCTCGACGGTCAGCCCAGGCTGGCGCAGCATCAGGTAGCGCCCGAGGAGGTTCTTCAGCTGCCGCGCATTGCCCGGCCAGCGATTCTGCGCCGCACACTCCATCAGCCGCTCCATTTCGTCGCTGGTCACGGGCCCATTCCCCCCCTGCTTGAGCAGCAGCATCGGCACCAGCGTCTGCACCAGCGCCCGCACATCAGCCGGCATCAGGTCGGGCACCACCAGCTTGGTCGCCTCCAGCCGGAACAGCAGATCGGCGCGGAACGTCTTCTCTTGGACCCGCCGCTCGAGGTTCTTGTTGGTCGCCGCGATGATCCGCACATCGACGTACTTCTCTGGGCCACTGTCCCCAACGCGGCGGAAAAGACCGCTCTCCAGCACCCGCAACAGCTTCGGCTGTACATCCAGCGGCAGCTCGCCAATCTCATCCAGGAACAGCGTCCCGCCATCGGCCACCTCGAACAGGCCCTTTTTGTCCGAGTCGGCGCTGGTAAACGACCCCTTCTTGTGACCAAACAGCTCACTCTCGATGATGCTCCCGGCCAGCGCCGCGCAGTTGACGGCAATAAACGGCCCCTTCGACCGCCCGCTGTTGCGATAAATGTCCCGGGCCAGGACATCCTTGCCGACGCCGGTATGTCCATACAGCAGCACCGTGCCTTCCGACGCCGCCACCTGCCGCGCCACCTGAAGGACCCGCCGTCGCTCCGGAGAGATCGCCAGGAACTGCCACGACTCCTCGGGGAGCCGCGAGGGACCACAGTTGTACTGCGACACCACCGTCTGTAGCCAGCGCTCCAGATCCAAGTTAAAGGTCGCCTGCTTCCACTGCACCATCACGAAGCCGTGGCGCTCGGGCAGCGGAACCTTGGTACACTTGCCCGCCGCTTTCGCCAGCTCGGCGTCGCTGCCACTGCCGATGGCGACACTGTCGATGTACTTGCCCAGCTGGTGGCGCACGTAGCGAATCAGATCGTCGGCGTTGGTGATTCCCTTGACTTTCGGCGGCCACAGCGTGCTCTGCCGCCTGACGAGAACATCCTGCCCGAGCAGGAGCTCGAAGTTGCCGTCCAGCTCGAACTCTTGCCAGGGCGGGAGCTTCAGAAACGTCCCGTTGGTGCTTCCCAGATCCTTGACGAAGACGCGGCCTTGGTCGTCCTGGCGAAACTCGGCGTGCGTCCCCGAGACATGGTGCGAGCTGACATAGATCGGCGCGGTGGTCAGCGGATCAAACACCTCGCTGCTGCGCCCCGGGTCCAACGGCAGGATCATCGTTCCACTGCGCCCCGGGTCGCCATGGACGGCCACGCTGTCTTGCAAAGACCGCTTGATGACCAACCGCTCGCCCGTTCGCAGGTTCTGCTCTTGTCGCTGCTTGTTCTCGATGATGACGATAGGAGAGTGTGACATCGCTACGCTTCCTTGTTTTCCTGGTTTGGTCTTCGTCACTTGTGCTTGATTTCTCTGCCCACAATTTCAATGAAGCAAAGGTCGATTCCTCGTCAGAAGATCGATTGCAAATTCGGAAGCTCATCCCCAGCCCAATGCGGTGATTAGCTGGGTGTCCTTCATTGAACATAGCCAGCTGAGTCGGTGGCCTTGATGTGGGCAAAATTCGCCCATTTCATACGGCAAACTACCGACCTTGCTGCGCTTTTTGCCGTGTCATATCCGCCCGCCTGTGCGCCGGATCACGACAAAACAATCACGCCGCATACATACATACATACATACATAGCCCCCCGGCATTGTTGCATCCCCGACCAGAATTACTGAGCAAGCATTATGCCATCACCAGCGGACCATCCGTGTGTGCTCTGTGGATTAACAATCACACACTGTGGAGCGCTGTAATTATCAAACATTTTGGCATTGACATTGCATTGCGAGATGGCCAAACCGCTCGCTGCGGACAACCTCGAAAGAACCTATGGGGGCCTATCTCATGACGGCAATCGACAGCGCACTTCGCCACCAACAGCAGCAGAACTTTCCCTCGACGCACCAGCTGGCCCACAGCGCCGCGAACCTGCGGTCCGGCGAGCGACTCGGACACATCCTCTGCGGTCGCTATCGGCTGGAACACCTGCTCGGCAAAGGCGCGATGGGTGAGGTCTACCGAGCGACGGACCTTTCCCGAAACGAGCCGTGCGCCGTCAAGCTGGTCTTGCCCGAGGCCTCGCTGCCTCTGCAAGCGGCGCAGCGCCTGGTGCAGGAAGCCAAGGTGATCTCACGGCTGTATCATCCCAACATCGTCCATGTCCGCGAGTTCGTCGAGGACCAGGACGGCACGTTCCTGCTGGTCATGGAGCTCTTGCACGGCGTCGATCTGCACAAAGTCCTGGGCAAGCAGGGCAAGCTGCCGCTGTGGCGCGCGCTGGAGATCATTCGCAGCGTCGGGGCGGCCCTCCAGTACGCGCACGAAATGGGCGTTATCCATCGCGACGTGAGCCCCGGCAACATCTTCCTGGCCCAGCAGTCCGAGTGGACCCACCAGCCCTATGAAATGATCAAGGTGCTGGACTTCGGCCTGGCCAAGCTGATGGCGGACTACCACGACCAGGGCGCATCAGGAGGACCAATTACCAAAGGAATCATCGTCGGAACCCCGGCCTACCTGCCCCCGGAAGCGGCGCAGTCGATGGAGGGTCGGCGCGATCCGCGCAGTGATCAGTGGTCGCTCGGGGTGGTGCTGTTTCGGATGCTCGCGGGCAGGCTGCCGTTCGATCAGAGCAGTCCGTATCAGCTCTACACCGCGATCTGCTACGAGCCGCCGCCGGAGCTGCGCGAGCTGGCGCCCAACCTGCCCGAGCACATCTATTCCACAGTGGAAACTGCGCTTTCCAAGTCGTGTGCGGATCGCTTTTCCAGTGTGAAAAACTTTCTGCGAGCGCTCGATGGACTGCCGGCTCTTACCGATGTCACGGCGCGGATGTCGGACCCGCGCTTGTCGGCGAAGACGCTGCCGCCGCCGGACTCGCACTTGCCGCAAATCGACTCGCACTTGCCGCAAATCGACTCGCACTTGCCGCAAGTCGCGCTTTCCGAGCTGCCCCGGACCTTTGACCTGCGAGAAAAGACGATCCGAGGGGATGTGATAGCCTCCGCAGCGCTGTCGGCAGGCAGTGTCGGTCTGCCCGGCGTTACCCGGCTGCCACCCAGCCGTCGGAAGACCCGTACCGAGCCGCCGACCGGCGCACACCCGTCTACCGAGCGCTCGCCGCTGCTGCACCGACCTAGCCCTGTGCCGGCTGCCGATCCCAGCGCGTCCGAGCCACCGCCCCCCTCACCGTCAACGCCAATGGCCCACACCGATCGCAGCGCAGCGCCGGTCGGCTGGCTGGCCTCTTTCTTCACCGACTCGCAGCGCGCCTTCCGGCAAGGACTGTTGATGATGGGCGTCGGGATGGCGCTCACTCTGGGTACGGTCTGGGCCCTGGGACTGCAGAGCCCCCGCGCCCCGCGTGCCAGCACGACTGGCACCGCCGCGCGCTCTCTCCACGCTGCTGGAGTCGCCCGCGCCCCGATCCCGCCCCTTCGCCCCGCCAGCGCCCGCTAACCACGCCCCCAAGCCGTCGCCCACAGAATCCACTTTCCTTTCCCGGCTGACTGGCCCAGGTTTTGGTAGGACAGGTCTAGATCGGGAGGAGCCAGCCATGCCCGCGCGTTCGTTGCCGACACGTCGCATCCGACTTTCCCACGTAGGCTTCTATGCTATGGCCATGCTCACCAGCGGCTGCTGGGTCAGAAACGGCAGCTACTGTCAGCAAGACTCCGACTGCGAGAGCAACGTCTGTGCTGATTATCAGCCCATGGTCAAAGCCGGAACTTGCGCT
>JAEUKA010000032.1 GCA_016794465.1 Myxococcales bacterium | reverse complement strand
GGACCCTCTTCACGGAGCACCCGCGACAGTGGCACCCCTTGCAGGTACTCCATCGCCATGTAGAGCGTGCCGTCCCGCTCCCGCGCAAAGTCGAACAGCTCGACGATGGCCGGGTGCCGCAGCCGCCCCAGCGCCTCGGCTTCGCGCTGAAATCGCGCGACTTTTTCTTGGCGATCGGCACGCTGCTCTCCGA
This sequence comes from Myxococcales bacterium, assembly GCA_016794465.1. Taxonomy (GTDB): domain Bacteria; phylum Myxococcota_A; class Polyangia; order Palsa-1104; family JAEUJZ01; genus JAEUKA01. Next base: position 8,954 of record JAEUKA010000032.1, on the reverse strand, counting down.
CGACCAGCTGTAGCACCTTGACCGCCGACAGCTTGCTCGGATCTTCCAGGTGGTGGGCCAGAAACACCGCGCCCATGCCGCCTCGCCCGATCAGCTTGTCGACGTGCCAGACCTTACCAATGTTGGGGAAAACGAGCGGGAGCTGACAGCGTGGACACGACGAGTAAGCCGCCGGGTAGCTCAGCGCACAGGAGACGCAGATTTTTTCCTGTTCCTTGCCCTTACTCACGGTAGTCAGCTAAGCGCTAAGCGCAAAAAGCAGCCCAGGTTTGGGCAGCTTGTCTCATCAATGTATCATGCGTCGGCTTTTCCAATGAACCCCTCGACTGAAGGCAAGACCAAGCTGCTGCGGACGATGCAGCGCACGATTGTTGGCTATGGGCTGATTGCGGAGGGCGACCGCATCATGGTGGCAGTGTCGGGCGGCAAGGACAGCTATACGATGCTGGATTTGCTGTGTGCGGCACAGCGGCGGGCGCCGATTCGCTTCGAGCTGATCGCGGTCCACCTGGATCAAGGGCAGCCGGGCTATGACGGCAGGCCGCTGGCGGACTGGCTGGCGGGCTTCGGGGCGCCGTACGAGATCCTGCACGAAGACACCTACAGTGTGGTCAAGCAGCTTGTCTCCGAGGGGGACACCTACTGCGCGCCGTGCTCGCGACTGCGCCGAGGGGTGCTGTATAGCGCGGCGGCTCGACTCGGCTGCAACAAGATTGCGCTCGGCCACCATCGCGAGGACACGCTGCAGACGCTGCTGCTCAACTTGCTCTATGCCGGGAAGCTGCAGGCGATGCCGGCCAAGTACGTGACCGACGACGGACGGTTCGAGGTGATTCGGCCTCTTATCGACTGCTCGGAGCGCGACATCGTGGCCCACGCGCAGGCGGCGGGCTATCCGATCTTGCCGTGCAACCTGTGCGGCTCTCAAGATGGGCTGCGTCGTCAGCAGGTCGAGTCGCTGCTGACTCAGCTAGAGTCGACGATTCCCGATGTTCGGCAGGTGATGCTGCATGCGCTGAAAAACGTGCGGCCCAGCCACCTGCTCGATGTGAATGTCGCCACCGCTTGGGCCGAGCGCCGACCCGAGCTGCGACCCGACTTGCATGCTGCGCGCCCCCGCGGCCACCTGCCGATCCTGCCGTAACTTTGGCCACGCCCCATCCTGTTTTTGGAGATCTGTTGGCTGACCCACGGGAGTGGAGCGTCGCTGAAAGTTTTGCTCGCACATGAAGGTATGGGTGGGTTAGGGTGCCCGGCTCAGGAGGTCTTAGAACACATGGTGATGAGCCTACGCGGAGCCAAGTTGCTGGCTGCGGTTGCGTCGCTCAGCGGCGTCTTTTTCTTAGCCGGCTGTCCGAATCCGCCCCCGACCCCGGATATGGCGGGAATCCCCGATCTGACGATGAGTGGCATGGACGACATGACCACCTCACCAGCAGACATGACCATGTCGGGCTGTGATCCTGTGACATCAAGCTGCGACATGGCGATGACGCCGGTCGATATGACGATGACGCCGGACATGACGAGCCTGGCGGATATGACGAAGCCGCCGGCGGACATGACGACGCCGCCAGCGGACATGCCGGGTCCAGGCGACATGCCGGGTCCAGGCGATATGCCGGGTCCAGGCGACATGCCGGGTCCGAGCGATATGACGACGAGTACGGATCTGCCGCGCACCGACATGTCGACATCCAGTGACATGTCCACGAGCGGTGACATGGCGGGTGGCTCGGGTGGCATCGGTGATCCGTGTACCGCTGACACCGGCTGCAAGAAGGGCCCGACGCCGACCTGCTGGAAGAGCAACGTCCTCAACAATCCGATGAATCCAGCCACGCCGAGCGGCTACTGCTCGTCGGAGTGCACCAGTGACGCGGCCTGTGGCGCCGGTGCCCGCTGTGTCAGCCTCGGAATGAAGAGCTACTGCCTCGCCAGCTGCAACAACGCCACGACCTGTCGCAAGCCGGGCTACGCGTGCTCGTACTACGACACCGCCGGCGTCTGCTTCCCCGACACGATCTTCGACTGCAACACCAAGGCCGCGACCTGCACCGAGTCGGGCTCGGGCAAGATGGGCGGCTGCATTCGCCAGGCTTACGAGGACAAGGGCACCTGCGCCGCGAGCTGCACCGCTGGATCGGGCACCTGCGCTTCCGTCGGCACCACCAAGCGGCAGTGTATCTACCTCGATGCGACTCGCCCGCCGAACAGCGACGCGTGGAAGGGCCTCATCTGCCTAGAGAGCCCCGCTACGGCGGTGATGCCGGGCGGCAGCTGCAGCTACCTCAACGACTGCACCGACGGCTACCAGTGCGATGGCGCGAGCAGCTCTTGCCGTCAGCTCTGTGGCAAGGGTGCGGGTGGCATGCCAGCCTGCACGATGGGAACCTGCGCCGACGCATTCGGTACGCCGGCCACCGGCCCCGGACTCTGCCGCTAAGCACGCGCTGCTTTCTGCCGGCGGAGAGTGCCTCCGCCGTGCAGCTGACTTCCTTCGCTGAGCCACTTCTTCTCACCCAAGCCACTTAGTCGGTAGAGATGTCTTCCGGCACCCCGACCCCGCACCTTCGGCTCTGTCCTCCACCGGCGAGCAGTCCTGGCCTGGTGGCGCACCTTGCTCCCGACCTGCCCACGCCGCTCACCATCGAGCGCTTGTTCGTGGAGTACGCAGGCTATGTGGCGACGGTGGTGCTGCGAGTGCTGGGTCGCGATCACGAGGTAGATGACGTGGTTCAAGAAGTATTCCTCGATGCCATGGGCGGTCTGCGGGCGATTCAAAATCCCGCCGCCGTGCGTGGCTGGCTCAAGACAATTGCGGTGCGAAAAGCCTGTCGGCACCTGCGCAAGCGGCGGCTGCGGGCGTTTCTCGGGCTCGACCACGACTGCTGTTACGAACACATTGCCGACCCGGGCTGTGGTCCCGAAGAGCGGGCGCTGCTCGGGCGGGTGTATCGCCAGCTGGATACGCTGCCGGTCGGGGATCGCGTCGCCTGGACGCTGCGCCACGTCGACGGCGAGCCGCTGGAGTCGATCGCGACGCTGTGCGGCTGCTCGCTGGCGACGGTGAAGCGGCGAATCTCGGCGGCCCAAGCGGTGCTAGAAAGGAAGCTGCGTCATGGCTGATCTCGCAGAGCGAGTCCGCGCGGCAGGAAGTCACGTCACCGCGCCATGGACACCGACGCGTGCCCAGGAAGTGCTGGCACAGCTCAAGGTCAAGAAAGTCCGACGTACCCAGCGACGAGTGGCCGGCATCACGCTGCTGGTGATGGCGCTGCTGGGCGGCGCGCTGCTGGGGGGAAAGCGGCTCGGGCCCGCAGTTCAAGTGACGCAGACCCAGCCCCAGGCGCAGCGGCCAACCCACGAGGTCAAGCTGAGCGACGGCTCACTGGCCCGTGCGCTCGACGAAACCAGCCAGCTGTTGCTGGTGACGACCCAGCCCGAGCGAGTGCTGATTCGGCTCCATGGGACGGCCTCGTTTCAAGTCACCAAAAATCCCCAGCGGCTGTATCGCGTCGAGACAGAGCGAGTCGCAGTCGAGGTCCTGGGCACGCGCTTTACCGTAAGTGAGCGGCCCGATCGCAGTGTCCACATCGCCGTCAGCGAAGGGCGGGTGCGGGTCCTGTGGGACAACAAGCAGCGGGAGCTCGGAGCAGGCAGCAGCGGGGAGTTTGCCGTCGCCGCAGATCCAAGCAAGCCGAGTGCGAAGCCAAGGCCGATCGATCCCCCAGCGGAAGTCGCCGCCCCGACCGAAGCGCTGGCTGCCCGTACACCGATCCTTGCGTCGACCGAGCCGGGCGGACGACATGTCCTACAGACCCCGACGCGCAGCGCTCGCAGCGAGCCAGCGACTCCGGCCAAGAGCCCGCCGCTGCCGCTGCTGCCGCCCCGCGAGAGCTGGCAGTCCCTCGCCGAGCAGGGCAAGTTCGAGCAAGCGTACAAGCAGGCGTTTGATCCCAGCGCCGGCAGCCCGTTTGTTCGCGATGGAGAGATCGATCCCGCCGAGCTGCTGTTGCTGGCCGACGTGGCGCGCTTTTCTGGCCATCCCAGCGACGCGGTGTTACCTCTGCGGCGACTGATGAAAGAGCATCCCCGCGATCCCCGCTCGCCGCTGGCTAGCTTTACGCTGGGCCGAATCCTGCTCGACGACCTGGGCCAGCCGCGTGAGGCCGCGCAGAGCTTCCGTCATGCCGAAGACCTCGACCCGGATGGACCGCTGTCGCAGGACGCGCTGGGACGAGAAGTCGAGGCGTGGTCGCGCGCCGGTGAGCAGAGCCTGGCGCACAGCCGAGCCGAGGACTACGTACGCCGCTACCCGACCGGGCGCCGCTTGCGCTCTGTCCGTCGCTACGGAGACTTGGATTGACGCTGGGCCAGCGGGCCATTTTGCTGCTCGTCCTGGCTCTGTCAACGTCCGGCTGGGCGGCACCGAGCGATCCACCGCAGGTGGTACTCAAGCTCGATCCGTGTGTGCCGGTGGCTCGCGACGAGGTGCGGCGCTGGCTGGCCTTGGAGCTGGGTGAGCAAGTGATCACCTCGGGGGAAGGCTCACCGTCGAGCAGCCAGGTCCAGGTGTCGTGTGAGGACTCGGGACGGCTGGCCCTGCGCATCGACGATCCGCTGACCGGCAAAGCGATCTGGCGCAGCATCGATCTGTCCAGCCAGCTGTCCAGCCAAGATGTGCCGCTGCGGGCCCGGTTCCTGGCGGTGGCGATCTCCGAGCTGCTCTATGCCAGCTTTGCCGAGCTGCTGCTCGACCAGCGCACCGAAAACGCCAAGCCCCAGCCACCCCAGCCTGCGACGCTGCTGAAGGAGTGGAGCGGTCGCGTCGAAGACAAGCTCAAGCAGCCGCTGCCACCACTTGGGGTCGAGCTGGGCGCGATCGGCAGCATCCTGGTGCAGCGCGATGCCCCGGCCTTGCTGTCGGGCGGTGGGCTGCGGCTGCTCGGGGACGCGCCATATCACCTCGGCTGGGACGTAGACCTACAGTACCTGTTTGCACGCACCGACGGAGCCCTGGGCAGTGTTCGCAGCGATCGAATCGGTGGCCGGCTGGCCATTCATGGTCAGGTGCGAGTGCCTCGGCTGTACATTCGCGGCGGAGTCGGGCTGCGGCTCGGGGTGATCCGGCACGTCGGTGAGCCGCTGGAGTCGCTCGGTGCCACCGCCAGCGTGCAGTGGGGTCCGTGGGTGACGCCGGTCCTGCTGGGCAGCATCAGTGTCGCGATCTCCCGCTTGCGGCTCGATCTGGTGCTGGAAGGAGGCTATGTGGCAGTGCCGGTGCTGGCGCGCACGGCGGGGCACTTGACCTCGTCCGTGAGTGGGCCCCAGCTGCTCATCAGCCTAGGTGTAGGTTCGTTTATCCGCTGACCCCGTGCTGTTCGTGGGTTCTGCGCGGATTTTGGACTTGGTACACTAGGGGGCTATGGATCCGGTCATCATCGGCCCCCTGATAGCGCTAGGTTTCATCGGTTTGCTGGTGGCATACCGAGTCGTGGTGGCGGCGAGCAAGAAGGCTCCCACCGAGAGCAAGGCCAAGCTGATGGTGCATGCCATCAACGACGAGCGCTGCACCGGCTGCGACGCTTGCGTGCTGGTCTGCCCGACGGCGGTGCTCGAGCTAAAGAACAACAAGTCCAAGGTCATCCGCTTTGACGACTGCATCCAGTGCGAGCAGTGTGCCGTCGTCTGCCCGACCACCGCCCTGGTGATGTTCCGCGAAGGGACCGAGCCGCCGCCGGTGCTGGTGCCGGATCTCGACGACTACTACCAGTCGAAGGTGCCGGGGCTGTACCTGCTGGGCGAGGCTGCCGGCAAGCCGCTGGTCAAAAATGCGGTCAACCTCGGTCGCGCTGCTGTCGAGCACAGCCTGCGCACGAACATGCGTCCCGGTGCCCTCGGCCCGCAGGCCAAGCCCGATCTGACCTGCGTCGACGTGGTGATCGTTGGCAGCGGTCCAGCCGGTCTGTCGGCGGCGATGGCCTGTCAGCAGCGCAAGCTGTCGTACGTCGTGCTCGAAAAGGACGCCTTTGTCGCCTCGACGATCGCCCGCTATCCCAAGGGCAAGTACGTCATGGCCGAGCCCTACGACGTGCGCTGCGTCGGCCTTCTGCCGGTCTACGACTCGCCCAAGGACAAGCTCATCCTCGACTGGAACCGCGTCCTCACCCAGGTCGGCCTCGACATCCGCCTGCGCGAGGTGGTCGAAAAGATCGAGCGCCAGCCCGCCGGCACGTTTGCGGTGCGCAGCGACAAGGGCAAGTACCTGGCCCAGAAAGTCATGCTCTGCATCGGCACCCGAGGCAAGCCGCGAAGGCTCAACGTACCGGGCGAAGATCAGGCGATGGTGCAGCCGCTGCTCGACGATCCCGATCTGTATACCGGCAAGACCCTGCTGGTGATTGGCGGTGGCGATAGCGCGGTCGAGGCGGCGCTGTCCCTGGCGACGCAGACGCTGCGCAACAAGGTCATCATCTCGTACCGAGGCAAGGCCTTTAACCGCGTCAAAGCCAAGAACCGCCAAGCGATCGACCTGGCGATTGCCGAGAAGCGGATCTTGGTGCTGTTCGGCTCGAACGTGAAGCAGTTTGGCGACGGCAACGTCGTCCTCAAGCTCGCCGAGGGTCGCGAGCGTAGCATTCCCATCCAGGGCGCGTTCGTGCTGATCGGTGGCGATCCGCCGATCAAGTGGCTGGAAGACATGGGCATTGGCTACGTTCCCAAGCCGCACAGCTTCGTGCGTCCGCCGACCGATCTGCTGGTCGAGCGCCTGATTGGCCGCCAGCCGTCCAACGACAAGCCGAACCTGCCGGTGTCCGAGGAGCTGTCAGGCTTCTTCGATCACGCCGCGCTCGCCTCGCCGCGCAAAGAAGCGACCATCATGGTGCCCAAAGATCAGTTCTTGCTGCACCTGCCCGAGAAGCTCCAGCTCGCGCCCGAAGCCCAAAAAGTCTCCCAAATCCGCCACCAATAAGCCCAACCGAAGGTCGATCATCGGCCTGATGCAGGTCGATCATCGGCCTGATGCAGGTCGATCATCGGCCTGATGCAGGTCGATCATCTACCTCCCCTAGGTCGATCATTGGCCTGATGCAGGTCGATCATCGGCCTGATGCAGGTCGATCATCGGCCTGATGCAGGTCGATCATTGGCCTGATGCAGGTCGATCATCTACCTCCCCTAGGTCGATCATTGGCCTGCCTGGGGGGTATGTTCGGCCTGCCTGGGGGGTATGGGGCGGACCGCGCCAGGGCGCTTAGCGGACTTCGCGCTGGGCTTGCTCGGCGTGGCCGTCTAGCTCGCGGCAGGCGACGATGGTGCGGGTGAAGACGCGGGCGAGCTGACCGGACTTGGGCTTGCCGACTTCCATCGCCTCGGCGAGGCGGGCGCGCACTGCCGGCGTGTCCTCGCGAACCCGCATCACCAGGCCCGACACCAGGCCGCGCGCGGGCCGCTTGCCGAGCGGCGGAAACTCAAGCTGCGGAATCGGTCGGCCCTTGGGACCGGGCAGCTCGGGCATCGGCAGGACGGGCGACAGCGGGTTGCCATCGCCATCGAGCAGCACCGCCAGCGACACCAGGCTGCGGCTGCGCGGCGACGAGTGATCGACCCGCAGCAGCAGCGGCTGGTCAAGCGGCACCCGGCTGGCACTCGGCGAGGACGGCACGGTCGACAGCGACACCGCAAACCGCCGATGCTGCGAGCTGCGCAGGCCCAAGATGGCCAGGCCCGCAATCGACAAGATCACCAGCAAAAGGACGACCATGAAGCGCTGGCCCCGGACGACCGGCGCGCTAGAGACAGGAGCTTCAGTAGAAGGCGAGGACATGGGAAGTCCTTACCACAAGTGCCGTTCGCTCTGGATGCGAACTCGGCGGGCGTGCCTTGACGAGACTGTCGGCGCGTGACTAGGTTCCCGGCATGAAGACGGTGTTTGCCGATCCGAAGACGGACGTGATCTTCAAGAAGCTGTTTGGGCAGAAAGCGCATCAGCACTTGCTCGTCGAGCTGCTCAACTCGTTGTTAGAGCTGGAAGGGAAGCACCGGATTGTTGATGTGGAATACCTGACTCCCGAGCAGGTGCCGCCTCGACATGATCTCAAGCTGTCGATGCTCGACGTGAAGTGTACCGACGCGAGCGGGACGCACTACGTCGTCGAGATGCAGGTAATCGCGGTCGAGGGCTTTCAGAAGCGCGTCGTCTACAACGCCTGCAAAGCGTATGTGCTCCAGCTCGGTGCGGGCGACGACTATCCGCAGCTGTCGGGCGTGATCGCGGTGACACTGTGCAACTTCGTTTTGTGGCCGCAAACGGACGATTCCGGTCGCTACAAAGTGCCGATGCTGAGTCGCTGGCACATGCAGGAACAGCATGGCGGCGAGCGTGGCCTCAACGAAGTGCAGTACGTCTTCCTCGAGCTGCCGAAGTATCAAGCGGACCACAAGCCGAAGACTACCGTCGAAAAGTGGGCGTACTTCTTCCGCGAGGCGCGGAGCCTGGAGCGGATTCCCGAGGTGCTGGCAGAGTCTCCGTATGCGGAGGCGCTGGAAGTGACGCGGAAGGCGAACCTGAGCGAGGACGAGTGGCAAGCGTACGACCGCGAAAAGATCGCCGAGCAAGACTTCCGAGGCGGCCTGTCATTGGCCGAAAAGCGCGGCGAAGAGCGGGGCGAAAAGCGGGGCGAAAAGCGCGGGCTGGCCAAAGGTCGTAAGGAAGGCGTAGCACTCGGACTGGCGCAGGCGATCTTGACGGTGCTGAAGGCGCGCGGCATTGCGGTGGGCAAGCGACTGCAAGCGAAGATCCTGGCCACCACCGACGCCAAGCTGCTGTCCACTTGGCTCGCCCAAGCCAGCACCACCGAGTCCGCCGAAGCCCTGCTGTCCCCCTGACCCGTCCAAAAACCTATGTCGCGTCAGTCACTGCGCGGCCAGGGTCACGAAGTCGCTTCGCC
>JAEUKA010000108.1 GCA_016794465.1 Myxococcales bacterium | reverse complement strand
CGCGCACGACCAAGAGAGTCCTGATGAGCCGTTTGCGCCGCCGAGCCTCGCCGAGCTGGCGCGAATCCTAACGGAAGCGGGATACAAAACGCCGCGGGGAAAAGACAAGTGGTGGCCCGCGCAGGTGCAGCAGGTGATGGATGGGAAGTTTGAGGGGTATTACGTGGCCAAGAGTGGCCTGGCAGACGGAGGCATGAAAGGATTGGGATCGGTCGTCGGTCCTTGGGGCTGTTCATAGAACCGCCATCGGCTTCGACATTGGACGCTGCGAGTGTGGTGCTCACAGAGAACGGTCGTTAGTGCAGCAGTCTGGGGTAGCCACGGCCAGACCAGTATTTGTGTCTGCATCGTCCTGTGGTATAGTCAATCAGGGTCCGCACTTTCACCTTTCAGACGCGATGGGAGGGATAGATGAGTTTTGACATTTTTAGCGGTGGTGGCGATCTCATTGGGAAGATCGTTCCATCTGGTTCATCGTCTGGTGGAGGTCCTGTTGAACTGGTGATGGGCGCCGGGGCCTTGGTCGGATTTGTAGGCGGAGTGATGATCGGATTCCAAGCTGGTGGCGTCGGCGGTGCACTCCTTGGTGCGATCCTTGGACCGATCGGTGTCGCATTTGTCGCAGCGTTTCTATGGTTTGCCCTGCCATATATTCTCGGCGGCGGCGCCATTCTGTTGCTCCTGTGGCTGATTGGCCAACTTTGGGGTGTTGGACGCTGATGGCAACGCCTCGAACCATCTTCGCGTGTCTGGATTGGAACCACACCCATGGCTCCGTACCGACGGTCCCGCGTGTTTCAGAGGGCTAGGTTTGATCCAAAAGCCCAAGAAAGGTCCGCATACAGCCTCTCGTTTCAGGACCGATCAATCGCTAAATACGCGACAGCTGCGATCGGACGGTTTCGCACGCCAAAAAGTTGGCTCATCCCCTCTCGATAATGGCCCGATTGAGGGCATCGACGACCAAGGCGATTCTTCCTTCGTCATGACTGCGGAGAGCTTCTGTCTCTCCTCCTGAGGTGGTGATGTGAACGGAGTAGACGGGTTTCTTGAAGACCACCGCGTCCAAGTATGCGAGACCCACCATGACCAGTCCACCGAGGAACGCCCATGCGTGACCGCCCAAGCCCCAGACCGCCAAACAGGCCCCCAACAGACCAAACGCGATGTCTCCGGTTTTCGACTCGCGCAGCACGGCTCCAGTCACGGACGTAATACCAGCCAAGGCGAAGGTCTGTCCCCCGACAATGAAGCGAGAGTTGGTGACTTTTACCGAGTCCTCATCCAAGTACACTTTTTCGATCTCTTGTTTCCCCATGAACCACCTCAAGACGTTGCGTCAGAGGTCGTGTACCGCTCTGGACCTTGTGTCTCTCATACAAATGCAAGGTACTGCTAACTCTGACAGTAAATCATACCGCGCCTTGGTAAAGCGGGTCAATACCTGGATATTTTGTCTGGGTACTGCTTTGGTTGTCGAGCAGGCATTCACACGTTCGCGACCGGGAAATAGTGGGCTCAGGTAGGGTTCGGATCTGATCTTGAAATGATCCACATCACCTCATCATGAGGTGGGCAGTGCGGCCTTCCTGATCTGGATCAGATCCGTTGGTTGTTCCGGCTTCCGCTTTCATCGCTCCAACTTTGGGGACCGGACTGGATCTGCACTTGGAACTGATCCTGTTTAGGAGTGCTCGCGCTCTTCCAAAAGGATGCGAGTAGGGAATCCTGTTCCTGGCTCCCTACATACTCCATGCTCGGTGGTGGGTGAAGCGTTGGGAGTCGCCTCCAACAGATACTCTGCTTCAATTCCTTCCTTGCACTCTGCCCGGAAAAATCGGTACTCTGTTTTGGGGCAAGCGTGATGTCAACCCTGGCGTCAAGGGTGAAGCCAGACAAGACATCAGGGGGGATCAACATGAAGTCTGTCGTTTTCTACAACAACAAGGGTGGCGTCGGCAAAACCACCTTTGCCGTACATTGTGCTCTGCGTGCTGCTGTCCATCACCGCCTGCGCACGGTTGCGATCGGACTCGATCGACAAGGCGATATCCTGCGCTGGATCTCGGGTGGCGAAGTGTGGGTGGGTGATGGCACGGTGCATCAGCACAGTCCCAACCTGACAGTCATTTACTCGCCGAACCAGCAGCCCAACTTGCGGCTGAGTGCAGACCTCGCGGTGATGGACTCCTCGCCGAGCTTGGCGCTGGCGGGCTCTGTTCGTACTGACCTCGTGGTGGTTCCGGTTGATGGTCGGTTGGCGCTGGATGACTTGCAGAATGCGCTTCCTGATCTGATCGAGAGTCAGGCGAAGCTGCTGGTCGTCATCAATCGCGCCGACGCGGGAGGAACCCGGACCCTCGCCGCGCTGAAACGTGCATGTGCCAAGGTTCCGAAGCTCACGGTCTGGTCCCATCCGGTGCCGGACTCGCCCGCCATCAAGCGCGCCGCCGAGTATTACCGCCCGGTGTGGGATGTGCCTTACGGGGAAACCTCCGAGGGTAACAAGATCATGAAAGCGCTGTGTGATGACATCTTGCGGACGCTGGGTCTAGGAGGGCACCGATGAGCGACCGCAAGAAAGGGGGCGGACTCGACTACACTCCTCGGGCCTTTCCTGGTGCGCGAGCCCCTGACGGACCCGCGCCGGACTTGGGAGACAAGCTGGCTCAGATGGGTCTGGTGGAAGGAACGGAAGCCACGGACTCGCGAAGGGACGCCAGCGCTGATGTCAACGCTGGCACAAGCCGTGGTGCAAAAAGGCGCGGAGCGCTGGACTACACGCCGCAAGCTTTCCCCGGCGCGAGAGCGCCAGATGGTCCAGCTCCCGACCTGCAAGATCGGCTCGCGCAGATGGGTTTGGCCGAGCAGACCGAAACACCTGCTGTCAGGGCTGACGCCAGGCCAGACACCCACTATTCGCCAGCTCCGCCACGCCGGGAAGAATCCGCTGCGCCGCGTTTCGAGCCGCCATCGGCCCCCGCAGTGCGTCGTGAGCCAGTCAGACCCCCCGAACCACAAGCTCGTTCGGCTCCCCCTATTTCGGTTTCAGCGGAATCCAGCCGACGAATCGGTACTCCGAACCTCCCCCCGATGCCGGAACCGCCGCGTCGCACCGAGCGAGCCGTAGCACCGGAGCCATCTCCCCGCCGCACCGAGCGAGCCGTAGCACCGGAGCCATCTCCCCGCCGCACCGAGCGAGCCGCACCGCCGTCTGTTCCGGCGACACCGCAGCCGCAACCCGTCTACGTCGTCCCACCTCCTGCGTCGGCAACTGCCGCCAGCGCTGCCGCAGCGCCGCCACCGAGTACCGCAGCAGCGCCAACGCTACCGCCCGTACCCAAAGAAGCGGAGCCTCGGCCCCTTCCCGTCGCAACGACCTCTGCCTCTCTCACGCTGAGCCGGGACACCAAAGCCGTCATCAAGCCAGCGACTCAAGCCATCCGCAAGGCCGAGCGGCTCAGGAAGCTACCGGACAAAGAGGATCGGGTCCGCATCTCGCTGCGCTTGGTTGCGAGTGTTGACCAGAAGCTCGACGACCTGGCCCACCTGCGCGGCCTCGACCGCAACACCGCCATCAGCATGGCCATCGCCCAAGATTGGATCGCCTGCTTCGGCCTTCAGGCCCGGCAGGAGGTGCGGTAGCGATAGAGTATCCTGACGGATGCCGCGTCATTTCAGCGTGTCGCGCTTCGACTGCCAAAAGACGATGCACGCGCCGAGCAGCGGAAGGAGTGTCAGCAGAGTCATTCCAACCGTTGGTGAGAATGAAAACCAGAGCGCGCCGACTTCACCCGCCAGCCAATAGCCCGCCGCACAGGAAACGAACCAGACTCCCATGACCACGCCGAGCCGTTTGGGCGGCGCGAGCTTGAGCACCAGCGCCAGACCGAGCGGAGCGACGAGGGTTTCGCCGACCACCAGCAGCAAATGACAGGCGAGCAGCCATCCCATTCCGATGAGGCGCATATGGCACAGCCGGTCAGCAGGAATCAGCACAGCGAAGGCCAGCGACGTGGCGACCAGTCCGCTCGCGACCAAGGGATAGATACCGAGTCTGCGCTGAAGACGGGGCAGAAGGACAATCTGCACAGGCGCAATCACCAAGACCAGCAGCGACGGAAGCGCAACGAACCACGGCAAAGGAATCGAGTTTCCCGAAAGCGTGCGGTCGACGTGCTGGTTGGTCCACAGGAGCAGCGCGCCATCGACCTGACCAAACGCCATGTTGAACAGAACCATGGCCAGCGTCAGCATCGCGATCGACCTAACGCGATGCCACGAGGAGAGGGTCTGCTCTGACTGCTCGCGGGTTGAGGAAGGCTCGCCGTTGCGGAAGAAAGACATCCGGCGCTGTCCGATGAACAGAGCCGCCCAAGCAGCGAGCATCGTCAGCGAGGCCGCAGAGAAAACCACGGGCCAATCTCCTTTCTGTGTCCACGCTCCGGTAACGAGCGCACCAAGAACAGCGGCAAGGTTGATGACGAGGTGCAGCCAGAGCTGCGCTCGCTCGAAGCGTGGATCGGCGACGGCAAACAGACGACGGACGACGACGTGCAGACTCGGTTTGAACAGACTATTTCCGACGGTCAGAGCTGTCATCGCTGGCCACAACACCATGTTTGACGGTAGCGACAGGAGCAGATAGGAAGCGGTCAGAAACAGGAGACTAACGACCAATCCTCGACGGTGCCCGAGCACGCGATCGGAAAGGAATCCGCCGGGCAGACTGCCGAGATATCCAGCGGCGGTAATGAGTCCTGCGAGGCGCAGCGCTTCAGCACGCGGATATCCGAAGCGTTCGCAGAGCATGAGCACCAGCGACGATGCCAGCATGAACGCCGCGCAGCGCTCGCACAGAACCGCAAAGCAGACGTGGAGAAATCCAGCGGGATAGCGGCGGACGTGATGAGGAACGGAGGGCTGTGCATCAGGTGTGTTCGGTTGCGACGAGCGAGCAACGGACATGGGGACTCCCTGGCAATGGAAGGTAGAGAGGGGCAGCCAGTCGGCAACGAGCGCTTCAGCCTTTTACCCCTCGATTGCTCTTGCAGTGTCGGCGTCGCCGCGTGTACATGCGAGATGACGTAGGTAACATGCGACATGTCACTCATTCAGAAGTTCGACCTGACTAGGAGCCACTCAACATGGAAGCCGAAGCTGCATTTTCGTGTGAATTTCCGTCGGTGCTTGTGGAGGAAGCCATCGAGCCTTCGCCCTACCAGGCGGCGCTGTTTCATCTCCAGCAAGGGCTACAAGCGCTATGTGACTTGTCACCAGGCAAGGATCGCGAGCGGCGGCAGGCCCACGAGGA
>JAEUKA010000084.1 GCA_016794465.1 Myxococcales bacterium | reverse complement strand
CTTCAGTAAGCGAGCCCACTCTATCTGTGAATCGGGGTGCGCGGCAAGGGCGGAAGAGACTCGGCTGGACTGCGCGTCGAGCACGCTGGACTCGGTGGCGTAGTGGCGGGCGGTCATCGCAAAGGAGCCGTGACCCAGCGCTTTGGCAACAGAGTCTGCGGTTGCGCCTCCTTCTAGCGCCAGCGTCGCATGTAGGCCGCGCAGACTGTGGGGACAGATTACGGGCACATCTGCGAGTCGACACAGTCGCCTCACGTGGGCCCAATAGTAGCTGCTGCTGCGTTTCCGGTTCGGCGGATAAAACAGTCGATCTTCGGACTCCTTCTCAGTCAGCAGAGTGAGAAGGAGCGGGCGTAGGTGCTCGGGAATCTTCAGTCGGCGCTTCGCATTCTTGGTCTTTCCTGACGGAATCCAGAGAACCCTCCCTTCATCGTCAATGTCGCGCTTGACTCGCGCTGCCACCTCGCTCTGCCGGAGACCCAGATAGATCATCAGGAGCGCGCCAAACGCTGCGGTGTCGCCACTCTCGGCCTGCTTCAGACAGACCGCTTCAAAGCGCCTGGCCTCGTCGATGCGGAGCTGCTTCTTGCCGACATTCATGCGCCCGATCGGCTGCACAGTGGCAAAGGGATTCTGCCGACACAGACCAGACTTCTGTGCCCACGAAAAGAAATAGCGCGCTGTAGTGAGTCGAGCGCGCTGTGTTGCTGTGGAAGGAGGCTTCTGGTTGTGCGGATTCACCGATTGAACCAGCTCTCTGTAAAGCCGCTCCGCTTGCTCTGGTTTGAGGCTGACAAGAAGAGCATCGGCAGGAAGCCACGCCAGCTTTTGAGCAGCCCCCCTAACGGAATCTTCCTTGATGCAACGAGTCTCCTCAAGGTACTGACAGAATGCCGTCACTGCCGCACCAACAGTGCATTCCTGTCGATCCTCTGCCTGTGCAAGAAGGTTCGCTTTGACGCTCTCTGCATCCTCTCTGGTCTTGTAGCAGACGTTGCGGACCTCTCCCTTTTCCGAAATCTTCAGCCGGTACCGCTTCGGTCCATCGCGGTATGGACCCCAGACAGAGACTTCCTCTTGCTTGCTCTGGCTCCTTTCATCCCGGATCTTTCCGACGATGGTATTCTCTTCGGTGGCCGCGCTGAGTCTCCTCCGCTGAGACTTGGCGCTCTTGGTCATCTTGTCGAGCTTGGCGTTCATGTGAATCGTCCTTTTCCACGAATAGGAAGGACCAACAGAAGACTCTGCTTCATCCTCTGTTGGCACAGACCCGCACGGACTACGCTTCGCTTGGTCCGCTGCGGACTGGAGATGTCGTCGCTGATGGAAGGGGAGGCACTGATTCCGTGACAGGTCGATCACGGATGAGAAGCGTCCTACTGAGCGGCAGTGCATCGAGATAGATCATCAACGAGCCATCGCCATTGTCCATGACCTGACCGACGAGCATCATGCTCGCTCGCTTGCCCCGATCCTTCACAACAGCGTAGGCTCCCTGGTTCGTAGGAGTTGGTTTTGGGGGCCTCTTCATGGTCCCTCTCCGTTCACAGACAGAGCCGACGAATCGCTGCGAACAGATCGCAGTCCGGTGCGATACGTTGGCGTGCCCACGGCCTGTAGGAATGGCCGCAGTGCCTCGACCTTGCGAAGGAGACGGAGCGTCTGTAGCGACGGAGTCGAGCCTCCCTTTTCGATTTGGACGATGCCTTGATACGCCAGTCCGGTCTGCGCTGCGAGCTCCATTCGAGTGAGTCCGGCCTGCTCTCTGTGATAGCGCAGTAGATCACCAAACGACAGCGCCAGTCCATCGGCGGACTCACCACCAGACACCAGCTTCAACATCCGTTCCTTCTCTCCAATCTGGAACGACTGCCAGCGCAGAGAGTCGCCGGATAGCGCGATCTCAACGACTCCGTACGGTCGCTCATCATGGGGCCACGTTCCCCACTCAACAGCGACGACAAGGGCATCGTTCCTTCGAGCAACGGCCAGAGGTCTCCAAGCCGGACATGCACCAGTGGCAGCCCAGATCATGAAGCTCTGCGCCCAGCGCTCGCCGGGCCTGGTCATATCAAGCTTGGCGGCGATGATCGATGGGCTCTTGGAGAACGGTTTCCGACGGTGAGAAGTTACACTTGTAGCAGGGAGGTGGCACGGCATAGACTGCACCTGTCTGCGTCGGACGGTGCCTGGGAGCGGTGTCCGGCGCGGGTTGAAGGGGGCCGCTCGATTTCGGTCGAGCGGTCTCTGGGTTATGGCCCGACTAAGCCGGGCTCAAGTGGTAGGAATACACATACTTAGCTCGATTTGCAACAAAGTTAACAGTAGTATTTTGAGAACAAATATGCCAACTATGGACCAGCGTCGGGCCGTGCTACCACCTGTCGATGGTTCGTGGTCGCCGCAATCCTCTTCATCTCGGCCTTCCCGCGCGCATGCGCAAGGCCAGAAAAAGCGCTGGACTGACGCGCAATGTGGTCGTGCACCGAATTGGAGGCGGTCAAACTTCGGCGCGTGAAATCGAAACTGGACAGCGTACGCCGACCGTTGGCTCAGTATGTCGTTTGGCCGATGCGCTTGGAGTCACTGCAGGTTGGTTAGGGTACGGTCTCGGGCCGCAACAATCCGAGAGCACCGGGTCAACGACGGACGGTATGGGGGCGCGCTTGGCTACGATACGTCTCGAGCGCGGCCAGACCAAGGTTGCACTTGCTCGACTGATTGATCTTAGCGCCACCGCGATTGCCAACATTGAGAAGGGCGCGCAGACCGGCGTGGACGTGCTCGAGTCGCTGGCCAAAGCTCTTGGTGTGTCCCCGGCGTGGCTCGCGTTTGGGGAGGGTCCGCGAGAGATTCCCAAGAAGCGTCGAGTTCGGACTGTCAGTGTTCAAGCAGCGCACGCGGATCGGTGAGACCGGTGCGCATCTGCCATCAATAACACCAAGCAACGCAACGCTCGCCAATCCGCTCTGTGCGGAGATTGAGCAGCTGGGTCAACAAATCGCAATGAAATCGACCATCCTTTCAATCATAGAGAGACCGCTCGGGCCCGTGAAGATTGAGAAGACAGCTTCCGCCCGAATCGTCTAGGAAATCCTGCGTAGGACAAGCTACGACACTCATGCTGTCGGGCAAAAATGCTCCATCCGTGTGCCCTCAAAGTATGCCGGACTGGCCTGCCTCGCCAGCATCCCTTCCCGGCTCGCTGCTGCTGTACACCGTCGATGTCAACCGCTATTGTATCGCGGCGCAGCCCAAGAACACAGCATACCATTGTGGATCGCCAACGGTGTTTGGATTACGGTTTCAAATGGCGCATTGCAACCTCGCAATGCAAAAATCGTTCCACGGGAAATTCCTTATAGATATTCCGCACCTAATTGGCATGTAGTTAATGAACCTACGTTGCGGAGCACTTCTCAATCAAACACGGCATCTATTCTTGTAATTCACAGCAGCATGTGGACGTGGTATGCTGCGACCGACTGTCGAGTCAGGGTGTGTTGACACGAAATCAAGATGACAGAGAGACAGCGTTCACTGCCACTATTGGCCTCGATTCGCTGGGGTCCGCGCCATGGATTCTTGCAGTTGTCCACATGTTGCAGATTGAAGATGAGTTGATAATTTCACAATGACAATTTTTCACACATAAACACGCATTAGAGATGTCTGGCGTACCATTGTGACTCTTTTGAGTATATAACTTCCGCATCATCTTGACGAGCGCGTGTGCAAGGATATGGTCAACAACAGAGGGGTCCATGAAGATCATTAAGTACAACTACAACATGAAGGAATGTGCGGCATGCAAACGTCTCTTCAATGGCAATTCCAACAACCATCGCTATTGCAGTGAAAGCTGCAAGATGCTTCTGGGAATCAATTGGAGCCTTCCATGCAAAATCACCGACGTCATCGGCTTTCACAATCAGGTGGCTCACAAGCTCAATGCCCAATGGATTCGCTTTGGAACCAGAGTCACAAAGGGAATTCGGTACTTCCCAACGCTGGGCTCTGAACTTCCCTTATTCAACCTTCCACCACTGCCACATATCGGTGCATATATTGTGCAATTTTTTGATAAACAAAGGAACCCGATCCCATACGATGGATCGCCGTTCATCCTCATTCCGTCTGAGGTCTGCAAATTTAGCGAGGGTTCGCGGTCAAGCGTGTTGAGGGGGTCGGTGGAGTAGGTAGGACACACTCCGCCCGGTCTGGAGGGAGTCGCCGCGCGCCCGCGTGCCCCATGTCTCGCCGTTTGAGAGGAGGACGTATGGAAGTTGAGGAAAGCACGCAGTCGTGCCGCTGACGGGGAAAGAGTCCATGTCGAACAATGGCCAAGTGCAGACGAGTTGAAAGCCTTAGGTACGTGCTCTGTGAGGAGCGCTCTTCGGAGCCATTCGGTTGGCACAGAGTCGCTATTGTCGCTGTTGAGAGTCGAAAAAGGGATTATCTTCGCCGTTCATAACAGGTCCACCGGTTGGGAGAGCTGTTGCGAGCCTCAGCGACGACAGCGAACCTTGGATACAAAACGGTCGCCGATCTGGCCTCTGCCCGGAATGATGATGCACCTGGACGGAAGCACTCACCAGTGGTTAGGAGAGGAGGCGGGGTACCAGGATCTGCTGGTCGTTCTCGACGACGCAACCAGCGAAGTGTATTCGGTCGAGATGGTGGAGCAGGAAGGAACAGAGAGCGTAATGGGAGTGCTCAAGGAGGTCGTGCAGGAGCACGGGATTTTCTGTTCTCTGTACACGGATCGCGCGAGTCATTTCGTGTACACACCCAAGGCCGGAGGCGAGCCGGACCGGAGCTTTAAAACGCAGGTACAGAGAGCTCTGGAGGAGCTGGGAATCGAGCTCATCGTGGCGTACAGCCCGCAGGCCAGAGGCCGCGGGGAGAGGCTGTGGCAGACCTGGCAGGGACGGCTGCCGCAGGAGCTCAGGAGGGCCGGAATCACGACGATGAGAGAAGCGAATCGGTATCTGCAGGAGGTGTTCAAGCCGTGGCACAACCAGCACCTGATGGTGAAAGCCACAGAGGAAGGGAGTGCCTTTGTTCCGGTGGTGGGACGGGACTTGGAGCGGATCTTTGCGCACGTAGATCAGCGGCAGGTGCAGAACGACAACACGGTGTCCTTCGAGGGAAAGAGACTGCAAATTCCGAGCTCCAAGCAGCGATACACGTACGCCAAGTGCCGGGTGCAAGTGTACCGGCATCTGGACCAGACGCTGAGCGTGTACCACGGGCCGCACTGTCTGGGGCGCTACAGCTCGGACGGACAGGAACTGCGGTCGACAGCGGTTGCGATGCGGCGCGCGGCCTAAGGCTGTGGATAAGCCGCTCCCAGGGACAAGCCCGTCGGCTTGACCCCAGGAGCTTGGACAACCTTGCAGGTTGCCCACTTACCCACAGCCTCGACGACGGGCTCAGATTTTTCTCCCATTTCCCAAAACCAAAAGCGGACACACCACTTACTACAAACCACCGGACACTTTACTTACTGATGACAGTGCGTTGATGACGCAAGGAGGCTACCTTGATAGGGATGGGGTGCCGGGCCACCATGGACAGTTATGGTTCGTCCAAATCGCAACCAACTCGCGCTCTATCGGTGCGAGTTCGGTGAACAGTGCTAGACCTTCTTGGCTGTCTGGATGCTCCTCCAGATGCTCCATCAACAGCGGGATGTCCTTCTTTTGCGGCCCGCCAAGCCGGTCCAGCTCTGCTCGAGCTAGCTCGGCGGCTGGCCCCCCCCAGAGCACACTTTCAACGAAGGCCCGGCGGACTTCCTCGCGATCCGTGCGGCGGATGATCTCGGCAATGGCTTCCTGTGCCAAACCTGGGATCTTGCTTTCCTCATCCACCGACTCATCAAAGCCAGAAACATTGATGCCATAGGATGTATCGCCGGGATCGGTGAGCAGTGCGCCGAGTACCAGCAGGGCATGCTCGGGATGGCGACCATATTGCCGCGATGCCTCTAGCACTGACCCATCTAAGGGACGAAAGTCGTAGTATTGGTGCTCATTGGGCCCTGTCTGGACAGAAAAACCGACGGACCCGCCCTGAATGAATCGAGTGATAACTAGCCCATTGTTCTCGATCACTGTCACTGTCTTGAGGCTTCCGCGCCGGCCACCAGTGTAGCGAGAAGCGGCTTCGTCGAGCAGATGCTTGGCCAGCAGCAACGCATGATGGCGGCTTCCGTGACAAATGATCCCCCGGATGGCGGCGATTCTGGCGTCTGTCGGCAACGTCATACTGTCGAATCCCCTCGGTGGCGGGCGGTGCCTCAGCATCCACATGCCATCGACGCGCTCCAGGAACAGCTCGACTTCCTGCTCCGTCCCGATGGCACTCAACGCGGTGAGCGCCGCTACTGCAACCCGAGCTGCAGGACGCGTGAGCAGCTTCCGAAGTAATCCCACGTGTCGTACATTTCCGTGTTGCCCAATGATGTGCACGGCGTCTCGGAATGCCAGCTCCGGCATCTCTGGAGAACCTTTGTCCAGAATCTCAGCCCAGGTGTCTGCATCCTGCCCTTCACCCAGCGCTGCAAGGACGTGCAGTGCCACCAACTGGGCGATGACCTGTTTAGATTCTTGTGCCGCAACGCGTGCCCACGCCAAGACCTGTGAGCGGACCGCCTCAGAGATGTCCTTGACCGAATTGCGAAGCCGCCCATCCAAGTACTTCAAGACCACGGCAGAGGTTCGTACTGGCAGCCGCGCCTGCAGAAGTCGAATGATGCCTTCGAGACCAGCCAGGGCCTCAAACTGAGGCAACCAGACCGGCGGTGTGCCTAGAAATAGGCTCGGTTCATCGCTGGTATGGTCCTCGTCTGATTGAACGCCGAGTGAGCCAGCCACTGCCGCGTCGATGAAGGCGTTGATGGCGCCAGCGGCCAGCAATGTACCTTTGCTGATCCGCGCAACCCGAATAGCTGATTTCTCATCGCGAGCCACCAGCGGTAGTAGGTCGGCAGCGGGCGGTTCGCCGGTGAGTATCAACTCAGCAAACAGCCCGACCAATGGATGACCTAAGTCCTTCAGGCAGACTGCTCTGTACTGGGGCTGATAGAGGGAATAGATTTTCTTCGTGAAGGGACTGAGTCTTTCGAGATTCTGGTGCGCGGCCAGCTCCGCGACATGCTCGATGTGGTCATACCTGTCGTCCTTGCCCTCATAGTCGACGGTCTGGAACGACTCCAGCTCGATCGGGTGTTCCCGAAGCGCCGCCCACAGCGCTTCAAAGGAGGTAAAGGAATCGAGGCTTTTCATGGCGAACGGCTCTCGGCGCTCAGGTTCTTGGTTACGGTTGAGCCCCAGGAGATCGGGGTAGCCATTCACAAGTGAGTGATCCAACTCCACGACGGGGACCAAACGGGCGGCTGCCGCCATCGCCGATTGCTGCCGCTGCTGAATCCACTGAGCGTCACGCTCCTGCTGCTCCACAATACGCTTTGCATGAGCTGCGATTGCTGGATCTGAGTCGTGCACAAGGGTCAGTAGAAGCTGCAGTCGTTCTTGCTCGCGATGGTTGCCTGCCAAAACGTTAGCTGCCCAGAGGCGCTGCTCAGGACGGTCACCTGACAACAGTGCTGCCAATTCCGAAAGTGGAACTTGGCGATCGGAATACCCCTCCGTCAAAAGCGCCCTGGCAACGACTCCTAACCTTCTACTATCAAGCTGCTCGTACAAGTATTGTCGGTTCTCCTTGGAACGATAGAGCCCCCGCGCCCAGTCGAGCAGTTTGTCTCGTGCCCCCTTACCATGCCTTTCGATCGCCAGCTTGCTGGGAGTGCACGCGGGAGTGTGTCGCTCTGCGTAAGGAGTTGACTGCTGCGTGTTCGTCTCTTCCTCGACCAGGAGTTCCACGAGGTATTCAAGTTGTAATTGTTGGCCTTGCTTGTTTGCTGCAGCCAGACCAACCCAGCGTTCCTGGGGATTGATCGAAAGGCAAAACGGTGTCAGCTCCGGTGCTGAGAGATGCTCGCCTTGATCCAGAAGAAACTGCAACGCTTCGATGCGCACGGCTCGATCGGAATCTGCAAGCATGGTCCGGGCCTCTGCTACGCGACGCTGCCGAGCCCGCAGAGCCAGCTTCTCTTCGTCGTTGGCGGTTACGTTCCTCTTGTTCAAGCGATGGGATTGAGTCAAGCGCCCACTGCAGAGGTTACGGATGGCGACTAGCGCCCGCCAACGGGCCGCCTCGTTTTCGTCACGAAGGAACCGTTCATAGAGTTCTTCTAGGGCCGAGCCATCCTCGTTCCCCAGCAAGCCCGACCGCCATCCCCAGTCCCAGTTCTTGAGCCAGACCTCTGCACGTATGGGGGCAAGGCCGATCGGCGCGTCCTCTTGCGACCAGAGTCTCGCGTCCATCAAGGACTGGGAATCCTCGGAATTGCCGCCAAACCTAACAATCGAGATGGCCGCCCGCGCCAGCGCCTCTTGCTGCTGAAGCGGGGTTCCGCCCTCAAGGACAGCACCGATGATTTCCTCTCTTCGCTTTTTGAAGCGCTCGGGGTGCCATCCGTGGATATAGTCATGAAGGCAGCTCAGGAGTTCAATGCGACGTGATAGTGGCGCCGCTTTCAGCCAGACATCTTCCGCCACTTCTCGCAAGTACGGCTCCGGCGAGTCAAGGAAAGGTTCGAGTTCAATGAACCAATCGCCTTGGCCGCGCGCAACTAGAATTTCCTTCCCGTTGCGAAAGCGGAGGACACTGCGCAAAGGGACTGGTGGCCTTAGGGCCAAGTAGATCTGCTCCGCTATCTCTCGGTGGAGCTTCCAATTATCTTTGTCGCCGTGCCGCCAGTCAGGTTCCTGGTAGTAGTCACTCTTGAGCGAGTAGTCTCCCCGTTGGATCTGGAAAGCCGGTGGATCTTCTAGCCACCGCTTCACCTCTGGATGACACGCTGAAATGAGTGAATCAACACGGGTCCTCAGCGATGACGAGAAGCGCCCCAGTACTTCCCAAACGCTGCCCGGACGACCAAGGTCGCCCGGAAGGTCTTGACCAGGGAACCAGCTGAGCAGCCGCAGTCGAAGTCCGAGTACCGAAGACAGGTCCTCGGCTGCAACTGCGTCAACCTGACACTCAGCCAGTGCTCGGATGGCCAACGACAACGCGGACAGTGGGCGGTCGCCAGTTGTCATAAGCCGACGCAGCCAGGGTGTCAGATCTCGGGACAGCACGCACAGGTGCAATACAATTTCATCCACTCCCGGCTCACCGATTCGACTCAATAGGTCATCGTGCAGTAGTGGCTGCGCCAGCAGGAACACAGCAGAGCAGTACTCGGCGAATGACTTATGGCTGAATTCGTAGTGACCAGATCCAATTGGCTGCACGAAGCCGCTCGCCGACAGGACTCTGCTTACAGATCGGTACTCTTCGGGAGGCAGATGTAGCTGCGTGCGCGCCCACCGGAGATCCTCGCTGGTCAACACGGCACGCCCATCTCGCAACATGGACCATGCGGCAGCTCCGATCAGGCCCACTCCGGCCCCTTCAAAAATGAGTCGCTCTTCTTCGGATATCCGCTGATCAGACTCAGCCCGTTCTATCAAGTGTCCGATGCCTTGGCGCAAGAGCTGAGCGCGACCCTCGGGCAATAGTTGCCCTGGCTGCGTCGTCGTCGCTAACAGCGAGATGCCAAGTGGAGTCATCGCGAGCTCAGTTAGCATCTGCTGTGCAGGTGGAAGCGGGTCCGGCTCGCGCACGCGCCAACTGACAGCATCTTTTCGCCGCTCATGTCCAACTGACCAATCCGGTTTACGAATCGCATCGAGCGCGTCCTGGATGTCCTTACGCTGTTCCAGTTCCAGCAGCTTCTTCTGAGCTTCGGCGGTAAGATCCTTAATCCCAAGCCGTAGAATTCCGGCAAACCGCTCAGTCTGACGCAGCTTTCGCGCCGCAAGGACAAATCGCCCTGGCCATTCCCGTAGGGCTCCCAGCACACTTCGACGTTGGCGCAATGGCAGCTCGTCGAGGCCATCTAGGAGGAGCCAGATTCCGCCACGCATGCCCGGCCCAGTCAGTATTTCTGCGATTTGGTCTGCATCCCATTTCTGGGGCCGAAGTTGCCTAGCCAGAGCGTGGGCCCAGGTTTCTCCAACCCGCATTCTTCGGGCGTTGGTGAGGATCGCCGGTCCATCAAGCTGCCAGCCTCCCACATTGAGATCGAATAGCAGACGGCGCATCACCATCGATTTGCCAGCCCCCGGACGCCCTGACAAGGCAGCTCCCCGTGTATCGCCATCGTTTGTCAGCCCACCGATGGGAGTGCAGAAGCGTGTTGCCATATCAATGGGACTCAACCGGCTGAGGAGATCAGTAAGAGGATCGTTGCGATCGGGCTTGTGGTCGAGGTCCTGAAGCTGGAGAGGAATGATTTCGTCCGCTCTCTTCTTGATGCCGCGCCAGTCGGTGACATAGCTCGCCTGGGCGCGGATGTCGCGAAAGAGACGGGTTGCCGGTATGTGCTCTAAGACAATCCCGAAGCGGACAAGCAACTCGGTGATGCTGTGCACAGGGTACAGTCTCTGCCAAACCGTCTCGGACAACCTGCCCGATGGCTGCATCACGCCCTGATGTATTTTGAAACTATCTCCGAATGCGCGTGGGCGTAACTCCTGTAGCTCTGCCCAGTTGGAGGCTGGCACGAAGCAGGGACCGCTATGAAACTTCGAGATGAAGCGATTCACTTTATCAGTGACTCCCTCCACTGGAAGCAGGTTGCCATCGGGATCTAGCGTTCCCGTGATACCAATCGAATCCCCGTGCAGCGACTTCGGCAATGCAAGATCGACGATCAGACGCAGCAGCAAACCCGCCATCTGGGAGTCGCCTCCGACCGGCTCCCTCAGCCGCCAGACCGGGTGACCCGGGTGGCGCAGCAGTGTCTGGGCCAACGTGGCGCAGCTCTGGGCTTGCGGCGATTGCGATGCTATCGGCTGAGGCTCACCCGCTCCTCGGTCCGCCCAGAGTACTCTGGTGGGCTCGCCGCCTTGCACGAGGACGTAGACAGCGGGCTGTCGCACGGCTTCCAGCTCGGTCCGGATCGGACTCTGGTAATGGATCCTGTCCGAATCTGGATTCGCTATGCCCAGGACCTCAGTCGCCGCTATGCACCCAGCAATGAGGGTTGGCCAGCCGGTTGCGAGTTCCCAGGCCTTATTCGCCTGAGCTGCCGTCCACAGTCGTTCGCGCAGGGCGTGGGCCAGGGCTTCGGCTTCTGGTGCCTGGAGTGCGAACCACTGCTCGGCGGCACGCGGGAGCGCTTGTCCCAGAGCACGCAGCTCTCGCGTCTTCCATGGAAGCTGGCCTGACGTCAGGTAGTGTGCGACGATCGCCTGGTCAGCCGTCGCGTTCCGCATTTGCTTCAGGCTCCAACTCCAGTTGGATGTGGACACTTTCTAGCTGCTCCACCGTAACACCGAGCGCCTCACGGACTTGGCCAAGCGACTTGGCCAGCTGCTCTTCCGTCCCCAGGCTCAACCAGACACTGCCTGGCTTCTGAAGATTGACCTGGACCGGCAGGCTGCGGGTACCCTCTGCAGAAAGTAGCGTTAGTTGAGGCGCTCCGCGAAGGCGCTGGCCTGCGGGCAGCTGCACCTGGACGATGAGTTCCGTGCCCACCTGATAGCAGTCGAACCAGCTGCCTTCGAACGGCTCCCCCTTTACTCGCGGTGCCGCTGACTTGGGCCGCAGCGCTTGCAAGACCGTCGCCCATTCGAGAAGCGAGATGATTCGCTGCACCACGCCGCCGATCAGGCTCAGCGCGCCGCTGGCAGCGTCTGCTTGTGCCACGGTTTGCCAGAGCCCGCGAGCGAACGCCTGGGCAGGCAATACGTCTAGCTGGGCGATGGCCAGTGTGCCCAGATCACGGACCCGGTCAGGGTACTGCGCCAGCATGGCGACCGCACGCATGGCCACTTGTTGTGCTGAGCTGCTATCGCCGCGCAGCTCGCACAGCGCTAGCCAGTCGTCGAGCTCAAAAAGGGCGTCTTCCAGCGTTCCCTGCGGATCCACAGTGGAGCTGAGTTCTTGTCGCAAGGAAGCGAGCAGCGTCGCTGGCTCCGGCTGCTTTACCTGCTTTTGCAGCGTCGTGGCTACTTGCGCACGCTCGGCCTGATAGAGCAGCGCCTGCAGTTCTGCCGAATCAGCGGCGACCTGAGCAGCTTGCGCGACAAGAACTAGCAGCCAATAGGCATCGTTTGGATCATGAGTGCCATCAGCAAATTTGGCAAGGAGCGGTCGTAGCTCGGTGGCAAGAAAGGCCGCTCGGTGCTGCCTTGGGTTCATGTTCGTCTCCTGCGCGCGTGCCGCCTTGCGGCGGAGTACGTGGATCATCTCCTTTACATAGTCTTCGTTGCTATTGCGACGGCCACCGCTAGGCGGGTTGCGATAGGCAGTCGTAACGATTCGGCGCGGCCCAACGATGACCAGCACGCCGTTTCTTCCGACGTAACCCGTACAGCCTTTGCGCAGTGGAGCCGACTCCACGAACGTCCGCGCCGCTTCAACGTACGCGGGTGCCATGTGGCGGTCATGGTGGACGTAGATCTGTGCCTTGCAGGAGTCGCAGGCCCGCTCAAAGCGGTTGTGGTTGTTTGGCTCAAGATGTGCCTCGGCACAGCCCTCGGCCAAGGCCTCCACGCGGCAGTTAGGTAGCCCGAGAACGACCAGATCCCAGCGCTCTGACGCCGCGTACAGATGCGTGGTGACGTGGAGGTACTGGCTCTTGGGTTCGTCAATGGGCGTAACCGGAGCCGCTGCGTCCGCGCTCATGCGACTCCTGGTCCTCGTGTCGGATGAGCAACTCGCGCGTCGGATGGAGGTTGGTCGAGGGCTGTTTCGTACGGCTGACCGGCAATGATGGCCTGCTGCATGCGGTCGTACCGGTCGAGAATGAGGTATTTGGTGCGGTAGTCGCCGTGCGCGGCAATGTCTCTGCGCTTGACGGTGAGAAACGTCTCCATGATGTACGCCACGTCCTCGGCCGTGAGTCCATAGAGTATCGCGACTTCGGCCTCGATCTCTGCAATAGCGTTCTGGCGTTGCTCCGCGTCGATAATTCCCGGCACCGGACCTTCGAGAGAAACCTCACTTACCAACCCTTGCGCGGCCATCAGGTTCCACAGTCCGATCATCTCTGGTCCAGTGCATACGAGTCTGAGCGCTGCGGCGGTCAGCCGCTTGGCGCGAGCGTCGTCTGGAGAAAGCCGGAGAAATGGGAGGCTGTCCAGGATCGTGAGCGCCATCTTGAGGCTCACCTTCATCCTGACTAGAAAATCCATCGTGAAGCTATTCGCAATGGCTAACCACAGTAGCAAATCTGCCGTCGGATTCGGCGATCGCATCAGGACAGTTGGCACCTTGTCGCCTGCAATAGATTGAGGAGGAATGATGGTCGCCACCAGGGTGCGCTCATTTGTCGGGCTGGCAACATCACAAAATCCAGCGCGATACTGGTCGACGCGCAGACGAGCCTGCGCTGGAATCTTGTCGCGCGGGACATACCATTGGGGCTTGATGCCCTTATCAGCCGACCCAAAGGGCAGTTCTGCCCATACTGCAGATCGAGCACGCCCGGAGCAGTAGCCTTTAGCCCGATGGTCATACTGCTCAATCATGCGGCCCTCATAGTGAGGCAAGCAACTCGAATCTTCCGTCAATAATTCTTGCACATGCCCGCTTTCAAGCTCTCGGAGAAATTCTCGGCGCGGTGTGCCTGGAATCTGCAGACCGAGCGGTGGGGCATGCTGATACATCTTCCGTGCAATGTCGATGTCTCGCTGTCCGCAGAACTCCATTACGGCCAATGCATCGGGCGAAAACTCCCTGACCATGGCGACCGGTAGCTTCATACTTGCTTCGGCCATGATCGCGCGTAGTTCATCGGGAGAACGAATGCAGAACGCCGCCCGGAATTCTTCGGTGTGGCCACCACGGAAAGCACTGTAGAGAGTGAACTTCGTGCGTGAGTCCACACTGGTAAACCATATCTCCTTCGCGTTCTCGAATCCGAGAAGCCAGTCGAGTCTGAAACTGTCGAACAGTTTCTTTCGGAGAGCCATACTATTGGCTCCGCTATAGAGCCCCTCGGGTACGATCTGGGCCGCTCGGCCTCCGTCCCGTACCGACCGGAGAGCGAGTTCAACGAACATTCTATAGACGTTGAAGTCTCCTTTGCCAAGATTTCCTGGCGCGAAGAGAGTATACCGGCCCGATTCCTTAAGAAAGAATGCCGTCGCGAACAGGTTCCGCCGGTTCTGAGCCCAAGCGGTAGCGATCGAAACGTCTTGGAGCATTGCTGAGAGCGTGATCTCCTGCTCCCCCTTCGATTGGAAGCGAACTCGCTCGTCATAACGCGAGAAGAACTCCTTCGCATCAGGGCTGAGCGTGTCCCACGGCGGGTTTCCGAGTACTAGGTCGAACCCCCCGCTCCATCCGCATGAATCGTCGCTGGCGATCCTGTCAACGAACTTTTTCACTCCGTCGCAAGACGGCTTAATTCAGCTCATGGTTACCGAGCAAGTTGGAGCTGATTAAGCGTGAGATTAAGTACGTGCTGTTGGCACGCAGGGCTTCGACAGGACCGTGTGTTGATCAAGCTCGAAAGCAGGTAGTCCGCAAACATTCCGCCGTCGGGCGATGGATTGAAGGCATTAGGAAGGTTTAGTACGCCTCAGGCAGCGGAATCTCGATGAGAATGTCCAGCGGATCCGGGGCGGTGAGCTCACCAGCGACCGGCATCTTCGTGACGCCATCCATGCGATAGGCAAATCGGAAGGGAGGGGCTTGGCATTGAGGCGGTACATGCTCGATGCTGAACAGGTTTCGATCGTTGGTGTCGCCCCTCAATTCGGGACATTTGACGGGCCAGATCCAGACCTTGGCTGGAAGCCGTTCTATCTGTGCGCCGCGTTTCCCCACGACGCGCCCCACGAACCGCGTAGCACCACACACGCCGCGCCACTGCTTCTCAATGCCGGCACGCGCGTCTTGCTTGCTGATCGACTCGCGCTGCGGCGCGCAGTCGGCGACGAGGACTGTCATGGAGAGGGGATCCGCATCACAATCTGAGGTAACGGTCACCGAGAACTGTCCCGTCCGGAGATCGATCGGGCGCGGATGACACTGCCCGAGGTAAACCTCTGCGGCCTTTCCCGGTGGTAATCCGGTGATGGTGCCTCGCGCCTGCCACTCGGCGCGGGCCAGCAGATGGCTGCCGCCGAGCAGGGTGGTGAAGATCACGACGAAGACGGCAGGCGGGCCGACTAGCTTCGCCTCGCGGCTCTGCCACACTCCCATGGCTCCGCCGAGCCCGGCCGACACTGCAGTCGCCAGCAGTGCGAAAGCAGCCATGGCGAGCAGCCACCAGATCATAGTGCTCTGACCAGAGAGCTGGCGACCGGCCAGCAACCCGCCGCCGAGTAGTAGAAGCAGCAGGAGTCCGAGGCCAATGCTGAACGAGCCGCCACTCTGTGAAGGAATCCCCCCCTTGAGATCCTGGGCGTGCGGATCGGGCTTCGCGGAGATCTCATCTGGCGCTCGCGGCAGCGGATGTTCACCCGCCTGGATCTTCGGAGCAGGTAGTGTGGCCAGCTTTTCGACGTTCATAGTAGCGGAAGAAGGCACCGCGGCGGATTTCCCAGCATCTGTAGCAGCGGCAGACGAAGCGGCTGCATGACCATCTCCTTCGTCCACCTTCTTCATCTCTTGGCGAATCCACTGTGACAGCTTTACAAGACGGCGATCTACCTCGGCAGCCTGCATTTCCGAGAAGGTCGGCCTGAGCGGGTTCGCGCCTTGGAATGCTGTCAGCCGTTTATCCCAGTCGCTTGGCTGCAGCCACAGTGGCACGATCTTCACAAGATCATCCTCCGCTGCTAATAGCAGTGGCGGCAGTTCTTCTTTGGCAATGAATTTGGAAGCCATGAAGTGGGGGCTGACTAGCAGGATGGCGATGCGGGCGCGCTGAAGGGCCGACTGGATCTCAGCGCGCCAGTCGCTCCCAAATTCGATCTCCTCGCCGAAGAAGATCTCGAGGCCTTCATCGCGTCTCTGCGGCTCCAAATGAAGGAGGAGTTGATCGAGCCATACCTTGTCCTTGACGTTGTAACAAATAAACACGCAACGGCGTCCGCTCGAACCGCTTGTTGATTTCTCGCTCATGGCGCTTCTCCTAGTGCCATATTCCGCCGCGTTCTCCGACCAGGAATATATTCCCCGGTCCTTCGCTGAAGATGCCCAAGATGGATTCCTGGGTACCGCTGCGCAGCTTGCTCCATGCCTTTCCATCAAAGTGCATCAGCATGCCGCCACTGCCCGCCGCCCAGATATCGCTGTTGCTGGTCCCCGAGAGCGCACGGATGGCTCCAGCCACGAGGCGCTGCGGTGGCGCGAAGGTGCCGTGATCAAAGTGGATTAGAAACCCATCGTGGGTGGCGATCCAGACGTCCTCAGGGCCACCACCCCACACGCGCGAGCAGTCGCTCGAGACACCGGCGTCGACACGGTTCAAACGACCACCAGCGATCTGCAGCACCATCCCACTTTGCCCAACCGCCCAGAGATTGTTCGCGGCGCTACCCCAAATCGAGCGCAGATCTTCGTGCACGTTGGAGTCAAGACGCTGCCACGCGCCGCCCACGAAACGCATCAGTGTGCCGCGCGCGCCCACCGCCCACGCCGTCCCGTCCTGGCACGCCACTCCGAGTAACCGTTCGGTTGTTTCCGTCGGGATAGGAGTCCAGGCCTTGCCATCGAAGTGCAGGCTGGAGCCCTCATCACCAACGATCCAGACGTCGTTGGAGTTACAACCGTGAATACCATTGAGGCCGTGCTGGATTGGCAGTTCCCAACGATTCCAGTCGTTGCCGGAGTATTGTAAGAGAGTCCCACGGCTGCCGACTGCCCACGCGCCCTTGCCGGATTCCCCCCAGATATCGTTCAGGTTGTTGGGCAAGGGCAACCCGATTGGCGTATACGGCCACTCGCGAAGGTGCAGGATCGTCGTCCGTTCGCCAACTGCCCATAGCTCGTCGCGCGTCCCCCACAGGCCGCGGAAGGTGCCGTCCGGCTCGCTGGTGAGGGCCCGCTGCCAGGTGCTTCCGTCGAAGTGGATAAACAGCCCGCCTTCTCCCGTGGCCCAGACATCGGTCGAACTGGTGCCCCAAAGGGTCGTTAGCCAGCGGGAGGCTCGAAACGCCTCGCGCCAACCCTTGTCTTTTTCCCATCGCAGGACATATCCAGCAGAGGGCGCTCGGGTCGCCACGGCCCAGACGACGCCAGACGGATCGCCCCAGACGTCGCGCATGCGAAGCTCATTTTTGGCGACGATCTTTACTTCCTTGCCGTTATATCGAAGCGTGACTCCGCTGTTGATGTCGTTGTAGCCGACGATCCATGCATTGCCGGGCCCGGCGAAAAAGACGCCGTGGAAATTGTAGCGTTCGTGAACCTCCAGAGGTTCCCAGCCTCGACCGTTGAAATGGAGCAGCACCTCGCGCCCCGCCGCCAGGATATCGCTGCCGCTGCTACCGCCGATGGCCAAGAGATCTGCGTCAGTGACTGATGAAACACGCTCCCATTCGCCGTTGAAGTGCAGCAGTGCCCCCTTGCTGCCCACCGCCCAGATGTCTTGCGGTCCGCTGCCCCAGATGGCATACAGCGACAGGTTCCCATTCAGCGCGGGGCCCGTCGCCTGCGTCCATGTCCGGCCGTCATAATGAAGAAGCGTTCCGCGCTGACGTCCGATGGCCCAAATGTCGCTGGGCGAGCTGCCCCAGACTCCCGATAAGTTGTCCTGAGGATTTCCCTGGACAGCGACCCGCCGCCAACTGCGAGCTCCGATGAGCGGAGATTGTAAGGGCTCCATCCGGGAGGGCGGGGGGGGAACCGGAATCGGCTGCCTCCATTCTTTGGCGGCCAACAGCCCCACGATTCCGAGGAGGATCAAGTTGCTGATGGCGAGCCACTTGACGCCAGGTGAAATCCCTCGCCACGGGGGCTTGACGCCCAAGGACGCTCTGGGGCCGGTATTGCCCATCGTGGCTGGTCCCGTGCGCGAGGTCGGCGGGCCCATATCGGCATCCGGCGCAGGGGGGGCGCTTGCTTCGATGAAGAGCAGACGCAGCGCATCTTCCACATGGTCGGCTGTGGGGCGAGCCTCGGGGCGCTCGACGAGCATCTGTGCCACGAGGCTGCCCAGCGCCAGCTCATGCCGGCTCGCGTCATCGGGTAGCTCGATCGTCGGCGTTGCCTTTGCGTGCATCCCCCGTCGAGATACAGACTGCGGCAGCTTGCCGGTCAGCATCTCGTACAGAACGACCCCCAGCGCGTAAACGTCGACTCGATCCGTCACCATAGCCGCGTCTTCGGCCTGCTCCGGTGCCATGTACTCTTTCGTTCCCAGCCACTGCCCGGGCGCGGTCAGCGCCGGTACGTCCGGAGCAACGTTGGGGGGCAGCTTGGCGATGTTGAAGTCGATCAATACGCCGTGCCAGCGTTCCGCTTGCGACCCGCGACCCGTTCTTCCGTGAAGCGGGACCAGAACGATGTTATTCGGTTTGACGTCGCGATGAATCGTCTCACGCCGATGCGCCACGGCCAGTGCTCCCGCGATCTGCGCGCCGATATCGACGATGGTCGTGAAGTCTGGCGAGCGCCCTCCGCTCTCCCGCAAGAGTTTCAGGTACGCGGCCAAGGTCTTGCCCGGCAGAAATTCCATGATCAGGTAGGGCAGCCCCGAGCGCAGCTCTCCGTATTCAAAAATCTTGATCGCATGGGGATGCTCGACGACGCTGGCGGCAATTGCCTCATTCTGGAGGCGCGCAGCTGACACCGGATCATGCACGCCATCGGTCAGTGGGATCTTGATGGCGACGCGAAAGCCCATACTCTCATGTCGCGCTTCATACACGGCCCCCATTCCGCCTGAGGCAATATGCCGAGTGATTCGGTAGCTACCCACCAGCGTTCCCGTTGACAGCATGGCAGTTACGACCGCGACCGACTTCGGATGTCGTCAGAGGGAATCCCGTATTTCTCCATCCATCTGTAGATGGACTTTCGATTGACGCCCAGTTGCCGTGCTGCCCTCGAGATATTACCCCGTGCATCCGAAAGCGCTGCCACCAACTTCACCTTGGTAACTTCGGTGTCGGCATGACGGTCTTCTGCAATAGGCTCCGCCCTTGCTTCCACACCGGCCGCATTGAGTCGCCCCCCGGCGTCTCCCGCCTCAGGCGGCGCGGTGAACCCGGCGATCCATGATGGCGCCATTTCCACGGTGATACAGGTAGCGCCTCGCTCTTGCGCAGCCTGCGCCAGTGCCTGCCCGGTCTTCAGTGCCTCACGGACATTGCGCGGCCAGGGATAAAGGAGCAGCCTACTCACAAGCTCTGGATCCAGCTTGCTTGCGGAGCGTGCGCCAAGCCCCTCTCGTACGAATAGTAGGATGTCCTCGCGTCGTGTTCGCAGCGGTGGCAGATGCAGGATGCACTCAAGCATGCGCCCGTACAGATCGTTGCGAAAGCGATTCTCCTCGACGGATAGCGCAAGGTCTCGATTCGTCGCTGCCACCACGCGTACATTGACCGGCTTGAGCTTGCTCTTCGCGCCAAGCGGCTGAATATGCTTGGTATCGAGGACCCGCAAGAGCGCGGTCTGCAGTTCAAGGGAGAGTTCGCCGATCTCGTCAAGCATGATCGTGCCCCCTTCCGCTTCCTCGAACCGCCCTACGCGGTCCGAGGTCGCGCCTGTAAAGGCACCTCGCGTGTGGCCGAACAGCTCTGATACGAAGTTCTCGAGACTGCCCGGTGCCTTGCCCAGATCCGCGACGACCAGCGGTCCTTGGGCGCGGTCTGAATGGGAATGAATCTGCTTGGTAACGAGTTCTTTCCCCGTACCGCTCTCGCCGAGCAGCAGGATACAGTCGACATCGGCGTTTGCTGCCGCGGTCAGAACTCGATGGCGCAGCCGACAGACGGCCAGCGATTGGCCGATAATGGCAGGGATCGAGTCTTGCTTGTCGAAGTTGGCCGGCCAATAGGCCATAATTAAAAATGTGTCGCCGATGCGGATGATGTCTCCGTCTGAAAGAAGGGTCTCCTCCTGAGACAGTCTGCGGCCGTTAAGGAAGGTCCCGTGCAGACTGCCCCCGTCGTCAACGCCGTCTCGCAAATAGAGCTGGCTGCCAGCCCTGCGTAACCGCGCATGCCTTCGTGAGACCTGAAGATCTCCGGCCAGCCCAAAGGGGTCGGTACTGTTGCGACCCAGGATCCACATGAGCTGTGCTTGCTCCATCATTCGTTCCGGCTCATCCACGATCCCGGATTCCCCGCGAAAGAGCACCCGCAGCGTCGGAACCATCCGAGACATGTTTTCGTCCGAAGGGCGCTTGTCAGCAGTCGGTGGTTGATCCGCAGTGCGCGAGTGGGAGGGTGAAGAAGACGCACGCTTGGTGGGGAGTGATTCGGACATTTCCTCTCTCAGGGCTTAGCCGGCGCAGACTTCGAACTCATAGCTGGCGCGCGCCCATCCAGGCATATCACCGAAAGCTTCAAGCTGCATCTGATCCGGCCCTATGGGCTCTAAGCGTGCCAGTACAACAATCTGTTCGCGACCCGGCGGACCGTCCAGGCGGTACTCGAAGGGATCGGCGGGGCGAGGAAAATAGTGGTTCACAGTTCCACGGCAGAACGCGGCCTCACCGAGGCGAGACGGATAGATTTGAGTGATCCGCCCGGACGTGCCTCGATTCACCAGGATGACATGGCAGTCACGATCCGCGTGAAAGCCGATGCGGATTGAAGCTCCCATCGCAAAGGAGTCGCATCGCGTCTGCCGCGGTACCAGCTTGATGTCGCGGGTCGCGGAAGGAGCGATTACCGAGTCAACCCAGATCTTCAGCGTGAGCGGACTGAGGATGCGACGAATTTCCTGGCAGATGTTGAACCAGACTTCCGCCTTATCCTTAGCGCTGCTGACCAGCTGGCCATCCAGCATCAAGGGCAGCTCCTTGAACGGGTGAATGACTGCCACGTCACACCAGCCGAGGCGGATCGTGCGCAACTGCGCCGGGCTTTTTTCTTTGAGCATTCTGGCCTGCTTGACGAAATCGGTATTGGCCAGCGCCGAAGCGCTCAACAGGAAGAAAATCAGCTCCGCCGCTTGGAGGGACTGATCTTCGACCGCCCGACGGACATCGCCCATCCCGAAGCTCTCGGAGTGCCAGATCGTGATCATCCCTTCCTGCTCCATCGGAGCCAGGTGGTCTATAAAATCCTGGGCCAGGGGCTGATCAGCCGGCACATACAGGATGGCGATTCTAGACGGGCGCGTCATCTGGAGGCGAGTATGCCACAGTGGCCTCAGGGTGGCCTAGCGCTCCGCACCAGCGGTTTGCGTGACGCGCTCAGTGCGCCAACAGTTTCGCCAGCTGGCCACGTGTCTCGTCATCGACCTTCCGATCAAGAAGGCTAAATATAGACGCGACTTCGACCACGTTAGGCCAGCTCTCCCTTAGGGTGCCGCGCAGCAGAGACTCGAGTGCCGCGCTCAAGCTCCAGCGCGGCTCCGCGCCGTCTTTGAGCGTCTGATAGCTGCGCAAAAGCCTATCTGCCGCATCATGTCGCTTGGGCTCGGCTTGCTGGAGTCGCTGCGCGGCAAACCACAGCGCATCGACCATCAACTGTCCCTCCGACTCAACGGCAGGTAGCCTCGGCGCCGCTGCAAGCACTTCCGCTAGCTGCCCTGTCGAGAAGAGCGCTCGCAGATGCCAGATGGCGATAGTTACCTCTTCGGGGTCCAGTGCGCGTGCCTGCTCGAGCAACTCCATGCCTTCCTGCGGATGCGACATGATCAGGTTGGCCGCGCCCAGCTGACGGAGCACATCGGCAGGAGGCGGAGCCTCGCCGCCTTTCCCGTACCATTGCTGCCAGAAGCGGGTGGCTTCCTCCTTATGTCCTTGTCGCGCATGCAGCGTGGCTAGTTCCAGCAGCACGCCTCGTTCGCCCAGCGGATAAGCCAGCTCGCGGTAAATCTGAAGCGCCTCGGTTAGCCGGCGTGCCGCCAGTTCCTCTTGCCCCTGCAGCATCGCCTGCCACCCCGAGTCGCGCAGATTGCTTGCACGGAGCCAGCTCACCGAGTTGCGGTCCTTACTCCAATCGGGCGGTGGACAACCGTGTGGTGGTGCGATCGGAATAAGGCGCGCTCCTTCCAGTCTCTGCGGTGCATAGCA
Organism: Myxococcales bacterium; assembly: GCA_016794465.1. Taxonomy (GTDB): domain Bacteria; phylum Myxococcota_A; class Polyangia; order Palsa-1104; family JAEUJZ01; genus JAEUKA01. Next base: position 27,425 of record JAEUKA010000084.1, on the reverse strand, counting down.
GCGTGCCAGTTGTTCCACCACTGTTGGTTCGCGGAGTTCAGGCTGTGTGTCCCACAGTCTGGCCGTGCCATCGTTGCTACCGGTGAGCACCAAGGAGCCGTCATGGTTGAAGCTAACGTGAAGGATGCCGGCGGTGTGGCCGGTCAGCGATAGCAGCGGCTTGCCACTATCGGCGTCCCAGATCGTCACTGCTCCATTTCGATCTCCGGTCACCACTCGCGTCCCATCATGACTGAAGGCTGCGTTGCCCACCCAGTGACTTGCTCGTAGGGTGGCCAGCCGCCGGCCGGTGTCGGCCTCCCAGATCTGCGCTGTGGTATCAAGACTACCCGATAGGACGCGCATCCCATCAGGGCTGAACTCAGCGCTGCTTTCCAGCATACTGTGCTCCTTGAATGCTCCGAGCGGCTTCCCTGTCAGGGTCTCGAAGACCCGCAGCCCGCCTGAGGGAATGTCGAATAGCACTCGTGCGCCATCGCGGCTGAGGGTATGTAGATGGTTACCAACGTTCTCGAAGCTGCGCAGCAGCTCCCCGGTCGATGCATCCCACAACCGGGCGGTGCGATCCAGACAAGTCGTCAGAACGTAACGCCCTGACGGATGAAACAGCGCCGACTTCACCTTATCATTGTGCTTGAGCAGTCGCAGCAGGCGGCCGTTGCGTCGCGACCAGAGACGCGCGGTGCCATCGCTACTCGAAGTGATGATCTGCTCAGCATCCGGGCTGAAGGCGACAGTCTCGATCTCTTCCTCGTGCCCCTTGAGCGATGCGCTTGAATTGCCGGTACTGGCATCGAACACTGTGGCGCCAAGCTCGGCTCTGACCACAACCCAGTGCCCATCGGCGCTCATGGCTGCGCCGGAACACTCCTGGCCTGGCACGCGCAACTCCGCGTTCAGGCGGCCGGTCGTTGTATACCAAAGACGAACTACGCCATCTTGGCCGCAGGCCATCACACGAGAGTCATCCTGCGAGAAGGCAAGCTGCTCCGGAAAAGCCGCCAGACTTTTGCGCAACTTCGCCGCCAACACTCGACGTACACGCTCATGTCCCAGGCGAAATAGCCTCGCGATGCCGTCCTGGCCGGCTGTGACGAGCATGGCACCGTCGGGGCTGAATTCGATGCTGTTGATAAGCGCGGTATGTGCATCGACGGCTGCGAGGAGGCCATGGGTGTGGACGTGCCACAACATGAGCTTTCCGTCCAATCCCGCCGTGACGCTCAGGTCCCCATCGGGGCTAAAGGCGCTCTGCGCGACGTAGCCGGCGTGTGGCCCCCACACCACGAGCTTGTCTCCCGTGATTATGCGAAAGAGCCGAGCAGTATTGTCCAGTCCTGCCGCCAGGATGTACTGTCCGTCGGGGCTGAAGATTGCAATACGTACGCCATCGATACCTGTCTCGATTTCCCGATGCAAGCGCCCGCTCGTGGAGTCCCAAATGCGCACGGTGCCATCGTCGCCCGCGGTTAGAATCCACTTCCCGTCGACGCTGAATCGGGCGTCATGAAGGTTGTCCTTTTTGTCGTGCAGCGTTGTAATGAGCTCGAAGGTCGCTGCGTTCCACAGGCGGACGTCGCTGCCCAACGCAAGCAGGCGGGTGCCGTTCCAGCTGAACACGGCACGCTCTACGCCGTCTTCCGACCCCTGTAGCGTCCGTAAGCGGCGGCCCGTCGCCGTATCGCACAGGCCGATCGTACCATCCTGGCTGCTCGTGACCACGCTTCGGCCTGTCGGATCGAAGGCGACATACACGACGCTGCGCTTGTGATCGCCGCAGGTTGCAAGCAGAGTGCCGTGCAGGGCATCCCAGATTTGCGCCATGCCATCCTCGCCCGCGCTGGCCAAGCGCTTGCCATCCGCACTGAACGCCACGTGGTTGACCGGCTTGGTGTGTCTCTGCAGCACCCGCCGAGCTTGTCCGCTCTGAAGATCAAAGAGCCGCACACTGCCGTCATGGCCAGCCGTCGCGACCATCGTGCCATCGGGGCTGAAGGTGCTGTGGTAGACAGGTCCGCTGTGACCAAGCAGCGCCAGACTGCGAACATCCTGCGTAGCGCTAGCGAGCAGGGTGGCCAACGCAGAGCTGCGATCTCCTTCGCGGTAGGCCGCGCTGAGCCAGACCAACGACTGGAGCGGCTCGGCATTGAGTAAGCGCTGCCAGCCGGCCTCACGATGAGTCGCCGCCAATTGCTGGCGCGCCTCCTGCGCATTTCGCTCGGCAGCCCGCCAGAAAAAAGTAGCGAGGACCATCAGAAGGGCCAGGAGGCAAACGCTGCTGGCAATGATCACGCGCTGCCTGCGAAGCCGCGCCAGACTCCGTCGCGTGAACGCCTCCTCACGCGCGTTTAGCAAGCCTTTGCCGTAGCCGAGCAGCGCCTGCAAGACGGGCAAACGCTGGGTGCTGGTCCATAGATATCCATTGGCCTTGTCGCGGCGCTCCCACTCGGCCGCCGCAGGGGCCAGCGCACGCAGGAATGCTATCGCTTCGCGTGCCTGCTTGCGCCAATCTTTGAGTAGGTCCCAGTCACTGAGCAGCGCGTCATGCGCCGGCTCGACGAAGGACTCCTCACCGTTGCCTCCTTGCCACACCACGAGTCGAGCTGCTTCGAAGGCGCGCAGCACCTCGTTGACGCGCCGATTCTCAGCCGGGTCTGAATAGTGCAGCTCTGCTCGCGAAACGCGGCGGCGCGTTGTTCCTTCATCGCCAATCATCCGCAGAATGACGTTGCGCACCGCGCTTTCGTAGCGCACATCGCGTCGGCATAGTGCTTCGTACTCCTCTGTCGCGCGCCGAGTCAGCGCTCCGGACACCCCGCCCACCCGCTCGTAGTGTTCCAGTGTGAGCTCCCGATCCTGGGCGTCGAGCTTCAGGTAGAGCAGATACATCTCGCTCAAGGCGAACGACAGCAATGGGAGGGCTCCGGGCATGGGCAGCACTTCATTAAGTAGACGATCAACAAGTTTAGGCGAGAGGAACAGTACATGGTTCATCGCCGGCCGCTCGATGGCCTCTCGCAGCTCGTCCTGGGTCATTGCTCCGACGATGAAAGGCTCGATCGGGGTCGCGAGCACCCGCTTGAGGCGCGCCGTGTAATCGGCCCGCACCACCAACACGATGTGTAGCCATGGAGCGAGGGCACCAACCGCTTCAGTGAGCTCTTGGAGCAACCGTTCACCCGTTGAGGGATCATCCGGAAAAGTGAAGAATTCTTCACATTGATCGATAACAATCAATAGCCTACTCTCCGCCGAAGCGGCGTGGATCGCACGGAGCGCCTCAGGCACGCTGCGTTCACTCGATCCCAGGGCGACTAATAGAGTGCGCACCGGGTCTTCGCCCGGTCGCAGGGGGTCGATGATGCGAAGTTTCAGCTCCTCACGCAGGCGAGGCAGCAGCCCGGCCTGGATCAGACTCGACTTGCCTGAGCCGGAAGGCCCCGTGATTACGGTCAGCGGCCGGGTGCGCACATGCTCGAGCAGCTGTGCAATGAGCCGCCCGCGGCCGAAAAACTGATGGGCATCCGACGCGGTGAAAGACGCTAGACCCCGGTACGGATTCTCCCCGGCGAGGAGCGCCGGTGCGGGGGCTAGATGCAGCGGCTGCCCGGGGATTCGAAAGACGTATTCGCCGCGCTCGTGGCGTGACAGTGAGCGCAGCTGCGGAGTCTGCCGTCGGCCCATTTCCTCGGCGACCGCTTCGACGAACGCGCGAACGTGCTGGTAAAGATCGGTGGCCGTAACGAGCCCGTCGCCGTTCTCATCAGCCGCGCCGCGAAGCCCGCGCAGCAAGCCGAGTGCGAAGGGCGAGTGCGTTCCGGCACCGCCGCCCCGCTGGTCGCGCAGCGCGATGACATCGAGCGCCGCTTCGTTGGGAGCTGCCGACGTCAGCACCTGCCAGGCTGGGTCACGTACGAAGCGAGCAAAGCGCTCCTGGTAGATGCTCTTCGGCTGCAATAAGATGTCGCGGCTCGACGCATCGGGAAACCGGCCAGCGAAGCAGCAGTCGAGGATGGCTAGCATATGGCGACACGGCAGCGCCATGAGCGCGCTTTGGACCTTTTGCATGGGCAGGAACTTGTCGGTGCGTGCGAGCTCTGCACCGTAGGGGATCAGATAGCCATGGTCATCAGGCAGAGCGATTCCGTGACCTGCAAAATAAAACAACAGACGATCCTCGCTGCCGAGCCGCCTCGGAAGCTCCACCTCGAGCAACTGAATGAGCGACTCCCCATCCGCTTCTTCGTTGATGCGCGAGAGGATCTCATATCCGTGCTCCTCGGCTAGGCAGTGCTGCACGGCCATGGCGTCGCGCACAGCATTACCGAGCGGTGGAACGCCCGCGGCGTAGTTGTCGATGCCGACGATCACTGCCAGGCTGCGTGAAAACCCCATGCCAGCCACGTGCGAAGCTTCTTGCATACGCCGTTCATATCAGAAGACGGCGAGTGCTTGCCCAAGAGCCGGAGCGTCTGCGGTGGTTCCGTTACCGGTGTATCGCGGAGATCACAGAGCCTCTCGCGGCAAGAAACGGTGTTCTCCGTCGCGCCCCGATGACCTTTGGCGATAATGGCCCATCATCGAGGCTGAAACCGACTAACTGGGCAGGCAGTTCATCCCATGTCCCATAGCGGTCCCATGCGTGTCTCATAAATGTCCCAATGGCGCAGGCCTATGGGCTCCCAAATCTAGATTGATTGCGAACCCAGAACTGGAAGTTCTCGTCTCCGGCCAAGCAACTCGCGATTCCATGGCACGCCGCGTGCGAAGTGATCTAGACAACACAGAGGTCGTGGTGCCACAGCGCGCCACGGCCAGGACGCCCCTTTCTCGAGGGGTAAAGGAGCGAGCGTGACGAGGAATACAAGCTTCATGATGGTTCTCTCTTTCCTCCTGGGCTGCGATGGGAACGGAGCATACTCGGTCAACTCCACTGACGAGGAAGGTTCCGCTACCCAGCAAACAATGCCGACGAAATTGAGAGAGCAGCGGGCTCCACAGAACGGGAAAATCACGGACGGCCTGAGACAAATGAGCGATCACGCTCCCAACACTCCGCAGGCCATGGCGGCAGGCCCTATCGAAGACCGGAGTACACGGGCGATGGCTGTGCCTGCGGATGCATTTCCGATCAAGAACCGAGAGGCCTTGGCGGAAGGCTTCATCAAAGCCGGGGCGTATGCGCCCAAGTACGCAGCAGCAAGCTATTCCGATGATATGTTTCCGATCCTTGACAGTCAGGACCTCGCGCGTAAGGAGTTTATCTTGCGTAGCTGGCAGACACTGCTCAATGACGGCGAACGACAAACGCTGCGTGAGCAGGCCAGGAAAGAGAAAAATGCCCAGGCTCTTACTGCCGGCCAAACATGGCACAACTGCTTTTGGTTTCTGTTCCCCCCGCCAACCGCGGTTCTGGATGTGAAAGGCTCTCGTCCAAATATGAAGTGGAGAATGTATGGAGGAGGAATCCCCTTCTATTTGGATGGAAGCACTGATAGTAAAGGCTTCGTCGAGCTGTATGTGGGCTGGGGACTCTCGTTTATCTCCGTCGACGTGCTTAGTTATGATGGCGAAAGAGTCAATTGCAGCTTCAATGCCTTCCCTGGCTAGAAGCATCTCAACTGCTGCGATGAAAATCCGCCCTAAAGAACGGACTACGTAGCCGGCCGAGAGACCGCAACGTGCTAGCCCAGTCGCTGGGGGCGGCGGAGCAGGTGGGGCGCAGTGCCGCGCTGATCCATTTGATTGGCGCGCTGCTGGTAAGCTCGCCCGCCCGTCGTCCACTCTTGATCCGGGGTAATTCCAGTTTTCGCCCTGCTTCACGGGCCGGTGCCAGCCGTTGGCACGGCCTTGCAGGAAGGCGCATAGGCTGGTGCACCGGCGCCTGGTTCATGCGCTGCACAAGTTCGACAGTAGGCGCCCTTTCCGACGTATTGTGTCCATTCTGCGAGAGATAGATTTCGATTGGCCAGCTCGCAGCCCTGACGGCTGAAGGCAGCGATCGAGAGCTCGTGTACGCGCAGCTCTTCTCGCTCCGCCACCACCAGCAAGCGCCCATCCCAGCTGACCTCCGCCAGCGACGCATCGAGGGGCGGACCCGCGAGCTGACCGCTGTCCAGATCCCATATGCGCACATCCCGCAGATCGCTTGAGACGAGGACTTTTCCGTCGGGGGCGAAGCTTAGGTGAGCGACCGACTGAGTGTGCCCTCGCAGCGGTAGCGGACGTAGCGTGCGTGACGGCAGGTTCCAGAGGAAGACTTGCTGGTTGCTGCCGACCGCCAGCATCCGCCCATCGCGGCTGAAACGCACGGCCGACACAATCGCTTCATGCCGAAGCGGCGAGCCGACCGGCTTCCCTGTCTCCACATCCCAAAGTAACACGGTCTCATCACTACTTCCAGAGGCCAGAAGCCTGCCGTCGGGGCTGAAATCGAGCTTGATGGAGTCGCTCATGGGGTGGTGGTGGCCCTTGAGGGGCTCTCCTCGTCGCTTCCCGGTGGCGAGATCCCAGAGCGCTATCTCACCTTCCCAACCGACGCTCGCCAGGATCTTGCCGGCCGGATCGAATGCAACGGTTTCGACGGCCTCTCGATGTTTCGGGGTCAGCGTGCGAGGTTCGTCGGTTGTCGTGTCGATCAAGACGATGCCGCCATCTTGTCCACCGCTCGCCAGCCAGCGACCATCTGGGCTGATGTCCGTGCTCAGGACCGGGATCACGCCTAGACCCAGGATGGAGCCAGGATGGGGACGATAGGGTCGGCCGAGCAGCCGCTTGCTTTCGATGTCCCACAGGCGCACCGAACCGTCCAGGCTGCTCGTGACGATGCGTCTGGCGTCACGGCTGACGCTCAGGCTACCAATCCTTTTTTCTTTTGTGTGCCGTTCATTCGGTAGTCCGAACGGCCTGCGCCATCGAAGATCCCAGACCACAACGCTGCCGTCCGTCGCGCCGGAGACCAACCGCTGGCCATCCGGCGAAAAGATCAAGCTGGTCACGGTCTTCTTGTGGGCGCGCCAGTCGTCCAACGGGCCGTCTGTCCTCGCCGTCTCATATAAGGATATCGAGCCGTCTTGACGTCCGGCGGACAGCAAACTCCCGTCCGGACTGAAGGCCAGCGACTGCACTCCTTGCGTCGATTGGCGATCACGCGAACGAAGTCGCGAGCGCTCAAGATCCCACAAGAGGACTTCACCGCCGAAGTGACCGCTTGCGCCGAGTTTGCCCTGCGAATCGATGGCCACGGATAGGATTGAGTCGCTGTTCGAAGGCAGCGGAATCGGGTCTCCAATGTTCTGCTCGATGCGCCACATCGTGAGCTGGTTCTCGCGCCCCTGAAGCACGTAATGCCCTGAGGCGCTCATATCGGTGTGGGTGCTCCCCTCCAGCAGAGACTGGCGGCGTATCTGCCGTAATGAAAGGGGACGCCTGCTGCCCAGGTCCCACGTGAACAGCCCATCGGACCAGTCAGCGGCCAGAAGCTGAGCTCCGCGGGCCTTAAACCGCATGCCGATCACGGAACCTGGATGTCCCGTGAGCTCACGCAGTACCCGACCATTCACCATATCCCATAACACGATTCCCCCGGAACGCCCGAGCGCCAGCATGTGTTGATCCGGGCTGAAAGCCGCGCTCCGCAGTGGTTCATAAGATGGCAGGCTGTTGCTGCTCAGCAGCCGGTAACTCTTCAGATCAAAAATATCGAAGATCCCGTCCGCCTCGCTGCAGACGGCGAGCAAGGTCCCGTCAGGGCTGATCGCAAGGCTCTCGACGGGTTTGGCCTTGCCATGCAAGACCGCTGCCCGCAGCGGTGCTTCTTCGATTACCGCGCGCAGCGCCGAGCGGGGCTCCAGCTGATCGTCAGTGATGAGTCCCTGGATCGCGAGCAGCGCTGCAAGATCCGGAGAGTGCTCGCGCATTGCCTGCGCCGCGAGCTGGCGAGATAGGGCGACCCGCGCCTCGGTGAGAGCGCGCTGCTGCTGCTCCCGTGCATCATCCCGCTGCCTCAGCGCGACGAGCGAGAGCCCCAGCAGCGCAACGAATGTCCCGATGACGAGAGCCCAGCGAGTCAGCGTAGTTCTGCGAAGACGTCGGAGACTCGCGTGGACGAACTGTGCCTCCATCCGGTTCAGCCAGGTGCCGTCCTGTTCCATCTCCTTCCGTAGGAATTCCAGCCGGTCACTCCGGTCCCAGAGATCACCAGTTGCGCGATGGCGACGATCCCACTCGTAGGCCGCAGCCCACAACAGACGCTGCAGCGGAAGATCTACAGTCTCACTTCGCCAGCGCACGAGACGCTCCCAGCCGCTAACCAGGGCATCGTGAGCCGGCTCGATGCAGCTTTGACCCGCTTCTTGATCGTTGGTCAGGAGCCTGGCCTCCCGCAGGCGTTTCAACAGCTTCCAGACTCGGCCGTCTTCTGCTGCATCGCCAAACTCCAGTTCGGTGAGCGTGACACGACGGCGCGCGAGCTGGCCGGTGGCAGCGACCATGCGCAGAAGGATGTTTCGCGCCGTGCGCTCGGCCTTCGCGTCTTCCTGGATGAGAGCATCACATTCCGCAGACGCCCGGCGAGTCAGCGCGCCGGCCACGCCGCCAATGTCTTCGTAGTCCGCCTGGGTCAGCGTACGCTCCGTCGGGCGTTGCAGCCGCAGGCGATAGAGCTCACTCAGGGTGAATGAGAGCAGCGGCAGCGCGCCTGGCATCTGCTCGACGTCATTGATCAGTCGATCGATGAGAGAGGGCGGCTCGAAGTAGAGCACTTGCTCCGCCGCCGGCCTCTCGATGATCTCACGCAGCTCATCCTGGCGCAGCGGCGTCATCTCCATCCTGGAGATATCACCTCGATTGATAAGTGCGTTGGCGCTGAGCTGGGGCTCGAAATCACTGCGCAGTACCAGCAGAATTCTCTGTCCCGACGCCAGAAGGCGCTTCATGAACTCTCGGCGCTGCCAGTCATCCAGGCACAGCGAGAATAGCTCTTCCAGCTGATCTACGACGATAAGATGCTGTCCTTGCGCATCCTCGCGGGTCAGCACCTCGTCGATGTGCAGCCAGGTGGTCAGGGGGTTCGCAGTCGGTCGCAGCGGACCCAACACGCGCAGCTCCGCCGCCGCCTGCTCGATCGCGGGCAGCAGACCTGCGCGGACGAGACTCGACTTGCCGCTACCCGACGCTCCCAGCAGCAAAACGACGCGGTCGCGCAGGACTTGGTCGAGCAGCTGCGCGATGAGGGGCCCGCGTCCGTGAAAGTGGCGCTGCTCGGTGAACGGTTCGAGTCCGCGGTAGGGATTGTTGGACAGCGTAAGCGGCGGCGCCGACGTCAGGACGACGGGGTGGTTCGGCACCTGAAACAGAAACTCTCCCTTGTCATGCTTGCGCAGCGGCCACAGCCCCGGAGTCTGCCGTGCTCGATTTAGACTGTGCGGCTCGACCGTGTTACGCAGGAAGATGTAGAGCTCCGTCGCCGTAATCAGACCATCCGTCGGCGGCGTGTCGGCTGCGCCAGCGAGCGCTTGCAAGAGCACCGCCGCAAACGGCGAATGCTGCCCTTCCTGTCCGCGGTGATCACGCAGCGATAGGGTATCGAACGCCCGCTGATCTGGCCCGGCCGAGGTGATGACCTGCCAGGCCGGATCGCTCGAGAAACGCTCATAGCGTTCCCAGTACATCGCCGAAGGGAGCAGCATGATGTCGCGCTTGAGAGAGGTCCAGCGAAACGATCCGGCGAAGCAGCAATCCAAGATGAGGAGCAAATGCCGGCACGGCAGCGCAGCCAGGCTGTCGTGAAGCTCGTTCATCGCGAGGTAACCCTCCGCATAGCCGGGCGTCGCGGCGTACGGCAACACGAAGCCTTGTGGCTCGTCATCGTCGGTGATCGCGACGCCGTGGCCGGCGAAGTATACGAGCAGGCGATCGGTGACATCTAGGGAACGCGCCAGCTCCTGAAGCTGATTACGCAGCCCTTCTAGAGTCGCCGCTTCATCAAGGAGGAGGAAGACTTCGTAGCCATGGTCCCGCTGAAGAGTTGCGGCGATGGCACGGGCATCGGCGACTGCGGTTTGCAGAGGCTCGATGCCGTGACCGTATCGATCGATGCCGATGATCAACGCCACGCTGCGCCCAAATCGGCCAGTCAGGTCGGCAGAGGTCTCCGGTCGAAGATTTTTCGTCGCTACTGACACACCATCTCTCAAGAGACCAACAGACCGTATGCATTGGCCGAGCGCTCTGTCAACTCCCCTGTCGCTCTACGTTCGCGCTGTCCCATGCTGTCCCATCGAAGTTCCAACTGTCCTCATGGAAGTCCCAAGTGTCCCATTGAAAGTCCCACTTCAGCAGGCCAACTGCCTGCCCGATTCGCCCCGAATTCCCAATTGGATCATGCGTATTCATCATCGGTGAGCATGCAGGCGACGGTTCTGTTGGCATGGCCGTTGCAAAATATTCGAAGCAGGACGACCTCGAAGAAAGGCGCGAGCCATGAACCGAAATACGTTTAGTGATTTGTCTGCTTGCGGGAAGCGGAGTGTCTTCGGAGTGCTTCGATACGCGGCATATCCATTACTGCTCCTAGCGGCCGTGTTGACCGTGGTCGTGGCCATCCGGTTCGAGCTCAGTTTTCCTCTCACAAGTTTGACTTTCATCGTCGGGGCGTTCACGTACCTGGCGCTGCTCGAGCGAATCATCCCCTATAACCGCGCCTGGCAGCCCGAGGCCTGGGAATGGCGCCGAGATGGGCTCTGCTATCTCATCACGATGATGAGTGGCGGGGCGGGCCGCGTAGCAGTGGTCTCGATCGGCACAGCAGTTACGCCACTCCATACGGACCTCCCACTCGGCGTGGAGATTCCAGCGGCGATCATCGTCGTTTCGTTCTGCGCCTTCGTGATCCACCGGCTCGGTCACCATGTTCCCTGGCTCTGGCGAGTGCACGGGATCCATCACGTACCGGACAAGGTGACCGTCTCGAACAACAACGTGAATCAATTCCTCGACGTCTTCGGCGCCTGCCTCATGACCCAGATCCCGCTGCTCGTGCTGGGGTTTTCTCGACAGGCTGTCTTCGCCGCCGGGGTCTTCAAGGCGGCGCAGGGGTACGGCGTACACGCCAATATTGATGTCGAGCTCGGGTGGCTGAATTACATCCTGGTCACTCCGGAGCAGCATCGCCTTCACCACAGCAAGGATCTCCGGGAGGCCGGCCACTATGCCGCCGATCTAACATTATGGGACTTGCTCTTTCGGAGCTTCACGTGGTCTCCGAATCGAGCGCCGGTCAGCGTCGGTATCGAGGATGCCGCTGCTTTCCCGCCGGCCCGTTCAATCTTGGCGAGCCAAGTGCATCCATTTCGTCGCTCCAGCTAGACCGAGAGTTCTGACTGGGGCCGACGCGACAGACATCCGTAGGAATGAACACGAGGACGTGACCATGAACAGCAAGAGTCTCGAAATCAGCGACAAGTTCGCCATCATCGGTATCGGCTGCCGGCTGCCCGGCGGGGCCAATGACCACCGGACCTTCTGGACGAATCTGGTGGATGGGAAAGATTGCATCACCGAGACTCCGGCAAGCCGCTACGACATCGTGACGCTCGGCAGCCGGGACAAGTCCAAACCTGGGCGCCTGGTCGGTGGCCGTGGCGGCTACATCGATGGATTCGATGAGTTCGATCCGGCATTTTTCGGCATCAGCCAGCGGGAGGCCGACTACATCGATCCGCAGCAACGAAAGTTGCTCGAGATTACCTGGGAGGCGCTGGAAGATGCAGGGCAGAAGCCGGCAGAGCTCGCCGGCAAGGATGTGGGCGTCTTCGTCGGCGCCTTCACGCTCGATTACAAAATTGTGCAGTTTGCCGATTTGAGCTTCGAGACGCTCGCCGCGCACACGGCGACCGGCACCATGATGACCATGGTCTCGAACCGGATCTCGTATTGCTTCGACTTCCGGGGTCCAAGTATGTCGATCGACACAGCATGCAGTTCGTCCCTGGTTGCGGTTCACCTCGCCTGTCAGAGCCTGAAGCGCGGCGAGAGCTGCCTCGCATTGGCCGGAGGCGTCCTCTTACATATGACGCCGCAATACACCATTGCGGAGACTAAGGGGGGCTTTCTCTCGCCGGAAGGGCGCTCGCGTACCTTCGATGCCAGCGCCAACGGATACGTTCGGGCAGAAGGCGCTGGCATGGTCGTGATCAAGCGCCTCGCAGATGCGCTCCGCGACAACGACCCCATCCACGCAGTGATTATCGGGACCGGCGTCAACCAGGACGGGCATACAAACGGGATCACGGTGCCGAGTGCCGACGCGCAGATCAAGCTCATCCGCCGCGTCTGCCAGGAGGCAGATATTGAGCCGGGGAGTTTGCAATATGTCGAGGCCCACGGTACGTCCACTCCCGTCGGAGATCCGATCGAGGCGAACGCTCTGGGGAAGGCGCTGGCTTATGGTCGCAAGCCGGGCACCAAGTGCTATGTCGGCTCGGTCAAGACGAACATCGGTCACACGGAATCCGCCGCGGGCGTGGCCGGCCTGATCAAGTCTGCGCTCAGCCTGCGCCATAAACAGATCCCACCGCACATCAATCTGGAGAAGGTCAATCCGGCCATCGATCTCGCGAGCCTCCCAATACTGATTCCTACTGGACTGACTAAGTGGCCGGATCATGAGGGACCGGCGCGCGCCGGCGTCAACTCCTTTGGCTTTGGCGGCACGAATGCACACGTGCTGTTGGAAGAGAGTCCCGCAATCGACCGGAATGCCCCGTCCACCGCGCGCCGGGGGTTCAACATCCTGCCGCTCACTGCCCATGATCCATCGGTCTTCCCTGAGATGGTGGCAGCCCTGAACAACGAACTCCTTGGGAATCATGGCCGCGTCCCAGCAATGACCGACGTGGGCTATACGCTCGCTCGGCGGCGCCAGCACCTGGAATCGCGTCTGTCGTTCGTCTATTCGTCATCCGAGGACTTGCGCGCAGGGCTCGCAAGCTTTCTGGCGAGCGATGCGAGTCCGCGCATCGTCATGGATACCTCCATGGAAGAGCGCCGGCGGCGCCTCGTGTGGGTGTTCACGGGAATGGGCCCCCAGTGGTGGGCCATGGGCCGCGAGCTCTTCGAGAAAGAGCCTGTCTACCGCGCGGTCATCGAGCGCTGTGACCGGGAGATCTCGAAGCTCGCCGGTTGGTCATTGATCCAGGAGTTGAACGCTGAAGAGAGTGCCTCGCATATGTCCCAGACGTGGCTCGCACAGCCGGCGAACTTCGCCCTGCAAGCCGGGCTCGCGGCGCTGTGGAAGTCGCTCGGCATGCGCCCGGACGCCATCGTTGGGCACAGCACCGGCGAAGTGGCAGCGTTCTACGAGGCGGGCGTCTACAGCTTCGAAGATGCCATCCAGATCACCATTCATCGCAGCAGGCTGCAGCAGCGACTCGTACGCACAGGCACCATGCTCGCCGTCGGCCTATCGGAGAGCGATGCCGAGGCATGCCTGGGTCGCTTCGCAGACAAGGTTGCGATCGCAGCAATCAATAGCCCCACGGCGGTCACGCTGGCCGGAGATACGGATGCACTGAACGAACTCGCCGCGCAGTTCCAGGCGGAGCAAGTGTTCGCGAAGTTGCTCAAGGTCCCCATTCCGTATCACAGCCCGGTCATGGATCGGATCAAGGATGAGCTGCTGTCTTCGCTGGCCCACATCGATCCTCAGCCGGCGAGGATCCCCCTCTACCTTACGGCCGTCGAGGCAATGGCGCAGGGCCCCGAGCTCGACGCCAATTACTGGTGGAAGAACGTCCGCGACAGCGTCCGCTTCCGGGCCGCGGTCGACTGTATGATCGATGACGGGTACTCGCTATTCCTGGAGATTGGACCTCACCCCGTCCTTGGAAACGCCATCTTGGAATGTCTTTCGGCAAAAGGTGCGCACGGCAAAGTCGTGCCCTCCATTCGCCGCCAGGAGGACGAGCAAGCGCAGATCATCACCTCATTGGCGACGTTCCACAACCTGGGTTTCCCGATCGACTGGGATACCCTGTATCCCTCCGGGCGGACGATTCCGCTGCCCCGCTATCCTTGGAAGCGGGATCGCTACTGGGTCGAGTCTGCGGCCGTAGAGCAGATTCGAAAGGGGCACGTGGACCACGAGATCCTAGGCCGCCGGCTAGAGACTGCCGAGCCGACCTGGGAGGTCAAGCTCGACGTAGAGAAACTGCCCTATCTCAGCGACCACTGCATCCAGGGCAGCGTGGTGTTTCCCGCGGCCGGATACATCGAGATGGCGGCGCAGGCCGTGCGTGCTTTGACTTCGGCTAGGACGGTGTCGCTGGCCGAAATCGAGATCCGAAAGGCACTGTTCCTCTCTGAGTCTAAAGCCAAGGCCGTGCAGCTCACCATTGAGTCCGAGGGCTCGACCTTCCGCATCGCTGGCCGGCCGCCAGTTCGCGGTCAAGAGACCCAGGTCCACGTAGTGGGCACGGTGCGACAGAGTCAGCCTCGGCGGATCGCGGGGCCTATATCGGTCAACGCGGTAAAGGCACGCGCTGAGGTGCACAGAGACGCCTCTGCCTGCTACGCCGCCTTGGCAGAGATGGGTTACCAATACGGCCCTGCGTTCCGCGGGATCGAAGAAATCTGGATCTCACGGAACGAAGCGCTTGCGCGGGTGCGCGCGCCGAAAGAGCTGGGCGAGTCGGCCGCCAGCTACCACCTTCACCCGTCCTTGCTAGATGCGGCATTCCAGACACTCCTTTCACCGGAGACATTGGGCCAGGCTGCCGGTACCGACAGGAACGGTATCCGCCTTCCTCGCTCGATTGGAGAGGTGCGCACCGAGCATGTCGGAAATCAACCGCTCTGGGTGCACGCGATGATCACTGAACGCAGTGACGACGAGATCGTCGGCGACATCATCATCTTAAGCGACTCCGGTGCGCAGCTCGGCGCTGTGACCAAGTTCCGCGCGACCAATGTCGAGAATGCCGGCGCCAAGGTTGCTTTGTCGACGATCGACGGCTGGCTGTTTGACCTCGCGTGGGTCGAAAAGGACGCCCTCCCGATGGCGGCCGCCTCCGATGTCCGTACGCCTGACACGTTGGTCCAGCAATGGATCATCTTCACGGACGCACAGGGGATCGGCGCACATCTCGCGTCTCTCGCAGTGGCGAGGGGCGATCGGACTTGCCTGGTTCGTCCCGGGAACTGTTTCTCAATTGATCACAGGCGCAGCGAGGCGACGCTGGACCCCAACTCCACCGCAGATATGCAGGCCATGTTCGACGCCCTCTCGAGCGAGGGCTGTGCAGACCGCCACATCATCGTCCACCTATGGAACCTGGACAACGCAGCGATCGGGTCGGCCTCGAGCACCGATCTGCACGTGGCAGAGGAACGAGGCGCGTATTCGCTGGTGACGGTGGCGCGAGCCCTGCTCTCGTCCCAGCTGGCAAGCAAGCTGTTCATCGTCACCCGCGGCACCCAAGCGGTAATGTCTGGTGAGGCCGTGGAGCCACTTGCCGCTCCGGCGTGGGGTGTTGGGCGCGTGCTCTGGTATCAGGAGATGGCCGAGCAGCGCGGCAAGCTTATCGACCTGGACTCGGCAGTCCGACCAGACGTCTCAGCCGGATCCGAGGCCGAGATCCTGCTCCGCGAGATCCTCACTCATAACGACGACGAAGTCGCGGTGCGCGGTGACATGCGGTTCGTAAGCCGACTGAAGCCGGCCAATGATCTCACTCGGCCGCTGCCCGTTCCTCTGCGTTCCGACGGCTGTTACTTGGTGACAGGAGCGTTCGGTGCGCTGGGTCAACTGCTCTGCCGGCTCCTCGTAAAGCGGGGTGCGCGCCGCCTCATCCTGATGGGACGCAGCACGATACCAGCGCGGGCGGAATGGCATGCTACTGAGGCCAGCTCTCCCGAGGGAGCCAAAGTTCGGTTCGTCCAAGAGCTCGAGGCCATGGGCGCCGAGGTAATCCCGGCCGAAGTCAATGTTACTGACGAGGCCGCGCTCGCGGCCTGGCTCGCCGACTTGCGAAAGAAATCCTATCCGCCCATCCGTGGCGTCTTCCATTCGGCCGGACAGGTCTCAGATGCCCTCGTTCCGCAGATGAACCACGAGACTTTCGGCGCCGTCTACCACACGAAAGTCACGGGCTCCTACCTGCTGCACAAGCATCTTGAAACTGAGCCGCTCGAGCACTTTGTCCTCTTCTCATCGATCGCTTCACTCCTGCCCACCGCCGGGCAGACAAACTACGCGGCGGGAAACTCGTTCCTCGACGCACTCGCCCACCACCGCCGAGCTCAAGGGTTGCCCGCGCTCAGCGTGAACTGGGGCCCATGGGCGACAGGCATGATCGAGGAACTCGGACTCATCGAGCACTACAGGAACAGCCGGGGCATGAGCTGCCTCGCCCCTGACACGGGGATGGATGTGCTGGACCGCGTGATTGGGCAAGATCGTGCGCAGATCCTGGTTGCCACGGTCGTGGACTGGCCAGTCTTCCTGGCTTGGTACCCGGTCGCGCTGCCACTCGTCGCCGACATCGCAAAGCTGGGGAGCGAATCAGCGGTACGCGAGGGCGAGAGCTTCCTCGATATCTTCCGCGCGACCGCTGAAGACGCCCGGTATGCGCTGGTCGCGGAGCGCTTCGGCGCAGTGGTCGCGTACGTTCTGCGCGCGAAGTCCTCACAGATCGACCCTGGTGGCACTCTGAACGTGCTTGGCCTGGATTCACTTCTCGCCATTGAGCTCAGGAATCGTATCGCCAATGAGATCGGGGCGTCCTTGCCCGTGGTGACACTGCTAAGCGGCATTACGATCGACAAGATCGTCGCCACGCTTCACGCCAGTCTAACCGAGCTGGCTCGAGAGGGCGCAGACGACGGGAACGCCACGCCAGATGTTGCCCTCTTCACCGATGAGAGCCAATACCCGCTCACCCAAAACCAAAAGGCCATCTGGTTCTTGAAGCAGCTCAACCCTGACGGTTTCGCATACAACATCGGTGGTGCCGTCGAGGTCGAGGCTGCGCTTGACCCAGCACTGATGTTTAAGGCGGCCCGCCTCCTGATTCAGCGGCACCCCATGCTGCGGGCCAACTTCTTCCTTGAGGACGGCCACCCGGTTCAGCGCATCTCCTCGGAGGTCGCGCCGGATCTGAAGCTACTCGACGTCCAAGGATGGAGCTGGGATCAGATCTATCAGACGATTATTCAGGAGTACCGCAAGCCGTACGACCTAGAAAACGATCCGCTGCTTCGGTTCCGTCTCATGAAGCGCGGCGCGAACCGCTTCATCATCATGAAGGCGGTCCACCACATTATCTCCGACGCCATCTCGACCTTCACGTTCATCGAGGAGCTCCTCGCGGTATATGACGCGTACCGACGAGGCGAGGATCCGGCGTTGCCTCCCGTCCGCGCGAGCTATCTCGATTTCCTAAACTGGCAGAACAAATTCCTGGCCGGGCGGGACGCGCAGAAGATGCTCGAGTACTGGAAGCACCATCTCCCTGCGGAAGTGCCCATGCTTAATCTTCCCACGGACAAGCCCAGACCGATCGTCCAGACGAACAACGGCGCCTCCCACTTCTTCGTGCTTAGCGCCGAGCTTACCGAGCGGATTCATGCGCTGTCGCAGGACAGCGGCGCCACGTTGTTCATGATTCTGCTCAGCGCCTATTACGTCCTTCTCCACCGCTATTCCTCGCAGGAGAACATCATCGTTGGAAGCCCAGTCATGGGGAGGACGCAGGATGATCTGGCGTCGACTTACGGCTACTTCGTGAACCCGCTCCCACTGCACGCGAATCTGAAGGGCGATCCCACGTTCATCGACTTTCTGAGCGAGGTCCGCACGATCGTACTCAACGGCCTCGACAACCAGGAGTTTCCCTTCGTACTCCTCGTAGACAAGCTCGGATTGAAACACGACCCGAGCCGATCGGCGGTGTTCCAGGCCATGTTTATCCTGCTCGTCCACCGCGTAGCGACCGAGAAGTATGGGTTCAAGCTCAACTACGTCGAGTTACCCGAAGAAGAGGGGCAGTTCGACCTGACTCTCTCTGCCTACGAGGACGAAGAGGAGCGCAGCTTCCACTGCGTGCTGAAATACAATAGCGATCTTTTCCTTCCCGCAACGATTGGGAGGATGGCCTCGCACTATGTCGAGCTGCTCCGGTCACTGACGGCCGAGCCGAACAAGCGCATCTCCGAGCACGACATGCTTAGCGCCGCGGAGCGCTCAAAGATCCTCCAGCATTGGCGCGGAGCGTCCAGGCCCGCCATCGCGGAGGAGCCTGTCCATGTGCTGATCAGCCGTAACGCTGCAGAGAATCCGAGTGCTGTCGCGGTTTCGGTTCCATCTGAGGACGACTCATCCCGGTCCATAACCTACGGCGAACTCGAATCTCAGTCCAACAAGCTCGCGCATCACCTCCGCTCCCTGGGTGTAGAGGCGGAAACCAGCGTTGCAGTCTGCATAGAGAAGTCGCCCGAGCTTGTCGTCTCAGTGCTCGCGATCCTCAAGGCAGGAGGCGCGTATCTACCGATCGATCCTGAGTATCCGGAGGACCGCATCGAGTACATGATCCAGAATGCTGGAGCTCGCTTCGTCCTTTGCGATGCGGCGGCAGCCGAGCGCTTGGCTCACGTGCAAGGTACATCCCTGGTCCTTGTTGAGGAGTCTCTCCTTTCGGTGCCGGAGGGAGACTCGCGGCCGTTTTCCTCGTCGGCGGATCTCGATCGCACCGCGTATATCATCTATACTTCCGGCTCCACGGGGCTGCCCAAAGGCGTACGTGTTACCCACAAGAACCTGGCGTCGATCTACCGCGCCTGGGAGCTCGAATACCGGCTGCGCACGGATGCGCGCGTTCACTTGCAGATGGCGAGCTTCTCGTTTGATGTCTGGAGTGGCGACTTTGTCCGGGCGCTCTGCTCGGGTGGAACGCTCGTCCTCGTGCCCAGGAGCCTCCTACTCAACACGATCCGCCTCTACGAGGTCATGAAGAGCCACCGCGTGGACGCAGGGGAGTTCGTACCGGCCATCGTGCGCAGCCTCATGTCTTACTGCGAGCGCGAAGGCAAGCGCCTCGATTTCATGCGTCTCCTGATTGTCGGATCAGACGTCTGGAAGGTCGAAGAATACAAACGCCTCCGTGCTCTCGTCGGCTTCCGGACTCGCCTCATCAACTCCTATGGCCTGAGCGAGGCGACCATCGACAGCACCTACTTTGAGGGATCGCTCGATCACATCGAGCCGGGACGGATGGTACCTATCGGCCGACCCTTCCCAGGCAGCCACATCTTCATTCTGGACGGGCACGGTGCGCCGGTGCCTGTGGGGGTTCCGGGCGAGATCTGGGTGGGTGGAGATGGCGTCTCGGCCGGCTATGTCAATGATCCTGAGCAGACCGCGGCTCGCTTCATGACCATGACACTCGACGGTAGCGACGCGATGCGCCTCTATCGCACGGGAGACTTGGCGCAGTGGGATACGGACGGAACCATACACCTGTGTGGCCGTGCCGACAGCCAGATCAAGGTGCGCGGCCACCGCATCGAGATCGGCGAGATCGAGAGTCAGCTTGTCCATTTACCTGAAGTGGTACGGGCGGTGGTGGCAGCTCGTCCCGATGCCAGCGGCGAGATAGTGCTCTGCGCATATTGCATTGCCACACCGAACAGCGAGCTCGATGTGCGGGCGATGCGGAAGCACCTGAGCACCCAGCTGCCGACCTTCATGATCCCGACCCATATCCTGCAAGTGGCAGAGTACCCCTTGTCTCCCAACGGCAAGGTCGATGTTGGCACGCTGCCCATGCCGGATCGCTGCATCGACACCACGGGCGGCGAGCTTCCTCGGACATTTTACGAGGTCCGCATGGCCGAGCACTGGAAGCGGCTTCTGGGCACGGCGCAGGTCAGACTGGACCACGACTTTTTCGAGCTGGGCGGGAGCTCGATCAAGCTCATCGAGCTCATCTACCATCTGCAATCGGAGCTGAACATTGCCATCTCGGTGAATCAGCTGTTCAAGGTGTCAACCCTGTTCGGCATGGCGCGCGCGGTCGAAGACATCATCGTCGGGCGCACCTCAGGGGCGCAGCCCTATCTCCGGTTCAACGGAGGCAAAGAGAACACCATCTATTGCTTCCCACCCGCGGGAGGTCATGGCCTGGTGTATCGCCGGCTCGCAGAGCACATGCCAGAGCATGCGTTCGTAGCGTTCAACTACCTGGCAGGCGACGACAAGATCGATCGATACGCCGACTTGATCGAATCAATTCAGAGCGAAGGTCCCTGCGTTCTCCTCGGATACTCGCTCGGCGGCAATCTGGCGTTCGAAATTGCGAAGGAGCTCGAGCGCCGAGGCCGTGAGGTGCCCCACGTCGTAGTCATGGACTCGTACTGCATCAAGGAGTCCTTCGTGCTTACGGATGAGCACTTGGTCGAGTTCGAGAAGGAGCTCCGCGAGCACCTGCGCAAGCACACGGGCTCAGATATCGTCGAGCGGATCACGCTGGAGCAGGCAAAGGAGTACATAAATTTCTGCAGCCGCACGCTGAATGACGGAGTGATTACCGCGCCAGTGAGCATCATTTCGGACGAGGACAAGGTCACCCTCTATGGGGCGGGGCACTACGGCAACTGGCAAGGCAGCTCAGCCACCCGCACGGTCGTATTCCGCGGCCATGGCAAACACGCTGACATGTTGGACGGCGAATACGCAGCAAGGAACGCGGAGATTACTCGCAGCATCCTTGCCGGGACCGCGCAGAGCTTCGAGGCCGCGTGACGGTAACAAGCAAATTTCGTCGAACCGTTCTACTCGAGGTGGTGCGTGACCATGAAGGACAACAAGCCAAGTCTTATCGTCATCGGCGCCGGAATCGCTGGCCTGGCGACTGGTATCTATGCCCAGATGAGCGGCTTTCATAGCCGCATCTTCGAGATGCACGTCCTGCCGGGGGGATGCTGCACCGCGTGGTCAAGAAAGGGCTACATCTTCGACTATTGCATCGAGTGGCTCATCGGCAGCGGTGAGGGCAACGATGCCAATCAAGTGTGGCATGAACTCGGGGCACTCGCTGGCAAGACGGTCAAGAACTTCGACCTGTTCAACCGCGTCGTCGATGAAACCGGTCATTCGGTCACATTCTATAATGATCCAGACCGCCTCGAGAGACATCTCCAGGAAGTGTCTCCTGAGGACGCCGCGCTCGCACGGACCTTCTGCGGTGATCTCCGCCGGTTCGTGAAGCTCCATGTCTATCCATTTCTCAAGCCGTGGTCGCTCATGACTTGGCGTGAGAAGGTCAAGATGATCATCAGCCTGCTGCCTTCCTTTCGGCTGTTCTGGCGCAACGCCGCGATGCAGATGGAGAGCTTCTGCAGCAAGCTCAAGAGCCCGCTGCTCCGGCGCTCGTTCCCGAACATCTTCTTTCAAGATCACGAGTGCTTCCCGTTGCTCCCGTACCTATACAATCTTGCGTGCGCTCACAATAAGAACGCCGGCTTTCCGCAGGGAGGGTCACTCGGGCTGTCGAAGTCAGTGGAGGCGCGCTATCGGTCTCTCGGTGGCGAGATCACCTATCGAGCCAAGGTTGCCAAGATTCTCGTCGACGGCGATCGCGCCATCGGAGTGGAGCTCGCGGACGGTTCGCAGCACTACGCAGATGCCGTAGTGTCGGCCTGCGACGGCGCCACGACCATCTATCAGATGTTGGGAGGGAACTACGTCAACAAGACGATTGAGAAACTTTACAAGGAAATCCTGTTGAAGCCGAAGCTGATCTATCCGGGAGTTGTCTCGATCTTCCTCGGCGTCAACGGCGAATTCGGCGACGATGACGCGCACAGCACAACCTACCTGCTAAGTGAGAAGGACGCAGCCGCTCTGCCCATCGCGTCGCAGCGAAGCCTGGTCGTGCAGCACCGCTCCCGTTATTCGAGCGGCTTCGCGCCTCCAGGCAAATCGGTTCTGCATTGCACATACTTCACTGACTTTAAGTACTGGAAGAGACTCCGGACAGAGAACAAAGCACTGTACAAGGCAGAGAAGCGCAAGGTTGCCCGTTTCGTCCAGGACTTCCTGGAGCGCCGCTATCCGGGCCTGCGAGACAAGACCGAGATCGTCGATGTCACGTCGCCGGCAACGATGGAGCGGTACACCGGGAACTACAATGGCAGCATCCTCGCCTGGAAATCCTTCTCTGAAGCGGAGGATCTCGCCAACACCCTGATCAACGTGCACGGCATGCAGTTGCCTGGCCTTCGAGGTTTCTACATGGCCGGCCAGTGGATTGCGGGCGGCGGCCTTATCCGCGCTGCCTCCTCGGGGCGCTTCGCTGTTCAGTTTATCTGTCGGGACATGAAGCGGCCCTTCCGTGCTTGGCCGAACGAGGGCAGCCCTGCGTGGCGACCCGACGGACTTGAGCACCTGCCTCTGCTCGACGAGGAACAGGACTTACTGAATTGACCATCTTCGCGCGCTGACCGCCCGAGTAATAGGAGGGAATGCCATGTCGTCACCGAAAAAAATGCGAGAGACAATGATTATCGTGGGCGCCGGCATCGGCGGTCTGTCCGCAGGATGTTACGCGCAGATGAACGGTTACAAGAGCCGCATCTTCGAGTTGCACGAGATTCCGGGGGGCTGCTGCACGGGGTGGAAGAGGGGGGATTTTACCTTCGACTGGTGCGTGAGCTGGTTGCTCGGAAGCGGGCCGGGCAACGAGCTGCATCAGATTTGGCTGGAACTCGGTGCGCTCCAAGGCAAGGAGATCCGCCATTTCGAGATCTTCAACACCGTCCAAGCGACGGACGGCAGAATCGTCCGATTCTACTCGGATCCCGATCGTCTCGAGGCTCATCTCCTCGAGATCTCGATTGCCGACGCCAAGCTTATTCGAGAGTTCTGCAACGGACTCCGGAAGTTCCAGAAGTGCCTCACGGCGTATCCGTTTCTTAAACCCGTGGGACTGATGGGAACCTTCGAGAAGCTGCGGATGTACCTGAGCTTCATTCCGTTCTATCGCGTCATCAGCCAGTCGATCACGACCTTGATGACCGATTACTCCGCTCGTTTCAAAGAGCCGCTTTTGCGCGAGGCGTTCAACTTCATCTTGTACGAAAAGATGCCTAAGTTTCCCGTGCTCCCGTTTTACTTCCAGCTTGCCTGCCACGCCAACGCGTCGGCCGGCGTCCCGGAAGGCGGCTCCCTGGGCCTCGCTCGCTCCGTCGAAGAACGGTACAAGCGACTGGGTGGAGAGGTGACGTACAACGCGAAGGTCGCGGAGATCCTGGTCGAGAACGATCGGGCGATCGGAATCCGACTGAGTGATGGGCGTGAATTTTTCGCCGATGTCGTTGTCTCAGCAGCCGACGGTTACCAGACGATTATGAAGTTCCTCAAAGGCAAGTACCTGAACGATACGTACAAGCGACTCTACACCGATACCATCAAGCAGCCGGGCATGATCTTTCCGGGGTACTTCACGTTGTTTCTCGGATTGAACCGGGCCTTCCCTGAGTCCGAGCACTGCATGACACATCTCCTGACGGAGGCCGATTCCCGGCAGCTCCCTGGGATCTTTCACCCGAGTATCAATGTCCAGTTCCGCAATAAGCACTACCCCGAGCTCTGCCCGGGGGGCACCTCTGTCGTCTTCGCAACGTATTTCTGCGATATCTCGCCGTGGCGTGCGCTGAACGAAGGAGAGGAGCAGGCGAGCCGTTTTCGACGGGGCGAGGAGCTCCACACGTTGGCAGTGAAGCGCGGGTCGAGATACGCCCTCGAGAAAAAGCGGGTCGCCAGGTTCATGATTGACTATCTAAACCGGAAATATCCCGGGCTCGCAGACGCCGTAGTGATACGGGATACCTCGACCCCGCTCACGCAGGTCCGCTACACGGCGAACTACGACGGGACGGTGCTCCAGTGGCAACCATTCGTCGAGGGCGGCGAGACGTTGGAGAAGGAAGTAAATAAACATGGTCCCGTACTACCGGGCCTCCAGAACTTCTACATGGCGGGTGTCTGGGTCACGACGGGGGGACTGATCCGGGCGGCGGCCGCGGGACGCCATGTGATGCATTTCGTCTGCAAGGACGATGGAAAGGATTTTGCGGCCCAGGTGGATGATTCGGTGCCGCTGCCGACGCATGTTGTGGTGACGGCTGCAGTGCCGCGCGCGAGTTCACCGCAGCGGACGCTTCCCGCGAA
Organism: Myxococcales bacterium; assembly: GCA_016794465.1. Lineage (GTDB taxonomy): Bacteria > Myxococcota_A > Polyangia > Palsa-1104 > JAEUJZ01 > JAEUKA01. The sequence goes on along the minus strand of JAEUKA010000084.1, from coordinate 3,199 downwards.
CAAGCAGCAGGAGCCGGAAAGCGACGCCGAACGACCCACTGCGACCAGTTCAACCCGCGCCCCGGATACCAAGGCATCGCGCGTAAAGACGTCGAACCCGGCGAGCTCGCGAGTCGACCTATGATGGATATCAGCATCACGAACGTTTGTCTGGATCTCGGAGCCGGTCGGCGCGGTGCGGCAGACGGACCGTCCGCCATTCATAAGGCAGGGATCGTCGCCGCCCTGGAGGCTATGGGCCACAGGGTCGCAACGCATCACGAGATACTGCAGGATGACAGTGCTGCTGCGGGGCCCGATCCGAGGACGCATTACCTGGATGCCATTGCGTCCGCTTGCACCCGACTGGCAGATACGGTCGAGCACACATTGCGAGCCGGGCGCTTCCCGTTGATTCTCGGGGGCGATCACTCGCAGGCTATTGGCTCTGTCGCAGGACTGGTCCGGTACTTTCGGCCCCAGGGGAAGGAGCTCGGGGTGTTTTGGGTCGACGCGCACGCCGACATGAACACGCCGGAGACCAGCCCATCGGGCAACCTTCACGGGATGCCTCTCGCGATCCTGCTCGGCCATGGTCCGAAGGCGCTCGTGAGCATGAACGCCGGTCTGCCCGCGCTTTCCCCAAAACATGTGGTGCTGTTTGGTGTCCGGCAGGTGGACGCCGACGAAGAGCCGCTGGTGCAGCGGAGCGGTGTTCGGGTATTCACGAGGAACGAGATCCGAGACAGAGGGATCGACGTTTGCCTCTGCGAGGCTCTAGATCTGCTGAGCGGAGCGGGGGCGGGGATCCACCTCTCTTACGATCTGGATGCCTGCGATCCCGGACTGGCGCCGGGGGTGACGACGCCTGTCTCACGAGGTCTGGACCAGGGCGAAGCGCTGAAGTTGTGCGAAATGATCGCGCGGAGTGGGCGACTCACGAGCATGGAGATCGTGGAGCTAAATCCGACCTCAGACCTGGAAAACCGGACCGGCGAACTCGCGGTTCGACTCGTTGCGTCGGCGTTGGCTGGTTCCCCTCGTCCAAGCCCTGGACTGCGCGGAACGCCTCTGCCCCCGTCGCCGGGTAGTCAGCGTCATCGTTGGGAGCGCCAGGTCGCCATCTTGGCGCGGTCCCTATTTCGGGATATGAGGGCCCAGGGCTTTGCGACGGGCGACGTCGTTGGCTTCGCTTCGGCCCTTCTGCAGGAACTCATCTCGCACATCAACGACGCGAAGGGCTTGGAGAGTAGCGATCCAAGCTGTCGCGCCGTGGGATCCAGGATTGACGGATAGATAAATCCGTCCGCCGACGGAAAACAGGAGATATCAACATGATGATCGAGAAACTGGTGATCCGTGAGCACCTCGAGGGAGTCCCAGACGCGAAGAGGATTTATCAGAAGATCGTTGAGGACGTCGATGTCAAGCTGAAGGATGATGAGATGCTCCTCAAGACCCTGTACGTGTCTGTCGACCCGTATCTGCATGGCATCGCGCTGGACACCCCCATCGGTGATCACATGGGGGCAGACTCCATCATGCAGGTCGTCGAGGCGGGGCCCAAAGCGATGTTCAAGGTGGGGGATCTGGTCCAGGGATTTGGCGGATGGCGCAGCCATGTGATCTCCACAGGCGCCGAGGCGTTGTGGCAGACGGGCACGTTCCCGATGGTCTTCCCCGCCTACCGAAAGCTGGAGCCGAAGCGCTACGATCATGCTCTGCCCATTACGACCGCCCTAGGAGTCATGGGCGGAACAGGTATGACCGCCTGGGGGACGCTCACGAAGTTCATGAAGATCAAGCAAGGCGATACGCTGATGATCAGCGGCGCTTCGGGGGCGATCGGCGAGATCGTGGGGCAGCTGGCAAAGCGCTCGGGGGCAAGGATCGTCGGCACGGCGGGGGCTCCCGAGAAGATCAAGTATCTGAAGGGGCTTGGGTTCGACGCGGTCATCAACTACAAGCAGGAGGACACGCCCGAGAAACTCCGCGCGGCACTTGGGGCAGCAGCGCCCCATGGCATCGATAAGTACTTCGATCAGATCGGCGGGGACATCACCGATGTCGTGTTCTCGATGCTCAATGTCAACAGCCAGGTGGCTGTCTGCTGGCAATGGGCGGTGCAGATTGGCAAGGAGTACGTCGGGCCGCGGCTGCTCCCGTACATCATGTTTCCGCGCGCCACGATCCGAGGGATCTACTGTCTGGAGTGGTTCACGCCTGAGAACTGGCTCGAGCTCCACGACGTCTTTGGGGGGCTTATCCGGCGAGGGGCGGTCAAGTATAGCGAAACCATCTACGAAGGATTCGACAACATTCTAGACGCATACCAGAGGCTCTTTGTCGGCAGCGAGCAGAACCGCGGCAAAGTCCTGGTCAAGCTGTAGAGCCCACTGCGCAGTTCGAGAGAACCTTCCGCAGACTCCACATTGACCCACAGCAAATTCGACCACACAGTCTAGCGACATAGTTTAGTTTCAGCGCATGGAGCTTTGGCAAAGAGTGACGGTCGAGCGTCAGAAATTGTCGAACAAGCAGCACCGCTGGGGCTGGTTGCTGATCTTTGTGGCAGTGACTGGTGTAGAGCTAGCGCCCCGGCAGGCAGTGGCAAGGAAAGACGGCCCCGAAACACGGGCGGTAGCCTTTTTGGCGCAGCGTATGCGCGAACTGCCCGTGCGATGGACGCTCATCGGGCCGCCCCGGGTAGCGGTGTCGGGCCGGTCGATAGAAGCGGTGCTGCAGGCAGCCAGCGAGGCAGAGCGAAAGGCGGCTGGGGACGGCTTTGTGGAGTTGTACAAGTCCCCTTGACCTGCCCCCCAAGGTCTACTCCAGTTAAAAAGGCTGACCCATCACCCCCCGGTATATCCCTCCCCGGAATCGTTCGATTCCGGGGAGGGATATACCAGGGGATCACTCAGGCCAGTCGCCCCATGAACGGCTGCACACTTCCTCTCGTGCCTATTACCCCTGATATCCGAAGCGGCCGTACTGAACTGAACGAGGCGAGCCGAGATGTTGTGACGCTTCGGTACCGATCATGCCGGCGCAACACGCTTGATTCGGGTGGTCCAGTATCTGCCGCGAGCAGTGGATGAGGGGGCAGGTAAGCAATCTGGCCGGAGGGAAACGTCGAGTAGCGTATCGCCACGCATCGTGTAAGACCGTGGGCATCGCCACGTGGATCACCTCGTGGACTTCCTCGTAGATCACCGCGTGG
>JAEUKA010000082.1 GCA_016794465.1 Myxococcales bacterium | reverse complement strand
AGACCGCAAGTATTCCTATCCTGCCCTCAAGCTGCACCAGAATGGGCATGACATCTTCCTGACCACGATTCCCGATGATGATCTGTTTCCCTATACTTCCGTCGAGCCTTTCCACGAAAATCCCGAGCACGGATATCAGAGGAAGTACGATCAACGTCGAGCCGAGGACATCGCGGAGTACCTCAGCACCCCAGGCCAGTCCATTCCCAGCATCATCGTTCTCTCTGCCCAGGTGGTCGCGGAGCTAATCTATTCGAGCAAGACGAAGCAGATCTCCTACCAGAGGGTCCCTGGAGCGTTCAACGTTCTCGACGGACAGCACCGAATCTGGGGCTACCACAAGTGCCGCAACCGGCTTCGTGTCCCCGTCGCCATTTATAGTGGACTCGATCGGCAGACGGAGGCTCGGCTCTTCCTCGACATCAACAGCAAGCACAAGGGCGTTCCGAAGGCCCACCTCATCAACGTGAAGAATTTGGCGGGAACAGAGACGGAGACAGAGGCCCACCTGCGCCGTCTGTTCACTCAGCTCAACCGCGACGAGAACTCACCACTGCGAGGACGACTCACCGCCACCGAGGCGACTGGCGGTATGCTCTCGCGGGCCAGCTTCGATAGTGCCCTGGGGCGCGCGGTGAAGAGCGAGTCCCTACGCAAGCTGCCGACAGACAAGCAGTATGAAGTCATCCTGAACTACCTTCGCGCAGTTCACTCCGAGCTGAAGGACAAAGAGCAGCTTGTGAAGCGGAACTACTTCTGTGCGAGCTTCGAGCTGTTCGACGAAGTGCTGCGGAAGGCCAAGCAGGAACACAACTCGGTGAAGCTCTCTGCCCTTCAGCGCATCGTGCAACACATCGGCTCGATCTCCGAATCGGACTTTACCGGTCCAGCAAAACGGCAGCGGCTAGTCGAGGCAATGCGGAACAGGATTCACAGCGACACAGACATCGACAATGATGATGTCTAGCCTGTAGTCAATGAATCGGTTATCAGTGGTGATGTAGACGCTCATTTGCAGGTCAATCAGCCATGTGCGGCCGCATCAGCAAAATTGCTACGGCCGTATCGGTTCACATCATCATAAAAATTGATCGTTCTCGACGAGAGATCCTGATTGGGAACGGCCGCGCTCAATGTGATGACGGCCGCTCGACGGGGAGTGCGGCCGCAAAGCCGACACACCTTGAGCGATGCGGTGCGAGGCAGAGCGAGCGACCACCACCATCACTTACTCACATAGATGCGCTTGTTGAGTCAGCTAACTCGATAAGATATCGTCGCGTGTCAGGTCTTGCCAGGAGCTATAGGAAGTCGCCTGACGTCGGTGAGTTTTCTTGATGCCAATCGGCGAGAGAGTTCTTTCATTCAGAGCGAGCTATGAGCTATAAATGACCAGCTCTGCGGTTGGCTATCGGCTGCGACGGTTTATCACAGTTGGCTCAACAGCCGTGGACATCCGCAGCAGATCCATCACGCCCGCCGCATACCAAACGTCACCGCGCTGGGGCAGGAGTCGCTCGCTGTGAAGCTGTACAGCGATCTGTCGCAGACTCATTCCATGCGTGCGCAACTCTGCGGCGCGCACGGCTGCGGCTTGCTTGTCCCGAACCGCTAAAGGAATCGAGGCATGCCGCTCGGCCTTCGACGGTGCCGACTTGCGTGGACGCTCTGGATCGCGGACTCCTGCTCGCGAAAGGACTCGGTACAGAGTCCGCCGATACCACTTGTCACCGCGACAAGGGACTCCTTCTTCCGTCAGGACTTCGCAGATCCGCTTCATGCGTTCATCGGCATCGTACAGCTCACGGATGCGCTTGATACCCCGCTGCTCTTCAGGAATCTCGACGAGAACACGGCGCCCGAAGGAGTCCGTCTCCTGGGCGTATCGCCATCCATAAGGAGCCGCGCCAAACTGCACTCCCAACTGCTTGAGGTGGTTCATTCCTTCGCGAGTCCGTTCGCAGATCGCTTCCCGTTCCCACTGAGCCACCGACATCAGGACGTTCAGGACCAGCTTCCCCGCCGCTGAGCGCGTGTCGATGGAATCACTCACCGCCAGCAGGGACCACCGCTTCCCTTCGCCAAAGTAGTTCTCACAAAGGACTCCCAAGTCCTTCACAGAGCGCGTTAATCTGTCCAGTTTGACGACGACAACTGCTTCCGCTTTGCCCGCATCGAGCATCCATAGCGCTCGAGTGAGTCCCGGTCTGTCGAGCGACTTCGCCGACACGCCGTCATCCGAGATGATTTCGATCAGATCGATGTCATGCGCAATGCAGTGCGCACGAATCTTGACCCGCTGTGTCTCAAGACTGACGCCCTCACTCACTTGAATTTCGGTACTCACTCGGACGTACCCAACCGCGCGAATCTGCTGCGGTTTTGTCGAAGTGCTAGCCGACTTAGGAATTCGCATGATAGGCCCCCTCACATTCCCATCGAGCCAATGTCCGCAGAAGACCGAGCACAAAACGTCCATTGTCAGTGCGCGTGTCCACTCCCTCCGCAACCGCCACCAGCGCAAACGTTCCATCCCCGAAGTGCTGCTCGACGAGCCGCGCCAGCTTCCCAACCGACAACGCCAAGTGCGCCATCGACGGAACGATTAGCAGCGTCGGCCCACCCACCCGAAGCATCCCGAGGGCTTCGTCGAGGACCGTCGTACGCTCCCCGTGCTCCCTCTGCGTGACCATGCCCTTATCAATGAGGGTCGCATCAAGCGTGATGCGATGCAACTTGCAATAGGCCGAGATCCGTTGTGCTGATATCCGAACCGCCGCTCCACCGTGCGAGCAAGTGGACGATCCTATGCGAATGTAAGAGACGCCTCTTGTGGTTCTATCTGCCATCCTTGTCTACCTCCAGATGGCAGGCGTTGTATTAGTTAGTTACGTACCCTTCGGTAACAGCTGCAATCAAAAAGCGCTTGCGTTTTTGGATGCGTTCCATCCGCCTGATGTTGCCTCATCCATCAGACCCCGTCCTTCGCCCCGCGCTTCCAGCGTTCCACCCGTCCATCGGGGTATTCGATGTGGCCGTCGGCTCGGAGTTTGATGACTTGGGCTTTGGAGGGGTGGACGGTGAGTACCCAGCCGGAGGGGATGCCGAGGGCAGCGCAGGACTTGCAGAGGGACAGGCTGCGCCAGCCTTCGGGGGGCATGGTGCTGGGGTCGGGGAAGAACGGAAAGGCCTCGTGGTCGGGCGATGCGCCGCAGCGGTCGCAGGCAGGCTTGGGTGGGCGCTTGTCCCACGGCAGGTCGATGTGCAGAAGCTGGGCGACGCGCTTTACAAGGTCAAGGCCGATTTTTTTCTCCATAGGACGATTCCCCCGACGATGATGGCAGTCCCTGCGGCTGCCGCGATGGAGCCGCCGACCGTCAGCCACTTGCTCTGGCCTTGCAGGTCGAGCCAGCGATCGTAGTAGGTGCTGGCGTTCTGCGACTCGGACCACTTGATTCCAGCCCCGGCGAGCAGCCCGATTCCGGCGAGGGTCGTGGCAGCCCCGATGGAAAGGAGTGCGATGGCCGGTCCTTTGCCGGTAAATGACGACGGAGACTGGTCGACTGCGCCCGGCTGGGCTGGAGCGACGACGACGGCTGGCGCGGTGACGGGCTTGGCTGCCTCGATGGCTGGCGCTGGCTTCGGCAAGGTGGCGCGCAGACGCTCGATCCGTCGTCGCGTGCGCTCGGCATTGTCAGCATTTGGCACGGCAGCGACGTACTTTTCGGCCCAGTCGATGGCCTCGGCGATGCGGCCCAGTCGCTCACATGTCCACGATAGGTTGTGCAAAAAGTCGGGCTCGTGGCTGAGCTTGTATCCAGCGTCAAACTCGATGAGCGCATGCTCGTAGTCGCCCGCCTCGCTAAACTTCACGCCCGACTGAAAGTGGGTCTGCGCGGCGTCGCGTGCGGCCTTGTCGTCCGTCTGAGCCGTCGCAAACGCAGGCAGTGCCAGCAGAACCAGTGACGAGAGAAGCATGCGCATGAGGCGAGCCTATGCCAGTCGCACGAGGCCATCAAGCGCAGCCACCGAAGCTGCGTGATGCCGGTAGAAAAACCAGTCGCCAATGCGCCCAACCAGCCCGCCAAAGTCGGACTGAAGCGCCAGGATGCGCGCGGCGGTCGTCTCGGGCTGGAGCGGCCTTCCGTCGGCACCGAGCCGCTTACTCGCCTTGCTCTTGTGGACAAAGCTGGTCGGCGCAGCTTGGGTAAAGTCCGCCGGTGGTGCAACCTGACCGGCGAGGATCGCCTGCGCGAGCAGCAGCGTCGTCTGCGTCGGGGCTTGGTCCGTCGAAGCAAAGCGAATCCGCGCTGAGCCTTCGACGAAGACCTTTTGCGGACCGTAGCCAAGCCCGGCGGTGAGCAGCTCGTGAATCGACACCTTTCGCCGTCGCGCCGTCATCAGCACAATCCAACCGATCGCGATCTGCACGGCTGGATCGCTCGACTCCGACGCCAAGCAGCGCGCCAGGGCCAGTAACTCGTCCGGCGGTTCGTCGGTCGCAGCGGCGCTGGCTTTGGGCTCAGGCGGATTCCCGGCCAAAAGCAGCCCAAACACGGTGAGCACTGCCGCGCTGCCGAGCACCGACGCGGCAATCTTCCAGCGCTCGCTCTTCACAGCGGCAGCCTGAGCCAGATGCCGCCGGTCAGGAAATACAGCGACCGGAGGCGCGGGTTCTTCAGCAAGTCAATCAGCGCCAGCTTCCACGTATTCGGCTGTCCCTGATAGACATCCCACACCAGCTGGCCTTGCGCATCTTCCAGATGATAGCCAACGGTCATATCGAGATCGGGCACGGCTTTGTCGGCCATATCTACACTCTCACTCGGTTCATTGCATTAGCGCTTGTCCATCAGCAGAATCGCCATCTTCCCCAGCTCATTGCTCTGCTCGAGGATGGTCTTTAGATCCGTTTTCATCAGCTCCAGCGCGGGAAACAGCTCTTTGTCATGCTTGCGAATCATCGAGTCTAGCTGCTCGATCTCGACAACCAGATCGCGATAGTCATTGCTCAGCCAGTCGCTAAAGAGCTGTAGATACTGCTTGCCGCCGGTCAAGTGCGCCATAAAGGCGCGTGCTGCTAGCGCGTAACACGTCGCAACTCGCTGCTCGATCTTCTGTTGATAAGCCTGAAGGTCTGCTTTGGGGCTCTTGCTCATTTACAGCTCCAGCTCTCCGCTCAATTCCAGATAGCGAGCGGCCAGGAGGATACGCGCCGACGCCGTCGGCATCTCGCCAATGCTGAGCGACGTACCGGGCCGCACCTCGACGGTGTCGGTGTCGTCGCTGAGCCGTCCATGGACAAGGATCGAGTCCTTCACGGCTTCGGCGAGATCAGGCCGATACCGCGACAGGTCACGCAGCAGGCGAATCGCAATCGCGACGCCCGCATCGTCGGACTGGACGGCACGATCGAGGGCCAGGCGCAGGTTCGCTGGGGTCAGCACCGACAGGTCGATCTTGTGATACAGGCTCGGCTGCCGCTCGACCAGTCGAAGCTGCTCCTCGATTGCGGCGAGCAGCTGCTTGGTGAAGCCCTGGGGCTTGCGCGGACGCTCGCTGGGCGACTGCATACACTCGGCGAACGACTCAATGAGCGGCCCGAGGTGGCTCGTCAGCACCCGATTCTGCGCGACCAGCTCGCGGTGCTCGCCTTGGGTCTTGATGTTCGTCAGCGCCGACTGGTG
>JAEUKA010000033.1 GCA_016794465.1 Myxococcales bacterium | reverse complement strand
CGCCGTGGCGAGCTGGGACTCTTACGACAAGGACACGCAGCGTCGGCTTCGCAATCTCCGCGATGACACCGATGATGCGCTCAGTGCCATCAAAGCGTATCAGTCGCGCGGCGAGCAGATTCGGGGCCGTCTGCCGCTGCCAATGGATGCGCAGCTTGGACTCGCGCTGGTGAATCCCAGCACCGCAACGCCCGAGATCATTCCGACGACCACAAAGCTGACGCGGCCCGCGTTCGATGAGGAGTCTGTTCAGGACTTGTCGTTCCCACCGCGCACCGGAACCTACGACGGCAGCGGCAAGGTGAGCGAGCTGGGCGAGATGACCCGCACCTTCGTCGCGTTGTGCTTGCAGGAAACGCGCGCCTTCATCGAAGGTCTGGCGCAAGAGAAGTCCCCATCGCAAGCGGGCCTTCTGCAAGTCAACCGCGTGGCGCGCAGCCTGGTCGCCACCGTGTCGCAGCTCAACCTGTCGACCGCGCAGTACCAGACCGCGTGGCAGAAGCTGTTTTCGGGTCTGCTACCGAACACCCCAACCACCGATCCGCACGCCGGAACGCCCACGATCGGGACTCCCAACGGAGCGAACAACGTCGCGTCTGTGGCATTCATTTCCGGCAATACCAAGACCGACCGAGCCATGCGCATTCGGGTCCAAGCCGGTGTCGGCAACGTTTCGGCACAGACGGACGTTGTGACGATCACATTCGCTTCGGAATGGAAAGATCAGGTTGGTAATCCCGTCGTTCCCGCCATCATCTGCTCACAAGGAGCGTATGCGAGCGTGTCCACTTCAACAGCGTTTACGCTGCAACTCGGGAACGTGATCGGTGGCGGCAACGCACAAGATTTCTCGATCATCGTCAGCGGAGGCAGCAGTGCCAACTCCAATTAGCGATGAGATCAGAAAGCTGACCACTGACGCGGGGGCGCGCCGTCTGGCGCAGTACCTCGACCAATTCAAGGAGCGGCTCGATACGTGCTGCCCACCACCAGCTCCGTTCAAAGCGGAGTCAAAGTCCGAGGAGAAGTAAGATGAGGCTCGCCGTCCTGTCCCTGTTGTGTCTGTTCGCAGCGTGCTTTCAGGAACAACCTGCTGACCGCGTTTGGCGTTGTTCGGTAGACCAGCCGCAGTGCCCTGAAGGCCAAAGCTGCCTCAACAACTGGTGCGTCAAGGATGGGACGGCGATGCCCGATCTTGCGACTCGGGATGGATCTGCGGCTGACATGTCTACGCCGCCTTGCGCAGATGGATTTCCAATTGGAACGAAAGGTGCCTGGGCGTGTCGTGGCAAGTTCTCACCGGCAACAACGGTTGCGTCAGCTCTCTGCAAGAACGGCTACAAGCCGTGTGCTGATAGCACGTTGATCGCAGATGCAGAATGCACAAACGTCAGTCTGGGTGGCTTCTTTTTCGCTGAGGCTCCAGCATCAGGAGTGAATCCATCGAATGCCAAGTGTGCAACTAACACAGGTACGGGATGGGGAAGCTACTTCTTCGGATGTGGCTCAATGACAGTGACCAATTTATACGAAAGAAGCCTCGTCGGATGCCGTGGTTTTTTCTTGCTTTCGATATGCAACTCCACCAATCCCTGTAACTACAACGATGGACGACTCGACGCACAGAGCACGACCGATACGCGCAACGGAGTGCTGTGCTGTCCGCCGTAGTGCGTTCCTGAATCGCTCCTAAGCGATTCCCAACATGGTTCTGGGGGGAGCCATGACGAATGAAGAGTTTGAAGCAGTCGTCTTTGCTGTTTGTATGCGCGCCGGATTCTTGTCCGGGGCGCGGGGGCCGCGCGGCAGAGATGGAGAGCGGGGACCACAGGGATTCCCCGGTGAACGAGGGCCTCGTGGTCTTCAGGGTGAACTGGGACCGCGTGGCGAGCCAGGACCGCCAGGAGAGCGGGGGGACTTTGGCCCGATGGGGGAGCGTGGTCCCGCTGGCGATGCAGGCGCGCTAGGACCAAAGGGAGATCCCGGCATACCTGGCCCCAAGGGGGACACAGGCGCACAGGGGAATCCGGGTCCACAAGGCGCACAGGGAGACCCCGGACCGCAGGGTCCAAAGGGGGACACAGGACTTCAGGGTCCGCCTGGAACGCCGGGCATGCAAGGACCGAAGGGAGACCCCGGACCGCTGTGGCCTGATGTCTTTGTAGTGACGCCGGGCGGCACGCCGCCGTTCTACTCCTCTGTGCAGGCCGCCATCAACGCGGCGGCTTCAGGAGGAGAGAGAACAGAGTCGGATCCAGCGCTGGTGCTGATTCTTCCGGGCGACTACAGCGAGGATGTATCGCTGAAGAAACACGTCGCACTCGTGGGCTTTGATCGGTTGGGTCATTTTTCGACGAACGTTCGTGGCCAAGTGACATGTTCCTTGACGCTCGAAGGGGGAGTTCTAGAAAAGACGTTCGCGACCATCGCGGGACTGAACATCCTCCCACCGAGCGGCAAGACTGCGGGCATCTACTTCACCGGCACCAGCAGTCAGAAGCTCATCCTGACCGACGTTGCCATCGAGGGTTCCGTTCCCGCAATTCTGGCGGACAACACCTTCACCGCTGGAACCGGAACCAGCCAGATTCTGATCACGGACTGCCGACTCCGCTCGACAAACCCCGCTTCCGTTGCGATCCGACAGAAAGCGGGTGCGATCGAGTGCAGCCGCGTGGACCTGTGGAACCGACCGGGCGTCGGCATGACGAGTTCGCCAACAGTAGCGCAGCTCGGTCCTGATGTCGCGCAGAGCCAGGTCTGTACGCTGAGCCTGACCGACTGCAACATCGAAGGGAATTTGACGGTGAACAGCTCGCTGAGCACGTCGGCAACGCCGGGTTCGCTTGGAATCGGAATGCTGCGTTGTTCGCAGTACATCCTGAATAACACGGCGGTTCCCATTCGGTTCGTCCTGGTGACTCCCAATGCGGTCGCAGGCGTGACGGCTCTGGGCACGGCATTTTCGGTGTTCCGTGCAAGTGCCTGGACCGCTGGGACGGCGATGATGTGGGGCAACCCTGGTGGTGCGATTCCCGCTCTGAACGCTTTTAACGCCTTTCGAGCAGACACCGGGATCACTGCCGCTACCCTGACCGGCGGAACCGCCGTCAATACCGCCATGGGGCAAGTCTAAGTCACGGTAATTGGGGGGGGAAAGATGAAGGACTGTGAGAGTGTCGCAGAGTACGTCAAGCTGCTTGCCAAGGGGATTCTCGAACAGAGAGCGGGAATTTTAGGAGCGGAAGCAAAAATTCGTCAGCGGAGGACGGACCTACTGAATAGTCCTTCTGACGATGTGAGAAACATGGCCGTGGCGCTGGATCACATCTTCCGCGTCGTCTTCCTGCCCCTGCAAACACCGTTCTCTGTGACCGCTTGCGGCGACGCAGATGTTGCCTACTACCGTGTGGTCCTTGATGAACAGGGCGAGATCGTCCACAACTCGGGTCAACTGATCTCGGCAGCAGGTGCGATTCAGCTCGCGACGAGCTGGTACTACTTGCTGGCGTGGCCCGGCACCACTGTCACGCTGCTGGCCTCGCTGCGCAATGGGCAGATCATCAAGTGTGCAATGCGTCAGGTGAGGCCATGAGCTTTTCCCCTCACGTCATGAGCCTGGCCGACGCCGCGCTAGGTCGCGTGATTGCGGAAACGTCTGCAACTCCTTCCGCAAGTCAGTATTGGGAGCGGAAGCGCCCTCTCTTTCGTCAGCTCGCCATACGGGTCGTCCAAGCGATGCAGGAGGGGCTGAGCAAGAACCAAGCGGTCGCACGGAGCATCACGGAGCTTCGCAGCGAAGTGCTACAGCGTGCTGCAACCGACTCCGCACGGCAAACGTATTGGGAGTGGTTTGAGCGGCGTGGGGTATTCCTTTCTGGCGTCGCAAAGAGACTCTGGGAAGGAGCCACAATGGCCCATTTCCCGCAGAAGTCCATCCAGCCAACTGGGAATGTGACTCTGCCGAGCGATGGCATCTACGTGGCACTGGAGGCCCGCCCCAATACCGATTTTCCGGCGGAGGACTGGCGAAGCAGGCTCTCGCGTCCCTTGGAATGGAAGCGGGTCATGAATCTGAGCGAAGCCGTGAATGCGGTTGACCAGTTTATCCGCGCCTACCAACTGGGAGGCGGCAACTATGCTGGCATGGCAGGACGGGTCGCAAAGGACGGTCAGCCTTGGGCGCAGATATCGTACAACCGTCGCATCTGGCAAGGCTGGGATCTCATGCCCCGTCAAGAGCTGGATCAGAATGGGAATCCCATTGCCAGCGTGGAAGTAGGAACGACAGGAAAAGTGGCAGTTCCCGATGCTGTGAGGTCGTACAAGGCCGAGATGAAGGTCCATGGTGGGTGGTCCGCGAATCAGCGCCGGTACGCAACGCGCGAAGAGGCCGACGCCGCAGGAAAAGACCTGTATTCCCGATGGACCGCAGCGGAGGACTACCGAGTGGTCCCGAGCAGCGATGCACCCAACGTCGAGCCGGTGATCAACGTGAAACCTGCGGAGAAGACGGCGCAGAGTGATTCCCGAATCCTCTTCATGCACGTTGGGGATGCGCCAAAGCCTGCCCAGGCTCCGAAAGCGAAAGCTGCTCTCGACTACACGCCTCAAGCATTCCCTGGCGCGAAAGCACCCGATGGACCAGCGCCAGACCTTCACGATGCGTTGGCCCAAATCCTCCTCAAGGACAGCCAAGCAAAACCTCCGACAGAGAAACCACAGGAGGCCGTCACGGAACAGCGAGTCCTTCGCTACAGCCTGACCATAAATGGACTGTGGGGCAGGAAGCGAACACCTGACTTTCATTCCGTTACGCTCGCAAGCCGCGTGGACCCCAAGGAGCCATGGCCACTCGATAGGCTGCTGACGATGATGCGCAACAAGGTGGCGGAGCTGCGCGTCAAGCCGGGGGCGAAGCTGAAGCTACTAGAGACGGACGTAGACATCACGCCCGACGGATTCGAGCGGATCACGCTTCTCACAGATCGGACGCTTCACACAGAGACTTTGAGCTGAAGGGGGCCAAGGGAATGAACGAACCAACAAACAAACCATCCAGACCCATCGTCGTCGGTTTCGGCAGTGTGCCTGGCGGAACCGGCTGCACGACCCTCGCAATCCACGCGGCCACCTATGCCGCGCGGCAAGGACTGCACACACTCGCCATCTCCATCGATCCGAGCGCGGACATGCTCCGCCGTCTAGGTTGTGACGAGGCGTGCATCGACGGTCACAGGACCAAAGAAAAGCGGCTCAAGCTCGCGTTTGTGCCGCCGGAAACCTACTTATTCAGCGTAGTGGAGTACCTGCCGAACCTTGGTTTTGGCGGGGAGGTTGGAAACCCCGAGATCATCATCCTAGATTTGGGTCCAGGCTTGATAACCCCCCCGCTTTTGGTGCGCGCCGACTTCTGGGTAGTTCCCATTCAGGACTCGCGCTCCTTGGCGTCGATTGAGCAACGAAGATTCCCGATGGGCATTACCGAGACACTCTTTGTGCTCTCGCGAGTGCCCCTCGACGCTAGCAGACGCCTACTCGAAAGCACCAGAGATTGCCTCAAGACAGTGAACCGCGAAAAGGCTCGACTGCTCAACTCCATTGTTCCTAGTTCGGGGCTACTTCGTCGAACAGCGTCCGAGCGCAAGACCATCTGGGAACTAACTTCGCGCAGCCTGACAACCAGGAAGGTCGAAGGCTTTTGCCGTGAAGTGGTGGAGAATGTCCTGGGGAAAAAACGGACTCAGGATGCCCATGTGCGAACTGGTGTCGCAGATGCGATCGGCGAAGCGGAAGACGACATAGCCAGAGCATTTGCAAGCTGTGCGAGGGGTGATGATGGGGCATCGCTTCCGCGACCCGGCGTGATAGTGCGACCGCCACGGCGAAACGCAAAGGGCACGCTCTGGAAACGGCTTGGACTTATTCAACCGGATGGGGCTCCCGATGACGAGGGCAGCGCCATTCCATTTTGGATTCGCGATGACGCCGAAACTCTGAAGGCAGCGCAAGAACTCAACGGGATAGCGAGGGTCGAAAACGATCCGCCGGACGCTGCACCGTCAGCAGCGGATCAGCGACCGACAGTGATTGCTACCGCCCGTCCTGCGCACAGTGCGACGCGGCGGGCGTTTAGCGATGAGTTCAAGCGTTCGATCGTCGAGCAGGCCGCTGCTTGCAGCAAGCCCGGCGAGATTCGAGAGCTACTGCGGACCCACGGGCTGTATTCCTCACATCTGACGGATTGGCGACGCTCGATGGCAAGAGCCGATCACAGAGTCAGCGGATTGGCGCACCGCATCAAGCAGTCCTTTGAACGAGAGAAAGAACGACTTCGCGACAGCAATCCAGGCAGAAGAAGCAAGAAGGGGGGAACATGAAGACAGAGATGCAGACACTCGAGCAAGCGCTCGCTGAAGTCGTGGCGACGCGGCAGCGGCTCGATGGGATAGCTGATCAACTGCGGACGACGATCTCGGCGCTGCGCGTCGAAGTGCAGCTCGCAGACCGGGCCAAGCTTGCCGCCGATGAGCGGGCCGCACAAGCCCGAGATGCTGCCGAGCGTGAACAAGCGGCAGACCAGAAGTCCGCCGATAAGCGGGCTGCATTCGAGCGCCTGCTGCTCGAAGTGCTCAAGCCGCTGGTGGATTCGGGCGTCGAGCTTGCGTGGCATCACTGCGGGCCGAAAGGACAAACAGACCCCACAGACAATGGCCGACCCGCTCGACAGCAGCATCGGCCCGCGCAGACAAGGAAGACCAAACGATCGAAAGCTTGAGGACGGAGATTCCTATGAACCCACTCGATTTGGACAGCGCCGAAATCAGGATTCTGCGAGCCATCACAGAGCTGAACAACCGCATCATGATGTGCCAAACCACGCCGGAGCAGCGCGCGATTCTCCGTGGTTCGATTGAGAACCTTCGGAGGGAACTCATTTCCCTTGTGGAATCCATCCACATCTACAGTGAGGACGACGTTCGCGCGGCGCGGAGTGGCCAGTTCGATGGCCGTGTCTCGACGGTACTGGGGAAAGCTTAGCCATGGCCAAGCGTTATTCGCTCGACGACGTGCTGGATATGATTGAGCGGCAGCTCTACAGAGATCATCCTGAACTCGATCGCGGCAAGCGCGGGGTGTTGCAGATTCCTTTCGCCCTGGTCGTGCGGAACAACGTCCTCAAGGGAATGGTCGTTGCAGAGCGCGGCGAAAACATCGACCAGCTCACATTGGAACCTGGGCGCAGCACACGTCCACCGATGGATGGCCTAGATGTGGCGACAGCGGTGTTTACCTCACTGCTCAAGAAACACATGGGAATCGACGTTGAGTCCCTCCAGTACGCGCAAGGCGGCGACTGGATCGATTGGTTGCAGCACGTTGAAGCGCTGCTCGCACATGCGCAGGATCACGATGACGATGAAGATCCAGAGAAGCTTCTGCGCGATGCAGTGGCTGCTGTCGCGATGACGATCGAACTCCTGACCAGCGAGCGGCAACCCTCAGTGGACTTCAATGTGCTCGCGAAACAACTTGTGAAGCGAGCGTCGAGCTAAATGCCGGCTCCCGCCAAGAACCGAAGTCAGACCAAGGATGCGGCTGCGGTCACATCTCTTCGGCGACAGCTCGGGATCACGCAGCAGTCCTTGGCGCGGCTTCTGGGGGTTCACCCGATGACCGTGAGCGCATGGGAGCGCGACAAGCTGCGACTCACAAGCTGGCAGCGCAGTCTGGTCGCGGCACTCCTTCTGTCCCAGCCGCGAGCAAATCTGGAGCAGAGGCTGAAAGACTCCGAATCGAATCCCATCCTCGTGCTGGCTCACTTGCTCTCGGATGGAATCCGGCCCAGCACTGTGACCATTCCTTCCGTGCCATTCCTACCCAGCCCCACACCTCCTCGGACTCCACCGGGCAGAGCGCGACTTCCTGCCAGACCCTCTGCGACTCCTGCGTTGCCGATGCCGCCCGCCCAGCCTCTCCCCCTGCTCCCTCCGGTTCCGGTCGAATCGACCCGTTTCTCCCTCCTTGAGATCGACGATCCGAGCGACGACTGAAGTGTGACGTTTCGACCAAGTGTGACGTTTCGACCCGTCACCACAGTCTCCGTCGGTGAGTAAGTCGTGGCTTAGTGCGTCTAAGCCCTGGCTTAGCGGACCAAACGGAACGCAGTTTCCGACGGTAGGTAAGTCTTGACTTGGTGCGTCTAAGTCCTGGCTTAACTCACCTAAGTCCTGACTTACTTCACAAAGTGAATCAGTATCTCAATTCACATATTCAAACAACCATACAGGTGTCTTGACTATCCGAAGGAAATCAGATTATCGACGGTGAGCAAAGAATTGCTATGGATGTGACGGACTTGGAGCCCACGCTCAAAAGTTCCGTCGAGGATTTTTTATTGACATTCCCAAAGAAATTTGGGATCAATTGCGCCGCTTTCCCACGAAATTCCCCCCGTAGGAATTTCGGTAAGTTCAGCAACGGAAAATTCCACGGCTTGAGATCGCGGTGAACCACGCCGACCCGGTGGACCTTGTCCATGACCGCCGCGACATGGCCGGCCAGGCGGCTCGCCTCTGCCTCGCTCATCCTGCCGCCGCGCTGCTGCAGGCGTTCGCTGAGCAGAATCCCTTTGATCAGGTCCATCTGCAGGTAGGGCACTTCCGGAGCCAGCTCACCGAAGTCCTGCACGGACACGACATCGGGATGCGCTTCCGAAGCGCGGGCCGCGCACTCCACCTCCTGCGTTGTGCGGGCGATGGGAAATGCCGGAAAGGGAATCTTGAGGACCACGGTCCGCGTAGTCGTCAGGTGCTGGGCGACGAACAGGTCATTCATTCCCCCCTGCGCCAGGGGTCGCTCGATGCGATAGATGTCTTTGAGCACCGTGCCGCGGAGCAAGCCATTTAGCGCCGACAGCCAGGTCAACGTGCGTACCGTCTCGTGCATGTCGGGCCGATGGGTGGGGCGGCGGTCGCGCAGGCGGCCGACCAGCCAGGCGAACTTGGGCAACAGATCGGCATGGACGCGGATGTCGGTCGGCAAGACAACCGGACCGGGTGGCGGCGGCCGACGGCCAGTCACGACAAAATAGAGCAGCGAGCCGAGGGCGTACACGTCGGCACGATCGCTGATGTTGCCTTGCGGCTCGTACTGTTCGGGGGCCAGAAAATCCTGCAGCTCGGTGGCGGGCGGCGCCAGCGCCTCATACGAGACAGTGCGCCTGGCACCCTGCGGGGTGCGCAGGGGCTGGACGACTTCGGACAGCAGCAGCGCCACGTCCTGCGGCCCGGAGTCCCCGGGAACATCTGGGATCGGGCTGGGCGGCTTGAGCACGATGTTTTCTGGACACAGCCCCAGATAGAGGGCTCCACACTTATGAATCCCCCAGAGTATACGGGCCAGGTGCTCCACGATGGACAGCCCCTGATTCCCCAGCGAACCGTGGGCTTGTACGTAGTCACGCAGCGTGAGCTCGCCACGGAGCTTCGAGAAGATGTAGGGCGCGCCGTCCGCTTGCTCGCCCACCGTGACGACCGGCACTAGGCCGCCATCAAATAGCGGCTCCAGCAGCCGCCGCGCGTCTTCGATTTGCAGGCGCTGCGCTCGCGGCAGAGCAGGGGACATGATGCGCAGCCAACCGGGCTGCTGGGTCAGCGCATAGCGTGCCTCGGAAAGCGACCAGTCCGACAGCTTGTGCACGACTTTTACGACTTCGTACTCGCCAGTGCTCGGCGTCAGAGCGCGCAGCTCTTTCAGTACCTCGGTGAGCCGACAGCGCTCGCTGGGCGTGCGGCCCTCCATGCGCGCGAGTAGCTTGGCCAGTTCGGGGCGCAGGCCCAGCTGCGAACTCCTGGTGCCGCCGCCTGCGCCACTTGGCAAAAGGGCGCGCAGCAGCTTGGCCAAGGAGAACACGTCGGCGGGCTCGCCGAAGGCTTCTGGACTATCGCGCAGCTCGGGAGCGCGATACTTCAGCTCATTCCCCGATGGCGAAGGCAGCTCGCCCTGGTCGCGCCCGATGCACGCTTCGACCATGCGGCAGCCCAGCCCGAGCAGCACTGGCTCAGCGGCATCGTCGAGTGCACCAGTCTGTGGATCCTGAAACAGGAGTACGCTGTCCGGGGTCAGGGCACAGTGGAAGAGCATGTGCCCATGCGCAGCAACGAGCGTCTGGGCGACCCGCTCAATCAGGCGCAGAGCCGCCGCCTCTGACATCCGACCAGCAGCAGGTCCGAGGGCATAGGAAGAGAGCCGGGGCTTGGGCAGTTCCAGGACGATATAGGGCTGCAGCCTCTTGTTTTCGCGCAGCTGCTCGCTCGTACTCTTGCCAATGATCGGCGGCAGCTTCACATATGGAAGCCGTGGCGGTGCGCTGGCCATGGCCCGGCATAGCGACTCATACCGCTCCGCTACTTCCATAAACCGCTGCACCGCCGCCGGAACTCTCGCCGTTGCTTCATCCAGTCGCATCGCCACCGCGCGGCGCCACTGATATTGACCTTCGTAGCGCTCGATAACTCCGTCGGAGCCGAGGGACTCTGCTTCGAGAAAACCAGGGATCTCCAGGGAGAAGGTAATGGGCATGACAGGTCTAGTCTTTCCTCAGCACCATCTGGAGTTGGTCGAGTCGATCGCGCGCCGCGCGGAGTACTGCGCTTACCTGCGCCAAATCAAGAACAAGATTCCCGCCGGCCGCGCCGTCGGTTGCCGTGCCCGTTCGTGGCGCCAGGTATCCTTCAATGCGATAGACCTCAAACTCCAGGTCGGTCAGCATTCGCGACAGTTCCTGCGCCCACTCCTGAGCCTGATGACAATCGGCGGGCGAAGTTGAAGGCGTCATAATGGGCAGGTGCTGCTGCGTGGTCCGTCGGCGGAGCTGACTGCGGCAGTCCTCGCAGTCTCGCCGTGCGCGTGCCGCTTCCAGGCGCAGGGAGTTCACCTCTACGCGATCGACCTGGGCCTGCTGAAGCTGCTTGCGCGCCGTTTCGAGAGCGCTCTGGGCGCCCAGATGGGCCACCCGCTCCGCCTCGGCCTTCTGCTCGGCCGCCTGGGCCCGCTCGAGTAGAAGATGCTGGCCGTCGAGCAGCTCCTGGTTCGTACGCAGGGCCACTGCCAGGTCCGCAGAAATGCTCGCTTCTTGCTGTTCATGCTCCTTGACCGTCTGCATGGAGCGTTGGTGGATCGCTTCCGCTTCCTTCGCGCGCGCCTCCATGGTCTGCAGCTGCGCCAGCGCGGCGTCGCGGCTGCGCACCAGGTAGTCGGCTTCCTTAAGCGCCCGAGACAGCGCCTGCGACAGGCTCTCGACCTGGGCGCTCCAGTCGGTGCGCTGGTCGTCAAGCTCCCACTTCAGCGCTTCGGCGCGTGTTCGCAGCTCCTCCTGCCGTCGCTGCTGCTGATTGACCTCGCTACGCAGGCGCGCGCATTCCGCATCCAGCCGAACGACATCGGCTCGCGCTTCGTCCAGCTGACGCTCCTCAGTCTGGCGAGCGTTGTCGCTGGCCGCCCCGCGCGCGCGAAGCTCCTCGAGCTCCCGCTGAACCTTTGGCGGCGGTGCTGGCCAGTGCGCTTCCTCGAAGCGCATGGTCAACACACCGCAGCGGATCTCGTCCCAGTCCTTGAGACGCTGGAGCTTGACCGGCTCCCCATTTACCAGCGTCAGATCGGGCTCACCTTTGTTCTCAATGTACCACCCGTCCTCTTTTCTGGAGATGCGGCAGCGACCCTTTGGCGGCCTTTCCCCGACCGCTAGTTTGAAGGGGGCGCCGGGGCGTCCAAAGACCGGAGTAGTGGCCGGCAGCGAGACGTAGTCTATCTCGGAGTGCTCGTTAATATAGAGCAAGCGGGCGCCCACGATGATATCGTATCAGTCAGCTTTGGAGCAGATCAATACACTTTCGTCACGACGGTGACCGCCGCGGTCAGTTAGCGGGGGACGTGGGAGGCAGAACGCCGCTAGCCCATGGCGCGGACGATGCGGAAGCCGATGTAGTTTCGCCGCCAGTCGGGGGGCGCCGACAAGCGGTGGGCGAGCCGGAGGGCGCCGGATTCGCTACACCAGGCGCCGCCGCGAAGGACGCGCTCCTCGGCGGCTTCCGGGCCGCGCGGGTCACATACCTCGCCAGTGCCCAGTTCGGCCTGGTAGTAATCCCAAACCCATTCATGCACGTTGCCGCTCAGGTCATGGAGCTTCCAGTCGTTGGGCGCTCGTTTGCCCACCGGCTCCGTCCTTCCGCTGGCGCTTCCAGCAAAGCAGGCAACCCGCTCGGGACCGTCGGAGCCGGCGTAAAGCCAGCGCTGGTTGGCACGTGCGACATACTCCCACTCGGCTTCAGTGGGCAGCCGATAACCGGAGGCGTAGTGTCCCGCGGTCGGCAGCCAGTGAACCTGCTCCCCGCGAATCTGATAGCAGCGCGGCAGACCCTCGCGCTGCGAGAGTTCATTGCAGTATAGGACCGCGTCCAGGAAGCTCACCTGCTCGACTGGACACTCGGCGTCGGGCGCAAACTCGGCCGGGTTTTCTCCCATCACCTCCTCGTACTGTCCCTGGGTGATCGGGGTCTGCGCCACCAGCAAAGGATGGGAGAGCTTCACCGGATGCTGGGTTTCGTCCGCCCACCGCCCCGCCTCGGTAGCCAGGCTCCCCATGAGAAACGAGCCAGCCGCGACCGGCACGAGACGTGGTCGATAGGCAGTCGCGATGAGGACCTTCGCCGTTCCCTTGGCTGCTGTCCAGCGGATGCCCATCATTACTCGTTTTCACACAGGATTGTGACGTGATCGGCTTTCTTTTGCACGGTATCCTTGAGCGCTTCCCGCTCCCTATCGGCATCGATACATCCATAGTATCGTAACAGATTTGAGTCTATCCCATTTTGGCTCAGCCAGTGCTGCACTGCCTCAGCTGCCAGCGCGGAGAGGTCGGGGGCCAAGATACCTCCGCTGTAGAAATAACCCTCGATGCGAAGCTGGCAACTGCGAGAGCGCTGCTGGATCTTCTCAAGGTTGTCCCTCAAAAGCTTGAGCGAGTCCCCAGCATCAACGAGCTCTGGGCCCGTTTGCAGCTCGCGAAACTTAAGCTTGAAGATGCGAATTCTCTCCCCGACCCTGCTTGAGGCTGGTCCTGTCGAGGCGTTTTTCTCTGTTTCGGGTAGGTCTTTCTTTTTTATTTCTGGACGCTTCGGTCTCTCCGGGGTCGGCTGAATAGGCTGGGGAGCCGCGCCGGCGTCTGGCGACCGATTTGGGCGCGGCATCTTCCCGGGTAGCAGGTCGGCTGGCGCCATATCCGCCGGTTGGCGGGGACCCGGCACGAAGAGTCGATACGCCGTCACTGCGCTGAGAAACGCCGCAACCATCCCTAGCGCCGGCAGCGCTAGCCAGGGCCGCCAGGTCCAGGGCAGGCGGACGTTGTTGGCTGACTTGTTAGGTGGGTCCTGGCTCGTGTTGGTCGGCTCCGGCTCGAGCGGCTTGAGCCACCCTACCAGCTGCTCCTCGGGCGCACGCCCCGGATCGAAGTCGACGACCAGCGTGCGCTCCAGCGTCTGGTGCAACCGCGGCGGGCAGACTGACTCGGGGATAAAGTGAATGACCAGTTGCGGCGGCTCGATCTCCGGTCGCGGGGGGACTCTGGTGAGCAGGTCCACGGTAATCCGCACCCACTGCACGTTGCTGCGATAAAGGGTCGCGGCCAGGGATGCCGCGTACTCCAGGCGCGCCACCCGCGGGCTATTGTCGGGGTGCCGGATCAAGATGCGCACGGGGTGCTCGTTGCTCCCGCGATCCAGGTGGATCACCGGCGGCGCACTGTCGCTGAGCGGCGGCGAGGGCAGATCCGCGAACGTCATGAGGTAGTCCCCCAGCCGCTCCTTCCAGCCGCGGTGCACGATCACGCCGCTCTTCAGAGCCCAACCGTCCTGATGGTAGCCGCGAAAGAACGTCCCCGCCTTGCGATCCAGGCGCTCGGCGAACTCGCGAAAGGCATCGACAAACAGCGGGCTCTGCAGGTCGCGACCGACGGCCACCGAGGCATGGCTGAAGAATGCGCCGGGGCGGCCAGCGTGATCGGTCAGCTCGCCAAAGCGCACGCCATAGATCAGGGCGATGCCACCGGTCCCCGGACGATCCTGGTCGCGATAGAGGGACAGGTTGCCGATAGCCAGAGCAGGCGTGTCGAATACCGATGGATCAATCTCCGTCAGCAGCGGACGGAGCCAGGCAGTGTGGTGGCTCTTTAGGACCTTGTTCGGCAGCGGCTGGATGATGAAGTCGAGCTGGTACCCGGGAACGTGACCAAACAGAAAATGATGCCAGGCGGCGTTCGGACTAGCCGGATAAGTCTTCGGACTATACGTCTTATCTACCGCTGGCATCGCCGCTACCCTGTGTGATGGCTCCGCATCCTACAAGTTGATTGGGATCATGTTGCTGTCGCGCGGCCCCAGGCTGGCTTTGGCATCCTTGGCATCCGGGATGTATTGCAGAGACTTATCGCGGGCCGCCTCGGGCAGGATGTCAGTCAGGAGTTCTTTGTATAGCTCCGGGCAGCCACGGCCCGTCTGCGCAGAGCCGGTCACGACCCTGATGGTAGCACCGAATTTTTTGCCCAGGAACTGCAGGCTCTCGATGACGTCCTTGTACAGCTCCTGGGCACGCTTGTCAGTTTCCTCGTCACTCTCGCGAAACTCCTTTTGCAGGGTATCGATCTTGTTGATGAACAGAATGTACTTGTTGCACTTTTTCTGAATCTCTTGCGAAAATAGGAACTCGAGCGCGTCGAAGTTCCATTTCTTTACCTGGTTTTCGACATGGGCCTTGGAGAACTTGCTAACCTGCTTGGTTGAGTCATTGGGATCGGTTTCGGTCTTGGCCACATCGACCACCAGCAGCAATGCCTTGATGTCCAGGGCCTGCATCGCGTCACGGACGGCGGACTTCTCCTCGCCCGGGTAGTCATGGATGACATAGGTGTGAAAAAAAAAGTTCCCGTCTCCCACGTCCTGGGTCGAGACCAGTTTCTCATATTCCCGCGGATTGACCGTCGGCGGGACCAGGGAGATGTCGATGAGCGGATTGGTCCACTTCAGGGTCAGCGCCGTCTTGCCGCAGCTCGTATAGCCGATGGTCGCGATGTGGTAGGGCTTGACCAGGATCTCCGGGCGCTTCTTCAGCTTGGTGTCCTTGTCGCGCAGCTCTTCCTCTTTGTCACGTAGCTCTTCCTCTTTCGCCACCAGTGTGCGACGGGTCACCACGAGCAAGTAAGCCAGCACCGCCACGACAGCGACCAGGACAATGACCAGCGCCCCCAGCCCCAGAGCAAAGGCTTTGAGGTTCTCAGCGTGAACGTTAGAAAGCGGATCAGCGGCAGCGACCAGCATCGCTAGGGGGGGCATCAATTACCTCTCGCGCTAGGACCATGCGCAGACAGCCCGCGCATTCGTAGGCGACCGTCAGCGTAGCATGTTGCGCCTGACTGTTCAACGGACTTTTCGTTGGGCGACGGTGGCGCCAGAGGAGGACCGCTAGAGCACTGACCACCGCCCTCTCCAATTTTTCGATCGACAGCGATCTCCGACTGTGATCTGGTCCATGGGAACGGTTCTCTGACCCCAGACATAGGGAGGCTCTGATGAGATCGCTAATCAGAAACTCTCCGCGGAATGGGTGTGGTCATGCGGCACGGGGCTGGATTTGGACGTCGAATCCGAGGGCTTGGACGCGACGGATGAGACGGTTGGCAGTACGGGTTTTGTCGCAGCGGTCGCGATAGTCGGCACCGAGTTCACGGTATGGCTCGCCGCGCTTGAGCATGAAATAGGCCGAGGTCATCATCGCTGCGGCCACCGCGATGATGGCCTTGTTGGCCGAGCCGCTGGAGCGCTTGACCGAGCCATACAGAGACCGGTAGTAGCTGTCCTTCTTGCGGACTGCGGCCCAGGCGGCTTGCACCAGCGTGGTCTTGAGCCATGGGGCGCCTTTGCGGATTCGCGTGCAACGCTGTTTGCCAGCGCTCTCATCCCTGCGTGGACACAAACCGGCCCAGCTGCGCAGGTGCCCGGCGGTCGGGAATCGCTCCATATCCGTGCCGATCTCGGCGAGGATGACTTCAGCTGCGATACGACCGACCCCCGGCATCGTCGCGAGCAGGTCGGCGGCCTGGCGAAAAGGGCGAAGTTCGGCCTCGAGCTGTTGGTCCACCGATGCGATGGCGGCGTAGACCGAGTCGTACAAGCCCAAGTGCAGCTTCAGCATGAAGCGATGGTGCTCCGTGATGCAGCCGCGCAGCGCCGCGACCAGTTCCATGCGCCTGGTGCGCAACGAGCCGGCGGCCTGCTCGGCCAGTTTCTCGGGGTCGGTCTGGCCCAAGACCAGCGCATCCAAGCTCGAGCGTCCGGTCTTGCCCATCACGTCGGTTACCACCGACGTCAGCTTGAGATTTCCGTCCTCCAGCACCTTGTGGATGCGCTGGGTGTGCTGCGCCGCCTCGCGGACCAGCTGCTTGCGGGTGCGGGTCAGCATGCGCAGCTGCTCCACAGGCGTCGGTGGCACGAAGCTAAACCCCGTCTACCCCGAAACCCGCAGTTCAGCCGCAACGGCTGAGATCGCTGGGTTCAGCGTCGGAAGCAGACTCGGCAGCAAAAGTGGACGTGCGCGGAATTGGGGCGTACACGCGGGCCATGGTGCGTCCGGATTTGCAGAAATGGTCTCTGTCGCTGTCTTCGCTCACGGAGCTGAGCATTTCCGCCGAGCATCCTCGTACGCGCGAGCGGTTGATGGCCTTGGTCTTGCTGTCGCAGGGCCAGGCTGCCGACGGGCATCGCGGGCCAGCTCGTTGCGTCGAGCGGCTGCATGCGGTGCTCGGACGCGATGTGCATACGGTGCTCAAGTGGGTGCATGACTTCAATGCGGGCGGCCCCGCGGCCCTGGTCTATCGGCATACCGGAGGCACGCCGCCCCGTCGACAAATGCTGGCTCCGTTGGTTCGCGATGTGCTCGAGGAAGCGCGAACCGTGGCGGCGCAGCCGGTTTTAAAAAAACGCCCAAGCACCTGTTGAATCCGCTTCCGTTGGAGAGGAAGACCCAGCGATTCCGCCTCGTGCGGCGGCGGTGCGCTGGACGCTGCGCTCTCTGTGCGAGCTGGCGGTCTGTGTCACCGGAGTCCGGGTCTGTTGTGAAACGATGCGGCGCGTGGTTCAGTCGCTCGGTCTGACGTACAAAAAGGCGCACAAGCTGCTCGGCAAAGCGTCGGCTCCCCGCCGCGAGGAATTTGTGGAGCAGCTGGGCGAGCTAGTCGTGCAGTCGCACCAAGACGAGGGGCCACTTGTCGTCTTTGCCGACGAGGCGCACATCCATCTGGACACCGACGCCGGCTACGGCTGGGCTCCGCGCGGTCAGCGGCTGTTTGTGAACTCGCACTCACCGGGGCTTTCGCACAAGCGGACGTGTTTCGGAATGTATCTGCTCGGCGCGACGGACCCCGTGCAGATTCACACTGCTTCGTGGGCGACGGGGGAGACGACCTGCGAGATGCTCACGGCGCTGCGAACGACGCATCCGTTTGAGCCTCTGGTGCTGATTTGGGACAACGTCCGCTATCACCACAGCCACAAGGTCCGCGCCCACGCCGAGCAGCTGGGAATCCGGCTGCTGTACCTGCCGCCGTACAGTCCGGACCTGATGCCCGTCGAGCGCCTGTGGAGCTGGCTGCGCCAAGACCTCACGTACTTGCACACGCACCGCGATGAGCAGGAGCTGGTCGACCGCATCGCCCTGTTCGTCGCTCAGCTGCTCGATTCACCCGCCGATGTCCACCGCCGCCTCAAACCCAAACTTCACCTCGACCCCGCAGAAGAAAAACTGCGGGTTTCGGCCTAGCTAGACGGGGTTTAGTTAGCTCGGGCAGAACCTGTAGCAAGAGCTGAAAAACACGATCGGTTTGTGAATCTTACTCAAGCAAGCAGCCATGATCGTTGCGATGGTAATCTGGCCAACCTGCCGCCTACCAACCAATGGGACAAACCTAATAGAAAATCGATTTTGCTCTTTGCCAAACGGACTTGGCTCCATCCCACGCATTTCTGC
Source organism: Myxococcales bacterium (assembly GCA_016794465.1). Classification (GTDB taxonomy): domain Bacteria; phylum Myxococcota_A; class Polyangia; order Palsa-1104; family JAEUJZ01; genus JAEUKA01. The sequence continues at coordinate 3,081 of JAEUKA010000033.1, read as the reverse complement.
CGGTATCAGAGAGCATCTTCTTGCCGGACTGGAGGCCAGATTTAATGCCACCCCAGGCCTCGCCGCCTTTTTCCTTGAGAAAGTCCTTTGCATCCCCAAGACCGTTCTTGATGCCACCCCAGGCCTCACCGCCCTTTTCCTTGAGAAAGTCCTTTGCATCCCCAAGACCGTTCTTGATGCCACCCCAGGCCTCGCCGCCTTTTTCCTTGAGAAAGTCCTTTGCGTCCCCAAGACCGTTCTTGATGCCACCCCAGGCCTCGCCGCCTTTTTCCTTGAGAAAGTCCTTTGCATCCCCAAGACCGTTCTTGATGCCTCCCAGCCCCTCCTTGCCCTTGCTGCCCAAATAGTCCAGTAGTCGGCCTTCCGACGCTGCCTCACCAACTCCACCAAAGGTGTCGCCAAGCCAGTTGCTGGCCGAGCCAAAGCCTTTCTTGACGCCACCCCAGGCCTCGCTGCCGGTCTGGCTGACCCAGTCTTTGGCATGGCCGAAGCCGTTCTTGATGCCGCTCCAGGTGTCACTGCCAGTCTGGCTGACCCAGTCCTTGGCACGGCCGAAGCCATTCTTGATGCCGCTCCAGGTGTCACTGCCAGTCTGGCTGACCCAGTCCTTGGCACGACCGAAGCCATTCTTGATGCCATCCCAGGCATTGCTACCGGTGTCACGAAGCCAGTCCTTGGCATCGAGAATTCCGTTGCCTATGCCGAGCCCGGTGTCGACCGCCGCATCCTTGAACCAGTCCCAGGTCTTATCAAAGAAGCCCTTCTCGGCCTGTGGCTCCTTTTTGTATTCCTCGCCTGCATCCGCCGCCTTCTTTTCGCTGCCGGGCTGTAGCGCGAACGTCTTTTGGTCGAGGTGCTTCTGGATCTCGTCCCAGTTCGCGTCCTTCTTATTGAGCAGCTTGAGTATCGCAGCGCCGTCTTCGACCGCTTCCTCGCCACCCTTAATGTTCTTGATCCGCTTTGCGGGATCTTTGGCATCGTTGTCGTCAATAAAGGCGTCGTCGTCTCCGTGCTTGTCATGGTCCTGCCTCGGATAGGCATGGAAGCCTTTGATCGCGCCCCGTTGGCCGTTGACCATTTCACGATCGGTGTGACCGCCCGCGTAGGAATCCTGGATCATGTGAAGCAAGCTGCCCTGCGCACGCTTCTTGACATCGCCGCCACCGGGGCCGCATCCGAAGAACTCTGCGACGCTTCTGCCCTGCTGCTTCTTGTCCTTCGAGAACATCTCAAAGCCGGGAATACTGATGTCGCCGATCTTCGCGTCAGCAGGGATTTGGCCCATCGCGACTTTCGAGGTGAACTCGGCCCACATCATCATGCGGGCCTTGGTGTCCTCAGCTTTCTCGCCTTCCTTGCCAGCCATGCCATGTAGGGCCGACATATCGCCGAAGTGCGTACGCGCAAGTAGCGGATCTCCGACTCCGAACGCAGTCTGCGACGGATCTTTCTTCTCGGCCTGCTGCTCGTAGTTCTTGAAGCGCAGGTACCACTCCGCACCCGTCGAGTATGGACTATAGAAATCCGGGATGTAGTCGCTGTCCACCGGTAGGCGGGGCACCGGTCGATGATTCGACCTGAACAGCATGCCCTCGGGATCGTCGTTCCACATCGCCCCGCGGGTATAGTCCCATGCAGATTCGCTTCTATAGGTGTCGTTTTTGTCAATAAGACCGGCGCGGCGCAGCGACTCCTCCGTCATCGTTTCATGCGCTGGATCGTTAATGTTCCAGGGGCCCTCGATCTGATGACGATGGATTAGCGCAGTGCCACCGTGCGCTGGCTGCAACCTGGGGATTTGACCCCGCATTCCACCGTCGACGAAATGCCGAAAAACCTGACCCGCGCCATATGCTGTCTGCTCGCCAGCATCGCCCCGTCGATCGAGGAGAGAAGTCGGCTTCTTAGTCGGTGCCAAGGCGTGCGCAACCTCGTGCGCGATGACTTCCATCGAGTGCGGATCGCTCGGGTCCTGCTTGATCCGCGATGAGAGACCAATGTGTTGACCCTTGGTAAACGCGGATGCGCCCATCAATTGGGTCTCGTGATCACGGCCCGCGCTGACGGAAATACCGTCGAGGGGCTGACCGAATGCATGGCTCATCATCTCGTTCACTGGGGACGAAAAGGGGCCCCGAGCGGTACCTCCATCCGTAGCTCCACTTCCGTTTGCCACGGGGCCTGCCGATTCCCCGCCTTGAGATTCGAACATTGCTGCTCCCCCTAAACGCCCGGCCTGTCAACCAAGGACAAGCCTGTACAGGAATTATCGCACAGGTGTTGCTGCGGTTGTCCATTGGAAGGTGATTGGAGCGTACCCCGCGGATAGGAAGAACAAACGCGGTCTTGGTGCCGTGGTCAGGGAAGTCATCTTCTGCACCGGAGCCGACGGCAGGGAAGATTCTACACCAAACTCTTCGCAGTCTGTGCCGAAACAAACCGACGAACTCTTTCCGAAGGTTTCCCCGTCCCAAGTTGACGCACTCTGTGCGACAGCGACTCACTGAACAAGGGTGTATTTTTCGAGAGGTAAGGCATCAGAACTTGATGCCACGCCCTTCGCAAGTGTTCATGACGACACAGATGAGGTCGTCATTAGGAATCGGACTCATCCGCTTTTTGGTAGGGGATTCCGGGTTCACCATCGGGTGAATCAGCCGGGGAAAGAGCCGACGGTCGTGGTTTTTTTCAATCCGGAAATTTTGATTCGGATTCCGGTTTCTGCTTTAAGCGAAGCGCCAGAGCCTCCGACGAGATTGACGCTGGCTTCGATGACTGAGCTGGTCACGACTTTTGGAGTCGTAACCGCGTCATGTCCACCCAAGAAAGCGTCCTGTTCTCGTCCCTCCCAAACTCCCTGAAGACCCAGATTAAGCGAGAGCTTGTCCAGCTCCTGAGTGAGGCTCTGCATGAACTCCGCACCAGTTCTCCCATCCCATCTGCGCCGCAAGGCTGTGATCTACATTCGCCAGTCCACGGGCCATCAAGTGATGAGCAATCAGGAGAGTCAGCGTCTGCAACTCGACATGAAGCTGCACGCGCTGCGCCTCGGATGGCCGGAGTCTGCCATCGAGATCGTGG
>JAEUKA010000056.1 GCA_016794465.1 Myxococcales bacterium | reverse complement strand
GATGCGGTGGGCGGAGAGCGGATCAAGATCCTCGACTTTGGGATTGCCAAGGTGGTGACTCCCTCGGCCCAGAATCATAGTGGGCCACCGTCTTGGGCACCGACGATTCAGCGGACAGCGGTGGGAACGGTGCTGGGGACTCCGGCCTATATGCCGCCAGAGCAGTGGTACGGCTCTAGCGAGGCGGATGCGCGCTCGGATGTCTATTCCTGTGGCGCGATCTTTTTTGAGATGATGTGTGGTCGGCCTCCGTTCACTGCCGCGTTTATCGGTGAGCTGATGGAGCAGCACTTTGAACAGACTCCTTCAGCGCTGGAGGAGATCGCACCGTGGGCTCCGGCGCCGCTCTGTAGCCTGATTCGGGACATGCTCAGCAAGCGACCGGAGAATCGGCCTACCATGTCGCAGGTGATGGGGCGCTTGCAGGAGCTGATTCGCGAGCATCGTCAGCGTCGCAGCAGTGGCATGCGCGAGCAGCTGGAAGACCTCGATGAGACGATTCCGCACCGCTCGGTGAGTGACATGCGGCCACTTCCTTCGCCCAGTGGGCCGCCGCTCCAGAGTCGATCGCACGCACTGTCGCGGATGCTGATTGCGCTGTCCTGTCTTGCGGCGGTACTGGGCGTGAGCATTCTGATTCGTTCGCTGCTGTCGCCGACGTCACCGACGCCGCCGGCGATCGTGCCGCCAATCCCGCAGTATGAAGTGCTGAGTCACCCCGCTGGAGCCAGGCTGTATCTGTTTGATCCACATCATCCGGAACAGAGTCTGGAAGGACTCCTGACCGCGCGCTGTATGACACCCTGCAAGCTGCCGCAGACTGAGGTGAAAGAGGGCAGTGTCCTCATCTTGGTCAAAGAAGCGCATCGATCCGTTCGGCTCTTCGCGGACGAGGTGCAGACCGGGGCGCTCAGTCGTCCGCTGCAGCTGGCGCGATTCCCAAAGCCACTGCCGCCGCCACCATCCCGAGCGAAGTTTGCGATGAAAGGGAACGGCAAGCGCTAACAGAGAGCCATTGACCGCGTTCGGTTCGTCGTTGTACGCAGGGTCATGATCCTCCGACGAAACGCTTGGAAGTGGATCGGGACAGCGGCGCTCTCGGCTGGTCTGTGCGGCAGCGTACTGGGTGGCTGCGCACCGGATCGCTCGGTCGAGGAGGACGAAGGACCCGGCCCCGGTCGCGCCTGTCAGCGAGACAGCGACTGCAAGAGCGGACGACGCTGCATCGACCGGCGCTGTTATCCCGATCGCGGCGACTGCCAGACCGACAACGACTGCCAAAACGACTCTGCGTGCGCGTGTCCTCCCGAGCTGGTTAGCGAGCGCTGCGCCTGCATTCCGTGGGGCCAAAAGCCGCGTGAGCGCAGCGACAAGCTGTGTGCCGGAGCCGGATTTCCCGTCGAGGAGTTCCGCAGTCCGATCGTCAAGTGTCAGTGGCCTCCCAAGGGAATGACGCCGCCAGCGTACAAGGATGTGCTCGCGACTCCGGTCGTGATCGACTTGGATGGAGACGGCGAGACAGAGATCGTGTTTACAGCCGGCTACCTGGGCAGTACGCACCTAATTGCGCTTGCCGGCAAGGACTGTGCGGTGAAGTTTGACAAGCCGACTCCGGGGCCGGGCTGTAGCAACTTGGGAGCGGCAGATCTCGACGGGGATGGCAAAGCAGAGATTGTCGCGGTGGCGAGTGGTCTGACTCTGTTTGATCACACCGGAGCGGTGCTGGCGACGCGATCAGAGATCGGTGCTGGACTGCTGTGTGTACGGGATTATGCGATTGCTTTTGCCAACCTGGACGGGGAAGGGAATCCCGAGGTCATCGTCGGTGCGGCAGCATTCCGTTACCTGAACAATCCCAAGCCGCAGCTACAGCCGCTGTGGAACAAGAACCTGATCGAAGAGGGGGCCTGGGGAACGATTCCGGTGGTGGCAGATCTGGATGGGGATGGTCGAGCAGAGGTGATCACCGGCCACAATGTCTTTGACGGAATGACCGGAATCGACAAGACCCCGGCAGTCATGAAGTCGCTAGGAGGAGGCTATGCTGCCGTCGCTGACTTCAACGCAGATGGCAAGCCGGACATTGCGCTGGTCAGCTCGCGAATGGATGACCAGACGGTGTCGATTGTCGACTACCAGGGAAAGCGACTCCTTCTTCCTCCACAGGCGGCGAAAAACGGCTGGGGAGGGGCCCCGACCATTGCGGACTTCGACGGAGACGGCAGACCGGAAATAGGTACCGCCGGTGCCTCATATTACTATGTCTACAGTCCGGACTGCGCGCAGTCACCGCTCCCAGGCAAGTGCAAAGGAGTCGATGAAGGCGTGCTGTGGCAGTCCGCAACGCAAGATCTGTCGTCGGGAAGTACCGGATCGTCGGTGTTTGACTTCAACGGGGATGGACTGGCCGAGGTGGTCTATCGCGATGAGTGCTGGCTGCGGGTCTTCTCTGGTCGCGATGGCCAGAAGCTGTTTGCGGCTCCGGTGACCTCGGGAACGGTGCTGGATGAGCCGGTGATTGCGGACGTGGATGGCGATGGACATGCAGAGATCGTGGTGGCCTCCGATGCGGCCCAGAATGATGCCTGTCGGAAGGGTCGCTGGTCGACGGAGCTGGGCACTCCGCACAGTGGCGCGACCTACGGAGTCCGGGTGCTGGAAGATCCCCAAGATCGCTGGTCGATGGCGCGTCCACTGTGGAATCAGCACAGCTATCACATCACCAACATCAATGATGACCGCACGATTCCCCTGCGTGAACCGGAGAGCTGGAAAGTCCACAACACCTATCGCCAGAACCTGCCATCGTCGCAGCCCGGGGCAGAGCCTCGTCCCGATTCAACCGGAGGCATCGAGTTTCCGCCCGATGTCGGTGACTGTGTAACGCTGTTCCGGCTGTCCGGTTTGGTCTGCAATCGCGGCGCGGCGCCTCTGTCGGCGGGTCTGCCGGCCACGTTCTATTTGGGAGATCCGCAGCAAGTCGGAGCACGCGTCCTCTGCACCACCAAGACTGATAAGGCGATTGCGGCTGGCGACTGTCTGGGAATCTCCTGTGAGTGGAATAATCCCTCACCGCCGCCGTATGATCTGTGGCTGCGGGTCAACGACGATGGCAAGGGTAGTCATCCTGTTGCAGAGTGTAAATCAGGAAATAACCTTGCGCACAAACAGCTGTCTGCTTGTCCGTCCGTTCCAAAGTAAGCAGACAAATGCCTCTACAAACTTCCCAAATAGTTACTGATTAATAGACACATCGACAAGTGCCGAAGAGGGCGAGGGCAAGATGCGCAGACAGAGTTTCTCGATCAGATAGAAGCTGGCGCAGCACAGGACCCACGTGGCGGCTACGTAGTGTCCATAACTTGGGAATAGCGACTCTGAGCCAGGATAGATAAACTGCGAGACGTTGACGTTGCTTTGATAAGGCGTCACATAGTGGCTTATAAGCTGTAGCAGCATCCCCAGGATCGTCGCGGTGACAAAGCTGCCACGCGGAAAGCCCTGGGACCGAAGGGACCAGAGCGCGATCAGCAGTGTGCCCACATGCGTTAGCAGAGATGTCCACATGATGAGCCCAGTATGAACGGCATCATATATCCACATGACATTGCCAATCGGCAGCCACAGCACCGCCGAAGCAGTCAGTCGCCGCGTATCGGTCAAGATGCCAAGTCCAATCAGCAGACTCGCGGTCGTACATGCCCAGAATAATTCATAAGCCTGACCTGCCGCGACGTGACGACTGCCATGAATCACAAAGAATGAGAGCGGCAACAACCCAAGTAAGCGACGACTCATTAGGTGTCTCCAGCGCATATCAGCCAACAGAACATTATCTGGGGTCAACCGGGCCTCGCGGCAGAAACGGCCAAACGAGCTGTTTCACATAGCCTCTTGGGAACGGCTCGCAGAGCCCTACAGAGTCCGGCTCTTTTGGCGGACAGCGATAGGTTCCAAACAGCAGATCCCAGAGTGGTGACAGATTGGCATAGTTGCCGTGAAAGCGGTCCCGGGCATGGTGCCAGTGATGAAGCTCCGGCGATCCCAGCAGCACACGCAGCGGACCCAGCGAGATGCGTACATTGGAATGGATAAAGATCGCCCACAGTCCGCGAAATGTGTACAGCGCGATGAGCGGCTCGAAGCGCAGACCCAGCAGCAGCACCGGAAGGTTCACCATAATCTGGGTATACAGACCATCGAGCGGATGCTCTCTATAGGCGGCCAGCCAGTCGAGGTGCTCGGCGCTGTGATGTACGGCATGGAACCGCCACAGGAAGGCACTGTGGTGCTGCAAGCGATGTCCCAAGTACGTACACAGATCCGAGATCAGCACCGCCTCACACAGCTGTAGCCACAGCGGCTGGGCCGCAACGCGTGCTCGCAACAGACTCGGCAGCCACGCATCCAGCCGCAGCTGAATCTCCGACAGCGCACTGAGAGACAGCGCCCGCCACAGAAAGTACTGTCCCAAAAAATAGAGCAGGTCTGTTGGCAGCTGCGGACGAAGCAGAGGCTGATCGGGCTGCGCGGGATAGGCCCGCTCGAGCAGTCCGAGCACAGTCGCGGGCACAAAGAAGGCGAAGGCCAGGGTCTGTAGCTCGCTCCACACTTGCATCTTGATCAATATGAGGAGTATAAAACGCCTCTTATGTAGGGTGTTCCGTACGGCATGCGCTACTGATGGGGTGGCAGCACCAGATCGGACTTGGTAGCGGGCCCATAGATGCGCGGCGGAGTCGCGGGCTTGGTAGCAGCATCCTTGGTTCGGGGCGGAGCTTGCAGCGGCGGCAGCCTCAGGACAGCCGACTTGGTGGCCGACCCATAGAACCGATCGGGCACAAGGGAATCAGGTGCAGTGCTCGCTGCTGCAAGATCGGGGGCCGCCAGCAGATCAGCGGCTCCGTGAGCGACTCCTGCGCTTTGGGAGTCAGCCAACACTGCGGAATCCACAGAGGAATTCGCAGCGGGTCTTCCTTTTGGAGTGGGCTCGACGGGGCGCGATGTACTGCTCATCACCACATACCCAATCAGCGAAGACACGGCCAGCGCAAGAATCAAGATCCGACCCAGAGGAGACTGTAGAGGTGAGCGGCTCATCCAGCGTATCGTAGCATTCCAAAACGCCAAAAATCGAGGCTCACATTAGCTTACCAAGAGCAGCTTGACCGTTTGCGGATACCACTGACCACCGCGCTTGGGAAAGTGGCCCGCCTGCGCCAGACGGAGCCCGATCTCCCGCAGGCTGTGCCCCTGTTCTTTCAGATACAGCGCCAGACCGCGAGGGTTGCTGCGATCGTGATAGACCGCTGAGCGCAACAAATCCATCACAGAGCTTACCTGATAGCGATCGGACTTGAGCGGACGGAGCTTGGCTTTGTCTAATTCTTTGACGATAAACTCATAGGTGCGGTCGTCGTGGCGAAGCTCGTAGGCGATCTTGTACGCTTTGGCTTTGTCGTAGACAAACTCGCTATCGATGGTGCGTGTCTTGTGGACTTTCTGGGTGCGCAAAAGCTCGTAGATCTTGCAGTCTGTCCACAGCTGTTTTCCGTAGCGCGGACGGACTCCTTCCTGATTCAGGCGGTGCGCAATCTCGGCCATGCCGACGCCCTCGCGATACCAGGAGAAGATCTTTTGCAGCCAGGGGAATGTCTCTTTGCACTCGACCAGACGACGCAGCTTGCCGTCGTGGACCGTGGTGTAGCCGAACGGCACCTTCCCGTAGTGTCCGCCCTGATTGTGAATGTGGCGGATGGTTGACTTGACGCGCTCGGAGGTATTCTGCCGCTCGATCTGTCCAATGATCGCGAGGAAGGGAAGGAGCATCTTGGACACCGGCTCGAACGTGTTGATGCCGTCGCGGATTGCCACGAAGTTGCAGCCGCACGGATCGAGCAGATCTTCATGAATGCTCAGCAGATCACGCAGACTTCGCGTCAGTCGATCGAGCTTGGTGACAATGACCGCCGCGATTCCTCCTTGCGATTCCTTGATCTGGCGGGCCATCTGGCGAAACGCCGGACGCTCGGTGTTCTTTCCCGAGAATCCGCCGTCGACAAAGATCTCCTCGACCGTCCAGGCGCGCTCCGTGGCGTAGCGCTTGATCTCCTCCCGCTGCGCATCCAAAGAGAGTCCGTGCTGCACCTGCATGTCGGTAGACACACGACAGTAACCATAGACACGAATCATAACTTTTAGAATACATGTAGAGTGCCCCCGTGGGGAAGCGACTTTCGCAGAACTTCGCAAGAGTTAGCGGGAGTTGTCAGGGGCTTGGCGGGAGGGGATGCGATTCCTATTCGGACGATTCCTATTCGATAGGAGTCGGCGCCTCATGAACGTAACCAAACCCCGGCAGATCAAGCGCCTTGAGCTTGCGATAGGCCGGCGCCAGACCGCGCTGGGCCAGCTGTTCACGCTTTTCCAGATAGGCCTGCACCGTCGAGACATAGGTAGCGTGCGACCACGTGAGCGGAGAGACAGACAGCGGCGCACCAGAGTACGGATGCACCTGCTCTGCCAGGACTCCTGAAGCCAGCTTGTGTTCATCGACCCAGCGCAGGATCGGCAGTGCTTGCTCCAGCTCGGTCAGGTCTTTCGCCTTGGCAATCTGGTAGTCGGCCTGCCACAGCGTGCAGATAAACCACGGATTCCCAGGCACCTGATCGACATCGGAAGTGACCTGATGATAGTAGTCGTTGCGATAGCGCGCGACCCCTCCGACCGGCGTGCGGCAGGTCAGTCCCGCTGTCACTTGCTGCAAGGTGGCGGCGACGCGCGGATCGTCCGCAGGATAGGCACCAAACGCAAACAGACCCCACAGTGACGCATCGAGCGCGCCATCTACTTCGATCGATCGCGCCGGCGTGACATTGATCATTCGTGCAAAGCGGCCCAGCTCGGGACGGAATAGGAAGGCGTCCATTCCTTCGCGGATCTCTTGCGCGGCTTGGGAATACTTGCGGGCGTTCGATTCCTCTCCGAACGTGCGCGCAAACTCGGCTGCTGCTTGAAGTCCGGCATAGACCGCCGCGCAGGTAAACGACAAGATGCCGCGACGCTCTTCCCACAGATCATAGCTTGGCGCAGGCAGGCGGGTCAGCGGCTCGCGATAGCGGACCATGAAGTCGGCGGCCTTGCGAATCAGCCGTCCGTACAGAGGCTTCACAGACTCGAGATCGCGGTAGCGCTGAAAGTGTTTCCACAGCGCCCACACCACCAGCGCCGTCTCGTCTTCCTGAATCGGAATCTGCGGCTCTTTGCCGATGATCCACGGATGCCACGACGACGCCAGCGACTTGTCAGGATTGTACTTGTGCAGCAGGAATCCTTCCTGGGTTAGGACATCTGCGCAGAACTGAAAGAACCGCAGCGACACTTCCGGATAGCCACACAGATCCAGCGCATGCGCCACCAGCGCACCATCGCGCGGCCACAAGTAGCTGTAGGTATCGCGGTTGAACTGAGTCACATCGCTGTCGTTGGCGGCGATGATCGCACCGTGGTTGTCAATCTGGGTCCGCAAGATCAGAAGCGAGCGCCGATACAGATCCACCAGCGACGGCGACAGCTCGGCAAAGTCGATCGGCTCCTTGCGCGCCCACAGCCGCCAGTACGCGCGCGTTCGCTCTAGGAAAGACTCGGGACCGCGCTCCTTGACCTTGGCGTTGACCTCGTGAAGACCATCCCAGCGACCGGCCCACGCGTGCGCAGCGATCATCCAGAAGTACACGGTCTTCACTTTTCCAGCCGGCACCCAGGTGTGCGCGGCCACTACGGAATCGACCGTTCCTTGCGCGATCGGATTGCCGGACAGAATGCCATCGTCCTCGGCATCGCGCCAGGTTCCTTCGCGTCCTGGGAAGCCCTTCTGGCCGATCGCATAGTGCTGGACACCGACCTCGTTATCACACAGCAGGTTGATCAGAAAGTAGCGCTCGCCCTTGTAGTGAACGATGGTGTTGTTGCGCGGATCGAACGCAGCAGTGTCGCCAATCTCGGACTCACTTAAGCGAAAATCTTGATGGAAGAACAGCCGCACTTCCGACGCGGAAGGGTTGTGATTCTCGATGTCGATGCGGCGCACCATCAGCGACTCGTGAAAGTCGACACAGTCTTGCAGGTGCAGCGTGACAGCGAGCTCTTTGTGATGCAGTCGGACCTGGGTTAGGAGCGTGTCTGCTTCATAGCCGAGCTGGATCTCCCAGCCCTCCTGCCTGCCGACCCAGCGGAACTTCTGGTTGACCATGACTCCGAAGCGGAAGACGTGTCCGCCGGCATGATTCTCTTTTCCGACAAACGGATAATAGACATCACGAATGCGGTATTCCGCGTCAAAGTTGATGAGGAGCTGTCCGTTCCCAATCGGTAGATCGCGAGGCATGGTCCTCCTAAGCCCTTCAGGAATCACGGAAGGGGGAGCGAATATCGTAATTTGCCGACGGGAACTGTGTCAAGCAAGGTGTTAGGAAAGCGTGACGACTTCGCCTCGGCTCGGGATGTGAACGGACAGTCCGCGCGCCGTCATGTCACGTGCCAGGGGCTGCTGGGCCTCTGGTTCGCCGTGGACCAGGAAGAACTTTTGGGTGGTCGTACCGCAGCCCGAAGCAAAGGCCAGCAGATCGTTGCGATCGGCGTGGGCACTGAACTCGGTCAGCACCTCCACCCGCGCATGCAGCGCGCGCTCGACGCCCCAGATTCGGACGCGGGGCCGCTGCTCGGCGAGGCGCCTTCCCAGCGTGTGCTGCGCCATAAACCCGACGATGAGGATGGTATTTCGCTCATCTTCCACCGTGTTGCGCAGGTGGTGCAGGATGCGCCCCGCTTCCGCCATTCCCGATGCCGAGATGATGATCGCCGGCTCCGTGAGATCATTGAGCGCTAGCGACTCCTCTCGCGAGCTTACGAAGTGGGCCCGCGAAAAGTCGAATACCTCCCCGTGCTCCTCAAGAAACGCGCGCGTCTCGGCATCAAAGCACTCTGGATGCAGCTTAAAGACCTCTGTCACATTGATCGCGAGCGGACTGTCAATGTAGACCGGAATCGGCGGAATCCGGCCCTGCTTGGACAGAGAGTGCAGCGCATAGATCAGCTCCTGCGTCCGTCCCACCGCAAACGCTGGCACAATCACTTTGCCACCGCGCTGCACCGTCTGGCGGATGACCCGCTCTAGCTCACTCTCCATGTGCTGCACCGAGCCATGGATGCGGTTTCCGTACGTACTCTCCATCACCACGTAGTCGACCGGCAGCGGCGGCAGCTCGGGATCGCGAATGATCGGGAGTCCCTTGCGACCGAGATCTCCGGAAAACACCACGCGCCGAGTCTGGCCATTCTCGACGACATCGAGCACGACCTCTGCCGATCCCAAGATGTGTCCCGAGTTGTAAAAGCGCGCCGTCACACCGGGCAGCGGCGAAAACGGCAGGTGATAGGGAATCCCGACAAACTGACCGAGCGCCCGCACCACATCTTCCTCATCGTACAGAGGCGCGATCGGCGAAAAGTCCGGATCATCTCGGTACTTGCGATTCAGATACTGCGCATCACTCTGCTGAATCCGCGCCGAGTCGCGCAGCATGTACGCACACAGATCGCGCGTCGCGGGCGTGGCATAGATCGATCGCAGAAAGCCGGACTTCACCAGCGTCGGCAGATTCCCAGAGTGATCGATGTGTGCGTGGGTCAAGATGGCAACATCGGCAGACGTGACTTCCTTGGGGAGTCGGACGTTGCGACGCCGCGACTCCTCCCGACGACCTTGAAAAAAACCACAGTCAATCAGGATCGTCCCCTGCGCAAGCTCCAGCAGATACATCGATCCGGTGACTTCCTGAGCCGCTCCTAAAAACTTGATCTGCATCACACACCTTCTGAAGAAGGATAGTCCTTCTTCGTGGTAGCAGGACTCTACTTCCACCACCGCGAGGTAGACTGCACCGTGATTCGCTGGAGCTGCGTGCCATCGGGCAGCCCTTCGATCACCAGCTCATTCCAAAGTGGCCGCGCTTTCACCGCCGACTGTTCGAGCAGGAAAGCCAGCTGGGAAGCGGGACTCCGTTCGAGTACTAGACGCCGTCCGTTAAAACGGACGATGACCCCTAGGCCTCTGCCCCGAAAGTCACCTTCTAGGATCAGGCGCAGTGGCTCGGACACCACCAGCGGCACCAGCACCCGCACCCGCGCTGCCACATTGCTGCCCGCTGCACTTGGCGAAGCCAGGAGTCCTTCGACAATTTGCGGCGGCTTGTCTGCGACGACAATGCTCGGCGTCAGGACATAGTCGCGGATGCGCCAGTCGCGCTCGTTGACAAAGTTACCCAGGATGTTTTCCACGCTGTGGAGAGAGGTCTGATAGGCCACCGCATACAGAGCAGACGCCGGTTGCAAAAACGGATATCCCGTCCGCTCTAGCGTACGCGCCAGCCAGTCTGGACCCTTGGCCCAGCGAATCCAGGTGGCCGCAGAGTAGGCTCCAGCGCTCGAAGACTTGGTCCGCCGCGTGCGCATCCACTCCACCAACACGAGGTTCTGAACACCCAGCAGGAGCAGGAATCCCCACAGCACGGACCGCCACAGCCGCTGCCAGCGCTGCTTCTGCGGAGTCTCTGTCAGGACTGTGTAGAGGACTCCCAAGCCGAGCGCGAGCACGAGGATCGCATCGGTATAGCGGCGCGGACCAAATGACCAGCTGCCGTGAAAGTCCCACGCGCTCGCGTTCACATACAGCTCTAGGAGGGCGGTCAAGAGGAGTGCGAGCGTAAAGCCGGCTTGGCGACGGCAAGAGAGTCCGATTCCCACCACCGCCAGGTACATCGCAGGAACCCAGGGAAAGATCCCCGCTCGCATCGAAAACAGCGACTCGACCAGCGCTGGACTCCCCCACAAAAAGTGACCGGCGCGCTGCGGAGCGCGGAAGCTTCCGTAGTAGTGAATCCACAGCAGCACCTGCGGCAAAAATGTGAGCGCGGCGACCGCCAAGATCAGCAGTCCGTGACAAAGCGAGCGGAGTGCCTCCCGACCGGCCTGGCGACGGAGATGTCCCACGATCTGTCCCAGCACAGAGAGTCCAATCGGCAGCATCCACAGGGCCTCCTGTGGTCTTTGCAGCGCCGCAAATCCAGACCAGAATCCCAACAAGAGACAGCGCCGCAGCGATAGGGAATTTCCATCACGATCCCACGCATCAATGAGCATCGTGACCGCAAAAAATGCAGTGGCGTGCTGATACAGTGGCTGCGTGGTCAGATACCAAAACAGCGGCGAAGCGAGCACCGCACCGACGATCGCAAAGCGCGCTGCCGCCCTAGAAACCCGCCGACAGAGCAGCCGAAACAGGATCAGAATCCCCCACATCCCGGCCACCAGACTGCCCAGTCCGGCCATGTAGAAGTCGGCCTCGGTTCGTCCATTTGGCGCCAATTTGCCGTCGAGAGTGGGCACCAGCAGAGTGAGTAGGAAGCCCACTCCCGGAAGCTGCGCCAGCTTGTGAAACAGAAGTCCGAGCAGATAAAACGGTAGCCACAAGATCACCGGCCCGATCGGACAGGGATTCGCGGTAAGCCCGGTGAGCTCGCGTCCCAGGGTTGCAACCCACTCGGCGGCGGGCTTCCCCAAATCAAAGGAGTGGTGCAGCACCAGCCCCGGCAGATACATAAAACCAAAGAAGCCATCCCCCGAGCCTTTGCCCTGAAAAATTCCGCGCGTGAATCGGTAGTGCAGCACAAGACAGAGCCAGACCAGCCACACCGATCGGTCGATTCCTCCTGCCCACGTCCGCAGCCGCTGCCACAGAGTCAGCTTGGGAGGAGCTTGGGAGTCACCTGCTTCAGTCGTCATCAGCGCTTCACAGTCTGGCCGCAGAGCTTGTCGCTTCCGCTTACCGACTGTCAATCACCTTTGCTGCGACCTCTGCTGCGACCTTTGCTGCGTGTGCCTACTTTGACGTTGAATAGGCCGTTGACCCACGCGCTTTTGACCTGCTACACATCCGGGCCGTGACTGTACCTGCCGCTCCGACAGAATCTGTTCATGGAAACCACTCGCACGCCGCTCGCTGGCCTGGTCGTGATCGTCACCCGGTTCGGGTCCGCATCGCGCCTTCACCGACGGGTGATCCCCACGTAGGAACCGCCTATATCGCGCTGTTCAACTACGTGTTTGCCAAGAAGCACGGCGGGAAGTTCATCCTCCGGATCGAAGATACCGACCAGACCCGCTCGACGCTGGCCAGTGAGGATGCGATCCTTCGCGCGCTCCGCTGGGTCGGTCTGCAGTGGGATGAGGGTCCGGACTGCGGTGGTCCGTTTGGTCCGTATCGTCAGTCGGAGCGGACGGCGCTCTATCAGCAACATGCGCAGCTGCTGGTCGAAAAAGGGGCGGCGTATCCGTGCTTCTGTACTGCGGAGCGGCTGGAGGCTTCGCGACGGGCCCGGATGGCCGAGGGCAAGCCTCCGGGCTACGATCGGCTATGTCGTTATCTGTCGAAGCAGGAGCTTGCCGACAAGCTGGCCAGTGGAGACAAGTACGTCATTCGCTTGGCGATGCCGCTGCAAGGAGAGACGCGCTTTTTTGACGGACTGCGCGGCGACATCGTGATCGAAAACGCGACCATTGATGATCAGGTGCTGCTCAAGTCGGATGGCTTTCCGACCTATCACCTGGCCAATGTCGTCGACGATCACCTGATGCAGATCAGCCATGTGATTCGCGCGGAGGAGTGGATCATCAGCACTCCCAAACATGTCCAGCTGTATGCCGCGTTCGGTTGGGAGCCTCCGGACTTTCTCCACATGCCACTTTTGCGCAATCCCGATCGCAGCAAGATCAGCAAGCGCAAAAATCCGGTGTCGCTCGACTACTATCGCGATGCGGGGTTCTTTCCGGAGGCACTCCTAAACTTCCTTTCGCTGATGGGCTTTGCCTTCGGGGGGGATCGCGAAAAGTTTACGCTGACAGAGATGATCGAAGCGTTTGACTTTACCAAGGTGTCGGCGGGCGAGCCGGTGTTCGATCTGCAAAAGCTGACGTGGTTAAACGGTCTGTATCTGCGCGAGCTGACTCCGGAAGCGCTCCTTATGCGGCTGCGGCAGTGGCGTCTGTCCGATGAGTATCTGCTGCAGCTGATTCCGCTTTTGAAAGAGCGAATTGAGCGCATGGATCAGCTGATTCCTGCTGCCAGCTTCTTTTTGACCGGGGATCTCGACTACAGCGGAGTCGTGGCGCAGCTGATTCCCAAAGGCCGCGACAAGACCCAGACCGGCACCGCGCTGGCCGAGCTGACCGACTTTTTGGAAGAGCAAGTCCGTCACGGCTGGACCCACGAGGCGCTGGAAAAGGCCTGTCGTGACTTCTGTGAAAAGACCGGCTGGAAGACCAAAGAGCTGTTCATGCCGATTCGCTTGGCGGTGACCGGAAGGGCTGCTTCGCCCCCGCTGTTCGAGACGATGGTGGCGATTGGCAAAGACCTGACGCGGCGACGGCTGCGGCTCGCGGCGCAGGCGCTGCATGCCTATGTCCCGCCAAGTCCGGAAGCAAGTCCAAGTCCGACTCCCAAGGCGAGCAAGGCTTCCTAAAGGTCGGATGGGAATGCTGCGAAGGATTCCGCTCATCGGCTTCCTGCTCTCGGCGTGGGAGTCCTTTGATCAGCAGGCCCTGCGCTTTCGTGCGTCTCTGTCCCAAGAAGAGAACGCGGCGCAGGTGCGCTGGATTCGCGAGCTGCTGCTGGTCGCCGCGATCCTTCTTGCGCTCGGCTACTCCTTTGGAGATCGACCGTTTTTCGAGCAGATGGTTGGACCCCTGGTGTCACAAGCGCCGCGCCTAGAGCGCTATCACGAGCTGCTGAGCTTTTCCTATTGGAGTGTCGCCAAGCTGCTCGGATATGGGGTATTTCCGATGCTTCATATTGCGCTGCGGGGAGGCCGACTGGGTGAGTTTGGACTGGCTCTGGGGGGCGCGTCTGCCGTCGATGAAAAGATCCGACTGCCGTGGGCGCGGATGTATCTGGTCCTGCTGTGCGGAATTCTGCCGCTGGTGTTTGCGGTCAGCTTTTCGCAGAGCTTTCAGCGGAACTATCCCTTTTATCGCCAGGCAAGTCGCAGCGTCTTCGACTTTTTGGTGTGGGAAGCGGAGTACCTCTCGACCTTCGTCGCCGTCGAGTACTTCTTTCGCGGCTACCTACTGTTCGGCCTGCGTCGCTACCTGGGGAGCCTGGCGCTGTTTGTGTCGATGGTGCCGTACTGTCTGATTCATGTCTTGAAGCCGGCTCCGGAAGCGATCGGATCGATCTTTGCGGGGCTCTTGCTCGGGACGCTGGCGCTGTGTACCGGATCGCTGTGGGCGGGGGTGCTGCTGCATGTCTCGGTGGCGCTGTCGATGGACGTGCTCGCGTCGTGGCAGTCCGGGCGGCTGCCGCACCTCTGGTAGGCGGCGCACGGATGGACCGCACTGCTAGACAGTGGCTTGGAGCGGCTCGGCGACGGTCTGACTGCGCACAAACCGCTCGACCAGCTGCGCGATCCGAGGCGGCATCCGCAGAAAGCGAATCGCCAGCGCCCGCGAGGCTCGGCCCGCCGACAGCACCACGCCTTCGATACACAGCACCTCTTGGCTGCCCGGTAGCTCTAGCTCGACGGTAACGGACAGGTGCGGGACCTCGGGCTCGAGGACCTTGTGAACCAGCATCCCGCCGCAGCTGATGTTGACGGCACGGCACAGGTGCGGCTGTCCGGCGATGTACTTGTTGAGCAGGATGTCCATCGGTCTGCGCGGGTTCCGTCGCTGATCGCTCATTGTGGTGGCACCTTTCTCGCCTACATCTGCCCGATATGTAGGGCGTATGTAAGATAGCGGCCCACCTAAGCCCACTCAAATTTTCTTTGTTTTTACCTGTTTGAGATTTGCCAAAAACAGCAACCGCGCAGGCTGATAAAATGGTCCGAGAGCCGCACTCCGATCAGCATCGGAATCCATGCAGCGGGGCGGCATGGACACGGCCAGTTGGGGGACATGCCGTTTAGTGCCACTTATTGCCGATCGCGACGAGGTGCATCGTGAACCTGAGCGACTCCGCGCGGTCACAGCTGGCGCTCTCGGTCGACCTGCGCGATGCGGTGGTGCTGCTGGTCGACGACCTCCCGCGTGAGGCGGAGGAGCTGCTGATCGCGCTCACCGAGTCGGGGCTGAAGGTGCTGCTCGCTGACAGCGGTCCGGCGGCCAAGCAAAAGCTGATGCGCGAGCCGGTGGATCTGGTGATCGTCGATCTCAAGCGGGCCGATATGGACAGCTTCGAGCTGTGTCGGCAGCTGAAAGTGCCGCCGCCGACGCGCCTGATTCCGGTGCTGTTTGTGTCGGCGAGGAACGATGTCGATGCCAAGATTCGCGCGTTTCGCGTCGGAGCCAGTGATTACCTGGACGATGCGATCGACTTTTCCGAGCTGCTGGTGCGAATCGAGTACCACATCCGAGGCGGTCGCAAGCTGCGGGAGCTGGAGCGCGAGAAGCAGGAGCTGGGCCGGGAGCTGCGCGAGCTGAAGAAGGAACGCGACAAGCAGGTGGCGCTGCTGCCGGTGTTCACCAACTTGGCTGATCTGCCGAGCGGCTTCGTCCTCGACAACAAGTACAAGCTGGAGAGCCTGATCGGCACCGGCGGCTTCGGCGTCGTCTACAAAGCGACTCATATCCAGCTGCAGCGTCAGGTGGCGGTGAAGGTGTTTCGGCCCCTGACCAACCTCAGCAACGAGGACTCGCTGCGGCGGTTTCGTCACGAAGGTGCGTCGGCGAGCCGGCTACAGCATCCCAACGCGGTGACGATCCTCGACTCGGGCGTTGCGATGGGCGGGATTCCCTATCTGGCGATGGAGCTGCTGATCGGGCGAACGCTGGCCGAGGAGCTAAAAGAGCGACGGGTGCTGAGCCTGTCGCGCACGATTCAGATCATCCTGCCGGTCTGCGATGTGCTGATCGAAGCGCACGCCGCGACACTGATCCACCGCGACATCAAGCCCGAGAACGTGTTTTTGCACCGGACTCGCTCGGGCGAGGTGATCAAGATCCTCGACTTTGGCATTGCCAAGATGCTGGGCGACGGCAACGAGCTGGATCGCAAGCTGATGACCGGCGGCGGCGGCATCATCGGTACGCCGACCTACATGGCGCCCGAGCGACTGCGTCAGGGCCCCTACGACGGTCGCAGCGATGTCTACAGCGTCGGCGTGATGATGTATCAGATGCTGTCGGGGCGGCTGCCGTTTACCAGCGACAAAGAGAGCTACGTTGAGATCGTGCTTGGACACCTCAATCAGCCGGTGCCGCCGCTCGTCGGTGGGGCGGGGCCGATTCCAGGATTTTTGATCCAAGTGGTGATGCGGACGCTCGAAAAAGATCCAATGCTGCGTCCGACGGCGCGCGAGCTGCTGACCGATCTGGTGCGCGTCGCTCGCTACACCATCGATAGTGGCGCCACCTCGGGAGAGCTGGCGCTGCCGCGCGCGGAGCAGCTTGCTGGCGACGGTGGAATGGGCCTGGATGCGGAAAAGACCGGCGAAGTGCCGGCGCTCAATGTGGAAACCTCGAACGCTTCGGCCAAGACGCTCCCGCCCGCGACGACGGCAGCGGTGCTCAGCCGGACCATCGAGGAAGAGCCGCCAACTGCAACCCGAGTCGGCCAAGAGCGCACCCAAGAGTTTGTCCGGCCCGGCAAGAGCTTTTCGTAGCCAAACCCGGTGATCGTGTTCAGGCGGCGCGACGACTGGGTGGTCACTGTGCTTTAATCTTGCCGTGAAGCGACTTTGTCTAACCCTCCTGGTCACAATTGGTCTTGGTGGTGTAGCGAACGCCGTCGAGCCTGCGACGCAACCCACAGCGGCTTCGCCTGCGACCCAGGCAGCAGCTCCGGCAGCGGCAGGCGATCTGAGCTTTGACCTCTTTGACGACGGTGCAAAGCCGGCTGATGGCAAGGCCCAGGACCCAGCGGCGGCGGCAGCGGCGGCAGCCAAGGAAGCAGCCCGCGTCGCTGAGGTCGAAAAAACTGGTAAAATTCGCCGAGCTATGCTTGTGACGCACCAAGCGCTTGGATTTACCACTCTGGCGGTGGTGGCAGCGACGGTGGCGGTCGGGCAGGTGAACTACCTGGCGCGCTACAACAGCTTTCACAACGGCAACGACTATGAGCGCTTTCAGCCCGCGCACCTGGGGCTGGGCATCAGCAGCGCGGTGCTGTTTGCGGCGCTCGGGACGCTGGGCTGGGCGGCGCCAAATCCGTATCCGAAGCCGATCCGGTTCGATACGGCGATGATTCATAAGATCGCGATGTCGCTGGCGACGGCGGGCATGGTGACTCAGATGGTGCTGGGGCCGCTGACCACCTGGAAAGAGGGGTCGCTGCAGCAGCGCGATATGGCGCTTGGACACCTGGTCGTGGGCTATGCGACCTGGGGATTTATGGCAACGGGCGTGATCGCCTACGTGTTCTAAGGGGAAGCTGATGTCCTGCTCTCGACGGTCAGTCCTGCTTGGTGCTGCCGCAACGACCGCGCTTGGTCTGTGCAGTGGCTGTGGAATCAGTGTCGATGTGCCGCCGAGCATCACCGGCAATCTCGACGAAAATTCCGCTTCGCCAAACTACGGCAAGATCGCCGTTTCACTGGCCGCCAATCCGACGCTGAAGTCTTCTGGCGGCGCGCTCATTTTGACGGTTGCGGCGGGGAATCGGCCGTTCATGGTCCCGGCGGGAGGCGTCCTGCTTCTCCGTCGCACCGAGAGCAACAGCAGCGATGACTTTGTGGCCGTCGATGCGCTGTGCCCTCATGCTGGCTGTCCGCTCGGCTACGCGAAGCAGAACGACCTGATCGCTTGTCCGTGTCACGGCTCGACGTTTGCGGTGGTGGCGTCGGGGACAGAGTGCATCGGCGCGCTCAAGCGGGGACCGGCGCTGAGTGGGGTGCAGGCGTTCTTGGTCACGCTCGATACCGCCACGCAGACGGTGTATGTCGATCTGCGCTCCTCGCCCAGCTGTGGCGACGGCTTCATCCCGCAGGTCATGGGCGGCAAGGTGATCCTGCCGTTTGCCAGTGTGCCCGATCTGATGACCGTCGGTGGCTCGTGGACCGGGGCGCCGCAAGGGCTGGGTGATACGCTGATTGTCTTTCGGCAGAGCGCGACGGTGGCGGTGGTGCTGTCGGCCATCTGTACCCACCAGCGCTGTCTGGTGCGGCTCAGCTCGAACAAGAATGGCTTCGACTGCCCGTGTCACCAGTCGACGTTTACGCTCGCTGGTGCAGTCACTGGTGGACCGGCGCCGAGCCCGCTCAAAAAGTACACCGCGACGGTAATGGCTGACTCTGTGGTGGTTACGGTCTGATCGGCGAGGGCCGAGAGGTGCAGTTACGGTGCGAGCTGCGAGGCGCGGTTACGGCGCGAGCTGCGAGGCGCGGTTACGGCGCGACCTGCGAGGCGCGGTTACGGCGCGAGCTGCGAGGCGCGGTTACGGCGCGACCTGACCGATCGGCGCGGCACTCCAGCTACGAAAGATCTCTGCGACGACGGCGCTAGTGCTCACCGACGGCACGCCACACACGATGAGCAGCTTCTGACCGCGCCGCGCCACCGCAAACGAGCGATCGCCACTGTGGCGCTCAAACAGCGGGCTCTTTCCGGGCGGCGGGAGCTTGTCGCTGCTCTTCCCGGTCAGGTTTTGGACCAGCTTCTGCGCGGCCTGCTCTGCCTCGACGGCGTCCTTTTCGGTATCCCAGCCCGAGAGCGCGACCAACAGCGGCAGCGTCTCACCCTCCTGAGCGAACCCCACCAGCAGATCGCCACCCCAGCCCGCCGCTGCTTGCTCGGCATCGCGATCTGACTGCGCTCGCGAGAACCAGACTTTATACATCAGCTCGCCGAGCACATCGCGCCGCAGCTCTTTGTACTGCGGCAGGCTGGTCAGCGACGCGGTGGTCACTTTCCACGGCCTCTCACCGCTCAGATATTTGTCGGGATGCAGGACTTGCTCCGTCGAGACGGGCGGATCGCGAAACACCGCATCGATGCGCGACCACGGCTTGTCGGCCCGCACCGCCGCCACAAACTCCAGCCCAGCGGCGTAGGGAAACATCAGACTCTCTCGCAGGACCGCCGGCGCCTGCTGCAGCGACGGAGTGGTCGACATCGCAAGCTGCATCATCTGTCGCCCCAGTCGTGCCAGCACCGTCGGTAGCTGCGCCGATTCGACGCCCATGCCCCGCGCCGCAAACTCCATCATCACCGCCGTGCCATCGCCCTCGACGACCGCTGCCTGCGCCAGCTGCCGATCGCCCTCACTCTTGAGCGGCCGCGCCAGCTTCTTGAGATCGAAGTGCTGATCCTGCAGCGCGTGCTGAATTTCGTGCGCGAGCGCCGGACGTTGCATGTCGAGCGGCAGCCAGTCAGCGACGTACAGCGTCTTGCGATAGGGATCATAAAAGCCGGCCACTTGCTCCGAGAGCAGCTCGAACAGCAGCTTTTCGTAGTCGGCATCGACGGGCAGAAGGCCCATCCGCTTGAGCATCAGCGCTTCGCCTCGGACTTCCTCGGGGGAGTAGTCGTTGTGAATGCGCTCTTTGAGCCGCAAGGTGATCTCTTGCCTCGTCAGCACCCCTCGCGCGAACGGGGACTTCATCGGCAGGCCCCGGATCGCGACGACCTTGCGAGTGATCTCGTCGACCGCCCCGAGCAGGGCATGCGAGCCCGCCTTGCTGTCCGAGCCGGCCTGGATCGTCGGTGGTGGTGCGGTCGTGGGAGGCTCTTTGGAGTCACCGTCGCCTCGGCTCGGCGCAGCCAGCGACGCAAACAGCCCGAAGCTCAGCAGCGGCAGAGCCAGCTTGCGACCTACAGACGACCACACGGCGCGTCGAGACACGCCACGACCACCAAAGCGAGACACCATGTTTTGAGAGCTTAACCAATCTTCGTCGGCCTTGCTATGTTGCTTCCGGAATGGAGCGACGAGTTGCCGACCGAGTGACGCCGGACCGACTGCGGGTTGCGCTCGTCAGTGAGTATTACTATCCCGACGTGGGAGGAATGCCCGAGCATGTCCATCAGCTCGGCTGCGCGCTCGCCCGTCGAGGGCATGCCGTGACGGTAATCACCACCACGTTTCCGGGCAAGGTCGATCTGCCGATGGAGACGCCGTTTGAGATCGTTCGCTTGGGCCGCGCTTGCCCGCCGCTATTGGCCAACGGATCGCTG
The DNA here is from genome assembly GCA_016794465.1 of Myxococcales bacterium. Taxonomy (GTDB): domain Bacteria; phylum Myxococcota_A; class Polyangia; order Palsa-1104; family JAEUJZ01; genus JAEUKA01. The sequence goes on along the minus strand of JAEUKA010000056.1, from coordinate 166,200 downwards.
TCGCTGGCGGCGGTGGGCTTGGGTCTGCGGCATCGACTGACCACGCTGTTTGCTTCGCGGCAGTTTGATGTGATTCATGTCCATGCACCGATTTTTCCGACGCTGGCACTGCTGGCGATCGCGTGTGCTCCACCCTCGGCGGTGCTGGTGGGGACGCTGCATACGCACTTTGTCGACTCAACGATGCTGCGGCTTTTTCGGCGGCCACTGCAGCGCTATCTGGATGCGCTCGACGGGCTGATTGCGGTCAGTGACACGGCGCTCGAGAGCATGCGCCGGATCGGCTTTCGCTGCGAGGCCGAGATCATTCCCAACGGAGTCGACCTCGACGGCTGGCAGAGTGGTCGCCGGTTGCCGTCGCTGCGTGGATCAGCCGAGCTGTGCTTGCTGGCGTCCGCCCGACTGGAGCCGCGCAACCGCATCGAGACGGTGATTGCGGCGCTGCGCGTGCTGCACGGGCACGGATCACGGCTGCGGCTGAACATCCTAGGCGACGGACCGAGGCGGACCGAGCTGATGGAGCAAGCCAAAGGGCTCGACTGTCGGTTTGCCGGTGCGGTGGTGGCGGCCCGGGCCGACTATGCGGCATCGTCGGACGTGTTCTGTTTTACCGCCGATATTGCGTCGCATCCGATGTCGCTGATCGAGGGGATGGCTGCCGGGCTGCCGATCATTGCCCATCCAATTGCCGGGGTTCGCGAGTTAGTTACCAACGGAAAAGAAGGTCTTTTGGTACCACTTGGGGATGTGTCCGCCTATGCCGAGGCTCTGCGCCAGCTCCAGTGTTCACCGACGCTGCAACAGCAACTCGGGGATGCAGCACGGACCCGGGTGCTGCCCTTGTCGTGGCCACGGATCGCTGCTCGGATCGAGTCGACCTATCGCAGATTGGCGCACACTGGCGCTGCAGCGACGGTGCAATCGGTTTAGTGAGCCGGCGTTGCTGGCGACGACTTCCCGCTAGCGGCTGGCTGCCACGGCGCCACTCCGACCTGGGTTCGGACCGGCGAGCCGTCGGACAGCGCATCCGATCCAGCGACGACAATCTGTTCATCAGGCTTCAGCCCAGACACGATCTCGAGGACAGTGCCACCGTCGACACCAATCGTGACTGCCCGCCGCTGCGCTTTGCCGCCCTCGATGACAAAGAGGAAGCGCTGGCCGCCCGACAGCTGCACCGCCGACTCGGGCACGACCAGGCTCTGTTTGTGCAGACCGACCTGGATGCGCGCCCGGCCATACATTCCCGGTCGCAGCTTGCCGTCGGGATTGGGCAGATGAACCTCGGCATCGAGCGTGCGCGTCAGTGGATCGAAGCCCGGCGACAGGCGAACCACCGCGCCGCGCCACGCCTCACCCGGCCGCGCGTCAAGCTCCACCAGCACCTGCTGACCGACGACAACTTGGGCAGAGTCCTGCTCTCGCACCGCGACAAAGACCCGCAGCGGATCAACCTTGCCGACGGTCATGATCGCTCCGTTTTGCGGCCCCACGAGCGCCCCGGCATCAAAGCGCCGCTGCATCACCACACCATCGAGCGGCGACTCAATCTTGGTTTCCCCCAGTCGCACCGCCACCGCTTGCAGCTGGGCCCGCAGCGCGGCCTCTTGCGCCTCGGCTTGCAGCAGTGCGGTGCTGCTCTGCTGCAACTCTTGCGTCGAAACCACTCCAGCCGGCGCCAGGGCTCCGATGCGGGCGCGGTTGAGCCGGGCCTGCTCCAGTGCCGCTTCGGCCTGCTGAAGCTGTCCACGGGCCGCCTGCAGCTGATCGGGAAGCTCGCTTGGCCGCACCAGGGCCAGCAGCTGACCTTTTTTGACCACATCGCCTCGATCAACCAGCACCGCGCTCAAGTAACCGATCTGCTTGGACAGCAGGTCGGCTTGCTCACGAGGGCGAAGATCGACCGGCGCACGAATCTCGACGGGAACATCCCGCACCGTTGGCTTCGACACCATCACCAGCGGCGGCGGTCGGCCCGGTCGCTTGTCGGTGGCGCCGTGGTCGCAGCTGACCGAAAACCCGAGCAGACAGAACCCGAGGAAGAATCGTCGCACAGTCATCACGCTTAGCATGGGTTTGCCGCAGCTCGCCGAAAAACGCCGTCAAAAAAGTGCTGTCGCAGGCTTCCTGCGTGGGCCGAGCTCGGGCTATCGTGCCGCGCCAACCCTGCGAAAGAGGACCAAGTGCCATGCAGCAGATTCGTTTCGATGACGTAACCGCCTTGCAACAGCGCGTCGGTGAGCCGTGGAGCCCGTGGGGCGCCGAGGTCACCGTCACCCAAGACATGATCAACCGCTTTGCCGACGTGACGTTCGATCATCAGTGGATTCACGTCGATGTCGAGCGGGCGCAGAAGGAAAGTCCGCTCAAGTCGACCATCGCGCACGGATTTTTGGTGCTGAGCCTGGTGCCACACCTGCGCCAGCGGGTGGACTTGGAGGTCATCGGCTTTCGCAACGTGCTCAACTACGGCGCCGACAAGCTTCGCTTTCTGAGTCCAGTGATCGCCGGCAGCGTCGTCCACGCTCGCTGTCGCGTCATCAGCGTCGAGGGCAAGCCCAAAGGTACGCTGATCACCGAGGAAGTCGAGATCGCCGTCGTCGGGCAAGAGCGGCCGGCGCTGACCTACACGATGCTGATGCTGTTTCAGCCGTAGCGCCCGCCATCGCGCCCGCCGCCGTGGCGGTCAGCTGACAGCGGCGCGGTCGAGCCGATCGATGACGGCGCGCCAGTCGTTGTCTTCCCGAGGACGCAGGACCACGATGCAGCGCACCTTTTTGTCGTCGAGCCGATGCAGCGCCGAGTACAGATCGGCGGCGTATGCGTCGGGCGAAGGCGGCAAAAGCTCAATATCCTGACAGATCGCAGCGACGGCAGCGAGCGACTGATGGGTCAAAAGGCCACGCGGCGATGGCAGCTGGGCGACGGTCTGCGCATTGTCATCGTGAATCAAGTAGAGCGGCACCGACGGCGCATAATGACGGCTGAGCAGGCCCGGCGACGGCAGTGGACCCGCTGGGGTTTCTTTCTGAAAGCTCGGCAGCTGCAAGTCGGGTATCTCCTCGAGGAGCAGGCGCAACGGCAGGGCCCCCGGACGGAGCAGGCGCGGCGGGCTTGCGGTCAGATCCACCACCGTCGATTCGATCCCGAGACGACACGGCCCTCCGTCGAGAATCAGCGGCACCTGCGGCAAGCTGCGCTGGACATGCTGCGCTGTCGTCGGGGACACCGACTCACTCTTGTTGGCACTCGGGGCCGCCAGCGGCAGATCGACCGCTCGCAGCAGCGCCAGCGCCACCGGATGGGCCGGAACCCGCACCGCCACCGTCTCGCGTCCGGCACTGACCAGCGCCGGAATCAGCGGCCCTCGCGGCAGCACCAGCGACAGTGGACCCGGCCAAAATCGCAGCGCCAGCCGATCCGCCAGCTGCGACCAGCCCGTCGTCACCCGCTGCGCCTGGGCGAGGTCGGCGACGTGAACGATCAGCGGATTGTGCCGAGGCCGCCCTTTCAGCTCGTAGATGCGCAGCACCGCCTGCTCACTGTGGGCATTGGCGCCCAGTCCGTAGACGGTTTCGGTGGGGAATGCACACACCTTATCCGACCTGAGCAGAGCCGCTGCTTGAGCGAGCGATTCCGGGGAGACTGGCAAGATCGGGGCGAGCGCGCTCATGGCTAGGCACCGAGTCTGCGTTGACGCCGACGATGCAGCAGCGCCGCCAGCAGACCACCCACCGAGGCCAAACCGACGAGTGAAGCTGGACCTTGGGCGGCTGCGACGTGACAGCCACAGCCGGTGGGCGTAAACGAGGTCGTTCCACCATCGCCACCACCGGGTGGCATGGTCACCGGACAGCCGTCAGCGGCGGCACACGACAGGGTCAGCGTGATGTTTTGGGCGATGCGCGGGCCGCCGGAGTTTGCCAACATGACGTGGTGACGCTTGGTTCTCGCGAGGGACACCGTCGCGGTCCAGCTGTTGTTGGCCGTGCCTTGCTGTACGTCGACGAGTCGCTCGTAGCTGCCGGCGCCGCTCACGTCCCAGGTAATCGGCATCCCGTCGGAACGAACCGCCAGCTGGAGCTTCGGAGCCAGGGCCGCCGCACTCGGCAGCAGGTTGTTACAGACCGCACCGGCACCCAGCGTCGTAAACGTGAACGTGACAGTGTCCGCCGACTCCGGCATATCGAACCGCCACTGCGCGTGGCCCGGCCAGATTTTCTTGGCATCCGAGTCAAGACACAGCATCCGATGCGGCGTCTGCACCTGGATCACGCGATCGCACTTGCTGAGCACGCCATGCTGGGTCAGCGCGTCGGTGGTCTTTTGTGCGGCATCTGCCCCGAGCGTCGCCGTGAGCCGCCCTACCTCGCCGACCAGCAGCTGGCCCATCTCGGTCATCGACGGGCCGGCCATGCTGGCTTCCAGCGCCGCGAGCACCGCCTGATCGAACGCCTGGCGCTTTTGCACAGCGGCGGCACTTGGGTCGAGCGGATCGCCGGTGACGGACTTGCGGGCTCGCCACAGTGCCCCGGAAAAGGGGTTGGCGTCCTCGTGGACCTCGCCGACCCGGTCGTTGCTGCAGTGAAGCATGTTGTCGACATCGCGCAGACCGACCGTCGTCAGGCCGAAGTTGCTCTTGGCATACTCTCCGACGGGGCTGTTGCCGGTGATCGCCGATGAAAAGTAGTCGGCGAGGCCCTCGTTCATGGACCCAATGTCGCTGTTGAGTCCGAAAGTATCGAGTGCGATCGAGCCGTTGAGGCGATTTCTCGACGAGATCACCGCGTGGACGAACTCGTGATAGATGACATCGGCGTCCATCGAGTAGTTGGCCTTGGCGCCCATGCCGAACGCGATCATGTCGCCGGGGACTCCGAGGATGAAGTTGCTGTAGCCGCCTCCGACATCGCCCGGCGAGTAGAACGCGTTCTCGAACGGGCTGAGCGGGAAGTTGGGATTGGTGGCCTGGGCGGTGTTGTTCAAGTTGGGCATGCAGAGGTTGGTCAGCAGCGGGAACGGCCTCGCTGAGCCGCCCATCGAGATGCGCAGTCGGAAGTCGTTATTGCCCAGCGCGGCGTAGAGGGTGCGAAAGCGGGTGTAGGCGTTGGCGCTGTGCCAGTACATGTGCGCTTCGCCAAACGAGTTGCGGTTGGCGTCGTTGATGGTCGGGCAGCGACCGTCGCTGGCAAAGATCAGCGGCTGGAACTGGTGGTAGTCGCCCGCCGTGCTCGACAGGCTCTGCATTGGGGCGCACAGGTGCAGCGCGGTGGTGCCGCCGGGGGGGACGCGGGTGGTGAAGTTGTCGATGCAGTTGATGCCACGTAGCAGCGTGCTGGTCATGGCGCGCGCGCCGCTGCCCGCCGGGGCGAACAGACCGCCGTCGCCGCTTGGGATGCCCTGCGGGTCGATGTTGCTGGTCGTCGCGGGGTTGTAGCGATAGACCGCAAACTGATTCAGAAACTTGAGCTGCTCGATGCGGCGCAGCAGCTCCCCCGTTTGTGCGTCGACGAGGTATTGAGCATGTTCAAGCGCCGCAAGCTCGATTCGTGACACCACGTAGGCAAGTTGGCCGCTCTGATTGTCGATAACCAGCTGCGCTTCTCCGACGGTGCCTGAGCCAAGCGCGCGCACCTTTCGCTGGGCCTCCTCGGAGGATAGCGACGGAATCGGATTGATCCTGGCAAGTATTTCCGTCGGAACCACATCGCGAGCCAGCTGCACCACCTGGCCTTCCGTCGAGATACGCAGCACCAGATCGCTCGCCCACACCGGCAGACCCAGGTGTAGCTGCCGATAGCGCACCACATGGCCTGTTCCGACGGGAATGATCTCGGCCTGCGACAGCTCTGCCGGCACCAGCAGTGGAGAAGTCCGTCGCAGTTGGGTCAGGAATCGCTCAGCCACCGTCAGCGGATCGGTTCCCGGCGATGGCGTCGACAGTGCCCCAACGAGGAGCCTCGGGGTTCCATCTCGCCCCCGCGACAGCACCGTCGGTTCAGCCGGCGATGGGCTCGTCGGCAACAGCGGTCCCGACTCGGCGGCGATCGCTACACTCGGCACGGACAGTGGAATCCAAAGCGATAGCGAGGCCAAGGCCCAGAGCCGCGACAGACGCATGGTTCGCATGGGACGCTCCTTACACGCCAGGGAGATCGGCGCGATGTGGGGGATGATTACCAGTATTTTCGGTCGACGAGGCCACAAAAGACACAGCCCTGCTCACCGGCGGCGGGGAATTTTTCACTTGCGCTTAAACCGCTTCCGAAGAAAATCCCTGCGGCCCATCCCTGTGGCTGGATGCGGCCTGTGGAGCCAATATCGTGATTTCCGATCTCTCTCGCGTCCGTAACATCGGGATCTCCGCGCACATCGACAGCGGTAAGACCACGCTCACCGAACGAATCCTGTTCTATACCAAGCGCATCCACGCCATCCATGAAGTCAAAGGCAAGGATGGTGTCGGCGCAAAGATGGACAGCATGGATCTAGAGCGTGAGCGCGGCATCACCATCCAGAGCGCGGCGACCTACTGCTCGTGGAACAACCACCACGTCAACATCATCGACACGCCAGGACACGTTGACTTCACCATCGAAGTCGAGCGTGCCCTCCGCGTTCTCGACGGCGCTATCTTGGTGCTGTGTTCCGTGGCCGGTGTGCAGAGTCAGTCTCTCACCGTCGACCGTCAGATGCGGCGTTACCGGGTTCCGCGCATCGCATTTGTGAACAAGTGCGATCGGACCGGCGCCAACCCGCTGCGCGTCAAGAATCAGCTGAGAGAGAAGCTCGGTCACAATCCGGTGCTGATCCAGCTGCCGATCGGACTCGAGGACAAGTTCGAGGGCGTCATCGACCTTATCACCATGGAGGCGGTGACCTTCACCGGCGACAACGGTGAGGAGATCCATCGCAACCCGATTCCGGCCGACATGAAGTCGCAAGCGGACAAGGCTCGCGAGGAGATGCTCGATACGGTGTCGATGTTCTCGGATGCGCTGACCGAAGCGATCCTCGAGGACCGTGTCACGCCAGAGCTGATTCGCGATGCGATTCGTCGCGGCACACTCGACATGAAGCTTACGCCGGTGATGATGGGCTCGGCCTATAAGAACAAGGCTGTGCAGCTTCTGCTCGACGGAGTGACCTACTTTTTGCCCTGTCCGTCGGATGTCGAGAACGAAGCGATCGACATCGACAGCGCGGAAAGCAAGAAGATCAAGCTGGCGTCGGACCCCAGCCTGCCGCCGGTTGCGCTGGCGTTCAAGCTCGAGGATGGACGCTATGGGCAGCTGACCTACATGCGCGTCTATCAGGGGGCGCTGCGCAAAGACGACGTGATCCAAAACACCCGCACCGGCAAAAAGGTGAAGGTGGCGCGGCTCGTGCGCATGCACTCCGACGACAAAGAGGACATCAACGACGCCGGTCCGGGTGACATCGTGGCGATGTTCGGCATCGACTGCAACTCGGGCGACACGTTCACCAACGGCTGGAATGTCGCAATGACCTCGATGTATGTGCCCGATCCGGTCATCAAGCTGGCGATCAAGCCGGCTGACCAGAAGGCGCAGATGAACATGTCGAAGGCCATCCAGCGCTTCACCAAGGAAGACCCAACGCTGCGCTGCGAGGTTGATCCCGAGAGTGGCGAGACGCTGCTGGCCGGCATGGGCGAGCTTCACCTCGACGTGTACATCGAGCGAATGAAGCGTGAGTACAATGCGGTGGTGCAAGTCTCGCCGCCACAAGTCGCCTACCGTGAGACGGTGACCCAGCGCGCTGACTACAGCTACACCCACAAGAAGCAGACGGGTGGCTCGGGTCAGTACGGTAAGGTCATGGGCTTCATTGAGCCCTGCGCCGAGCACACCTTCGAGTTTGTGGACGAAGTGACTGGCGGTACGGTGCCACGAGAGTTCATTGCCAGCGTCGAAAAGGGCTTCCGCTCGATGATCGCCAAGGGGCAGCTGATAGGCTTCCCGGTGGTCAACGTGCGGGTCTGTCTCAACGACGGTGGTTCACACGCAGTCGACTCGTCGGACATCGCCTTCCAGGAAGCCGCTCGTGGTGCCTGGCGCGAGGTCTATCAGAGGGCCAAGCCCCAAATCCTCGAACCGATCATGAAGGTTGCGCTCGAGGGACCGGCTGAACACCAGGGCAATATGCTGTCTACCCTGATGGCGCGACGCGGTATGATCATTGGTACGACCGAGTCGGATGGAATGTCGACGGTCGAAGCAGAGGTTCCACTGGCCGAAATGTTCGGCTATGCGACGACGCTGCGCTCGGCAACACAGGGCAAGGCCGAATTCTCGATGGAGTTTTCGCGCTACGCACCTGTCCCAGCCAGCATCGGCGAGGAACTCATTGCCAAGGCGAAGGCCAAGGCGGCCGAGAAGAAGAAGTAGCCAGGAGGCCATCCATGTATCGCAAAGAAGTGAACGAACGGAGCCCGCTACGGATTCTTGAGAAGTCGAGCCACGGCGGCTTAGGTCGCGGCAACCTCGGGGTTGCCATGGCACGAGCTGGCGTTGGCAAGACCGCCTTCCTGGTGCATGTGGCGCTCGACGACCTGATGCGTGACCGCAAGGTCCTGCATGTCTCGCTCGATTCGCCTGTCGACCATGTGAAGAGCTGGTACGACGCGGTGTTCCAGGATCTGGTCAAGACAGCGGAGCTTGCCGATCAAGCAGCGACCCAGGAGCTGATCAACAAGAACCGCATCATCCAGGCCTACAGCCTGCATGGTCACGGCGGGGCGAATGAGTTTTCGATTGCGAAGCTCAAGCACTCGGTGGACCTGCTCTCGCAGCACGCCCAGTTTGTGCCCGATGTGGTCATGATCGATGCCTACGACTGGTCACGGGCGACGCTGGAAGAGGCCGCCGAGCTGCGAGCGCTCGCCAAGCAGATGAACGTCGAGCTGTGGATGACGGCGCTGACCCATCGTCACCAGACCGGCCCGGATGCGCCCGATAAGGTGCCGCCGCCGTGCGACCGCTTCGCCAGCCTGCTCAGCCTGGTGGTGTTCCTACAGCCCGTGGATAAGAACCTGTCGGTGCGGCTGCTCAAAGATCATGACAACGAGGTGGTCTGCGACACGCACTTGGTGATCCATCCGGACACCATGCGGCTCGTTGACGATCGGGCGCCGACCTCGCATGCGAGTGATCTGCCACCATCGGCGTACACGCTGCTCTCGGGTGGTGCCATTGGGGCCGAGGCGGAGTTCGGTGCCTGCGCCGAGCGCTACGGAGTCAAGGAGGAGAACTACTCCTTCGAGGGTCACCCAGTGGCGCGGACGCGTGGACTGCGGCTGCTCACGGGCGAGGAGCTGCGCGACGGTGATGTCAGCCTGGCCTACGTGTCAGCGACGATGCACCGTCCGTATCACCAGAACCCGACGCTGCGCAAGGTGCTGCAGAGCATCTGGCATCAGGTGAACTCCTCGCAGGAGGTGTTTATCATCGGGGTGATTCAGCGCGACGACACCGTCAAAGGTGGCACCGGCTGGGCGGCCGAGCTGGCCCGTCACCAAGGCAAGCCGCTGCATGTCTACGACCAAGAGCGCCGCTCGTGGTTCTCGTGGAGTCATACGACGCGTCAGTGGCAAGCCTCAAAGCCGGTCATCACCCATACGCGCTTCACTGGCACTGGCACCCGCAGCCTCAGCGATGACGGTCGCGCGGCCATTGTCGAGCTGTTTGCGCAGAGCTTTGGTGCAGCTCGCACCGGACGCTCGGGGCCGATCAAGGCCTAGTCTCCACCGCCGCCTTCCATTCCCATGTTGGCGCGGGAGCGGGTCACGCACTGGCGATCGCTGCTGGTGCTAATCACGCTGCTTTCCTGGCCACTGACGGCGCTGGCGCATCAGTCAAGCGTCGTTTTTCTTCAGATTTCATCCGAGCCGAGTGCGCTTTTGGTGACGCTGCGGATCGCCAATGGCGATCTGTACGAAGCGCTGGGTCTGCCGAGTGATCGACCGCCGAGCCGAGACGAAGCCACCCGTCACAAGGACCGACTTGCCAGCTACGTGCTGTCGAAGATTTCCGTTGAGAATCTCGGGCGGCTTTGTCCCGGGCAGCTTCACGCAAGCGAGCTAGCCGATCGCCACGAAGGCTTTTTTGTCGTCGAGACGCTGCGATTTGAGTGCCCACGTCGGCTCGAAGATGTGCGGCTTGCTTACAACCTGTTTTTCGATCTCGACCCTCGGCATCAGGGCCTGGCGCAGGTGGACGCAGGTGGTAGGACGCAAGAGCACATCCTCCGACATGGGAATCGCATCCTCACACTGGCGCAGCCGCTCGGGACAGTAGATTACGCGCTGGACTATCTGCGGCTCGGCGTCGAGCACATCTTTACCGGCTACGATCATCTGGCGTTTCTCGTCGGACTGCTCCTGCTTGCGGGGGGCTTGTGGCATCAGCAGTCCCGTCGCCGCGCGCTGGCGTACATCTTGCGAGTGGTGACGGCATTTACGGTCGCACACTCACTGACGCTGGTGCTGTCGGCGCTGCGGTGGGTCAGCCTGCCGAGTCGCTGGGTCGAGGTCGCGATCGCCCTCTCAATTGGCTACGTTGCCGTCGAGAACATCGTCGGAGTGCCGGTGCACAGGCGAGGTCGTCTCGCCTTTCTGTTCGGGCTCATCCACGGGCTCGGCTTTGCGTCGGTGCTGCGCGAGCTGGGGCTGCCGGCCAAGGGCCTGTTGGCGTCGCTGTTGTGCTTTAACCTCGGTGTCGAGCTGGGCCAGCTGACGGTGGTGCTGGCGGTGCTGCCGCTGCTGGTCGGACTCGCTCGCTGGCACCGTTATCAGACGGTGGTGGTGAGAGCGGGAAGCGGCGTGCTGCTGGTGCTGTCGCTGCTCTGGTTTGTCGGCAGAGCTTTTGATATGCAGTGGCCCGTGCTGTTGCGCTGACCGCCTGGCACAAAGACGGCGGCGCTCGGTCGAAGTGGGCGACGATCGGACCACCGTGAGCGACGCAAGAAATCCGGTTGACGACCACTGCCAGACGCCCGTAACGTAAAAACCCAAGTTCGCACCGACGAAGTTTTCTAAAGGAGCCTGACCAACATGGCCACGATGATCACCGAGGATTGCATCAACTGCGGCGCCTGTGAGCCGGAGTGCCCCAACGAAGCCATCTCCGAGGGTGAGGAGATCTATGTGATCGATCCGAACCTCTGCACCGAGTGCGTGGGCTTTCACGGCCACGAAGCCTGTCAGGCGGTGTGCCCGGTGGAGTGCTGCATTCCCGACCCGAACAACCGAGAGACGGAGGAAGACCTTCTGCAGCGCGCCATGAAGCTGCATCCCAACGACAAGTCGATCCCGGTCTTGGCTCTTTTGACTGGCGAAAAGTCCCTGTTCCGCAACGAGAAGCGCAAGTAGTTCCGCTCTCCTCGAAAAGGCGCATCGGCGCTGCAAAGTTCTTTCTCTCGCCAGTATCCGCTCGCCAGAATTCCTCGTAAGATCTCAGCAATCAACAGCGCCTCTCCTCGAGAGGTACGGGTTCGGTTACCACCGGAGAGAGAGCTGATGCCCGCAGTTACGATTGATGCCAATGAAGCCGTCGCTTCCGTCGCGCACCGTCTGAGCGAGGTGGTCGCCATTTATCCCATCACACCCGCGTCGGCGATGGGCGAGCTGGCCGATGAGTGGTCGACGCACGGACGCAAGAACCTGTGGGGTGAGGTGCCTCGCGTCGTCGAGATGCAGTCGGAAGCGGGAGCCATCGGCGCTGTGCACGGTGCGCTCCAAGCGGGCTCACTGGCGACGACGTTTACCGCTTCGCAGGGACTCTTGCTGATGATTCCCAGCATGTTCAAGATTGCCGGCGAGCTTCTGCCGATGGTCTTGCATGTGGCGGCCCGCACCGTCGCGACGCATGCGCTGTCGATTTTTTGCGATCACTCCGATGTGATGGCGTGTCGCTCGACGGGCTTTGCGTTTCTGTGCGCGGGCTCGGTGCAGGAAGCGCAGGACCTGGCGGCGATTGCTCACGCGGCGACGCTGCTGTCTCGGGTGCCGATCCTGCACTTTTTCGACGGCTTTCGGACCTCGCATGAGATCGCGAAGATCGAGCCGCTTGATGACGAGACGCTGCGCAGCTTGATCTCGCCCGAGGGAATCGCGGCGGTAAGACAGCGAGCCCTGACCCCGGATCGGCCGGTCTTGCGTGGGACGGCCCAGAATCCCGATACGTTCTTTCAAGCGCGCGAGGCCAGTCAGCCCTTCTACGACGCGTTTCCGACGGCACTTTCGCAGACACTCGAGCGCTTTGCGGCGCTGACCGGGCGACGCTATCGGCCCTTTGACTACGTCGGGCATCCCGAAGCGGAGCGGGTGATCGTGACGATGGGCTCGTCGGCAGAGTGTGTCCACGAGACGGTCGAGTGGCTATGCGACCGAGGCGAGCGCGTCGGGGTGCTGAAAGTTCGGCTGTTCCGTCCGTGGTCGCTGGCCGACTTCATTGCCGTGCTGCCGAGGAGCGTGAAAAAGCTGGCGGTCCTCGATCGCACCAAAGAGCCCGGCGCGGTCGGCGATCCGCTCTATCTGGAAGTCGTGGCTGCGCTGACGGAGGCCGTCGCTGATGGACTGTTTCCGCAGCTGCCGCAGATCGTCGCCGGTCGCTACGGCCTGTCTTCCAAAGAGTTCACGCCAGCGATGGTGATAGCGATCTTTGCCGAGCTTTCTCGCAGCCGCCCTCGGCGCCACTTCCTGATCGGCATCAGCGACGACGTGGGCCATCGCTCGCTCGAGTACGACGAGTCGCTGCGGATCGAGCCAGCCGACGTGGTGCGAGCGGTCTTTTTTGGACTGGGCTCCGACGGAACGGTTGGGTCCAACAAAAACACCATCAAGATCATCGGCGAGGAAACCGATCACTACGCCCAAGGCTACTTCGTCTACGACTCGCGCAAGTCCGGAGCGGTGACGGTGTCGCACTTGCGCTTTGGACCTAGACCGATTCGATCGTCGTACAAGATTCAGCGGGCGGGCTTTGTCGCGTGTCATCAGCCGCAGCTGCTGGAGCGCTTCGAGATCGCCGAGCTGGCCGAGGACGGTGCCACGCTACTGCTCAACGCGCCGTGGCCGGTGGAGCGAGCGTTTTTGCTTCTGCCGAGGGAAGTGCAGCAGCTGCTGATTGCGCGCAAGATGCGCTTCTTTGTCATCGATGCGCAGCGAGTCTCCGAGGAGGCTGGGCTCGGGCGGATGATCAGCACGGTCATGCAGACCTGTTTTTTTGCGCTGTCGGGGGTGCTGCCCAAGGACGTGGCGCTCGACAAGATTCGGCAGGCGGCGCAGAAGGCGTACGGCAAGCGCGGCAGCGAGGTGGTTCGGCGCAACCTGGCGGCGATCGATCGCACCTTGGAAAACCTGTTCGAGGTGACGGTGCCGCAGCTGCCGACCTCGCAGCGCTCGCGACCGGATCTGGTGCCCGCGACGGCGCCCGACTTTGTGCAGCGGGTGACGGCGCTGATGCTGGCCGGACATGGCGATCACCTGCCGGTCAGTGCGTTTCCTGTCGATGGCACCTGGCCGCTGGGTACGGCGGTGTACGACCGGCGCAGCCTGGCGCTCCAGCTGCCGGCGTGGGATGAGAGCATATGTATTCAGTGCAACAAATGTGTGCTGATTTGTCCCCACGCAGCGATCCGCGCGACCGTTTTTGAGGAAAAACACCTGGCCGGCGCTCCGGAAGGCTTTGTGGCGGTCGACTGGAAGGAGCGGGAGGCGGCGCCGGGGACCAAGTTTCGCATCCAGGTGGCTCCCGACGACTGCACCGGCTGTGGGCTGTGTGTGCAGTTTTGCCCGGCCAAGGACAAGAGCAATCCGCGTCACAAAGCGATCGACATGGTGCCGGCTGAGCCGCGCAAGCCCGTCGAGCAAAAGACGTTCGAGTACTTCCAGCGCCTGCCTGTGCCCGACCGTCGCACCGTGCACCTCGACGTGAAAGGCAGTCAGCTGCTGGAGCCGCTGTTCGAGTTTTCGGGGGCGTGTGCGGGCTGTGGGGAGACGCCGTACCTGAAGCTGCTGACGCAGCTGTTTGGCGATCGGCTGATGGTGGCCAATGCGACGGGCTGCTCGTCGATTTATGGCGGCAACCTGCCGACGACACCGTGGAGCACCAATCGCGATGGACGGGGGCCGGCGTGGGCGAACTCGCTGTTCGAGGACAATGCGGAGTTTGGGCTTGGCTTCCGACTGTCCATCGACGCGCACCGAGGCTCTGCGCAGAGCCTGCTGCGGGCGCTGGCCAGTGAGCTGGGCGACGAGCTTCCGGCAGCGATCTTGGGTGCGACGCAGGACAGTGAAGCGGCGATTGCCGCGCAGCGCGAGCGGATCGTCGAGCTAAAAAAGCGCCTGACCCGGATCACTCGCCCCGAGGCGCAGCTGCTATTGCCGATGGCCGATTATTTGGTCAAAAAGAGCGTCTGGATCGTCGGTGGCGATGGCTGGGCGTATGACATTGGCTTTGGTGGACTCGATCACGTGATCGCTTCGGGGCAAGACCTCAACTTGCTGGTGCTCGACACCGAGGTCTACTCGAACACGGGCGGACAGCAGTCGAAGTCGACGCCGATCGGAGCGGCTGCCAAGTTCGCCGCTGCAGGCAAAGAGCTGCCCAAAAAAGACCTCGGGATGCTGGCGATGATGTACGGGCATGTATACGTCGCTCGCGTCGCGATGGGCGCCAAGGACGCGCACACCGTCAAGTGCTTCCTCGAGGCCGAGAGCTATCCGGGTCCGTCGCTGATCATCGCCTACAGCCACTGCATTGCCCACGGCTACGACCTGGCCCAAGGTGCCGAGCAGCAGCGGCTGGCCGTCGAGTCGGGGGTGTGGCCGCTGTATCGCTTTGACCCGCGACGGCTCGATGTCGGGGAGGCGCCGCTCAAGCTCGACGCGACGCCGGGCAAGGCGCGGATTTCGCAGTACATGGCCAACGAAGGGCGCTTTCGGATGGTCGAGCTGGCCGATCCCCAGCGCTATCAGCAGCTGCTGCGGGCGGCGGAGCGTGACGTGACGATGCGACAGGCGATGTATCAGCACCTACAGAGCTTCAAAATTCCCGGGCCCAGCCCACGGTCCGAGGTCAAGCCGAGCGACGGCAAGCCCATCGACGGCGGGAGTGTCAAGCCATGAACCTTGCGACGACCTATCTTGGTTTGCCGCTCGCGCATCCGCTTGTGCCGGGCGCGTCGCCGCTGGCCGATGATCTCGACATGGTGCGACGGCTGGAAGATGCCGGCGCGGCGGCGATCGTGATGCGCTCGCTGTTCGAGGAACAGGTGGCGATGGAGTCGCTGGGTGCGCACCAGCATCTCGACGGGCCGGCCAATGCTTATGTCGAAGCGCAGAGCTACTTTCCGTCGACCGATGTGTTTGCGCTGCGGGCCGATGCCTATCTGCGCCAGCTGCGGCGGATTCGTGAGACGGTGGCGGTGCCGGTGATTGCGTCGCTGAGCGGGACCACGCCCGGCGGCTGGCTCGACTATGCGCGGCAGCTGGAACAGGCCGGGGCGCATGCGCTCGAGCTGAACATGTATTCGCTGCCGTCGTCGCCGGAGCTGAACGCTGCGGACATCGAGCACGGCCAGCTGCAGATCGTCTCCACAGTCGCGCAGAGTGTCCGCATTCCCGTCGCTGTCAAGCTGTCGCCGTTCTATACCAGCCTGCCGCACTTCGTCGCTGCGGTGGCGAAAGCGGGAGCGCGCGGGGTGGTCCTGTTTAACCGCTTTTATCAGCCCGACATCGACATCGAGACGCTCGACAACGTGCAGCAGCTTCACCTCTCGGACTCGTCGGAGCTGCTCCTGCGACTGCGCTGGCTGGCGATCGTCTCGCCGCGCTGCCCGCTGTCGCTGGCCTGTTCGGGAGGGGTTCACTCGGCGTCGGACGCGGTGAAAGCGCTGATGGCCGGGGCACACGCGGTGCAGCTCGTCTCGGCGCTGCTTGTGCACGGGCCTAGCTTTTTGCGCCAGATTCTCGCCGATCTGCAGCGCTGGCTCGACGAACATGAGTACGAGTCGATGGCGCAGCTGTGCGGCAGCATGAACCACGCCCGCTCGCCCAATCCCTCGGCGTACGAGCGCGCCAACTACATCCGTCTGCTCTCAAGCTTTCATCCTCGCTCGTAGCGGCGGTCGGTTCGGACGACTCCGGTCGCTGGCTTGCTGAGGCTGCGCGACGGAGCGCTTTTTTACCTACAAAAAATTCGGCCAAAAATTTGCGCTCTACACATGCGCCCATAGCATGGGCTGCGTGTCTCTTTCGGCGGATGTCACACCAGGCTTTACTTCGCGCACACTTCCACATAGTGCGCCGCTGTCTATCCGATCAGGTAGGCCGGGAAACCTGCTTGGCGATGTTGGCGATTCACCGTCGCTGATAAGCACTGATTCGCGACATCACGATCTTCACTTTTCAATAGCGGCTGAGATCGGCGAAGCTGGTGAGCTTGTGACTGATCCAAGCGCCGACCCGATAGCCCCGGCACGTCCCTTTGTGAAGTGGGCTGGTGGCAAACGGCAGCTGCTGCCTGATTTGCTCCATCGAGTACCGCATAACTTTCGCCATTATCACGAGCCTTTCGTCGGTGGTGGCGCACTGTTTTTTGCGCTGACAGAGCAAAAGCGGCTCGAAACCAAGGCGGTTCGGCTTACCGACATTAATGTCGAGCTCATCAATACCTACCGGATGGTTCGTGACCGGGTAGAGACGCTGATTGCGCTGTTGTCGACGTTCAAGAACGATGAGGCGTTTTATTACAACATACGATCGCTCGATCTTCAGCAGCTCGACTCGGTGCAGCGGGCCGCGCGGTTCATCTTTCTGAACAAGACTTGTTTTAACGGTCTGTTTCGCGAGAACCGCAAAGGTCAGTTCAACGTACCGTTTGGCCATTACAAGCAAGCGCAGATTTGTGCGCCAAACGACCTGCGGGCTGCGAGCCAGGCTCTGCGCGGGGTCTGCCTCGAGGTCGCGAGCTTTGCCGAGATTGCGCAGGCGTGTCAGCCGGGCGACTTCGTCTACTGCGATCCCCCGTATGCGCCGGTGAGCCGGACCGCGTCGTTTACCGCCTACAACGGTGGCGGCTTTGGGGACGAGGACCAGCAGAAGCTGGCGGACGTGGTGCGGCAGCTTGGGCAGCGCGGCGTACAGGTCTTGCTGTCGAACTCGGCGGTGCCGCTGACCTATGCGCTTTATCGCGATCTTCACGTCGAGGAAGTCCTGGCGCGGCGGGCGATCAACTCACGCGGCGATCGGCGCGGCCTGGTCCCCGAGCTGCTGGTTGCAGCCGGTCCACTGGCGTCGGAGCTCTTGGCGCGTCGTCAGACGGTCAGCCAGCCGGCTGCGACGCTGCGATAGTTGCCTGCCTTGAGCCAGTGCGCCTGCCGCGACAAACCCTGAAAAGGATCTGCACCTTCGCGCCGTCGCTGCTACACTCCTCGCGATGTTGCGCGGCGTTCTGTGTGGCTTGCTGTGTGTGACCGCCTCTTGCTCTCTGGCGGAGTCGTATCTTGTGCCGAGCAAAGCGCTCGAGCTGGTCCACAGTCAGCCGCCGGAGACTCGACAGCGGGCGCAGCTGCCGGCGTTTCGCGAGACCGATCGGGCGCCAGTCCTGATTCGCTATCGGGCGCTGGAGTGGAGCGACGAGACGCTGCGGCGGGTGGCAACGACGCCGATGAAGATGGCGCGGGTGCGAGCGGCCAAGGTTCATCCGTTTCTGATGGTCGGCGGTACGATCTTGGCGCTTGGGGTGCCACACTTGGCGCTCGGGATGGCGGCGGCGCTCGATCTGCCGCAGGGCGAGACGAAGTCGAGTGATCCGATCGGCGCCAGCATCGCACTTGGGCTGGGTGGGCTGCACTTCGTCGCTGGTGGCATTTTGATGGTGCTGGGCGAGCGGCGACCCAATATCGAGTCGACCGAGCCGACCCTCGTCGAGGCCTATCTGCGGGGCGAGATTCCGACCGCGACCGCAGCGCCCGAGGCGGTGACTCCCGAGGGTGAAGCGGCGCCGCCACCGCAAGAGCCGGTTCGTCAAGGGACCGTCAACGTCCCGCTTTCACCTGATGACGGTAAGTAGTAAGACCAGCGTACGATGATTGCCCGCTATACCCGTCCCGAGCTGGCTGCGCTGTGGAGCGAGTCCCGGCGGCTTGCGCTTTTTTTGGAAGTCGAGCTGGCTGCTACCGCTGCGCTAGAGGCTGCACCGTCGAGTCCGATTCCACCGGGGACGGCGGCGCGGCTTCGTCAGCTTGCTGCCCAGGTCGGCCCGCTCGATCCCAGTCGAGTCGCCGAGATTGAGCAGCGCATCCAGCACGAGCTGCTCGCGTTCTTGGAGCATGTCGAGGAGCGGCTGGGTCCAGAGGCGCGCTGGCTGCACTTTGGACTGACTTCATCCGATGTGCTCGATACCGTCTTGGCGCTGCAGCTGCGGGAAGCGACCCAGATCATCATTCGTGGTATCGACGAGCAGCTGTTGCCGGCGCTGCGTCGTCAGGCCACCGCTCACCAGCAGACGCCGATGATTGGCCGCACGCACGGGATCTTCGCCGAGCCGATCGCCGCCGGGCTGATCTTCCTTGGGTCGTATGCCGAGATCGATCGTGCCAAGGCGCGGGTGCAGCGGGCGCAGAAGGCGATTTCTGTCGGAAAGCTCTCAGGTGCCGTCGGAATTTATGGAAGTGGCAGCGTCACTCCCGAGGTCGAAGAAGCCGCGCTGTCGAGCCTGGGACTGACTGCCGAGACGGTTGCGACCCAGATTGTGGGGCGCGATCGTCATGCCGAGCTGCTGTGGTCGCTGGCGTCGCTGGGTGCGGCGATCGAGCGGCTGGCCGTGAACCTTCGTCACCTTCAGCGCAGCGAGGTTCGCGAGGTCGAGGAAGCGTTCGCGCCCGGGCAAAAAGGTAGCTCGGCGATGCCGCACAAGAAAAATCCCATCTCGGCGGAAAACCTGTGTGGGCTGGCTCGGCTGCTGCGGGCAAGTGCCAGCGCGGCGATCGAGAACATCGCCCTGTGGCACGAGCGCGATATCTCACACTCGTCCGTCGAGCGGGTGATCATGCCCGACAGTACGACCCTGTGTGACTACATGGTGCAGCGGGCGGCGCGACTGGTCAGCGGGCTCAGTGTGCGGACCGAGCGGATGCGCCAGAACTTGTCCGAGAGTGGCGATCTGTATGCGTCGGAAAAGGTGATGCTGCAGCTGGTGCGGGCCGGGATGTCTCGGCAGAGCGCCTACGAGCTGGTGCAGCGTCATGCGCTGGCCTGTGTCGCCGATCGTGGACTCGGGTCGCCGTCGTTTTTGGACCGACTGGCGGGCGATCCGCAGGTGACCGAGCGGCTGTCCGGCGAGGCGCTCTCGGCGTGCTTTGAGCTGGCGACGCAGCTACAGCATGTTCCGACGATCTTTATGCGGGCCCTCCGAGACTAGCGATTCACCGACGGACAGCCTGCCGCCAGCACACACCTTTCTTCATCGTAAGTAGCGAAAAGCCTTGATAGAAAAAATACTCGACCCGTCTTTGCCAGCATGCGCTGGCTGTGCAAGAATCCTTGACTGAGGCGACAGCAGCCTCGATGAAACCCTAATGGACGACTTTCACTGCTCCTTCTGTGGCAAGAGGCGTCGCGAAGTCCGCAAGCTTATCAGCGGTCCGCGCGTCTTCATCTGCGACGAGTGCGTCGCCCTCTGCAACGACATTCTCTCGAAGGAGGATGCCCAAGAGCGGCCTCGCTATCCCAAACCCGTCGAGATCACCGAAGAGCTCGACCGGTATGTCATCGGTCAAGCGCGCGCCAAAAAGACGCTCGCAGTGTCGGTGTACAACCACTACAAGCGACTGCAGTCGCGTGGTCGCGCCGGCGATGTCGATGTTCACAAGGGCAACGTCCTTTTGATCGGGCCGACCGGTTGTGGCAAGACGCTGCTGGCGCAGACGCTGGCCAAGAAGCTCGATGTGCCGTTTGCGATCGCGGATGCGACCACTCTCACCGAGGCTGGCTATGTCGGCGAAGATGTCGAGAGCGTCATCAAAGCGCTCTATCGCAATGCCGGCGGCGACATCGAAAAGGCCCAGCGCGGCATCGTCTGCATCGACGAGATCGACAAGATCTCACGTAAAGGTGGCGGTCCGTCGGTGACGCGCGATGTCAGCGGTGAGGGCGTTCAGCAGGCGCTCCTCAAGCTCCTCGAAGGCAAGCACGCAACCATTACTCCCGACGGTGCGCGCAATCGTCCTCAGCAGGAGCTGATTCAGGTCGACACGACTGACATCCTCTTTATCTGCTGCGGCGCTTTCAACGGACTTGAAGACACGATTCGTCGACGGGTGTCCGAGCGCGGCATGGGCTTTGGGGCCCGCATCTCCGAGCGCAACGACGAGGACAAAGACGCCCTGCGCGCCCAGGTCCGCACCGAAGATCTGACCAAGTACGGCATGATTCCAGAGTTCCTCGGTCGCTTACCGATCATCGTCTCGTGCGATTCCCTCGATGAGAACGCGCTTGCCGAAGTGCTGTGGAAGCCGAAGAACGCGCTGACCAAGCAGTACGCCCGCCTGTTCGAGATGGAAGGCGTCCAGCTGCGATTTACCGACGACGCGCTACAAGCGGTGGCGCGCGAGGCGTATCGTCGCAAGTCCGGCGCTCGCGGTCTGCGCGCCATCATGGAAGAGGTCATGCTCGAGGTGATGTACGAGATCCCGTCGATGACCGGCGTCCGTGAGTGCGTCATCAACGCCGATGTGATTACCCACCGTCAGCAGCCGCAGCTCATCCGCGAAAAGAAGGCCAGCTAGCTTCTCGTCAAAAAGCCGATTTTGCCAACCTGACGCCGCTTACGCCCGGCGGTAGGCGAGGAGCCGGTGCGGTCCCTCTCCCACGTCGTAGATCTCATCGAGATACGGCGACAGTTCGGGCGGCAGCGGCGGGATCGGCTCGGACGGGCTGGTCATCGCGAAGACCAAGCCCGACGGTGCGGTCAGCGCAGCGGCGAACGGCAGCCACTTGGGCAAGGGCAGGGCGGCCCGCGACACCACGATCCCAAAGCCTGGCTGAAGCCGCGCGGCATCGTCGGCAATGACCTCAAACTGGAGCCCGAGCTCGCGACGCAGCGTCAGCAGAAACGCCGCTTTTTTGCCGATTCGCTCGCTCAAGGTGACACGCAGGTCCGGTCGACACAGCGCACACAGCACACCCGGAAAGCCAGCGCCGCTGCCCACATCTAGGAGCGTTGGACTCGGCAGCTCGGCAACAGGCGGCAGCTTCCCCACCAAAGCCAGGCTATCGAGGAAGTGGCGCCGCACCACCTGCTCGCGACCGTGGACTGCCGTAAGGTTCATCGTTCGACCCCACTGCTCCAGAAGCTGCGTGTAGCGATGCAGCTTGGACACGTCGAGGTCGCCGAGAGTCACTCCCTGTAGAGCGGCTCCCGACACCATCAGCCGGGCCAGTCGCGAGCGATCAGAGCCGGCGCTAGCCTCGGAGGCCTGCATCGCTTGTACTCAGGTCCGACCGACCGCCATCGCTGCCCCCTCCGTCTGAAGACCCACCATCGCCCACACCAGCATCCGCTGTGGGTGCGCAGCAGCGGCTCTTTTCCAATGGACAGGCGCTCTTGCTGGCTCCAGGACGGTGTTGCGGGAAAGTCATCACGCCGCTGGCGCAGTCCTTATCTTCGGCGACGCAGTAGCTGCTGGCGGGACACTCGGGGCCACGTGCCACGCAGACGCTCTCGGGAGTCAGGCAGACCGGCACCAGATCGGCAGACGGAGAGACGTACGTGCCACAGACCACCGCGCGATCGAGCGGATTTGGAGCCGCCGCAGAGTTCGCGGTCCAAGTCCCGGCACCCGTTGCTTCATCGGTCGTGTAGGTCAGCCGACAGCTGGGGCCGGACTCACAGCGATCACACTGACCTTGCAGCGGGCCCGACTTGCGAACGAGATAACAGGCTCGCGGGAAGCTACACAGACCCAAGATCGACGGATCTTGACCGGGCGTGGTCGTCGCATCGGTGCAGTAGATAGATAGCGCGCATGCCAGGAGGAGCAGGACCGCTCCTGCCAAGTGTTTCCGACGAGACGGATATGTCGTTCGGAGCGTCACTTGCTTACAGTTGCCTTGTCTGGGCTGCTGTCCAAGGTCGATAGGAGCACCGACAGCATCTGCTGGGCTTGCTGCAAATACTCACTGACCGCTCTGCCGGTTTTCTCGGGGTCTTTGGCTTTCAATCCAGCGAGAACATCACGGTGGCACTTACGCTGCACCGCCGCCGGAGGCGTCACCTGGGCGAAAAATGTAGCGTGCGCTTGGACCGCGAGCCGAATCGTATTGATGAGCAGCTGGAACACGCGATTGCGCGCTGCTCGGGTCAGCTCGACGTAAAACTCGAAGTCGAGCTTGAACATCTCGTCCGGCGACACCTCGGCGTCGGCCTTTTTTGCGACCTCTTCCAGCCGCGCCACGTCCTCGGGAGTCGCGCGCTCGGCGGCCAGCTGGGCGACATCACGAGCAAAAATCCGTCGGAACTCCAGCACATCGAACAGGATATCGGCGTTCGGAATGCCGTCGGGGGTCCCGGTGACGAGGTGCGAGACAAGCTCGACGCCGGCGGTTTCCATGAACGGCAGCACCCGCGTGCCATCGCCCTGCCGGGTCTTGACGAGGCCCATCTGCTCTAGCGACTTGATGGCTTCGCGCAGCGAGGCGCGGTTGACGCCGAGATCTTCAGCGAGCTTTCGCTCGGGGGGGAGCTTGTCACCAATGCCGTACACGCCGCGCAGGATCAGGCTGCGCAGCTGTTGAACGATTTCTTCCGCAACCCGTTGCTTACCAATTGGTTTCAACATCGCCGGCAGGGTAGCAGGTTTGCGGAAAAGTGGAACACCTACAAAAGCCCAGACCGGCGGACGATTCGGCAGAGGTAGTTGGCGACGGAAGAGCGGGATCAGCAGGTGAACGACATGGCGGCTTGGTTGTTGCTTTCGTTGCACTCAGTGCTCTGGCCGGCGCCGCTGCCGTTGTCGTCGGCAGAGATCGTCACTTGATGCGTCCCACTCTGGTTGAGCGGCCCGGTGCAGGTCACTGTCGTACACACGCCTGGCGAGAGCGCCTCTTTGGTCAGCCCGGTGCAGAGCAGCTGCGTGCCTTCGTAAAATGACACGGGTGTACCGTCGACAACGGGCGCGGTGCCTCGATTACAGACGGTGGTCGACAGCTGCACCATGTTGCCTTGGCAGACGCCAGTGCCTTTGCTGCCGCCTTGCGCCGTGACATCGCCCACTGCCGAGGCTCCGAGCTTGCCCTGGACGTTCATCCGGAAGTTGTTGAGCGACGGCTGCTCCCAGTTGCGGAGCCACTGACTGGTCTTCGGGATGTTGCCTTTGTCGTCGGCGTTGGTGATCGAGTAGGTGTGCTGGTTCCACAGCGGACGCGAGGCGACCCAGCGATCGGCTACGTCGCCGAAGACGCGAATGCCGGTGCGCTTGCCGGTGAAGGCCGCTTGGCAGGTGTTGCCGGTGCCAGGGACGCCAGCCATCGGAGCCCGGCAGACGAAGCCGCCGCCGACGCTCTGGGTGTTGCACTCGGTGTCGGTGGTGCAGCGACAGTAGCCCTGCGAGCAGCCGATGCCGTTTGGACAGTCGGTGTTGCCCGCGCAGCGCAGTCCTTTGAAGATCGGATCGACCGCTGGGCAAGTGACGGCGCAGTTTTCGTTCGATGGCACGATCAGCTTGCTGCGGAAGTTGCCCACTACGTCGGCGACGACCGGGTATTCGTTCCAGGTGCACGACGAGTGAGCCTGTGAGAACAGCACCTCGCCGGTCTTGCCGGAATAGATGCGCGCAAAGCACTCGTCGGCGTAGATGGCCTCGGCGGTGCCGTCACCCTCGAAGTCGAACAGCGACGAACCGGTGATGTTCGAGCTGACATCCTGCGAGAGATTGCTCCACAGCAGCCGGTCGGTACGCTTGCTGGGGCAGAATTTTTCCTCGGTGCCAGCGACGCAGTCGGGGTCAAACACGGTGTACGAGCTGGAGCCAGCGGCGGCAAACTCGGCGCGGCCATCGTTGTCGAAGTCACCGACGGTAGGCGGACCTCCTCCAGTCGAGCCCGGCAGGCTCAGTGGACCGAATACGATCGCGCCATCCTTCGAGACGATCCAGGCACGGCCGCTCATGATGACGGCGATCTCAGCGATGCCGTCCGAGATGTTGCGATCGATGCTGGTGCCGTTTGGGACGCCGAAGTCAGCGACGGCAACATAGCCACGAGCCAGGCTGACGCCCGCCGGCAGTGGCAGGTCCCGGTCTTTCTTCCATTTCGAGGTGGTCTTGTCCCACGAGTACACCGTCGTCGGAGAGACGAGGTTGGGGATGCCATCGCGATCGATGTCGGCGGCGACCGCAAACTGACCCGTGTTTTGCACCGCAGGCTCGATGCTGACCGACGAGTCGATGAGTGTTCCCGTGTTGCTGTAGACGTAGCCGTCGGCCAAGATCTCGGGCTTGCCGTCGTCATTGAGGTCGTGAATGGCCGGACCGGTCCACTCGCAGCGACCGGCCAGCGGATTGTGGTCGACGCCAGCGCTGGTCTTAGAGGTCCACGCCGTCACGAACTTGTTCTGGCTGCGGTCAAACTTGAAGGCCACCAGCCCTCCCGTCGCTGAATAGGCAACGATCTCGGCCGCGCCATCGGCATCCAGATCGCCCAACGCTGGCGTTGCTGATCCGTTCACTGGAGTCGGAATGACGAACAGCTGGTTGCAGCTCCGGCCGTCGAGCACGCGCAAGATGCCGTAGTTGGGACTGACCAGGCCACATCCACCGTCGGTACCGCTGTAGGTGTTGACCAAGATCGACGGGCGCGTGGTGACGAACTCGGAGCCGCGACCGGCAAAGTTGAAGTCGATCACCAGTGGCGTCGACAGCACCTGCTTGTGGTTGGGATAGGGATCGCCAGCCACCGGCGCCTTCCACTCGCAGAAGATCTGCGGCGAGAGCAATCCAGCGGGCACCAAGCGCTCGCAAGTGGGATTGTTGAGGTGATCGCCACCATACGGTGCGCAGCGTCCATTCAGACAGTACTGATCGCTTGGACAGACGTTGTCGCTCGTGCAGCTGGTCTTCGAGACGCAGATCGCATCAATGCACTCTTGGTCGTCCGCGCAGCCTGGGTCGCACAGCGTGGCGCCGTTCCCCACTTCAGATCCCGAGCAGCTTGGCTGGCTCCACATCAGTGCCAGCACCGACATCGCGAGCAGTGATCGAGCAGCAGTCGATAAGTGAATCGTACCTTTCATCGTGGTCCTCCCCGTGCTGGTTGGTGCGGCCTTCCCCCCATCAGGAAAACCGGCATTGCAAAGACCGATACTGGTGCAGATCATACGCTCTACGGACGCGGGCTGCGTGAGGTGGCGACACGAACCTGATCCGTGACGGCGTTCGCTGCTGGAGCGGCACTGGCACGGCGGAGCAGCCAAGATATTCTTGGGCTGGCGCCAGCTGTATGTTACGAATCGAACACACCCGGCACTGCCAGCCGCCCCAGCCGGTAGACAATCAAAAATTTTGTGTATTTAGCTACATGACTTGCGTTAAAGTAGCCGAGAAACTCACCCCTGGTCGTCTGAGGCACGCGGTCTTCCTGACCGACGCCCACGGGCCCGCAGTCGAGCTTGCAATGGTCTAACCAGCATGTCGAACGCCGAACAACGTCCCGTTTCCGACACCCTCCTTTCGCGCCTGCGATTTCGCTTGGCCACACTGCTCTGTGCAGCGGGTCTGTGCGTCACGCAGGCGGCGAGTGCCCAGGATGCCTCGCGCAATGCCCTGGACATCAACCGCTTCCAGCCGGCCTTCGGTACGGGTCGCTTGGTTACGCAGGATCTTGCAGAGCTGCTGCCGCGCTTCGAGATTGCGCCGCAGCTGTTTTTGCACTACTCGCGCAATCCGCTCTACCTGTACATGGGGAACGAGCCCAAGTTCCCGCTGATCGAGAATCGGCTGACTGGTGACCTTGGCATCGCGGTCGGGATTCCGATTCGCGGCGTCGGGCGCTTCCAGTTTGGACTGAGTCTGCCTGTGACATTTTGGCAGACCGGCCAGACCAGCAAGATCGGCGAGATGTTCTCGGACCCGGCGATCTTGAGCAAGCTGCCCAATCAAGATCCAAACTCGATCGGACAGGAAGACCTGCGCTTTCAAGCGAAAGTCGTGTTCCTGAACGGCAAGTGGGGCGGCCTCGGCTTTGCGGGCGACCTCAAGCTTCCGACGGGTGATAAGTCGAGCTTCCTGGGTTCGCCGCTCCCGAGTGGCAACCTGAAGCTGCTGTTTCACTTGAACTTCTGGCGCTTCACCTTTGTATTAAACCCTGGTGTGTTCCTGGCGCAGGAGCAGCAGATCGCGTTCACCAACGTCGGCAAGTCGCTGACGGTGGGCGGTGGTCTGAACCTCCGCGTCGTCAACTGGAACCACGGCTCGTTTGACCTCATGACCGAAGTCTTCGGTCTGGCCCACTGGAACTTCAAGTCACTCGGCGAGACGCCGCTGGAAGCAACGGTCGCAGGCCGCATCAACGTCGAGACACAGAGCGCTGGCGACTTCCACATCTACCTCGGCGCTGGTCCGGGCATTCCGGCCACTGGCGGCAGCAAGGGCATTGGCTCTCCCGACGTTCGTGCCTACGCCGGCTTGGTGTGGTCGTGGAACAAGAAGCCCTCGCCGCCACCGCCGCCACCACCGCCGCCGCCACCGGACTGCCGCTGTCGTGGTGCCAACTGTCCGTGCATTCCGGGCGTCAACTGCCAGTGCACGCCGGGCGTCAACTGCCCCTGCGCGCCGGGTGTCGACTGTCCGTGCACACCGGGCAAAAACTGTGTCTGCGAAGAAGGCAAGACCTGCGCTTGTACGCCGGGAGTCAACTGCCCGTGCACACCGGGAGTCAACTGCCTCTGCAAGCCGGGCGTCGACTGTCCGAAGAAGAACATCAAGATTAAGGGCTCGCTGTTCGAGTTCGACAGTCCCGATCTGAAGCCGGAAGGTCTGGATACGATTCGGGTTTCCATTGATGCGATCGCCGATCACATCAACAAGGGCAACAAGGCTCGCATCGAAGGTCACACCGATAACGTCGGCGGTCTGGATTACAACACGCGGCTCTCTCACGACCGTGCGCAGAGCGTTGCCAAGTTCATCCGCGAAGAACTTCGCAGCAAGGGCATCCCTGCTGACGTGGCCGAGCGGAGTGTGCTGGTCGGCTGGTACGCCTTCAACTGCAAGGTCGTGTCTGACTCGAAGCTGTCGGCTACGCGGAAGCTGACGCCGGTCCAGAAGGATCTGCGCGACAAGGAAAACGAGCCGAACCGTCGCGTCGAAATCAACCTGTGGCCTGACGACAGCATCAAGTGCTTCGTCCCGCTGCCCCAGCAGTGAGATCAGAGGACGCGATGAAAGGGAATCGGAGAGAAATAGCCATGCGGCAAGTCCGTTTCAACTCGCCGGTCAGTCAGGCGAGCAGTCAGAGGGCAAGCGTGCGACGAGCCAGCATTCTGGTTGGGCTCGTGGCGGCGGGGCTCACGCTGCTGACAGCGGTGACTGGATATGCCCAAGCGCAGAACACTGGGGCCGCGCACGGCGGTCGGGGCAGCTCGCTGCCGCCAGTGAACTACCCAATCGACGAGTTTGGCTCTGGCCAGGCTCCCGCTGCCGTGCCGATGACTCCGGCGCAGCCACCGGTCAGCAAGTCCGACAAGGCCTGCTGCACCCCCGGGAAAGACTGTCCGTGCACCGCCGGCAAAGACTGCGCGTGTACGCCTGGAGTCAACTGTCCGTGTACGCCCGGCAAAGACTGCGCGTGTACGCCCGGGGTCAACTGTCCGGCTCGGCCACCCCTGCGCGCTGACTTCTGTACGCCTGGCAAGAACTGCCCTTGCAGCGGTGACAACTGTCGTTACTGCACCCCCGGCAAAGACTGCCCGTGCACGCCGTTTATCAACTGTCCGGAAGATCGCGGCGTCATTTTCGATAAAAACTCTGGGCAGCTCAGCGAGGAAAATCGGCAGAAGCTGACTCGAGCGGTCGAAGAGCTGAAGAAGCTTCCCGAGGGTGAGCGGATTCGCATCGAAGGACACACCACACCGGCAGAGGGTGGTGGGGTGCCGCCGGCTCGGCTCAAGCTGTCGCAGGAGCGGGCTCGGTCCGTCGAGCAGGCACTGCTGGGCGCGGGGCTACCACCGGCGCGAATTGCCGCTACGCTCGGCTGGGGCGGGCTCTGTCCGCAGGTTATCTCCGTCGAGGATGAGAAGAACCGTCGTGTTCAGTTCATGTTCTCGAGCGATCAGACGCTGTGCGCGCATCCCGAGAGTGCCCGTCGGCCCGCCAAGCTGCCGCCACCGTTTAAGCGGCCGGCCAAGCCGGGGGTGAAGCCGAATCCCGCAACGCAGGCCAAGCCGAATCCCGCAGCTCAGGTGAAGCCGAATCCGGCGACCCAAGCCAAGCCTGCTGGGAAGCCGTAGACCCGCCCGCTCGTGTAGACCCGACCGCTCGTTACGCTGCGAGTCCGAGCCTCACCAGTTCCTGAGGCGATCCCCACCATGTTTGTCAAGCTGACCACCAAGCCTGGTCGCGATACTGAGCCCGCCACCGATCCGTTGGTGATGCTGCTCGCGTGCCATGTGCGGATTCGCGATCATCTGGCGTTGGCGAAGCGGCTGGTGGATGCGGTAGAGCCCTCTCCCGATGAGGTCATGGAGGCCGCTGCTGCGCTGCTGCGTTACTTTGGTCAAGCGCTGCCGCTGCATATCCTCGATGAGGACGTGACGCTGCGAGAGGCCTTGATGGTGATGGGGCGACCCGTTGCTGACGAGGCCGTGCACGCCATCACGACCATGACGGCCGAGCACTCTGTGATCGAGCCCATGATCGATGAAGCGATGAAGCAGTGGCAGTCATTGATCGAGCAGCCGCACCTTCTGCCCCAGCTTCGGCACGAGCTTACGCGGGACACGCTGCGACTTTCGACGCTGCTCGAAGCTCACCTTTCTGCCGAGGAAAAGCAGATCTTTCCGCTGATTCACAAGGTGCTGACAGAGGACGAACGGGCGGAGCTGGCGAGGCGGATGCGAGAGCGAAGGCAGGCGGGCTAGCTGGGTAGCTCGGCCAAGACTTCGGCGGCGGTGTCGAGATCCTGACCAGCCTGCTGGAGCTCATCGACGACCGATTTGAGATCTTCTCCGAGCTTGGTGGCCCCGACGGAGCGATGCCGAACAGCTGCCAGGCGCAGGCGTTCCAGGGTCGCGACTTGGTGATGGAGCCGAGCAATGGCGCGCTCGCGACCTTTGGCAATGTCATCGAGGTAGGCGAGCTGCTCATCAATGGCGCGGAGGGCGCGCGCGTACTCGTTGCGGACACTGTCGTCGGTGGAGGCAGCGACACGAGCTTCCAGGTCCCTTTTCCGCTCCCCGAGCTGGGCACGATCGCTCTTTTGAGCCTGCGACTCAATGTCCTGCCAGCGCTTGCCGAAGCGACCGATCTTTTTGACCAGCTGCTCGGCGGCACTGCGCGCGCTCGGATGTTCTTCGAGGCTAGACGCGGCTTGCTGATAGGTTTCCAGGGCTTGGCGAACCAGCTTGGCTAGCTCGTCGGTGGCATCGGCGGATGGCAGCAGGCTCTGCAGCTCTCCATCTACCGGCGCGACCTTCATCACCAGATGCCGAGTAACCGTCGCTGTTCCCACGAGCAATCCGACACAGCCACCGGCGAGCACATTGCTTGTCCACAGCGGCAGGTTGAGCAGCAGTCCATGCGACTCCATCGTCTCGGGAAGCAGCTGTGCAGACACACCGAGCAGCGTTCCCCACACCGTCGTCAGCAGCGCCCGCCCGCGTGACAGTCCGCCTTGCGCCAGATACATCGCCAACAGCAGCGACCACGAAAACACCGCCGGCGCCACCATGGCATCACCGAGCTGCGAGCGAAGCAGCGACACCACCGCACCGATAGCGACCGTACCGACGAGCCATATCGCCTGCCGCTTGCTCTTGGCCGGCACCGCTGCGGCGCCTAGCATCGCGAGGCTCACTCCGCCGTACAGCCACGCCCAGGCGCCGTGCGAAGGTGAGCTGAGCCCAAGAGTACTTGAGCTCGGCGCCATGAGCGTGTGACAAAGCCCGAGTAAGCCACCCGCAACAACGGTTCGGACCTGGGTCCACTGGAAGGCCACGTGACTGTCGATCGCCAATGTTCGCTTCATGGTCCGATCAACGCATATTCTGCCCTCGCGGTCTAGGATGCGGCAGGTTTCTCCCGTCGGTGTGTAAGATTTTTTTCAAAGCTGGTGCCAGATGACAGACCGCGCGTTGGGTGCGTCACGATCGAGCTTTTTGCAGGCCTTGCGATCGCCGTCTCGGCCGCTGTTGTGGGATGGCGGAATCGGGACGGCGCTGATCGCTTCCGGACTTGAGCTTCGGCACGAGCCGCCCGAGGCCTGGCTGTGGTCACACAAAGATGAGCTGCTGGCGATCCATCGCGGCTTTGTGGCAGCGCAGGTGGATGTGCTGCAGACCTGCACGTTTGGCCTGGTGCGGCTGCTCGCGACCGGGGGTCTGCCGCCGGAGCCGGGAACGGGACGCGTGCTCGGCATTCGTGACTACGTGCAGCAGGCGGTGGCGTCGGCGAGTCTGCCGCTCGAGAACCAGCGGCCGATGTGGCTGGTAGGGTCCCTGGGTCCGACGGGGGACGCCGGGCTTTCACAAGAGCGGCTGGCGGGACACTACCGCGAGGTGGTCGAGGCGTTTGCAGAGGCTCAGGTCGCGGCGCTACACCTGGAGACTTGCTTTGACCCACGCGAGCTCCGACTGGCGCTGCGGGCGGTGCGGGCTGCCACGCCAGAGCTGCCAGTGCTGGTTTCTTTGACGGTGACGCATGGTCAGCAAGGACTGGAGACGCCGCTCGGGGTGCCGCTTCAGCGAATGCTGCGCGAGCTTTCTGACGATCCGCCGGCGCTGGTCGGGGTCAACTGCTCGCAGAATGCCGAGCGAATGCGCGGTGCGGTCGCGATGCTGGCCGAGTGGGCGCAGGCGGAGGGGCGACGGATTCCGGTGCTGGCGCGACCACAGCTTCACAACGGTACGCCCGACTGTAAGCGGCCACCGAGAGAGATCTCGCCGCAGCGCTTTGCAGAACAGCTGTTGTTGCTAGTTGACGAGGGTGCGACGGCGATTGGCGGCTGCTGCGGAGTCACGGCGGCACACCTTGCGGCGGCTCGGCAGGCGATTGAGGGTTTCCTTTCCCCGGTGAGCAAGCTATGAAGGCTACATCTACACAAGGAGGCCCGGATGCTGACCTTCATGGCAGCTTGCCACATCCTGCTCCTCACTCTGTCCGCGACCCCTTCTGTGGGAACCGAGCTGGGGCGGGCAGCGGTGTTTGGTTATGAGCACGATGCACTCGCGGGGGGGCCGCTGGCGTGTACTGGAAAAGACCTGCGACCAGGCCAGCTGGTCTGTGCCCACCGAACGCTGCCTTGCGGCACGCAGCTTCTGGTGCAGAACCTATCGACGCATCGGCTCGCGACCTGTCGAGTGCTCGATCGCGGGCCGTATGGCGCGCAGCTGCCCGGCGGACGATTTGTCATCAAGCGGCGGCTAGAGCAGCGCGGTACGTGGCGCGGCGTGGTGGACCTGTCTCCGGCAGTGGCGGCGCGACTCGGCATGCACCGCAGTGTGGCCAGGGTGCGGCTGATTTACCTGAAGGAGAAAGTGGGCGAGGAAATCGTGCGCCCCCGACGGAGACGCACCGCCTAGAGGGTGGTTAGTCGAACTTCAGTGGGCCGGCCTGTCCGGGGGCTCCGGCTGCGGCCTGTATGGTTGCGCCACGGAGAGTTGCCGTGCCGCCGTTGCCACCGCTGCCAAATGCGCCCGCTGAGGCCTGGACGCTGTTGGTGGTGACCTGCGAGCCCTTGGCGTAGATTCCGTAGCTTGGGCCACCCGTGCCGCCTGCGCCTGCTCCAGAGTTGCCACCCTTGCCGCCATTGCCGCCACGACCGCCACCGGCTGCGTCTCCCGAACCACCACCGGCTGCCGCGCCAGAGCCACCGCTGCCACCGGTTGCGCCGTTGGCACCCTTGCCGCCGTTGCCCGCCTGTCCGCTGGCCACCGTTGCATTGTTGACTGTCACGGTGCTCGAGATGATGTAAAGCCCAAACGAGCCGCCACCACCGCCGCCACCCTTCCCAAGTGGTGCCGCACAGCCACCCGCGCCCGCGCCACCACCGCCACCACCGGCATCGGGATTGCACAGACCGCCCGCGCCACCGCCACCCGCGCCACCGCCGCCGCCACCGCTGCCATTGGAGCCTGCGGTCCCGTCGCCACCGTTCGATGGGTTATAGCCGGCCACAGTGAAGTTGGTTGGCATCACCGCAGGGGCCTGGCCACCTTGGTTTCCATCTAGGCCCGAGCCGCCATCGGTCCCGGCGCTCCCGGACTTGCCGGAGTAGAAGCCCGGGACACAGTCCCCGCGTGAGCCGCCGCTGCCGCCGTTGCCAGGAGCCGCGCCACTGCCTGGGGCACCGCCCGCGCCACCGCCATCGCAAGACGCGTCGCCTCCCTTACCGCCCGAGACGTTCGAGCCCAAGCAGCTGTTGGTTCCCGCCGTGCCGCCCGGACCTTTGGGATTGCAGCCGCTGCAGCTGCTGGCGCTACAACCACCGGTGCCGTTGCCGCCGTTGCCACCGGCCGTTCCTGCCGTTGGATTGGTGGGGGAGGCGCCGTCTGCTCCGATACCAGATTTTACCTTTACTTGAGAGAGGATGATCGGGCCGGAGCTGTTGGCGATGAAGATGCCGTAGGTCGACTGGCCAGGGCTTGAGCCGTTGGCGGACGTGACCGAAACCAGCTCCAGGTGGGTTTCCTTGGCAAGGTTGTTGCCGGTGACGCCGGTGGTGCCGCCCTGGATCACCGTGTCATTGGTGGCGCTGCGGGCCCACAGGTTGCCCGAGTCATAGCCGCCGTAGACGCTGATGCCAGCCACGAGCGAGAACGAGCCTGGGTACGTGCCCTTGTCGGCGTAAACGCTCGGAAGGCCCTGCTGCTGCGCGAGCTTGATGGCTTGGGTGATGGTCTTGACCGGGGTTTCGCGAGTGCCGATGAAGGTGTCATCGCCGTTGGGCGATACGAAGATCGCTCTGGTGATGTCACCATCAATGCCGTCGCAGTTGCTGTCTTCAAACCGCTCGTCGGGAGTATCCTCTTCTGGCCGACGCTGACAGGTCAGGTCCGACCCGGGAGGAGGGCCGTCATCCATGCCAGCGTCAACGATCCGCCCATCCTCCGTGTTCGTCACCGCACAGCCGTTCCACAGCGACCCGGCGGCGATACCGACTGCAATTCCGACGACGCTCAGGCGTCGAAAGACGCGACCCAAAGTTCCCAAAGCTCGCTCTGACCGCATGTGCCCTCCTAAGGCTGGTTAAGTGACGAGAGACGGTCCGAGCAGTTTATCAAACGAAATTTAAGTAATAAATATTACAAAATAAACATAGACAAAGAAGGAGCTTAGGTAGGACTGCGTCCGACTGACACGACACCTTGACATTGCTGCACCTCTCGATATTGTCGGCCCTGCTGTGAAGCGTACGATAAAAGTCCACATCGCTGGTCAGCCGTATCAGGTGCGCAGCGATGCCGACGAAGCGTACGTCCAGTCGTTGGCAGAGATGGTGAACGGGCGCGTGCATGCGCTCCTCGGAAATCGACAAGTCGCAACCCAATCGGACATGGTCCTTACCGCCCTTCAGCTGGCAGACGAGCTTGAGCATGAGCGTGGCTCTCAAAAAGTGCTGCGCTCGCAGGTTCGTGACCATGCCCGACGAATGCTCGACTATCTGCGGCGACTGGCCGAGGGGCCCGCGAAGGGCTAGGTGTGATTGTGGCTCTTGGCGTCGCTGGCACCATCAAAGCAGACAAGGCTCGACTGCGTGGAGAGCTGCGCCGTCTGCGCTCCGAGAGAGGCCTTGAGGTCGGCAGTCCAGCGTCTAGGCAGGCGGCAAAAGCCGTCGCAGATGCCGCGCTGCAGCTCCCCGAGGTGTATGAGGCGCGCAGTGTTGCCGTCTATGCCGCTCGCGGTCGTGAGCTGGACCCGTCGGACTTGGTGGCGCGGCTCAGCGACGATACCAAGGTCAGCTATCCGAGAGTTGCGCAGCTCTCGCCGCCGACGCTGACGTTTCATGTCGTGCCGATGAGCGCGCTGGTCGTGGCCGGCTTCGATCTGTTAGAGCCTCCAGCGACGGCCAGTCTAGCGCCGCCGATCGAGGTATTCGTGGTGCCAGGTCTTGGCTTTGATCGCTGTGGGCGACGGCTGGGGCATGGCAAGGGCTTTTACGATGCCGCGCTGCGACGGGCTCCGCTCGCAGTTCGGGTCGGTATTGGCTATGACTTCCAGCTTGTTTCCGAAATCCCCGTCGAGGAGTGTGATGAGCCGCTGGACTTCATCATCACCCCGACGCAAAAGCTGGCAACCGGGGCGAGGGCGTGTGGCTTCCGGTCTGCCAAGGAGGACCTATCGTGACGATCGCCATAGGCATCACCCTCTGTATCTTGGGGGTTGTCCTGGGCGTTGTGCTGGCGCAGCGGCTGTCTCCCGCACCGAGGGGAGAGCAGGCCGAGGAGTCGCGCCAGCATGTGCTTGATGCGGCCCGCAGCGAGGCTGAGCAGATCAAGCGTGACGCGCAGGTGGAGTCAAAAGAGCTACTGCTGAGAGCGCAGGAAACCGCCGAGGCGGAGCTGCGTGCTCGTCGAGAGGAGATCGAGCGAGAGGTGCAGCGGCTGGGCAAACAAGAGGCGGCGCAGACGCGCAAGGCCGAGATCTTGGCTTCTCGCGAGGAGGAACAGAGCCGTCGGGATCGCAACCTGCAGAATCGCGAGCAAGCGGCGGAGCAGGCGGCGAAGCGAGCCGAGGACTTTGCCGATCAGGCGGCAAAGCGGCTGGAGCAGATCGCGGGTCTCAACGTCGAGCAAGCGCGGGCGAAGCTGGCCGACGAGGTTCGTGAAGATGCGCGACGACAGGCCGCGATCGATGTCAAGCGGATCGAAGAAGACTACCGTCAGCAGGCCGACGAGCGCGCCAAGACCATCATTGCGACGGCGGTGCAGCGTCTTGCCAGTGATTATGTCGCCGAAAAGACCGTGAGTGTGGTGCCGCTACCGTCGGACGATATGAAGGGACGGATCATCGGTCGCGAAGGTCGGAACATCCGAGCGCTCGAAGCAGCGACGGGAATCGATCTGATCATCGACGATACGCCCGAGGCTGTGATCATCTCCTGTTTCAATCCGGTGCGGCGCGAGATTGCCAAGCTGGCATTGTCTCGACTGATCGCCGACGGACGCATTCACCCGACGCGAATCGAAGAAGCGGTCCAGAAGGCGTCCGAGGAGATCGAGCAGCTGTGCAAAGAAGCGGGCGAGCAAGCGGCGTTTGATCTGGGCCTGCACAAGATGCACCCAGAGCTGTTGCGGACGCTCGGCAAGCTGAAGTTTCGCACCGCCGGCGCGCAAAATCTGCTTCAGCACAGCATCGAGGTGGGCTGGCTGGCGGGGGCGATGGCGGCGGAGCTTAACATCAACGTCAAGCTGGCGCGACGGGCCGGGCTGCTCCACGACATCGGGCGAGCGGTCGATCAAGACACCGAGGGCTCACACGCAATGGTCGGGGCGCAGCTGTGCAAAAAGCTGGGCGAGCACCAAAAAGTCGTCGATGCGGTGGCGTCTCATCACAGCGAGAGGACACCGACGAGCGCGCTCGACTATCTGGTCGATGCCGCCAACGTGCTGTCGAATGCTCGACCGGGGGCGCGACGGGAACAGCTGGAGTCGTACATTCAGCGACTGACCAACCTAGAGAAGCTCTGTCAGTCCATTCCCGGCGTCGAGAAAGCCTATGCGATTCAGGCCGGCCGCGAGCTGCGGATTCTGGTCGAAAACGACAAGATTTCCGACGAACAGGCAGTGATGCTGTCGCGTGACATCACTCGCAAGATCGAGGAAGAGGCCACCTATCCCGGGCAGGTTCGCGTCTGCGTGATTCGAGAGACACGCTCGACGGACTACGCCCGCTAGCTACTTGACGGGGGCGAACTCGTCGACCGCTTCTTCCTTTTTCTTCTTCGGCGGCTTCTTGATCTTGACCGGCTTCGGCGGTGGCTGCGGCACGGCCTCCAGCTTGATCTCCTGGCTGAAGTCCTGATCCTTTTCGAGCACCACCGTCTTGTCCTGATACCCCGTCAAGCGGAGGATCACGCCGACCTTGCCGCCCGTCGGAGGCTGCTCCGATCGCCACGGCGTCTGCCCAAGCACTGAGTCGTCGGAGGTCCGAATCACCTGCACTCCCGGCGGATCGGTCTTGATGTCCCACACGATCTGCTTCGGCGCTGCCGGCTTGGTGATGCGGGCCGGCGGCGGATCGCTGTTGCCAGTTCGCAGCACGAACACGATTCCCACCACCGACAGCACGGTCGCCATCGTCACCGGAATGAGCAGCCGCTTGAACCCCGAGCGAGCCCCGCCCATCTTCGTCGGATCGTGCGTCTGTCCCACTCCGAGCAGCGACGGACGTGACGAGGTATTGGGCCCAGTCGCCTCGGCAGGGGCTGGGTTTATGACCTGACCGCCGTGCGGCCCGCTCTGCCCCGGATGACCCTGCGGATAGCCCTGCTGCATGCCTTGCTGCATGCCTTGCTGGCCCTGCATGCCCTGCTGCATTCCGGGGTAACCACCCTGCTGCATCATCGCCGCTTGCATCTGCAGCATCGGGTAGCCACCCGACTGCATCTGCTGACCCATCTGACCCATCTGACCCATCTGCATCGCCGCCTGCTGAATGTCTTGCAGTCGCAGGATCGGCATCGCTCCCGTCGCCAGGCTCTGACCACCAAGCTGTCCGAGTCGCGCCACCACATCAGCCATCGAGGGTCGCTCGTCGGCCTTCTTGGCGAGCATCTGCAGCACCAGCTCCTCGACCTTGGGCGGGACCTTGGGCTCGACCTCACGCAGCTTCGGCGGCTCGTGGTAGATGTGCATCGCCATCAGCGCGCCGGTGCCTTCAGCGTCGAACGGCGGCTTCCCGGTCAGCATGATAAAGAGGATGATCCCGAGCGCGTAGACATCGGTCTTGGCGTCGACCTGCCCCGAGCCTTTGCACTGCTCCGGCGACATATAGCGCGGCGTGCCCATGACCTCGCCCATCTGGGTCAGGCCCGTCGACTGCTGATCGGCGGTGATCTTGGCAATGCCAAAGTCGAGCACTTTGGCGCGCTCCCCACCCGGAGCCTCGGAGTCCGGCACGATGATCACGTTATCCGGCTTGAGATCTGTCAAACACAAACTTACATCCCCGTCGAGAAATTGTATATTACGGGGTGGTAAAGGGCTGGTATTTGTTGACAGATGTCGGAAAATATCAGTGTGTCTGATTACATTCCGGCAAGCTCGCTACAGTGCGGAACTTGACATGAAATGGAAGTTGATCGGGGGGCGGTGTTCAGCTTGGAGCGCATGCGATCTGGTGTCGTTCAAAGCAAGGCGGGGCGGCACAAGGGGGCTGGCGTGTGGGACACAATGAGGGACAGATTTCTATTGACAAGCCGGCATGCTTGATCGGTAGGCGTCACGAATCGAGCGGAACGCGGGCCGTGGATAGCGCGACGTTTGGACCGCTCCGACGTTTGGGAAACAACGCTTTGGTTGGGCGGGCGGGTGACGATGGCGTCTCGGTTCGGTCGCCCCACGGCAGCCAGCCAGCGTCAGACTCACGCACCGCTAGCACCTACGCAGAAAAATGCAAGCACCGTCTTAGTACAACGGTGCGCGAGGGGTACCGTACGATCCATTTCCGGCGGCAGCGGCTGACGATCGCCGTCTCTCGCATCGGTTCAATGGTCGGGTGATTGGATCAAAACTAGAATTGACCATCCTCGATTGTCCGCTATTTACAGCGTTGGACTCTGCTTTTCCTCATTGATGGATTCCAGTGCAGCGAGCAGTTGAGCACGCACGAGCGAATTATCTTCCTTCTGTGCGAGAAGGTCCACAGAAGCGAAGTCCTTTCGCGCACATATTTTTGCCAAGACCAGTACATCCAATGCATAGATACGTTCGAGTTCTTTGGCGGCTGCATTTGAGCGGACCAGGGCCATATTAGCTGATAGCGCGTCGAGACATTCCTTGTTACCGAATCTCGCACTGTATTTCAAGAAGTACTGAGCAAGGACTTTCTGCCGTACCTCTTCTCTCTCTCGACCTGGTGAGTACGCAGTCATAGAGAGTTGCAGTGCGCGAGTTTTGTTCACTTCCGTATCGACCCCCAGTGCAGCAAACCATTCTTGCGACTGGGATGCACTCAGCGCTCCTGTAATGCGCTTCATGCTAGCCTGAAATCCGTCTCGCGCGGTGGGACTATCGAAAATGGCCCCCCCTGATGGGGCAGCAGTGCTGGGCGCAGGCACTTCAGGCATCCGCTTGGTTTCGAGCGGTGGTACCGGCACCGATGTTGCCGCCATTCCAATGAAATTACTTGCGCCATTCTCGGGCAATAAATACCTCTCATTAGAGGAGAAAGAGCGTCTCGCTAACATAAAAACTCCGGCTGCCATAATTGCCAGAAGAATGAAAATGAGCCAACGTACCTGCTTCATCGCAGACCTCCATTCGCAGGACTTTAAGTCGTCCATACTCTCCAAACACTATAACGCACTCCGCATGGCTAACCGCCACCGAACCAACAAACCATGCAGGGCATGGTTTGAAAGGAAATCAGTGGCGGCTAGCCATGTGTTCATGACCCTGGTCAATAATCTTTCTCTATGACCTCATCTTGGAGCGTCCCCCAGATCTCCATTCGGGCTCGGCCATTTCCTGCCAGGCAGTTCCCATATTCCTTAATAAAGGAACCTGTATAGCCCGTGGGGTGATTGTAGCCCAGGTTGTGCAGAAACTCGTGCGCGATGACGCCGGCCCAGTACTCTGCGTCATCACGGTAGTAATACGTAGAGCTGGACCCCATGTGGTCAGAGTTCAGCGCTACATGGAGATAGTGCCGGTGGTCGTAACCAGGCAGCGGTTTGTCTCGGTCGTGGTAGAGGCTTAAATACCCCAGTCCAACGGTCCCTGGGTCGTCGTGGTAGCGGGCAATGAAGCCAAACGAAGGCAACGGTAGCCCCGAAATGTACGAAGGGCTCAGTGCATTATAGAGTTGCACCTCGAAGTTGGCCTTAGAACTCGGCAAGTCCTTGGTCGAATTCTTGAACGCGCAGTCAAGCACATTTGATTGCAGCGCGCGCTCGACCAAGATGCGCATTGAGCGGCCGATCAAACCCTTCTGCTCGCTCGAAAACGTCGGATCGAGCCGGATCTGAAGACTGGTGACCAGGAAACCCAGGTGTGAGCCAATGTACGCTCCCAGCAGTTCGCCTGAAAAAGCCGCGTTCTCGTAAGGGTAGCGACTAGTATCGGCTGCGACAGCATCGACCGCAGGAACCGCGCAGAGAGCCAACCCCAGGGCCACCTTCGGTAGAAGGCTAGCGCGCATCATGAATCGAACTCCCGTCGAAGAGAACCAGCGAGCCAGTGCGAAGGGAGATGCTCTGTTCGACTTGATCGTTGTTGGCCTGCATGAGCCAATCGCCGGATAGGATCCCGTTCGTGACGACTACGTGATCCTGCGCTGCCGTCGACTTGCGCTCGGTGATGAGGTTGTGCAGTTCTCCCGAAAAATCCTGAATCTTCTCGATGCGCGTAATGCGCACGGGACGGAGGTTGGCGTCTAAAACAGCCTCACCGACACGGAGTTTGTCTGCCGAAGACACCGTTTCATCAGGCAGTACAAACGGATGATTTACACTCGCGACAATCGTTGCGCTATTTGAGAACGTAATGCGGAGAACTGTCGCTTTCTCAACCTGGCTCATAAGCCGAACGTCTACAGAGCCATAGCCTTCCTCTGCGAAGGGATTGGCGACCAAGTTACCAACAGTGCTAGTACCAATCGCTGCCCTACGGCCATCCGCGTAGGAGATGAGCGTCTTGCTCGTTACGCAGCTACATGGGCAGTAGCACATTTCACCGTTCGGGCCGAAGACCAGAAATGGTCTTCCTGCCATCCCGTTCGCAATGCAGAAATTGTTTAACGCTGCCGCCACTCGGCTACAATGACCCTGTGGACACGATTCTTGCGCAGATGCGGCATTGCTAACAGCAACGGCAAACAAACACACAAGCGCTGCCAACCAATTTCGGACTCTCATGGCTCACTCTCCTTCTTGTCTTAGGAGCATTCACCTTGTCTTCAAACACCAGACACAGCCGATGTTAGCCATTTCAGTACATATGACAAACAGCACTGTTTTTTCTCAGAACTGGCTACTGTGCTTTGCTGATGTTCTAGACAGGCAGAGTCGAACCGCTAACATCCGCTGAGCTCTGCTAACGGGTTCAGACTACTGGAGGCTGAACAGTATTCCTCGTGACGACTCCTTCCCATTCAGTTGGACTACGGAGCGGGGTAAAGGCATCTATTTCGATGGACGTTTTTTAGACTCTAGTTGGAAACTACAGCTACCATACCATCTCGTCAGAGACGACTACCTTACTTTTTTTGGGGGGTCAATGCATAAATGACGTCTTGCTGGAGGTTTCCTCCCTGATGCGTCCTCTTGTTCACAGCGATCTGATCTGGCCCCGCCCAAGCCGCGCACATGATTCGCATAGTTCGTGCTCTGGGTGTCGAGCGACATCAGCGCGGCTGGGTTTGCAGTTAACTTGCTGGTCGAGCCAGTGGGCCGATGCCTTGGGATCACGAGGCCAAGATGACGGTTCGGCCTTGAGCCTCCGAGCGTTCCCTTCTTTCGCAGCTCGGCGACAGTCAATGAAAAAATTTTTATCGTCGTCGGCAGCGAAGCAATGGTCCGTACATTGAGAAAGTTTCGGTGATCACGAGGCGACGGTTGGCCGCTGCTCTACTGAATCCTAGATGCCGAACCAGTTCCCAAACCTGTATTTCTGGCGCAAGCCGATCCGTTTCGTCTCACGGCTGGTTTGCGCCGTTACGACGATCTGCGTACCGCAGCGGGGGATGTGGGTCAAGTAGCGATCTGCGTGGTTGGTTCGGCAGTCGAGCCAGGGCTGCGATGTCCTGGGAACGTAGCGCGCAATCGGACGGGCGAGGCGATCGGTGCTTGGCGATCGGCATGCCGATCGGTATCAAGCGCTCGGTGCTTGCTCTGCCTTGGCCTGGCATCGTACGGCTTGGCGCTCTCGGTAGCCCTTCTTGGCTTTGCCGCCTCGGCTGCCGATCTCGGCCATGTGGGAGCGATCTGCACTTACCGTCGCTCCGCCCTTCTTTCCGGCTTGCGAGGCTTTCTCGGCGCTGAAGCGGTGTGCTCGGCCTAGCGCGTGGGCTGTCTGTCCGCCGCGAGCACAGACCACACG
The DNA here is from genome assembly GCA_016794465.1 of Myxococcales bacterium. GTDB lineage: Bacteria > Myxococcota_A > Polyangia > Palsa-1104 > JAEUJZ01 > JAEUKA01. Next base: position 124,705 of record JAEUKA010000056.1, on the reverse strand, counting down.
TAGCTTGTCAGGGTCCATCACCGAGAAGCCTCGTCGCTGTTCTTGCTCGACGTGAGCCACTCCCTTCTAAATGCGGCCTATCGTCACTGTTGCGAGACGCTGCCGGACATCCGCACCTACACCATCCACGGCAGCTTCCTCGACTTGCCGAAGCTGCCAATGATGGTCAATCCGCTGCGAGGCCGGTCGAGGCTGTTTGCGATGCTCGGTGGCACGCTGCTCAACCTGAGTGACGAGCTGCGCTTCTTCCGCGACACGCTGAGCTGCTGCGAGCCGGACGAGCTGTTCCTGTTCGACCTCCAGAGTGCGCGTGCCCCGGCCAGCGAGCGACAGAAGATCCTCAAAATGGACCCCATCGGCAACGGCAAGCTACGACCCACGCATGTGAACTGGCTGAGCGGGCCGATTCGTCGCTACTGCCAAGGTGCCGAGGACATCGAGCTGCGCTGGGAGCTGGCCCCACCCGGTGGCGTTCCCGGCAGCTACGGCTTCGACGCCATCGCCCGCGTCAAGATGCGCGACGGCAGACCCGATCGCCGCTTCCTCATGTGGCGAGTCCGTCGCTACGACCCGAAGCTGCTCAGTGACAGCCTCGCCGAGCTAGGCTGGAAGACCATCGAGCGAATCGACTACGGCCCCGACGGCAAAAAGACCCTGGCGCTGATGCTCTTGCAGAAGCAGTGAGGAAGGTACACCGACGAGCGGGATGGCGGCATGCAAGCAGGACGCAAGCAGTGGTCTTCCCTTGTCGCACCCGGCCTTCGCTCCCCACGGCAACTTGCTGCCCCGTTCCTTGGCCGTGACCGAGTTTTGGCAAGGCCGTGGATTCAGCCGCGCCCAGCTCGGTTTTTGGGGCGCTGGCGGTAGTTTGGTTCACATCGCTTCGTATGCTCTTGATCCGCCTACGCTTTGATTTGATTTTCAAATCCCCATGGTGGCTAAAGCTTCGATATCCCTAGACTTCCATACGGCAGCTATCTTCTCAGAATCGTAAGAATCAAGTTAACCCAAGACAATCCATGGACAATCAAATCAGACAGATTGAGACATTAGGTCACAGCACGTCGAGAAATTTGATTTCATTGCATAAGTCAGCGTGAACCAAACGACTCCATTGTAAAAAATAGAGAAGTTAGACGCCCTTCCCAGAATCGCCAAAACAAATGAATGCCCAAGCGTTACGAAAGGTTGGATTTGAAAATCAAATGACGATCAAATGGTATCTAGTCATTTAATCCCCGTTTGGCCTCCTATCCATCATGTGTAATGTCTCGGTAGCTGTGTGGAAAGTGTCTTCAGTCAGCGCAAAGGTGACATGCCGCGCCCAGCCATCCGGTCAGCGTATGGAATCGCGGAAGCGGCCCATGGTCGGGCGGCGATGGCGGGGCCGGGCTCGTGACGTTGACACCCCATCCCGAGTGCAGGAGGCGCTTGCAGAGCCTTGCAAGTCCTCGGAGTCACTTGGCGCACGCGCTGGCGCAGAATGGCGCAGGTTTGGCGCAGCTTGAGCCACGGGGGACGCTGGTTCGGCTTAGAACGTCGGTTGGTTCAGCCGTTCAAGGGCGGCTTGGCGACACGCTCGAGCATGTCGGGGGAGGTGCAGTAGATGTGGGCGGACTTGCCGGGGAGTAGCGACGCGCTCGGCCTACCAGTTGCACGATCATGATGTCGCTGTCTGCCGCAACGCCAACCGTGACGCCAACCGTGACGCCAACCGTGGCGCCAACCGTGACGCCAATCGTCGCGCAGACCACGCGCAGTGCCGAGAGCTGCGACGACAGCAAGTCAAGATGTCCCAGGCTTGCTACGGCTCGCAATCGCCAGCCGGTTGCCCGCGCTGACTCGACTACGGCGCCGTTGCCAACCCGCAACGCATGGCCGGGCCGCTGCGGGATTGGTCATTGTTCAACCTTGCGAACGACCAACAATCGCGGCACCCCTCGTTACTCGGATTGATGGCTGACCCACCAATACCAACATCCCGACCAAGCAATCCTCCCGTCGGAGAGCGAGCGTCGGCTTGTTGGTAGCAACAATCCAACCAATCCAGCGGAGCAACAACGGACGGGCACGACTGGCGCGATCTGGGCTTGTTGCTGGGCTTGTTGCTGCCATTGTTGCCGCACCAACCAATGCGACCAATCCCGGCCATGCCGGCGTTCGCGTTCGCTCAGCAGTCACGAAGGCGTCACGCGAGCAACATCATCCAACGAGCCAATCCCTGAAAATCCGATGAGATCAGAGCGGCATGTGTGACGGCTGCGCGATGGATTGTGACCGCTGCTGTTACGGTCGAACGTCACGCGAATGCCATGGGCAGAGCTGGCCCGGTCGCTTCAGACTGCGCGGAACCGGAACGGGCTTTGGAGCTTAACCGTGTTCTTCAGTGGTCGAAAGAAGCGCTTATGGAATGGTCCGATAAGCACTTAGGTAATTGAGTCGTTAAGGACACAGGGCCGACATCGAAAATTGACCTAAGTGCTTGAAATCAATTTGCGCAAAAAAACCGCAAATAAACTGGGTTTGACTGTCAAACAGCGGCTTGGGGAATGGCCGGAGTGCGGCGATCTTCGGGTCAAGCAGGGGCTCATGGCAGAATGGCCGGACCAGCCTAGATCTACGTTGCGTTGGCCGGTGCCGTTGACGCAGCCGGGCGTGTGGTCCGTCGCTTGGGCAGTTCCATCGGCCCAAGTCCATACGCCAGCCACCCCGGCGACACACCGAGCGCGTTCGCGAGCGCTTCTGCGGTATCAAGGCCGGGCATGGTCGCGCCCGTCTCGGTGGTTCTGACAGCGGTATCGGTGAGTCCAGCGGCCCGAGCGAGTGCGCGCATGGACAGACCGAGAGCGGATCTAGTCTCGCGCAGTCGTGTGGCTATCCCTTCGCTGCGCAAGCCATCGGTGGGCTGCTTGGGGTCGGATTCGAGGCCATACGCAAGAAATGCAGGCGACAGCCCGAGAGCATAGGCGATTTGCTCGACAGTATCGAGACGGGGGACGTGACCGCGTTTGCGCTCCAGTTGAAACACCGTGTTTCCGTCAGAACGCCCTGCCGCCACGGCGACACTATCGAAGCTCAAGCAGGCTTCGCTGCGCGCCTTTTTCAAGCGGGCAGCAAGCCCAAAGTACAACGGATTCCGACGACCCCTGACCACTCGGTTCGGTAGCATGTTCAGGTTGGGTCGCTCTAGTTCAGATAAAAATACGCTGGTGTCGTGCGTAGTATATTGCAATCATCGGGCAGATTAGGTAACAAGAGGTCACGGGCGCTACTGCCCGCCAAAACAAAAAGGCTCGTCCGTCGGATAACGGCGAGCCCACAGCCCGCGTCGGACTCTGCCGGGAAGCAACCGTCCGACGCGAACAGGAGAACCTTATGCCGTGTTCCCTCCCTGCCACAAGTGTATCGAGCCGTCACCGAGCGAAATCACCGTCGAGTCCGCCACGCGGCATGCCTACACCGTCGGCGCTCCTCGACCTGACCAAGGCTGGCGAGCGTCGCGTTGAGGCGTTCATGCGCTGGGCTGCGACGGAGACACCGCCGCTCTGGCTGCCTCTTGCGGTCCGTCGCCGAAAGAAGGTGATTGTCGTCGCTGTCGAGTGGCGGGCTTGGCCACATTCCCACGATCGGCCCTTGGGCCTCGTCGAGCTTTCGCTGTCTGGCGAGTCCATGTGCTGGCAGTCGTTCGGCAGGCGTCAGAAAGATCGCGTACTGGCGATGGTTGCCGACGGTGAACGCACGAATCACAGTTCGCAGCGCTTCGGTGATGTCCTGCGCCAGCGTCGGGAGTCCGCCGGTTTGACTCAGACGGAGCTGGCGTCAGCGGCGAAGCTCTCGACCACCACGATCGCCAACCTGGAATCGGGCCGAAACACTCCGGCGGCACTGACCGTCGCGAGTCTGCGCAGCGTGGCCGCGCTGAAGCTAGGCGTCGCACTGCCCCAATACGCCGAGCCTCAGTCCGTCGCGCAGCGCTAGCCCACGGACTCACTCCAGACTGTCAACAGAGTCCCCCGCGCCAACACCCCCCACCAACACAGTCCCCCCACCAACACAGTCCCCCCAGAATCGCCGCCTAGCTCACCATCATCAGCTTGACCGTCTGCGGGTACCACTGACCGCCCCGCTTCGGAAAGTGCCCCGCTTGTGCAAGCCGTTGCCCAATTTCGCGCAGGCTCAAGCCTTCCTCTTTCAGGTACAGCGCCATCCCTCGAGGCGTGCTGCGATCGTGATAGACCGCCGACCTGAGCAAATCTTGCACGCTGTACCAGCGGTACGCCGCCGCCTTGAGGGGGCGCAGCCCCGCCATGTTCAGCTCGTTAGCAATGAAGGGCAGCGAAAGCCCCTCGCTGCGCAGCTTGTACGCGAGTCGGTACGCTTCGTGCTTGCTGTAGCGCGAGTCACTCACGATCGTGCGCGTTTTATGCACACCCATCGTCCGAAACAGCTCGTAAATTTTGGAGTCAGTCCATTCTTTCAGCTCGCCATAGCGCGGTTTTGCACCCGCTTCGTTGAGCCGTCGCCCAATCTCCGCCATCGTCACGCCTTCGGTGTACCAGCCGATCGCCTTCTGCAACCATGGGAACGTCGTTGGACACTCGACGAGCCGCGTAAGCTTCCCATCCTTCACCGTCGTGTAGCCAAACGGCACTTTTCCGTAGTGCCCGCCCTGGTCGTGAATGTGCTTGATCGTCGCCTTCACTCGCTCGCCCGTGTTCTGCCGCTCGATTTGGCCAATGATGGCGAGGAACGGCAGCAGCATCTTCGACACGGGCTCAAATGTGTTGATGCCGTCGCGGATCGCCACCAGATTGCAGCCAAACGGCTCAAGCAAGTCCTCATTGATCGAACACAGATCGCGCAACGAGCGAGTGAGGCGATCCAGTTTCGTCACGACGACAGCAGCGATCCCACCGTCGGAGTTTTTGATCTCGCGCATCATCCGCTGAAACGCGGGCCGATCGGTGTTCTTCGCCGAGAAGCCACCGTCAACAAAGATGTCCTCGACGGTCCAGCCTCGGTCAGCGGCGTACTGCTTGATCGCCTCGCGCTGGTCATCGAGCGAGAGCCCCTGCTGCGCCTGCATGTCGGTCGAAACGCGACAGTAACCAAAAACTCGAGTTGTGTGCGCTGTATTACGTAGTGTGGCTTGCTGAGTCTTGTTGGCAGTGCTGAGGCGAACGTAGGTAGTCATGGTCTGTTTCTCCGTCGGTGTGACCCCTAGTGGTCAACCTGGGAACAGACATTAGATTTTACGTAAGCTTCTCGGTGGATAATTCCCTTCGAGTGAGCAGCGGCGAGAGCGGCACCGATCTGGCGACCGATGCGGAGCGCGTCGAAGCCGAACGGACCGGCGGTGCGCTTGATTCGCGCCGACAGCGACTCGCCCTCGAGATACTCCATGACGATGTAGGCGGTGCCGTCGGGCATCTCGCCGTAGTCGAAGCTACCGACCACACCCGGATGCGAGACGATGTTCACGGCGCGCGCTTCGTTAAAGAACCGCGTGACGACGTTCTTGTCTTTCGAGAACTGGGGCTTTAGCACCTTGACGGCAACACGTCGACCGATCGTCTCGTGCACTGCTTCGAAGACGCTGCCCATGCCGCCGTCGCCAATCTTGCGGGCGACTTTGTAGTGTCCAACGAGTTGACCGATCATGGTGCCTTGCTTGCGGAAGAGAGTCTCCGCTACCCCCACTTGGCATCGTACCACGCTGCGACGGTTTTAGGCGCTAGTGACCCGCTTGGTACACGGCGCTTGCGACAAGTGCGAGAGCGGACAGCCGGTTTTGTTTTGCAGCCAGGGCAGGGTGCCTGGTGCGGCGTTTCGGCCTGCTTCCAGATTGCAATGGTCGGCGGTTTGTCGTATCCGCTGTGGGTGACGCAGATGAAGGACATTCAGAAGGCCGCGCTGGACGAGGCGTGTGTGCTCGCCCAAAACCGGGCTTTCTATGCGGCCTTGCGCGATCGGGATGTGGATCTGATGTCCCAGGTGTGGTCGCAGTGCTCGCAGGTATCGTGCATCCATCCCGGCTGGCAGCCGCTGCGGGGGCGCGAGACGGTGATGGCCAGCTGGGAGACGATCCTCCACCACTCAAACTTACCCGCGATCTATCCCGAGCAGACGAGCGTGCAGCTGTACGGCGACACCGCAATCGTCATCTGCGAGGAGTCGTTTCACGACGGGCGGCTCGTGGCCACCAACCTGTTTGTGCGCGAAGAGGACGACTGGCGGCTGCTTCACCACCAGGCCGGGCCGCTCAACTCGGGCTCAGAGCTGGATGATGACGACGACTTGTTTGATGAGGGCGATCCAGACGCGGTGGTGGCGATCGACGATCACGAGCTGACGACGCAGTCCGGCGAGCATGCGGCTCTCCACGGCGAACCACTCGAAGGTGGGGACGGTCACATGTCGGGAGAAGAGCTGCTCGCGCTCTATGTGCCGAGCCGTGGGCCTCGGCGCTTTATCAACTAGCAGCGTGCTGAAAAAGTGGCTATGGGCCGACGCTGACGATCGGCCGCGATGCTACTTGGCTGGCTTGGCGGGCGCTGCTTTGCCGGGACCTTTGGGCGTCATCGCCGGCTCTTTGGCGCCACGCTCGATCGTGACCTTGACGATCTTTACGTCTTGCAGCGGGCGATCCGAGCCATTGCGAGGGACGCGCGCGATCTTTTTCACCAGATCGACCTCGGCGCAGTGGCCAAAGATCTGGTAGTGACCACCGGCGCCACCACCGTCGTCGAGAGGTGGCTGCTCTTGCTCGGTAATGAAGAACTGGGAGCCAGCGGTGTTGGGGCCGCGATTGGCCATCGCCATCACGCCGCCGCGATCGAACCGGTTCGGGCCGTTTTTTTCGTCGAGGATCGTATAGCCCGGCTCGCCCGTGCCGTTGCCCTTGATGTCGCCGCCCTGGATCATGAAGGTCGGGATGACGCGGTGAAAGACGAGGTCGTCGTAGAACGCGCGCTTGTCCCAGGTGCCGGTGGTCGGGTTGAGAAACGGTCGAATGCCTCGGGCCAGACCGACGAAGTTGGCGACGGTGTTTGGCGCTTGCTGCTCGAACAGCTCGCAGTGGAAGGTGCCGAGCGAGGTTTCAATTTTGGCGGTGAGGGTGCCCTTGCCGGCGAGGCCCTTGGTCGCTTCCTCGATGGTGAACTTGCCTCCGGTCGGGTCGGGCGGGGCTGCCTGCGCAGGGCTTGCAAGCCCAACCAGTGCCAGGGCGAGTGGTGCGATGATGTGTGCGGTCTTCATGAGCGATTTCTCCTCAGGTAAGTGGATGGTTGGACGAAGGAACGAGCGGCTCCGTCATCCGGCGCCTTGGGCGTAGATTCGCGCCGCCGAGACGTGCCGGTAAGAAAAGCAGCGCAGACGCAGGCGCAGCAGTCGAGAGAGCAGCTCGTGGCGAGGCTCCAAGATGCTGTGGGCGCGGCGCACCTGCGCAAGGACCGCGTCGGCCGCTTCCCGTGGGTGAAACAGCAGCGCCCGACCAAAACAGAGCGCGGGCCGGTGGTCGGGATCGGGAATCAGCCGGGCTTCAAACAGGTCGCCAGCACTGACGCCGGGGAGCCGTCGCCGTTCCTCAACGGAAAAGCGACCGCCACCGATCAGATCATCGAGCAGCAGCCCTCCCGGGACCAAGCGCACCACCTGAAACAAGCTGCGATGAGACGAGCGAAGCGCTTGCAGGTGCGGCCTGTGAGGGTCGGTGTGAGGCAGCTCTTGCAGTCGCCGCTCGACGCGCGTCAGGCCGGCTTCGTCCCGCTGCTCGAACAAGAACCACTCGACGAAGGCATCGCTGCGCTCGGCGTACAGCTCGTGATCGGGCTCGACGGGGCCCGTCAGCTGCGAGAACACGCGGCGCGCTGCGACGAGCTGCTCCGGCTCGCTCGTCGTCAGCTGCAAAAGCTCGTCAAACACCGGCCACAGCATGTCGATCTACAGCGGCCGGCAGAGCCCCGCTCCGGAGCAGGTGCCAAATGCGTTGTGACAGGCCTGGCCGGTCGGACAGCTGGCGCTGCTGGCACCCAGGTCACAGAGGGTACGACAGCGACGAGAAGCCTTGCCGTCATTCACGTAAGGCAGATCGCACTGCAGTCCCGCCTGGCACTCGTCGGCGAACACACAGGTCGCGCCCTCGGGCTTGGGCGTGACGGCAGGACCGGGCAGACAGAGGTTGCCGGCGTAGTGGTCACCCGTCGGATAGCTGCTCAAAAAGCGACAGCTTAGGTCGGTGCCGCTGCTGTCTTGAGGACAGGTCGCCCCGAGCTTGCAGGTCGGATAGCAGATGCCCGAGCGGTCGTCCTCGTAGGCCTGTCGGACGCAGCCACCGTCGAGCCCAGCTGGACTGGTCAGCACCGTCTTGCACGGCGTCGAGTCGGTCGGGGTACAGGTCATGCTCTTGAAGCGCGGCAAGCAAGCACTCACCGTGTCGAGGAACATGCACAAGTAGTCCGGTTTGCGGCAAGTCGCGGCGTCGCTGCATCCGGCGACACAGTAGGCACCAGCGGCCGGTGGGAAGCTCAGGCAGTAGTTGTTTGTCCCACAGTCGGCGTCGCCACCACACACCGCCGAGCAGTAGCCGCCGGGGGTCGGAGCGCCTTTGGGGTCGTTGAGCAGGTTGCTTTTGAAGCAGACGCGCTGGCCTGCGCCTTGGAGGCAGTCGGTGTCGGTGGTGCAGGGGCTGCCGATCTCGCCCGGCTTGATCGTGCGGCCCGGACTGGTGCTGCGCAGGTCGACGGTGATGTTGACCGCGCCGTCGCAGTATTGGCGCAGATCGGCGGGTGGCTTTGACATATCGGCCAAGTCGGGCAGAGACGGCCCTGGCGTGTCGCAGCCAGTCAGCCACAGGGCCAGCGACGCCACGCCCCACAAAAGCAGGCGGTGAGAGAGGCGCGCAAAGGAAGAACGCAGCATCAGCGAGGGCTCCACGGTTGGGAGCGGGAGTAGCAGCGAATCGGCGTCGGGTCAAGATAGCTTCCGCTTTCGTCCGACGGCGTCAGAAAAATGCAGGGAAACTTTGCACCCCTGAGGTCGGGAGCGGTAATGTGCGCCCGGCTGCTCGATTGGCGGGGAGATCTCGTCGCTGATAGCAAGCTGGAGCATATGAAATGGATAACGGTTCTGCTGCCAAGTCCCAACTGCGACCGCGTGAGGCCACACACCTGACTCCGGTGGGGCTGCCGCCGTCGGCTGTGGCGCCGCCCTCGTTTCTTGGGCACCCGCGTGAGTTTTGGATCTTGGCCTTCGTCGAGCTGTGGGAGCGCTTCGGCTTCTTTTTGATGATGTCGCTGCTGGTGCTGTTCATGAACGAGCGCTGGCAGATGTCGCAAGGCGCGGCGATGAAGTGGTTCAGCTACTACATCACGGCGGTCTATTTCTCGCCGGTCATCGGCGGCTACATCGCAGAGCGCGGGCTGAGCCGGCCGCAGTGGGTGGCCGTCGGTGCGGCGCTGCTGTCGATCGGCTACTTTGGCTTTGCCCTCGGCTCGCGTGAGTCGATGGTGATTTGGTTTGGGCTGCTGGTGATCGGCAACGGCCTGTTTAAGCCCAACATCGCGACCCTGGTCGGCAACCTGTATGCGCCCGGAGATCCGCGTCGAGACAGCGCCTTTTCGTACTTCTATTTTGCGGTCAATGTCGGCGGTGCGATCTCGCCGAACATTGGTGGCTATCTGCGGACGCACTTTGGCTGGCGAGTGGCCTTTTCGGCGGCGGGCGTCGGGCTGATTCTCGCGGTACTGGTGCTGCTCTACTTTGCACGCAGCTATCGGCACTTGGACGCGAGCCGAGCGCTGGCGACCGAGCAGACCGAGCACACCACCTCGGCGGTGCAGCGGGTGGCGGCGCTGTTTTTGATCAGCATTTGTGCGCTGCCGTTTTGGACCGCGATCATGCAGTCTGGCTCGTCGCTGGCAATCTGGGCGCGTGACAACACCGATCGCAGCTTTTCGCTGTTTGGCTGGTCGATGCAGGTTGCGCCCGAGCAGTTCGCGAGTCTGGGCTCCTGGTTCATCATCTTGCTGACGGTGCCGCTGACGAAGCTGCTCGAGCGACTGTACGGCGGGCGTGGCATTCACAGCGCGGTCAAGATCGGGCTCGGGCTGGTGCTGTCGGCAATGGCGTTTGGGCTGCTGAGCTTGTGTGCGGCGCAGCTCGGTAGTGGGCGGGCGAGCATGCTGTGGCTGGTCGGGTACTACTTTGTGTTCACCATCGGCGAGCTGCTGCTGTCGCCGGTCGGCCTGTCGATTGTGAGCAAGCTGGCGCCGCCGCGCTGGGTCGGGGTGATGATCGGCGTGTGGCTGCTGTCGACGGCGAGCGGTAACCTGCTGGTCGGTGTCCTCGGTGACTACTGGGAGATCTGGTCGCACGCGCAGTACTTTGCGGTGGTGGCGGCGGGCTTGCTTTGTGCGGCGCTGCTGCTGCTGACACAGCTGCGCTTTTTGCGGCGGGTTATCCCGTCGCAGCAGTCGTAAGCAGATCGGCGAGCAGTCCTCGGGCCAGCTGTAGTCGATCGCCGCGCTCTTTGTCGCCGATCCACGATCGCTGTAGGCGCTGATCGGGGGTAAGCCGCCACGGCGACTTCGGCTTGCTGACAAGCTTTGCGACCTTGAGCGGATCGAGAGGCGTATCGTCGCGCAGGCTCAGCCCAAGGCGCGACTCGGTCAGCTCCAGCGACGCGCAGCGCAGCTTGCGGGCCAGCGCTTTGACGATCATCAGGTCGCCCAGGCACTTGACCTCGTCGGGGAGCGCGCCGTAGCGATCCGACAGCTCGGTGAGCACCTCGCCGACCTGCTCCTCGTCCTCGGCCAGCCCAAGCTTGCGATAAAAATCGAGTCGCTGACCGGTGTCGGGCAAGAACTCCTCGGGAATGTAGGCGAGCAGGTCACACGTCAGGTCGGGATCAAGCGGCCGCTCCAAGGGCTGCCCACGCAGCTCCGCGACGGCTTCCTCGAGCATGCGGGTGTACAGCTCGAAGCCGACGGCGGCAATGGTTCCCGACTGCCGAGTCCCGAGGAGATCGCCGGCGCCGCGAATCTCCAGATCGTGGCTGGCAATGTGAAAGCCCGAGCCCAGGTCCGAAAAACGCTGCAGCACGTGAAGTCGCTGCTTGGCGTCGGCGGTCATGTTCGCCTCGGGAGGAATCAGCAGGTAACAGAACGCGCGCTGCGTCGAGCGACCGATGCGTCCGCGAAGCTGATAGAGCTGCGACAGCCCAAAGGTATCGGCGCGGTCGACGAACATCGTGTTGGCGCGCGGAATGTCGAGCCCGCTCTCGATGATGGTCGTACACAGGAGTACATCGGCGCGGCCCTCGACAAAGTCGAGCATGACCTGCTCTAGCTCCTCGGCTTCCATCTGGCCGTGACCGACACGGATGCGCAGGCCGGGACACAGCTCGCTGAGGCGCCGGGCCCACTTGCCGATCGTCTCGACGCGGTTGTGGACGAAAAAGACCTGGCCGCCGCGCTTGAGCTCGCGCTGGATGCCGTCGCGGATGAGATCGTCCGACTCGCGCGCGACGATGGTGCGAATCGCCAAGCGATCGGCCGGTGCCGTCGAGATGATCGAAATCTCGCGAATCCCCGCCAGCGCCATGTGCAGCGTGCGAGGAATCGGCGTCGCCGTCAGTGTCAGCGTATCCACCTGCGAGCGAAACTGTCGCAGCCGTTCCTTGTGCTTGACGCCGAAGCGCTGCTCCTCATCGACGATCACCAGGCCCAGGTCGGCAAAGCGGACATCCGTCGACAGAAGCCGATGCGTACCGACGACAATATCCAGCCGGCCTTGCTGTAGATCTTTTAGCTCTTGAAGCTGCTCGGCGCGCGAACGGAAGCGGGACAGCGACGCAACGGTAATCGGCAGCGACTGCATCCGGGAGGCAAACGTCGCCGCGTGCTGTTCGACGAGCACCGTGGTCGGCGCCAGCACCGCCACCTGCTTGCCGGCCAGCACCGCCTTGACCGCCGCGCGCATCGCCACCTCGGTCTTCCCGTACCCGACATCGCCACACACCAGCCGATCCATCGGCCGCGCCTGCTCCATGTCAGACAGCACGTCGCCGATCGCGCGCTCTTGATCGGGTGTCTCCTCGAACGGGAAGGTCGCCTCGAACTCCGAAAAGAGCTGCTCCCCGTCGCTGTCGAGCGCAAACGAGTGACCGGGCAGGGCCTGCCGCTGGGCGTAAATCTTCAGCAGCTCCTCGGCGACCTGCTGGATCTCGCGCACCACTTTGCTGCGGGTCTTGGCCCACGTCTCGCCGCCCATCCGGTCGAGCTTTGGCGCCATGCCCTCGGCCCCGACGTAGCGCTGCACCTCACTCAGTCGCCACACCGGCAGATACAGCTGACCGCCGTCGTACTCGATGTGCATGAAGTCGATCGCGACGCCACCGGTGCGCACCGGCAGCTTGGTCAGGCCGCGATATCGCCCGACGCCGTGCAGCGGATGGACGACGAAGCCACCGACCTCCAGGTTCTTCAGATCGCCAAGCTGCGGCTTCTTCGAGGTCTTTTGCGCCCGCCGCACCGCCTTTTCGCCAAAGATCTCCGCCTCGGAAAACAGCGACACCCGATCGAGCGGCAGATCGATACCCCGCAGCAGCGGTCCGACGCGGATCTCCAGCCGTCCCAGCAGCCCCGGATCGCTATCGAGCAGATCGAAGTGATGCAGCGCCTCGCCGCTCTTTTGCTCGACCGCCAGCGACGAAAGCCCTGGCCGATGGAGCAGCGGCTTCAGTCCATATCCGCGAAGCAGCGCGTCGAGCCGCTCCCCGCCTTGCAAGCTACCAGCGACGATCACCGAGCGAATCCCCTCGTCGTGGTTTTTGCGCAGCACGCTCACCAGCGGTCGCAAGATGTGCTCGTGCTTTTCCTTCTGACCGCGCTGTAGCTCGGCGGCGAGCAGGCGATGATCCTCGCCACACAGCTTCACCGCCGGGACGTGATCGGCTTCGCCGGCAATCACCAATGGATCGATCTCGACGCACTGACTGGGCCTGGCCGGACTGCCAAACACCAGCGCCTTCAGCTCGTCGACGGTGAGGTAAAACTCGGACGGCGAAAACGCCAGCTTGTGCTCGGCAATCCGCTTCTGATAGGCCGCGTCTCCGTCGCGATGCAGCTCGCTCAGCGCGTCGAAGAGGCGATGCGGCTCGACCAGCACGAACGTCGCCTCGGTGGGCAGATAGTCGCCAATCGACGCCATCCGCGCGTGAAAAGCCGGAATCAGCGACTCGACGCCGAAGAAGTCCGCGCCGGCCTCGATCTGCTCCAAAATCTGCCGCGTCCGCGACGACGGATGCACTGCCAGATCGCCTACCTCGAGCAACCGCTCACGCAGCTTGTGACCCCGGGTCAGGATCGTCTCACGCACCGGATGCAGGTAGATCTCGTCGGTCTTGCGAAGCGTGCGCTGCGACGACGGATCGTAAAAGCGCAGCGTCTCGACGAGATCGCCATAAAACTCAATCCGCACCGGGAAGCGATACAGCGGCACGAACACGTCGAGGACCCCACCGCGCACCGCAAACGTCCCCGGATCTTCACAGACGGGAGCCCGAGTGTAGCCACCTTGCAAGAGGCGCTTGATCGTCTGATCGCGATCCAGCTCCTCCTCGGCGGCGATGATGTCGACGAGATCGGCAAACGCATCCTTGGGCACGACCCGCCGCGCCAGCGCTTCCACCGACGCGACCACCACCTGCGCCGACAGCACACTCCCTTGCGACAGCCGAAACAGCGTCGACATCCGTGACAGCACGGCGGCTCGCTCGGGGGACGCATCAGCCCACGGCGTCACGTCCAGCTCGGGCAGTCCGATCACCGCGTCCGAGGCCGCCGGATCGTCGCTGTTGTGCCCTCGGTGCAAGAAAAATTGCAGGTCTTTGCGCAGCGTTCGCGCGGTCTGTTCGTCGGCCACCACCGCGACCAGCGGCAGCGACTTGGCGGTCAGGCGCTCGACGAGCGAAGAGATCAGCAGTGCTTGCAGCGGACCGACAGCGCTCAGGCAGCGCACTCTGCGGTTACCGGCTCCCAGCAGCGACAGCAGGCGCGGCAGGGCAGCGCGCACTGGGCTGACCGGGAGGTCGTCCGTATCGACCGGTTCCATGGCGCGGCGTTATACCGCATTGCCGAGCGCGGAGTCGGCAAAGTAAAGTGACCACATGCGTACAGTCCTTGGGTTCGCTGTGTTGGGTCTTCTCTGTGCTGCTGCTCCTGCTGTCGCTGTTGCTGACGACAAGCCCGCCGAAGTCGCTGCCAAGCCGGCGCTGCCCGATCTGCCAGCTCCGTCCGATGTCGCCGCTCCTCCCGCCGACGGTGAGAAGAGCAAAACTGGCCTGGTCACCAAGGTCCTTGCCAAAGGCACCGGCAGCGCGCATCCGACGCCCGGCTGTGAGGTCAAGGTCCGTTATTCAGGCTGGATGACCGACGGCAAGCTGTTCGACACGTCGGAAAAGAAGGGCGCTGGCTTCGTCGCTCAGTTTCCGATCGACCTGCTCATCAAAGGCTGGCAAGAAGGGCTGAAGCTGATGGTGGTGGGAGAAAAGCGCCGGATGTGGGTGCCCGCTGACATTGCCTACGGTGACACACCACGACGGCCGGGTGGACCTCACGGCATGCTGGTGTTCGATGTCGAGCTGGTCGATATCGTTGCTGCGCCGGCCAAGCCCGCCAAAAAGGGCAAGAAGTAGCTTCACCATGAGCGCACGCGGTCGGGTGGCGTGCGTGGCGTGGCTGCTGTGCGCAGTGGCTTGCAATCGCATTGACTATCCTGCCGGTCCTCTGCCGACTGCACCGCCGCTGCCGCCTCTCGCTGAGCCGCAGAGTTCCTCCGCTTCGGGACATGCGGTGCTGTTTTTGGTAAGCGAGCGCTTGGCGGTGCCGCTGTTCTGTCACGATCACGGCCAGCGACGGTTCGGTGCCGACTGTGCCTCGCTCTTGCCGACGGGATCAGAGGCTCGATTGACCAGTGGATCGGTGGCGACGCTCGAGCCGGCTGGGTCCAGTCGCTGCACCGTCGCGGGAAAGCCGGCTCCATCGTTTGCGCTGAGCAGTCTCGGCGGTGATGGCGCTGGCCTGACCGCTGCGCTGTGGTCCGATGCTGGGTATCCGGTTCTCTCCTCGCCGCCGGTGCCGATTGAGCTGCTGCCCGAGACGCCGAGTCAGCTGCGGGGCTGGAAAGCGGCGTGTCGACAGCTGGGTCAGCTGCTCGTCGGGACAGCGCTCGGAGTGCGGCCCGTCTCGACGTGGTTTGTCGATCTCGATGGCGATGGCGTGCGGGAACGACTGGATGAGGTCCACTGCCTCGACGGAGCGGCACAAAAAGTGACGGCCAGGGTGCAGCTCTTGACCGAGGGACGACATCCAGAACGAACAGTGCCGCTGCGGGTCAGTGCGGCCTCCTCGACGGTGGTGCGGATCGATCTGGTCAGCGATGTCGATGCCAACGGCGTGCCAGAAGTGATGGTGCGTACCGTCGGAGACAGCGAAGCTCGGATCGAGCTGACGCAGCTAAAGAACGGCGGGCTGCTGACGATGATCGAAGCGCGCTGTCCGGCGACCTCGCGAAGCAGTCGGTAAATCCAGCGTATCCGTCGGAAAAGTCACAAGCGAATTCGGCAAGCGGCTTGAAAGTCAACGTGAATTTGGGCGAAAGTGCGCGCAACCCAAAGCCCTTTCGGGAGAGCGCACATGAACAAGCTTGGCCTACCGATCCTGCTCTTTACCATCGTGAGCGCCGTCGGATGCACCGAAACCCACAAGGCCTGGAAGCGCGGCGACACTCCGTCGGAGGTAGTCGATCGCCAAAAGGACCTGTGCAAGGAATACGCAGAAGGCTCGGTGCCGTGGCGGCCAGGCATGTCGGGCGACGAAAAGGAAGAGGTCAAGGCGCGAGTCGACACGCACTTCCGTCGCTGCATGAAGCTAAACGGCTTCCAAGAGCAAGAAACCGTCGAGTACAAGTGACAGGCGACGCGCCGACGAGAAGGTAGGTTTGGTGAAGAGAGCGCCGCTAGCGATCTTGGGGACCAGCTCTCACGCCGGCAAGACGACGGTGGTGGCGGGGCTGTGTCGGCTGTATGCGCGACGAGGGCTGCGGGTGGCGCCGCTCAAGTCGCAGAATATGTCGCTCAACTCGTACGCGACGCGGCACGGCGAGGAGATCGCGCGCTCGACGGCGGTGCAGGCCCGGGCGGCGCAGCAGGAACCGACGGTGGCGATGAATCCGATCCTGCTTAAGCCGAAGGCCGACGACGTAAGTCAGCTGATTCTGTTTGGCAAGCCGTATGCCGACGTGAGCGCGGCGGAGTATTTCGGTAGCGACAAGCTGCAAGCGCTGAAGTGGCAGGCGATCGACGCGGCGATTGCGAGCTTGCGGCGGGACTACGATCTGATCGTCGTCGAGGGTGCGGGCAGCTGTGCCGAGCCGAACCTGCGCGCGCTGGATGTCGTGAACTTTGGACTGGCCCGTCGCTTGGCGGCGGAGGTTCACATCCTCTGCGACATCGACAAAGGCGGCGTGTTTGCCGACATCCTCGGGACGCTACAGGTGCTGTCGCTGACCGAGCCTGCCGACGCGGCGCTGGTGCGTGGGTTTTTGATCAACAAGTTTCGCGGCGATCCGAAGATTCTCGACGGAGGACTCGACTTCATTCGACCTCACCTGGGTTCTGCCAGCCTTGGGGTATTGCAATATCTCGACCTGTCGCTGGAGGAAGAAGATCGCATCCGTCCCCGTCGCTGTCTTCATCCCGAGATCGACATTGCGGTGCTGTATCTGCCGCACATTGCCAACGCCACCGATTTTGAGCATCTCTCCGTCGAAGAAAACGTCTCGCTGCGCTTTGTGCGGCGGGCGGACGAGCTGCTCTCGCCCGACGCGATCATCGTGCCGGGGTCGAAAAATACGATCTGGGATTTGGAATATCTCCGTCGCTGTGGGCTGGCCGATGAGCTGCTGTGGCACGCCGGCAAGACGCCGCTCGTCGGAATCTGCGGTGGCTTCGAGATGCTCGGTGGGACGCTGTTTGATCCCGATCGGACGGAGTCAAGTGCCGGATCGGTGCCGGGACTGGGGCTGCTCGCCGTCGACTTTGCCTTTCAGCGCGACAAGCTGGTGCGACCGTGTCGTTATAGGCCAAGTGTCCACAACCCACTGTCCGACGCTGGTGAGATCGAGGGCTACGAGATTCACACGGGTCGACCGCTCTATCGGGGGGCGCTGCCGCTGTTCGAGAGTGACACGGGGCCCGACGGGGCGATCGATGCCGAGCGGCTCATTTTTGGCTCGTTCGTGCATGACCTGTGGAAAAACCCGCGCTTTACGCGGTCGTTTGTCGACTGGCTGCGGGTGCGCAAAGGTCTGACACGGCTCAGCTCGCCGCTGCCCGATCACCGCGATCGCTTTGAGCAGAACATCGAGTCGCTCGCCGACGCGATCGAAGCGCTGGGGCTGTTCCTGTGACTCGGGGTGGCCTGCGCGGCTGGCTAGCCGGGGTCTTTCTGTTGGCGGCGGTTTCGGTCGCTTACGCCGAGCTGCCCAGTCGTCCGCCGTCTCTGCCGCTGCCGACGAAGCTCGCGACAACGTACAGCTTGGCGCAGACGGCGGTGATGCTGCCTGATGGTCGCTTTGTCGTCGGACGCTGGGATGGTTCGCTCCAGCTGTGGCAGCTGGCTTCACTGGGCGGCACGAAAAACACCGGGCCTCGGATCTTGCAAGCGCAGGCAATGCCGTCGGGGGAAGGAGTCCAGATGGTCGCCGTTCTCGACGGTGGGCTGATCGTTTCCGGGCATGATGGCTCGTCGCTGGCGTTGTGGACGGTTCGCGAGGATCAGCTGTCACTGCGCAGCTTGCTCGACTACGATCCTTCTCTCGGTGTAGCGACGAGCGCGGCGGCTGTCCCACGTGGCACCGAGCAGGTCCTGGTCGTCGGTCACGAGAGCGGCTTTGTGACGCTGTGGCGACGCGGGCGCCTGAGCCTGTCGCTGGTCGGTAAGGTCGATGTTCGCTCGTCGCAGCCGGTGCCGAGTCCCTATCCGCTCAAGCACATTCGCGCCGTGGTGCCGTGGCGGGACGGTCAGGTCATCACCGGCTCGGAGGATGGCGATCTGGTGCTGCTGCAGCTGCGCGCGGTCGAGCCGACGCTGTCGACGGTGGCGGCGATGTCGGCGGTTGTGATGGCCAGGAGTCGTTATTCGGCGACGGCACAGCGAGGCATCAACGCACTGGCGCTGCGGGGAAACCTGCTGGCGGTGGCAAGCTGTGCCGTCGGTCAGCAGCAGGGCAACCTCCACCTTCTGCGGGTTCACCCGAGCCGCTTTGAGCCGCTCGACGAGGCGCGACTCCAGGCCGATTCGGGGCGGGCGCAGGTGTTTGCATTTTCGACGCTGTGGGCCGAGCCCAAGACCAGGCCGCTCTTGTGGGTGAGCACGCAAGAAGGGCTGCTTTGGCAGCTTCTGCTCGACGGCGACAAGCTGCGGCTCGTGGGGCAGGTTCCCGTCGCCAGCAATGTCGGAACCGCGCTAGTCTATGACGCAGAGCACCAATTGCTAGTTGCAGTGGGACATGAGGCAACGGTACTAAGGGTCCCCTAAACATGACGGCGACAACTTCCAGACGGTTTGTGGCGTGGGCGAGGGTGCTCGTCTGTGCGCTGCTGTGGGCAGGTGTGGGGCGCTCGCAGGCCGCCTATCCGGTGCGAGTCACCGACGCCGATGGTCGCATCACGGAGCTGACTCGATCGCCGCAGCGGATCGTTGTACTGGGGCCGGCGCTGTATGCCTATATGTTGGTCGATCTGGGGGCGGCGGCGCGGGTGGTGGGTATCACTCAGTCCGCCGACAATCCCGTCGAGGTTCAGTCGGCGACCTCGCTCGGGCAGTCGCTGCTGCCGGATCTGGAGCGGATCGTAAAGCTGCAGCCCGATCTGGTGCTGGGCGGGACCGAGAGTGTTCACAAGCAGCTCGCGTCGCTGTCGATCGTGACCTTTGCCGGCGGTCGGTCTGGCGCGGGCATCGTGAGCAGTCAGGATGTGTTTGCGCTGCTGCGGCAGATTGGTCAGCTGGTCGACGGGGATACTCGTGCGGCGGACCGCTTGATTGAACAGACCCGGGCCGAGATGCTCGCCGTCGAGTCGAAGCTGGCGGGCTCGTCGCGCTTCCGGGTGGCGGTGCTGTATGCCGGGCCGCGTGGCAACCTGTTTGCCGCCGGTGCCGAGACGCCCGAGGACGAGCTGGTCGAGCGCAGCGCCGCCAAGAACGTCTTTGGGCACCTGCGTCACCACAAGCCCGTCAGCGTCGAGGAATTGCTGCGAGTCCAGCCCGAGGTGATCCTGATCGACCAGACCCAGCTGCCGCTTCTGACCGCGCAGGCGGTGCTGCGGAGCGTGCCGGCGATGCGCAGTGGGCGCGTCTTTGGCATCAATGCGGCTGTGCATGGCTCGTCGCGGCTGGGCCTCGCGCTGCGGACCTATGCCCAGCGCATCCACCCTCAGGCGTTCGCGCCGTAAGCTGTGCCAATGCTGGGCCGGCATGTCGGGCTGTGGGTGACCCTGCTGTCGCTGCTACTGGCGTCGGTGGCGCTGTCTTGCCTGATTGGCTCGGTACATGTGCCGCTCGGCGAGGTCGTCTCTGGCTTGGCGCAGCGTGTTCGGGGCGGGTCTGCCGAGGAGTCGCCGCTGGTGACGATTTTCTTCGACCTGCGACTGCCGCGTGTGCTGCTGGGTGTGCTGTGCGGGGCGGCGCTGTCCCTGTCGGGCGGTGTCATGCAAGGTGTGTTTCGCAACCCCTTGGCCGATCCATACGTGCTTGGAACAGTAAGTGGAGCTACGTTTGGAGCCGCTCTTGTCATTTTGATTCATAAAGAAAACTCTCTGGTTGCGCTGCCGCTGGGGGCGTTTTTGGGGGCGCTCGTGTCCACGGCGGTGATCCTGGCGGCGTCCGAGCTGCGGCTGCAGCTGTACTTTGACCAAGGCGCGCTGATTCTGGTGGGGGTGGCACTGGGCTCGCTGCTGTCGGCGCTGACCGGGATCGTCCTTTTGGCGAGCCGGACCGACCAAATCCAGAGCCTGGTCTATTGGCTGTTTGGCAGCTTGTCGACGGGGCAGTGGCCGATGCTGGGACTGCTGTCGCTGCTGTGTATCCCGACGGTGGGGCTGCTGCTGTGGCGGGCGCGGGTGCTCGATGTGCTGTCTCTCGGTGATGCGATGGCGCAGCACCTGGGGGTCGAGGTCAAGTCGCACAAGCGCTGGCTGCTGCTGCTGTCGTCGCTGCTTACCGCGCTGGTGGTGGCGGCCTGCGGCACGATCGGCTTTGTTGGACTGGTGGTGCCACACATCATGCGGCGGCTCGTTGGGCCCTCGCACCGGCGGCTGCTTCTCTCGACGCTGCTGTTCGGTGGCGCGCTCCTGCCGCTGTGCGACACGCTGGCGCGGACGCTGCTTGCACCGATCGAGATTCCCGTCGGCATCATCACTGCGCTGGTCGGAGTGCCATTTTTCCTGTCCCTGCTCCTGCGGCGCTCTCGGCTGGGGACGCTGTCATGATCGTCGCCCGCGAGGTCGGCTTTGCCTATCCCGATCGGCCAGTCTTTTCGGGGGTCAGCCTCGAGCTGCGACCGGGCGAGCTGCTGGCGCTGATTGGTCCGAACGGCGCCGGCAAGACCACGCTGATTCATGTCCTGTCGGGAGTCCGCCAAGCGACGACGGGGGAAGTGCTGATTACCGACGGAGCAGGGCGTACCGCGCTGTCCCGGCTTGACCCGGAGGCGCGGGCCCGGCGGCTGGCTGTCGTTGAGCAGGCCGTCAGTCCAGCGTTCGATTTTTTGGTGAAAGAGCTGGTCGCGCTCGGTCGCTATCCGCATCGGCACTCATCGGGCGATCACGAGGCAGTGATTCGCGAGTCGATGGCGGCAGTGGATGTGACCGAGCTGGCGACTCGGCGCTTCGGGGAGCTGTCGGCGGGAGAGCGGCAGCGCGTCCTCTTGGCACTGGCGCTGGCACAGCAGCCGGAGTTCTTGCTTCTCGACGAGCCGCTGGCCCACCTAGACCCGAAACATCAGGTTGGCTTGCTGCTGCTGCTGCGCCGCTTGGCGACGGCTGGCCTGTCGGTGTTGTGGTCGGTTCACGATCTCAACCTGGCGCGGCATGCGGATCGGGTGGCGCTGCTCTCGCAAGGCAAGCTGCTGGCGTGTGGGCCTCCGAGTGAGGTGCTGACCGCTCGGCTGCTCGAAGCGGCGTACGAGACACCGCTGCATCTTGTGCCCACCGAGGACGGCAGTCCGCCGCTGATTGTCTTGGGAAGCCCGCGCCGCTGATTACGGGGTGCCGTGCAGAATGATCGCGTCGCCGCTGACTCGCACGCCAACGACGTAGATGTCTGACTCGCTGTTGCCGAAGATTCCGTACAGACTCTGGGTGCCGTCGGTGCGTAGCTGGGTTGGGGTAAGGTTCCCGTCGAGACGTACGATCAAGCCATTGTAGGCGACGGCGAACCAGCGACCGGCGGGACTGCCCCAGACGGCATTGAACTCGTTGCCGGCAGGATCGATCTTGACGGTGCCGGGCCGCCAGCTGCCCGCCGAATAGCGCACCGCCAGACCCTTGGTTCCGACGGCGACGGCGGAATCGGCAGCGATCGCGGACACGCCGTACAGCGCATCAGGACGACCGCTCGTCGAGCCAGCGAGGTCGGTGTATTGATAGTTTTGCCAAGCGGTGCCGCGCCGGACGCCGACCCAGCCACGCTGACCGACGGCGAACACTGTGCCACCAGCATACGAAACCGAGTACACGGTGTTGCCGGCTGGCAGCGCTTGCTCGGAAGTCCAGCTGCCGTTTGCGCCCGCTGGGCCAGTACGCTTCCAGACCTTGCCATTGCCGCCGCCTGCCCACAGCTCGCCTGCGGTGCCTCCAGCGGTGACGGACCACAGCTGCTCTCCAGGCTGTAGGGCGAGTCCGCCGCTGTCGCCCGCCCAGGTTGCGCCCCGGCGCAGCGAGCCCGGACTTTGGCCGACGGCCCAGGCACTGCCAGCGAGGAAGCCCGAGGCGCCGTGCAGGTTCGCTCCGGTGGCCGAGTTTTCAGTCGTCCAGCCGGTGCCGCCACGAGTCAGGATCGTCCCGGCCTGGCCCACCGCATACGATCGGGTGCCGTCGGACCACACGCCGTACAGCTCGCGCCGCAGACCGACCGGCACATTCTCAGCAGTCCAGCGCAGCGTCGGTGGAGGTCCCGACAGATCCGGCTGGGACAGATCGGGCTGCGACAAATCGACGGGGCCGGCTTGATCGAATACCGAGCCGTCCTCGACGCCACCATCGACCGCAGCGCCTTCGAGCGACACCGTTGCTTCGATGTGTGCACCGTCTGGCCAGGCAAACGTCGGCGGGGTGGTGCCGGACTGCTGGGTCGCTCCGCCCAAGACGCCCGCGACGGTTACCGCCGAGACATCCATCGACGAAACCCCCGATGGCGGCAGGACCCGCAGCGTCAGGGGAAGATCGATGTTGCCGCTGGTGTTGCCGACGCGCTTGCTTCCGCCGGGCAGCGACAGCTCGGTGCGTAGCTCGTCAAATGGACCTTGGCCGACGACGGTAAGCGCCAAGCAGCTGCCTGGCACGTCATCGCAGACCGCTTTTTTCTGACAGCTCGTCGAGACGGCGAGGGTTCCAAAGAATGCCAGGACCAAGCCTGCGCGACGGATAGACAACGCTTGTAGCGGCCTCATTGCCACGTTACCTCTCGATACGATGCCGTGGTCGGTCGCGACAGACCGACGCCTAGGCCCACCCCGAGCGCCACCACGGCGGCTCCGGAAGCAGTCCAAAACCACCACTTTTTGTAAAACGGCGTACCCTCCGCACCCGAATCGGACTTGGCCGCTCTGGCAGTCGGCAGCTTGAGCCGCTCTTCCGCAATCGCAGCCTCGACGGAAGCCCGATCGGTCGCCTGCGGAGAGTCGCGCAGATAGCTCTCGTAGTACTCGATCGCCTTGGCCGGCTGTCCGAGCGCCCGATAGGTCAGCGCCAGGTTGTACGAAAACGCCGGGTGCGGCTTCAGCTGATTGCCTTCTTCAAAAGCGGCAGCAGCCTCGGTAAAGTGGCGATTTTTGAACAGCTCTGCCCCGCGTGCGTACGCCTGTTTGGCGGCTTGTTCGGGGTCGATTGCTGTTGCCTGGGCCACGCTCGTCACAGCGACGAAAAACGCGAAAGAGAGGACAACCAAAAACTTACAGCGAGCCATACCGCGCAAGGTAGCGTTGCCAGGTAGTTCTGTCACCTACGTTGGTGTATGTCGCTAGACGCTTCGAGCGGACCTGCCCCTGCTTGCGCTAGACTGTCAGCTCGAGTAGCAGACAGGTTCCAACATGTCGCAGATGGCAGCGCTTCCCCAGTCTCCGTGGTTTTCCGTCGTTGGAGGTCCTCCGCCCGCCGAAGAAGTGTTGCGGGCCGTGATGCTGTCGCTGGTATTGCCGCTCGGTGGGCTGTGCGTCGGGCTGTTTCTGCCCGAGAGCTGGCGCCTGCCATTTGCGGTCTTGTCAGCGGCGGCGATGATTCCACTGTTTCTGTTGCTGCGGCTGCGCTGGCGGACTCGGCAACAGGTGCGGGTGTTTGGCAACGTCGTCGAGCATCGCGATGGCGGGCAGGTGACGCGGGTGGCGCTGACGCGAGCGGTGGTGTCGGCAGCGGCGGCCCCGCCGGGGATGCTGGTGATGGTGCTCGATGACGGTCGGCAGCAAGTGACGGTGGCGCGACGGGCGGATCTGCAGGAGCTATCGGGACTGCCGCCGTGCCTGGGACCGTATCTGGAGCTAGATCCCGAGGACTTCGAGATCATTCGACTGGCCGCCAATCGGCCCTATGCCCAGGCGTAACAGCGACGGGAAACGCTAGCGCTGAAGGGTCAGCTCGATCGTCGAGTCGTCCAGCTCGCACACCGACTGCGCATCCGACGACGGCAAGCGGGCCGGCTGGAGCTGCGACAGCGTCTCGCGCTGGATCGACTCACCCAGGCTCACAATCGCTGCCGCTGCTGTCTCGTCGCTGGTGTGATAGCCAATAACCACGCGGTCGGAGACTTTGCAGCCGGCCTTCTTGCGCAGCTCCCCGATGGCGCGGACCAGCTCACGGGCAATGCCTCGGTCACGCAGCTCGGGAGTGATCTCGGTGGTGATGCCGACGACCAGCCCTTCCTCGGTGCGCGCCGCCAGACCCTCGGCTGACTGCGCCGAGAGCAGGATCTCGTCCGCGAGCAGCTCGATCGGGCCTTCCGCCGTCGCCAACGTCACCGATTGCTCGCTGAGCACCGACTGCGCAATTTGCTTGACTTTTTCAACGGACAGTGCTGCCAGCGCGTCCTGAATCAGCTTGACCCGCTTGCCGAGCTTCTTGCCCAGCTTCGGCAGGTTCGGTCGCAGCGTGTAGCGGACCAGCTCCGCACCTTCCTCGGCGAACGACAGCTCCTCGACGTTCAGCTCCTCGCAGACCTCGGATCGGAAGCGCTCGATGGCCCGACGCGCCGCCGCCGACGGAACTTGCAGCAGCGCCGCCTGAAGAGGCTGTCTCGTCTTCAGGTTTTGATCCTGCCGCGCCGCCCGCCCGAGCGACACCGCCTTGAGCGCAACCTCCATATCGGCCCGCAGCTGCTCGGTGTGGGAGAGGAGTGTGCGATCCGCCTCGGGCCACCGCGACAGATGCACCGATCGCGGCGCCGACGGATCGATGCGCCGCCTGAGGTTCTGCCACAGCTCTTCCGAGACGAACGGCGCAAACGGAGCCACCAGCTGTGCGACGGTGACAAGACAGCGGTGCAGCGTCTGATAGGCCGCTCGCTTGTCACGCTCGAGCGGGCCGTCGAGTTCACCACCCGGACCGTCGAGGCTGGCCCAGAATCGATCTCGACAGCGACGGACGTACCAGTTGGACAGCGTGTCCACGAAGTCGGCAATGCCGCGCGCCGCCTGCGTCAGGTCGTACCGCTCGAGGAGAACAGTCGTCTGCTCGACGAGCCGCTCTAGCGAACCCAAGATCCACTGATCGATCTGGGGCCGCTCCACCGTCGGGATATCAGCGGTACCGAGCCGGTCGAACTCGGCCTCGGCATAGGTGACGTAGAAGCTGTAACAGTTCCACAGCGTCAGCAAAAACTGCCGCAGCGACTTCTGCACCAGCGCCTGCGAGAACCGTCGCGGCTGACCGGGTGGGGAAGCGGTATACATGTAGTAGCGCAGCGCATCGGCACCCTCGGCTGCCAGCACCGTCCACGGGTCGACGATGTTGCCCAGCCGCTTCGACATCTTGCGGCCCTGGTCGTCGAGGATATGCCCGAGCACGATGCAGTTTTCAAACGCCGGCCCGCCGCGCAGCAGCACCCCGAGCGCATGGAGCGTGTAGAACCAGCCTCGAGTCTGGTCGACGGCCTCGCAGATGTACGCCGCCGGAAACAGCGTGCTGAAGTCGTCTTGGTGCTCAAACGGGTAGTGGTGCTGGGCAAACGGCATCGCTCCCGAGTCAAACCAGCAGTCGATGACATCGCGGATGCGGCGCCGGGTGCCGACGGAGCAGCTCTGACACGGCCAGCTCAGCGAGTCGACGTAAGGACGGTGAAGGTCGAAGGCCTCGTCGGTGGTGACGCTGCGCCCGACCCGCTGCGATAGCTCAGCGACGCTGCCGATGCAGTCGATGTCGCCACAGCCGTCACAGATCCACAGCGGCAGCGGGGTGCCCCAGTAGCGCTCGCGAGAGATCGCCCAGTCGACGTTGTTGCGCAGCCAGTCGCCAAAGCGTCCGTCGCGGATGTGCTCGGGATACCAGCCGATGCGCTGATTTTGGGCCAGCAGCTGGTCGCGGACGGCGGTGGTTTTGATGTACCAGCTGGTCTTGGCGAAATAGAGCAGCGGTGTGTCGCAGCGCCAGCAGAACGGATAGCTGTGACGGATGCGGCCCGACGACCAGAGCAAGCCGCGCTCTTTGAGGTCGCGGATGATCAGCGGATCGGCTTCTTTGAAGAACTTGCCGGCGAACTTGGGCAGCGCGGACAGGACCATTCCGTCGAGCCCGACCGAGAACAGCACCGGGAGCTCGTGGCGACGGCCAACCTCGAGGTCACCGTAGGCGGGGGCGATGTGGACGATGCCGGTGCCTTCGCCAGCCTCGACGGAAGGATCGGTGATGGTGCGGTAGGCACGGCTTACGTCGACGGGCTGGCCGTGCAGGTTGACCGCGCAGTCGAACAGCGGGGTGTAGCGCAGGCCGACCAGCTTGTCGCCGCTGATGTCCGACGCGACCCGCTCAGCTTTGCTGCCTTTTAGGACCGCCTCGGCCTGGCTGGCGAGGAGGATGACGTACTCTTCGCCGCGCTTGTCGTCGCCCGGAATCTTGAAACAGGCGTAGCTGGCTTTTTCACTGAGCGCAGCGGCGGTGTTGGCCGGCAGCGTCCACGGCGTCGTCGTCCAGATCAGCACCGAGACATTGCCGTCAGAGGTCACGTCGGGAAAACACGGCAGTTTTTGGCCCGGCAAGAGCCGCAGCCGCACGTACACCGACGGATCTTCGACATCCTCTTTCATGCCCTGACCGGCCTCGGCCTCGGCCAGCGAGGTGCCACAGCGCGGACAGTGCTTGGTCACTTTGTAGTCGCGGACGAGTAGGTTTTTGTCCCACAGCGTCTTGAGCAGTGACCAGCACGACTCGATGTAGTCATTGTCGAGCGTGCGATAGGGATGCTCGGTGTCGACCCAAAACCCGATCCGCGCGGTCAGCTTGTCCCAGTCGCTGATGTAGCGAAACACGCTCTCGCGGCACTGACGGTTGAACTCGGCGATGCCCAGCTCCTCGATCTGCTGTTTGCCGCGCAGGCCGAGCCGCTTTTCGACCTCGACCTCGACGGGCAGACCGTGGCAGTCCCAGCCGGCTTTGCGCGGCACCCGATAGCCCCGCATCGTCTTGTAGCGAGGGATGACATCTTTGAAGGCGCGGGCCAGGACGTGGTGAATGCCCGGCTTGCCATTTGCCGTCGGTGGGCCTTCATAGAACACGAACAGCGGCTTGGGCTTGCCGGTCTGCGGGTCCAGCTCCGCCAGGCTCTCCTCGAACACGCGGCTCGTTTGCCAAAAAGCGAGGATCTTCTCCTCGAGCTTGGGGAAGCTCTGCTTGGTATCGACGGGATAGAAGGGCGAACTCATGATGGCGCGCAGCATACCAGTTTGCTCGGAAAGTGGAGGCTCCCCGAGCCACCGTCGTTGACACGCCGTGAGGCGGTCGCTACGCTCACTTTTCTACGATGTCAGTCGCCCCCGACGCAAAGTCTCCGACGCCAGCTGCGGCCACCGCTGCCAAGCCTGACCCGATAAGTGGCCACCTGCTGAGTCGCCGGCTGCTCATCGTCGCTGGCAAGGGCGGAGTCGGTCGGACCACCGTCGCGTGTGCCTTGGCAGTGCTGGCGGCGCGGCTCGGAAAAAGGGTACTGCTCGCCCAGACTCGCAGCAAAAATCGCCTCCGCGAGCTGTTTGGCGTCGAGCGCGACTTTTCCGAAGTGGCCCCGGTGCGCGACAACCTGTGGGCAGTGAACATGACCCCCGAGTCGTCGCTGCGCGAGTACGGGATGATGGTCATGCACTCGTCGTTTCTGTATCGGCAGGTCTTCGAGCGCGACGTGGTGCGGGCGTTTCTGCGAGCGGTGCCGGGGCTGTACGACTACGCGATGCTCGGCAAGACTTGGTTTCACACCACCGAGCAGGTGGGCGGGAGGCCGCGCTTCGACTTGGTGATCCTCGACGGACCGGCGACGGGACATGTCCTGACGCTGCTGCGGATTCCCAAGGTCATTCTCGATACGGTGCCCGAGGGACCGCTGACGGGACCGGCGCGTGACAACTGGAGCCTGCTCACTGATCCGAAGCGCTGTCTGACGGTGCTGACGACGCTGGCCGAGGATCTGCCGGTGACCGAGACGCTGCAGCTGTCACGCGGACTCGCGGAGCTGGGGCTGCCACGAGGTCCGATCGTCGTCAATCGGCTCTATCCGCCTCGGCTCTCGAGTGGTCTGCCCAAGCTTGGCTTCGATGAGCTGCTCCGCTCCGATTCGGCGCTGGCCGATCCAGTGCTGGGGCCGGTGCTGCGAGCGGCCCGACTGCACCGACATCGGGCGCAGCTGAATGAACAGCACGTACAGCGGCTCCACCGCGAGCTGCCGCTGCCCCAGCTGCACCTGCCGTACCTGTTTGGTGAGTCGTTTGGCCAAGCGGCACTCGATGAGCTGGCCGATCGCCTGGAAGGCCAAGTCGAAGCCCTCGCCGCCGCCAGCCGCCTGTCCTGACCAGTTTCCAGTCGTTTTCCAGTCGTTTCCCAGTCGTTTTCCAGTCGTTTCCGGTCGTTTTCGCTTGCTTTCGGCGCTGATGTGCCAAGTTGAGCAGCTTGCCGCAACGCGCCCGGGC
Organism: Myxococcales bacterium; assembly: GCA_016794465.1. Taxonomy (GTDB): domain Bacteria; phylum Myxococcota_A; class Polyangia; order Palsa-1104; family JAEUJZ01; genus JAEUKA01. The sequence continues at coordinate 96,271 of JAEUKA010000056.1, read as the reverse complement.
CAAAACTCGTGCGCTTTCGCAGATATGTAATCTTCCATCCATAAACTTCCACGGTTTTTACAGTAGCAACGCCCGTCGCTTTCCTTGTACGCTATCCCTATGGGACCCCGGTCGCTTGCGTGCATGCTCCCTTCGGAGCTGGTGCCGCAAATGCGTGCGCTTGCTGAAACCGTCTTTCGCCTTGTCCGTCGCGACAAGAGCCAGACTGCCGTTCACCTCGTTAGCAAACTTTTGAGTGAGCTGGATCTCCTTCAGCGCAACCAAAGTGAGAGCGAGCGCGAACAGCGTGCCTATCTACTCAACCTGCGGGGCGTGATTTATGCGCAGCGCAACCAGGAACAGACGGCGCTGGCGGACCTTCAGGCGGCCCATCAGCAGTCACCGCAGTGGGCGGTACCGCTCTACAACCTTGGACTGAGTCATAAAAAAGCGCGGCGCTGGACCGAGATGGCCGAGTCGCTGTCGCAGGCGCTGGCCGGGCTGCGGCGACAAGCGGGGCGACTGACCAGCACCAGCGCGCTGGCGCAAGGGTCGGGGCTTAGCCGATCGGTCCTGTGGAACTTGGGACTGGCGCAGACAGCAATTGGCAATCTCGACGAGGCGCGGACGTGCTGGCAGGCCTGCGGACTGCTCTCGGGGCGACCGGGTGGTGCGAGCGACTTGGGGCTGGCGCAGCTGTCCTTGCCGACGACCGGGCCTTACTCTGTCGAGAGAGTGTGGGTGCAGCGGGTCGATCCGGTGCGAGCGCGGATTCTGTCGGTGGTGCGCTACGGTGCGTCGTGTCAGTTCGGCGATGTGGTGCTGTGTGATACCCAAGGCCAGGGCAACTACTGCGATGGGCTGACGGGTACCGACGGCGAAGAGTCGCTGCCCGAGGAGTCCGGCAATGGCCTGGTCTTTATCGACCCGATCGAGGCGGCTGGCTATGCACTCCATGTGGTGCAAGGTCCGTCGGCAACACCGTCGCAGGCGATGTCCCTGACCGAGCGACTGCGCGAGCACGGACTGCATATCGAGGTCTGGTCGCTGACGATGCGGCTGCCCGGAAGTAGCTCGCCGCCCGAGGGAGAAGATCGCAGTGTGCCGCTGTGTGCGGGGCTGGTGATTCCAGCGGGGCCGATGAAGGAAGCGGTGCCGCTCGGGCCGATTCGCCTGTCCGACGGGGAAGTGCCGTCCGCGCTGCTGCCCAACGATGCCCAGCGGACCGCCGAGAAAGCTGTCTCGGTGCTCCAAAACGCCGCGCGTGACCTCGGTCTTTCGCTGTTTTCCCCGACGCTGATGGAGGCGGCTGGCGATGAGCTGGGCGCGGCTCGTCACCGTCGGGCCCTTCGCCGCACCACCGCGACCTGATGCCTACGGTCCGTGGCTAGCGGACGCCACGAATCTGCCCGCCGCTTGCGACCAAATGCCTCTTGGCGATGCGACTGGCTTCGCGCTAGGTTCCCGCCTGAGGGAATCATGTCGAAGTCCGTGCCATTTGTCGCTTCACTCGGGATTGTTGCACTGTCGATCGTCGGCTGCTCCAGCGAGTACGGCGACGACTTTCCGACCACCGCCATCATGAACGGCGGCGACTGGCGCGACGAGGTGATCTATCAGGTCATCATCGACCGCTTTGCCGACGGTGACATCAACAACAACCACCGCGTCATGACGAGCGCGCTCGGGCGCTATCAAGGCGGCGACTGGCAGGGCGTCATCGACCACCTCGACTACCTCGAGGCGCTTGGGGTGACGGCGCTGTGGATCTCGCCGATCGTCAAGAACATCGACTACGACGCGGGCTTCGACGGCTATCACGGATATTGGACTCAGTCCTTTTCCAAGATCAGCCCGCACTTCGGATCGCCGGCCAAGCTGCGCGAGCTCGTCGACAAAGCCCACCAGCGCAAGATGAAGGTGGTACTCGACATCGTCACCAACCACATGGGCCAGCTGTTTTATTACGACATCAACGGCAACGGTCAGCCTGACGAGATCGTTACCGGCTCGTCGTCGCAAGACAGTGTCGATCCGCTGGCGCGACTCACTCGAGCCGATGAGTACGATCCTGACTTCGACCGTCGTGGCGTGCAGGGACAAAACGGACTCGGCCCGGCTGGACCCGCCCAGGTTCGCTTTCTCAACATGCCCGAGATCAACCGGGTCGTCCCCGATCCGATTCGCTTTGGCGAAGGCGACGATGACGTGCTCGATTTTTCCCGACCAGCCATCTACAACCGTCGTGGCCGCGTCACCAACTACGATCGCTGGGAGCAGCTGACCACCGGCGACTTTCCTGGCGGGCTCAAAGACCTCGATACCCGACGCGTCGACGTACGCAAGGGCCTGATTCGCGCTTTCGCCGAGATGATCCGCCGCTACGACTTCGACGGCTTCCGCATCGACACCCTCAAGCACGTCGAGCACGAGTTTTGGCAGGACTTTGCGCCGGCGATTCGCAAGTACGCACGGGGCGAGCAGCCCATCTACGGCGTCGAGCCACTGTCGCAGCCGAAGAAAAACTGGTTCATGTTCGGCGAGGCCTTCGACGGGGACGACGCGCTGCTCGGCGAGTTTACCTACAACAACGAAGTCGAGTCGGTGTTCTACTTTTCGCAGAAGTTTCAGGTCTATCAAGACACCGTCAAGTGCAGCGGTCCGACGAGCAAGACGGCGCGGCTGTGGAACGATCGGCTCCGCTTCGACACCGCGACGATGACGCCGGCGGTTCATGGCCCGTTTCGCAATCAAGGTCGCTTTAAGACCGTCGACGGAGAGTCCCTGCCCGATCCGGTCGCTGGCAAGCCAATTTACAACCAGACGCCGATCGCGGGTGCCGCCGTCGACAGCCAGGGCATGGGCATTGCGCCGTCGCGGCTGCTCGTCAACTTCCTCGACAACCACGATGTCTCGCGCTTTCTATCGTCGATCGACGGCTGCTATGTCTCGGCCCCCGAGGCACTTCGTCGGCTGCACAATGCGCTGGCGCTGATGTTTACCCAGGACGGCATTCCCTGCATTTACTACGGGACGGAGCAGGAGTTTTCCGGCGGCAACGACCCGGCCAACCGCGAGCGGATGTTCGACTCGGTGCTAAGCAACATCTATCGCGGGACTGCGACGGCGCAGCGCGAGAACATGTCGCAGACGGGCTTTTCGACGGAGACAGAGACGTTCAAGTGGATGAAGCAGCTGGGGGCGCTGCGCAAGGCCATTCCGACGCTGCGACGAGGCGATCTCAAGGTGACCTGGGCGACAGATCGCACCGGCAATGAGTCCGACGCCGGCATCTTGGCGTTCACGCGCACCGACGGCGGCAAGTCGGTGTTGGTGGTGACCAACGTTCACAACACGCAGACCAGCCAGACCGACTTTGCGGGGACGCAGATGAAGGTGCCGTTCCCAGTCGGGACGCGGCTCGTCGAGGTGCTCGGTGATCCGCTCGACACCACCAAAGAGAAGACCTATCTGGTGCCCGCGTCGGGAACGATCTCGGTGCGGGTGTCGTCGCGAGCAACCAAAGTGCTGATGCCCGAGGCTGACGCGGGCGGACTCGGCAAGTAGTCAGGACGACAGCAGCAGCGTCTCGACATCGAACAGCGTCTCGACGATGTGGTGAGCGAAAGACTGGTCTTGACCGTAGCGGTTGCCGACGCGGACGCCGATACAGTGCATGCCGGCGCTGCGGGCTGCGGCGATGCCAGCCGTCGAGTCCTCGATAGCGACACAGTGCTCTGCTTTGACCCCCAGCATTGCGGCTGCTTGCAAGTACGGCTCCGGCGACGGCTTCCCGTGGGGATATTCCCCGGCGCACAGCGTCGCCATAAAACAGTCGCTTACCCCGAGGGCATCGAGCATCAGCTTCGCTTCCGGCCGCGTCGAGCCCGTCACCAGCGCACACGGCCACCGTGACGCGACTCGTCGCACCACCTCGCGCGCCCCGGGCAGCTCGCCGGCTCCATGCTGCTCGAACAGAGTCAGGCGGGCCTGATAGATGGCTTCCTCGAACTGCGCCGCCGACCAGGGAACGCCGCCGCCGGACTTGATCGTTGCGTAGATCTCACCAAAGCCGTGTCCGACGACGAAGTTGCGCTCGGAGGCCGACAAGCGTCGTCCGAGCGGCTGCATCGCCAGCTCAATGGCGTCCGCCGCCTCCCCCTCGCTGTCCACCAGTGTTCCATCCAGATCAAAACAAACTGCAGCTATCGTAACGGGTAAGCCCATGCCCATCCTACTTGCGATTGTCCGACGCACACCCTGTGCCCAAGACCGCCAACACACTAAACGGTACGCTGAAGAGTCTGAAAATTTGTTATCTATTTCGGGCTGTGAGGCGGTCGCCGCAAGGCATCGTCCTCGGCCCGAGTGGCGAAACTGGTAAACGCAGAGGACTTAAAATCCTTAGCCGTAACTGGCGTGTGGGTTCGATTCCCGCCTCGGGCACCGCAGCTCCCTGGCCGCAGACCTCCCTCGGGTGGGGATGGCGTTTCCTTTCGCCGTGTGGCACCGCGAGAAGCTTGCTTTTTGGTTCCACTATCCTACATTGCCCACATGGAACCGCTGAGCTTCTCCGATGCGCCTCCTGCGCTGCCTGTCAATGTCGCTGAGCGGCGGCGTGTCCGGCTTGACCGTCGCAGCCACACGCGCCTGCCGCTGCGGGTTGCGGTTCGTCAGCAGGTGCTGCGCGGGCAGCCTCTGTTTGGGGTTGCGCTGGCGCAGTCGTCGGATGTGGGACTGGGTGGGATGCGCATCTGGCGACGCTGCGAGCCGAGTGAGGAGCTGCTGGCGATTGGCACCGAGCTTTTGCTGTCCTTCGAGCTGCCGGGGACCGACGGGCTGCTGGAGCTGCCGTGTACAGTCGCGTTCGACGAGGCGCAGGGCCGCAACCGTGACTATCGGATGACTGGGGTGTCGTTCGCGGCGCTGTCGGCCCAGCAGGAAGCGCAGCTGACGCAGTTTTTGAGCCTGCCCGAGCACCAACACCCCGAGACGTAGCCAGCGCGCGGAAAAAGTGGCTGCGGGCCCAAATTGCTGCGTTGCGACAGCCCCCGGCATGCTATGCGGGGGGTCGGTGCTCACGTACTTGCGTACGCTCTCCCCCACACTTCGTGTCGGGGACTGGCGCGGTCCTCCGCCTTGCACTTTGGGCTCCTCGCGCACTTTTCCACACGCTGCCTGGGGGGCGAGTTAGGGCTGCGGCGTGGCGGCTTGATGATCTTTGAGATGGAGCGCCAGCTGATAGAGCTTGCGGCGCGGCTGGCCGGTCAGCAGCGTCAGCGCGGTGGCGATGTCTTTGGCGCTCTCCCCTTGACCGAGGCGGCGACGGACTTCTTGCTCGACATCGAGTGACTCGGCGGTCATCGGCACGTCGGTGTTGCCCGAGCCGCTGACGACGAGCGTAATCTCACCGCGCGGCGGGTTTTGGGGCAGGCTCTGGGTCAGCTCTCCGAGGGTGCCGTGGCGGTGCTCCTCGAACAGCTTGGTCAGCTCGCGTGCCACCACCGCCCGTCGGTCGTCGCCGAGCGCTTGCGCAAGATCCGCCACCGTCTGCGCCACCCGCTCCGGCGACTCGTAGAAGATCAGCGTCCCCGGCTCGTGGCGCAGAGAGCCAAACAGCCGCAGCCGCTCGCCCTCTTGACGCGGCGGAAAGCCGACAAACAGAAAGCGGTCACTCGGCAGTCCCGACGCCACCAAGGCATGCAGCACCGCGCTCGGACCGGGGATGACCTCGACGGCAAGGTGCTGCTCGTGCGCCGCCGCCACCAGTCGCTGACCAGGGTCCGAGATGCCCGGCATGCCCGCTTCCGAGATCAGCGCCACCGACTGACCAGCGCCGAGAAGAGCCAGCACCTCACTGGTCCGCTGGGCCTCGTTGCCGGCAAAAAAGCTCAGGATCTTCGGCGCCTGCTGGCCTGCGCGGACTTGATGGTGGCCGAGCAGATGCTGGGCGGCTCGGGTGTCCTCAGCGGCGATGATCTCGACGGAAGAGAGCACCCGAAGGGCGCGCAGGGTGATGTCGTCCATGTTGCCGATCGGCGTTCCGACGACAAACAGCTTGCCTTTTGCCACAGTGGATCTGCTTTCAGTGTCCGGCGAGCAGCGTCAGCAGCTCTCCACCGGTCTGGGAGATGTCGCCTGCGCCGAGGGTGAGCACGATGTCCCCGGGTCGAACCAGGCGGGCCAGCTCACTCGCCAGCGCGGCGCGGTCCGGCACAAAGTGGACCGAGCGGTGGCCGTGGGCGCGGATGCGGTCGACGAGGACTGCGCCACTGACGCCGGGAATCGGTGACTCGGATGCGGCGTAGACCTCGGAAATGACCACCTCATCGGCGTCGTCGAAGGCGCGGCCAAACTCGTCGAGGAGATCGCGGGTCCGGGTGTAGCGGTGTGGTTGAAATGCGACGACGAGGCGGCGACCGGGAAAGCCGGTGCGAGCGCCCGACAGGGTGGCACGGATCTCGGCGGGATGATGGCCGTAGTCGTCGACCACCATGATCTCGTCACCGTCGCTGATGATCCGGCCCCGGACGGTGAAGCGCCGACCGACGCCGCCGAAGCCACGCACCGCGTCTTGGAAGGTCGCAAACGGAATGCCCAGGAAATCAGCGACGGCAAGCGCGGCAAGGGCGTTCTGGACGTTGTGTGCGCCGGGCATGGGAATCTCGACGGGACCGAGCCGCTCTCCGTGACGCAGGGCGACAAAGCGACTGCTCAAGCCGGAAAACAGCAGCTCCTCGGCGCGATAGCTGGCCCCGAGCGTCAGCCCGTAGGTGATCACCTTCCTCGTCACCGTCGGAATCATCGTCCGCACCGCCGGGTGATCTTGGCACAGCACCGCTCGCCCAAAAAACGGCACCTTGTCGATAAAGTCGCGGAACGCCGCCAGCAGCCGCTCGAAGTCACCGTAGTGATCGAGGTGCTCGGGATCGATGTTGGTGACCACCGCCACCGTCGGCATCAGGTGCAAAAACGAGCCGTCGGACTCGTCCGCCTCGGCGACCAGATACTCGGACTGACCGAGCCGCGCATTGCTACCCAGCGACGGGAGCTTGCCACCAATGATCGCCGTCGGATCGAGGCCGGCGTGATGCAGCACCGTGGCGATCAGCGACGAGGTGGTCGTCTTGCCGTGCGAGCCGGCGATTGCGATGCCGTAGCGAAGGCGCATCAGCTCGGCCAGCATCTCGGCGCGGCGAATCACGGGAATGCCGCGTGCGTGGGCAGAGGCCACCTCGGGATTGCTGGTCGAGACGGCGCTGGAAGTGACCACGACATCGAGCTCACCGTCGAGAAGATCGAGGTTGCGCTCACTGTGGCCTTCGCGAACTTCCGCCCCGAGGCTGCGCAGCCGCTCGGTGACTTCGCTCTGCTTGCGATCACTGCCCGAGACTCGACAGCCCAGCGCGAGGAGGACTTCGGCGATCCCGGACATGCCAATTCCGCCTACACCGACGAAGTGAGCACGGGTGCTTGGCCGCCTGCGGGTAAACAGCGTCATGGTGGGCAAACCTACCACAAACGGTCACCGGACAAAGCGCGCTACAGTGCCGGCGATGAAGCGGGTCAGGATGCTGGGTAGTTCGATAAAGCTTGCAAAATTCCATATTCTGTGTATGGCCATGCTGCTCGTCGGGACAGGTGTGGTCAAAGCTGCGTGGGCGCACGATCCCGACCATCCAGAAGTGACGCCTGCCGTCGAGCTGTGGGGTCCGCTGGTGAGCGAAGTCTCGCCAAGCTCGTTTTCACTGCATGTGGGCATCGTCGACGGAAAGGCGCGGGCGGTGACCTTGCGAGTCGATGAAGCGGGGGCGCGTCCGCACCAGCAGCAGCCAGTGCAGACCGTGTCGGCGGCTGCGTCGGTGTGGCAGACCCTGCGCGTCGCGGGACTTGTCGCAGGGCGGCGCTATCGCTATCAGCTCACCATCGAAGGGCTGACGGCGATCGGTGGAGAAGTGACGACGGCGCCGGCGCTCGACGACGCTCGGCCGCTGCTGCTGGCGGTGTTTGGCGACGAGCAAGCCAGTCCACACAACGACTCGGTGAGCTCGAGAGCGATTGTGCAGGCGGTGCTGGCAGAGTCGCCGGACTTGGTGATCGGCACCGGTGATCTCGTCGGGGAAGGCGGTAGTGAGGCCGACTGGCGTGAGCTTAGCAAGACCCACGCGCCGCTGTGGTCGCAGCTGCTCTACGTGCCGGCGCTCGGCAACCACGAGCTGATCGGCGATCCAAGCGGGCGCTTCTTTCGACAGCTGCTTCCCCAGGCGGCGGCTCGTCACTACGCGGTGCGCTTTGGCTACTTGCAGCTGATTGTGCTCGACGGAAATCGCCCAGGCTCGCGGGAACAGACGCAGTTTCTTCAGACGCAGCTTCAGAAGGCCGAGGCCGATCCGACGGTCCGGGTGAGGCTGGTCGTCATCCACCAGCCGCCGCTGTCGAGCGGTCTACACTGCGGCTCTGCGAGTCACATGCTCGATTGGATGCAGCTGTTCGAGCGCTTTGCCGTCGACGCGGTACTGACCGGCCACGACCATGCCTACCAGCGACTCGAGCGAAATGGCGTGCCGTACTTTGTCTCGGGCGGCGGCGGGGCCAAGCTCTACGATCAGTCGCCCTGTGGCGAGCCCGACGAGCCGGCGCTGCAGCGCTACGAGTCGGTGCATCACTACGTCATGATCGAGCTGCGTCCACAGCCGGGCAAAGTGGCGATCTCGGTGCGGGCCCAGGCGCCGCAAGGTCAGCCGTTCGATGTCGTGACGCTGCCGGTGCCGCGTAGTGCGGTCGGGAAGCTCCTGACGGATGCTGCCAATCCAGGTCCTCCCCGTCGCTGGCACCGAGGCTATCTGCGCTACGTGCTGCGTCATCATGGCTTGCAGCTCGGCCTGGCGCTGCTCTTTGGGGGCGTGCTGGTCGCGGCTTGGCGATATGGTCGTCGTCGCTCATCGTGATAGACTGCGCGAATGCGCATTGGCACTCGTCTCGGTTCACTGGCTATTTCCGACATTCGCGCGATGACGATCGCGTGTCAGGCCAAGGGGGGCATCAATCTTGGCCAAGGCGTCTGTGATCTGCCGACGCCACCGCCGGTTGCACGTGGAGCGATTCGGGCGATCGAAGACCAGCTTGCGACCTACGCGCACCCGATGGGCATCGCCGAGCTTCGTCAGGCCGTCGCCCAAAAAGTCGAGTCGTTTTACGGCGTTGCCTACGATCCCAATCGCGAGGTTGTGATCACCAACGGAGCGACGGGAGGCTTCGCCGCTAGTGTGCTCGCGCTCTGTGAGCCCGGCGACGAGATCATCCTGTTTGAGCCGTACTATGGCTACCACCTCAACACGGTGCTGTCGCTGGGGCTGCGGCCGGTGCTGGTGCCGCTGCGGCCACCGACGTGGGAGATTCAGCGCGAGGCCCTGGAAAAAGCGGTGACGAGCCGGACCCGCGCGATCGTGATCTGCACGCCCTCGAATCCCGGCGGCAAGATTCTCTCGGCGAGCGAGCGCGAGCTGCTGGCCGATTTTTGCGAAAGCCACGACCTGATCGCGCTGTGCGACGAGATCTACGAGCACATTGTCTTCGACGGCAAGCTCCACCTGCCGCTGCAGAAGCTGCCCAAGATGCGGTCGCGCTGCGTGACGATGACGGGGCTGTCGAAGACCTTCTCGATCACTGGCTGGCGGATTGGCTATCTGACGACGACTGCCGAGGCAGCGACGCGAATTGCGATTGCGCACGACCTGCTCTATGTCTGCTCACCGACGCCGCTGCAGTATGGCGCACTGGCGGGGCTCATCGAGACGCCGCGCAGCTACTACGACGAGCTGTCGGCGATGTATCAAAAAAAGCGCGACATCTTGTGTCAGGCGCTGGAAGACGTGGGGCTGGCACCGTACTGGCCGACGGGCGCGTACTATGTGCTGGCCGATGTGCGCAAGCTCGGCTGTGCCACCGCTCGCGAGGCCGCAATGAAGCTGCTCGACGAGGCGGGGATTGCCGCCATCTCGGGGTCGAGCTTCTATCAAGATCCAATCGGCGAGACGATGCTGCGGTTCTGCTTTGCCAAGCCTGACGAGGTGCTCGAGGAAGCGGCCGCTCGGCTCCGTCGCCACATCTAGTCCGTTTGGGCGCAGGCGCGCGCATTCTCCGCCATTCTCCAGTCGAGGACTTTCGGCGCTCGGCGCGATTTGCTAGGCTCCGCCGCCATGTCTAGCTCGACTGCACTGCCGAAGTCTCTGCCGATGGTCTGCGCGGAGCTTGGTCGACGGGCCGCGCAAGCGCTGTCCGACAAGTTTCCTGCGCATCCGGCGCTCCCGATTGAGCTGCCGCTCTTGCCTGCCTCGAAGCCAGAGTTTGGCGATCTGCAGGTCAATGCCTGTCTCCAGCTGGCCAAGCCGCTCGGTCAAAAGCCGCGTGAGCTGGCGCAGCTCGTCGAGGCCGCGCTAAAGACTCATCCCGCCGTCGCCAAGACCGAGATCGCGGGCCCCGGCTACGTCAATGTTCATCTTACCGACGAGTTTGTCTCGGGGTGTCTGCACGAGCTGGCGAGTGATCCGCATCACGGCATTGAGCAGCTGCATCGCGGCAAGTCGGTGGTCGTCGACTACTCGTCGCCGAACATCGCCAAGCCGATGCACATCGGGCACATTCGGTCAACAATAATCGGCGCGGCCCTGCAGCGCATCTTTGCCGCCGTCGGATATCGCGTCATTGCCGACAACCACCTCGGTGACTGGGGCACTCAGTTTGGCAAGCTGATCGTCGCGTATCGTAACTGGCTCGACGAGGCGGCGTTTGCGCGCGATCCGATTGGCGAGCTAGTGCGGCTGTATCAAAAGTTTGTCACCGACGAAAAGGCCCAGGCCGATGCGCTCTCGCTGGCTCGTCCGGCCAAAGCGGACGACGACGACGAGGATGATGCCGTTGCTGAGGTGACTCCGCTGCTGGCGGCGGCGCGGGCCGAGCTGGCGAAGCTGCAGAAGGGGGACCCCGAAAATCTCGCGCTGTGGAAGCGCTTTGTGACGGTGTCGCTGGCAGAGTTCGACAAGACCTATGCGCGGCTGGGCGTTGCCTTCGATACCGTCTACGGCGAGAGTCACTTTCATCCACGCTTGGCATCGCTCGTCGCAGAGCTGCTAGCAAGCGGGATTGCCGAGGAGAGCCGTGGCGCCGTGATCTGCAACGTCGACGGAGCGCCCGCGCCGCTGCTGATCCGCAAGGCCGACGGCTCGTTTCTCTACGGCACCACCGATCTGGCGACGATCGAGCAGCGTGTCCGCGACTATCAGCCCGAGCGCATCCTCTACGTCGTCGGCACGCCCCAGCAGCTGCACTTTCAACAGGTGTTCTTCGTCGCTCGCAAGATGGGCTGTCGCTGCTCGCTGGAGCACATCAGCTTCGGCTCGATGCGCTTTAAGGACAAGGACGGCAACTACACCACCGGCAGCACCCGCAAAGGCAATGTGCCGCTGCTCGACGAGTATCTCGATCTGGCGACGGAGCGAGCGGCCGAGGTGGCGCGCCAAAAGAGCGCCGATCTGTCCGAGGCGGAGCTGTCCGAGGTGGCGCGGGTCGTCGGGATTGGCGCGATCAAGTACAGCGATCTGTCGCGGGACCGGCAGCAGGACATCCACTTTGACCTCGACAAGGCGCTGGCGCTCGACGGTAACACCGCGCCGTATATGCAGTACGCGTACGCACGGCTGCGGTCGATTGCTCGCAAGGCCCAGGCCGAGGGTTTTCAGACGGCGGACGCAGTGACGCTTGTCGAGCCGGCGGAGCGAAGGCTGGGGAGACGGCTGCTTGATTACGCGACGGTCGTTGAGACGACGGCACGGACGGCGCGGCCCCATCACTTGTGTGAGTACCTGTTCGATCTGGCCGGCGTCGTCAGCACGTTTTACACCGAGCTGCCGGTGCTCAAGGCCGAGCCGGCGGTGCGGGCGTCGCGGCTGGCACTGCTCGCGCTTGTCGCCAAGACGCTGCGTCACGGCCTGGCGCTGCTCGGAATTGAAGTGCCGGAGCGGATGTAGCGGAGGTCAGGCGTGCGGATGTAGCGGAGGTCAGGCGCACGGATGTAGCTTCGGTCACGCGTCGGGATGACTCGAAAGCTCCGGCAGTCGCCCGAGCAGCGCCGTCACCCACGCCGCCAGTCCCAGCGCCTGCGGCTGCGTCGGATCGATCCATTGCTGCAGCGAATATCCGTCGAGCCGCAGTCTGGGCAAGCTCTCCACCTTCAGCAAAAACGGCGCAAAGCGGAGGTGGCGATGGGTCAGGATGTGCGCAAACGGCTCCAGTGCGATCGCATTTTCGACGGACAGCGAGGTTCCCAAGCACGTCTGCACCAGCCGAACCAGCCCTGCGTGCGCAGACTCCTCGCCGTCGAGTGCCAGCGTCGGTGGTTCCCACAGCCCACCCCACAGTCCCAGCTCAGGTCGTCGCAGTAGCAGCACCTTTCCGGCGAGACAGACAACCAGTGTCACCATCCGCACCATCGGCACCGCGCGCTGCTGCTTGGCCGGCGGAAAGTCCTCAGGATTGCCCGATTTTTGCGCCGAACAGTGACGGACCACTGGACAGGTCAGACAGATCGGTCGCCGAGGCAGACACACGGTCGCCCCCAGCTCCATCAGCGCTTGATTCAGGTCCCCGGGATCGTTGATCGTCGCGCTCAGCGTTGCTGCCGGCAGCAGCTCTTCCGCCAGGGACCAGTAGCGCCGCTTGCCCTCCGCCGAATCTGGTCGCATGTCAAGCAAAAACAGACGACTGAGCACTCGAATGACATTGCCGTCGAGAATCGGCGCCGCCTGCCCAAGTGCAATCGAGCGAATCGCCCCCGAGGTATACGGCCCAATCCCCGGCAGCGCGGCGATCGCCAGCGGATCGGAAGGAAACTGTCCGTCGTGAAGATCCCGGATTTGCTGCGCCGCTTTGTGCAGATTGCGGGCCCGCGAGTAATAGCCAAGCCCGCTCCACAGCGACAGCACGTCGTCGAGCGGAGCCTCGGCCAGCGCCCGCACCGTCGGAAAGCGCGCCATAAAGCGCGAAAAATAGCCCTTCACCGTCTCGGTCCGGGTCTGCTGGAGCATGATCTCCGACACCCACACCGAGTACGGATCACGCTCCTTTCGCCACGGCAGATCGCGATGTCCCGAGCGAAACCAGACGAGCAGCGCCTGCCGAATCGCAGAAGTGGCAAGCGAGCTCTGCTGTGAAAAGGGCGAAGGAGCGTCGTGGGCGGCGAGGAACTGGGGAGGTTTCGACTGTCCGCGACTCGCCACCCGCTCTCCTAGCTCGCCTCGTGCTCGACGACGATGATGGTGCCGATGCCGCCGCGTACCGCGAAGTCACCCTCGACGCGCAGCCGCCGAGGCTTGATTGCGGCGATGATGTCGTCGGCGATCTGGTTTGTGACTTTTTCGTGGAAGGCGCCCTCGTCGCGGAACGACCACAGATAGAGCTTGAGCGACTTCAGCTCGATGCACAGCTCGTCGGGAACGTAGCTGATCTGAAACGTCGCAAAGTCCGGCTGACCGGTCAGCGGACACAGGCAGGTAAACTCGGGGCAGTCGAAGCGAATCTCATAGTCGCGACCGGGACGGGGATTCGCGAACGTCTCAAGGTTCTTGGTAGGGCGGGACGCCATGGCTCGGTGTCATAGTCGGCGGCGGCGCTTCTGTAAAGCCCTCGCGCGCTTTTTCGACACCTGCTTAGCGCTTGGGCTTGCGGCTGACCTTTTTGGCGCTTGGTTGGCTGCGTCGAACCGTCGCTGAGGTCGCTTTTTTGCTGCTTCGCTTGCGCTCGGGGCGCACGGTCAGGGGCGTGATCAAACGCGCTTTCGACGGCTCGACCCCGAGAAGGGACAGCTCAATCCGTCGCTGCGGCACCGATACCGAGTCGATTCGCACCCGCACCGTGTCACCAAGCCCGAGGCTTTTGCCGACGCGCGGCGCCTCATAGCGCAGGGTCTTGTCGTTGAGCTCATAGTCTTCGTCGAGCCGCTCGCTGCGCACCAGACCTTCGACGTAGGGCTCGTCAATCTCGATAAACAGCCCCGCCGTGGTCACGCCCGAGATGGTGCCGGAAAACTCCTCGCCGATCCGCTCGCGCATCAGCAGTGCCCGATACAGATCGACCACCTGCCGCTCGACTTCCATCGCCCGCCGCTCGCGCAGCGACGAGTCTTCGGCCCACATCTTCATCTCTTTGCGCGGTGGCCACTCGCCGTAGACCTTGCCCGCTGGCTGCGCTTCCTTTCGCAGCATCAGCTTCAGCAGTCGGTGCACGACCAGATCGGGATAGCGACGAATCGGCGACGTAAAGTGCAGATAGCGCCGCGCCCCCAGGCCAAAGTGCCCGACATTGTCGACGGAATACACCGCCTGGCTGAGCGAACGCAGCACCAGATACGACAGCGACCGCTCACATGACTGGCCTTTGATCGTCTGCAGGAACGTTCGCAGCACCAGCGGATCAGAGACAGTCTCCGGATCGAGTGGAAAGCCAAAGCTTCCCGCCAGCTCGGCCAGTCGCTCCAGCGGCTCTCGCCGAGGCGGCGCATGAATTCGCCACAGCACATCGAGCCCCCGCTCGGCAAAGTACTCGGCGATCGCTTCGTTGGCGGCCAGCATCGCATCTTCGATCATCTGGTAGGCACGCCGCACCAGCTCGTCGGCCCGTGAGCGCTTCACCGTCACCACCAGCCGAGGATCGTCCGCCGCCAGGATCACCTTGGCTTCCGGCAGGTCGAAGTCGAGCCCGCCACGCTGCTCTCGCTGGCCACGCAGCCGCGCTGACACCTCGGCGAGCAGCTTCAGCTGTTCCATATGCGGCTGGTACTCGGTGTGCTTGCTGGTCGCTTCCCCGAACAGCACCGTCGCGACGCCGGCATAGTCAAACCGCGCCCGCGAGCGAATCACCGCCGCCATCAGCTGCCGATCGACGACAAAGCCGTGCCGATCGATATCGAGTCGCGCCACCATCGCCAGTCGCTCGACCTTGGGATTGAGCGAGCAGATCCCCGCCGACAGAGGCAGCGGCAGCATCGGCACCACCCGATCGGGCAGGTAGACCGACACGCCGCGCCGCTCGGCTTCTCGATCGATCGCCGTACCTGGACGCACATAGTGGGACACGTCGGCGACCGCCACCCACAGCCGCAGCTGGCCTTTTTGCGGACCTGGCTCGACGCACACCGCGTCATCGAAGTCGCGCGCCGTCTCGGGATCGATGGTCACAAACGGCACGTCGCGCAGATCGGCTCGGTTGACGAGATCGGCTTCACTGACGTGCTCGGGAACGGTCGTCGCTTCTTGCTCGACGGCATGAGGAAACTTCTCTTCGACTTCCTCGCATGCCAGGATTTTTTCAACCTCGGTCTTGGGATCGTCTGGTGCGCCGAGGACAGCCAGAAGACGCGCCGCCATCGACTCGCGCTCGCTCTGTGGATACTCCGTGATCTCGGCGACGACGGCTTTGCCGATGATGCCACTTGGGATCTCGCCCTCGAGGAAGACGCGGCTGCTGATGCGTGGATCGTCGGGACGAAGCATGGCCTGATAGGCGTTCATCTCGACGGTGCCGGTCAGTCGGGCGCGGCCTCTCTCGACGATGTGAAGGACGCGGCCTTCGGGGCCCCGGAAGCCTTGCCACACCTTGAGAGCGACCTTGTCGCGGTCCATGGCGACGCCTCGGTAGCGCGCTGCGATGAAGACGTTGTCGCCGCCATCGTCGCGCTGCACAAAGCCAAAGCCGCCGGGATGGACCAGGATGCGGCCGTACACCGTGTCGCTGGGCAGCTGGAGCGCTGGCTGAGGGAGAGCTGCCGTCGCTGTCGGTGCGAGGACGGTGGGTGGCGAAACGACATCAAGGGCGACGGTGCCGGCGATCGAGTAGCGCTTGCCGGGGCCGCGCTCGACCTGTCCGGCTTCGAGAAGCTCGGCGAGCAGTCGGCGGACTCGGTGGCGCGTTTTTTTGTTGGCGCCGCTGCGCTCGACGAGCTCCGTGGCCTTCATGCCCAGTGGATGGCTGCCGCTGCTGAGAATCTGCAGGATGCCCTCGGCGGTGACGGAGTCAGCGAGCGCTTCGTCGGCGTCCACCACGGGAAGAGCAGGTTCGGGTTGAGAAGAAAGTTGGGACTCGGGAAGGGAGGGGACAGCTGGAACTCTGTCCTCGGTTTGAACGTCTGATTTTAAGGACACGGATCGGAAGGTGAGTTTCTGCGTTGATAAGGGAGCACGGGGGAACCAAGCGCGCTCGTGAAGACAAAGACTCCAAATCTTAGACCGGAATTGTCCTTTCGCAAGGCATCTCTAAGAAAAGCTTGCGATAGGACACGACAAGTTGAGGTTCGCCTTGCCGGGAAGGTTTCGCGGTCTAGATTTGTTAGAAGGATCACAAGCAGTCGTTCGTTCCTCATGGTGCTAGGGCGCTGCGTAGGGGGGCGAGCGAGGAGAAGAGGCTGCCAGTGGGCGCAGTGTCCACTGATCAGATTAGAGGGTAGGCAGAAGATAGACCTTAAGCAGGGGCTGGTGCCCCGGAGACGAGCCTATGAGTCGTTATCAAGATGCACTGGCAAGGAACGATCTGGACGAAACCGAGTCGGTCGAGCAGGAGACTCCAGAAGCGGAGCCCGTGCACGAAGAAGAGGGCGGACCGAGCAACGACCCGGTTCGCATGTATCTGAAACGACTGGGGGATGTTCCACTGCTGACTCGGGAAGGCGAGGTTGCGGTGGGTCGGCGAATGGCGGATGGCAAGCGTCAGGTACTGTTGGCGGTGCTGTCGAGTCATCAGTCGATTGTCGAGCTGCTCGCGCTCAAGGAGCGGCTGCTGACCGGGAGTCTGCGGGTCCGTGAGATCGTGTCGGATTCCGAGGTCGAGCAAGATGAAGATCCGGACTCCGAGACGACCGAGTCGCTGCTGCTGCAGAGACTTGTTGCTCAGCTCGATGCGCTCGCGGAGCGGTATACAGAGGTGCAAAAGCGCCTGCGTCAGCTGCGGGCACGGCGTCCAGTCTCTGGGAAGCGCCAGCAAGAGCTGACTGTGGAGCTCCAGCAGCTGCGCAACCAGCTGGTCGATGATGTCGCTGCGATGCGATTTCATCCGCGTGTGCTCGATGCGCTCTCTGTCAGTGTGAAGGTCATGGCAGAGCATGCGAGCCGACTTCAGCACCACCTTACCCAGATAGAGCAGCGGGCCGGAATGCCGGTCGCGTCGCTGGCGTCGATCGTCGAGGATCTCGGGAAACAAACGGAAGCGCAGCGGCGGAACGTGTTTCGCAAGCTGGGTGTGCGTCCAGAAGAGCTGATTGCGCTGAAAAAGGAAGCGGACGAGGTACACACAGAGATTGCCAAGCTCGAGCGAGAGTCGCGGCTGTCCCACGCTGCGATGATTCGGCTGGGGAATGACATTGCCAGTGGTGAGCGGGTCGCAAACCGTGCGCGCAGAGAGCTGCTAGAAGCCAACCTGCGACTGGTGGTGTCGATTGCGAAGAAGTACACCAACCACGGAATGCAGTTTCTGGATCTGATTCAGGAAGGCAACCTCGGACTGATGCGCGCCGTCGACAAGTTCGAGTATCAGCGGGGCTACAAGTTCTCGACCTACGCAACGTGGTGGATTCGTCAGGCGATCACGCGCGGAATTTTCGATCAGTCGCGGACGATTCGCATTCCGGTACACGTGTTTGAGACGGCGCGGAAGCTGTTCCGCATTTCCAACGAGCTGTCGCGTCAGATCGGACGTGATCCAACAGCGGAAGAGATCGCAGAAGCGAGCAAGCTGCCGCTCAGCAAGGTGCGACAAGTCCTGAAGGTGGCCGCTCGGGAGCCGCTGTCTTTGGAGACGCCGAGTCCGCTCCGTGAGGGCTCCAGTCTGGGTGACATGCTCGAAGATCAGAGCGTTCCTTCCCCGTCCGATTCGCTGATTGATGCGGCGCTGGTTCACGAGACGCGGGCAGTGCTCAAGCTGTTGCCGGTGCGAGAGCGGCGGATTCTGCGGATGCGCTACGGAATTGAACAGGAAGGGGACAAGACGCTCGAGGAAATTGGCCAAAACTTCGGTCTGTCGCGCGAGCGGATTCGTCAGATTGAAGTGCAAGCGCTGCGGAAGCTGCGTCATGCGGCAAGCTCGCGACACCTGAAGACTTTTGTCGATGTCGAGACGTAGCACAACGTGTGGCGGAGCTACTTGGCCACAATCACGCCGCAGCCAATGCGCGCGCCCGAGTTTCCTGATGGCTGAGTGCGCAGATCGTCCGGCTTCTCATGCAGGACCAGCGCGCGTCCCACCACCGACAGCTCGCCTGCGACCACCGTAAGACCCTTCAGCACCACTTCATGCCGTCCGCTGCCATCAGCGCCGATGGTCATGTTGCCCAGATCTCCAGCATGACGAGGACTCTGCTCCACTCCGCCGTGATCCATTTTGTGTGGGTTAAAGTGCGGACCAGCAGAGGCTGCATCGGCGGCAGAGCAGTCTCCCTTTTCATGAATGTGCAGGCCATGCTCACCGGGCGTCGCACCTTTTACATTCACGACCACGCGGACGGTGTCGCCTTCCTGTGCAAAGGAAGCGTCTCCGGAAATGCTGGTGCCGCTGCGCGCTTCCAGCGAAGTGCTTGCCGCCGTCTTGGTTGCAGTGTCATCGGGCTTGACCTGTGGACCGGGACAGGCGGCACTCGTCACGAGCAAGCAAATTCCGAGCAGGAATCCTTCTCGACCGCTACGCATTCTGTTGTTCATCCCTTTTGCTCCTTGCACGGGTGGCTGCGGAATCCCAAGAGTCTTCCACAGCGACGGCTTTCTGACTGACTGAAGTGGTTGTAGGTACCGTCGCACAGAGCGCTCTATCTCGGTCTGTTTACACATACCCAGAGCCCAGCGCTGCTTGGACTTCATCACAAACGAACTGCCGTGTGGGAAATGATATCGCGCTCACAGTCCTTCGAGCTCTGACATCAGCTCTCCCAGCGCGTGCCGGTTGCCCGCTTGCTTCGCTTTTTCGATGCCAAGCTGCAGTACCTCGCGGGCCTTTTGGGGATCACGCAGCTCGCCGGCCAGCAGCTTCCCATACATGAGGTACTGCGGGACGTACGAAGGATGCCGTGACATCAGCTGCTCGAAGGTCGCGGCGGCTTCGGGAAAGTTTCCTTCGCTACGATGCTCGAGCGCTAGACCGTAGAGAGGAAAGGGGTCATCAGGCATAAGTAACGTGAATCGCTTCAGCTCTTCGAGCCGTTCCGACATGGTTTCTGTCCTGTGATTGGGAAGGAGTGGACGATCTGTCCACATAGCGAGCGGTCGGTGTCACAGAGTGCGCGTTCAGGCGATGCCAAGACGAGCACTCCGTGAGAGAAAGAGAGGACCCCAAGAGCGTGGGAATCCCAAGCGAAACAGCTAGGCAGTCAGCTCGTAGCGGCTACCGGGGCGGTCGGTCAGCTTGACGCGCTTGATCTTGCCCGACTTCACCAGATTGGTGAGGTTGTTCTCGGCTTTGCCACGGCGGCCATTGCTCTCCCAGTGCTTGCGGATGTCCTCGGTCGAGGCGCCACCGCTGGCCTTGAGGAAGTCGAGGATCAGCTGATCTCCGGTGATCTCGAACTTGCCTGGCTTCACTCCTTTGCGGCTCTTGGCCTTGGCCTTGGGAGCCTTGGGAGCCTTCGGAGCTTTGGGAGCCTTCGGGGCCTTCGGAGCTTTGGGGGCCTTCGGAGCTTTGGGAGCCTTCGGAGCTTTGGGAGCCTTCGGAGCCGCGGCCTTCTTGCCTGGCTTCCGACCCTTCTTGGCTGGGGCCTTGGGCGCAGCGGCCTCCGCATCCTTCGCCTTGCCCTTCCCGCGCTTGCCGCCTCGTGCACCACCACCAGAGGCGATGCCGAACTCCTTGAAGGTCTGATCAATCTCTGCAATCGAGTCGATGTGGTGCTGACGCTCGACAGCCATCTGGCTGATCAGCCGCTGCAGTTCCTGAGCCGAAGACTTCGGCTTGGATGCGGCGGGAGCACGACGAGCAGGGGCCTTCTTAGGAGCAGCAGCTTTGGTTCGGGAGGTCTTCTTTGGCATCTTCGTATCCCCAATTCCTTTCGTTAATACACGCTGAGATGAAACTTACACAACTCGCGTTTCAGGTACAAGCAGATACCTTCCTTTTTTTGCAAAAGGAATCGTTTGGGATGATTCCCAGAGGCCCCCCTTGTGGGAAGGACTGGCTCCGTGTAAACGGTGGGTGCGGTCGAGGAATGGCTGTGGATGGAGACGGTGATGAAAGCAGGAATGGAAGTGAAGAAGCTCCGCGTGGGACAGGTGCTCAAGGTGATGGCGGGTGAGCTGGCTCCTAGTGGAGCGGGAGTGGTCGCGGAACATGTTCCTACGCCAATCCATGTGCGAAACCTGCTTCCTTTTGAAGAAGCGGTGGTGGTGGTAGGCCACGTGAGTCGCCATGGCGGACCGGCGCATGCCACTGTGCAGCGACGGAATTCCTGTTCAGATGATCGTGTGGTGCCTGCTTGTCAGAGCTTTGGTCCGTGCGGAGGCTGTGCGGTCTTGCACCTTGCGTATCCCGCGCAGCTCGCCTGGAAGTGGCGTACGGTTTGTGCAGAGCTTCAGCCCCTAGGGACTTGGGTACGGGAAGGCGGAGCGGTGGATGTGAAGCCGTGCGTTGCGGCTCCTTCCCCGTCGGATTATCGCAGTCGCGTCAAGCTGGTGGCGACTTCTCATCCGGTGCGAAAAGTGGTGCTGGGCGCGTTTGCTCCCCGGTCCCACAACGTGGTCGACATGGCAGGGTGTCAGACCAACAAGCGGACGCTGCGGGCGGTGGGAAAGACGGTCGCAGAGCAAGCGGCGGCGCTCGGTGTGTCCGCGTATGACGAAGTGACGGCCCAAGGCTCGCTGCGCTACGTGCTGCTCCGCGAAGTGGACAGTGGCGCGGTGCAGGTGAGCTTGGTGATGGCCGATAGGCCGCCGCAGGTGTTGGCGCTGGCGCAAGCCGTGGTTCGTGCGCATCCCTGCGTGCAATCGGTGGTGCTGCATCAACATGCAAGTCGAGGCAATGCGCTGCTTCCGGTGGATGCGCCAGCCAGCGCGCTCACTTCACTAGACGATGATCAAGTGATGGGCGGTGCCGCAGGTGATGAGGTCTTATTCGGTGAATCGTTCCTATGGGAAGACTTGATCGTGCGGCTGCGGGTGTCAGCGCGGTCGTTTCTGCAGGTGAATCGCGAGGTCGCGCGGCAGATTTATCAAGATGTGGCGCAAGCGCTCGCGCAGGTCGAGCTGGATACCGTGCTCGATCTCTATTGTGGGGTGTCGGGGCTTGGGCGGACGGTGCTCTTGCGGCATCCCTCGGCGCGGTTGATTGGGGTGGAGGTTGGTGAGTCGGCCATTGCGGATGCGCAGGCGTCGGCGGAGCTTGCGGGACTTACGGGCGAGCGGGCGCGCTTTCACGTCGGCACGGTCGAGGACGTTCTCGCCACGCTGACCCAGCAGTCGGGGCTCGGACGGATGGTGGCGCTGCTGAATCCTCCGCGTCGCGGCTGCAGTGAAGAGGCGCTCCGGGCCCTGGGCGCGCTCGGGCCTTCCCACATCATCTATATGAGCTGCAGTCCGCCCAGCCTGGCGCGCGATCTGCTGTGGCTGCGCGAGCTGGGCTACTCGACGCAGCAGGTCACGCCCTACGACATGCACCCGGGGACTCCTCATATCGAGTGCGTCGCGCTGCTCGTCCGGCAATAGCCACTTCCCTTGCTCGGGCAGTCCATGTACGTTGCACGCATGCAACTCGGACGTTTGCCTACAGTTGACCGCTGCGATTCTCGACGAGAAAACGGTACTTTGCGCCGGGCTCGGCTGGGTACTTTGGCTCTGGTGGTGTCCGTGACCGCTGCGCTTGGCTGTGGCTCACCGAGCGGTGTGGAGGAGCGTGATCCACGCGATCCGCTGGCCGCATCCGGGGAGTCGAGCGATGCCTGCCGAGACTCTGGGGCGCTGTCGCCATCTTCGCTAACAATCGTGGGTGGCGACCAAGTCATCCTGCCCAGCTGCGGCAAAAAGAAGCTGCCCGGCGAGGCGCTCGGGTTCAGCGGTCGCCATGTCCTGTTTGTGAACTACGACGGCGCGGACCTTCGGGTTGGCGACAACGCGCTGGAAAATGACGGCATCCGCGACCCCGGCTTCAAGAACCAAGGAATCGTCGAGATCGACGGCTTCGATCCCGGCAATGCCAAGCGGAACGAAGCCATCATGAAGATCCACCAGCAGGTTCAGAAGTGGTACTCGGACTACGACATAGATGTGGTGATGAGCCGGCCACTCTCGGGGGACTACCAGATGACGGTGGTCGGCGGAGACAAGTCGGACATCGGGCTCGGCGGCGGAATCGTCGGAATCTCACCGGCTGACTGCAAGAACAACAACGAAACCAACTTGAACTTCGCGTTCTCGCGCTCGCTGCGGGAAAACCCGGATCAAGTGGCGGTCACGATTGCGCACGAAGCCGGTCACGCCTATGGGCTGGGACATGTCCAGAATCGCAAGGACATTATGTATCCCAGCGTGTCGGTGGTGGACGGGTTCCTCGGCGGTCAGGTGGCGGATGCGGGTCCGTGTGGAGCCATGCCGGGCGACTATCAGGACAGCAAAAAAGTGCTGATCGAAAACCTCGGCGCGCGGCAAGGGGAAGTGCCGGGACTGGCCAGTCCGCCCACGGTCAAGGTATTGAGTCCGCAGGAAGGCGAGACGGTCGGCAAAGATGTCACGCTGGCCGTCGAAGCGTCCGCTGACAAAGGAATCGATCACATTACGCTGAGCCTCAGTCCGGTCATCGCGGCCAAAGCGCGCGGCGGTCATCCGGTGGCAGAGCTGCGACCTCCGCAGTCGGTGGCGCAGATTCGCCTGTCAAGCCCGGGCTCGTATCAGCTGACCGCCACGGCCTATGATCGAGTGGGAAACATCACGGTGACGCAGGTTGGGTTTGTGGCCGCAACGCCGACCTGCGCGGTTCCCAACGACTGCGCACCCGGTCAAAAGTGTCAGGGCAACACCTGTGTGACGCCGCCGGCTCCGGCACCGAGTCCGACGGGGATGGGCGATGAAGGTCGTCCCTACGGCCAGGCCTGCGACAAGAGCAGCGAGTGCAAAGGCGGCATCTGCGCGATCACTCCGGTGGGTCAGATCTGCACGCACTACTGCACCCAGGATCGGCTGTGCGCGGGCGGCCTCGAGTGCGTCGATAGCATCTGCATGCCACCGATGTACAGCCGCAGCACGCCCAAGATCGGAGCGCTCGGGGGTCGGTGCAGCCGCAACCAGGACTGCGCGACCGGTGAGTGCAGCGCGCCTTCGGCAGATGGCAAGTCGCCGCGCTACTGCACCAAGGTCTGCGATGCCGAGCTGGGCTGGTCGTGCCCGGCCACCATGGAGTGCGCAGAAACCGACGGCGCCACTGGAACCAAAAACCGCTGTGTGATGCGCACCACTGGCGCACTTGGCGAAGGCGAGTCCGGCTCTGGCTGCTCGGTCGCTGATCCGGGCGCTCCGTCCGAGTCTTCTGGCGTGCGCTTGTTTGGTGGATCGGCGGCGCTGGTGCTGCTTGGGCTGTGGGCAGCCACTCGCCGGAGACGCAGCGGTCCAGCCCTGTAGTTGGTCCTTACGCGGGGCACGGTCCCCGATTCGCCGCGCCAGGAGCATCGCCGATGCGTACGTTTCCCCGAATCGTTGTGCTGAGCGCGGTGCTGGCCGCGTGTTCCGTTCCTCCGATTGAAGCGGTCACGGAGCCTCCCCCAGCAGCGGAGTCTTGTGCCTACGACGTGTCTCCCGCGCGGAGCGGAGCCGGACAGCTGATCCTGCCCGGTGCGGTGCTGGCCGGAACGGGTGAGGCGCGGATTGATCTGCCGGTGGGAACGCCGCTCGGAGGCTTTACGTCCCGCATGAAAGCGCTCGGGGGACAGGCTCCCGATGGTCGGCGCAGTCCGCATGCCAAGGCCTTTGTGCCGTCGGCGGGTGTACAGACCGTGCCGCTCGTGCGGGCGCTCTATCTGCAAGCGGGCAGTGAGCCGACGATCCTCGTCAAAGCGGATCTGTGCGTGGCCTTTGACCGCTTGGTGTTCGATCTCGAAAAAGAGCTGATCCAAGCGGGGATGGCGAGTGCGCGCGGGCGAGTGATTGTGACCGCCAGCCATACCCACGCGGGACCGGGCACTTTTCAAGGCACATTCCACCTGTCGCTCGGCTTCGATCTGTTTCAAGAGGAGCAGTATCAGCGGCTGCTCCAGTCGGCGGCGCAGGCGGTGCTGGCGGCCAGGCAAGCGGCGAAGCCGGCCAAGCTGGGCGCGGGAATCTGGGACGGCTGGGATCGCGGGGATGACATCTACGCGGATCGCCGCAAGGAAGATGACAGCTTCCTTGGACCCGATGGCAAGCCGATGGGCAAACACAAAGAACAGCGCTTGCTGGTGCTGCGGATTGATGATGAAGCGGATCAGCCGCTGGCGGTGGTGACGAGCTTCCCGATGCACGGTACCGTTGGTGGAGGGGACAATCCACTCGTCTCGACCGATGCCACCGGACACGTCGAGCTGGCACTTGAAGAGCGCTTCGATCGACCGGTGATGGTGATGCACATCCAAGGTCCGGCGGGCGATGTGTCTCCGCAAGGTCGGGGTGGACTGTCGCGCTGCGATGCCAAGACCACGCTGTGCGAAAACTTCGCGAAGATGGAGTCGATTGGTGAGCTGGCGGCGCCGCGCATCATCGACCTGTGGCGCGCGGTGAAGACTTCCTCGCGGGCGGCGCTGGAGGTGGGGACGCGCTCGGTGCGAAATGGCCGCGACGTGAGCGTGCGCTCGGGACTTTCCTACACTCCGTACGATCCAGCGGCGGAGATCTCTTCAGAGCCGTCCGATCTGTTTCTCCCCGATGGCACGGCGCGGGGACCAATCCGTCAGTTCAATGTTCCGGTGGCGGCTGGGCTGTGTGGCGACAAGAAGCCGACGCTTCCGGTGGATGGAATCAGTGGTGCCAAAGGTGCGCCGTACGCTTCCTGTGCAGAGCTTGGTGCGGCGCAGCGGTTCATTGCAGCGATCCTCAAGGTGCCGGAGCCGCCACTGCCGACCTGTGAGACGACGCGGACGACGCTGAGCGCGCTGCGACTCTCGGGGATTCCGCTGCTGCTCCGGAGTCAGTCTGGGGGTGGTGCGCCGACCGATGACAAGCTCGATAACGAGACGCTGCTGCTCGCGACCTTGCCGGGCGAGCCGGTGACCCGACTGGCCGATGCGCTGCGCAAAAAATCTCCAGCCGGTGCCGATCGAACGTTCGTGATCGGGTATGCGCAGGGTCACATCGGCTACCTGCTCGATGTCGAAAACTGGCTGCGCGGGGGCTACGAGCCGTCGATCAACATCTTTGGTCCGCTCGAAGGAGAGTGGCTGCTTGAGCGCTCGCTCGATCTGCTGCGCCTCGTCCACACTCCCGAGCGCGAAGATCCCGAGGCGCAAGGAGTCGGCGGTCCGCCTCAAGGGGGTCGCTTCGATCGGCTGCAGTTCTTGCCTCGGCCAGTGCAGACGGCGCCGCGCTCTTCGACGAGTCAAGCCGGGCAGGTTCCCACCAGCATTCCGTCCGATCTGTTTGTGCGGACGCATGACAAGCTTCCTTCCCAAGCGCAGCCGGTCGCGCAGCTGCCGCGTGTCAGCGGTCGTGCCACGTTCGTGTTTTATGGCGGTGATCCCGAAGAGGACTTTCCGCAGGTCAGCCTGGAGTACGAAAAGATGCCTGGCAGTGGCCTCTTTTCCGAGGTTCGGAGTCGCTCCGGTCGCGTGGTCGGGAGTCGCGGTCGTGACATCCTTTTGACCTACACGCCCTCTCCGGTCGATGTCGAGCCGGGCAAGTCGCAGGCGCACTTTTGGACCGTCGAGTGGCAAGCGGTGGGATTTTCGCTCGGCAGCGCGACTGGGCTTGATGCGGCGCTGGCTCTGCCGCTGGGTCGCTATCGCTTTTCCGTAGTGGGACAGAGTGGGTCTAGGCCCTACCATGTAACCAGCCAGTCGTTTGTGGTGACGGCGGAGGGTGCAGTGCAGCTGACCGCTCGGCGTGAAGGCGCTCGCATCACCGGCCAAGCGGTCTATCCGGTCGGCAGTGGCTTTCGGCTGCTGCGGCTCCAAGGTGGCAGCGATGGCAGTGTCCCGGTGACAGGCGCAGTCAAGCTGCTGGTGCGCAGTCGCAAGGATGGCAAGAGCGAGGCGCTCTCACCCGCCGTGAGCGAAGGAAGTTTTGCGGTTGATGTCAGCGTGGATGTGAGCGCGGGGGTGGATCTGGAAGTCGAGGACGCCGCCGGCAATCGCGGCACCCTCCAGCTCGGCTAGTTCGTCGAGCCGGCCCACACGCGGTACGAGATGTAGACCTGATCGCCGATCGCGGGCCGGAAGTTTGCGCCGTAAAACACGATCGCCTTGGACACCGGGTCATAGTCGAAGCCATCGGCTCGCGAGCGCGGCACGTCTTGGTTGCGGACGTTGACCTTGATCGTGCTGGTGATCGGCGAGCGCAGCAGCTTGAACTGACTGGCGGCTCCAGCCACTGCGTCAACGATGCGGCTCATGCCTGCGTCGATGTCGGCCTGGTTGAACGTCGTCGCGATCGGGATTGCGGCGCCGCCACTCGTCTCGATGACGCAGCGCGGCATATCGGCCACGTTGAGCAAGTTCGTGCAGTTGCGCGTGGTGTTGACCGGCACATACCCAAACAGCAGCACGTTGTTCGACTTGAAGTAGCTCACCACGTTGGCCAGCGAAGTCGTGTTGTAGGTGGCGCCATAGGCCACGTTGGTGTCGGGGTTCCTCGCGGTCGAGAAGTAGCCAAAGTCGTTCGAGCCCGGCTCGTCCGTCACGAAGAACATGACCTTGGTGACGCCGGCGCGGAACGTGAGGTTGGGGTTGGTCACGCCCATTGCCGCGTTCTTCTTGAACTGGTCGTGCAGGATGGCGCCTGCCGACACCGGACGCTCGGTGTTGCCCGGCATCGGATACGGACTCACATTGTCGGTGGCGTTGAGCGGGCACTTGCCAAGGCTCGTCGAGGTGACCTGGCTGCATAGATCGATCGCCGCCGATCCGCTGCTGCCGTTGATGAACTGGAAGCCCGGCGTGGTCAGGTTCGCCGCCGCACTGCCGGCATTGAAGACGCCGACGCGCATATCGACGCCTGCCGACTTGAGCCGGTTCACGAAGGCATTGGCGGTGTTGCCAAGCGCCGTCTGATACGGACCCATCGAGCCCGAGGTATCGACCGTCCACAGGAAGTCGGCGATTGCTTGCTTGTCGGCCTTGAAGCCCTGGCAGCGGAAGTCGAGCGACTTCATCGGCGAGGCCACTCCCGTCGAGTTGACCAGATCGTTGACGCGAATCGCGGTCGGCTTGCTGGTGTCGTCATACAGCGTGCGAGGAGAGACGCCGACGATGATATCGACCGCTCCAGTGCGCCGAACGGTGGTGATGTCCAGATAGTATTCCGTGGCCGCACCGACGGAAGCTCCACCCGGCGCCGCGACCCCAATCAGGCCGTTGATGAGCTGATCGCGCAGCTGCGAGGCATTGCGACCGGCGCTGGTGGTCACGCGATAGGTCGACGTGACGGCGGGGAAGTTCTCGTGGGTGGTCAGCGCGCGCCCAACAAGCACCGGGATGACCGTGGTGCCGGTCAGCTTCGGAAGCTCGGTGGTGACGACGAGCTCGGCGGCGGTGGCATCGGCGCGAACATCGGCCGCTGTCGTCAGCTTCGAGACGGACATGCCAGCGACCCCAGACAGCGAGTCATCGACGATGAGCGCGCCCGAGTTCGCCGTGCTGCCCGTGACCTTCTTGGATGTACCGAAGATCGGATCGTAGCCCACTTGGTGCGAGGTGCCCGTGGCCTGATCGATCGTGACCATGCCCAGACCGTCGGGGCGGCAGATCTTCGATCCAGTGTCCTTGTCCGAGCCGCCATCGCCGTCGGTATCAAGCAGCCGAGGATCGGTTTCGCCGCTGACGCCATCGATTGTCCCGTCGAAGTTCAGGTCTTCCTGGCCATCGGGAACGCCGTCACCGTCGCTGTCGTTGCTGTTCGGGTTGAGTCCCTTGCAAGTCTCGCCGGCGACGCAGTCGGCATCGCTCGTGCAGACGGGGGCTGGCCGACGCTGCGAGAAGTTGTCGGAGGCGATGCAGGCCTTGGGATACTTGATCTCGATGTTGTCGGGGATGCCGTCACCGTCGGTATCGGATACGGTGGGGTTGGCGCCGGCTGCGACCTCCTCGCCGTCGGTTGCTCCGTCGCCATCGCTGTCCGCATTGTTGGGATCGGAGCCGAGGCTGCACTCGACATCATCAGTCAGGCCGTCGTTGTCACCGTCGACGCCCGACAAGCAGGTGCTGCCGTCGAGGGTGTTCGTATCGCAAGTGGCGGTTACTAGCAGGAACAAAGGGTTTATTACCCAACGATATTTAATCCGATTCATAACGGCTCCCCCTGAAGAGTTAAAGGTCTGGTTAAAGGCGTCTTGTCGTCTGAAGATCTGCTGACGAGCGATGCCTGACGAGCTGCAAAGTTCATTTTACACCCAAAATTTAATGTTAAAAATTCACATTTAATTGCGCAGTGAACGACCAAATCAGCGCCGCCTCGATGGGGTCTGTGGACAGTCTGCGGGCCGTCTGTGGGGAAGTGCCTGACAGGAGAGATGGCGGCGGGGAAGGACGGAAGGAGCCAAAAGCCCCGTCAGCTCGGCGCCCACCGAGAAGGAGAGGAGCCTCGAACCGGGGCGGCGGTTGCGAGGGGGCGCCGAGCCAACGAGCCGTGGAAACTACTTACAGCAGGAGAACTTGGCGTGCCGGAACTGGCTGAGCGCGCCACACGGATCGTAGGCACCGAAAGCGGTCAGCTTGTAGCCTCGTGACGCACAGGTCTTTTCGGCTTCGGCCTTCAGGTTGACCTCGGACGCACAGGTCATGCCATCGCCAAGCACGCCACCCACGCAGGTCGAGGGCGGAGGAGGCGGAGGCGGAGGCGGAGGCGGAGGCGGTGGTGGCGGTGGTGGCACGGCGAGGTCGCAGCACTCGGCCCTGGCATAGCCGAATCCACCCATCGCGCACGGCCTATCGAGCTTGAGGTCACGCAGCGTCCGCTTTTTGGCGGAGCAGTGCGTCACGGCTTCTCGCTTCCACACATCCGGCAGGCGACAGACTCCCGCGCCCGGCACCGGACTCCACTCGCAACGAGCTGGAGGAGGTGGCGGCGGAGGTG
The DNA here is from genome assembly GCA_016794465.1 of Myxococcales bacterium. Classification (GTDB taxonomy): domain Bacteria; phylum Myxococcota_A; class Polyangia; order Palsa-1104; family JAEUJZ01; genus JAEUKA01. Next base: position 67,034 of record JAEUKA010000056.1, on the reverse strand, counting down.
GCGGAGGTGGCGGAGGTGGCGGCGGCGTTGCCCCACAGCACTCGACCTTGACATCGAGGTGTCCGCCCCGACAGGCGGTGCCAAAGGACAGGCTCTTGACCGTGGCGCCCTTGGCCTTGCAGACCGCTTCAGCGCGGGTCTTCCAAGAGCCGTCATCGATACAGACTCCCATCGGGTCCTTGAGCCACTCCGCGAAGCACATGCCTGGAGGAGGCGGCGGCGGAGGCGGCGGCGGCGTTGGACCACAGCACTCGACCTTGACATCGATGTGGCCGGTGCGACACGGGGTGCCAAAGGACAAGGACTTGATGGACAGGCCCTTCGACTTGCAGAACTCCTCGGCCTTGAGCTTCCAAGTGCCGTCATCGACGCAGACACCGGCAGCGGAGCCGAGGGTCTGCGCGATGCACATTCCAGGAGGTGGCGGTGGAGGAGGTGGTGGCGGCGTTGGGCCACAGCACTCGACCTTGACATCCACGTGCCCGCCTCGGCAGGGAGTGCCAAAGGACAAGGACTTGATGGAAAGACCCTTGGACTTGCAGAAGGAGTCCGCCTTGTTCTTCCAATCGGAGTCCGTGACGCAGGTGCCGGCAGCGGTGCTGAGGACCTGGGCGATACACATGTCGGGCGGAGGAGGAGGAGGCGGCGGCGTGATCGAGTCGCAGCAGGTGTAGCTCGCCTCGCGCCAGCTGGCCATGCCACAGGAGGTCGCGAAGGTGACGCTCTTGAGCGCCAGGCTCTTCGACTTGCAGGCGGCCTCGCCATAGCTGCGCCAGGTCTTTTCATCCTTGCAGCTGGTGGCGCCACCTTCCTTCACGGTGATGCAGCGCGGGGTGACATCCGGGCCTAGCGAGCTGACTTCTTCACCGGTGATGACCTCGCCGGCGTTTTGTTCCACCTCACTCGGGACTCCATCACAGGCGCCCAGGAGCGCTGCGGAGCCGAGCAGTGTGATCAGCCAGGGCTGCTTCTGCGACCCGCTACATCGACCAAGCTCGTTCTGATTTTTCGGCATCGGGACTCCTCCTTCAGATGTGCGTTGGAATCGGCTTTCGCCACAGCGAATGCTAAGCCGCTGCACTGATGTTGCGGTAGGTAAGTGGCAGGGTTGATGCAGCGCGGCTCAAAAAAACCCAAGTACGGAGGATCGACCAGATCGCGTGACGCCAAGTAGGCTGGACCTACGAGGACGAGCACGGGCTCGCACCCTCAGCTTGGGCTAGTTTTTGGTGCAGTCTACGGGGCCGGAGACTTTGCGGACGACGCACTTGGCCGGGTAGTAGGCGTAGTGAAAAGCCTTGTCGTAGCAGCAGGCCTTCCACACCGTCTCTTGAGCGTTTTGAACGAAGGTCTGGATGGCGAACGGCTCGCAGCGCTTGCCGACGCTGGCGAAGTCGAGGAGTGCCTGGTTTTTGACCTGGGCATCGATGCGTTCGCGGGCGCCGCAGTCGGATGGGGTGACGACGGACTCGGGCTGCAGATCGGACTCGGGATAGCAGCTGCCAAGGACAAAGATCACAGCGAGCGGTAGGACGCGGACAGGGTTCACAGTGGCCTCCCCGTCCCAATTGTAAAGCGAAGTTAAGTATCTAAACGTACATTTTTAAGTCGAAGCGCATTGCCAATTACCGAAACAGAGCTGAGGCTCATCGCGGCGCTGGCCAGCATCGGGCTGAGCAGCACCCCGACGAGCGGGTAGAGCACGCCAGCGGCGATCGGCACCGCCAGCAGGTTGTAGCCAAAGGCAAACCACAGGTTTTGGCGGATGTTGCGACGGATGTGCTTGGACAACAGGATCGCCTTGCGCAGCGAGCGCAGCTCTCCGTGAACCAGCGTGACGGCGGCGCTCTTGATCGCCACATCGGTGCCGCTGCCCATCGCGACGCCTACATCGGCACTGGCGAGCGCTTCGGCATCGTTGACACCATCGCCGACCATGGCGACGTGGCGACCCTCGGCGTGGAGCCGCTTGACCAGCGCCGCTTTGTCGTGCGGCGTCAGCTGGGCGTACAGCTCGGCAATCCCAAGTCGGTGGGCGATCGCTTGCGCGGTTTTTTCATTGTCTCCCGTCGCCAAGACCAGCCGCAGCCCCAGCTTGCGCAGCTGCCCGACCGTCTCCTCGACGCCGTCGCGCTGCTGATCGTGAACGGCAATCGCGCCCAGCCACTGTCCCGCCAGCGCCACCTGCATCACCGTCTGACCTTCTTGCTGTAGCAGTGTGACCTCGCCGACCACGTCCTTGGGAACGGTGATCCCTTCCTCGGTGAGCAGCGCCAGCGTTCCCACCACCACCGGGCCCTCGACGGTCTGACCGCGCAGGCCTCGCCCCGGCAGCGCTTCAATGGAAGTGGCAGAAACCACTGCGAGAGACTGCTGGCGGGCAGCGGCGACAATCGCGGTGCTGAGCGGATGCTCACTGCCTTGTTCCAGGCCCGCAGCGACGGACAAGAGCCGAGCTTCACTGACACCGTCTTGGGGCAACAGGGCCGCGACCGACGGCTTGCCGAGCGTCAGCGTGCCGGTCTTGTCGAGGACGATCGTGTCCACCAGCGCCAGCCGCTCCAGAGCTTCCGCGTCACGAAACAGCACTCCCTCCGTCGCACCGCGACCCGAGCCGACCAAGATCGACATCGGCGTCGCCAGCCCCAGCGCACACGGACACGCGACGATCAGCACCGACACCGCCGAGATCACCGCCAGCGGCAGCTTGGCCACACCACCGACGATCAACCAGACGAGCAGGGTCAAAGCGGCAGCCGTCACCACCGCTGGCACAAACACCGCCGAGGCGCGGTCCACAATCCGCTCGATCGGGGCCCGACTGCGCTGGGCTCGCCGCACCGCCTGGACGATCTGACCGACCATCGTATCGGCGCCGACCTCGGTGATGCGAATGAGCAGACTGCCGTTGCCGTTGACCGCGCCCCCGATCACGCGATCGCCGACGTGCCGAGGCACCGGCAGCGACTCTCCGGTCAGCAGCGACTCATCAAGCGCACTCTGCCCGTCGAGGATCACGCCATCCGCCGCCACCCGCTGACCCGGCAGACACCGCACCCGATGACCGGGAAACAGCTCGCTCTGCGGCACGTCGCGCTCTTCGCCATTTGGAAACACCCGCCTCGCCACCGCCGGCAGCAGGGTCAGCAGCGCGCGCAGCGCCTCGCCGGTCTTTTGGCGCGCCCGCAGCTCCAGCACCTGACCCAGCAGGACCAGCGTCGTAATCACTGCCGCCGACTCGAAATAAACCTCCGGGGGTGGCCCGTGCTGGCCGCTGAAAAGATGCTGGCCAAGCCGCACCATGCTGTAGCCGTACGCCGTCGCCACTCCGATGGCAATCAGCGAAAACATGTTGAGGTGCCAGTCAACCAGCGAGCGATAGCCGCGCCGCCACAGCTCACTACCGGCAACAAGAACCAGCGTCGTCAGCAGCGACTCGACCACAAGCTGCCACAGCGGCCGGTGATGACCCCCGAGCAGCATTCCGCCCATATCCAAGACCAGCACCGGCCCGGCCAGGAGCAGCGCCCCTTTCAGCCGCCGCGTCATCTCGGTCAGCTCGCGGTTCGGGTCCTCGGTCGGCGCGGTCAAGGACAGCTGATCCGGCTCAAGCGCCATGCCGCACTTGGGGCACGGCACCGGCGAGGCTTCACTGACCTCCGGACACATCGGACACAGCCAGCGCACAGCGGCAGGTGGTGTCGCCGGCTTGCGGGCGTAGAGGTAGCGCTCGGGATCGGCAGCGAACTTCTCGCGGCAGCGCGGATTGCAGAAGAAGTAGGTGGTGCCCAAAAACTCAAACGATCCGCCCTTGGGCGCTTGCCGGTTGACCTTCATCTTGCAGATCGGATCGATCGAGAACTCAGGCGAGGACGCAGGCGCGAGGTCAGCTTCACTCGGGGGCGGGGGCGAGGCGTTCATGCCTGCATGCTACGGCAGGTACGGGAAGGTTGGGGCAGCAGTGACGGTTGCGGTGACACTGTCGGTCGCGCCACTGCCAAGGCCGATGATGGTCAAGAAGGTGCCGTCCACGACATCGTAGTCGAGCTTGCGACCGCCGCAGTCGGTGCTGGCCATGCCGACAAGTCCGCTGCGCTCGACCGACATATAGGAAGCGCAGCTGTTCTTGGAGGTGTCGATTAGGAGGGTGTCGGCAGCCAGCAGTCCCGCGAGCGTGGCAAAGCGAGTCGGGCCCAGCGTTGGGGAGGCGAACGGATGACCACAGGTGCCGTCGAGTCCGTCGTACAGCGCCAGCGTCTGCGCAAAGGGAGCGGCCCACGCCGACCACGGAAACGACTTGTCGCGGTTGTAGCGATCGCGGGTGACGGCGCCGGCCTCGGGCTGACCACTGACCACCAGCGCATCGAACGGATTGCTCACCGCCAGGTTGATAAGCGGTCGCCCCGCCCGATCGATGAGGTCGCCCAGTGGAAAGACGCACAAGCCGGTGGCGCCGTCACAGCTCATCGGGCTGACGCAGCTTGTGGCCGCGCAGCGACTCGGCTGCACCTCGCACGCGCCGCTTGAGGGATTGCAGACCTGGCCGCTGGGACAGACGGTGGTGCTGCATGGCGGGACGGCGGGCACTCCGGCTCCACAGCCCACCAGCACCAGCAACAGCGTTGGGAAGAGTGCGCGTTTCATCGGCTGCCCCCGTTAGTTGGTCTTGGCCTTTTTGTGCGTGGCGCCCCAGACGGCGAGGATCGGTCCGCCTTTGCTGAGCAGCGTGCGGTCAACCTCCATCACCAGGGCGAGCACGTTGGTGGCGCCAAAGGTGTTGGTGGCAGGCATGGTGCCCAAGGCCGTGACGGCGGTCTTGCCCGGTGTGGCCTTGCAGCCGGCAGGGTCCGCCGGGGACGCAGAGACGAGCGCGGCCTTGGCGGCGGACTTCATCGCTTCAAAGTTGGGGATGCTGATGAAGCTCGGATCGCGGCGCAGGCCGGCGAAGACCTTGAGCTTGCCGTTTGACAGCGCGAGGCCGGTCGGGGTCGCGGCATCACCGCTCAGCGTCACGCTCGGGTCGCCGACCATGCAGCTGATCCGCTGGTTGTCGTCGAACCCACAGACAATGTCGACCAGCACCGCCGAGGTCGAAGTCAGGGCGGCCCGGCTGCTGGTGTGAAACACGTACATGGCATCGGTGGCGAACTTGGCACCGCCGGGGGCGCTGGGGTGGACGGTCATCGCCAAGATCACCTTGCTGCCATCGCTGGACATCCAGCCAAACAGGTCGGCGATGTCGGTCGCTGGGGTGGCGGCGGCGCCGGGTGCATCTTGGTGGTCAATTGCCCGAGCCGACCCAGCTCCCAGCAGAGCAAGCAGTCCGAAGACAATGGAGCGACCAAGCTGTCTCATTGTGTGACTCCGAAGGTTCGCCAGGGGGGACTGGGTTAGGTCGGGTACTCGCTGCACAGGTGGTGGAGCCGCTCGCGGCGCAGCAGATACGACGGCGCATCATCAGAGAGCACCAGGCCGGGCAGATCACAGGCCAGCAGGCGCGGGCCACCACCGCGTGGACCGACGAGCAGCGACACATCCACCGGGCTGACCTGAAAGCCGCGCCGCACCAGCAGGCCACGCAGGATCGTCGAGCAGCCGACCGGCAGCAGCAGCGTGCCTCGGACATTCAGACACTCGCTCGCGTACAGCTCGCTGTCTTCGGGCGCCAGGATCACCACATCGACCTTGTTGCCGATGAAGGTGCCCAGATCCTCCGGCGTGTGCGACTTGAGCGCCGCCCGCGACACCAGCAGCACCGACTTGCCGTTGCCACTGGACAGGAAGCACAGCGCCGCACTGCCGCGCGGACAGGTCGGGGACAGCTCGATCGCCATCACCTGCGCGCCCATCGGCAGCAGCTCCTTGACCTCTTCCACCGACTGCGCCGATGAGCCCTGCTCACTGCCGCCGTACGTCAGCACGAAGCGGTTGCGCTCCAGCGGGATGACATCGACCTGACCTTGCCAGGGATGCTGCGCGGCCCGGACCGGCAGCCCCGCTTCCCCGATCGCCCGCCCGATGGCATCGTCGCCCGCCGGCTCGCCCAAGTGACTGCGCAGAAACACCGGATGCTCCAGCTTGCCCGGCGCCAGAAACGGCGAGCCGAGCAGCGCCGCGTAGACCGACGGCACCGAGCCAATCTGGCTCGGGTCGAGCACCATGATTCGTCCCAAGACGCGGTGGATTTCGTCACAGAGCTTGAGCCACTGCGCAAACGCGGGACCGGCAGCCGGCGCCCCTTCCGCTGCGGAACCACGAGGCACAAACGACTTATCGGGGTAGGACAGGATAAACGTAGCCATCCGGTCCAGGCTATCACGCTTTGCGCAGGGAACTTTTCGTGTTTCAGATCGCAAAAAGTGATCGAACGGGGCCGCCGATCACAGGCCGAACTTCGCGAGCTTCTTGTGCAGGCCCTCGCGGGTGATGCCGAGCGTCTCTGCGGTGCGGGTCTTGTTGCCGCCGTGGTCCTTGAGCGCCTGGATCAGCAGGAACCGCTCGACCTCCTCCATCATGTCTTTGAGCTGACCTTTTTGCGGCGCGATGCGGTCCATCAGCCCCTCGGCCTGGCGCATGCGCGGTGCCAGCAGATCGGGCGTGATGAAGGCCTCGGGCTCGACCTGAATGACCAGGCGATGGACCTCATTTTCCAGCTCGCGGACGTTGCCCGGCCAGTTGTAGGCCAGAAGCTGCGCCAGCGCCTCGGACGTAAAGCCCGGCACCGGCTTCTTCATCTCGCTGCTGTACTTGCCCAGGAAGTGTTCCGCAAGAAGGCCGATGTCCTCACGCCGCTCGCGCAGCGCCGGCAAGCGAATCGGATAGACCTTCAGCCGATAGTAGAGGTCCTGCCGGAAGCGCCCCTCGGCCACTTCTTTCTCCAGCGAGCGGTTGGTCGCACACAGGATGCGCACATCGACCTTGCGATGCTGGGTCGCGCCAATCGGTCGCACCTCGCCTTCTTGCAGCACCCGCAGCAGCTTCGCCTGGAGCCCCAGCGACATCTCGCCAATCTCATCGAGGAACAGCGTCCCGCCGTCGGCCACCTCGAACAGGCCCTTCTTGTCCGAGTCGGCGCCGGTAAACGAGCCCTTCTTGTGACCAAACAGCTCTGACTCGAGCAGCGTATCGGGCACCGCCGCGCAGTTCTGGGCCACAAACAGCTTGTCGCGGCGACTCGACTGGGTGTGGATGAGCCCCGCGATCAGCTCCTTGCCGGTGCCGGTCTCGCCCTCGATGCAGACGGTGGCTCGGGTGTCGGTGACCTTCTGGACCTGCTTTAAGACCTCGCGGAAGGCCGGGCTGTGACCGATCGGCTCAATGGTGCGGCGCTTCTCCTCGCGGCTCTTGAGGTAGCGGTTCTCCGCCCGCAGCTGCTCCTCGGCCATCCGCAGCCGCTGATGGAGGCGGGCATTCTCAATCGCCAGCGTCGCTTGCCCGGCCAGCACCAGCAGCACTTCCAGGTCGCGCTCGCGAAACATCGCCGCCGAGCTGCGGTTGTCGCACTGAATCACCCCCCGGATGTCGTCCCCTTCCCACAGCGGCACGCCGATGATCGACTGAATGCGCGCGCCCATGATCGACGCCGCCCCCGCCAGGTCCTGCGGCGCATTGGCAATCAGCACTGCCGCTCGCTCCTGAAGCACCCGCCGAATCACCGCCCGCGACGCCCGAATCGGCATCGGCGGCCTGGGCTCGACCGACTTGTCCGCTCGCGGGTCCGGCTTGGCGTCGGGCTTGGCTTCACCCTTCTTCGCCGTGCCGAACACCGTCGCCATCTTGCCTTCGCTGCCATCGGTCAGCTCGATCGCCAGGTGGGTCGTCAGCGGCAGCAGCTCGAACACCGACTCGGCAATCCCTTCAAACACCGCCTGCAGGTCCAGCCCCCGCCGCCCCAGCCGCTTCGACACCGCCAGAAGGCCCGCCGCCAGCACCGGATCGCGCTCGACCTTGCCGGCGACTTCCTCGGCTTCGGCCAGCGGACGACGCGCCACGACCCGGTGCTCGCCATCGGGCTGCTCGTGCGGCTCCGCCGGCTCGTGCGGACCGCTCTTCCCCGAGGACGGCCCACTGCGCCCGAGCTGCATCGCGGGCACCGTCGGCGAGCCTCCTCCCGGCAGCGGCAGCGGCAGCGGGGTCAGCGGCTCCTGCGCCGCCAGCGAGCAGCACAGGATCACCGGCTCCAGCGGATCGCCAAGCAGCAGCCGATCGCCCTCGACCAGCACTGACTCGAAGCCCACCGTCGCATCGACGTAACACAGCGAGCCATCCCGGTGCTGCACCCGCGACCCGTTGGTCGAGCGCAGGTCCTTAAAGATGTACTTGTCGTCCTCGCGGAAGATCTGCGCGTGCTCACTCGACAGGTGTACGTCGGGCAGCACGATGCTGTTGTGCGGAGCGCGGCCAATCGTAAAGCTGGCATCGCGCAGCAGGAAGCGCTGTCCACGCAGCCCGCCCGTGAGCACCTCGAGAGCAATCATCATTGCAGAAGCCATGGCAACTCGGTTTGCCCCAGCGGACCCGCGACGCGCAAGCTGATCTTGTGGGCAGTGGGCTGGGGAAACGGCTTTCCATCGCTGGCACTCGCGGGAAAGTGGACGCTCCACAGCTTGGTAAAGACATCAAAGGACTCGCCCGACGCGCTGAGCAGGTTCTGTTCGACCGCTTGCCGACTGGTCAAGGCATCGATGCGGTCCGCTTGCACCTCTCGCCCCTGGTCATCGAGCAGCGACACCCGCCACTTGCCCGACTGCGCCCGCAGGTCGTTCCAGCTGGCCGCGTGCGCTCGGGTCAGCACAAACAGCGACAGGCCATGCTCGGTCTGCTCGGCTTGCTCTTTCTCGACGCGCGCCTTTTCCCACGGGTCGACGATGGCATAGGTCTGAAGGTACTTGCCGACGTAGGCCCGCTGAAACGCCCGCGAGCGCAGCGTCGCCACCACCACCAGGCTGGTATCAAACTCGACCTTCGAGAGGATGCGGCCATGGCGGCTCCAGCGGTCGAGCGCTTGGCGGTAGCTCGTACCCGGCGGCTCGGACTCGCTCGCCAGGCTGACCAGCGGCGGCGCGCACCCCCCCTGCCAGCCCAGCAGCAGCAGCAGCCCCAGTCCCCCAAGGCCCAGCCGCCGCCCCTGTGGGACGACTCGCGGCGCAAAGCCCGAACAAATCTGCGCGACTGGCATGCGCCGAGTATATCCCGGTTCCCACCCACCCACTCGGTTGCCTGCGACCCAACCACTGCTCGCGACCTTCAGACGTTGCTTGGCTACGGGCAGTGGCGGCGATTCGAGGAGGCGATCCAGCGCGCACAGGTGTCGTGCGAGCGGTCGGGGAATTTGCCCGGGTATCATTTTGCCGGGGTCGGCAAAATGATCGGTTTGGGCACTTTGTGGCGCGCGGGTGCCGCACCCAAGGCTTGGGCATGGCACTTTGTGGCGCGCGGGTGCCGCACCCAAGGCTTGGGATCGGCCCCCGGTCGCGCAGGGGTGTGCATCCAAAGGCTTGGGGACGGCCCCCGGTCGCGCGGGGTAGTGCATCCAAAGGCTTGGGGACGGCCCCCGGTCGCGCGGGGTAGTGCAGCCGAAGGCTTGGGGACGGCCCCCGGTCGCGCAGGGTAGTGCAGCCGAAGGCTTGGGAACGGCCCCCGGTCGCGCGGGGTTGCTGGGGGATAGGCGCTTGGGTATGGTCCGCGCATGCGCAGGCGCCCCCTGGTGGTGGCTTTCTATCTGGGACTCGCGGCCCTCCTCGGCATCGGCAGCATCCTTACGCTCGCCTGGAGCGAGGCTGGCATCGACCGCCGCGCGAGGTTCCTGTACCGCTTGGAAAACGGTCGCTGCTATCGGGTGCGCTACGTGATGAACGGGGCCTTGGCCTCGACCCACTTTGAAGCCCCCGCCAGCAAGTGCCCATCCTGGGACCCGCAGCATCCCCCGGAGTGGCAGGCGCTCGCCGACTGTCACTTCGTGGACTGCCCGCCAACGTCCCTGACCGCCAGCATCACCAAGAACAAGCAAGACTTTACCTCCACCCTCGGCTACGGCCCGAGCGAACAGGATGCGTGCGAAAATGCCAAGTCCCGCCTGCGCGACTTCCTCCGCCACGACCACTGCACCCCCACCGACTGCACCTGCCCCAAAGTGGCCCAAGTCTCGTCCCGTGCTGGCGCGGACGGCGCTAGCGGCCCTGCTGCTCGTCCTTGGTGGCTGCCCCGAGCAAGATGAGCTGAACCGCTGGAGCTGCGGCGCAACCTGCCCCGCCAAAGATCCATCCCGGTGCCCCGAGGCCATCGGAGTCGGGATCGATGATTCCAAAGCAGCAGCCAAGACCCAAGCGCGGGCAGCCGCGATGAGCGGGGCTCAGTCCGGCTGTGACTACGGCTCATGCTCGGTGGACTGTCGCGCGGTTGGGCAGTAGGGGGCAAAGAAGCGCTTGGCGGGGGGTGGGGGGTTTGGTATGGGTGCGGAAACTTTGATCGGACACAGGAGCCGCTATGCCTCGCCGGACGCTCGACAGCAAGACTTCGTGGGACGACATCTACAACTACCTGAGCCATGTGGAGATCGCGCTGTCGCTGGCCGTGGATGACGGCGACAAGGAGCTTGTCCCCCTGGTGGCGCCGGTGAAGAAGCTGCTCGACAAGTGGGCGAAGCTCGATGGCGACCGGCGGGACCGGCAGCGAGCGGTGATTCGCGCCCATGCGCTGGTTGGGCTGCGGGACCTCGGGCTCGATGACGTGACCACCCAGCTGCACCACGACGTGCTCGGGGTCGCGAAGCAGAGCCGCAAGGCGCCGCTGTTTCAGCAGCTGTTTCCCAAGCCGCTGTCGGCGGTCGTGAGCCTGTCGCTGGAGGCGCAGCTTGGGGTCAGTCGGACCCTTTTGCACAAGCTGACCCAGGCCGAGACGCCGGCTGCGCTGCGCAAGGCCCACGAGAAGCCGCTCACCGATGCCATTGCCGCCGGGGAAGCCGCCATCAAGAACCGCGAGGCAGTCAAGGCGGCGCAGCAGGGCCTGTCGACCCAGGTTGCCGCCCTGCGCGACGAAGGGAACAGCGTGCTGCTGACCACCGAAGGACAGCTTCAAGCCATCGCCGGCAAGCGCGGCCTCAGCAAAGCCTTCGTCAATGCCTTCTTCCCCGCCTCCCACACCCCCAGAAAGCGCCCCGAGCCCGCCAAGCCCTAGCGGCTGAGCAGGCGGCGGGAGAGGTGATGGGCGAGGGTTAGGATCGGGGTCATGATGTGGCTCGACGGGCTCGATGGAAACAGCGAGGAGTCCAGCACGAAGACGCCCGGTGCTCCGTACAGCTCGCCATCGGGACTGCAAGCCGCCGTGGCCGGGCTAGCGCCCATCTTCACCGTGCCCATCTGATGCGCCGAGATCAGCGGCACACTGGCCGGACGCAGCGTCAGCCCCGCCAGCTTCGGCAAGTCGCCAAGCGACCGGAACGACAGCGGCGGCGTCTGCGGCACCAGCACTTCCTCGGCACCTGCCGCCAGATAGACCCGCACCGCTGCCTCGACCGATTGGCGAAAGCGCGTCACCTGTTCCGCATCGAGCTGGTAGTGGATCTGGAGCCGCCCGTTTCGCTCGATCGACAGGATGCTGTCGTCCCGGGGCGCGTCGGGATGCAGCAGCAGCGCGCCCGCGATGTGGGGATAGCGCTGCATCAGGCGCTGACCGGCGGCGCCGATGGCCGGCAGCATCGTCGCGACAATCCCCGGCGTGCCACCGATCGCCTCGATGCGAAAGCCCCAGAAGCCGTGGACGGGATGCTGTAGCTCCTCGAACTGGGTGACGGCGTAGGTCTGCGGAATGCCCTCGAAGCAGCGCACCGGCTCGGCAAACGACGCCGCGATCGGGAGCTGCGGCTGAAGCAAGAAGCCGCGCCCGACGTGCTGATTGCCCAGTCCCGAGCGGCGCAGCAGCTGGGCGCTGGCAATGGCTCCGGCGGCGATGATCACCCGCTTGGCCTCGATCGTCAGGTGGTGCTGCTCGTGATAGCCCCGCTCGTCCAGGCTGCGGACGGTGATGCGCTTGCGATCGGCGCCCAGCTGCTCGATGCGGAGGGCGCGGGCACGGGTCAGAAAGCGGACGCCCCCCTCGATGGCTTGGGGAATCGGCACGATGCGGGCGTTGCGCTTGGCCGACAGCGGACAGCCGAGCAGACAGGTGCCCAGGCCCGCGCAGCCGACCCGGTTGTGCAGCATGACCTCGCCGCGCCAGCCGAGCTTGTGACAGCCGTCGCGCAGCAGGGTGTTGTTGCGGTTGAGCAGCGAGTCGTCGGGTCGGCTCGCCGAGAGATCCGCCAGCGCCGCCGCTTCGTCTTCGGCCAGCGCTTGGACGGTGTAGTCGGCAAGGCCAAAGCGGCGCTGCCACACGTCAAGTACTGACGGATGAATCGGCACCACATCGGACGCATTGATCACGCTGCCGCCGCCGAGGACGCGCCCGCTGAGCACCGCAATCGACAGGTCCGCCGTGCTGCGCCCGCCGCGATCCATGTACAGCTGGTCGTACATCTCGCCGTCGCGCTGGGTGAGTGCGGGGCCGACGCGATCGGCGCCTTCTTCGAGGACGAGCACTTCCTTGCCCGCCCGCCCGAGGGCCCGCGCCGCAGTGGCACCCGCCGGACCGGAGCCAATCACGCAGTACTCGACCGACAGGGGGCCGGCAAGCGGCTCTTTGGACAGGTCAACGATCGCACCGAGGCGGCTCATCGGGACAGCCTCGCGAAGCTGGGGCCCGGATAGCCAATGTGCGGCCACACCGTCGGCTGATCGTAAAACACCAGGCACATAAACTTGCGGAAGGCCAGCGCCACTTGCCGGCGCAGCAGCGTCTCGCTCTCGCTCCAGGCCTGAAAGTGCGCGAGTCGCTCGTCGGGAGGCAGCCGGCTGAAGGTCACCGCCCGCCGATCGAACAGCACCGGCCCCAGCTCGACCAGCACCAGCGCCTGCCGCAGATCCTGGCGAAGGTAGTCGGGCTCTTCGGCGAGGAAGCGGTCAAACGCACGCGGCAGATCCAGCTCCAGCGCCCCTTGGGGGAAGACCGGGCCTTGCGGCAGCAGCACCGCAGCCAGGCTGCACAGGGTCCGATACTCGTGATCATCGAGCACCCGCAGCCCCTCGACGTGCGGCGCCTTCCCCCGCAGCAGCAAAAGTCCCGAGGTCCCGCCGAGCAGCACGACGCCCAGCCCCGCCAGTCCAAGGCGCAGGAAGCGTCGCCGCGACAGGAAGCCAAACAGGTCGGTGGGCATTGGGGCTACGCGACGGTCCAGCCGCCGTCTACGACCAGGGTGTGGCCGGTCAGGTACTGCGAGGCATCACTGCTCAAGTAGAGCGCCGCCCCGGCAATGTCGTCGGGCTGACCGACCCGCTTGAGCGCCGTCCGCGACAGCACCATGTTCAAGATCTCTTCGTTTTGGGTCAGCGCCGCCGCGAACTTGGTGTCGATGAGTCCGGGGGCGATGGCGTTGACGCGGATGCCGGCGCTGCCCAGCTCCATCGCGAGGGTCTTGGTCATGCTGATCACCGCCGCTTTGGTCATCGCGTAGACGCCCTGCATCGGCGAGCCGATGAAGCCGACGACGCTGGCGACGTTGACAATCGAGCCGGGGGCGCCGCGCTCGATGAGGTGGCGGCTGACGGCGCGGGTGGCGGCAAAGTAGCCCTTGACGTTGACCTCGAAGGTCTTGTCCCAGGCCGGCCAGTCGATGCTGAGCATCGGACCGAAGTGCGGGTTGGTGGCGGCGTTGTTGACAAGGATATCGACCTTGCCGAAGCGAGCGACGGTGTCGGCGACCAGCTTTTCGACCTGCTCGGGCTGGCCGGTGTGACAGGCCAGGGGGATGGCCTCGCCGCCGCGCGCGTTGATCTCCTCGGCGACGCGGGTCAGGCCGTCGATCTTGCGGGAAGCGAGGACGACCTTGGCCCCGTGGCTGGCGAGACACTTGGCGATGGCCTCACCGATGCCACGGCTGGCGCCGGTGACGATGGCAACTTTGCCGGAAAGCTGGAGGCTGGGAGTCGAAACGGGCGTGCTCATGCGCGGATACTAGCCCGAATCGCGGGCGCGGCTACCCCGGTCGTGCGGGAGGGCGGTGCTCGTGGGTGGCACTGCGGATCTCCAGCGCGTGCAGCACCATGCCGAGCTGGCTCCAGTCAAGGTCCGGCGAGGAGAGCAGCTCGCGCACCGTTCGCACCGTCACAAAGCAGCGCTCTCCGATGTTGGCGCCGTTGGGCTTGCCGCCCGCTGCCGTCGCTTGCAGGGCTTGCAGCTGATCGTCGCGCAGCCGCACCCGGAACAGGTGGCAGTGATAGCTGGCCAGCGAGGCGGCGACCTGGCGATCCCCGGCGTCGATCGGGACAAACTGCGCGGGCTCAATCTGAAGACCTGTCTCCTCGGCGACCTCGCGCTGGGCGGTGGTGCGTGGGTCTGCGGATCGCTCACTGGCCATCGCCGCCGAGCCGCCGGGCAGCATCAGTCCAAAGCCCAGCCGGTTGCGCACCGCCGAGCGATACTCGCGAACCAGGGCCACCAGCGTATCGAGCGGGTCGCCGCTCTGGCTTGGGTAATAGAGCACGCTGGCGCTGATGTCGGTGCGGCCAATGACCACCTCGCCGCTCTTGTGCCGACGCTCTCCCATGACGAAGACCCGGGGACGCAGCGCCCACAAAAGCGGCGGACGACCGGCGCCTCGGCTGCGATAGGACCACTCTAGCTGGGCATCTTCTAGGCGGTGGCCGGCCTTGCGCAGCGCTTGATACCAGGCCGCAAAGCCGGGACTGCGCCACAGCAGAAGCGGCACCGTACGCTCGCCGCCGCGACGGCTCTGACCGGGACGCAGCATCGCCAGGGCCTGCTCGACCGCTTCGCCGGGACTGCGCGCGACCGGAAGGTGCAGCCGACTGGCCGACTCGGGCGCCGCTTGATCCGGGGGAACGCCCAGCACCACCCGCGAGGATCGCTGCCAGCTACCCCACAGCTCGTGCAGCCACGGATCGGCCTGGGCGCCATCGCCGAGCCAGATCAGCACGCCATCGCTGTGATGCAGGGCCTCTTCTCGCCAGCGCCCCAGCTCGGCCCGGGTGGCGGCAGTCTCGTCGAGCGTGCCGGGCAAATAGACCACACCATCCCACCCGGCTTGCTCCAGCGCAGACACCACAGCTTGGGTCCACGGTCCAGGAACACCGGCCACAAACAGCGAGGCCGTAAAAGCGGGAGGAATCGGTGCAAGGGGAAGAACAATGTGCGGTCGGGACGGTGGCATCTCGCTCAGCGGGTCTGTTCGAGCTGTCCTTGCGGCTGCACTTCGGCGGGCACGGCGGTGCAGCCCTGGCGCATGATCGGCGGACAGGAAACCAGCGCCATCACCGATGAAGTGGCAGTGTTGGCGCCGCGCGTTCGGTAGGTGAAGACCACCAAGGTGGTCGAGGAGCAGCCGGCAAAGCCACACTGGCCGCCTAGCTCGATCGAAGTGACGCGCTCGTCGAGCTGCTGGGCCTGGTCGCTGGGCGAGCCGCCTTCGGCTTGATGGAGCTTGGCGATGCGACTGGCGATCGCCGGGGTCTTGCGAGCGACGCTGACCGGATCGCGGGGATTGGCAGTGGCGTCTTTGGCGGGCGTGACCGGGGGACTGGTCGGGGGATTGGCCTGCGGCTGGGTCTGAGCCTGCGGCGTGCCCGGGGGCTTGGGCGGCGCTGGCTTTCGCTGCGGCGGTACGTAGATCTTCTGCTGCGGCGATGCGATGTCAGCGCGGGCAGCTGGGGCAGCAAACAGCACGGCGCAGAGGGCAAGCTTCGGCAACTTCATGGTGGGTGGATGCTAATGGGGAATCACGCCGAGCGCTAGTGCAGCATTCGGCGGCAGTCAGCGGTGCCTGCGAGGCAGCGGAGTGGTAAGCATCAGCCACAGCAGGTAGACGCCGAGCCCAATGCTGGCGTAGAGCGCATAGTCGGCCTGCTCCAGCTGGCCCCGGGCGTCGAGCAGCAGCCAGGTCACAAACGAGGTGATCCCCAGCGCGGTCACGATCAGCTGGCGGGCGACGGCGTGGATGAGGATCGCGGTGTCCTCTTGGCCTCGGAAGCGCACCTCGATCTGGCCCCGCTGGGCGCGGTGGAGGAACTTGCGCAGCTCGCCGGGTAGCTGCGCCGCCTGCGTCACCACATCGCGGGTCGTCTCCACGAGCAGCTTCGACCAGTCGCGATCTTGGCCCAGCACCATCTCCTCGACGTAGGGACGGATCACCTGCATCGGGTTTAGGTCCGGCGCCAGATCGGTACACAGCCCCAGCAAGAGCAGCAGCGTTCGCTCGAGCAAAATCCACTCTTTGGGGACGTGGAAGTGCTCCATGAGGTCGCGCAGGTTGACATCCAGTCGGCGCAGATCGGCCAGGTCGGCGAGCGCTCGCTCCGGCGACAGCTTGACCTCGGACAGCGACAGCGAGTCAAGCTTGAACTCGGCCTGGAACTTGTCGTGAAAAAAATCAACCACGCGCTCGAAGATCTGCGGGTCGGCGCCGCGTGCAATGAAGCCCATGTCCTTCATCGCGACCAGCAGCCGCTGCGTATCGCGGGTCAGGCCGGCTTGCAGCACATCGACGATGCCGCGTCGCATCTTGGGTGACAGCTCGGCGACGGCCCCGAAGTCGAGAAACACCAGCTTGGCGCCTCCCAGCTCCAGCCACGGGGTCGGCGCAGCACCGGCAGGCCGCTCGGCTTCGGCTTGATCGTCGCTGCTGCGCGGTGGCGGCAGCACCAGCAGGTTCCCCGGATGCGGATCGGCGTGATACAGCCCGTCGCGGAAGATCTGCTGACAGTACGAAGTGACGATGGTGCGGGCGAGCTTGCTGCGGTCAATGCCCAGCTCATCGAGGCGACCGAGGTTCGACACCTTGATGCCCTCAATCCAGGTCGTGGTCAGCACGCGCGGCGTCGACAGCTCGGCGATGACCTGGGGAAACTCGACCGGCAGCGGCGGCTTGTACTTGCCAAAGTTGTCGGCGATGCGCTGCAGGTTGCTGGCCTCGGCGGTGAAGTCCAGCTCTTGCAGCACCATGGCGCGAATCTCGATGAACACCGCGTCGAGTCCGTGGGCCGGTGCGATGCGATGCAGCAGCCAAAAGATCCGCCCGAGCGCCGCCAGATCGATGCGAACGATCTCGTTGATGTCGGGATACTGAACTTTGACCGCGACGGCCAGGCCGGCTTGGGTGCGGGCGCGATGAACCTGACCAATCGACGCGGAGGCCACCGGCTCGGGCGAAAACGAGGCAAAGACCTCACTGGGCCGACGACCGGCGAACTCCTCGGCGAAGCGCTGCTCGATGTCGTCGTAGGGCCGGGCCGGCACGCGATCTTGCAGCGTCTCCAGCTGGGCGCGAAACGGCTCCGGCAGCACGTTGGTCATGATGCTGATCAGCTGACCGACTTTGATAAACAGCCCGCCGAGCCGCTCGATGCCCAGGTGAATCCGCCGCGCATTGCGACGGTGCGCTTCCAAAAGCAGCCGCGTCGAGGCATCGGGCCCGGCGAGGCGCAGTCGAAAGCGCAAAAGGTAGTACGACAGGATCACCCGCGTCGTCACCCAGTAGGCGATGAGCAGCCGCATCAGGCCACGCGGCAGCGCGTCCCTAGTCGTGGTCGTCGGCTGAGCCATCGTCGCTTTCCCCGTCGCCATCCCCGTCCCCTGTTGCCGCCCGGCCCGCTTCTTCCAGCTTGCGATAGAGCGTCTTGCGATCGAGCCCCAGCCGCTGGGCCGCCCGGGTCTTGTTGCCGCTCTCTTCTTTCATCACCCGCAGAATGTACTCTCGCTCCAGCTCCTCGAGGGTCATGTTCCGCGACAGCGCAAACGAGACGATGTCCTCGCGGCGCTTTTCCCGCAGCTGCGGCGGCAGGTCGTGCGCCATGACCTGCGAGCCTTCACACAGTGCCACCGCCCGCTCGATGCTGTTTTCCAGCTCGCGGACGTTGCCCGGCCAGCCATGGGACAAAAGCAGCTTGCTCGCCTGCGGATGAATGCCGGTGACGCGCTTGCCACCGCGCTCGCGGGCCTTGCCAAGGAAGTGCTCGGCCAGCGGCAGGATGTCTTCCGAGCGCTCGCGCAGCGGCGGCAGGTGAATCTGCAGCACGTTCAGCCGATAGTACAAGTCCTCGCGAAACGTCCCGGCGCGCATCCCCTGGCTGAGGTCTTGGTGCGTCGCCGAGATCACCCGCACATCCACCTTCTCGGGCCGCGACGAGCCGAGTGGCCGAATCTCACGCTCGGCCAGCACCCGCAGCAGCTTCGCTTGCAAGGTCGGGGACAGATCGCCAATCTCGTCGAGAAACAGCGTCCCTTGATCCGCCTCGACAAACAGGCCCGAGCGATCGCTGCGGGCATCGGTGAACGCGCCGCGCTTGTAGCCAAACAGCTCGGACTCGAGCAGCTGGTCGGGAATCGCCGCACAGTTGACCGCCACAAACGGCTGCTTCGCCCGCGCCGAGTGAAAGTGAATCGCCCGCGCCGCCAGCTCTTTGCCGGTGCCGCTCTCGCCGGTAATCAGCACGTTGACCGTCGAGCCCGACAGCCGCCGAATCAGCCCAAACACCTCCTGCATCAGCGGCGAGCGCCCGATGATGTTGTCGAACTGATAGGGCCGCTCGACCTCGCGCCGCAGCCGCGTCACTTCGTGCCGGAGTCCCCGCTCTTCCAGGGCTTTCTCGACGGCAAGAAACAGTGTCTCCATGTTGAACGGCTTGGTGATGTAGTCGTGCGCCCCGAGTCGAACCGCCTTGATCGCGGTGTCGATCGATCCAAACGCGGTGATGACGATTACATGTGGTGGCTGCTCGAGCGGCGCGCTCTTGATCTCGCGCAGCATGTCGAGTCCGTCGAGATCCGGCATCCGAACGTCGGTGACCACCAGATCGATGCCGCCTTTTTGGACCCGCGCCACCCCGGCATGACCACCCGCCGCCGTCTCGACGCGATAGCCTTCGTCGCGCAGCGAGTCTTCGAGCAGATCGCGCATCGCCGCGTCATCCTCGACCACCAGCACGGTCTGCCGGCTCTGGCGATCCGTGGCTGCATCGCTCGGTAGCGGTGGCGGCTGGGTGCGTGGCGTCGCTTTTCCCGGCAGCGGGACCTGCGGCAGCTTGCTCGTCGTCTTCGGGGGCTGGGCCATCAGTTCTTCGTCTCAAATGGGCTTAACATGTCGGGTGCGGCCTCTTCAAACGAATTGCCCTCGCTGGGGGACAGCGGCTGGTCGGCTTGCGAGCGAGCCGGCGGGCGACTGCGCTGCGGCCTGTCGGTTGGCTCGTCACGCTCGGGCGCGGGCAAAAAGACCCGGAAGATTGTGCCACCTTTGGGTCGGCGCTCGCACTCGATCCAGCCGTCGAGATCTTTGACGATGCCAGCGGACACCGACAGCCCGAGGCCGCTGCCCGAAGGTCCATCTTTGCCAGTCTTGCCGTCGTGCGTCTTGGTCGAATAAAACGGCTCGAAGATGCGATGGAGATCGCCTTCGTCGATGCCGATGCCCGTGTCAGCGACGGCAACCATCACGTACGCGCCCGGCGGAGCTTTGTCGAGGCCAGGCTTGCGACGGACGATTCCCTCCAACGACAGATCGAGCGAGCCCCCGTCGGGCATCGCCTGAATCGCATTGATGCACAGGTTTAGACACACCTGCTGTAGCTGATCGGCGTCTCCAGTCACAATCGGCGCTGACGGTGGCTTGAGCTGTCCGACCGGGGCCTCACCGCGCACCATCGCTTCGATGTGACTCTCCGGCTGGGGCGGCGTCGGCACCGCAAACGGATGGAGCTGCGCGACGACATGTCGGGTTGTTAGCTGTACTTCCAAAAAGTCAAGCGTACTTGCACACACCCGGCGTAGATCGACGCTGCTGCGCGCTGGTGCCTTTCGCCGGGCGTAGTCGAGCAGCTGCTGGATGATCTTGGTAATCCGCTCGGCCTGGGTGGCGATGATGTCGGCGTTCTTTTGGACAGCGGCAGGATCTTCGGCGCGACGGGCCATGACGCGAGCACGACCACCGATGACATTGAGCGGCGTGCCGACCTCATGCGCGATGTTGGCGGCCAGCTGACCGATCGTGGCCAGCTTGTCCGAGTGCCGCAGTCGCTGCTCCAGCTGAAGCTTGGCATCGACGCCCGCGAGGATCTCGTTTCGGGCATCCCGCAGCGAGCCGGTCATCTCGTTGAAGCGATCGGCCAGCAGCCCGACCTCGTCGTTGCGCTCGCGCAGAATCGCGCCGGTATAGTCACCGCGCGTCACTTCATCAATGCCACCGACGAGACGCAGCAGCGGCGCCGAGAACTCTTGCCGCACCGTCAGGCTGACCAAGATCGCCAGCAGCAGCGCCAGTCCACCGAGCGTCAGCACCACATCGCGGGTCGCTCGCAGCATCTCTTGTTCCAGCGCACTTTTGTCGCGCACCAGATCGATGATCGCCACCATCCGGTGCTTGCTGTCGACGATCGGCAGCGTATAGGCATAGACCTCGCGGCCACTGATGTAGAGGTGCTCGCCATACGGCTGGCGGGTGATCTCGACGCGACGACGACGCTCCTCGCGGCCAGCATCTGGACTGGGCGGTCGGAACGGCTTGTCGCCGCTGCTCTTGCCACCCTGCGACGAGGGCGCAAACACCGCATCTTCAGCCGGCTGCAGCAGGTCCAGATACGCGACCTCGATGTTGCGCTCGGCCACCTGCATCCGATCAATCAAGCGGTGGAGGTCTTCGTACAAGCCATCCTGAACCGCCGCCTCCAGCGCCACTTTGAGCGCCGAGCCGAACAGCCAGGTCTGGCGTTCCAAGTCAGCGGTTCGTTCGGCCCGCCGGCCACGCATACTCAGCGACCCGTAGACGCCAAGTGCCAGCGTCACCAGGAGGACCGTTAAAAGCGTGACCCGCGTCGCAATGCTCACCAGCGCGAAAGCCTAGCACGGCTGTCGCTCGCAGACTCGAATCGCAGCGAATGAGACGACGTTACAGCAGCGGCTTCACCTTCGGCGGTCGCTCCGCCGGACCGGTGGGCGACTCCTCACGCCGAGGCGGAGGGCTGAGCTTGACCGCTGGCGCCACCACAACCGGAACCCGCTCGTGCAGCAGCAGCCGCGTCGTGTCTCGGAACAGCACCGACATCTTGCCCGGCGATGGCGTGGCCGTCACTGCACCGATGCCAAAGCTTGGATGAGCCAGCAGCTCGCCCACGGCATACCGCTCGGCCGGTGAGTAGCTGCGCGCACTGCCCGTCCCGCGTGTCTGCAGGATCGTATCGAGTGGATTCGGCCCACTCACCGCCGGAATCGAGTGCGCTGCCGGTCGCGCACCTTTGGCACGGGGCGCTTTGGCTCCCGCTGGCTTGGCCACCTTGCTACCCGGCGGACCCGCCTTGAACTTGTGCTGCTTGTGGCAGCTTAGGCACTCTACCTTGGCCGGTACGTCGCCGCTCATGGCCACAACCACATGGTGTCGCATGTCCTTACACGACGTACAGTACGCGGAGGTTTCCCCTCCAGCCTTTAGTTTCTCCAAGACACCCTCCCCGTTTACCTAGTGGCTCACGACGATTGACGGAGCCAGCCGCAGCCGACCCCTTAAAGATTGATTTTGCAGGATTTCCGATTTGGAGGCCAATTGACTTTGTCTCTACGTGGCTGCAAGCAGTGCGGCCAGGCTCTCCGGATACGGCGCTTTTGCGACGCCGGCATCGGTAATGATCGCGGTCACAAGACGCGCCGGTGTGATGTCAAAGGCCGGGTGGCGTGCCGATACTCCCACAGGAGCCAAGCGCACCGGGCCTATCCGAACAACCTCCTCTGTGCTGCGTTCTTCGATGGGAATGTCGCGCCCGCTCGCGGTCGAAAGATCCAGCGTCGAGCGCGGTGCTGCGACGAAGAACGGAATCCCATGCGCTGAAGCCAGCACAGCCAGCGAATAGGTTCCAATCTTGTTGGCGATGTCGCCGTTGCGGGCAATTCGATCCGCGCCGACGATGACGCTCTGAATTTCACCTTGTGCCATCAGGTGGCCGGCCATGCTGTCGCACAGGACCGTAACCGGCACGCCGGCTTTTTGCAGCTCATAGGCAGTGAGCCGCGCGCCTTGCAAGAACGGGCGAGTCTCATCCGCAAACACCGAGCGAATGTGGCCTTGCGCAAACGCCGACCGAATCACGCCCACCGCCGTGCCGTAACCGCCCGTCGCCAGACCGCCGGCATTGCAGTGAGTCAGCACGTTGCCCGGTGGCAAAAGAGGTGCGCCAAAGTCCGCCATGCGCAGACAGTATCCGACATCTTCATCCCAGATCGCTTGCGCTTCAGCGGTCAAAGCGGCGACCAGCTGATCGATCGAAAGCGGAGAGCCGGCGCCTAGCTCGGTGGCACGGCGCTGCATCCGGTCGAGCGCCCAGAACAGGTTCACTGCCGTCGGTCGGGTACGGCGCAGGGTTGCAATCACTTCGTCCAGTGGCGCACCTTGCTTAGCTCCGAGGACGACGCCAAACGCGGCGGCAATGCCAATCGCGGGGGCGCCTCGGACCACCATCGTCGTAATCGCTTCAGCGACGGCGCGGTAGTCGGTGTAGCGGTGCCAGACTTCCTCGCCGGGCAGCCGAAGCTGGTCGATCAGCTGCAGCTCGACCCGCACCGGGTCAAAGCGCAGCGGCGACAGCAGCAGTGGAGTTTCGCGTGGAGTCATCGACATGGCGTTATTTCTCGGCGAGCAGGCTGAGCATGATCGCAGACACCAGCTCGGGCTTGGCCTTGCCCTGCGTCTCGGCGAGCGCTTTGCCGACGAAGAAGCCGAGCAGCTTGGGGTTTTGCTTGTACTTTTCGATCTGCTTCTGCATCGCCGGATCGTCGACAACCTTGCGACAGGCGGCGGTGATCAGCGTCGGGTCGGTGAGCTGCCGCAGCCCGAGCTGTTCGATGATCTCCGTCGGGCTCTGCCGGCTCTCGTACATGCGGAAGAACACCTCTTTGCCCTGCTTGCCGCTGATGATGCCGTCGGAAACGCAGCGCACCAGCTCGCCCAAAGACTCGGCTGAGACGGGCGAAGCGGAGATCTCGCGGCTGTCTTTGTTGAGCAGACCGAGCAGCTCCGACGACAGCCAGTTGGCACACAGCTTGGCCCGGCTGCGCAGGCCGTCGCCAAGGCTCTCGTCTTCCGTCGGCACCCCCGCTGCCACCAGCGCCTGGTCGAAGTAGTCGCACAGCTCGCGCTCGGCCGTCAGCACCGACGCATCGTAGGGCGTAAGCCCAAGCCGCAAAAGGTAGTGGTCCCGTCGCTGCATCGGCGTCTTCGGGAGCGCAGCGGCAATCGACGCCAGCCACGTCTCGTCGATGATGAGCGGCGGCAGATCCGGGTCCGGCAGGTAGCGATAGTCGTGCGCGTGCTCTTTTTGGCGCTGACTGCGCGAGGTCCCGCGCGCCGCGTCCCAGCCCCGCGTCTCCATCACGACTCGACCGCCCGACTGCACGATGTCGATTTGGCGCAGGATCTCGTGCTCAATCGCCTTCTGGACGTACTTGAACGAGTTGATGTTTTTCAGCTCGGTACGCTGGCCCAGCTGCGTCGAGCCGCGCGGGCGAATCGAGACGTTGGCATCGCAGCGCAGCGAGCCTGCTTCCATGTTTCCGTCGGAAATGCCCAAAAACCGCACCAGCTGCCGGATCGCGCGCAGATACTCGCCGGCTTCCTCGGCAGAGCGAAGCTCGGGCTGCGACACCACTTCGATCAGCGGCACGCCGGCCCGATTGAAGTCGATCAGCGAGGTCCGTCCGCCCGCAAGGTGGAGGTTTTTGCCGGCGTCTTCCTCGATATGGATGCGCAGAAGGCGGACCTGGCGTCGCTCGCTGCCGAGGACAAACTCGATGTGGCCGTTTTCGCAGATCGGTCGGTCGAACTGGCTGATCTGATAGCCCTTGGGCGAGTCGGGATAAAAGTAGTGCTTGCGCGACAGCTCACTGCGCAGCGCGATGTCACAGCCGCAGGCGAGGCCCATGCGCAGGGCGAACTCGACGGCACGGTGGTTTAAGACCGGCAGCGCGCCTGGCAGCCCGAGCGTATAGGGGTCAATGTGGGTGTTTGGGGGTCCGCCAAACTCGGCCCGAGCGCCGCAGAACGCCTTGCTCTGGGTCGCGAGCTGGACGTGGACTTCCAGGCCGATGACCGGTTCAAACTCGGTGGCTGCGGTCATGGTGACGCTGCCTCCGCGCCGGGCCGAGTCAGGATCTGGGGTCGCTGCTTGTGCCAGTCGGTGATTCGCTGATACGCCGCCGCGACTTGCAGCACTTTGGCGTCGTGGAGCGGGGGCCCAAGAACCTGCACACCGACGGGAAGTGGTCGATCACTGCCCGCTTCGGTCACCAAGCCGCACGGCATCGACAGCCCCGGCAGCCCGGCGAGGTTGCAGCTGATCGTGTAGATGTCGGCCAGATACATCGAGAGCGGGTCACAGAGGCGCTCACCGAGTCGAAACGGCAAGACCGGCGAGGTCGGCGTCATCAGCACATCGCACTTCGTAAACGCCGCCGCAAAGTCGCGCGCGACCAGCGTCCGGACCTGACTTGCTCGACGGTAATACGCGTCGTAATAGCCCGAGCGCAGGACGTAGGTGCCGAGCATGATGCGACGCTGGACCTCGGGACCGAAGCCGGCGGCGCGGGTGCGCTTGTACATCTCGACGAGAGCGGACTGACCGGGGCCGATTTCACCGTCGCAAGGAGTGACACGCAGGCCGTAGCGAACGCCGTCGTAGCGCGACAGGTTGCTCGAGGCCTCGGCGGTGGCAATCAGGTAGTAGATGGCGATCGAGTGCTTGGTCAGCGGCAGCGATACGTCGACAAGCTCGGCGCCTTCCTGCTGCAGGCTGGCAATCGCGGCGCGGACGCAGCGCTCAATGCGCGGGTCGAGTCCTTGGGCGAAGAACTCTTTGGGCAGACCGATGCGCAGCCGGCGATTCTTGTCGACGATCGGCGTCTGGCAGGCGGCAAGATAGTCGGGCTGTTCCAGCGGGAGACTCGTCGCGTCGTGTGCATCGTGGCCACCGATCACTTGCAGCGCCTGCGCCAGATCGACGGCACTGCGACCGAGCGGCCCGACTTGATCGAGCGAGCTGGCAAACGCAATCACCCCGTAGCGCGACACCCGGCCGTAGGTCGGCTTCATGCCCGTTACCCCGCACAGCGCCGCCGGCTGACGAATCGAGCCGCCGGTATCCGTGCCGAGGCTGAGCGGACACAGCGACGCCGCCACCGCCGCCGCCGATCCCCCCGAGCTTCCGCCCGGCACCCGCGTCACATCCCAGGGATTTTTGCAGGGCCGAAGCGCCGAGTTTTCATTTGACGAGCCCATCGCAAACTCATCCATGTTGAGCTTGCCGAGGACGACCGCACCCGCCGCGCGCAGCTTGGCCACCGCCGTCGCGTCGTAAGGAGGCACAAAGCCGGCGAGGATCTTCGACGCTGCCGTGGTCTGCAGATCCTTGGTACACAGCATGTCCTTGATACCGACGGGAACGCCGGCCAAAAGCAGCTCCTCGTCGGCACCTTCGCGAATCTTGGCATCGACGGCTTCGGCCTGTCGCAGCGCACCCTGCTCATCGACGCGCAAAAAACAACCGAGCTGGTCATCAAGCTGAGCAATTCGCTCGAGGCAGCTGCGCGTCACTTCAACCGCCGAAACCTCGCGCGCGCGAACCGCCTGCGCCAGCGCCGCAATGCCATCAAAGGCTTCGCAAACAGGTGTAGTCGCGGCCATGGCCTAGCCTTCTCCGTCGAAGCTGTCGTCTGCTGCACCACCGCCAAAGACCGCTGGAACGGCAAAAAACGACGCTTCACTGGCCGGAGCATTGCGCATCGCGGACTCGGTTGAGTCATGTGCTTCGGCGACATCGCCCCGCAGCGGACACTGCGTCGGCACGGCGTGGGTCATCGGCGGCACGCCCGCCACATCGACTTCTTGCAGCGACTCGGCGTAGGCCAAGATGGCCGATAGCTCACTCGACAGCTTGGGGATGTCGGACTCTGGCAGGAGCAAGCGCGCCAGCTCGGCGGTCACGCGGATCTCATCAGCAGAAATCAGGTGGCCGTTCGATTGGCCCATCACGTGGCTAGACATGCGGGCGCAGTCTAGTCACAAAACCCTGGTGTGCCGCTACTTCTTGTTGCCGAAGTGCTTCATCACCTTGCTGTTGTCGGTGGCATCGAGGTAGCGGAAAGCGTTCTTGAGCTGGTAGGCGCGGCCATCGTCGAACATCACGACAATGTCGGCCTCGGCGTTGCGGTCCCCGGCGGGGGAGGTGACACGGATCGCGCTTGGGCTCTCGATGATGACGTTGGTGGCGGCGTGGCGACCGAACATCACACTGACGCCCCCGCGTCCGGCTGGGAAGTTGCGACCTTTGATGACGATCTCTTCGCCGCCGACGTAGGTGCCTTGCGGCGGATCGAGCGAGAGCACCGCCGTCTCGTTTGAGCACGCTTGGGTGGCGACACACATCACAAGGGCCGCACTCCACAGCAGTTTGCGCATGATGAACTCCTTCGTCCGGACGGTAACAGAGCGAAAGAGGGGCGACAAGTGCTTGACCTCCTGGCGAGGGCTCGCGCAAAGTCTGCGGTCCGATGCTGGTCCGCTTTGCAGTTGCGAACTTCCTGTCCTTTGGCCCGCGCTGGGAGCTTGACCTGCGCTGTCCCTTGCCCACTTTGGGGCCGCAACTTCCCGACGGCAGTCATGTGCTGTCGCGGGCTCTTTTGATGGGCGCGGGAGGGCAGGGCAAGTCGAACCTTTTGCGCGCGCTCGCCTCTCTGCGGCAGCTGCTGCTACATGGAAATAGGCCGGGTCAGGGTCAGCGTCCGCAGCTGTCGCCGTGTCGGCTGCTCGATCCGCCGCAGCCTGCTTCGCGGTTTGAGCTGACGATCTGGACTGCCGGGGCGCTGTTTCGCTACGAGCTGACGCTGCGGGCCGAGCAGGTAGATGCCGAGCTGCTGTGTCGGCAGTCACCCGGCGAGCCGGAAGTGATGATCTTCAGCCGCGAGCGAAAAAATCCGGTGCTGCAGCTGACCGATGTCAAGGTAGGTGCAGGTGCGACCCGGGATCGCGGGCGGCTCGAGGCGCTGGCGCTGACTCTGCCGCTGGAACAGCCGCTCTTGGCGGAAGCGCTGGCGCAGGGCAGTGAAGAGCTGGCTCCGATTGCGGCGTGGCTGGAGGGTCGGCTCCAGCTGCTGCGGCCCGAGCCTCGGGTGACCGGACTGGCGGCGCGCTGTGCGCATCATCCGGACTTTGCCGATCGGCTGGCGGGGCTGCTGCGGGCGGTGGGCTGGCCGGTGACGCATGTGGCGGCGCGCAAGACCCCGATTGGTCCTGACTACTTTGAAAATGAAGCGGAGCAGCGGCAGGTGGTGCAGGCGCTGCTCGGATATCCCGACGCGTTTGTGCAGACCCACGAGGGCGAGCTGATAGCCGAGCGTGAAGCCAACTTTGTGGACCTGTTTTTGACCTCGCTGCAGATCGGGCTGCACGGGCCGAGCGGGCGACAGAGTGACTTTTCCACGTCAGAGCTGTCCGACGGCATGCTGCGGCTCTTGCACCTGTCACCGCTCGCGCTGGCCGATGAGCAGCAGCCGGCGCCGGTGTTGGTCGTCGATGATCTCGGTCGAGGACTCGCAGCCTCGGTGCTGGCGCAGCTTCTCGCCTATCCGCAGCGGCCGCTCGACGCCCAAGTCATCGCGACGGCGCTTCCCGACGCAGAGCTGGTCGGACTGTTCCCACCCGAAGCACGGCGGCAGCTGCCCGCTTCGTGCGGCATCACGGTAGGATCGGCCACAGCGAGTTAGGTACAATGCGGGCCGTGCCGCACTTTTCTCCGCCCGCCGTCCCGTCTCACCGTCCGCTTGAAACGCTGTCGATCGTCATCCCTTGCTTTAACGAAGAGGATGCCCTGCCGCAGCTTGAGCAGCGCCTGCCGGAAGTGCTCGACAAGCTGGCGACTCGTTTTGCCAAGGTCGAGGTCCTGTTCGTCGACGATGGCTCGACCGATCGGACGCTTCAGCTGCTGCGCGAGCGCTTTTCGCAAGACCGGCGGTTTCGCGTGCTGGTTCACGAGCGCAATCGTGGGCTCGGCGCGGCCCTGCGGACCGGCTTTGCTGCCAGTCACAGCGACGTGGTGGTCACCACCGATGCCGATGGCACCTACGAGTTTGGCGAGATCCTCGGGATGACGGCGCTGCTCACTTCGGACATCGACATAGTGACCGCCTCGCCCTATCACCCCGAGGGTGGCGTCGACGGAGTGCCGGCGTATCGGCTGATCTTGTCGCAGGGCGCGTCGCTCATTTATCGGGTGATGCTCGATCATCGCCTGCACACCTACACCGCGATGTTTCGGGCCTATCGGCGGCATGTCCTCGACGCGGTGCAGTTTTCGTCGCCGGGCTATCTGGCCATGGCCGAGCTGCTCAGTGAGGCGCTGCTACAGGGCTTTGCGGTCGCGGAGTTTCCGACGGTGTTACACGTTCGCAAGTACGGTCAGTCCAAGGCTCGGGTGGCGCGCATTCTTCGCGATCACCTGCGCTTTCAGGCGGGGCTGATCCCGCGAGCGATCATTCACCGCCTCACGCAGCTGGGGCGCTAGCGATGGGCATGCTGACCGTCTGTACCGTGCTCGGAACCCGGCCCGAGATCATCAAGCTGGCACCACTGATTCCACTTCTCGACGGACAGCCAGGGCTCAAGCAAATCCTTTTGCACACCGGTCAGCACTACTCGCTGGCGATGGATGCGGTCTTCTTTGCCGAGCTGGGACTGCGCGGCGTCGATGTGCAGCTGGCGGTCGGCTCGGCAAGTCACGGTGTCCAGACGGCGGCGATCTTGACTGGCGTCGAGACGGCGATTCAGCAGCACGACATCGGGCTTTTGCTGGTGCTCGGGGATACCAACAGCACGCTCGGGGCGGCGCTGGCGGCGGCCAAGCTGGCGGTGCCGGTGGTTCATATCGAGGCGGGCTGTCGATCGTTTGTGCGCACCATGCCCGAGGAGATCAACCGCGTCCTGGTCGATCACTGCTCGGCGCAGCTGCTGGCGCCCAATGAGTCGGCGCGACGGCAGCTCCTTGCCGAGGGACTGCCTGACCGAGACATCACGGTGGTGGGCTCGACGGCGATTGATGCGGCGCGCGCGTTTGCACCGCGCAGTCAGGGGCGCTCGATCGTCGCGGACTCGCTTTGCCGACTGGGGCTGCCCGCGGATGCGCCGTATCTGACCTGTACCGTTCATCGCGCGGAAAACACCACACCCGAGGTGCTGCCAGGGCTGCTGCGAGGGCTGTCGCGGCTCGCCGAGCAGTATCCGATCCTGTGGCCGGTCCATCCGCGTACGCGTCGGATTTTGGATGAGCTTACGCTGCCGGTGCCGCCGCAGATCGTGCTTCTGCCGCCGGTTGGCTATCTCGATATGCTGGCGCTTTTGTCGAATGCGCGGGCACTCTGTACCGACTCGGGCGGGCTGCAAGAAGAGGCCTATGCGCTGGGAACGCCGGTGCTGATCCTGCGCAACGAGACGGAGTGGACCTATCTTCTCGACGGTGGCTGCGCGGTGCTGCTCGGCAATCGGGAAGAGGACATCGGGTCGCGGGGGCAGCAAAATTTGGTGGACTCAGAACAACAAAAGATGCGGCAGGCGGCGCGGGTACTTTCGGCGCAGCTCGAAGATGGAGGGGCGGCGGAGCGAATCCTCGCGGCGATCAAAGCGCGCTGGCTGTAGCGGCTCGAGCCACTTGGGTCACGCGCGAAGGATGTGCTGCGCCACCGTCTGCGGATCTTCCCACTGCGGGTAGTGTCCGACTTCATGGAGTGGCACATACCGCGCATCGGGCCGACGCAGCAGCACCTCCTTGGCAATCGCCGGCACCGACACCGGATCACGCTGTCCCCAGATCACCGTCAGCGGCACTCTGCTCGCGGCCAGGGCATCGAGCCACACGAGCTCATGCTGCTTGCGCTCGTTCAAATACCGGATGAGCAGGTGGTAGTTGCGGTGCCCGTCGTTGTGGCGGATAAGCTCCCAAAACAGGTCCAGCTCTGCAGCCGGCGGTGGGCTGGGAAACAGCTTCGCAAACTGCTTGCCGAACACCGTCCGATTGATCAGGCCCAGCCGGGTCAGCAGCGGACCAATCTGCGGATGCAACAGCAGTCGCTGGGTGATGAGCGGCCGGTAGTGCCGCAGCAGCACGCTGCCGTTGAGCAGCACCAGCCGTTCGATCGGAAGCTGCGGACGCCGAAGCAGCTCCAGTGCCACCGAGCTTCCCATGTCGTGCGCCACCAAGGTCAGCGGCCCGAGCCCAAGGTGCTGCGCCACCGCGATGGCAAAGTCGGCTTGCTCAAACAGCGAGTAGTTGTGCTGCGGAGGCTTATCGGAGTAGCCGTAGCCAAGAAAGTCGAACAGCACCAGCCGTCGCTGCGAGGCGAGCAGCGGCGTGAGCGGTGCGTAGTCAAAGCTCGAAGTGGGAAAGCCGTGCAGAAACAGGATGGGCGGGCCCGAGCCTTGATCGCTGACAAAAATCCGGTGGCCGAGCAGCTCAATCAGCTGACCACGGGCACGAAAGTCAGACAGGCTCGGCAGCGGAAGCATTTAGGCCGGGGTTGTGCCGCTCGACCGGCGCGGCTTTTTCTGCGACTGCAGCGACTTGTCGTTGAGCCAGATCAGGATCGGGCTGGCAATAAACACCGACGAGAACGTGCCGATGATGACGCCGACGTTCATCGCAAACGCGAAGTCGCGAATGACGCCCGTGCCCCAGATGTTCATCGCCAGCGTCACCAAGAACACAGTCGCCGAGGTCAAGATGGTTCGCGACAGCGTCTCGTTTACCGACAGGTTGACGATCTGGGAGAACTTCTTGTCGCGCATCTTGTTGGCGTTTTCACGGATGCGGTCGAAGACGACGATGGTGTCGTTCATCGAGTACCCAATGACCGTCAAGATGGCGGCAATCGTCGTCAGAGAGAACTCTTTGTAGGTCACGGCGAAGGCGCCCATGACGAAGATTGCGTCGTGGAGCAGTGCAATCACGGTGCCCGGTCCGTAACGGAAGTCGAAGCGGACCAGGATGTACAGCATGATGAAGCCGATCGCGGCGAGCAGAGAGACGATGCCGTTGTCGCGTAGCTCCTTGCCGGCCTTTGCTCCGACCGAGCCCACCGACGGAATCGACGCCACCGCGCCTTGTCCGAGCTTGCCGTCCAGCGCCTTGCGAATCTCTTGATCGAGTCCGACCAGCACGATCTCGTAGGTGTTGTCTTCGGGCCGACCGAAGCGCTGAACCTGACTGGTGGTGATGTCGGCCGCACGCAGGATGTCCTGAATCTGCGACGGCTCGACCGCCTTGTTCAGACGAACGTAGGCCTTGTCTCCACCGTCGCTAAACTCGAACTTGCGCAGCGACTCTTGGCCCAGCTTGTCGCGCAGCGACGACTCTGCCCGCTTGGCCTGCTCGGGAGTCAGCGCCGAGACAGCCGGGAAGCGAACCAGGAACGCGTGCTTGAACTCGGGCAGCGGAACCACTTCGCTGTCCTTGTAGCCACCCGCGTCCATCGCCTCGCGAATCTCACCGGGGGTGACGGGCTTGCTGAAGTCGACGCGCATCTCGGTTCCGCCCCGGAAGTCGATCGCGAAGTTGAGCGCGTGACCTCGTCCCGGAATGATCAAGTTGAGCGGCAACATCAAAAACGACAGCACGATCAGGATCGCCGACGAGATCAGCAGCGGCTTGGTCTTGCCGACGAAGTCGAAGTTGTGGTCTGGGCGGATTAGCTCGAAGAATTGCTGTGACATGGGGCGCCTCAGATGCTCAGGGTGGCGCGCTTCTTGTTGCGCCCGACCAGGAAGTCAAACATGACTCGCGACAGCCACACCGACGTGAACAGGTTGCAGACGATACCGGCCATCAGCGATACCGCGAAGCCACGAATCGGACCCGTTCCATAGGAGTAGAGCACGACGCCAGCCACGAGATTGGTGACGTGAGCATCGAAGACCGTCCAGAAAGCTCGCCCGAAGCCGTTCTCGACGGCCTGACGCGGCGTCTTGCCGGCCCGCAGCTCTTCGCGAATGCGTTCGTAGAAGATGATGTTGGCATCGACAGCCATGCCGATCGTAAGCACGACGGCGGCGATGCCGGGCAGCGTCAAGGTCGCTTGGATGAGCGCCATGATCGCGAGCAAGTACACGACGTTAAAGACCATCGCGATGTCTGCGATCAGGCCGGCGGTTCGGTAGTAGATGAGCATGAAGATCACCACCGCCAGCGTTCCGATGACCATCGAGGTGCGAGCCTTCGACACCGCCTCGGGTCCCAGCGTTGCGCCGACCTGCGTCTCGAAGGTCTTGCGGAGCGGGGCGGGCAATGCGCCGGTTCGGAGCACCGCGACCAGATCCTTGGCCTCTTGCTGCAGCTGATAGGGATCTGAAAATCCGCCGAGGGTGATGCGGGCACGGCCACCACCGATGCGGCCTTCAATCGTTGGGGCAGAGCTGACTTTTTCGTCGAGGATGATCGCCATGCGACGGCCAATGTTGGCACCGCTGACTTTCTCGAACAGACTGGCACCCTCGCTGTCGAAGGTAATGCCAACCTCGGGGCGGCCGGTGTTCGGGTCCCACTGGACTTCCGCATCGGTCAGATACTCGCCGGTCAGCTCAGCACGACGGTGCAGATAGTACGACCGCCAGACCTTGTCTTGCGTCTCTTCCCCGTCGTCGTTGCGCCGCGAGGTCTGCTCAAACAGGATCTGATGGTCTGAGGGAACAGTCAGCTCCGGCGGTAGCTCCTTGAGGAACTTTTCCAGCACCGCCTTGTCCTTGGCCTTGAGATAGACATCGGTGTGCTGCTGCCCCGAGTCCTTCTGCTGCCAGGCGTCGAAGCCGACATCAAGACCGACATACTGAGCCTTCTTGCTCTCGGCGTGGGCGGACAGCTTCTGCATGTACTCCGAGCCGTCGTCCGCCATCTTGAACTCGAGCTGCGCGGTCTTGCCGATCAGGCTCTTGACGCGCTCGAAGTCGGCCTGCGAAAGACCAGCCAGCTCGACGATGATGTCGTTTTGCTTGCGCTGCACCACCGGCTCAGAGACGCCCAGCTTGTCGACGCGATTCTTGATCGTCTCGACGCCCTGACTGACGGCGTAGGATCGCAGCTCGTCGATGTAGTCGGCGTCCATCTTGTACACCGTCTCACCGGTCTGCTCGTTTTGGCCGTCGCGAGTCAGGTATTTGGCGAACTCGCGCTCCAGGCTTCCGTCGAGCTTCTTGGCGTCGCTCTTGTTCTGGAAGTTGACTCGCAGCCGCGCTTCGGCGCCGTCGCCCTCGCGGATGACCCGTGCGCCCTTGACCTTCTTGTCACGGGCCAGCTTCTCTTCGATCTGCGCCGCCAGACGATCCGCTTTATCGGAAACCGCCTTGTCGACCTGAACCTCGTAGACCAGATGCAGGCCGCCCTGCAGATCCAGTCCGAGAGAGATCTTGCGAGAGAACGCTTTCTTATACCAATCGGGCAGCCGCTCGGACTTGTTGGTCCACTCGGCTAGCGACGGCAAAAGAGCCATCACCGACAGGATGGTGATGAGCGAGTAGGTAGCTACGCGGTAGTAAAAAGACCGCTCCATGCGTGTGCTTCTCCCAGGCTAACTAGAGGGCTGCGAGTGATCGCCCTCGGCAGGACAGTGCAGACCATCGGCCGAACCGCGCAGACCAAAGGACATCGGTGGCTACTTGGTTTCGTCGGCAGCAGCCACCGCCGCGTCCGCCGGTGGGGCCTTGCTGATGATGTGCTCGCGCAGGACTTTTACACGAACCTTGTCCTGCAGCTCGATGGTGATGTAGCGGCTGTTGTCGGGAGCGGCAGAGACTCGCGCCCACAGGCCCCCCGACGTGATGATCTCGTCGCCGCGCTTGATCCCCTTGCGCCAGTCCTCCAGCTCGCGTTGCCGCTTTTGCTGAGGCCGAATGAGGATGAAGTAGAAGATTCCGATGAGGAAGACAGGTAGGAGCAGGTTGCTCATGGCCATCAGGCCACCGCCGCCCTGCGCCGCTTGAGCCAGCAGGCCAGTCGGTTCGCTGTGTAGCGCGGTCACAACGCCAAGCAGAGTGCAAGTCACGGAAAACGCCTCCAAATATTGGCCGGGCAGCTTTGATTCAGCAAGCCGGAGTGAGTAGCAAACCTTGTCATGCCGGTCAACTGCTTTGTATTACTGTGACCCATGCGCTCACTCGGATGCAATCGAGAACTTAGCATCGCTACCTCTGGCGGTTCGCGAGGTGTGTTCGGCAAGGCGGTGTTTTGGGCCGTGTTTGCGGGGTCTTGGCTGCTTGCTGGTCGTGTAGGTGCCGCACCGCTTCAGCTGGCTGTGGACCTTGATGGCGACGGGCAGGCCGAGACGGTGGCCTTGGATGATTCAGGACTGCTGACGGTGACGAGCGTCGGGCAAGCGCAGGGAAGCAGGCCGCGCGAGCTGCGGCTGGAGCTGGGCGAGCGCTCTCCGCGAGGCGCCGGTAGTTTGGGCGGTACTTTGGTGGAAAAGCGGACCCGGGCGGGGCAGCTATTTGTCGTCGCGACCGGCCTCCGTGCGCCAGGGCAGCGAGTCACGCTGTGGGCGACCTGGCGCGCGGGCGTGCTGCAGGCCGTCTACAACGGACCGGTGGGACCAGTTGGTAGCGATGGGGAATACTCGCGTGGGATTGATATCGTCGACGGGGTGCTAATGCGCTATCAAACGACGCCGACAGTCGAGCGCTGTGATGGCGAGCGGCGGCTGTTCGTCGAGCGCTACACCGCAGAAGGAACCTGGCAGGCGGTACAAGAGGGGCTGCTTCCGACGGTCGATTCGATGCAGTCGCTGGCTGTGAGCGTGCAAGGACCTCGGGAGCTGCCCAGTGCGCCACTGGGGATGTATCGACTGACCGCGACGAACCGGCAAGCGGGCATTGAGCGAGCGGACTTGCTGACGGCACCACGGGAGCTGGACGACGGGCAAACGCAGACGGCATGGCGAGGGAAGCACGACGCACGCGGGACGTTTTTTACCTGGCGGGCCGAGACAACGGGGCGGTCGCTGCGGGCTCTGCGGATTACACCAGCGACGGCGATCCAGGGAAACTTGCCCAAGCAGCTGACGCTGACCTTGTCGGCGAAAGAGAGCTACCGGATTGCGACGACGCCAACGAGTCGGCCGCTGTGGGTGGTGCTGCCACAGCCGCTCCCGACGAGCTGCGTGTCCCTGACGATTGAGGATGGCGGTACGCGTGACGGGCAGTGGAGTGCGCTCAGCGAGGTCAGTCTCTTTAGCGATCTCGACGGAGGCAACGCGCTGGGGCAGCTGGTGGCGCAGCTGGGCTCGTCCGAGATGCGAGTCGCGGAAGCGGCAGAGCGAGCGCTCTTCGCACAGCTGGAGACGGGAACGCCCCAGCAGGGGGAAGAGCTGCTGACGGCGATTGCGGCAGGGCTCCCGTCGAGTCGAGGCAGTACCAAGCGGCGTTATCAGGCTCTGCTGGGCCAGCTTGCGCGGCAGTCGAACCGACTTGCGGCGCCGACGCAGAGACAGATCCTCGACACACTGCTGACGGCGACTGCTACGGCTGAAGTTGATGAGCGGACGGCGCTGTTTGCGGCGCTGACCACGCTGGCGTCGCAACCGGGTCGTGCGGAGTCTGTCTCGGCGGCGGTCCAGGGCTTGATTCAATCACGCCAGTCTTCGACGGTGTTGCGGGGTCAAGCGCTGCGCTGGCTGGCTGAGCATGGGTCGCTGCCGGTGGTGCTGTCGCTGGGCGAGCAGATTGCAGACGAGCAGGCGCTGCGGGGACCGTTGGTCGAGTCGCTCGGGCAGAGGCTGCGCTGCATCGTGCCCCAAGATCCGCGCTGGCAGACGGCGACGGATTCCCTGCGGACGGCAAGTCTCCAGCCGCAGTGGCTGACGCTGCTGGTGTTGGCGCTGACGGAAGCGGTGGTTGGCTGTCCTCGCGACGAGGGGCGTCGGCAGCTGAGTGAGCTGATCGGGGCAGGATGGCGAAGCGGCGCGGCGATTTCCAACCCAGAGCAGCAGTTTGTGCTGCGCTATCGCTTGCTGACAGCGCTGGCGCGCTTGGAGCTGCCCGAGACACCAGCGCTCACTCGGGAGGTTCTGCGCGACGAGAAACAGCCCGAGCTGCGGCAGCTGGCGGCGCGGGCACTGGCGCGAGTGTCATCGCTCGATTCACAGCTCATTCAAAAAGTGCTCTCGGACAGCGATGCGGGGGTGCGAGCGATGCTGCTGACGGGACTTGTGGGACGACGCGGTGACACGCTGGTGCCGCTTGTGGCGCCGCTTCTCGGCAGTGATCCCTGGCCGATGGTCCGGCGGGCAGCGGCAGAGGTGGTGGCAGGGGCTTGTCAGGTCGGCTCTCCGGCGGTGCCGGTTCTGGAGAGAGCGCTCCTCGATGCCGATGAGGCGGTGGCGTCGCTGTCACTGTCGGGGCTGGCGCGCTGCCTGGGCAAGAGTGGGCTGCCGCGCTATCAATCGCTACTTACCGACGGAAAATCGCCACCGACGGTACGTGGGCAGGCCTGCGTGCTGGTGGCTCGTCACGGGCTTGCTGATCCACAGACCGCGTCATCGGCTCGGCAGGCCGTCGGCGAAGGGCTGAGTGACCTGATCGACGATCCCCAGGCGGCGGACCGAAGCTTGGTGGCAGCGGTGCTGTGTCTGCGGGCCGTTGGGGAGCATGGCGATGGTCGCGATCTGGGGCTGCTGCTGTCGCGGCTCGACAAAGAGGCTCCGCTGGCGCTGCGGCGAGGTGCGATGGAGTCGGTGCTGAAGATCTGTCAGCGTCAGCGCTCGCCGCTTGGCAAAGAAGATCGGCAAGGGTTGTTGGAGCTGCTGCGACGTGCGGCTGAGCCGAGCGACAGTCTCCTACATGGCCTACATCCCAAGCTGAAGGCGCAGTGTGAGCCGTGGACGCTCTCGCGATAGAGTGAGCCGATTTTCGGCCATTTTGGGCTGCCTTGCCGTAGCTCAGTGCGCGGTGCTCGACTGCGTACGGCTTGTTTGTTTATGCTGATGCCTTGTCGAAGGAGACACCGTGAGTACGGAACCCACTGACAAGCCTGTCTCGGAAAGTTCGGCCTCGGCACCAGCTACTTCGGAAAACCCAGACGCTGCGGCCCCAACAGCAGATCCGGCTGTCCCGTCTGAACCTGCGGCTGAGCAGCCGGGCGTCTTGCGTCGAATCGGGCGCGGCGTGTTCGGTCAGATCAGCTGGCAGCCACCGCCGTGGCTTTCGGCGATCGGTGGTGGGCTGGCTCGCGGGGGTCGCTGGCTCGTCACCAACAAGTCGGGATCGGCGCTGCTGCTGGGTATGTTGCTGGCGATCGGTGGGGCGGTCTTCTTCGGCAATCGCTGGCTGGAAAAGCAGCCCAAGCCGATCGAGATGTCGGTGCGCGTCGATCCTCCGGAAGCGACCAAGCTCGAGGACAACGCCAAGCCCGACTCGCTGCGGGTGCTGTTTGGCGGCTCGGCGGCGCCGATTGATCGAGTCAAGAAGCCAGTTACCGTCGGTGTCGAGCTGTCTCCTCCGCTGCAGGGGAGCTGGCGCTGGGACTCCGATCGAGTCCTGACGTTTGTGCCGAAAGAGGACTGGCCCGTCGGAGAGAGCTTTTCGGTGCGGCTGGCGAAGCGGGGTCTGCTCGCGGACGATGTGAAGCTCGTCGATTACTCGCTGGAGTTCGAGAGTGCGGCCCTGTCGGCGCGCTTCACCCAGCAGGAGTTCTATCAAGATCCGCAAGATCCGACGCAGAAGAAGGTCGTGGCGACGGTGGCGTTTACCCATCCGATCGACAAGGCCGACTTTGAAAAACACCTCGAAGTGGAGCTGGTGACGAAGAAAGACGGGGCGCAGACGGTGACGCCGTATCGCTTCCAGGTCACCTACGATCGCTTCGCAGCGACGGCATATGTTCACTCTGACCCGGTGCGGATTCCCGATCACGACTCGATGATGGTGGTGCGGGTGCTAAAAGGGGTGAAGTCGTCGCGGGGTGGCAAGCCGACCAAAGAGCCGCTGGGCACGTCGGTGACGATTCCGGGCTTGTATGACTTTCTGCGGGTGACCGAGGCGAACCTGACGCTGGTGAACAACGCGCAGATGGAGCCCGAGCAGGTCCTCGTCGTGCAGACCAACACCGGTGTGACTGAGGCCGAGGTGAAAAATGCGCTCAGCGTGGTGGTGCTGCCGAAGCGTCCACCGAATGATAAGAGCTCGTCGAAAGAGCAGTACGGCTTTAGCCTGAGCGAGCTGGGCCCCGACGTTCTGAAGCTGGCGCGACCGGTCAAGATCGAGCAGATTCCGAACGAAAAGGAGTACTCCGAGACGCACTCCTTCCGCTACTTCGCCGAGGTGGGCGAGGTGCTGTACATCAAGGTGAACAAGGGACTGCGCTCGGCGGGTGGCTATGTTCTTGGGCGTCCGTCGGAGCACATCCTGACCGTGCCGGAGTTTCCCAAAGAGCTGCGGGTGATGCAGACCGGCGCGCTGCTGGCGATGTCAGGAGAGCGGAAAGTGCCGCTGTTTGGGCGCGACATTGAGTCGGTGCGCGTCGAGATTGGCCGGGTCCTGCCGAATCAGCTCCAGCACCTGATCTCGCAGAATACCGGGTCGTTTCAGAATCCCGACTTCTCGAACTATCGCTTCACGCCCGAGAACATTACCGAGCGCTTCACCGACGAGCTGCAGATGCCCTCGGTCGGTCATGGCAAGGCGCAGTACGCGGCGGTGAACCTGGGCAAGTACTTTGAAACCAAGGGGCAGAGTCGGCTCGGGCTGTTCTTCCTCAAGGTCGAGAGCTGGAATCCAGCGAAAAAGGAAGCGACCGGGCAGAGCGATCAGCGCCTGGTGCTGCTGACCGATCTGGGGGTCTTGGTCAAGGACAACGTCGACGGGACGCACGATGTGTTTGTGCAGTCGCTGAAGAACGGCGAGCCGGTCAAGGGCGCGCAGGTCGAGGTGCTGGGCAAGAACGGCATCGCGATTCAGAGCGAGACGACCGACGCGGAAGGCCATGTCAGCTTTCCGAAGCTAAGCGACTTCGTACGCGAGCAAGCGCCGCTGGCCTATCAGGTGTCCAAAGGTGGGGATCTGTCGTTTTTGCCGTATGGGCGACATGACCGCTATCTCGATTTTTCGCGCTTTCCGATCGAAGGCATTCACGACAGTGAGAAGCCGCAGGGACTGCAAGCGTACCTGTTTTCGGATCGCGGGATTTATCGGCCCGGCGACGAGATTCGCGTCGGTCTGATCGTCAAGAGCCAGGACTGGAAGCAGAAGCTCGGCGGCGTGCCGGTCGAGCTGTCGATTGACGATGCGCGCGGCGTGACGGTGCGGCGCGAAAAGCTGCGGCTGTCCGACGCGGGCTTCGAGGAGATTCGTCACCAGACGCAGGAAGCCTCACCGACGGGAACGTGGAATGTGAATGTCCACATCGTCAAAGACGGTCAGGCCGGCGGTCTGCTGGGATCGGTGGCGGTGCGGGTGCAGGAGTTTCTGCCCGACCGTCTGAAGATCTCGACCCGGCTGAGCAAAGAGTCGCTGGAAGGCTGGGTGTCGCCCGACGGACTGAAGGCCACGGTCAAGCTGCTGAACCTGTTCGGGACCCCGGCAGAGAGTCGGCGCGTCAAGGCGACGCTGATGCTGTCCCCGACGCTGCTGTCGTTTAGCAAGTTCCGCGACTATCAGTTCTTCGATCCGATGGAAGCCAAAGAGCCGCTGTCGGAAAACCTCGAAGAAGGCGAGACAAACGAGCACGGTGAGTCGGAGTTCGAGCTGCCGCTGTCACGCTTTGCGAGTGCCACCTATCGACTGCGCTTCATTGCCCAGGGCTTCGAGGCCGAGGGTGGTCGCTCCGTCGCGGGTGATGCGCAGGTCACGGTGTCGCCGATGAGCTATCTCGTGGGTGTCAAGACCGACGGGGACCTCGGGTATCTGAGCCGATCGAGTAAGCGCAGTGTCCACTTGGTGGCAGTCGGTCCGCAGGGAACGTCGGTGGCGCAGTCGGCGGTGCGGACGATGCTGTTCGAGCGGCGCTACCTGTCGGTGCTGATCAAGCAAGACAACGGCACCTACAAGTATGAGTCGGTGAAAAAAGAGATCCTCGTCGAGGACAAGAAGCTGTCGATTCCGTCGGGCGGCGTGACCTATCCCCTGCCGACGCAGCAGCCGGGCGACTTCTTCCTGGTGCTGAAAAACGACAAAGATCAGATCTTGAATCGCATCGAGTTTTCCGTCGCTGGCGAGGGCAACCTGACCCGCTCGCTGGAAAAGAACGCCGAGCTGCAGATCAAGCTGAAAAATCCCGATGTGTCGGCGGGTGAGGAGCTGGAGCTACAGATCAAGGCTCCGTATACCGGCGCCGGGCTTATCACCATCGAGCGCGACAAGGTGCGGGCCTACAAGTGGTTTCACACTAAGCAGAATGCGTCGATCCAGAAGATCACGATTCCCGACGACATGGAGGGCAACGGCTATGTCTCGGTGTCGTTCATTCGCGGCCTCGACTCGCGCGAGGTGTTTATGAGTCCGCTGAGCTACGGGGTCGCGCCGTTTAGCATCTCGCGAGAGAAGCGGACCGCCAAGATCACCGTCGCTGTGCCGGATCTGGTCAAGCCCGGTGAGCCGCTGAAGCTGCGCTATCACACCGATCGGCCAACCAAGATTGTGCTGTGGGCCGTCGACGAAGGCATCCTGCAGGTCGCCAAGTACCAGACGCCCGATCCGCTGTCGTACTTCTTCCAAAAGCGAGCGCTCGAGGTGAAGACGGCGCAGATCTTGGACCTGATCCTGCCCGAGTTCTCGCGGCTGCTGAAAGCGGCACCGGGTGGGGATGGCGACTCGGCGGCGCTGCGCAACCTCAATCCGTTTAAGCGGCGACGGGACAAGCCGGTCGCGTACTGGTCGGGAATCATCGACGCAGACCCGGAAGACCGCGAGGTGACGTATCAGGTGCCGGACTCGTTTAACGGCACGCTGCGGGTGATGGCGGCGGCGGTGGCCCCGGATGCGGTCGGGGTGTGGAGCAAAAAGACGCTGGTGCGCGGCGACTTTGTACTGAGTCCGAACGTGCCGACGGTGGTGGCGCCCGGGGATGAGTTTGAAGTGTCGGTCGGTGTCGCGAACAACGTCACCGGCTCGGGGCCAAACGCCAAGGTCGCGGTGCAGCTCCAGACCTCGAAACACCTTCAGGTGACTTCGGACGCGACGCAGACGGTCAAGATCGGCGAGCTGCGCGAGTCGGTGGTGCGCTACAAGCTCAAGGCGACGCAGGTCTTGGGCTCGGGGAATATGACCTTTGTGGCGTCGCTGGGTGGAAAGTCGGCCAAGTACTCGATTGATCTGTCGGTGCGGCCTGCGGCGCCGCTGTACAC
The DNA here is from genome assembly GCA_016794465.1 of Myxococcales bacterium. Classification (GTDB taxonomy): domain Bacteria; phylum Myxococcota_A; class Polyangia; order Palsa-1104; family JAEUJZ01; genus JAEUKA01. The sequence goes on along the minus strand of JAEUKA010000056.1, from coordinate 25,592 downwards.
CACGACGCAGGTCGGTCACTTGCCACCGGGCGGGGGACGGACGCAGCTTGGGGTCCCGCGTGAGCTGTTTGCGGAGTATCGGGTGCTGTCGGCGGGGATTGCGCCGCTGCCGCTCGGGCTGTCGCAGGGCCTCTCGCAGTACCTGGAGAAGTTCCCGCACGGCTGCACCGAGCAGCAGGTCAGTCAGGCGATGCCGGCGCTGATTGGGCGGACGCGGCCCGAGTTTGGCATCAAGAGCGACGCGGCGGAGCAGAGCTTCCAGAACATCGTGCAGACGCTGCGCTCGCGCCAGAACGACGACGGTGGCTTTGGGCTGTGGGCCAATCCGAATCAGGTAAATGACTTCGCGTCGGTGTATGCAACGCACTTTCTGCTCGAAGCCAAGGAACGGGGCCTCTCGGTCCCGCCGGAGCTGCTCAAGAAGAGCCTTGAATACCTCAACCAGATTGTCTCGCGAGAGACGAACTCTCTTGGCGAGGAGCGGGTGCGGGCCTATGCGGTGTACGTGCTGACGCGCTCGGGGGTGGTGACGACGCAGGCGGCGATGAGCGTCCGCAAGCGGCTCGAAAATCAGTACAAGGGCTGGGGCGAGGATCTGGCCGGGATTTACCTGGCGGCGACGCTGCAGCTGCTCAAGCAGACCCGCGATGCGCAGCGGATCATCGCCAACGTCTCACTCGGTCAGGTCAAAGACAGCTCGGCGGACTACCAGAGCTACTACGATCCGCTGATTCGCGACGCCCAGACGCTGTATCTTTTGGCGCGGCACTTCCCCGATCGCATCAAGTCGCTTGGGGCGGACGCGCTGCTGTCGCTGATCGAGCCGATTGCCAAGGGTCGCTATAACACGCTGTCGTCGGCGTATCTCATCCTCGCGCTCGATGCCTATGCGCAGCTGGCCCAGGACACCACCGACGTAAGCCAGCTGGCGATCATCGAGGTGTCGTCGTCGGGTCAGCAGAAGCCGCTACAGCTGCCGGCGGGGCTGCTTCCGCAGGTCAGCTTCTCGGCGGATGCGCGCAAGCTGCTGGTGTCGTCGTCGAGTCCGCTGCGGACGTTCTATCAGGTGACGCAGTCGGGGTATGACCTGCGCGTCTCGACCGACGTGGTCAAGCAGAAGCTCGAGGTCCTGCGTGAGATCGTTGGTAGCGACGGAAAGGCGATCAAGGAAGTCAAGCTTGGCGATGAAGCAGAGGTTCACATCAAGCTGCGCAGCCTCGGCAAGAGCGGCACGCTGTACAACCTGGCGCTGGTCGACCTCCTGCCCGGTGGCTTCGAGGTGGTCATAAGTCCACCCGCCGAGACGAGCGACAGCGATGACGACAGCTCCGAAGAAGGTGGCAGCCACGACAGCGATGAAGAAGGCAGCCACGACAGCGACGGAGAAGGCGAGGGCGAAGGGGAAGGCAGCGGTGAACACTCGGCGGCAGACAAGCCCGAGCGCTCGGCCCGCAAGACCTCGGCGCCGCCGGCCCAGCTCCCGATTGCCAAGGAAGGCTCGACGTGGACTCCCGAGTATGGCGATGTCCGCGAAGATCGCGTGGTCCTGTACGGAAGCGTCTCTGCCGAGGTCATGGAGTTTGTCTACGCGATTCGTGCCACCAACGCTGGTACCTTTGCCGTCCCGCCCCTACAAGGCGAGAGCATGTACGACCGCAGCGTCATCGCGCGCTCGGCAGGCAGCAAGCTGCGGGTCGTCAAGTAGGGGCCAAAGCGGCTCGGGAACATGGCAAGATATGAAAATTGGGCCCGCAATAGAGCGGCTTGCCGTGGGGAGCATGGAGTCTCCCCGCAGGGCACTTGAGGCCTTCAGCTTACGGATGCCGCCCGGTTGACCCACGGACAGTTCGGATGGAGGGAGCTTTGCACTATATCGGTTCAGTCTTAAAACGATGGGCATGTGTCGGGGCGCTGACCGTGGCGGGGCTATGGTCGGCTGGATCGGCGAAAGCGCAGGGTGTCAATACCGGCTTCCAGGTCAACCGCTATGAGCCGACGGCAGCCGGCGAGTGGTCTTTTTGGGTAGACCACCCTTGGTATTCCTCGACGCGCTACTTTGCCGCCGGCATCACCCTGAACTACGCGCACAACCCGCTGGTCTTCGGACGGACGGACGCAACCGGCTCGTTTACCCAGACGCTGTCGGTGATCGAGCACCAGCTGATCGGGCACGTCGACATCGCCGGCTCGTTCCTTGATCGGGTGCTGATCACGGCGACGATGCCGATCGTGCTGCTCGAGCGCGGTACGGCGGCAGCGGGTGTGGCTCCGGCGACGGGCGTGGTCATCTCGGACCCGCGAGTCGGCCTGTGGGTGCGGCTGTTTGGTCAGCCCTATCGCAGCGCCATCTCGATGAGCCTTGGTGCCAACGTCTGGATTCCGCTGCGTGCCTTTGCCGATGGCAGCTCCGCCGTCTCGACCGGCTCCAGTGACCAGTCGGTGCGCGTCATGCCGAAGCTCGCCCTCGGAGGCCTCTCGCACCATGTCATGTGGTCGTTCGGCGCCGGCTTTATGTACCGCCCGGCCGCCAAGCTGGGTGACGCGACGGTCAACGAGGCCGGCAGCAGCGTCGGCTCGGAGCTGCAGCTCGGCGCCGCGATCGCCTACGCCAACACCGACCGCCGCTTTGCGATCGGTCCCGAGGCCGTGCTCTCGACAGTGGTGCTCGGGCCAAGTGGCGTCAAGCCGTTCGGCTCGGACTACACCAGCCTCGAAGTGCTGCTCGGCATCCACTACAACATCGCCAAGATCCTGCAGCTGAGCGTGGCCGGCGGCGTCGGACTCCTGCGTGAGCCCGGCACCCCCGATGGCCGCGCCCTTTTGCGACTGGCCTATGCCCCGTGGAAGGACGGCAAGCCCGACGACCGTGACAAGGACGGCATCCCCGACAAGTCCGACGCCTGTCCCGACAACGCCGGCATCTCGACCGACGAGCCGAGCACCCACGGCTGCCCGGATCGCGACAACGACCTGGTGGTCGACAAGATCGACATCTGTCCCGACGTTCACAAGGGCAAGACCCCCGATCCGAAGCGGCTCGGCTGTCCGGTCGGCGATCGCGACAAGGACGGCGTGGTCGATGCCGAAGACCTCTGCCCCGACGTGCACAAGGGCGAGACGCCCGATCCGGCGAAGCTGGGCTGCCCAGCGGGTGATCGCGACAAGGACGGCGTGGTCGATACGCTCGATCTCTGCCCCGACGTACCCAAGGGAGAGGTGCCCGATCCGGCGAAGCTCGGCTGCCCGGCAGGTGACCGCGACAACGACGGCGTGCAAGATCCGAAGGACCTCTGTCCCGACGTGCCCGCTGGCCACAAGCCTGATCCGGCGAAGCTGGGCTGCCCGCTGCCCGATCGCGACAAGGACACCGTGGTCGACCCCGAGGACGCCTGCCCGGATCAGCCCGGCGCGCCCAACACCGACCCGAAGAAGAACGGCTGCCCGGGCCTGGTCCGCATCGAAAACGGCCAGATCGCCATCATGGAGCCGGTGTTCTTCGCCACCAACAAGGACGTGATCCTCAAGAAGAGCTTCCCGGTGCTCAACAACGTGATCGAGGCGCTGAAGGCGTCGCCGAACATCAAGAAGATCGAGATCGGCGGCCACACCGACGATCGCGGCAAGGCGGACTACAACCGCGAGCTGTCCGGTCGGCGTGCCAACAGCGTGCTCAAGTACCTGACCGATCACGGCATCGCCGCCGAGAAGCTGGCCGCCAAGGGCTATGGACCCGACAAGCCGATCGCCAACAACAAGGACGCCAAGGGCCGCGAGCGCAACCGGCGCGTCGAGTTCGTGATCCTCGATCCGGTGCAGCCGCAGGGGGTGGTGGTCAAGAGCGCCGCCGATGTCCAGGTCCCCAGCTCGCCCGATCAGTCCGACGGCAAGAAGGGCAAAAAAGACCCCAAGGCCAAGCCCGGCAAGACCGACGCCAAAGCCGACAAAAAGGCCCCCAAAAAGGCCAAGTAACCCTACTTAGCCCCCCGCCCCGCCCGCTCCCGCCCCCTCCCACAACCTAAGTCCATCCCGCAGGAGGTCCAAAGACCTCCAAGCACCGGACCTTTTCGACCTCTTTAGGTGCTCAAACCGCAACGCGTTGTGGAAATTTGACCCAAAGAGGTCTGAGAACCGCAACGCGTTGAGGATCGAGCACCTATTCCGGTCCAAGAACCGCAACGCGTTGAGGATCGAGCACCTGATCGGGTCTGAGAACCGCAACACTGACCAGCAAGAGCACCGCCTAAGGCCCCTAGACCAATAGACGACCCCAAAAAAGACCAACTAACCCGAGTCCACCGTGAAACCAACAGTTTGAGTAGCGAGACTGGGGGCGACCGGAGAGCTTTTTTTCGGGCCGCCTGCGGCACGACAAAAAAGTCTCGCAGGGAAGCGGGGCCCCAGTCGAAACGTGCGGGTTTCGGACTGGACGCAGGTTAGCTGTGGGGCCGACCAGAGATCGTTTTTTTCGGGACGCCCTCGGCCCGGAAAAAATGATCGTCGGGAAGGGGGGCCCCGCAGCGTGAAGCGCGCTGAGGGTTCGTTCGGTAGGCGAGTGTTCGTTCGACAGGCAGAGGGGAGGGTCAGTTTGAGGGGCTGGCGATCTTGGCGAGGACTTCGGCGAGCTGCTGTGCCGACAAGCCCTTGAGCAGGCCCACCAGCTGGTCAGCGTCCGGTCCCGCCGCCGCACTGGCAGTCGCCGCCTGGGCCGCGTTCGCCGCCACCTGCGCCGAGCTGTTGCCCAGCAAGGTCGAGACTTTGCTCGCCTTCGCGTTGTCCACACTGCTCTCAGATGCGTAGTGCCGCGCCGTCATCGCAAACGAGCCGTGCCCGAGCGCCCGCGCCACCGCATCCGAGGTCGCCCCGCCTTCCAGCGCCAGCGTCGCATGCAGCCCCCGCAGTGAGTGCGGACACACCGCCGGCACGTCCGCCAGCTGACACAGCCGACGAACCTGCGACCAGAAGTAGTTGGTCGGCGGCACCCGGTCGCCTTTGTAAAACAGCAGCGCCCCCGGTGGCGTCGTCTCGATCAGCTTGAGCAACAGCGGTCGCAGCACCTCTGGCACCTTCAGTCGGCGCCGCGCATTCTTGGTCTTCCCCGAGGGCACCCACAGCACCCGGCCTTCGTCATCGACATCGCGCGCCACCCGAGCCGCCACCTCGCCCTGCCGCAGTCCCAGGTGCAGCATCAGCAGTGCGCCCAGGGCCGCCGCGTCCCCGGCCTGCGCCAGCTCCAGCGACTTGGTTTCAAAGCGCCGCGCCTCATCGATGCGCAGCTGCGGCTTGCCCACCCGCTTGCGACCGATCGGAGTCACCGCCGTAAACGGGTTGGTCCGGCACATGTCGTGCTTGATCGCAAACTCGTACAGTCGCCGCGCCAGCCCGAGCCGCCCGTGATGCGTTGCGCTCGACAGCGGCTTGCCGGTGCGCGGATTGGGAGCCGACACCAGATCGCGATACAGCTTCTCGGCCCGCTCTTGGTTGATGCTCGACAGCGCTGCGTCTTGCGGCAGCCACTCCAGCTGCGCCCCCGTCCAGGCCACGCTCTCCGGCTTGATGCCGCGCGTCTCGGCCAGGTGTTCGCAGAACTGCCGCACCGCTTCCCCGATGGTGTAGACCTGCTGGGAAGCGATGTCATCGCGCAGTCGCGCTTTGGCCATGTCCGCTTCTTCGTAGGTGCGGAAGCAGATGCTGCGGGTCTGTCCGTTTTCAGAGATCTTAAGGCGGAACTTGTTGTGGGCGTCCCTATAGGGGCCCCAGATGTTGAGCGAGCCGGCTCTCATCCCTTTATCGTGCCACGCTACGCAAGTCGATGACAAGCCCCGGAAACCACCCATCGTCTTGACGTATGGTTGGCCCATGTCACGCGGTGTAGGTCCCAACGATAGAGCCGTACCTCTTCCAAGTTCCCCGTCGGCAGCCGGGCAGGGGTGGCTGGGCTTGGGAGCCTTGGGAGTTTGGCGCTTGGTGCGTACTTTCCTACAGCTCTGCGTGCTGTTTGGGACTGCCAAGGGAGTCCTTATCGCCCTGTGTGTGCGGGATGGGAATCAGCACCTACTTGCGACTCCTTTGGCGGTGATTGCCCTTGTGGGAGCCGATGTGAGAGTGGCGCTGCTGGTTGCCGTGATCGCTTCCGTGATGGGGGCAGCAGTTGGCGCAGTGCTGTCGGCAGTTGGGGCAGTGATCGGGAGTCCCTGGCTGGGCTGGGCGGGCTTTGCCGTTATGACCGTCTACACGGCGGTGAATGTGCCGGTGGCGCGGGTGTTTGGGACTCCGCTGACCTATCCGATGTGGATGGCTACGGGAGGCGCGCTGGCGGACTCGATCTGGATGTATGTGACGACGACCAACCTGCTGGCCTGTGCGGTGGTGGGGCTCTCGGCGGCGCTGGCTCCGGCGGTGGTGAAGCGACTGATTCCGCAGCGGCGACTCCTTGCGGCTGGACTTTTGCTGGTGCCGCTGGCTGCGGGAGTCCTGCTGCTTCATCCGTACGCGCTGCAGAGAGTCGCGACCCGTGGCCTGCATCGCAATGCGCTGGGGACGCTCGTGACCACCTCGCTGGCCCAGCTACCGGGAAGCAGACTGTGGAGCTCGGACTCCGTTCCGCAGAAGGAGGCAGACGGACAGCGCTTTGCGACCAATCGACCGGCGACCCACCAGACGGCGGTGCTGCCGATTCCGGATGAGCGGTTTGGGAAGCTGCGTACGCTGGCCGGAGCCGCACGCGGTCGGAGTGTGATCTGGATTGTGCTGGAGTCAACGGCGGCCCAGTACCTGCGACCGTATGGTGCCCAGTCCGATCCGATGCCGACCGTGACGCAGCTCTGCGAGCATCGGGAGGCGCTGCGCTTCCAGCACGTCTATGCGGTGTATCCCGAGAGCATCAAGGGGCTGTATGCGACGCTCTGTTCGGCGTATCCCACGGCCAATACTCCGGCGGGGTTCTTTACCCAGAAGCGGCGACCGTGCGTGACGCTGGCGGACTCCCTTGCGCAGGTCGGCTATCGAACCGCGATGTTTCACTCGGGCTGGTTTGCGTATCTAGGAATGGCGGGAATTGTCGCGGATCGAGGCTTCTCGGTCTTGGCGGATGCGGGTCAGGTCGGAGGCCAGTACCGAACCAGCTTTGGCGTCGATGAAGCGACCACGGTGGCGGAGGCGCTGCGGTTTGTGGATGCGGCGCGGCAGCACGGACAGCCGTTCTTTCTGATGTATCTGCCGATCACCGGCCACCATCCCTATGAGTCGCCCGGGAAGGAAGATCGCGCGCGACCGTTTCCCACCAGCGGAGAGCAGAATCGCTATCTCAATGATCTTCACTTTGGCGACGGGGCGATTCGGACGCTGCGCGAGGCGATGGTGGCGCGCGGACTCGATGACAGCGTGCTGTGGGTGGTGTCGGGAGATCACGGCGAGGCGTTTCAGCAGCACCCCGGAAACTTCGCGCACACGCTGTATTTGTATGAAGAGAACGTGCATGTGCCGCTGCTGCTGGTGGCGCCGGGACTGCCGGGACTCCGCGAGATCGCCGCGTCCTTGCACGGACAGAGTCCGCAGGTTGGGAGTCTGCTCGATGTGGCTCCGACCGTGCTCGAGCTGCTGGGACTGCCGATTCCACCGGCGGCGGAAGGACACTCTCTGCTCGATGGAACTTCGTCGGTGGCGCGCTTTTATACCGATCAGGCGCAGGGTCTTTTGGGGGTGCGGGAAGGGCCGTACAAAGCGATCTTCGAGCCCGAGTCGGGTCGGCTGGAGCTGTACAACCTGGACCACGATCCGCACGAACAGCACAGCTTGGCGGGTGTGGAGCCGGAGCGGGCGAAGTCCTATCGCGAACACCTGCAAGCGTTCTGGCTCTGGCAGCAGTTGACCCGGCCACAGTGAAAAAGAGGCATCGGAATGGCGCTTGACGTGTGGGGGCGGCTCGCGCTTCGATGCCGGCTTGATGGCTTAGGTTCCCAACCCGCTTGCGGCGCTTGCTCTTTTCGGCGGCGCCAGATCTTCCCGATCTTAAGGAGGCTTCATGTCCACGCTGTCTACACTCCGCTTCGGTACCTTCGGGCTGGCTTGTGTGCTCGGCCTCGCGATGGCAACCCCGGCGCTCGCCAGTGATCAGGTCGGCGTCTACACCGCCGTCAAGAAGGTGCGCTACGAGCCGGATGGCACCAATCCCGCCCGGATCGTGCTGTGTGGAGCCTTTTCCCGCGCCAACGTCAACACCGGCTTCTACTTCCCGCCCGAGGTTGGCTACATGTACTTCTCGTGCGGGAGCGGCCAGGACGCGATGTGCAAGCTGCAGTGGGCGGACCTGGCCAAGGCGGCATCGACCGGCGGCTGCGTTGGCTTTGGTCAGCGTCGTGATGCCACCAATCCCAGCCAGCCCAACAACAACGGCACGATTCGCACGGCGCTGCCGGTCGCAAGTCCCGATGTCTATCCGCTGGGAATGGGCGTGGCAAGTGGCGGTACGTCGGCTGAGTGCACGGCGCTTTTGGCGGCCAAGGTGACGGATACCTCGGCGTGTGATGGTCCGGCGGCGGTGGATATGGCGATGCCGCCCGTGGTGGACATGGCGGCTCCACCGAAGGTCGACATGGCAGCGACTGGTGGGGGTGGCGGCGGGACTCCGTCCGGCTGCTCGATGACGGCGGCGGGATCGCTGTGGTCGGCGCTGCCACTGGGCTTGGGAGTGAGCCTGGGACTCCTGGGAATGCGCCGGCGGCGGCGTAGCTAGATCGCGCAAGTGGCGATGTTTCGTCACTCTCCCAAAGATGCGTGGCTGGGCGCAGCGGCGCTTTTGCTGGGCGGCTTGCTGGGTGTGTGGATGCTGCTGGCTGGGCGGCTTGGGCTCTGGCCGAGTGTGCTGGCGTCGCTCGTCTTTGCGTGCTGCGTGCGCTGGGGAGCGAACACGATCTCGCACAATCACATCCACGCGCCGCTGTTTCGGTCGCCGCTCCTGAGTCGGCTGTTTTCGCTGTATCTGACGCTGCTGCTGGGCGTGCCGCAGCAGCTGTGGCGCAGTCGTCACCTGTGGCATCACGCCGGGGAGCGCAAGGAAGTCCGCAAGCTACCGCTCGGTCCGCTCGGCGTGCTGGAGATCCTGCTGCTCGGTGGGTTTTGGGTGACGCTGACGGTGCTGATGCCGCGCTTTTTTTGGCTCCAGTATCTGCCCGGCTATCTGCTGGGAATGCTGCTCTGTCAGCTGCAAGGAATCGCCGAGCATGACGGGCGGCCCGTCTTCGCGATGCTGGGAGTCAGTCACTATGGCGCGCTCCACAACTGGCTGTGGTGTAACGACGGCTATCACATCGAACATCACCTGCATCCCGGGGAACACTGGAGCCGCTTGCCCTTGCATCGGAAGGAGTCGCCACCTAGCTCGAGGGTGAGCCAGTGGCCGCCGCTGCTGCGCTTCCTTCCCGAAGACGGAGTGCGTGCTTGGTATGGCCGAAGTGTTGCCAAGCTGCTCGATCGGCTCGAGGGCTGGGCGCTTGCACCCGGTCCGATTCAGCGGCTGATGCTGCGGACCCATGCGCGGGCGATGGCGACTCTGCTTCCAAAGCTGCCCCAGCACGGAGACTCTGTCCGGCGGGTGGCGATCGTCGGTGGTGGGCTGTTTCCGCGCTCGCTCCTGATCTTGGCGAGGCTCTTGCCGCACGCGCGCTTTGTGCTGATCGATCAGAGTGCGCGACACCTGGCAGTGGCCGAGCGATATCTGCGGAAGAGCGCGCCGGACCTGCTGCCGCGCGTCGAGCTGCGCGAGTCTCTGTACGAGCCGAGCCAGGAGCTGTCGTGTGATCTGCTGGTGATTCCGCTCGCGTATCTGGGGGACCGGCAAGCGCTGTATCAGCGACCCAAAGCAGCGCAGGCGGTGCTGGTCCATGACTGGCTGTGGCGACGCGGTGGAGACACGGGCTGTGCGGTGTCGGTGCTGCTCCTCAAGCGGCTGAACCTGCGCCTACCGGACGAGCGAGGGCGGCAAGGAATGCTCTTCAACCAAAAGGTGGCCTAGTGAGCGAAGTTCCTGTTTCCGATCCCCAGCACTTGGCGATTCAGCTGGCCGATGTCGAGGCGGCGCAGCAGCGGATTGCCGACTTCGTGCATCACACCCCGCTCTTGTCGTGTCAGACGCTGTCAGTTCTGTGTGGCTGCGAGCTGCGGCTCAAAGGGGAACACCTGCAGCGCTCGGGGTCGTTCAAGATTCGCGGGGCGCTGAACCGACTGCGGCAGCTGGACGCGGTGCAGAAGGCGGCGGGCGTGGTGGCGTTTTCGTCGGGAAATCATGCCCAAGGGGTGGCCTTGGCGGCGCGGCTGTGCGGGACGCGGGCGGTGATCGTGATGCCGCAGGATGTGCCGCAGGTGAAGCTGGCAGCGACGCGGGGCTACGGTGCCGAGGTGGTGCTGTACGACCGCCTTCACGAGGATCGCGAGGCGATTGCGCAGCGGATTGCCCAGGAGCGTGGGGCGGTGCTGGTGCCGCCGTTTGACGATCCGCACATCATGGCCGGGCAGGGCACCATCGGGCTGGAGATCCTGGCCGACTGGCCGGCGGTGGAAGTCCTGGTGATTCCGATCGGGGGTGGTGGCCTGATTGCGGGCATTGCGACGGCGGTGAAGGCGCTGGCTCCCCACGTGAAGGTGATTGGCGTCGAGCCCGAGGTCGCCGATGATGCCCTTCGCTCGCGGCAAGCGGGGCAGATTGTGCGGATCGCGCAGCCGCAGACGCTGGCTGATGGAGTGGCGACGCAGGCGGTGGGGCAGCTGACCTTCCCGGTGATGCAGGCGCTGGTCGATGACATCGTGACGGTGCCAGAGTCCGCGATTGCCGAGTCGCTGCTGCTGATCCTGTCGCGGGCCAAGCAAGTGGTTGAGCCGACGGCGGCGCTGGCGGTGGCGGCGCTTGTCTCGGGACGGCTGCGGCTGCCGAGTCGCAAGGTGGTGGGGCTTTTGTGCGGCGGCAACTTGGATCTGGCGACGCTGCCTCGGCTTCAGGAAATCGCAGCTTTTAGGTAGCGAAAACTACATTTTTTGCAGATTACAATGAGTCATGCTCGAAGCCCTTGGGCCCGGTCCGCTGTCGCCGGTCACCGCTCGCTTTCGGGCGCTGGTGGGGGCCATGCTCTCGCCCGCGCTGCCGGTTCGACTCGACAACCAGACGGAGACAGAGGTTCAGCTCCGCATCGAGCGGCCCGACAAGCCGCCCGAGTACATCGTGATCCTCGACGCGGTGAAGGAAGATGAGCGGTCGCTGCAGCTGCGGCTGGCACGGCTGACCTCCGAGAGCGTCGCCGATCAGCACGTCGTGGTGCTGTCGAACCAAGGCTGGCTGCCCGAGGTGCTGACCAAGGCGGCGGCGACGTACGGCTCGCGACTGAAGCTGTATCAGGTCGACTCCGACGGCAAAGTGGTGCTGGGCTCGCCCTCGGGACCGCTGGCGACGGCAATCAAGGCGCAGAGTGACTTGCCCCCGTCGCAAGAGACCGCCGAGGAGTTTGCCGCCCGTCTGACCCGCGCCGAGTCCGACAAGCAGAGCCAGCTCGATCGCTTCGACGAGCGCCTGGCTGCCCAGAAGCCGGTGGCGACGTTCGTGCTCGCGGCGGTGCTGCTGGCGCTGTATGGGCTGTTTCGGCTGTGGGCGACGGCGGACGGCGCGCTGTGGACGCAGCTCCAGCTGGGAATTTGTGTGCCGCGCTTCGTCCGTGATGGCGAGGTGTGGCGACTGCTCACAGGGGGACTGCTGCATGATCAGCTGCTGGCGGTCGGGCTCAACGTCGCGGTGCTGCTGTCGCTGGGCTATCAGACCGAGCGGATGCTGGGCCTGGGGCGCTTCCTGGTCGTGGTTGTGGCGAGCATCTTGTGTGGCGCGCTGATTGCCGTCTTGCCGTCGCCGCAGCTGCTGATTCCGCGCAAGTTCGGCTTTTCCCCAGCGCTGTTTGGCATCTGTGGCGCGCTGGTTGGAATGGCGCTGCGGACGCGAGGCCTGCCGCCCGAGACGGTGGCAAAGGTGCGCAAGGTCGCGCTGGCGGGGCTGATTCCGTCGGCGATCTTGGCGATTCTCAGTGGCGAGCGGGCCAGCCTCGGGGGTGGCTTTGCGGTCGGCCTGGTGCTGGTGGGGTCGGGGCTCTTGCCGTCGCTGCGACTGTCCGATCCCGATCCGCCAAGTGGGCCGCAGAGGCTGGGACAGCAGGTGATGGCGGCGGTCGCGGGGCTGCTCCTCGGGGGCAGCTTGCTGACGGCGCTGCTGATTGGCAAGCCCTGGTCGCAAGAGCCGAGTGCGCGCGAGAGATGGAGTCGGACCATGCTGGCGTCGGCGCTGGGCAAGGGTCCGGCGGGAACGGCAACGGGAAAGATGGGAAGTGCAGAGTCGGCGGCTCCGGAAGCGGATCTCTCGCCCGCCCAGCAGTCGCTGCCCGGGGTCGGGATCTCACTCGTCCTGCCGAAGCTCCTCGGTGAGCCGCAGCTGCAAGGTGAGGGCGCGCAGCAGACGATTCGCTTTGGCGACTTGATCGGCAAGCTCCAGCAGCTCGATGTCGCGGTCCGTCGTCACGAGGCGCCGTTTAAGAAGCAGGCACAGGTGCTGGTGGCGTTTGACCAAGCGCTGGCCCTGGTGCGGGCCGACAAGCAGCGCGAGATTGCCGCCGGTCGGCTGACCTTGCTGGGCGAGCCGCGCAACTTCAAAGTCGGGGACATGCCGGCGGTCGAGCTGCTGTTCTCGGGCGCCGAGGGCAGCAAGGCCAAGACGGCGGTGCTCGTCAACAAGCAGGTGCTGGTGGTGCTGTCCTACCTGTACTCCGATCTGCTACCTCCCAACCTTCAGCTGGATCTTTCGCGTGTGCTCGCGTCCGTCAAAGACGAGTTCGCCGATTCCCCCGTCGAGCAAGCCAAAAGCAAAAAGAAAAAGAAGTCCAAAAAGCGTCGCTAGCGCTGCGGAGAGCGGCCCCTCCGCACGCAGTTCCGGAGCCGCCCACAAGCGCATGATCGAGCCAAAGCCGCCAGCGGCGAGGACTGTTTGAGCACGGAGGGGCCGCTCTCCGCAGCGCGTGACGCACCTTTCGGTTGCGATATAGTCCCGCGATGACGTTGACGGACTCCTCTTCTGCGCGGCGACCAGTGCTGTTCATTCACGATGGTGGCGTCGATGACTACCTGGCGCTCGCGCTGCTTCTGACCATGGAGCACATCGAGATCCTGGCGGTCGTGGTGACTCCGGCGGACTGCTACATCAAGCCGGCGGTCAGCGCCACCCGCAAGATCCTCGATCTGGTCGGTCGCAGTGACATTCCCGTCGCCGAGAGCACCGTCCGTGGCCTGAATCCGTTTCCGCGCATCTTTCGCCGCGATGCCTTTTCGGTCGATCACTTTCCGATTCTCAATGAAAAGGAAGGAGTCCGTACCCAGCTGGTGGCGCAGCGCGGACAGGCGTTTGTGGCCGAGCTTCTGGCCGCCGCCAAGCAGCCGGTGACGATCCTCGAGACAGGGCCGCTGACGACGCTGGCCGAAGCGCTGTTGATCGATCCCAGCATCAGCGAAAAGATCCGCGAGATCATCTGGATGGGCGGCGCTTTTCACGTTCCCGGCAACGTCGACAAGGTGATCGAAGGCGGTCAAGACGGCAGCGCAGAGTGGAATGTCTACTTCGATCCAGAGGCCGCCGCGCAGGTGTTTCAGACGGCGATTCCGCTGACTCTCTGTCCGCTCGATCTGACGAACAGAGTGCCGATTACCTCGCAGTTTGTATTGCGGTTGTGTCGGCAGAGACGCCATCCGCTGTCCGAGCTGGCGGCGATGTGTTACGCGCTGGTGCTGCATCAGGACTACTTTGCGTGGGATGTCCTGACCTGTGCCTATCTCGGTCGGCCCGAGCTGTTTTCCCTGCGGTCCGCGCGCGCGTCTGTGATCACGGAAGGAGTCTCCCAAGGCCGCACGGTGGAACACCCGCAAGGTCGTCCGATCTCGATCCTGCAGGAAGTGGATCTGGAAGGCTTCTATTCCTATCTGTTCGCGCAGCTGTCGCGCTAACCACCCAGCCAGTTTGCAGCTCAGCGCGCCAAGCGTCCTCTCGCTCACGCAAAAACACTTGACGAGGATTTGCGGAATATGACCTTCAATTTCACCCATGAGACGGTGCAACTGGTTTCAAGTCTTGGCCGCCAGCAGCTTGCAGCTCGGGAGCTTCGTGCTCGGCGGCTGCAGCCCGGACAATCGCCTGGCCAAGGATGCGGCGGCAACGATCCTCGCGACGACGCTGCGTGACCAAGGGGTGCGCGGTGCAGACGGGGTCGCCAAGGCCTGTCTGGATCTAGAGTGGGCGCTGCCACAGGCGGGGATGCAGGATGTGGCAGGGGCCCAGCGGTCGTGGACGCAGGCGCGGCTCTCGTACGATCGCAGCGCGACGATGTTTAAGCTGTTGGCCCCAGAGCTGGACGCGCTCATCGACGGAGAGCTGGACAGTCCACTGACCCGAGTCGGACTGCGCAAGCTGGAACAGCCGCTGTTTGCCAAGCCGATTGCCGACGGACAGACCCTGAGCCAAGGGGCACGCGCGCTGGCGGAAGCGGCGGTCCGACTGCCGCCGGCGGTGGCCGATCCGAGTCGCTCGCTCGACGTGGGCGCGTTCTTTGGCACGCTGTCGGCGCTGGTGGTGGTGACCGGCGTCAAGCTTGATGGCTCGGACAGTCCGTTTGCCAATCAGTCGCTGGTTTCGGTGCGGGTCGGGCTGCAGGGCATCGCCGAGCTGTATGCGCCGATGTCGAGCCTGATCCATGACGCCGACCCTGCGCTCGATGAACAGATTCAGCGGCTGCTCAGTGAGCTGCTCGGACAGCTGCAAGGCGTTTCAGCGACGGAACAGGTGCGCGACAAAGTCCTGTTTTTGCGGCGCAGTGCCGAGCTGGGACAGGCTCTCCTTGCGGTCGGTCCGGCGCTCGGGCTGACGATCAGCGTCGTGGTCGACGTGACCTAAGGGGAGACGGAGAAGGTGGTGCGTTCCATGTGTACGCTTGGTCGATTTCGCGCAGGACCGGCTGTTGCTGCGCTCTGTTTGATGAGTGCTCTTTGGACCCAAAAGAGCTGGGCGCAGAGCGACGGCAGTGCGCAGGCGGGACCGGCGATTCAGCTTGCTCCCGAGGATGATGACGTTCCGATTCAGTCCCAAGCTGTGCTCGGGGACTCGCCTCGGAGTGCGGCTCGCAAAGGGGGCGCCATCAGCCTGCCGCGTCAGTCGCAGATTGACGTTGCGCTCGATGATCGGACCAAGAAATTGCGTGGCGCTGCCGTCGGTGGTTATGGCGAGGTCATCCTCAATGCGCCCATCGGTGGCAGCCTGCCCACGGTGGTGGACCTCCGTCGCACGGTGCTGTTTTTCGGCTACAACTTCACCGACCACATCCGCTTCTTTTCCGAAGTCGAGTACGAGCACGCCTTAACCACCAATGGTTCCAACGGCGAGGTCGCCGTCGAGCAAGCCCTGCTCGACTTTATGATCCGGCGCTGGATCAACTTCCGTGTTGGCATGGGCGTGATGCCGGTCGGACTCGTCAACATCTACCACGAGCCGTCGACCTTCCATGGGGCCGAGCGTCCCGATGCTGACCTGCTCATCGTGCCGAGTACCTGGCAGCAAGTGATGGCGGGCGTGTACGGAGCCGCTGGGCCGATTCGCTATCAGCTCTATGTGACGCCGGGTCTGCGCGCCGAGGGCTTCTCTGCCGATGTCGGAGTTCGCGGGGGTCGTCAGGAAAGTGAGATCCGCGCGCGCGACTGGGGGGTGGTGGGGCGACTCGACTATGCGCCGTTCCTGGGCGGAAACATTGGCCTGTCGGGGTACTGGGCGCGGGCCGGGCAGGGCGATCCGAACCTGGGCGATGTCGCGGTCACGATTGCCGCCGTCGATACCAAGCTGTCGCGGTGGGGACTGACGCTGCGTGGTCAGCTCTCTTATGTCTATATCAGCGATGTCGAGCGGCTCAATCGTGTCCTTGCGCTGGCGCGGGTCGGGGCCGGGCCGGTGTCGCGTCAGCTCCTCGGTGGTTACGTCGAGCTGTCCTATGATCTGCTGCGGCTCTTGCCCCACAACCAAGGCTTTCAGCTGATCGCGTTCGGTCGGTATGAGAGGACGGATACCCAGCTCGATGTGGTCGATTCGGGACTCGGACTGGTGCGCAAGCCCGGACTCGATCGCACCGTCTACACCGCCGGGCTTACCTTCCGGCCAATCTTGGAGGTTGCACTCAAGCTCGACTACCAACATCGCTACAGCGAGGTCAGCGGCAGCCAAGCCAATCAAGTCAACGTCGCCGTCGCCTACCAATTTTAGAACAAAAGAAAATGGTCATGAAATGGATGTGAAAATGAACAGGAAAATGAACAGTACTTCTTCCTTCAGAGTCATTCCGGCTGCATTCCTACTCGCTCCGCTGGGACTCCTTTTCGGCTGTGGAACACCAGCTGCACCGCCGCTGGGACTCTCTCTGGTGCGAATTCCGGAACAGGTCTTTGCCGATCCTCCTGACAACGTAAGTACTCCCGAGCGCGTCGAGCTGGGGCGACTCCTGTTCTTCGATCCGATCCTCTCGGAGAGCGGCAAGATTGCCTGCGCCAGCTGTCATCATCCCGACAAAGCGATGAGCGATGGTCTGCCGGTGAGTGCCGCGCTCGCCGATCCCAAAGGAGGATTTTTGACGCGCGCTTCGCCGTCGATTTTTGATACGCGCTACCAGTTTGCGCAGTTCTGGGATGGCCGGGTGGCGACGCTGGAAAATCAGGCCCTGCTTCCGATTGAGAATCCGCGCGAGATGGGCTCAACGATTCCCAAAGCGATGGCACGCGTCGCTGCAGTGGCCGAATATCGGGATCGTTTTGCCGCCGCGTACGGAGAGCTTACAGAGTCCTCCATGCAGCGCGCGATTGCCGCATTTGGTCGCAGTCTGACCGCCAACAGTGCGCCAGTGGATCGCTTCCTAGCCGGAGACTCCGCTGCACTTTCCTCCGCTGCAACCGCTGGCTTCAACCTGTATTACGGCAAGGCGCGCTGCAGCTTCTGTCACTACGTTCCGCTGTTCAATGGCGTCGAAGGACCCGAGTTTGCGGCGTCGCGCTTTCGTGTCACCGGAGTTCCCGAGCGCGGCCTCAACGAGCTGACCCGCGACATCGGTCGGCAAGAGTTCACGCTTGATCCGCGCGATCGTCATGCCTTCAAGACTCCTACGCTGCGCAACATTGCCGAGACGGCTCCCTACATGCACAACGGAGCGTTCGATACGCTGGAACAGGTGATCGATTTTTACAATCAAGGAGCCGGAGCCGGACAGACCTATGCCGTCGACAACATCGATTCACGACTGCGGAGCGGACCGCTCGGACTGACCGCAGAAGAGAAAGCCCAGCTGCTGGCTTTTTTGCGCGAAGGACTGACCGATTCCTCTCGTCGTCCGCAGGTTCCGGCGCGGGTTCCCAGCGGTCTTCCGGTCGGCTCACTCGCCAAGTAAGGTTCGGCTAGCTGTCTTCCCAACAGCGATGTTATAAGCCAGCGATGCGTACACAAACAGGGCTCAGTCGCTTGGTGCTAGTGGTTGGTCTTTCCGTCGGTAGTCTGCTCGGATCAGCAGGTCTTGCCGCAGCCGAAGCGGATCGCAAAGTGACCATGGAGCTGGTGCAGCTGGTCACTCCGCAAGAAACCTATCAAGCCATGATCGCGCAGATGACCAAGCAGATGCTGGCATCCATGCAGCAGAGTGGTGCCAATGTCCCGGCTGGCATCGAAGAGAAGATGGGCAAGGCGGTGGTGGAAGCGCTTCCCTACGCCGATCTGGCCAGCTGGACGGTCGATGTGTATTCGGCGCGCTTTACGACCGATGAGGTTCGTCAGCTGATTGGGTTTTACAAGACCCCGGTCGGGAAGAAAGCGGCGCGACTCCTCCCCGAGCTGTCCGGCGAGGTGGGTCAGAAGATGGGCCCGATCCTGATGCAGCGGCTGCCCGCTGCGATGAAGAAGGTCGGCCTTACTCCGTAAAGGAGGCGTTCGAGAGGGAGGCGGCACCCGGATTCGAACCGGGGAATAAAGGTTTTGCAGACCTCTGCCTTACCACTTGGCTATGCCGCCCTGCTGGCTTCGCTTTCACACGTCGCCGTGCAAGGTGAGTGCGAGTGTATCTATCTTCGCAACTCAGTCAAGAACCCAAATTGCTGCGTTCGAACTAAAGATCGAAGTCGCTGCCGCCACCTGCGGGCTTCTTGTCGCCGTCGCCCTTCTTGTCGCCCTTCTTCTTGCTTCCCGACGACTTCGAGGCGGAAGCGGCGGCTTTCTTGGCCTCTTCCTCGGCCTTCTTGCGCTCGACTTCCTTGGCGGTGGCATCGAGCTTGTTCATCAGTGACTCGATGGCCTTCTTGGTCTTCTTCTCTTCTTCTTCGAGGCGGCGTTCCTCAGCTGCGGCGCGCTCACGCTCCTGCTTGCGCTGCTCGGCGAGCTGGGCTTGGTGCAGTCGCTCTTCTTCGAGTCGCTTGTTGATGATGACGCCGATGACGATCATCGCGATGACAAGGATGGCGGCCGCCACACCCGCGAGCAGCTTATACGGCAGCTGCTTCTTGATCCGCTCTTGCGTCTCTTTGATGCGCCGCGCTTCCTCGATGCGTGCTTCGGCTTCGACCTGGGCTCGGCGCTCCGACTCTTCGATGCGGAACTTCTCTTCCCGGGCGAGCCGCTCTTTCTCTTCTCGCTCGAGCCGGGCCTTTTCCTCGACGGCGCGGATCTTGGCTTCCTCTTCCTCGCGCTTGCGCCGAGCTTCGTCCTCGATGGCTTGTCGGGCCGCATCTTCTTTGGCGCGGACCGCCGCCGCCTCTTCTGCGAGCCGCTCCTCCTCCAGATCTTTGAGCTGGTTGAGCGAGAAAAGAAGCGAGTTTTCGCGACGATCAGACATACAAAAATCTCCTATACTGGGCCCGACAATTCACCAGTGCTTTCTATCATAGTCCAAATGCGCCGAGCAAGCGTGCGTGTCGGCAACAGCTTTCTCGCCGTGCTCGTTCTGTGCGGGATGCTGCTGGTGTGTTTGGCTGACGCGGAGGCCGCTCCTCCGGCTGATTCCGTCGACACGACTACAGAACCGAAGTCCCACAGCGAGCCGCCCAGTGGGCAAGTGGTGTCGCAGGTACGGGTGAGTGGGACGCTGCTCTCAGGGGATAGTACCGACAAGCTGCTGCGGTTTTTGGATATGCGGCTTCCGGCGCGCTGGGACGACGAGCTGCGGACCCGGGTGCAGCGCGATCTCGACGTGCTCGGGTACCTGGCAAGCTATGAGCTGGCGGACGGAGCGACGCTGGTGATCACGGTGCGGCCGATGCGGGTGGTGCGGCGGCTGTACGTGACGGGAAACTGGCCGATCTTCGAGTGGGAAATCCTGAGCTTTGTTACGTGGCGGGCCGGCTTTCGACTCCCCGAGGGAGACGCGCTGGTGACCGAGATGCGACGGCAAGAGCGAGAGCTGGTCAGCTTCCTGCATCGCACCGGCTATTACGACGCCACCGCCCGCTTCGTGCTCGACTGGGCGCCTGAGCATCCCGAGCAGGTGTCGGTGCGGATTGTCGTAAGCCTCAACGTCGGATTTTGGCGACTGCGCTATCGCATCGGCACCATCCATTCCGAGGGAGTGCGCCTCTTGTCCCCGCCGGAGCTGCATGGCTTTTTTGAGCACTGCTGTCTGTGGTTCGGTCGCACCAGCACTGAGAGAATCTCTGAGGACATCAAGCGTCTCGTCGACCACTATCAAAGCAAGGGCTACGCCGGGGTGCGCATCGCCAAGCGCGAGATTCGTCCCAACTCGAAAGAGCGCGTCGTCGATCTTGACCTGTCCGTCGAGGAGCGCAAGCGGGTCGAGCTACACTTCCTGGGTCGCAGCGAGCTGTCGCCAAGTGATCTGCGTGGGGCGGTGACGATCTTTCGCGACAACTACTACAGCGCCAATGAGCTCGACGAGAGTGCGCGCAACATTCATCGGCTGTATCAGCAGCGCGGCTTCTTCGAGGCGCGGGTCAAGTGGCGGTGGCGCAATCGCAGCGGCGATCCGGTCGAGGTCGAGTTCCTGATTCACGAGGGGCCGCAGCTGAAGGTTCGGGACATCGAGTTTGCGTCGGGGCCAGCGGGAAAACCGCTCTCGTATCCGACGGGTAAGCTAGAAGAGCAGATTCGCACCCGTCGCTATCCTCGGCTGGGAGCGCTGGGGCTTGGGGAAGGCGGCTTCGCGTCGGCGGTGGCGCTGAACCAGGACGTGGCCCACCTGGAGGAGTTTTACCGTCGCGAAGGCTATCCCAAAGCGCAGGTGTCGGTGAAGATGGCGCGCTCTCGGGAGGCGCTGAGTCACTTTTCGCTGCTGGGAATGCAGACGGCGCTCGACGAACATGCGACGAGCGGCGATCTGTTCTTGCGCTATGAGATTGACGAAGGCCCGCGAGAGATCGTCGAGGCGGTGTCGGTCGAGTTTGTCGGAGATCACACCGTTACCGAGCAGCAGCTCCACAAGACGCTGCAGCTTCGCGCCAGCAAGCCGTACACGCCCGAGGCGCTGATTGCCGACAAGGTGCGGCTGCTCGAGCAGATGGGCGCGCTGGGACATCCTTATGCGGTCATTGACCCGACGCAGTCACGCTGGAATGCCGATCACAGTCGGGTGACGCTGCGGTGGCTGATCACCGAGAACGAGCCGGTGCGCTTTGGGCCGATCCTGATTCGCGGCAACTTCGTCACTCGAGAGAGCATCATCCGTCGCGATCTGCTGTTCAAAGAGGGCGATCTGTTCGATCGCAACAAGCTCCTGGAGGGCGAACAGAACCTGATCGGGCGGCAGATCTTCACGTCGGTGCGCGTGATTCCCAATCCCGGTGAGAGCGAGGAGTTTCGGGCCCAAGCGCGGGAACGCAACTGGCAGCTGCGACGCAATCCGGTGCCGGTATTGATCGAGGTTGCCGAGCGCTACGACAACTCGGGAGAGCTGGGCATTTACGTCGGTGTATCGACGGATAACCCGATCTACTCGTCGGCCAACTACATCTGGCGCAACCTGCTGGGGACAGGCACAGAGGTCGAGCTGCGCGGAGAGCTGGGCATTCGGGTGCAGTCGCTGCTGGCGCGGGTGGCGGCGCCGAGGCTGTGGAATCCGTTTGTGCGGCTCGACGTGCGCGGCTTCTGGCGCAACGAAAATACCTACAGCATCGGACAGGTGACTTCCTATGGTGCCAACGCCGAGCTGACGCGCTTTTTTGCCCGTGCCGATGAGCAGGGCCGGCGGCTTCCTCCGACGCTGCGGGTGTTCGGGCGGCTCGAGTTCAACATCAGCCAAATCTTGGTTCCGCTCTATCGCGGCGAGGGCACGACCGATGTCAACCTCGACGGTGATCGCTCGCAGTCGCTGAAGTTTTCGGCGGGTATCGTCTGGGACCGTCGGGTCGGCTTCGAGGCGCCGGCGCTGCTGATGCGCAACCTGCCCGTGCCGACCAATCCGCTGATGCCGGTGAGTGGCTTTTTGCTGTCGGCGCAGGTGACGGCGGCGCTGTGCTGCTCGGTGGCGCCCATCAACATTGGTGGCAGCTTCGTGGCGCTGTCGGGACAGGCGGTGTGGCTGAAGCCGTTTGGTCCGGCGCTGCGCGTCGAGGATGGCTGGCCGTTTGGGATGCGGCGCTTCAACTGGAAGATGAACCTGCGGGTCAACTACGGCTTTCCGATTACGAGGCCGGCGCTGCCCGTCGTCGAGCGCTACTATGCCGGCGGGGACAGCTCGACCCGAGGTTACGACGCCGATGCGCTGCGGGCCGAGGAGGTTCGTGCGCCGATTGGGCCGCTGACCGGGGCCCCGGCGTATCGAGTCGTTCCCGTCGGTGGAAACGCTCGTATCTTGTCGCAGCTCGAGTGGGAGTTTGCGATCACGCCGAAGGTCGGTGGCTGGCCGTGGGTCGGTGCGCTGTTTGTAGATACTGGCGCGGTTTTCGACGGATTTCAGCGATTTGGTTGGAATGATGTCCGATTTTCGGTTGGAATCTCGCTGCTGCGGCTGCTGACACAGTTTGGCGCGCTGTCGCTTGACTATGCGTATCCGCTGGTGATGCCGGGTCAAGATCCGCTGGTGCAGTCCGAGCGCTGGAAGCGGGAGCCGTGGTACGCCCACTTCCCCGGTCGGATTCACTTTAACTGGGGCATGCCGATCTCTCTGTAGCCATCGCTCGGTTCCTACGGCTCTTTTCTCTCGAATCGGTATGAGTCCAGCACGCTCCTGGCTGCGTCACAGTCGCCTGCTAGACTTTTTGCATTGGCTCTCTCGTCACACCTTGCGGAGATCGTCATGCGACTGTATCTGCGACCGCTCTTGTCCGTGCTATTGCTCAGCATGTTGTCGCTCTGTACAGCGCGGGCCGATGTTCCTAGCGGACCTCCTACTGGAGCCGGAAGGCCTGGCAGCTCGACGCTGGTGGTGTCTGTGCATGGGCTACAAGTGGTCAGTGGCACCGTGATCGCGCTGCTCTTCCCAAGCGAGCAGGGGTTTCCGGCCAAGGTGGCGCAAGCGGCCCAGCGGCAGTCCGTCAAAGTAGAGTCAGCGACGGCAGAGCTGCGATTCCCGAACCTTACGGCGGGCACCTACGCGGTGACTGTGTATCAGGATCAAAACGACAACGGCAAGCTCGACACCAACTGGATTGGGATTCCCAAAGAGCCGGTGGGAGCGTCCAACAATCCGAGGCCGCGTCTAGGACCACCGAGCTTTGATGAGGCAAGCGTCAATGTCTCGTCGCCGGAAGAGAAGATCGCTGTGAATCTGGTACGACCGTAGCTGTAGCTGTGGTGTCTTCCGAAAGAGTCCGTTCGCACCGTGTTTCCCCGCAGTTCTCTTCCCTTCCGACATTTTGTTAGCGCTCGGGTCAAGTGGGTGCCAATTTGCCCGGTTTCCGTCGGAAAAATCGATCCAGAATAGAGTGTTAGGGGTCGCAAACAGAGTCGATTGGGAGTCCTCCTTCCCGATTCCCAAGCTGCTGCCGTTGAGCCTGAGCCGGTGCAACGTAGACTGATCTTTATGGAGATCGCATCGGTCGAGCTGTACTTCCATGAGGTCCTGACCGCCGCCCTCCGCGCGGAGAACGTCAGGGTCAAAGACGCGACAGAGTACTATCTGGTCCAGCTGCTCTGTAACTACACCTCCGCACCGCTTGATGCCGAGCCGCTGGGAATCAAGCTGGCGCAGGCTGCGGAGGCCGAGCCGCTTCTGCGAGTCCGTCTCCTTCAACAAGTGGGAGACACGGCGCTGGCCACCAGTGGTCTGTTTGAAGAGAGTCTGTCGCGACGGACCATCAGCGCGGAGTACTATGTCGGGTTGGGTCGGGCGGCATACGCGCAGCTGGCCACGACGCCGCGACTCCTGAGCACGCTGCTGCGCGATGCCTGCGACGAGCTGGCCGAGCGATTCCCACACCTTGTGAGCGTACTGCTCTGTGTCCGTGGGAGCATCAACCTGTGTGTGCCCGCTGATGTGGCGACGCTGTACGAGCGCTGGCTGGCGACCGGAAGTCGCTTCCTAGAGCAGCGCCTGCGCAGCAGTGGTGTCCTGATTCCACGCCCCGGTACCAGTCACTGACCCGGCGACTCTGCTTGCCTTCTGCGCAGCTGCCCACACAGCCATGAGCACTGTAGGCAGGGTGCCCGACTGCACGGATGTCTGAGCATTCCTGCCGGCTTGCTGGCGTTCTGCCTGGCACTTGCTCGTCGGGCGAAGTACGTCTGCTATCCTTCCGAAGATTGCACCAAGCTTGACTACTTTTAGGGGGCTGTATGACCAGTACGACGTATTCTTCGTGGCTGCTTTTGGGATTCCTGACACTCTCTCTGTCTTGTGCTGCGAACACGCTCTGTGAAAACGGAGTCCGCGATGACGGCGAGACAGACATCGACTGCGGAGGCTCGTGCGCGGTCGGTTGTTCGGACACCCGATCGTGCGTGATCGATCTCGACTGTCAGAGCAAGCTGTGTGGAAGCGGAGTCTGTCAGCCGGCCTCATGCAGCGACGGAATTCGCAACGGAAGTGAAGGCGACATTGACTGCGGAGGAACGTGCAGCCGCTGTACGGATGGCCACCGGTGCAGCACCGGCACAGACTGCCAGAGCCTGGTCTGTTTCGCCGAGCTGTGCACTTCGCCAAGCTGCATTGATCAAGTCAAGAACGGTGATGAAACCGATGTCGACTGCGGAGGACTCTGTCCCAGCCGCTGCAACGACTACCAAGGCTGCGCGATCGACAGCGACTGCCAGAGCGGAAAGTGTGCGGGCGGCTCCTGCTCTGTCCCCAGCTGCACCGACAACATCAAGAATGGTACAGAGACAGGCACAGACTGCGGTGGAAGCTGTCCGGGAAAGTGCGCCAACCAGCAGGGCTGCAACATCGGCTCGGACTGCGTAAGCTCGATCTGTACGCAGAAGCAGTGTGTGTCGGCGGGCTGCGTGGATGGCACGCTCACTCAGGATGAGACAGACACCGACTGCGGCGGCACAAACTGTCTGGCCTGTGGAATCGGCAAGAGCTGTCTGGTTGATCGAGACTGTCAGTCGAAAGTCTGTTATCAGCTGCAGTGTCTGCCGACGCCGATCTTGAGCCGCGTGAATCCCTCCCTGGGTCCTACCAATGCAACCACGGCGGTGACCATCACGGGTCAGAGTTTCTTTTCCGGAACAGGACTCAGCGCGCAGTTTGGTGGGAGTGCGGCGCTGGGGCTTTCGTTCACCAGCTCGACGGCACTTGCGGCTTCCGTTCCGGCGCGAATCGGCAATCCGGGAGTCGTTGGCCTCCAGGTGACCTTCCCTGGGAATCACTCCTACACGCTGGCGAATGCCTTCCGGTACTACTTCGGGAAGCTCGATTTTGGAACCCCAGCGACGCAGAACAACGGCTTTCTACCGCGCTCGGTGGCGATGTCAGATCTGAACGGTGACAACCAGCGGGACTTGGTGGTGGTAAACCAGGGAGCCAACGAAGTACTCCTGTACCGAGGCGCTGGGAATGGTACGTTTGCGGCTCCGGTCAAGGTGGCAGTGGGCGCAACACCGACCCATGCTGTCGTCGGTGACTGGAACGGAGACAGCAAGCCCGATCTCGCGGTGGCAAACGGTCTAGGTGGCAACCTCAGCATTCTGCTCAACAATGGCAGCGGTGGATTTTCCGCTGGTACTCCGGTCACGGTTTCGGCGACCCCAGAGTATCTGCTGCGCGGCGACTGGGATGGCGATGGCAAGGCTGATATCGCGGTCCTTCACTATCTCAACAAGACCATCAGCATCCTGCGCGGCAAAGGAGACGGAACCTTCAAGCCAACAGTTGACGCGATGGGCACCACCAACGGCAGGCAGATGGCGCGCGCGGACGCCTAATCCAATTATGACTTAACTCCTAATCGCCCACATGTGGGACGGAAGGAGTGGTCATGAAGAGTGCGAAAGGGGTCCACGTAGGAAGCGGAAACAGAGACTCCCAGGGACATTACGGAGGGAATCAGCAGAGTCCGCGCAGAGCGGTAGGATACGTGCGGGTTTCCACGGACATGCAAGCGGCAGAAGGAATGTCTCTGGA
>JAEUKA010000053.1 GCA_016794465.1 Myxococcales bacterium | reverse complement strand
CGGGTATTACGTTGGCCCGATATTCCCGATATCGCGAGGTGTCCCAATGCCCACAGTCCGCTCTTCCCGCATTTCTCAAGACCCACCGGGTCTGTATTCGCCGCTCGTGCCGACGGTCGTGGTGGCCTCCTATAAAGGTGGGGCTGGCAAGACGGCGCTGGCGGTTCCCATCGCGGAGCGGCTGGCCTTCGCGGGTCTTCGCGTGCTGCTGATGACCTGTGACACGCAGGAGGACGCGCGGTTTCGTCTGGGAGTGGGTCGTTCGGAGGGGGCCATCGCGACGCGACACTACGGGGCGGGCACCCTCACAGTGACAGGCATCCGAGGCGAAAAAGTGATCGATGTGTTGTACCGAAAAGGGCCGGATCGCATGGGGCTCGGCTCGTTCGACATGACGGTACTCGACACCCCGCCCGAGGTACAGGGCGGCAGTCTGCCGGGTGTCTTGCTCGTCGCAACCGTGGATGGCGCGGACGCAGCACGCAACATCCTCACCATGCTGAGGCGCACGCCGAGCAACAGTGACATTATTATGGTGCGGCTCGGACGCGAGGACCCTGACGACTGGAAGTACAACGTCGGGGTGATGGAAGATGTCCTACAGCGACCCCTCGACTTCTATCCTGAGCCGCTGCTGAAGACGCGGCGCATCAAAGAAGCGCACAACAGCGGCGAGTCGATCTGGACGCTTCCACGAACGGGCCGCAGCACGGCGACATTCCTAAGTGCCGTCGAGACGTTTGCGCAGATGGCATGGCAGCGGGCACGTCCGCATCATCCCTGGCCCGCGCCGCCCGCCGCATCCTCGCGCGCTCCCTATGTTTCTGGCTGGGATGACGACGAATGAGGCTGGACAAGGACACTCTGTTAGATGAAGTAGCGGGCCATCAGGAGCGCATGAGAGGCCCCCTGTGGGCGAAGGACAGCGGCGAGCCAGACGACGACTGGACGGCATCGCTGCGCAATCCATCGCGAGGGTCAACAGAGGAGACAGACTCTCTGCCTACAAGCGCAGTCCCACCGATTCCACCGTCGATGCCGCGCGAACACTTCCCCGAGCCGTCGATTCCTCGTCCGCGCTCTCCCGACCATGCGCTGCCAAGGGAGGAGTACTCCGATCCATCCATGTCGGAAATTCTGCCTCGTCTCGATGCTCTGGATCATGCCGTCGAGCGGCTGACCTCCGCGATCTCTCGCCGACCTATCGGACGCGAGGGCTTCCCCGGTTGGCTGGAAGGAGTGGCCGGAGATCCACATTCATACGACGGCCCAGATAGCGGTAGGAAGGGAGTGTGCGTCCGCATCTTACCCTCGACCTATGCGCAGCTTCAGGCGACGCAGCGTCGCATGGGGCTCCGCACGGTGGCGGCAGCCTGGGAGTTCCTCCTGCGCTTGGGATTCGCAGCGGCAGAGCGTCTGCCTGCTTGATGGAATTGAACCGACCGGAGAGGACGTAGCGCACGGGGAGGGAATGCCCCGTTCATGCAGCTCTGCAAGCGGCTTGCCAAGAGGATGAGCAGGCATGCGGCGCAGCTATGTCGTGTCCCGGCTGAGCATTGGTGACGATTCTGCCATGGACTTTTCTTCAGCATAAGCAGCGTGCAGATATGGCCATAAAAACAGTCCGCACACCTTACCCCTGAGCCAGTCCCAAGCGCCCCCTAGAGGGCTCCGATCGGAGTTTTAGGAGGACTCCTAAAGTGGGGTCACGCGCCCCTACCGATCGGTACAGAATCCCAACATCTCCCACCCTCACAATGACCAACCGACAACATCATCAGCGACGACAAATGTTTTTGTTGTTGATCGGGACCGACCATGACATGGCTGAGCACGATCTTGCGCACCTGCGGACTGCGATAGGCCCAGGTGCTGACCTTGGCGACCCCGAGCGTCAAGGCGTGGCTGCGCAGATCAGCGTCGATGGGCAGCTCCTCTAGCTCTAGCTTTTCGCCGAGCCGGGCGCGCAGGCCGTTGACCATTCCTGCAATGTCGACCTCGCGGCGGGCCTTGAGGTCTTCTTCGACGGTGCGGGCGCGATGACTGGCTTCGTCCCAGGCCAGCCGTCCATAGGTAAGCCCTTTTTCAATCAAGCTCATGGTCCGTCAGGCTAACGACGTTTCCCCAGTGATTGCAACACTCCAACACGGCAAAGCTGCAACACCTGGGCGGCCCAAGTAGTCGTCCAAGGGGTTGCCCAAGGGGTTGGGCGGACTCACTCGGCGGCGGGTGCGAGCAGGCGCAGGCCCGAGGGCAGCGAGTCGCCGAACGCAAAGCGCTCCTCCCGCTCCTCACGCGGGACCACTTCGAGCACCATCTGCGCGAGCCGCGTCCCGTCTTCTTTCGGCAGCTGCGCCGTCAGCCAACCCACCACCTTCTGACGCGTAGCCAGTGGCAAGTCGCGTACCCGATCGCCGCTCAGCCGGGTCAGCTCGGTCACGGCATGGGCCAGCTGGTAGCGCGCGTCGTCCGACTCCGCAGCGAGCCGCATCAGCCGCGCGGTCCACTTCTCGGCCAAGCTCGGCGACACCACCGCATCAATCGGACCGTAGAGCGGCATCCGCCCGCCCACGCGGCCCATCGACCACAGTCCAAACTCACTGCACCGCTTTTCCAGCAGCCCGAGCAAGGTGTCGCCCAGCTCGATCTTGCGCTTCTGCTCGAGCCGCTCGCACGCCGCCAAGACCCGAAACACCTCGGCTGTCTCACTGGGACTGACCGGCTTGCGATCCGGGCGCTTCAGCGAAGGAATCACCAGCGGCGCGGCCCGCTTCCAGATCTCTTCCTGCTGGTTGCGCGACAGGCCCCCGGCCATGCGACGCCACAGAATCCACCACTCCAGCCGGCAGGTATCGTCCTTTTCGTGGGTCAGGCCAGCGTTGAAGACCCGCCACGCCTCTTTGACCCGCCAGTCGTCGAGCGCATAGCCAAAGCCCGGTCGCAGACAGAAGCCCGCCAGGTTCAGCCAGCGCGCCTCGTGAGCCGCCCCCCGGGTGCGCTTTTCCCGCACCGCCAACAGCGACTCCCACAGCGCCCGCAGCGTCGCCGTCGCCCAGCCATCACGCGGACCGAGCACCTGCGTAAGCGCTTTCGGCAGTCCCGCCACCGGGGCCACGCCGGCAAAGACGCTGCGAATGTGCTCGGCCGCCGCCGCCACCAGGCCCGCTTGCTCGGTGGGCAGCGCTGCGACTGCCTCGCCATCGCCGCTCGACTGACTCTGCGACGGAGCTGGCGAGCTGTCTTCGCTCTGCCGCAGATCAAACTGGAGTCGCCACTTGAGGGGGGTGCCGCCGCTGCTCTCCGGATCGCCCTCGACCGGCTCGGCGCAGGCCGCCCACAGCTCCAAGGTGCCAATCTCCGACAGCCGTGCTGTCAGCGTCACCGTCACGGGCCGCTGCTGCGACGACCGGGGATGACGCAGCACCGTGTACAGCGGCGGCAGCTCGTGAAGCTCACTCGGCTCGATGCGCAGCACGTCACCCGGCTGATCACCCTCGCGCAGCACGCTCGAAAACAGCCGAAACCGCACCGGCCGGTTGAGCAGCAGTGCCAGCTTCTGCGACGCCAGCGCCACCTCGCTGCCTTCCTCCATGCCACGTGGCAGCAGACAGACCAGCGGCGGTGCCTTTTGCCTTTGATCGTGCGACTCGACCTCCAGGTAATAGGCCCGCGCCGCCCCGCCCGAGATGCGCAGGCCCTCACCCCGTCGCGACAGCGCGTAGTAAGCCGCCCCGCGCGCCACCGCCAGATCCGGCGCATCGTTGGTGAGCAGCCGGGGCCGCTGACCCCCAAAGTCTTGCAGCACGTCGAGGATGCGCTCACGAATCGTCGGCGCACACAGCACCCCACCGTTGTAGAGCACCACCGTCGGACTGGCCTTGTGCTGACGCAGAAACGCCGCCATGTAGCGCGTCACCGCCGGATCAGCGGCATAAGGCAGCCCAAACTCTTGCAGACCGGAGCGACTGCGGGTCGGCTCGGCATCACGACTTACGCGCGGGAAAAATCCGTCGAGAATCGCCGCTTCGACATCAGTCCGCAGCAGCTCGCTGTGCAGTCCGCCACCGATCAAGCGACTGCCTCGGCCCGCGACGTGAATGCTCCAGCTTTCGGGCGGTGTCTCCCCGAGCAGCTTCTCTTTGGCGACACGACAGGCCTGCGACAGACCTCCGAACGTATGGGCGGGTAGCCGACCGCCACCCAGCTGTTGCTCGACGCGGCGGGCTAGCAAGAGATCCATGTTGTCGCCGCCGAGCAGCAGGTGCTCGCCGACGGCGGTGCGGGCAAAGCCGATCTTTTTGCCACCGCGCGTCGCCGACTTCTGCACCGAGATGAGCGTAAAGTCGGTGGTGCCGCCGCCGATGTCGCAGACGAAGATCTGGTCGCCGGCCTCGACTTCCTCGGTCAGCCGCGCGTGCTGCGACAGCCAGTGATAAAAGGCCGCCTGCGGCTCCTCCAGAAGGGTCAGCTGCCCGAGCGGGACCTGCGCCCGCCGCGCTGCCTCGACGGTCAGCTCGCGCGCGACCTCGTCAAACGAAGCCGGCACGGTCAGCGTCAGCTCAATCTGCTCGAGCGTCGTGCCCAGGGTGTGACAGAGCGCCGCCAGCAGGTGCGACAGATAGCGCGCCGAGGCATCGACGGGAGACAATCGCGGCACATCGGCGGCCCCACCCCACGGCAGGATCGCTTGCAATCGATCAACCTTGGGATGACACAGCCAGCTCTTGGCCGACAGCACCGCTCGACCGGGCACCACCAGGGCTTGCGCTCGAGCCAGCTCGCCAACGACAAAGTCGGGCGAGGGCTGACCCTTGGGCGTCCACGGCAGGCGGGTCGAGTCGCGCGGCAGCTCGTGCTCGCCGACGTGATGATGCACCGAGGCCAGCGTGGGCCGTGCCGCCACATCCGCCGGCCCGACGAGCTGCGGAATCGCCAAGTCGCGGACCCGTCGCGGCTGTTCCTGGGTGTCAATGTACGCCAGCGCCGAGTTGGTGGTCCCCAGGTCGAGTCCGACCAGATAGCGAGCGCTCACTGCTTAGCTCCCGTCGCCGAGCTCAAGCTCTGGTCCAAGATCAGGCGCCGGTCCGTCGTCAAAGCCACTCTCGATGGAGCGCTCTCGGATGTTGTACTCCAGCTTCCAGCGCCGCTTGTGATCGCGCGACACACACCACAGCTCCAGGACGCCGACCTCGCTGACGTGACTCGACAGGCGGACGGGAATCTGACTGCCGGTCGGGGCACCATCGCCCGCCGGAAGGACCGTCTCTACCGACGCCAGCTCCTCGATGCCATGCTCGGCGCTGCACTCTTCGATGAAGTCGCCCACCTGATCGCCCTTGCGCGTCGATGAGGACAGGAAGCGAAACTCGACCGGCTGCCCGACGAACAGGCCAAACTCGCGACCGGGAACCTCGGCGCTCGTGCCTTCTTCCATCCCACGCGGCGCGACGCACAGCGCATGCAGCACCGGCTCCATCCCCGGCACCGCTGGCATCGCAGCCTCGACGCCAATGTAGTAGGCCCGCGCCGTCCCACCGCGAATCCGCAGCCCGTGCCCGCGTCGCACCAAGCCGTAATAGGCCGCCCCGAGCGCCACCGCATGATCGTAGTCCGCCCCGGTCAGCGCCCGCACCGGCTGGCCGGCCCAGCTTGACAGCACATCCTCGACGCGTCGCCGCAGCGGCGTGCCCTTCATGACCCCGCCATTGAAGAGCAGCGCCGTCGGCAAGCGATGATCGCCAAGAAACTTCGCGAGATGCCGCGTCACCGCCGGGTCGGACGCAAACGGCAGGCCGATCTCTTGCAGACCCATGCGCCGCGCCGCCATCGGCCGGGCCGCTGACTCGACCTGGGGGAAAAATCCGTCGAGTAGGAACTTTTCGACATCGCCCCGGGTCAGCTGGGTCTTCACCGAGCCGCCGATCACCTTCGAGCCACGACCGAGGACAACAACCGGCGCGACTTCCTTGCTGCGATCGGCGCCGAGCAGCTCTTCTTTGGCAAAGCGACAGCTGTGGAGGAGCTGCCGACGCTGCCAGGGCTCTAGCTTGTGACCTTCGCGCTCGAGGCGCTTGCCGACGCTCATCGCCAGCATCAGGTCCATGTTGTCGCCGCCGAGCAGGATGTGATCCCCGACGGCAATTCGCTCGATGGTGAGGTTCCCAGCCTGATCCGCCACCGAGATCAGCGAAAAGTCGGTCGTACCTCCACCGACATCGCACACCAGCACCACATCCCCGACGCGCAGCAGATCACGCCAGCTACGCGGATGCCGACCGAGCCAGGCATAAAACGCCGCCTGCGGCTCTTCCAGCAGTGTCACCTTCGGCAGTCCCGCCGCCTGCGCCGCCCGCACCGTCAGCTCGCGCGCCACCTGATCAAACGACGCCGGCACCGTAATCAGGACTTCTTGCTCACCGAGAGGAAAGCCCGGCATCCGCTCGTCCCAGGCATCCTTGAGGTGCAAAAGATAGCGCGCCGACGCGTCGACTGGACTGACTTTCGGCACCGCATCAGGTCCGTCGCTCGGCGCGGCATAGGGCAGGATCGCGGCGGTCCGGTCGACGCCATCGTAAGCCAGCCAGGACTTCGCCGACGACACCAGCCGCATCGGTACTTGCCCGCCGTGCTGTCGCGCCAGCTCGCCGACGACCCAGCTGCGGTTCTGACCACTTGGCCACGGCAGGTCGAGCGCCCGCGCCGGAAAGTCGGTCGCCGCCGCCAGATACAGAAACGACGGCAGCAGCGGCCGCGCTTCGACCTGACCCGGCAACACCACCTGCGGGACCTCGAACAGCTGCGGGACCGGCGGCGGACCTTCCTCGGTCAGCAGTGAGGTATCAAGGTAGGCCATCACCGAGTGAGTGGTGCCGAGGTCGATGCCAACGACGTAGCGACTGGTGGTGCTCATCCTGCAATCTCAACTTCAGCCGGACAGATCACCGTGGGGTCGTGTCCCGCCGGAATGTCCGAGAGGCTGCTGTGGGTCACTTGCCATCCATGATGCCGCAGCGAGCCCTCAAACGGGGGCCGCCCAGTGACATGGCCAATCAAGCGCACCTGCGACGGGTCGTGTCCCGCCGGAATCTTCACCAGCGCCTCATCAGGCTCGGGACGAATCGGCGCAATCTTGACGTGCTCGGCCAGCCCTTTGCGACAGCCGCGATGAATGTCTCGCACCGCTGCACCGACCTGGGCATCGCTGTACCCGTCGATGTTTTCAAGCAGAAAGTCGACCAGCCGCCCCTCCCGCTGGAGCACCGCCAGCAGCTGCACCGCACCGCGCTGACGAATCGCATCCCGCTCGGCTGCACTCGGCGGCTCGGGAGTCGGCGCTGGCGTCGCCTTCACTTCCGGCTTGGCTTCAGGTTTGGCCTCGGGTTTGGCCTCGGGTTTGGCCTCGGGTAGCTGCGGGGCATCGGGAAGTCGCCGCAGCTCCGGCGGCAGCAGCTTCGCCGCATCGTCGGGCAAGCGAAACCGCAGCAGCACCGCAAAGAAGCAGCGCAGAGCAAGCAAAAATCGACTCATTGGCCTCAGCTTGTAGTGCTCGCTCTCCGTCGTGTCAAGCTCTCATGCCCGGGCGTAAGCGCGGGGGCCTGCCGGTGGTGTCGAGCTGGTCGGACAAGTAGTGCCGCGCGCGTCAGCTTGACCAAATGACACGCAGGGGGCTAAAAAGGCCGCAGTCCTTTCATGGGGAATCCACGTTCCATGACACAGCCTGCACTGCCTCCCGGCGCAATTGTCGCCGGACAGGCGCCTCCGCCGTTCTCACTTCTCGATTACGAAGGCAACCTGCGCGAGGGCATCGACCCAAGCCTGGTGCCGGACATTCCCGACGCTGACTGCCTGCGACTGTATCGGGAGTTTGTCAAGCTGCGGCTCGTCGACGATCGCTACCTGAAGCTGCAGCGGCAAGGTCGGCTCGGCTTCTACATGCAGTCGACCGGCGAGGAAGCCGCCCAGCTCGGCGTCGCCTACGCGCTAAGGCAGAGCGACTGGGTGTACCCGTCTTATCGAGAGCCCGGGATCGCGTTTTTCCGAGGCTATTCGATCAGCGACTTTACCAATCAGCTGTTCGGCAACGACGAGGACCCGATCAAAGGTCGGCAGATGCCGGTGCATCACAGCTTCCGCGCCGGCAACTATGTCTCGATCTCGTCGCCGGTTGGGACGCAGATTCCGCAGGCCGTCGGCACCGCCCGGGCCGCGCAGATCCTCAAGCACGACACCGTCGTCTCGGTGTTCTTTGGGGAAGGCACGACCTCGCCGGGGGATTTTCACGTCGGGATGAACTTCGCTGGCGTCTGGAAGGCCCCGGTGATCTTCGTGTGTCGCAACAACGGCTGGGCGATCTCGACGCCGCTTTCGCACCAGACCGCCTCGCCGAGCATCGCGCACAAGGCACTCGGCTACGGCTTCCCGGGTCTGCTCGTCGATGGAAATGACCTCCTGGCGATGATCACAGCAACGAGGATGGCGGCTGCCCGGGCCCGCGCCGGGGAAGGTCCGACGCTGATCGAGGCCTACACCTACCGCCGGGCCGCGCACTCTTCGTCGGATGATCCGTCGGTGTATCGAAAAGGCAAAGACGACGAGCTGCGCGAGTGGGAGCGGCGTGATCCAGTGGCTCGCTTCAGTCGCTACCTCGAGCGCCGAGGCATCCTGACGCCGGCCATCGATGCTCAGTACCGCGACGAGATCACCCAAGAGATCACCGCAGCCCTCGCCCACGTCGAGTCGGTCGGCCCCCCGCCGCTGATGTCGCTGATTGAGGACGTTTACGCCCAGCCGACGGCCAACCTGCGCGAACAGCTTGCTGAGCTGCTCACGCTGCCCCGTCAGAAGCTGGGACACGGTTAGGCGCCGCCCTCTGAGGAGTCTTCTTCGACATGCCCGTATACAACATCATCCAAGCGGTCAACGACGCCCTGCGCATCGAGATGCGCAAGAACCCGAACATCGTGATCCTCGGCGAGGACGTAGGAAACTTCGGCGGCGTCTTTCGCGCCACCTCCGGCCTGCAGGAAGAGTTCGGCAAAGATCGGGTCATGGACACCCCGCTTGCCGAGGCTGGCATCATCGGCTCAGCGATTGGCATGGCGCTCTACGGTCTTCGCCCCGTCGCTGAGATCCAGTTTTCCGACTTCATTTATCCGGCCTTCGACCAGATCGTCAACGAGCTGGCCAAGTTCCGTTATCGCTCGGGCGGCGAGTATCCGGCCCCGATGGTCATCCGCACGCCATACGGTGGCGGCATCCGAGGCGGTCACTATCACTCACAGTCTCCCGAGGCGTACTTTGCGCACACGCCGGGCCTGAAGATCGTCATTCCCTCGAATCCGTACGACGCCAAGGGCCTGCTGCTGTCGGCGATGCGGGAAGAGGACCCGATCCTGTTCATGGAGCCGAAGCGCGTCTATCGTGCCTCTCGCGGCGAGGTTCCCGAGGGTGAGTACACCATCCCAATCGGCCAAGCCAAGATCGTGCGTCCCGGCAAGGGCGTGACCGTTTTGTGCTACGGCTCGATGGTTCACTCGGTCCTCGATGCCGTCGACAAGCAGGGCGCCGCCGAGTTCGACCCCGAGATTGTTGATCTGCGAACGATCGTGCCTTTCGACGGAGAAGCGATCCTCGAGTCGGTGCGCAAGACAGGCCGCGTCGTCATCGTCTACGAGGCCCCGAAGACCTGCGGCTTTGGCGCCGAGCTGTCGGCTTTCATCGCCGAAAAGGCGCTGCTGCACCTCGAGGCGCCAATCGCCCGCGTCGCTGGGCTCGATACGCCCTTTCCCTACACCCTTGAACTTGAGTATTTGCCGTCGCCAGAGCGGATCGCCAAGGCGATCGCCGAGACTGCGAGGTATTAAGCCATGGCCCTCGAGTTCAGACTCCCCGACATTGGCGAAGGCGTCGTCGAAGGTGAGATCGTCCGCTGGCTGACCGCCGAAGGTGAAACGCTGCGCGAAGATCAGCCGATGGTCGAGGTCATGACCGACAAAGCGACCGTCGAGATCCCGACGCCACGCGCCGGCAGGGTCGCCCAGATCATGGTTCCCGCCGGCAAGCTGTGCGCCGTCGGCCAGGTCATGATCGTCATCGACACCGACGGAACGCTTGGTAAGCCAACGGCGACCGATCACGCTGCGACAAGCGCACCAGCGACGGCAGTCAGTGCCCCGATCGTAGCGACTCCAGCGGCTGTTGCGACGGCTCCGGTCCAAGTCCTGTCCGCCGCCGAAGCGCAAGGGCGCAAAGTCCTGGCCACCCCGGCGACGAGGCAGCTGGCTCGCAACCTGAGCGTCGAGATTCGCACCCTCGTCGGCACCGGTCCCGGTGGTCGAGTCACTCGCGACGATGTGCGGCGAGCCAGCGGTGAAAAGTCTGCGGCCAAGCCGGCTCCCGCTGCGCCACCGGCACCGCCACCGGCACCGCCACCGGTCCAAGTCGCGACGCCCGCTGCCCCAGCCGTCAGTCGCCCAGCCGCACCGCCCATCTCGGTTCCGGTCAACGCCGAGGACGAGCGCTTGCCGTTCCGAGGTCTGCGCAAAAAGATCGCCGAGAACATGCTGCGCGCCAAGCTGTCAGCCGCGCACTTCACCTACGTCGAGGAGTGCGATGTCACCGAGCTGGTGCTGCTGCGCAAGCGGGCCCAGAAGCGCGCCCAAGAGCGTGGCGTCAAGCTGTCGTTTTTGCCGTTCCTCATCAAGGCGGTGGTGTCGGGGCTGAAGAAGTACCCGATCGTCAACTCGACCCTCGACGAGCAGCGGGAAGAGGTCGTCCTGCGCAAGAGCTACCACATCGGTGTGGCAGCAGCGACGGACTCGGGCCTGATCGTTCCGGTCTTGCGCAACGCCGACCGCCTGTCGCTGTTCCAGATCGCCGCCGAGATGGAGCCGCTCGCCGAGCGCGCCCGCACCGGCAAGGCCAGCCGCGACGAGCTGACCGGCTCAACGTTCACCATCTCGTCTCTCGGCAAGCTCGGCGGTGTACTGGCGACCCCGATCATCAACTTCCCCGAGGTAGCGATCCTGGGCGTCCACAAGATCAAGGAAACCCCGGTGGTGCGCGACGGACAGATTGTGATTCGTCAGATCATGAACCTGTCGATCTCGCTCGATCACCGCATCGTCGATGGCTATGAGGGCGCACTGTTCCTACAGCATGTCGTCTCGCTGCTCGAAGATCCGACGCTGATGTTCATGGAGCTGACCTAACCCATGCGCGGCATCGGCTCGATAGAAGGCTGCGCACCCTCGATTGAGCACTTTGTGCCGCAGCAGTACCTGGCCCCCGACGGCAGCTTTGACGCGGCGCGGGTGGCAGCGCTGGGCATCCCGCGTGAGCTGCTGATGAAGCTGTATCGCGGCATGCTGCTGATCCGGATCATCGACGAGCGAATGCTGACGCTGCAGCGCCAAGGCCGAATCAGCTTTTACGGCGAGGCGCGTGGCCAGGAAGCTGCCGTCGTCGGTACAGCCGCCGCACTTGGCAAAAGCGACTACGTCTTGCCGGCGCTTCGTGAAGCCGGAGCGGCCTTGTATCGCGGCCTGCCGCTGCGCACCTACATCTCGCAGATCTACGGCAACGAAAACGACCTCACCAAGGGCAGGCAGATGCCGTGCCATCCCGGCAGCCGCGACGCCCGCTACGTCACGATGTCGTCGTGCATCGCCACCCAGCTGCCGCACGCCGTCGGGATGGCCATGGCCGCCAAGCTTCGCCACGATCCGGTCGTCATCGCCGGCTACATGGGCGACGGCGCCACCAGCGAAGGAGACTTCCACGTCGCGCTCAACTTCGCGGCGGTGTATCGGGCCCCGGTGGTGCTGGTCTGTCAGAACAATCAGTGGGCGATCTCGACGCCGGTGGCCGGACAGACTGCATCGCCGACGATTGCCCACAAGGCGCTCGGCTATGGCATTCCTGCGCTGCGCGTCGACGGCAACGATGTCCTGGCCTGTTATGCCGCCATGCGTGATGCCGTTGCCTTTGCCCGCGCCGGTGGTGGCCCGATCTTCCTCGAGGCGCTCACCTACCGCGTCAGTGCTCACTCAACCTCCGACGATCCATCCCGCTACCGCGACGAGTCCGTCACCGCCGTCTGGAAGAGCGAGCGCGATCCGCTCTGCCGCTTTCGCCACTTCTTGCGCGTCATCGGCGCCCTGTCCGACGGTGTTGACAGCGCACTTCACGAAGCGATCGAAGCCGAGATCAAGTCCGCCGTCGTCGCCGAAGAAGCCGCTCGTCCCCCCGCACTCGCGACCTTGATCGAAGATGTCTTCGCCACCCCGACGGAAGCCCTGCGTGAGCAGCTCGCCGAAGTCGCCGCCGCCCTCCCCGCTCATCCCCACAGCTAAGCCGCCCCCAGCGCAACCAACCGTCCAACTGCTGAGCGGTAGTGCCGCTGCTAGCCCGCCAAGGCGTAGTAACGGGCTATTATGAGAGTGCGCGTTAGTCCAACGTCTTCCCGAAACGCATACTGGCTGAGGCAGATCGCGTCGCTGTGGCTGATCCGATAGGCGTCCCACAGCTCATCTCCGATGCGAACACAGCCGATGAAGTCTTGTTCCGTGCGACTTGTAATCAGCAATCGGACTTGTTGAACACACTCGGGGATAGAGAAGTCAGCCGGGTTCAGCCCTTGCGCCACCACCAGCCGCGCAGCCTCGTCAGCGCGCACATACAGGTGCTGTTTGGCGATCCATTTCAGCTCGTCTAGCGAACACAACAGCTGTCTCTGGATCAGCATCGCGAACGGATCTCCATAGAGATGTTGGAATAACTCGAGTTTGCATAGCCAAGATCAAGAAAATGGGCAATTTTTTGTATATTCCATCCAGATACCAACGGAAGTGATTCAACCCTTGCTGTGGATATAAAATACACACATTTATACTGTGTAAGTCAATTTACACAATCGCTTGACACCGCTGGACGCTTGTCCGAACACTCGCTGCTCGTCAGTACGGACGATCTTTTCTCGGTGCTATTGCGATGTCGCCCAAGACCTCTCCCGACACTTCATCCTCAGCCGCGCGAAGGTGTATTCGCTGCGGTGCCAAGGCCGTCAAGCCACGTACCGGTCCCGGTCGCACGACCCGCTTCCGGACCATGCCGACGATGCCGATTCCCGAAGACGTTGCCATTCCCGCGTGCGGACGCTGCCAGAGCGAGTATCTCGACGAGGCAACCAGCAGCTCACTCGCCGTCCGGCTGCAGGAGGTCTATCTGCAGTCGCTGCGCACCCGGGCCCGCATCGCGATCGACATCCTGTCGCATCACATCTCGCAGCGGCGGCTCGAACAGCTGCTTGGCCTGTCGCAGGGCTATCTGTCGCGGCTGCGGGCGGGCGCGAGCAATCCCAGCCCCGAGCTGATCGGACACCTGGGCATCTTGTGCCAAGACCCGCCGGCGCGACTGGAAGAGCTGGAGCGCTTCTGGTCTCTCCCCGACGAGGAGTGGCCGCCCCTGCCCAAGGCGCCGAGCCGCCTCGCCCGATCCCCGCATCGCTACTACCCGAGGAAGCCACGACCGCCCAGTCCGTCCCCTGTCACCGAGCGCGCCGGCAGCTCTGGCGTCGCCCGCTGATTTGCTTTTGACCGGGGCCTAAGGGTCGATTTACCCTCGCGGCTACATGTCGATGCTGTCTGCACTCGCGCTGTCGAATCCGCCGCCGCCCGGCAAAGAGCTGGACCTGTTTCAGCTGGTCTTAAGCTCCGGCGGGGTGGTCCTGTTCGTGCTGTTCCTGCTGATTGCGTTCTTCGTCGTGACGACGTTCGTGATCGGCTTCAAGGGCTATCAGCTCGTCCTCGCCACGCGTGAGACGGACCAGTTTCTGGACACGTTCTGGCAGGTCAAGCGCCTCGAGAAGGTCTATGACAAGGCCAAGATCCTGCGGCGCTCTCCGGTGGCGGCCCTGTTTCGCGCCGGCTACCTGGAGCTGGCCCGGCTGACCAAGAAGCGTGAAGCGGGCGACGCAGCGGCAGGGGGCAACTCGGATGCCGAGAGTGACCTGGAGAACATCGAGCGGGCCCTGCGCCGCGCCGCCATCGCCGAGACGACCTCGCTAGAGTCGCTGACGCCGCTGCTTGCCACCGTTGGCTCGTCGGCGCCGTTCATCGGCCTGTTTGGCACGGTGTGGGGCATCATGGACGCGTTCCGCAGCATCGGCAGCCGAGGCACCGCCAACCTCGCCACCGTCGCACCCGGCATCGCCGAGGCCCTCATCGCCACTGCCATCGGCCTGGTCGCCGCCATCCCCGCCGTCATGGCCTTCAACTACTTCGCCCGCCGCATCAAGGTCCTCTCCGGCGAGATGGACACCTTCCACAACGACTACCTCAACATCATCAAGCGCAACTACCTGAACTAGCGGACCTTCTCAAGAAGGTTTCGCTGCTACGGCCCGACCGCCAGCGACTCCAGCGAAGCCAGCCATTGCATGACCGCACGCACCTTAGGCACTCGCTGTTTCGAGCGATGCACCACCATCCAGAAGTCCCGCGACGGCACCGGGCCCAGATCCAGCGCGCCGACTTGGCTGGGGGCAACCTGAACCAGCGCAGGCAGCCGGCTGGCCAGTCGGCACGGCAGCACCGCCACCCCCAGTCCCGCCATCACCAGCATTCCCAGCGACTCGACATCTTCGATCAGCAGGCGCGGTGGACGCGATGAAAAGGCGCGTGCGGCATGGCGCTGCTCGGGGATTTGCGCAAGCGATCCGGTCAAGCCCAGCCAGGGCACCTCGTCAGACAGTGGCAAGCTTGCAGCAGCAAAGAAGGCGTAGTGCTCACTGTGCAGCTTGCGCGCCACCAGCTGGGTTTGCTCGGGGCGCGACAGCCGCAGCGCTACGTCCGCCTCATCGACCAGGAGGTTGCTCAGATGGTTGCTGGCCAAGATACGCAGCCGCAGGTTGGGGTAGGTTTGGTAAAACCTTGGCAGCTCACGCACCAGCACCCAACGCACCATTTCCCCGACAGTAGTCAGCGTGACCTCGCCGTGTAGCTGCGGTGTCTCTTGTAGGGCGGCGCGCGCCGCCAAGGCGCCATCCACCATCGGCTGCAGGGCTTCCAGCAGCGCCGCGCCGCGCTCGGTCAGCCGCATCGGCGACTCGCGCAGGATAAGTGGCGAGCCCGCCCCTTCTTCCAGCATGTTGAGCTGCCGGCTCACCGTTGACTGACTGACCGCCAGCGACTTGGCCGCTGCTGTAAAGCTGCCCAGGCGCGCCACCGCCTCGAAGGTGCGTAGTAGATCCCACTCCATCGTTGTTTCCATGCAAAAACGGATAGAACATCACCAAAAGTGGCCGTTGCCATCCATTTTGGCAAGCCCTAGCCTGCATGGGCCATCTTCACATCGAGGAGATCCATGCACATCCATCACCTTCGCAACGCCACCATGCTCGTCTCCTTGGGCGAGCACCGACTGCTCGTCGACCCCATGCTCGGGGAGCCAGGCGCCATGGCCGGCTTCAAGCTGTTTGGCGGGGGGCGTCGCCGCAACCCTCTGGTCCCGCTACCGACGAGCGCAACGGACTGCTTGCAGCAGGCGACCGGCGTCCTGATTACGCATGAGCACCCTGATCATTTCGACGCCGCCGGCATCGCCTGGACCCGCGAGCGTCGCCTACCGGTGTGGGCGAGCGCCATGGATGTGCCAAGCCTGCGCCAAAAAGGGCTCGACGCGCATGAGCTCGTGGATGGCTCACTGGGCCTGTCGGTCGAGGTGATCCCAGCGCAGCATGGTCCTGGTTTGGTCGGCTGGATGATGGGGCCCGTGGCTGGCTACTATCTTGCCCATCCCAGTGAGCCGAGCCTGTATTTAACCAGCGACTCGGTGCTCAGCGACAGCATCTTGGAGGCCTTGGCGCGCCTGGCACCGGACTTGGTGGTCGCGCCGGCTGGCTCGGCCAACTTCGGCGCCGGTCCCAGCATCCTGTTCACGGTTGATGAGCTGGTGACGCTCATCCGCCGCGCTCCCAAAGACGTGCTCCTCAACCACTTGGAGGCACTCGATCACTGTCCGACGACCCGCGCAGCACTTACGGCCCGTCTGCAAGCCGAGGGACTGACAAGCCGCGTGCGCATCCCCCAAGACGGCGAGCAGCTTCACTACGAGCGCGGCAGCACCGGCCCGCACCCCCGCCCCAAAGCCCGTCCCAGCGCCAAGCCCGGCCTGCAAAAGTGGCTGACCTCGAAGCTCGGTTGACGCTCGGCCACACACGCAGATGCTGTCAGGGTCATTTCCGTTTCTGGGAAGGATAGATCCACCCTGCGAGCCAGCGAGTCAGTCGTGGCATCAAGAAGTAGGTCATCAGGAAGACCTCGATCGTGATCGTCACGAGAAGTCGGAGCGGCATCGGCGCGGCTTGGAGCACCAGCGCGACGAGCGTTCCGATGGAGAGCACGAGCCCGTAGACGACCGCGATCATCACCAGCGCCATTCGCAGCCGAGAGGGCTGGGGAACCACGGTGCCCGGCGGCGGCGTGAACCAGAACTCGAGGCCGGTGAGCTTCTCCCAAACGGCGTCTGCTTCCACGAGATCGACCACCTCGGCGAGGGCTCGCTGTCGCAGCTCACTTTGCTCGAACCCGCGCAGGTGTTCGACAGAGTCAAACCGGAACACGCTGATGTACTCGCGGGGGCCCGCTGCCGAGGGCCGCTGCACATTTGTCCCCAGGTATCCCGGCAGCGCAGAGGCTTCTTTGATCAGGGCGCCCAGCCACTCCTCGTAGGCGGATTCCTTTCCTGGCCTCACTCGCCGTCGGACTACGACCGTGACGGGCTCAGCCTGGCTCTCGGATGTTTGGGGATGGTCCATGGGATCGGGCTTATCGGCCCAGCGCTTCGATGACGAGGTTCGCTGTCTCGCTACCAGAGAAGTTCTGCTGTCCGGTGATCAGATTGCCATCGCGGATCGCAAACCCCCGCCAGAGTCCGGCCTGCACGTAGTTCGCGCCCAGCTTCTTCAGCTCGTCCTCGATGCGCCAGGGCATAAGATGCTTGTCTCGGGGGAGCGCGCCCATGCCCCACACCGCGTTGTCCGCGAAGTCTTCCTCGACATTGGCGAAGCCGGTCACGGTCTTGCCCGTGGCCAGGTACTCACCGCTGGACAGCCGTGCGTACTTGAGAATCGCAACGCCGTGGCAGAGCGCGGCGGCGATCTTGCCGGCCTCATAGAACTCCACGAACTTCCTATGAAGGTCGGTCGCCTGCTCAAACGAGAACATCGGTGACTGGCCACCTGCAACGACCAGCGCATCGAACCTCTCGACCTGAATCTCGGACACCGGCTTGGTCTTCTCGACCAGGGCGGCCAGGCTTGGCGTCGATAGGAATCCCATGCTGATCAGGTCGCTGGCCGAATAGCCGCTGGCGTCACGGGGGTCACTCATCCCATCGGCGTCACACTTGCCACCTGCCGGGCTGAAGATCTCGACCTCGTAGCCAACTTCGTGGAATGCCAGGTAGGGATGGGTCAGCTCGGACCACCAGAAGCCGACGGGCCACCCGGTGGTGGTCGAGGTCGTCGAGTTGGCGATCACAATGGCGACGCGCTTGGGATGGTTCTTGTTCACGGGGTTCGAGTCTCTCAGGCTCATGGAGTCACTCCTTGGGGACGGTGGCTGCGTCCTATCGGAACAACTATGCGGGTGCTTTAGGGGCACCGACAATGACAATGAACGCAATTCATAGTTGCATCCTGTGCAACCACTCCTTGGCCGCTGGGCTGCGACGCTTCTAGGTAGGGCCAGAGGTCGGCTGGTTCCATTTGATGCAACGATGATGTGTCGTAGTTGCACTGGTCAAGCTGAGCCGTGGGCCCAATACTGCCGACATGGACCACTCATCACGAATGCTCCATGCCTTCGCTCTGCGAATGACAGTGCTGCTTGCGGTCCTGGCGGTGTCGAGCCCCGCACTCGCACAGGTCAACGCCGAGTCGCTCCGTCCCAATCCACTGCGTGCCGGCTGGTCCGGCGGTGTCGAGGGAAGCTTCGCCCTATCGAGGGGCAACATCGAGCTGCTCGACATTGGCGGTGGTGGCCGAGTCCAGTACCAGACGCTTCACCCGTTGCCGCCGAGTCAAGAGGGCGTCTCGGCACCCCTTCCGTACATTGCCCAGCGCGTCTTCCTGACGGGCAGCGCTCGCTTTGCAGAGCGTGCCCAGAGCGCCTTCATCAATCAGGCCTTCGTCCACGCCCGCTGGACCGGAATGTGGCACGAGCGCGTCGGTACCGACGTTTTCGCGCAGTACCAGTTCAACGAGTTTCTCCGCATGCA
Organism: Myxococcales bacterium; assembly: GCA_016794465.1. Lineage (GTDB taxonomy): Bacteria > Myxococcota_A > Polyangia > Palsa-1104 > JAEUJZ01 > JAEUKA01. Next base: position 211,250 of record JAEUKA010000053.1, on the reverse strand, counting down.
GGGACGCGCCGTTGCGGGCACCGGGGTTCGCGTCGAGATCGTTCACGCTCCCGGGTTCATGATGTGGGGCGGCAGCGGGTACATGTTCGAGTACAACCGGATCAGCGTTCTGCCGGGCGCAGCCGACGCTCCCGAGACGTTCGAGCACCGCTGGACGAACTACCTCACGATGCGCTTGGCGCTCCTGGCGAACCGGCTGCTGCTCCAGAACACGCTCTACTACCAGCCGCGCTTCGACGACTTCACCGACTTCCGAGTCCTTGAGGAGTTCGAGGCGCTCTCAAAGGTCACCGAGCTGTTCGGGCTCGGGGCGACGCTGAGCGTCCTGCACGATAGCGCGCCCCCTACCGGCGTAAAAGAGACCGATCTTCGGCTGATGAGCACCTTGCGCCTGTCGTTCTAAGGCCCGCTGCTACGGCCAGATGCCTCGGTCGGCGTAGGCTCGGCGGATTCGGTCGAGGCCGATGGCGTAGGCGGCGGTGCGCAGGTCGAGTCGCTTCTCGTGGGCGAAGTCCCGCACCCAGCCGTACGAGCGCTTCATCTGCTTTTCGAGCCGCGCGTCGACTTCCTCGAGGTCCCAGCGCTCCGAGCGCTTGTTCTGCAGCCACTCGTAGTACGACACCGTCACGCCGCCCGAGTTGGCGAGGATGTCGGGCACGACGGTGATGCCGCGCTCGTTCAAGATGGTGTCGGCCTCGGGGTAGGTGGGGCCGTTGGCGCCTTCGACGATGAGGCGGGCCTTGATGTTGCGCGCTTCCGACTCGCCGATCTCTAGCTCCAGGGCGGCGGGCACCAGGATGTCGCACTCGATGGCGAAGAACTCCTCGCGGCTGATCGGCTTGCTGTGCTTGTAGTCGACGACCGAGCCGGTCTTGCGGACGTGCTCGCCGAGCTTGTGGGGGTTTAGGCCCTCGGCGTTGGCGACGTAGCCCTTGTAATCGCCGGTGGCGACCAGCGACACGCCAAGCTTGGACAGGATCTTGGCGGTGAACGAGCCGACGTTGCCAAAGCCCTGAATCGCGACGGTCTTGCCGGTCAGATCGAAGCGGCGGTCCTTGGCCCACTCGGTGATGCAGTGGACGACGCCCGCGCCGGTGGCCGCCTCGCGCCCGAGTGAGCCGCCCGAGGTGAGGCTCTTGCCGGTGACGACGCGCCGCATGGCGTTTTTGTCGAGCGCGCCGGCAATGTTCATATAGGTATCCATGAGCCAGTTCATCACCTGGCTGTTGGTGCCCACGTCGGGGGCGGGGATGTCGTACTCGGGGCCGATCGAGCCGGCGAGGGCGTGGGTAAAGCGGCGGGTGATGCGCTCGATCTCGGCGATGCTGTGCAGGTTCGGGTCAAACTGCACGCCGCCCTTGCCGCCGCCAAACGGGATGTCGTGAAGCGCGCTCTTCCAGGTCATCGCCGACGCCAGGCCGCGCACTTCTTCGAGGCACACGTCTTGGTGATAGCGAATGCCACCCTTGAACGGCCCGAGGATGTTGTTGTGCTGGACGCGGTAGCCCGTGAACATCTGGTACTTGCCGTTGTCCATCCGCACCGGGAAGTGAACGATGATCTCGTTCTTCGGCTGGCCGAGGATGAGCGCGATCTCCTCGGGGAGGCTGATCGCCTTGGCGGCCCGGTCAATGTGAATGTTGACGATGGCGCCCAGGTTGCCCTTGGGATGCTGCGTCGAGTCAGCGGCCGGCGTGGGGACTGGGGTGGCGGAAGATTTTTCTTTTGACATGGCTGTTTGTTCCTTGGCTAGTTCGCTGCACAGCGCTGCCCCGACTTGTACTTCGGCATCACACAGACAGCGATCAGGTTCTACATGAGTGCCCCAATCTACCCCAAAGCTTCCCGCCGAGAAAGTTTCGCAGGCCGAGATTTTCTCGACGCTGCGCGGCATAACGATCCGACACCGAATCGCCCGGCCAGTCCCGCTCCGGCCAGTCCCGCTCCTGACAGCCCAGCGGGCCGCACCGTGGTCACGATCTTTGACGCAGTGCAGCAGACGGCGCGCCAAAAAGGCTGGTGGGCGGTCAGCGCGGTGATCGGTCGGGCGCTGCGAGATGACCGCAAGCTCCACTCTCGGGAGCGTCGCTATGTCGGGGACACGGTTCACTCACTGCTGCGGCGGCTGCGACGACTGCGCGCGATCATCGGTGGCAAAAATCCGTCCAGTGCAGCGCTGTTTGCGACGTTTCTCATCGATGAGTGGGCGCGCTCGCCCGGTGGGGACAGCGTGGCCGGCCAGCGCGACGTGCTGACTCGCTTTGCCAAAAGCTGTGGCCTGACGTTTGCGGAAGTACTGGCCCGCCGGGATGCCATCGAGCAGCGCCTGGCCACCGCTGGCGAGCAGACCGCAGAGGAGCAGGTGCAGTCGCTGGGCGAAGCGCTGTCCTATCCGGACTGGCTGACCAAGGCGGTGCTGGCGGAGCTGGGGCTTGCGCAAGCGGTGACGGTCCTGGCTGCCCAGAACAGCCGCGCCCGCCTGACGCTGCGCACCAACCTCGTCAAGATCAGCCGGGACGAGCTGCTCGCGCGCCTGCACAGCCTGGGACTTGTGGCCGAAAAGACGCCGCTGGGCCCGTGGGGAGTCGTCCTTGATACGCACCTCAACGTCTATTCGCTGCCGCCTCATGAAGAGGGGCTGTGCGAGGTCCAAGACGAGTCGAGCCAGCTGGTCGCTGAGCTGTGTGCGCCGCCGCCGGGAAGTCTGCTCGTCGATGCCTGCGCGGGGGCGGGGGGCAAGACCCTGGCCTTGGCGGCGATGATGCAGAACCGGGGGCGCATCCTCGCGTTCGATGTCGACGAGCACAAGCTGCGCGAGCTGAAGCTGCGGGCCCGTCGGGCTGGGCTGTCGAACATCGAGACGCGCTGTCTCGACGAAGAGGGGCTGCAGCACCTTGTCGCCGAGCGGATCGTCGGCAAAGGCGCCGAGCGAGTGCTGGTCGATGCGCCGTGCTCGGGGCTGGGCGTGCTGCGTCGCAACCCCGAGGCGCGCTGGCGACTGGCACCGGGTGACCTCGACGAGCTGGTCAGCAAGCAACGGCGCCTGCTGTGGGCCAGTGCGCGGCTGTGTGCGCCGCATGGCCGGCTGATCTACGCCACCTGCACGATCCTGCGGCGCGAAAATGACGACATCGTCGACGAGTTTCTGCAGAGTCACCCCGAGTTCGTGCAGGTCCCGGTCAAGGAGATCCTCAGCTCGGCGCGGGCCTGTCAGCTTGGCGATGGCGAGCGACTGCGCATCTACCCGACCGAGAACGGCCCCGACGGCTTCTTTGCCGCAGTGCTGCGCCGCAAATCCGACTAGGCGCTATTCCTTTCGGGGCGGGACGGGGACGCGGGCGAAGTCTTCGGCGGCTACCACCTGCGGAAAGATCGCCGCTGCCTCGGCCACATGCCCCGCTGTCGAGGGATAGCGCTGCGAAAAGTGGGTCAGCACCAGCTGTCGCGCTTGCGCTTGCACCGCGATCTGCGCCGCTTGCTCAGCTGTCATGTGGGCGTAGTCGTGGGCCTCTTGGGCATGCTCGCGGGTGAAGGTCGCTTCGCTGATCAGCACGTCAACGCCCTGCGCCAGCTGCACCGCCGTCGCACACGGTCGAGTGTCCATCACCACCGCCAGCTTCTGCCCTGGCCGAGGCACGCTCACCTCCGCAAGCTCAATCAGCCGCTCCCCAAGCTGAAGCTGTCCGTCGGTCTGAAGCTTTTTGATGTTCGCCCCCCGGACGCCCAGCTCGGCCAGCTTGTCGGGCAGCATGCGCACGCTGTCCGCTTCCTCGATGCGATAGCCGAAGCACTCGACGCGGTGGTGAAGTGGTCGGGCCCAGATCCGCACCCGCGCCCCGGGAACCTCCGTCGCCAGCAGCGGCCCCGCAGGCGACTCGGGCGGAAGCTGCAGCGGCTTGGGCACAAGGGTGGCCTGCTCCTTGTAGATCGATGCGTAGCGCAGCCGCTCGAAGAACACCTGACCGCTCGCTGGATAGATGACCTCGACGGGATGAGGCACTCGATCGAGCGAGATCCGCTGCGACAGCGCCGCCAGCCCCAGACAGTGATCGCCGTGAAAGTGGGTGATCAGAATGTGGGTAATCTGCGTCGCTGCAATCCCCGCAAGAAGCAGCTGCCTCTGGGTGCCCTCGCCAGGATCAATCAAGATCCCGAGCGTGTCCCAGCGGACGAAGATGCCGTTGTGGTTGCGGTGTCGGGTCGGCACCTGACTGGCCGTACCAAGGAAGGTGATCTCGCGGGCGGGCATGCTGCGCCATCATGCCAAACCTTGCTCTTTGCCGTAGATGCTTCTTGAGAACCAGCCGCTTTCGGAAAGAAAATGGTTGGATAGGCGTAGCGTTTGTGGAGGAGTCATGCAGCCGCGTAACCGAATGAAGATGACATTTCTGGCCGTGCCGCTGTTCTTGCTCGCGTGCGGGAAGAACCCCGAGCAGCGGGCGGCCGAGATCAGCCGGGAAGTCGATGCGGCCCTCAGCTCGCAGCGCTGGGAGCAGGCCGAGAAAAAGGCGCAGGAGATCCTGGCCCTCAGCAAGCTCAGCGACGCAACCCGTGACCAGGCGCGGCTGAAGCTCGAGCAGGCCAAGAGCGAGCAGCAGGCCAAGCTCCACTTCCAGCGCTTCAGCGGCGCCGCCGGTACCGACCACGACACCGCGATGGCCGCCTACCGCGACATGCCGCAGGGCTCGTACTACCGCACGCTGGCCAAGAGCGAATACGACCGCATCCTGCCCACCTACATCGACGACCACCTGGAAAAAGCGACCAGCGCCAACTTCAACGGCCGCTGCACCGATGCCAAGCAGCAGCTGCAGCTGGTCCTCGATGTCGATCCCCAGAACACCAAAGCCGTCGAGCTGAGCAAAAAGCCCTGCTCCAAAAAAGCCGAGTAGCGGCGACTACGGCAGGACCGCCCCCGGCATACACGAGGCTTGCACCGGCCGCGCCTGACCAAAATAGTCCAATTCACCATTGCTATTTAACTTGGTCGCCGTCAGAAATTCGGCGTCGGTCAACGGATTGGTCGTGATCGCGCCAGGCCGTGGCTTTAGCAGTGGATCATTAAAGGCCGGTAGATTGACTAGCGAGCCCGGGTTCGGCAGGCCTGCGACAGCTAGTTTCGTACAAGAAGCCTGCATATCCTTAAATTTATCTATCGCATTGGTCGTCGCAATCGAGCCATTCAGAATCGCCATGGCATCACACTGAACCGCGACTGAATAGTTTGCAATTGGGTTAAAGTTGGCACTCTTTTGCGATACCATGTAGTTCACCAAGATGTTTTTCTCGATGGATACAGTGTTTCCTGAAGCACCTCTGTTGGTAAATATTTCAACCACACCCTTCGCAGAACCGGTATTCATGCTGGCATTTTCGTTGAGAATAATTGTCGAGTAGTTGATGCTCACATTAGAGTTTACGGCAGTGATGGCAGCGCCGCCGCTGGGAACATTGGCCGCTAGTGCATTGCCCTGTTCGTCAGCCGTTCGGTTCTTGGTCAAGATCGAGTTTCTGACCGTCAGCGGCGCGCCGACGATGTAAATGGCACCGCCGTGACTGCGGACGTTGCTGCCGGCCAGGCTGTCGGTGATGGCCACCCGATCCAGCATCAGCGTGCCTGCCGAGAAGATGCTGCCACCGAGTGCCGCATTGGTGATTCCAGCAGCGATCTGGGGATCAGCTCCCTGCGGAAAATCGACAGCTTTGCCGCCGGTCAAGCGCAGCGAGCGAAGCTCAAGCTCCACTCCGGGCTTTACGACAAAGAATCGACCTTTGCCAAACGCATTGAGCGTCGTGCCTTGGCCTTCCACAAGGGTCGTACGAGCGATGGTGGCAAAGACAGTCTTGGTAGCCTGGGTTGGATCTGGGGTCGAAAACCCGATGCTTGCTCCCGCACATGAAAATTTGATTGTAACCGGCACCGAGCTGGCCAGCGTGGCGGTCTGAGAATCGCGAAAAGTCGTTTGAATATTGCTGGCATTTTGCGAAGCGACAGGGCCACTGCAGCAGGCCACGTAAATGGTGTTATCAGCCTCAGTATAATAGGCCTTTCCATCTGGGCACAGTGGAGCCGGAGCCAGATCAGGATTGTCTACCGATCCAGCATCAACATTCTCGATAACTTGATACGTTTCCCAGAAATCAGAACAGCCGAGAGAGAACGCCACCGGCAGCAACATCAATGCGCTATTTTTAATCATTTGACACTCCCTATTTTAATCAGCAAAGCACCTTACCAGGCGACAGGTTATTGTCGCTTATAAAGCAAATGGAATCGATCGTTTTGCTCTTTGCGACCGGGAATCGCAATCAGCGCACCGCCGCCCAGCAGCAGCAGCCCACCGACTGTGGCAGCACCAATCCCCGTCCCGAGGCTGTCTCGATAGTATTTCCCACTGTCCCCGTCGCAGGGACTGGTGGCAGATCCACATGCAGCCGAGATGCCGCTGATCCCGAAGCCAACGGCAACCAGCCCCGACGCAATGGCAGCGCCCCCGGCCAGCCAGCGCCAAAACGGACGCGGCGGCTGAGTCGTCTGCGGCGCAAAGTTGATCTCGAATCCCGACGGTGGCTGCGGTGGCGGCTCGGCGATGCCGGGCTTTAGGCCGACCTCTAGCTCGCTGGACTTGCCGTCGCTAACTTCGGTGTTCGCAGCCTCGGGGGCAAAGCCAGGCTTGCGGAACGACAGCTGATAGCGACCGACCCAAGCGGCGCGGGTAAACGGCGTCTTGCCAAGCAAGCGCTCGCCGGCATAGACCTCGGCCCCGTCGGGAACGCTGCGCACGGTGAGGGTGCCGCGTCGACGCAGGCTGGCATCGCCGATGATCTGTGACAGCATCTCGGTCATGGCCGTCGTCGCTCTCTCGGGAGGAAGCTCGCGACTGGCCTGACCGGCGATGGCGCCCACCGTCGGATCGAGCAGCTGCAGCGTCAGCTTGTACGACGGCGCACCACCGGTTCGAGCGGCAGTGTTTTCGACCGACAGCCGAATCAGCCCATCGACCTCGGTCTTTTCGGCCAGCTTGGCCTGACAGTCGAGCTGCTCGAGGCAGTTCGCCAGCTCGGGAGCCTGCCGCAGCGCCACGTCCCGTCGCAGCACCGACTTCTTTTCGCCCTGCACGCCCAGCTCGATCGCCTCGTCGAGCTTGACCATCGAAGGCTGCGGCACATCGTGATACTCGGTCAGCACCACATACGCCGGCAGCACCGTCAGCAGCACCGCGCGGTTGCCTCGGTTGATGCGCAGCTCGGCAAAGCGCCCCGCCGCCACCGTCACCTGCGCCGGAATCTGCTGCTCGGGAAACTCCAGCGCGATGGTGTGTGAGTCATTTGGCGACACGAGCAGCGGCTGCACCAGGGGCAGCGAGCCCACCACCCGACCATCGACCCGCACGATCGCACCATCGTCGCCCAGCACCAGCACTTTGCCGCTCGGTGGCCGCTGCTTGGCCAAGAGCCGCTGGATCTCCGCAGTCATCGCCGGATCGGGTGCGCGAGCCGGGTCCGACTCATAGCGCCGCAGCAGGTCATGGGCGTCGAGCAGCCGTCCCTCTTTGGCCGCCACCACCCCCAGGTGATACAGAATCTGCGGCGCCGGCCACTTGATGAACGCCTCGCTGAGCAGCCGCTGCGCCTCGGTCAAGTTCTGCTCGGCCAGCGCTTTTTCGGCATCTTTGACAAGCTGCGTCGAGACTTCCTGGTCTTGCAGGCTGCGCTTGTGAACCTGCGGTCCCTTGGGCCGGGTCCGGGCCTCGGCCTCGACCGACGGGTACGCGCTCGCCAGCCCCAGCAGCAGCATGGCAGCGCGCCACCAGCGACCACGCCCCATGACTACTGTCCTCCGTCGCAACTTCCCACTTCGCGCTGATCGCCGGCCCGCAGATCGACGGAGTAGCTCTTGCCCTGGGTATCGCGGACTTGGTGCTTCGCGGGAATCATCCAGTACACCTTGCTCTCACAGCGACCGTTGAGGAGCGACTTGACGATCACCTTGCCGACTCGCCCCCGCAGTCGTGTGGTGGTTTCTACTAACTGGCTCTTGAGGTCCGTCCGACCTTTCACCTTTTCACCTTGCTCGAGCGCTTTTTGATACGCCTCCATCGCCAGGTGCCAGTCTTTGCCGTTCTCGTGCGTCCGTCCCAGGTAGTACGACGCGTCGAACACGATCGAGTAGCAGGGCGCATCGTGGCTGTGCTTGCGGTCTTTTTGACAGGTCGCGCGGGCCCGATCGAGGTTGGTGATCGCTTTTTTGCTGTCGCCGCTCTTGGCCGCCGCGATGCCGATGCGCAGAAACTTCTCGGCGGGCGACTCACTGACCTCGAGCTTGATCGGCTCACCGCTGGCGGTCACGGTGACTTCCTGCTCACTCGCCAGCGTCGAGATGATGTGCTTACCGACCGGCAGCTCTATCGTCGCTGGGGCCGGTTGCCACTGCCGCTTGCCCACCTGAAACAGCGCCGGACCACTTGCGCTTACCACCAGCTTGCCGGTGGCGGTCCCAGTGGGAGCATCCACTTCCTGCGGGGGCGTCGGTCGGGTCGGCTCGCCGGAAAACGCCGATCGTCGGGGCGGCAAGGTCGGCTCGACAATCGGCGCATCCTCGGGTAAGAGCAGCCTCGCCAGCAGCGACCGCGCCAGCGTCCACACCGTCGAGTCGCTGTCCTGCGCCAGATCACGCAGCAGCGGCACCCCGAAGTAGCCCCTGGGACCTTGCGGCAGCTCGCCTGCGACCTCGGCCACCGCTCGTCGAACCGCCGTCGCTGGATCGGTCGCCGCTTGGCGAAGCAGTGCCAGTGCCAGCGCCACCTCGACGTAGCGCAGCGCCTGCACCGCCGCCACTCGCTCTTCCACCGACGCGCTACGCAGCAGCCGCAGCAGATCCGGCGGAATCGGCTCGCTGACCCCAAGCTTGCGCAGCAGACCCGCCGCGAGCAGCCCATCGACGCCACCGACCGCAAAAAACGCCTTCAGCACCGGAATTGCGCGCTTGTCGCCGGCCTGGGCCAAGATCCGCGCCGCGTGCAGCCGCACTGCGTCCACACTATCGCTCAGGAACTGCGCCACAAAGTCACGATCGCCCGCCAGCACATCGAGCACCAGATGTCGCATCTGCGCATCGTGTGCCGCCTTCAGCGCTTTCAGTCGCGCCACCTGCTGCTTGTCGCCCAGCCGCAGCAGCACCGCCGAGGCAATCGCCTGTTCCAGCGGCGAGCCACGCTGGAGGATGTCCTTGAGCACCCCCTCAGCCGGCTGCAGCAGTCCGCGCGCATCTCGCTTGGACAGTCGCTGCGAAAGCTCCAGCAGCGCCAGCAGCGAGGCATTGCGAACCTTTTCGTTACTGTCCGAGACACTCTCCAGCAGGATGGTCATCGCAGTGCGCTCGTTGCGTCGTCCCAGCGACCGCGCCGCCGCCATGCGAATCTCGACCGAGCTGTCCTGCATCGCCCCAGCCAGCAGCGGCACCGCTTGACTCGACGGCAGCTCCCCGAGGACCTGTAGCGCCAGCAGCCGCCGACTCAGCGACCCCGAGCCCAGCTCGCCCTGCGCCCAGCTCAAGCTCGCCGTCGTAAGCAGGCCGGGATCACCGCTCGCCAGCCGCAAGATCGCCGCCGCTGCGGTATGACGCACCGTCGCTACGGTCTTGCCATCGAGCAGCGGCCCCAGCTCTTTGACCTGCGGCAAGTCCCCACTTTTGCCCACACCCTCCGCCGCCAGCTGACGACCCGCCGGGACCCCAAACTCATTTTTCAAAATTGGGCGGAATACCGTCAAAAGCTGCGGTTCTTCCGGACTAGACAGGCGGTTCGCGGCCAGAAGCTGCTCCTGGCTCCGCTTTTCGGCCAAAATTCGCAGCTCTCTGCGCGCCGATTCATCCCCCAGCTCGGACAGTCGGAACATCGCTTCGAGCTTCTGCTTGCGACTGGGTCCAACTTCCATCTTCGCCTTCAGCTCGACCCGCGCCGGCTCGTCCCCGAGTCGCGCCAGACACTGCAAGGCCAAAAAGTCCTCGTCGTCGCGCAGCCCATTTTTATTGTGCAGCTCCGCCAGCACCAATCGCGAGGCTTCGTCGCCCAGCTCGCACAAATACAGCGCCGCTTGCTTCTGGTGCTGCGGCTCTTTGGCCTTCAGCGACTCGACCAAAATCTGATGGCCTTCATCGTCGGCCAGCTGCGCCAGCGCCATCGCCGCTGCCAGGCGAACCTCAGTCGGTGCCGACAGGGCCTTCTTGAGCACCGGTGCCGACTGCCGATCACCGAGTGAACCCAGCGCCAGCGCCGCCCGCACCCGCACCACCACCGACGCATCCCCGAGCAGCGCTTCGAGCATTGGCCGCACGCTCGGATCGCGCGTCTGCGCCAGCGCCACCGCCGCTTGGGCTCGCAGCGGCGCGTCGTCGCCCTTGGCATGCTCTTTGACCACTTCCAGCGCTCGCTGCCGCAGCTCCGCCAGCTCCTCGGGAGTGATCGCGACCTCGTCGGCACGCTGACGCAACAGCAGCAGGCTCGCCACACCGCCACCGACCAAAAACACCAGCAGCAGGGGCAGAAGCACCCACATTGGCACCTTGCGCCCGGCAACGCGAAGGTGCGTACCAGCTTGGGTCTTGCTGAGCGCCTCGGCAATGTGAGCCGGCAGCGCCGTATCGCCGCGCGCGAGCAGCCGCAGCTCGACCTCATGTTCCAGCGCTTCACCGACGGAGCGCATGGTCGGAAAGCGCTCCTCGGGCGACTTCGACAAAAGCCGTGCCACCAGCGCATCCAGCGACGGTGTACTCCCCTTACAGCGCTTGCTCAGCGGCAGGGGCTTGGTCGAGATGTGATGCTGGAGCATCTGCCCGATGGTGCTCGCCTCGAACGGCAGCTCCCCCGTCACCATCTCGTAGAGAATCACCCCGAGCGCATACTGGTCGACGCGAAAATCGACCTCGTGCCCAAGCGCCATCTCCGGCGCCAGATACGCCGGCGTGCCCATCAGCGTCCCCGGCATCGTCTGCGACGAGATCTTCTGCTCAGTAACCTGATGGATGTCTTCCTGCGAGTTGCGCTTCCGCACCACCGGCGCTTCGCTCGTCGCCTTGGCAATGCCAAAGTCAACGATCTTGACGTTGTCCTTCTTCCCATCCTGCTCGAGCAAAAACACATTCTCGGGCTTCAGGTCTGTCAGCATATTTTCATATCTTCTGTCGGTGGAACGTCCATTACAGGCCAAAAATATGTGACATTATGTATGTAGAAATCGTGACTCATCATACAGTTTCGCAACGCGATATGTTGGGCGCTGAAATGCTCCCGTTGGCCGCCGACATGGTCACTCTGGGCGCTTGAATGCTCCCGTAAGCCGCTTACACGGTCATTCTGGGCGCTTTGAATGGCCCCAACAACCGCTTGCGGGATCATGTTGGGCGCTTGAATGCTCCCGTAAGCCGCTTGCCGACACGCCAGCATCGGCAGGCTGAAGATCATCTGAGTCGGCACGCCCGACCCAATCGACGCCAGCACCATCGTCTACAACGACGGGCGCCGCTTCCCGGTCGGACTGCATGTCTGGATCGACAAGACCGATGGCACGCTGATGACCGAGGACCGCCAGATCCTCGCCAAGCCCGACGCCAAGACCGCCCAGCTTGCGATCTTCGTCCAGCAGCTCGCCGAGCTGGTCAAGCGCAGAGAGAAGCTGACCGGCAAGCCGTGCTTTCTGCGAGGCACCATCCTGAACTGAATGCAGATATGTACCCCGACGGGCACGACGGGCACGACGGGCACAGATACACGCTGATGTGTGTTCACTAGTCGTTCTGGCTTGGGTTGATGCCCTGTTCGTTCAATCGCTGTGCGATATCGGAAAATGAAACGCCAGCGAGATACAACTCTGCCATCTTTTCCATCCAAGCGTATGTTTGAGTCATACTTTTAGACTGCCTGTAGTATCTTATAGACACATCTCCGTCGCAGTGACGACTTTCCTCATAATCGGAAACAATCACTATTAATCATCGTAACTTCCCGGTGGATGATTCCCTGGTCGTGGACGGCTTGGAGGCCGTGGGCGATTTGGGCGGCGATGCGACAGGCGCGCATCGGGTCCATCTTTCCCTCGGAGATCACCGAGGCCAGCGTCGGACCGCGCAGAAGCTCCATCACGATGTAGGAGCGACCGTCGGGCAGCACGCCAAAGTCGGACAGGAACACTGTGTTCGGATGGTTGATCTGCGAGGCCAGCTGCGCTTCTTGGAGGAACCGCCGCTGATATTCCTCGTTCTGCGCAATCAGCAGCAGCTTGACGGCCAGCAGCTTTTCCAGCGACGTGTGACGCGCCTGATAGACCACGCCCATGCCGCCTTGGCCGAGCACACACTGGATCTCGTAGCGCTCGCCGATGATTTTGCCGATAAGCTCATGCGCGGGATCGGGCACGCCGGCATCAGAAATTTCACCGGGGATGGTTGGATGATCGCCCGGACCGAGCGTACTGTCGAAAGCGACCTTCTTGGGCGCCGCCTTGCAGATATGTGGCATGTCCTCTTCGAGAACTTGTCCACAGTCTGCGCAGGCGACCGCGTCCCGAGGGCGCGCGTGGTTCGACATGAGAAGCCTCTGGTCATGTTACCAGAAGGCTGCGGCTTCCACGAAGTCGGGTTTCGCGCCGGACTGTCAGGCTTCCCATCAAAGAGGTCCAGCACTTACAACGCCTACCAGAACGTAGCGAGGAACCTCGGATGCAAGGAGGAGGACCGCAGCAGCCTACTGGCTGTGAGGACCGACCCCCCGCACGTTCGTGCCGGGGACTGTCGCGACGCAGCAGCCGAGGTCCGCAGTAGTTCTGGTAGGCGTTGTTACATGCGCAGCACGCCGATCCAGGGCAGGTTGCGGTAGCGCTGCTTGTAGTCGAGTCCGTAGCCGACCACGAACAGGTCATCGATGGTGAAGCCGATGTAGTCGATCGGGACCTTCTTTTTGGTCCGACTCGGCTTGTGGAGCAGCGAGCAGATGCGAATCGACGCCGGGTGACGGGTCCGCATGTTGTCGAGCAGGTAGCTCATGGTCAGGCCGGTGTCGACGATGTCCTCGACGATCAAGATGTCCGAGTCCTCGATCGGATTGCTCAGATCGGAGGTAATTCGCACCACACCCGAGGTCACCGTCTCATCGCCGTAGCTCGACAGGCCCAGAAACTCACAGGTCACCGACGAACCCGGCAGCCCGAGCGCAACCTGCGCGCTGTAGATGGCCCGCGACAGGTCAGCGGCGAACACAAAGCTGCCCTTGAGCACCGTGATCAGGATCAGCGGCCGATTCTGATACTCCTTGGCAATCTGCTCGCCCAGCTCAGCGATGCGGGCGGCAATCTGCTGCTCGGTAAAGAGCGGCGTGAGCGTCGGCTCGACAAACGTTTCCTTCTCGGACACCGCAGACTCCTTGCGAAAAAGCGTTACACAAACGAGTTGTTGAGGACTTCGCCGAGGCCGCCGCCGCCAGGGACGATGTACTGGTGGTCGGTGAGGCCGCGCTCCCGCTCCCAGTGCGTCCCGGGCACCGTCTCCAGCACGTCCGGCTCCGACAAGCCACGGTCGAGGCGCAGCGCGTACACCAAGACCTCGGGGTGGTTGCGGGTGACATGGCGCAGATACTCCGGTGTCACGATGAGATGCACCGCAATGACCTTGGCCGCCCGCCCGGCGACCTCTTGCCCGTAGTGATGAAGCACCCGGCTCACCGTCGATCCCGTCGCGCCCATCGGATCGGGAATCAGCATCATCGCGTTCTCAATCGGACCGCCGATCTTCGACGCATACAGCCCAGCGCCAGTGACATGACCTTCCCGATCAAGCGTCCGCCCGAGCGCCAGGTGATCTTGTCGAACCCCGGCGGGCGACAGCACCTGATTGAGAAAGTCATAGCTTACCTGCGACGGCAGAAGCCCCGCTCGCGCCAGCGCCACCACCACCGCCGAGGTCCCTTGGGCAATCACCTCGCCGTCGTAGACCCCTTGCGGCACGTACTGGATCATCCGGCTGGGGATGCTCGCACGCTCGCGCGGGAACTCGGCTGCCACCACCTCGTGGACCAGCATCCGATACAGCTCGACGATCAGCCGGCTGACCTCGGGCTGCACCACGTCGCGGTGACAGAGCTTGGCAAGCAAGGACAGCGCCAGCGGGTCGCGCAAGATATGCACCGACGGACCGTAGCGATGTTCAAGCTCACAGGGACGATAGCTTACGGACTGATATTGGCGATCGGCTGTCATGGCGGCGCGGACTCTATGCGATCCGCCGCAAAGAGCGCAATGCCCCCGCGTCCGCCCGACGACTGTGCCCGACGACTGCGGCCCGATTACTGCGGATATACGGCGTCTTTTTGGTCGGGAATCGGACTCGCTGCTTCGTCCAGACACGGCCCCGCTTTGCCATCGAAGCTGACACACGCCGTCGTCGAGCACGGATACATCGCGGCCTGCTGCGGCCTCGGCTCGATGAACATCGGATTGACCAAGTAGCGGTTCATGAAGTTGCCGTAGGCGTTGCACATCAGCTCGGCCTTGTTGCGATTTAAGATCAGCTTGAGCTGCGTCGCGTCACGCACAAACGTCACGTCGGTGGTCGAGTCGCCCGCCGCAAACACATGGCGCTTGTCCTCGGGACGAGGGTTGATCGCGGTCGGGCTGGCATCGCCGTACACGATCTTGTTGACCCAGCAGCGCTTGCCGTCGACGTAGGTCATCAGCGTGTTGCCCTCGAAAGTCGCTGCACCGTCGTTTTTGCCATCAGGCACGTCGCCGCAGCCCTGCAGGTTGTAGGTCTGCTTGCCGCTGCCGTCGAGCACCATCCGCACCCCGATGACATGGTCGGAAGCAATCCGTACCGACGAGGCAAAAGCGCGCACGACCGGCTCGCTGGTGGCGGTAATCACCCACACGTCGAAGCCGTCGTCCTGCATCGTGCCGATGAGGTCCTTCATCTGGTCGTAGACGCGCAGGTAGGCGTTGACCTGACGGGTGCCGATGGTCTGGGTGGCACCGACGGGGGCCGCGAGCGCTTCATTGATGGCCTCTTTGGCAAACAGCGAGATCTCGGCTGGGCTGTAGCCGGCTTGGAGCTGCACCGCCCACGCGTAGGTCGGCTCCATGCGACGATGGTCGTACCCCGAAAACGCCGCCAATCCGCTCTTCCCACGATTGTCAAGATAAATCGACAGGATTGCATCGGCACAGGCGGCACCATCCATCTTGCTGGTTGGCAGTGGCTGTCCCGGCGAGGCCAGCGGGTCACACGCCTGCTTGAGCGAGGTCAGGCCATCGGCGCTCATCATGAAGTTGGTCGCGCGCCAGTTCAGCCCCGGTGGCTGTAGGATCTTGTCGTTTTTGAGCATCCAGAACAGCGCCATGTCGCCCACGTCGTTCTTGATGATGGTGTTGTCCCAGTCGAACAGCGCGATCGGCTTGCGATTCGCGTCGTAGCTGGCACTGGCCTTGCCCAGCTTTTCGACCAGGGCATCGAGCCGCTTGCGGTTGTCGCCCCACCAGGGCAGCGCCGGGTCCAGGTGGCGCAGCATCACGGTCGCCATATCCCCAGGACCACCGGGCGCCGGAATCGGCGGATCACAAGACATCCAAAGCGGACTACACAGCGCCAGCAGGCTGAACATACGTCGAGAGCGGACCATCGCAGACCTCCGTCGAAAGCGAAGCGTGCGGCGAAGCGTAACAGCCGAGATTTGATAAGCCAAGAAACCTTGCCGTATGTTCCCCGTGTGAGCCAAGAACGGACCCAGAGCTTTGGCAAGAGCCTCTTCCTCGGTGACCTGAGAGAGGAGCTCATCTTCCCTTTTCCGCAACCCCACTCGGCTGAGCAGAAGAAGCTCACCGCGCTGCTCGACGAGGTACGCAAGCTGGCCAAGCGCACCATCGACCCGCGCCGCATCGATGCGGAAGCCCACATCCCCGACGAGGTGCTGGCCGGACTGCGCGAGCTGGGCATCTTTGGACTGCTGACTCAGCCGCAGCTGGGCGGCGCGGGCTTCTCGCTGTCGGCCACGGCGCGGGTCATCGATCTGCTCGGCTCGTTCGATAGCTCGGTGGCGATGCTGGTGGCGGTTCACCTGGGCTTTGCCGTCTTGGCGATCCAGCACTTTGGCACCTTGGAGCAGCGTCAGCGCTACCTGCCTCGGCTGAGCAAAGGTCACAGCATTGGCGCCTTTGCCGTCGCGGAGCCGCTCGCTGGCAGTGACTCTGCCGCCATCCGCACCCGCGCCGAGCCCTGCCCCGGCGGCTACCGACTTACCGGCACCAAGATCTGGGTTCAAAACGGCGAGCTGGCCGACGTGCTGATCGTCTTTGCCCAGACCGTCGTACATCGCGATGGTGCCGACCTCGATCGCATCACCGCTTTTTTGGTCGAGACAGGCCCCGGAGTCATCGTCGGCAAGAGCGAGCCCAAGCTCGGTCAGCGGGGCAGCTCGACGCCGGCTCTGTACCTGGAAGATGTGTTTGTTCCCGCCGATCGGGTGCTGGGCAGCGTCGGTGGTGGCTTCAAGGTCGCGATGGAGACTCGGCAGCTCGGTCGGCTGCTCGCGTCCGCCGCCTGCATTGGCACGACCTGCGAGCTGCTGCGCCACCAAGTGCAGCAGGTCACCAGTCGCCGGCAGTTTGGACGCGTGATCGGCACTCTCGGGATGATCAAAGATCAGGTGGCGCGCACGGCGGTCGATCTGTACGCAAGTGAGTCGACGCTGTACCTGACCATGGGCCTTCACGACCTGGCCCACCGTCGCAAAGAGCTCCTACTGGACAACTCGCTCGAGGCAGCGGTGAGCAAGGTCCTGGCCGCCGAGACGGTGCATGACGCAGCGGTGGCGGCGATGCGACTGGCGGGTGCGACGGGTCTGCTCGACTCGTCCCCGTATGAGCGACTGCTGCGCGACAGTCAGACCTATCTGGTCTTTCCCGGCACACATGAGGTGCTGCGCGCCTACATTGCACTCAGCGGCATGCGCGAGCCGGGTGAGCAGGTGGGCCGACTGTCCGACGTGCTCAAGCGCCCGCTGCGAGGCTACGGCATGGTGGTCGACTCGCTGATCGAAAAGATGCGTACTGCCGCCTATGGTCGCGCGATGCTGACCCGTCACCATCCCCAGCTCAAGCGCGAGGCGGTGCTGATCGAAGATGCCACCGAGGCGTTCGCCAAAGAGGTCGATCGCGTCGTGCGCCGCCATGGCCAGCTGCTCCCCGAGATGCAGTATGTGCAAAAGCGTGTCGCCGACGTGGCGATTGATCTGTTTGCGATGTGTGCGTGTGTGTCGCGAGCCTCGCTGGTGCTGACCGAGCGAGACGCCCGCCACGCCAAAGGTCGCGCCGGTCACAGCGAGGCGGCGGGACAGATTGACACCGCCGAGCGGCAGCTGCGCCTGTGTGCGGCGTTCTGTGGCAAGGCGGCGCGGCGGATCGAGCAGACGCTACAGCGCTTTGGGCAAAACGACGACGAGCTGATGAAGACCATCGCCGACGACTGCTACCTCGACCAGCCCTATCCGTTCGACGCGCTGCTGGTGCGGGGCACAGAGCCTAACGCCTAGCGCCTCACGCCTAGCGGCACATTCGGCCTTACTTGGGTCGCGACATCCGCTAGAACTGCCCGGTTTGCGGTTAACATAAACAGGAGTTTCCCTTGGTGACCCGAGCCCAACACCCTGCTCTGCCTGATGATTCCCCCGTGGACCACAGCGCTCCACCGGCCGGTCCGTCCCTGCACGTCGTGCTGACTCAACCTGGCGCCAAGCTGCCGGTGTACAAGACCGACGAAGCGGCTGGACTCGACCTCTCAGCCTGCCTGAGCGACGGCGAGATCCTGACTTTGGCCCCGCTGGAGCGACGCCTGGTGCCGACTGGACTGCGGCTGGCCATCCCGCGCGGCTTCGAGGGTCAGGTCAGGCCGCGCTCGGGCTGGGCGCTCAAGGATGGCGTGACGGTGCTCAACAGCCCCGGCACCATCGACAGCGACTATCGCGGTGAGATCGCAATCCTACTTATCAACCTATCGGCCCAGCCGGTGCAGATTCGGCACGGCGACCGAGTTGCGCAGCTGGTCGTAACTCCCGTCGCCCGAGTGTCCCCCATCGAGGTCACCAAGCTCGATGACACCGACCGGGGCGCTGGCGGGTTTGGCCACACAGGTCGGAGCTGAGATGGCTGCCCCACTGTTTCGTCGCGGCGACGTGATCGGCCAAAAGTATTACGTACTCACCAAGAGCGGCGAGGCTGCCTTGTGGGTCGGCTTTTTGGCCTGCACGGTCGATGCGCAGCAAGCGGCGGAGAGTCGGGGCGAAGTTCCAGAGCCGGATCTGCTCCTGAAAGTGGTGCGGCCCGAGCTGCTCGAAAGTCCGGGCGCGGCAGACAAGCTGGTGCGTCACCTTCAGCCGTACAAAGAGCTGTCACACCCGTTTTTGGCCCAGATCGTCGATGTGATGACGCTGCCAGAGCAAAACTCGGCCCTGGTGGCGGAGGTGTCACAGGTAGGTCAGGGTGGGCAAGGGGTGCTGCTCGACCGAATGGCGGTGTTTCGGCAAAAAGAAGGCCTGCCGCTGGCCGATGTGCTGCAGATCATTGACCAGCTTGCCGAGGCACTGACCTATCTACACGAGCAAGGGCGGCTCCACGGGGACCTGCGACTTGACTCGGTGCTGCTGAAGACCGATGGCGTGCGGCTGGGCGATGTCGGGCTGGGGATTGGCCTGCCGCGCGAGCCGTTTCTGCTGCTCTTGGCCAACGTCGGACAGATGGACTCGGTGGCGCCAGAGCTGCACGCCGCCCGTCCGCCGGACCTTCGCACCGACGTGTTTGGGCTGGCGCGGATGATGCGCAGCTTGCTGGAGCTGGGCGACAACTGGCCGATCATTCGCGACTCGAACCAGCAGCTGGTCGAGGTGATCTCGAGGGCGCTTTCGACCGACCCGTCCGACCGGCAGCCGTCGATCTCGGCGCTCATTGGCGAGCTTGAAAAAGCGCTGCAGCCCGACTCTGGATCGGCGGAGACAACCGAACACGAAGTGCGAACCCCGCCCGCACCGTCGGCGGGTACCGGCACGGCCAGTGAGCCTCCTGCTTCGCATGACTCGGCGGGCTTTGGCTCGTCGCGCTCGTCGATGGGTCCAGAGTGGCCACCGGGGTCGGTGCTGGTCAGCTGGCGCGCGCTGGCAGCGACGGTGATCTTGGCCGCTCTCGTTGGAGCTCTCCTCGCGGTGGCGGTGATGCTGCTGCGCCGCTCGGGCCCGCCCGACTGGTTCAAGCCGACCCCACCCCCCGTTACCCTCTATCTGTCTGCCCGTCCTTCGCCAAAGTAGAAGCTGATGCCGATGCGATCGTCTGTTCCGTTTCTTCCGGGCGCCCCACGCGCACCTCTGGCCGGCCTGGTCGCGATCTTGCTGTGCTCGGCTGTGGTCCAAGCAAAAGGCCCCGTCAGGAGCCCTTTCGATCAGGAAGTCAGCGACAGGCGGCAGCGCTTTTTGACCGAGTCGGCTCGGCCTTCCGCGACGGCAGTGATTCCGCTGCTGGGGCTGACCGACCTGTGGGACGAGGTCACCGACCGGGCGGCGCTGCGGGATGCCTCCGCTGAAATGGCCAAGCCACGACCGACGCTGTCCGAGCTGGTCCGCGCCGAAGCGCTGTGGCACGAGCAGCTGATCCGTCGCCATGTCGGTGATGACGCCGGGGCCGTAGACGCGCAGCGGCAGCTGGGACTTTTGACCGCATTTTCCGTCGTCGGACCGTTTGATAACGATGGCCGAAAAGGTCACAAGGTGGCCTATCCTCCCGAGACGGAAACCACGGCGCCCAGTGCCACCGCTCGCTACCCCGGCAAGAGCCCGGCCCTGCCGGTTTCGTGGCGCCAGATTCCCAATTCGCTGCTGGCCCGCGACGGCAGCATTCCGATCGACTCGTGGATGCGGCCCGAGACGGAAGGAACGGCCTATGCGCTGACCTATGTCAAGAGCGAGCGGGCCCAGCCGGTGTCGGTGCGGGTAGGTTCCACGGGGGCGGTGAAGGTCTTTGTAAACCAGGGGCCGGCGGTAATCGACAGCGACGTGTATCGCAAGCTCCATATCGACCAGGAGGCGGGAGCGGCGCAGCTTCTGCCAGGCTGGAATCGGATCTTGGTCAAGGTGTCGTCGCAGAGCGGTCGCTGGGCGTTTGTGCTGCGGCTGACCTCGCTTGATGGCAAGGCGCTCAGCGGGCTGTTGCAGCAGGCAACGCCGCCTGAGGAGGGCTGGAGAGTGCCGGCGGCGGCGGCGGTGCAGTTGGGCAAGCCCCAGACGCTGATTGCCGGGCTGCGGGCGCGCGTGACGGTCGCCAAAGCGGGCAGTCCGCTCGCGGCGCAGCGGGCCGAGCAGCTGACCGATCTGGCCCTGTTTCTTCAGCATGTGCAGCCAAGTGATCCCGAGCAGCATGAGTCGGAAGCGCTGCTGAGCGAGGCGGTGACGCTGAAGCCGAGTCGACGCGGCCATCGACTGCTCGCGGCAGCGACGGAAGATGACAACAAGCGACGACTGGCGGTCGAGGCCGGGATTGCGCTGCCGGGCGGCGACGAAGCGATCGAGCGGGCGCGACTCCTCGTTGAGCAGGGAACGACGTATGAGCAGGCCGGGCGGCTGCGACTCGCCGAGCAAGCCTTTGGAGAGGCCGCGCGACTGGCCCCAAGCCTGTATACCGCGACGCTGGGGCTGGCTCGACTGGCGCAGAGTCGCGGCCTGGCCAGCGTCGGCTACCAGCGAATCTTGCCACTGCTGGAGAGTGCTCCGTCGGTGCTGACGCTGCGGGCTCACGCCGAGCTGCTGTCGCGCCTGGGCCGGCACCGCGAGGCCGAGGCGGGATATCAAGCGATGCTCAAGGAGCAGCCCGACGATGACGAGGCGCTGCGTTACCTGATTTCCCGACGACGAGCGGCAGGTAACATCGAGGAAGCGCTGACGCTGCTTACGCGACTGCAAGCGGTGAAGCCGGACTATCACTTTCCGCTGCGCGAGCGGATCGACATCCTCGAAGGCTCGGGGCAGCCCGAGGCGGCGCTGCAGCTGCTGTCGGGGGCGATGTCCCAGCTCGTCGGGGACGCGGAGTGGTTCGAGCGACGGGGCCGTCTACAGCACAAGCTGGGCCGGACGGAGCTGGCGGTGGCATCGTACCGACGGGCGCTGGAGCTCAAGCCGCAGAATCCGCCGCTGCGGGAGTACTTGCAGGTGCTGGACCCACAAGCGCGCTCGGCGGAGGATCTGCAGCGACAGTTTCAGGTCGAGGTGGAGTCGCTGCTCAAGAAGCCTCGTCCGGCGGTCAAAGCGGGCGATAGCGCGAGGGTGCTGCTCGACCAAAAAGTGGTCCGCATCCACGCCAACGGCCTGTCCGAGCACTACATCCAGCGGGTGGTCGAGATCCTCGACGACAACGGCAGCCGCAGCTACGACGAGATCGGCATCAGCTACACCCCCGATACGCAGTCGGTGCAGGTCAAGACCGCCAAGGTCTTAAAGCCGAGCGGCGAGGTCGTCGAGAGTGTCTCGCAGAGCGAGAGCGACGCCTCGGAGCCTTGGTACGGCCTGTATTACGACGTGCACGCGCTGAGCATTCGCTTCGATGGGCTGCGTCCCGGCGACGTGGTGGTGGTCGAGTACGTGCTGTCGGATGTCGGTCGTCGCAACCTGTTCGCGGACTATTTTGGCGACGTGCACTACCTGCAAGAGAGCATTCCGGTCCTCGAGGCACGCTATTCCCTGACGCTGCCCGAGGAGGATCTGCGCCGCCGACCGCTGTACTTCAATCAGCCGCGCCTCCCGAGTGAAGCCAGCTTCTCACGCAGCGACGAGACACAGGGCAAAGACCACATCATCCGCTTTGTCGCCAAGAACCTGCCGCGCATCCACGACGAGGCCGGGCGACCCGGTTTTGCCGAGCTGTCGACGTACATCCATGTCTCGACGTACAAGAGCTGGGAAGATGTCGCCACTTGGTACAAAGGACTCGTCGCTGAGTCCTTGCAGCCGTCGACCGAGGTCAGCCGCGCCGCCCAGGCGGTGGTCGCGAGCATCCCCGCGACGGACGAGCTGGGCCGGATTCGCGCGCTCTACGACGAGGTGGTCCGCCGCACCCGCTACGTCGGCCTCGAGTTCGGCATCCACGGCTACAAGCCCTACAAGGTGTCGCAGATCTGGGAGCGCAAGTTTGGCGACTGCAAGGACAAAGCGGCGCTGCTCCACGTGATGCTAAAAGAGGTCGGGATCGACAGCTCGCTGACGCTGGCGCGGACCACCAAGGGCGGCAACATCGACGGAGAGCCGGCGTCGCTGGCGGTGTTTGATCACGCGATCGTCTATGTGCCCAAATACAACCTGTTTCTCGACGGTACGGCGGAGTTTTCTGGCTCGATGGAGCTGCCGATGATGGACCAGGACATCATGGTGCTGGTGGTGACCGACCCGCGTCCGCCGTATGCCGGCAAAGGTCACCTGGCACGGACGCCGGTGCTGCCGTCGCATCAGAGCCTGACGCGGCGGGTGCTGTCGGTGCAGCTCGACGAGTCGGGACGGGCGAAGGTCAGTGAGCAGCTGACGGTGGCGGGTCAGACGGCGCATCGCTTCCGCGATCACTTCCAGAATCCCTCGTCGCAAAAAGAGCGCTATGAGAAGTCGTGGAACGAGTACTTCCCCGGGGCGCAGGCGCTGCAAGTGGCGGTGCCCGGGGTGCTAGATCTGGAAAAATCGGTGGTGCTGCGCGGCGAGCTGCTTGTTCCCAAGTGGGCGCGGCCCCCAAGTGGTGGCGGCGGCGGTGGCGCTGGGGCGGGCTCGCTGTCGATGCGACCGCTCGGTCGGGAACCCGATCTTCTGCGCAGCTACGCCCGGCTGTCGAGTCGTCGCTACGATCTGGTGCTCGGCTTCGCGTGGCTGGCCCAAGACGAAGTCACGGTGACCCTGCCGGGTCGGTTCGCGGTCCATCGCTTGCCGGAGTCGCGCGCCGTCGAGTCGCCGTTTGGCCGCTTCACGCTCAGCATCGAGCAACATCCCGGCAAGGGCGGCATTGCCGTCACCGCCAAGTCCGAGCTGCGGATCGACCGTCACCGCGTCACTGCCAGCGACTATCCGGCGTTCCGCAAGTTCCTGTCCGAGGTCGATAGCGTGCTCTCTCAAGAACTCCTGGTGGGCCGTGAGTAAGAAGTCACTCTGCTTGATTGTGCTTGCGCTGCCGCTGCTTTTGTGTATCGGCTGTGCTCCCTCGGCGGCGCCCGTCAAAGACCGCTATCTCCACAGTCCGCCGCTGCAAGATCAGGTCGCCGCGCTGAAGGGCAAGGTGGCGCAGAGCAAAGGCTCTGACCCGACGCTGCTGCGAGAGCTGGGGCTGGCGCTCTTGGTGTCCGGCGACAGTCACGAGGCGGAGACGCTGCTCTCGCAAGCCCGCAGCCAAGGCGTATCCGACAGCCTGACGTTCCTGGGGGCAGCGCTGGCGGCGCAGAGCAACGGTCAGCCACGACGCGCCCAGCAGCTGCTGTTGCAGTTTCTGGAACATCACATTGCGCAGAAGCAGCCGGACTCGTGGTCATCGGTGGTGGCCGAGCTGGCGGCACATCGGCTGCTCTCGCACGGCGTCGCTGGCACCGGCAAGGACGATGACCAGCAGCTCGCCGCTCGACTGCTGCGCATCTGGCAGCAGCGGGGTCGTCTGCCTGTCGAGAGTCAGCAGCTTCTGGCGGCTCTCCTCGGCCAACAGCTGCGCCTGCTCGGCGACGAAGCGCAGGCCAGTCGCGTCGACATCGAGCGTGGCTGTCCACCAGTGCTCTACCTAAGCGGTCCGCACGGTCACCTGCCGATGCTGGATGTACTCAGTCCAATGCCGGGCGATTCCCCGATGAGTGATCCGGCCCGTCCACGGTATCGACCGCGCAGCGGCTCGGGCTGTAGCGTCACGGTGCAAGGCCTGCCCGGCAAGCCCGGCGTGTTCTTCGTCCACAGCTGGCTTCAGACTCTCGGCGGTCAGCCTCTGCCGCTCAGCGTCGAGACAGCCGGCACACCGTGGGCACTTTACATCGACGGCCAGCGCCACTATCTCGACAGCGAGCCGGTGGGACGACGCTACCTGTCGCTGTCGCTGCCAGCCGGCGCCCACACCATCGGCATCAAGCTCGGCGTATCCGGCAGCAGCCATGTCCAGATCGCCCTGACCGGGGCTCAGTTTTTCGACGGTGCGCCCGTTTCCGCGCCGCAGCCGATCGCCGGGAAGGTCACAGTGACGGAGCGCTCGCTGTCGCCTGTGCCGCCGGCTGAGACGCGCTGGCAAGGGGCGCTGCGGGCGCTGCTGCTGATGCAGCAAGCCTATCTGGCCGGTCGTCCCGACGAAGGTCTTACGGTGGCGAGCGAGCACCTGGAACAGACGCCACGCTTTGCGGCGCTGCGGACGCTGTATGCAGGGCTGATGCTCGACGATCGCAGTCGGCCAGAGCGGCTGGCGCGGGATCGAGCCCGCTCGCAGCTAAAGACGGCGCTTTCCCACAGTCCGCAGCTGCTCTCGGCACGGCTGTCGCTGGCCAGGCTGCTTTTGCAGGACGAAAAGCCGGTGCAGGCCCACGAGCTTCTGACGAGTCTTCCCGAGGGTGTCGAGCGAACCTGGCAGACCGAGCTGCTCCGCCATCGGGTGCTGAAGACGCGCGGCTTTGTCGTCGAAGCAGCGGCGGCGCTGGCGGAAGCCCAGAAGCTGGGACCGACGGCCTGTCCGACGCTGGAGAGCCTGGTCGATTTTCGTCGCGAGCAGCAGGACGATCGGGGCGCCCTGGTCGCTGCGCAGGCGCTGGCGAGCTGTAATCCCTATTCCGAGCGCTGGGCGGACGCGCTGCTCGACGGGGGGCGACTGGACGAAGCCCAGCATGAGTTCGAGCGCCTGTTGCAGCTAGAGCCTGAAAGCCAGCCGTGGCTGCGAGGGCTATCGCGGGTGCTGCTGGCTCGGCGCGATCTCGGGCCAGCGACGACGACACTGCTCAAGCTGCAGGCGCTCTCGCCGCGCAGTGTCAACCTGTACACCGATCTGGCCAACCTGTATGTCGAGCGAGGCCAGCCCGAGACAGCGCTACAGCACATCAAGCAAGGTCTGGCCGAGCTGCCCGAGTCGCCGGAGCTGGCCAAGGCACTGCAAGCACTCGGTCAGCGCGACGCGATCGAGCCCTATCGCATCGACGGCAAGCAGGTGATTCGCGAGTTTGTGGCTCGGCACGGCGTCTACAGCGGCGAGCCGGCGGTGCTGCTCCTCGATCGGACGGTCATGCGGGTCTTCCCGAGCGGTGCCCGTCTGCAACTTACCCACAACCTGATCCAAGTGCTGACCAAAGAAGGCATCGAGCGCTTCGGAGAGATCCACATTCCCGACGGGGCCGAGGTGCTGACGCTGCGGACGATCAAGGCCGATGGCAGCACCCGTGAGCCCGAGGAGATTCCGGAAAAAGAGAGCATCTCGGCCCCGGCCCTAGAGGTCGGTGACTATGTGGAGTACGAGTACATCGACCGTGATGATCCGTCGCCGATTTCTCCAAGCGGCTTTCTTGGCGATCGCTTTTACTTTGCGTCGGCAGATGCCCCACTCGATCGCAGTGAGTATTTGCTGATCACGCCCAAGGACCTGCCGCTCCAGATTGACCTGCGGGGTCCGGCTGACAGCGACGGCAAGCGGCAGCTCCCGATGAGCACGCAGACCAGCGACGGTGACTTGGTGCAGCGGTTCTGGAAGCGCACCCAGGTGCCGCGCATGCAGCCGGAGCAGCCGCTCGATCAAGGGCAGGTCGATGACTGGTCGCCGTCGGTGCGTGTCGGCTCGGGGGTGTCTCTGGAAGGCTATGTCAACCAGATTCGCGAGCGACGCTTTCGGGCGCTGCGCATGACGCGAGAGCTGATCGAGCTGGCCCACAGAGTCGCCGGTCCGGCGCAGGGCTCGCCCGAGACGAGTGATAGTCAGGTCGCGCGGGTCCGCAAGCTCGACGAGTGGGTGCGCAAAAACATCCACAGCGGCGGCAGCTTCGACGAGTCGGCCAGCTCGATCCTGGCGCGAAAAGAAGGCCGGCGCGATGTGCTGCTGCTGGCACTGTGTAAGGCCGTCGGGATTCCGGCGGAGGCGTGGCTGGCTCGGCCCGAGAACAACCCCAAGCTGGAAGGGCCACTGCCCGATGTGCTGGCGTTTTCCGAGATGCTCGTCGCGGTGGCGCCGGATGCCGCTGGCAAGCCGCTGCTGTGGGTCGATCCGTACTTTCGACACACTCCGACGGGACTTGTGCGACCGCTGCTGCGGGGGGCACAGGCGCTGCGCATTCCCGATGCCACCTCACAACCGAAGCTGCCGCGCGTCGAGCAGGTCGAGCTGGCGCTGCCCCGAGCGGGTGGCATGCCGCCGGGAATGCAGCAGCTGCCGCACCGCTGGCCGATGCTGACCGATCAGCGCCGCGTCGAGCTGAGCGCCGAGCTGGACAAGAGCGGCAGTGCCCAGGTGGTCGTTCGTGAGACGCTGACCGGCCAGCCCGCCAGCGAGTGGCGCGATCAGGTCGAGCACATGGCCGAAGACAAGCTGCGGCAGGCGCTGGAGCAGCGAGCGCTCGGCTACTTCTTCCCCGGCGCCAGCCTGCACGAGCTGACCTATGGGCCGATGGACGACGACAACGCGCCGCTCTTGATCACCTATCGGTTTACTGCGCCACACCTCGCGCGGCAGCGGCTGGGCAAGGACGGTCGGAAACAGCTGGTGCTGACGGTGCCGTATCCGCTGCTGCTCAGTCGTCGCTACGTCACGGCGCCACAAAGGCAGCTGCCGCTGATTGTAAGCTATGTCACCCCAGGTACGCTGACCGCCGACATCAAACTACCTGTGGGAGCCCGCGTCGCCCAGCTGGCCGAGCCGGTCACCGAGCGCGGCTTTGGCAGCTACGACCGGAAGGTCCGCAGCGAGGCCGGCCACGTGCTGCTGTCGGTGGAAAACAACATCCCTCGGCAGCGCATCTTGCCCAAGAGCTATCCGGCCTTTGTCGACTTCGCGGCCCACATCGACTCTGCCGAGGAAGCCTTCGCACTCATCGACCTGGCCAGCCCGTAACTCGGGGCAAAGTCCCGTGACAGCTGGGCATTTGTCGGATTAGCATAAGCTGGTGGTTTCTCGTCGTGACATGCGATCCCAGTTCCAGCGTCTGACGTGCGGACTGGCGACGGGGCTGCTGCTCAGTGGCTGCGAGGTCGAGCTGTATCACGACCTGTCCGAGCGGCACGCCAACGAGGCCCTGTTGGCCCTGCGACAGGCGGGGCTGCAAGCGGACAAGCGACCGAGTGGCCGCTCGGCGCTGCGTGGGACGACGTATACGCTGCTCGGGTCACGTCGCGAGGAAGAGCGGGCGCTGGCGCTGCTGGGTGAGCAGGGGCTGCCCGCCGCTGAGCCTCGGCAGTCGGGCGGTGGCAAGCTGGCGCTTTTGCCGTCGGAAGCGCGGGCGGTGCAGCTGGGCGAGCGCGAGCAGGCTCTCGTCGAGACACTGGAGAGCTTGCCGCAGGTCAGTCACGCGCGGGTTCACCTGACCCAGGCCGAGCCCGATCCGCTGCTGCCGACGGCCCAGCTTCGTCCGACGGCGGCGGTGCTGCTGCGCCTGCGGGGACCGCTGCCGCTTAAGCCGAGCGAGGTGGCTGAGCTTATCGCCCGGTCGGTGGTGGGCCTGGATGCCGCCGATGTGACGGTGCTGTCGACGCAAGCGCCCAGTCCGCCACTGGCCGTGCCGCCGCCGCCGGGAAGTCAGCGCCTGCTTTTGCCAATCCTCGGGGCGCTGTGTGGACTTGTGTCGGGCTTGGCGCTGCTGCTGGCCGGGCTTCTGTGGCGCAGTCGCCGCCGTGACGAGAAACCGAAAAAGACCGAACATGCCCTTCACGCGCTGACAAGCTCGTGAAAAATCTCTGCTATACGGAGCGGACCATGACCCAAGAGAAGGCCACCCCAAGTGGCAGCCCGACTGTGATTTCTCAAATCCTGGTGCCGACGGATCTGTCGGCGTTTTCCGAGCAGGTGCTCGACTACGCGCTGGAGCTGGCCAAAGCACTCGGCGCGCGGATTCGCCTGTTCCATGCAGCAGTCCAGCCCGACTACGAGGTGCCGTTCCTGGTCAGCCCGGGAATGCGCGGCGCGGCGGCGGCACTGGTCGAGAAAGCGGCGGAAGTCTCGGCCCACATCCGCACCGAGCTAGAGGCGATCTGTAGTCGCAAGTACGTCTTCGGCGTCAGCATCGAATACAGCATGATCGATGGTCGCCCCGCCGAGTCGATCGTCGAGCACGCCCGTGAGGTGTCCGCCGACCTGATCATCATGGGCAGCCACAGTCGGCCCGGCGTCCGTCACTTGCTCCTCGGCTCGGTGGCGGAAAAAGTCCTTCGCTCGGCGCCCTGCCCGGTCCTGATCGTCCATCCCCGCAGCGAATAAGTTGTCAATATGAAGCAGACTGGATGCCTCTTATTATAAGAGGCGTTTTAGATGCTTCATATTATATGAAGCAGATTCGGTGCTTTATATGTCGCCCAAGGCGTGACGTACCGCTGACACCAGTGCATCGAGGTCAAACGGCTTCGCCAGAAACGCACTGGGAGCCTGCGCGCCCATCATGCCGCTGGCCTCTTCGGGGGAAAATCCACTCATGAACAGGACTCGCTGCTGCGGCCGCAGTCGGCGGATGGTCGAAAAGACCTCCAGCCCGGACACGCCCGGCATCGTCAGATCGAGCAGGACCAAGACGTAGCGATCGGGACTGGCCGCAAAGCGCGTCAAGGCATCTTGACCATCGACGGCCAGCTCGACCTCAAAGCCCAGGCTCTGGAGCAGCCGCTCACCAATGAAGCGAATGATGTCCTCGTCATCGGCGAGCAGCACCGTTCCCGAGCCGCGCCAGCCCGGTGTGCTCTTGGGAAGCTCACTTTCAGGCAGCAGCAGATCGCTCTTCGCCGGCGGCAGCAGCACCGTGAAGGTAGTGCCCCGGCCCACTTCGGACTTCACAAGCAGCGCGCCGTGATGACCCCGAACGATTCCGAGCACCGCCGACAGACCGAGTCCGCGCCCGGTGAACTTGGTGGTGTAAAACGGCTCGAAGATGCGCTTGAGATCTTCAGGCTTGATGCCGCTGCCGTCGTCGGACACCTCGATGAAGACGCAGGTCTTGTGGACATGATCATCGGCGATCACCGCCGCTTGCAGCAGCTCCGGAGTGACGTCGCGGAGTCCGGTACGAATCAAGACCTGGCCGGCCTTGGGCGCAATCGCCTCTGCCGCATTGATCACCAAGTTCATGACCATCTGGCGAATCTGCGTTGCGTCCATCAGCACCAGCGGTAGCTCGGCGGCAAGCTCGAAGCGCAGCTCGACCCGACTCCCGACCACAGAGGCGTGGGCAAGCTTGGCGGTGGCGCGCACCAGCTCGTTGATGTCCTGAGTACGGAA
Source organism: Myxococcales bacterium (assembly GCA_016794465.1). Lineage (GTDB taxonomy): Bacteria > Myxococcota_A > Polyangia > Palsa-1104 > JAEUJZ01 > JAEUKA01. The sequence continues at coordinate 181,790 of JAEUKA010000053.1, read as the reverse complement.
CACAAAGCGACTGCGACCGGAGTACGCGAGCAGCTGCTGACACAGCTCTGCCGCGCGCCGACTCGACTCTAAGATGATTCCTAGCGATGCCGACTCATCGTCGAACACGTGGGACCCACTGGCCAGCAGACTGGCACTGGCCATGATGCCGGTCAGCAGGTTGTTAAAGTCGTGCGCAATCCCTCCCGCCAGGACCCACAGACTCTCTAACTTCTGCGCTTCGGTCATCTTGCGCAGGACCTCATCGCGCTCTGCTTCGGCCTGCTTCTGAATGGTGATGTCGCTGATGAACGCCATGATCTGCATGCGGTCGCGGAAGGCCAGCGGACTTAGACCAATGACGATCGGGAACAGCGTGCCGTCTTTCCGTCGGCCTTGCAGGGTTCCCACCACCCCCATGCCGCGCGGCACCGGATGCGCAATGTACTTGTTGCGATGACCGATGTGCGATCCGCGCAGATGATCGGGAATCAGCATCTCAACCGGCTGGCCGATCAGCTCCTCCGGTGCATAGCCAAACAGAGCCCCTACTTTGGGATTGACCAGCACCATCCGCCCCTCGGTGTTGGCGATCAGGATCGCATCCAGGGCATTCTCAAAGATGAGCCGGAAGCGCTCCTGACTTTCCCGCAGATCGAGGACTCTCTGCTCAAGCGTAGTGTTGAGCGCGCGCACTTCCTCCTCGACTTGCTTCCGCTCCGTGATGTCGCTGACCAGCACCACGACGCCCACGACCTCGCCATCGACCACGTACGGAACATAGTGGGTTTCGGTGTGGATCAGCGCGCCGCTGGCCTTGCGAAAGTCGCGCTCAAACCGCTGCACTTCCCCGGCGAACGCACGCTCCAGGTACGGCTTGTTCTTTTCATACAGGTCACGCCCGAGCAGCTCGTGAATGGGCAGACCGAGCGCCCGCTCAGGCGGAATCCCAAACCACTCCTGGTAGTGCTTGTTGGCAAAGCGGCAGCGCAGCTGTCTGTCCCAATAACCGACCAGTCCCGGCAAGCTGTCGGTGAGCGTGCGCAGGAAGCGCTCATTTTGATCGATGGAGTCGCGCTGCATGATCAGCTGCTGATTGAGCGCATTGAGCTCCTGAACGCGCTGCTGCAGCTGATCATGAAGCGTCACCCGCTGCGCTTCGGCGCGCGAGAGTGCGGTGATGTCGACGAACGTGAGGATCAGTCCGCTCGGCACGCGGTTGACATCAAAGTAGGGCATCACGCGCCGCAGATAGATATCGCCGCTGGGCGTCAGGATGCGCTTTTCGATCGGTGCGCGCGTCGCTGCAACCTTGGCAATGTCTTCAAAGACATCATCGTCTTTGACCCGCGAAGTGATGTGGCGAATGTCGCGCTCGATGTCCGGAGCGATCAAGTTGAACAGCTTGGCAGCGGCCGGAGTGAAGAAGCGAATCTTCATCTCAGCGTCGAGAAAGATCGTCCCAATCTCGGTCGCTTGGATCAGGTTGCGGAGATCTCCGCTCACCCGGTTGAGATCTTTGATTCGCTGCTCATGCTCGGCGTTGACAGAGTAGAGCTCCTCATTGACAGAGTGCAGCTCCTCATTGGTACTCTGCAGCTCCTCGTTGGCGGCGAGTAGCTCTTCGTTGGTGGCTTGCAGCTCCTCATTGCTCGTTTCAAGCTCTTCAATTGTCGTCTGCAGCGACTCCTTGGCCTGCGAGAGCTCATGCTCGAGCTGCTGAATTCGCGCCTCGGTTTCCTTGCGAACAGAGAACTCTGCCGCAGACGTACCGAGCGGAGCGGAGTCAGTGAGCCGCTTCTGAATGTCGAACATCACCAGCACGTGATGGTTGTTCGACACCAAGTCTAAGATCGGCTCTGCCACCACATCCAAGATCAGCTCGGCGCCGTTCTCTTCGATGCGCACCCCGCGAAACACCACCCGCTCATTGCGCTTCTGGGCATTCTGCAGCGCGGAGGACACCGCCACCCGCAGATCACCACGCGTCATCGCCAACAGATCGGAGCTCATCCTTCCCAGCGGCAAGCGGAGGAAGCGCTCGGCGTCTCCGAAGACATGGACGACATCGCGACGGGAATCGACCAGCACCGCCGACGGCACAAACTTCTTCAGCAGCGCATCGTAGACCCGATTCATCCGCAGCTCACCGGGCGTAGAAACCCGCGCCACCGATCGTCCGGGCGGAGAGATCAGATCCAAGCGCAGATCCACCGGCAGCCGCGTGTCACGGATCTTGCGGAACAGCTTCCACTTTTGGTCAAGGGTATCAAACTCGTTCTGCAGCTCGCTCACCCCTTCACTTGGTCCGAGCAGCAAATGACCATGCAGCTTGAGCGCAAAGTGAAACGATGCCAGCGCTTTGACCTGCGCCACCGGCTGCAGATAGATGAGCAGGTTGCGGCAGCTTACCAAGTCGATGCGCGTAAACGGCGGATCACGAATCACGTTGTGATGGGAAAACAGGATGTGCTTGCGCAGCTGGGCAGTGACCCGGAATCCGCCGGCTTCCGTCTCGAAAAAGCGGTGTCGCCGATCTTCGGTCAAGACAGACAGACTCTCTGCGGAATACAGCCCTTCCGCCGCCAGTCCCAGCGACTTTTTGTGCATGTCCGAAGCAAAGATCTTCAGGTTCGGCTCCCGACCGCGCACCGCCATCGCTTCGAGCAGCAACATCGCCAGCGAGTACGGCTCCTCTCCCGTCGCACAGCCGGCCACCCAGACCCGGACTTCTTCCCCTGCCGGAACCTTGTCGAGGATCTCGGGAATGACCGAGTTTTCCAGGATCGCAAACGCTTCCGGATCACGAAAAAAGCGCGTGACTCCAATCAGCAGATCTTTGTACAGCGTGTCCAGCTCCTCGGGATGCGCCAAGACACTGTCACAGTATGCAGCCGTACTCGGAGCCTGTCCCAGCGCGACCCGCCGCTCGATCCGCCGCGTAATCGTCGCCGGTTTGTAGTAGTTGAAGTCGAGTCCGTACGCTTCCCGCAGCCGCTCAATCACCGCCGGAACTCCCACCAAAAGAGAGCTCTGCGCCACCTCGGGATTCGACAGCAGCGGTATCGACGGATTCTTGGCGTAGGCGACCAGCGCTCTCGGCATCTCTTCCGGAGCCAGCACCGCATCGACCTGGCCGGTGAGCTGCGCACTGCGTGGCATGCCATCAAACTTGGCTGTCTCTTCGGACTGCGCGAGCACCAGACCGCCCGCTTCATGGACCTCTCCCAGACCGAGACTGCCGTCGGTGCCAGTTCCCGAAAGGACAATCGCAATCGCCCGATCTCCCAGCTCCCGCGCGAGCGAACGGAAGAAGCGATTGATCGGCATACTCAAGCGCTGATCATCCGCTTTGTCGAGTGCGTGGAGCTGTCCTTTCAGCATCACCAGCTCGGTACGTGGCCGCAGCAGATAGATGGTATCGCGACGCAGCGTCACCGGCTCTGTCACGGCGACAATCGGCATCCGGGTAAAGCGCGCCAGCAGCTCATCCATCACACTGTGGAAGTCGGGCGACAGGTGCTGAATCACCACAAATGCCAGCCCGCTCTCGATCGGCATCGCTTGAAAAAAACGCTCCAGCGCTTCCAGTCCGCCGGCAGACGCGCCGATTCCCACCACAAATGTTGGAGGGGAAGTGTCTCCCTCCTGCTGCGCATCAGGCTCTGTTGGTTCGTGCATTGTTCGCTGACTTGCCCCCGGCCAGCTCCCTGCGCTGCCGCAAGGAGTGCCAAATGTTCTGCCTAGTGTAACGAAGGACTCTCACTCTATCCGAATCCCTCACAGACCAGTTTGATGCCGCTCACGCAACGCGCAATAGGCTAGAAATCACAGCGAAAAATAGCGAGCCTTCGCGGCCCACAGAGGGTGCGCCTGTGTAGTTGGGTGGAGCCAGCTTACTGCGCCGGTTTTCTGGGCTTGACGATGACGCGGTGCAGCTGCTGCTTGAGGATGCGATGAACCTCCTTCAGCTCATCAAAGATCTGGATGTCGCGCTGAAACCCACCAAGGGTGCCGCGCCCGCTCTCGAAGTAGCGAACCAGGAACTGGGCATCTTCGGCGGCGCGCTGACTGCTCGACACAGCGGCACGGAAGCCGCGTAGCGACTCGTCGAGATCACGACGCCGGCGCGGACCAAACAACAGCAACAGCTCTCCCACGCGGTCTTGCAGCAGCTCTGTCTTGTGACCCAGCTGCGTCGCCTGGCTGATCAGCGGCTCCAAGTCCGTCTGCAGCGTTGCCAGGGTGGCCGGCATCGTGACCAGTCCCGCCGCATCCAATCGCCGTCGCAGACCACGTAGCAATTGCAGGGTCTGTTGCCCGTGCAGGCCAATCCGTGCCACCTGCCCCTCGGTGCTGACCCGATTGATTCGCTGGCTGAGCGCAGAAAAGGCCGCCACTGCCTCTTCCCAGTCAGGACGCAGCTCGCGGGCTTCGCGCAGGATCGCCTCGACGCTGAGGTAGACACTGCTGAGCAGCTGATCGAGATCCGGCGGATCGATTCCAATCAGATAATCTCCGTCGGACAGCGGTACATCTTTGCGGGCCCCGCTCTCGGGCGGACCGACCTCGATCACTGCCGGCGACAGCAGCGTCGGATTGCGCGCCAAAAACGTCGCATTCTTGGGCAGCCGCCCACCGGCTCGCCGCACAATCCGCAGCTCCATCTCGACGAGCGGCTCACGATCTTGCAGCTCTTTGGGATCACCTGCACGCGGTCGGAAGCGCCGAATCGCCGTCAGCTCCCCGATGCGCTCGCCAGCCAGCTGAACCTCTGCCCCAACGTAGAGCTGCCCGCTGCGATGCACCAGCAAGTGAACGGTCAGCGACTTACCGAGGGTGTGATCGGCCAGCAGCAGCGCCACCGCCACCAAAAACAGCAGCAACAGCGCCGTCACAGCCCCGAGGAGCAGGTGCAGCCGCTGATTGCTGGCGTCAAACGGTGGCCCGAGGCTCACGAGCTATTCCTTCCAAAAAAACTTCCACGGGTTGCGCTTCAGATCGCGGGTCAGCTCTTTGAGGTCGTCGTAGACCTGCTGATCGATAAGTAGCGCCCCGACGGTGCCTTTGCCGCGCCGAACATCCCCGAGCAGCAGCTGCGCATCGCCCGCAACCGCCGACACTTTGCTCGATAGCAGCAGCAGCTCGTCGAGAGATCGCTGCAGCTTCTTCTTTTCCTCCGGCCCCAGCAGCGCCGCGACATCCCCGACTCCGTCGAGCGCCCGCTTGGTCTTTTGCAAAAGCGGCGGAATCTCTCCCCGCAGCTCCGTCGAGATCGCCTCGATGTTGACCAGCGTCTTGCGCAGCTCCTCCCCCGAGCCGATTCCCTTGTCGAGCTTGGCGACCAGCTCCACCGTCTCTGCCGTCAGCCGATCGAGATCGATGAGCAGCTTCTTGACCTCGGACTCACTCTCCCCGAGCAGCTTGTCGAGACTGCGCGCCACCTTCGCCGACGACCGCAGCAGATCCCGCAGCGACTCTTTGTCTTCGCGCAAGAGCCGAGTGATCGCATCGAGAAACTCATACAGCCGCGCAATGATCAGATCGCTGCGTGGCGGATCGATCCCGCGCACCTTGCTCCCCGGCGACAGCAGCGGTTTTTCTGCGGTTCCCGGCGCAATCTCCAGGTACTGCTCACCGAGCACGCCTTGGGTGTTCACAAAAAACTCGGCGTCTTCGTGAATGGCTTTGCGAGCGCGATCCTCGATCTGCACCGACAGACGAACCTGCACCCGCCGATTGACCTGCGGATCGATCTCACCACCGAGAAACTCGATCTTTTCGACCTTGCCGACCTTGATGCCGGAGATCTTGACTGGCGCACCCTCGTGGATGTTGCCCGAAAAGTCGTAGTCGACGTAGATGCGACTGACCGGGCCAAAGGAAAAGCCGCCGAGGATGGCGATGAACATGGCGAGCAGTCCCAGCGACACGAGGACGAGGGTGGCAACCTTCAGCTCTAGGTGCTTCATGTCGGCGCGACACTATCACAGGCTGTGCCGTTTTTTCGCTTCCCGGCTCGGAGCTTTGCTGTAAAACCTTCGCCCATGGCGTTTGACCTCAACTCCTATCTCTCGGAGCGGCGCAACCTTGTCGAGGCTGAGCTGCTCTCCCTATCCCAGCAACCCGCGCTGGTCCACGGCACGACTGGACTGTGTCCCAAGTCACTCGGCGAGTCGATTCGCTACAGCCTGCTCGCCGGGGGCAAGCGGCTGCGACCGATCTTGGCGCTGGCCGGCTGCGAGGCGATGGGTCACAAGCCCGAGGTGGCGCTGCGCTTTGGCTGTGCCGTCGAGATGATCCACACCTACTCGCTGATCCACGACGATCTGCCGGCGATGGACAACGACGACTTTCGTCGCGGAAGGCCCACCAATCACAAGGTCTACGGCGAGGCGATGGCGATCCTGGCCGGCGATGCGCTGCTCACCGACGCGTTTGCGCTGGCGATCCAGAGTCCGGCCCCTCCCGAAGTGCTGATCGAGATCGTCCGCGAGCTGTCGTTTTCCGCCGGCTCTCCGGGCATGGTTGGCGGTCAGGTCATCGACGTGGAAGCCACCGGCAAGCCGATCGATCTGGCTCAGCTGAAAGTCCTGCATGCGATGAAGACCGGGGCGCTGTTCGATGTGTCGCTGCGTGGGGGAGCCCGACTTGGCGGTGCCAGTCCCGAGCAGCTCGCCCTCATTCGCATCTATGCGCAGGCGCTCGGGCTGGCGTTTCAGATCGTCGATGATGTGCTCGATGTGACGCAGGATCTGGCGCAGCTTGGCAAAGATCCTGGCTCGGATCGCGAGGCCGGCAAGACCACCTATGTTGACCTGCTCGGCGTCGAGGGCGCGATGTCCCAAGCTCGCCAGGTGATGGCCGAAGGAATCGCCGCGCTGGCTCCGTTTGGGCAGGCCGCTGAGCCGCTGCGCGCACTTGGTCAATACACGGTCGAGCGCAAAAATTAGTCGTATGATATGCCTCTTTAAGAGGTATATTAGGCTTTTCATATGATTCATATCTGCGCTAGGCCCCAACCAGGAACCCTGTCCCGATGAAGCTGACCCGTCCGCCTTTGCCATGTCTGCCGCCGCGCTGGGCCAAGAGTGGTTATCTGCAGAGCCTGTTTGGCAACTATCTGTCGGCGCCGCCGTTTTCGGCCCCGAGCGAACGGACAGAGATCGATCTTCCCGACGGAGATCGCCTGGTTGCCAGGGTCTTTGCGCCGCCCCCGGAAGTGCGCACCGGGAAGCGCGAAGTGGTGCTGTGCGGCTTTCATGGACTCGGCGGCAACTGCGACAGACACTACATGCGTCGCATCGCCGCGCTTGGACATGCGCGTGGCTGCACCGTCTACAGCGTCAATCACCGAGGCTGCGGGGAAGGTCGCGGACTCGCCAAAGGCATCTATCACAGCGGTGTCGCCGCCGATCTCAGCGCGGTCTTTGCAGAGGTTCGGAAGCGTCATCCCCAAGCACTCCTTATCGGGATCGGCTTTTCCTTAAGTGCCAATGCGCTGCTGCTCTGTCTGGGGGACGGTCACGGGGGTCCACATCACAAGCCCGACGCTGCCATCGCCATCAATCCGCCGATTCACCTGTCGCGCTGTGCCGATCTGATCAGCGCGCCGCATCACCGAATCTTCAACCTGTACTTTCTGCGCGGCTGCGTGCGCTATGTACGCGAGCGCGAGGCAGACGGACTGATTCCCAAAGGTCGCTATCCGGTCCATCTGCGGATGTCGCTACAGGAGTTTGACGATGCGTTCACCGCGCCGCTCGGTGGCTTTCGCGATCGCAACGACTACTACCAGCGATCGAGCGCGCTGCCGCACCTGCCGAACATCACCCAGCCGACGGTGATCATCCATGCGGAAGACGACCCCTTTATCGATCCGCGTGACTTTCAGCGTGCGCGCTACGGCAGCGGCATTCACCTGCACCTAGAAAGGCACGGCGGACACCTCGGCTATGTCTCTGCCAATCAGCCGTACCGTCGCTGGCTAGACTACGCGGTCGGTCACTATCTCGATCAGCTGCTGGACGCACACTCCTAACCCGCAGCGCGATCTCGGCCTGCACAGCGATCACCGCGCGCCTGGCTGTGCTAGGTTCGGAGCTGTGAACGGCAACCACTCTGCTTGGCTCTTTTTCGTACTGCTGGCTGCGGGCTGTCCCCAGTCAGCAACCCCGACGGCAACCCCCGCTCAGCCGGCGACCCTGGCCCAGGCTCCGGCCCCAGCGACGGTGAACGCAGCACAGTCTGCAGCTCCGACAGACTCCGAGCCACCGTGTACGTTACAGACAGCGCTTACGCCCGGCATTCCTGGCAGTCCCGGTCATCTGATTCCTTCGCCGCTCAATCCGAATGGCAGCAGTGAGCTGGCGCAGCTGATGCGGACCATGCAAGCCGAGCTGAAGCTGGCGCGCGCTGCGATCGAGCGCGGGGAAAAAGTCGGTCCGCTGCTTCCCACGTTTCGCAAGATTCGCTGCTCCTGGCCGACCACAGCCACCGATCGCAACGCCGCTTTTGACGGCTATGCGCAGAGCTACCTTGCTGCGGTCAAGGCGCTGCAAGAAGCGCCTCCTGCCGAGGCTGCCAAGGCCTATGGACGGGTCCTTGATGGCTGCCGCGCCTGTCACGAGCAGAGCTGCGGCGGCGCCATTCCCGCGATCGAAGCGCTGCGCCTTCCCAGCGGAAGGTAATGGCGAAGCAAGCCTGGCGGCCTCAAGACCTCCAAGCCGAATAAGAGTCATTTGAAATGATTCTTATACACGAATAAGAGTCGTACAAAATGCTTCTTATTTCTCTATAAGAGTCATTTTATACTCCTCTTATTGTGCGCTCACCCCTTGAGCCAGGTCTGCCACAGCTCGGGCTGGAAGCCGATCGAGCTGCGCTTGCCACAGCGCACAACCGGAGTCACGAGCAGGCGCGGATCTTCGAGTAGGAGCCGCTCGATGTCTTTGTCGGACAGCAGCGAGTGCGCAAGGCCTCGGGCCAAAAAGCGTTCCCCAGAGCGATCGAGCAGCGCCGCCCAACCGGACTGCGCAGCGACGGACTTTAGCTCGCCCGGACTCATCCCGCGCTCGGTCAGCTCGACCTCCTGAATGCGAACCCCGCGCTCCTTAAAAAAGCGCTGCGCTTTGCGAGTTTCGGGACACTTGCGCGTGCCAAAGACCTGCCAAACACTCCCGGTCGACTGCATCTCCGCTACATATCACAAGCCGACCGCCCGCCCACGTCAGCGCCCCGCCCACGTCAGCGCCCCGCCCACGTCAGCGCAGAAACAGGCGACCTTGCTGATAGCCCTCGTCGATGGCGTGGTTCATGCGATCGACATTGAAGTCCCACGAGCCAATCGGCAGCGGTCGACTGGGCTTGATGACATGCAGCCGCGCGCCTCGCACCGACGGAAGCCAGCGCTTGTGGAGCAGCGTCTTGTTGACCCGCCCGTCCGCCTTCGAGATCACCGCAATGATGTCGGTGGCGCCCCGCTCGGCCAGGATCTCAATCGGCAGGTTGTCCACCGCTCCACCGTCGAGGAGCCAGTCCGTCCGCACCCGCACCGGCCTGCCGTAGAGCAGCGGAAAAAAGCACGAGCCCATCAGCGGCTCGATGAGATCCGGCTCGTGCCGACTGGAATAGACGATCCGCGACAGATCGGAAAGCCGCGTCGCAACGATCAGTGCTTCCGTCGGACAGCTGCGCAGATCGAGCGTTCCCAGGTGCTCCAAAAGCGCGCTGCGAACCAAGTAGCTCATGTCAAACGGCGAGCGATTCCACAAAAGCCGCCGCAGCGACACCACCTTCCGACCGGCGAGCGCTCGCCACATCGCCGGTAGCTGCGCACCCCGTCCGGCAGCCACCGCCGCAGCGCACAGCGAACCAGACGAAGCGCCAGAAGCGAGATCGAGCGCGATGTTTCCCTCGGCAAGTGCTGCACAAACCCCGGCATGGAACGCGGCTCGACAGGCACAGCCCTCAAAGGCAATTGCAATCATGACGTTGGGCGCAGTGTACCCGTACCACGCGGGCGGCGCAGGGGTTGACGGCGCGCTGTCCAATCGGCTTTGATAAGTTCGAGATGAAAGTAGCTTCTCCTGTGCCTGGTCGTCCGGGCTGGCCCTGGCGACTTGTGGTGGTGGGACTGCTGGGGGGCGGGCTGTTTGCGAACCTGTCCTGCGAGCAGCGCGCCGCGACCGCCAAGTCTCGTGCGAAAAAAGCGGTCAAGCTAGCGACGCTGAAGGTTCCTGCCGATGCACCGACGGATGAGCCTGCACCGACGGGCTTTTTGGCCAGCGGTGAGCCCGAAACCAGCAAGCCCGATCCGACCCAGGGCACCAAGCTCGCGTCGAGTGAGGTTCCCTGTGGCAAGGACGCTCCGCCGGGGATGGTTTGCATTCCAGGCGGGCCGTTTTATCGCGGCAACGATCACGGCGGAAAGCCCGACGAACGGCCAAAGATGCGCATCACGGTGTCGCCGTTTTTCATGGACACCGTCGAGGTCACCAACGATCAGTACTTCCGCTGCGTCGAGCTGGGCAAGTGCGAGCCGCCGATCAAGTACTTCGGGATGTACGTAAAGCCCAAGCAGCCGGTGGTCGCGGTGAGCTGGTATCAGGCGTACGACTTCTGTCACTACGCGAATAAGCGCTTACCGACGGAAGCAGAGTGGGAAAAGGCGGCGCGCGGTCCCGAGGGTGACGCCTATCCGTGGGGCAATGAGCCGCCGAGCTGCAAGGTCGCGGTGTATGAGGAGCCGCTCGGGGCCAAGGGCTGCGGCACCGGCACGACCTCCGAGGTCGCGACCCACGGCGCATTCCGCTACGGACTGTACGACATGGCCGGCAACAGCTGGGAGTGGGTCAACGACTGGAAAAGCGACTGCTATCACGGCTGTGCCAAAGAGTGCGGCGCGGCCTGCGACGGACCCGACCCGCTCGGCCCGTGCGGCGGCGGCCCGAAGTACTGCAAGGGCTTCTCGGAAAAGCTGCTCAAGGGCGGATCTTGGTACTTCACCGGCGATCGCATGCGTGGAGCGGAGCGACGCGGAGTTCCACCGTCGAACCGGGGCCCACATCGACTCGGCTTCCGCTGCGCCAAGTCGATAGACTAGCGACCGCTTTTCGACAGCGTTAGCCGCTCTTGCTGACGCGGGCGGACTGGACGCGGACGGCGGCTTTGGGCTCGCCAAACTGCGGCGGCTCACCGGCGATGCAGACACGATTTCGACCACTCTGTTTGGCCCGAAACAGCGCTGCGTCAGCCGCTTGCAAGAGACTCGCCGCCGAGGTTCCATCCGTCGGACAGCTCGCCACTCCCACCGAGATCGTCAGCATCCCGCCCGGCAGCTCGTGAGTCTGCGGAAATCGCTCAGCCGCCACCCGCGCCCGCAGTCGCTCACCAATGTTCGAGGCCACCCGATGATCGGCATTGATGAGCAGCAGCGCGAACTCCTCGCCCCCGTAGCGCGCCACCACGTCATTGACCCGCCGATGCTCCGCGATCAGCCGCGCCACCCGTCGCAGCACCTCGTCGCCCGTCTGATGACCAAAGCGATTGTTGTACTGACGAAAGTGATCGACATCGACCATCAGCATCCCCAGTGGAATGCCGGTGCGCAGCGACCGCTCGACTTCCAGCACCAAGTGTTCTTGTAGATAGCGGTGGTTGTGCAGGCCGGTCAGCCCGTCGGTGGCCGCCAGCTGAGTCAGGCGCCGATTCGCCTCTTCCAGTGCCCGCGTCCGCTCCCGCACTCGCGCATCGACATCTTGCTGCATCGCCTCCAGCTGCTTTTGCTGTTCGCGCAGCGCGTGAAGCAGCGTCTCACTCGTCCGAATCAGCCGCTGCTCGCGAAAAACCGACTCGATGCAAAGGGACAGCTGCATCTCGTCAATCGGCCGCAACAGACCGTGACTCACGCCGGCATGGCTCACCGCGAGCGGCAGCAGCTCGTCTTGCGCCGACTCCAGCAGGAGCAGCTTGCCCGCATGCGGTACGAGCTTGTGCAGCTCAATCAGCGCCTCCAGTCCGCCCTCCTGCAGCAGCTGCCCACCGAGCAGCAGCATTGTCACCGGCTCGTCACGCCGCGCCAGCTCATCGAGCCGCTGCCGAAACACGGCGGGGGCAGTCATGCTCTCGACGACACAGCGCTCACCGAAGCGAGCCAGGAGCTGTTGCCGAAGTCGCAGCAGTTCCCACTCTTGGTCGTCTAGGCACAGGATGAATTCACGCACCGGCCACACCTCATATGGCAGTCCCGTTACGGGACCATCGTTTCCCCACGCCTCTGACGGCCGGGGACACCCGAGCGGTGCGGGGCCGAAACCTCCGTCGAAGGCAGCAGTGAGCTTGGTGCGAAGAAGAACTGGATGCCTGGCATCAGCCGACCCTTGGAAGACAGCTCTTATAGCACAACTGCGATTCCTGCACATCCTGGGAAAAGTCGGATCATCGGTCCTGTTGTCGAGGCTGCTATTGCCTTCCTCACCCCTTTCCCAGCGAGCTGTGATAGGTTGCGCGGCCATGGTCACGGAACTTGGCAAGCGACTGTCGTCCATCCTCCGCACCGCCAGCATCCCTGGCAGCACCACCGGCACCGGCAGGTCTGGCGGCAGACGGCGACTTGGACTGGGCTTCGCGGTGTGGGGCATCCTTCCGGTCTTGGCGATGACTGGCTGCGAGACAAACGACCCGTGCGCGCTCCGCACAGCGGCGTGCATCGACGTGGCACTCATCGGCGCTCGGACCGACACGATGGGCGCACCAATTGCTTATCGAGATCTCTCCATCAAGATCTGCAGCGGCCCGTCCGTCTCGTCGGCTCCGTGTAGCGAAGGCCAAGCGCCGCCAAGCTGCGGCAGCGAGCTGGTCACGACTCCCGAGCCGCAGACGCTCACTGCCGTCGCTGCTTACTCCGCGAACGTGCAGGGCCTGGTCAGCTTCCAGCTCCCGTCGGCCTTCAACGAGCTACCCGATGTTCCTCCCACGGAAGTCGACAGCTTGGGCGCCGCCGAGCGCAAAGCCCGCCTGCTGATGCTGCGCAACACCGATCCACGTGCGGTACGGATCTTGGTCACCCAGCCGCAAACTTCGGGGGCTGTCACCGTCTGGGATTCCCGCTGCGAAGAGGACTTGTTCTCAAACGACGAATGGTCGAAGCTCAAGTACTACCGTGTTGGCAAAAACGAGTACCGATCGGTGTTCGCACAGCTTCGCAAGGCCCAGACCTCGACCCCGTAGCATCGGGATCGGATCGAGCCGAGGTGTCCAGTAATGGCGCCGCTGCGAATCGGCGTCTGGGGGGTCGGTCTGATGGGTGAGCGGCATGTCCGCGTGCTCAGCAGTCAGCCCGAGGTCCAGCTTGTCTCTGTTTTTGATGCCAGCTCGGATCGCGCGCAGCAGGTGGCGACTCGCTACGGCACCCAGGTTGCTCCGTCGCCGGAAGCGCTGCTCGCTGGGGTCGACGCGGTCAGCATCGCCACCCCGACACCGCTGCACTTTGTTCACGTCGAGCAGAGCCTCAGCCTCGGTAAGCACGTCCTCGTCGAGAAAGCCATCACCGAGCAGGTCGATCAAGCCGAGGTCTTGACCGCGATGGCCCGTCGCACCGGCAAGCTGCTGATGGTCGGCCACATCGAGCGCTACAACCCGGTCTTTTCGGAGCTGAAGCGCCTGATTGTCGAAGGTGGCCAGCGGCCGTTTGCGATCGTATTTCGGCGCTTGTCCAGTTTTTCGACCTCGAGCCAGGCGGTGGATGTGGTCCTCGACCTGATGATCCACGACGTGGACTTGATGCTCGATCTGTGCCGAGGAATGACGGTGCAGCATCACGACGGCATCGGCCGAATCGTCCGAACTCGCGAGATCGATCATGGCGTCGCCCACGTCGGCTTTCACGGCGGGCCGGTGGTCACCCTCACCGCCTCGCGCGTCACCGAACAGAAGGTCCGCAGCATCGAGGTCACCACGCCCTCGGCCTTCATCGTCGCTGACCTGCTTCGCAAAGAGATTCAGAGCTATCGCAACACCGTATCGACGTATCAGGCTCAAGACGGTGGCGTGTCGTATCAGCAGCACACCCAGATCGATCAGGTGCAGGTTCCCACCGCCGAGCCGCTGCTGCTGGAGGTTCAAGACTTCATTCGCGCCATTCGCGCAGGCCAGCCGCCGCTGGTGACCGCCGAGGATGCGACCGAAGCGCTGCGGCTCACCCAGTCGCTTCGACTGCAGATGTATGCAGGCCTGACTCAGCCGAGCTTGCGCTAAGCCCGCCGTCCATCACACTCCAGGCCGCGTCGCAGGCCCACCGCGCAGCCGCGCTTCGCTCTGCTTTTGAATCTCCGAAAAGTCGCGCACGTGATCGCCTTTGAACAGCTCTTTGATCGCTTTTACGCCAAGCTGCTCGACGGAAAACAGGAAGTGAGCCAGCACGTTGCGATCGCCGTATGACTTGGCGGACAGCCCCGTTCCAATCAGGTAATACAAGTGCGCGGCCAGCCCATATTCCCCGAGGTCAAGCGCAATGTCAGCCAAGCGCAAATAGTCAAGGCTCTCGACGCTGCGCTCTTTCCACAGCTCGCGCAGGGCCAGCCGCCGAAGCATCTGCTGCCGTCGCTGCGGCCCGCGTGACACGGCGTCAATCTCGAACATCGGATTGCAGGCAAAGACCTCGGTCCGCACCTGTTCCCACTCATCGAGAGTAACTTCGCCTCTCGAGACGGAGCTTTCCGTCAGCCGCTCGCTCTTGGGGACAGGTCGCAGCTCGCGACTGTTCTTGGCAAACCACCGCTCGTAGATCGCCAGCGCCGAGCACGGATAGTCGCGCAAGATCCCGTCGTACAGCGCCATCGCGTCGTCGAACCGACCCTGATCGTGCAGCTCGACACCGACCCGAATCCGCGCATCCAGCGACTCGTAAAACAGGATCACGTAGTCGCGCAGCTGGTCCAGATAGTCGTGCGCCAGGTTGTCACGCTTGGCAAAGTAGTAGACCGGCTTCAGATACAGCCGCGTCAGATCCAGCTCGCCACGCGCCACATACAAAAACAGTCGCGACGACAGCAGCAGCGGATTTCCCGGCGCCATCTCGAGCATTGCCTGCCAATACTGCGGATTTTTGTCGAGCAGCTCCGCGACGGACTGCGACGAGTCACTGCGCTGGACCATCGCTCCGACGCTGCGCATGCCGGTAAAGTCCGCCTCGGCCGACCGCATCACCACCGACAGCACCGGCAGCACTTCGTTTCGTGACCACTCTTTGAGCAGGCGAACCCGCTCCCCCAGCGTCGCCGCGCGCAGAGTCGCCAGTCGCTGCTCGTGAGCCGACAAGAGCTTCGGCGTACAGCTCGACTCTCCGTCTGGCGCGCCCGCACCTACCTTTGCCACAATCCGCAAGGTGTAGCCGACCAGCTTGGTCCTCGGTGGACGACTGTCGAAAAACGACTGCGTGAGCCGCTGCACGAGCGGGCGAGGCAGCACCGGACTTGCCGCCAGCTCGACGGTGGCATCGCGGTCTGGATACATCGTCAGCTGCACCATCACCGTCCGAGGCAGCGTCTCCGCCATCAACGCCCGATCGAGCGCCGTCATCAAGCGCGGACCCCAATCGGTCAGCTCGGGTCCAACGAAGTTGTGGTCCGCCAGCGCTTCCGAGCTCTGCACCTCGACCCGCACCAAAAAGCGACTGCGCGACCCCGACCCGGCTGTCTGCGCCACCGAAACGTTCGTCACCTGCGCGTGCCCTTGGCAACCCGCAAGCTGCAGCACACCCCACAAGAGCAGTGGCAGCACCACCGCCCGCAAGCCCCCCAGCGTCATTGCGTCCCCCGCGCAGCGCCCTGTGCGCGCTAGCTAGCCCATGTTACGTGGCTTTTGGGGGGACTCGGCCGCTTTTGTCAGGCAGCGCGGGGACTACAAGGTGGGAAGATATCGCCTACTTACCGACACAGAACCGAGCAAAGATGGCGTCGAGCACCGCTTCACTCACGTCCTCTCCGGTGATCTCACGCAAACGGCTCTGGGCGATGCGTAGCTCAGCGGCAGCCATCTCGGTGGCTTCCCCCCGTGCCAAGACCTGTTCGGCCTGCTGTAGCGCTCCTGCGGCCTTTTGCAGCCCTTCCGCTTGCCGGGCACTGGTCACCAGCAGCTCATCTTGCGCGGTCACACTGCCCGCCAGCTCGGTCAGGACCCGACTCCGCAGCTCGCGCAGGCCCCAGCCATTGAGCGCGCTCACCGCCACCGCCCCATCGGGAGCCGGCTGGCAGTCGCGCTGATCGGTCTTGTTCCACACCAACAGGTGCGGCAGCGACTCGGGCAGAGTGGCGATCAGTCGCTGCTCGTCCGGTCCCAGCCCCAGCTTGCCGTCGACCACAATCAGCGCCAGGTCGGCCTCTCGATAGCGCCTCTGCCCAAGCCGCAGGCCTTGCTCCTCTAGCTCCGTCTTGTCGGAGCGCTCGCCTGCCGTGTCGATCAGCGTCACCGGCACGCCATCCCACTCGGCGGAAACCTCGACGAAGTCCCGGGTCGTACCAGGCCGAGCATCGACGAGAACCCGCTCACTTCCCGAGAGCGCATTGACCAGGCTCGACTTGCCCGCGTTGGTCCGCCCGAGCAGCGCCAGCTCGATGCCCGTCGCCAGCGCCTTGCCACCCCGACGGAAGCTCTGCCCAAGTGACGCAAGCTGCGTCGCCAGCTCCACCAGCCGCTCGCGACAGCGCCGCAGGATCGCCGGGTCTTCGTCGAGATCGGGAAAGTCGAGCAGCCCCTCCAAATCGCCGAGCAAGCTCGTCACCTGCCGCCGCAGCTCGGTCATCCGCATCCCCAGCTCGCCGGACAGCTGCCGCTGCGCTTGCCGTGCCGCCTGCACTGACTGCGCACTGAGCAGCGACGCCACCGCCTCGGCCCGGGTCAGATCGATCTTGCCGGCCAAAAATGCCCGTCGCGTGAACTCTCCTGGCCCAGCCGCCTCGGCCCCCGCTGAAAGACAAGCCTCCAGGATTCGTCGCAGCGTGATCGCCCCGCCGTGTCCGTGAATCTCGACGACATCTTCACCGGTATACGATCGCGTCCCGCGCATCAGGGTAAACAGCACCTGATCGATCGCCTCGGTCCCCGTCGGCGTTGAAGCGCCATCTGCGCGATCCGGCGCCGGCCACACCACCTGTCCGTAATACAGCTTGTGACTCTCGGGACTGTCCGGCCACGGTCGAAGGATGCGCTGTGCTATCGAGGTTACGTCTCGGCCGCTGAGGCGGATGATGCCGATGCCACCGCCGATTCCCGAGGCGATGGCACAGATGGTAGGCGTCGCCACGACCGCTTACTTGCGCTTGCCGTGCGAGGGCTTCTTCTTCACGGGGGCGTCGATGACCTCTACCGCTGGAGTCACCGTCGCCACCGCCCCGGTCTTGTTGACCCGGTTGATGATCTCTTGCTGGACCATCCCAAGCAGCGTGTTGGTCAGGATGTACAGCGTCAGGCCCGCCGGCAAAAAGATGCTGAACACGGTGAACATGATCGGCATCATCGTCGTGACCATCTTCATCTGCGGATCGACCGGCGTCGTCTTAGCCGACTGCTTGGTCTGCAGGAACATCAGCACGCCCGTCAGCAGCGGCAGCACAAAATAGGGGTCCGACGCCGTCATGTCGGCGATCCACCACAGCCGAACCCGATACAGCTCGACGGCGTTGCCGAGCATCGAGTAGAGCGCCACCCAGATCGGCATCTGAAGCAGGATCGGCAAGCAGCCACCGAGCGGACTTACGCCATGCTCCCGCTGCAGCTGCAGCATCGCCATGTTGAGGTCGTTCTTTTGGTCGTCGCGCGGATACTTGTGCTTGAGCGCGTCCATCTTCGGCTTCAGCTCTTGCATCGCCTTGGCCGACTTCATCGCCTTGAGCGACGGCCACAGCATCGCCAGCTTCACCAGCAGCGTCAGCAGCACGATCGCAATCGCCCACGAGCCGCTCATGTGGAAAAACTGCCGCAAGACCCACAGCATCGGCCGCGCAATCGCACCGAGGCCCCAGGTGTACTCGATCGCCGTCGACATCCCGACGGTCTGGCCGTTGACCGTCACCGCGTCGAGCGCCTCGGGCTGCTTCGGACCCGCGTAGAGTGTGAACGGATACGACAGCTTCTGACCCGGCTGCAGCAGCTGATCGCTAAACACCACCGACGCCGAGATCGCACCGAGGGAATCGGCTTTGGCGCGCGCCTGCTTGTCCCCGATCTGCGAGCCAAACGGCATCGCCAGACCGTAAATAAAGTACTGCTGGGCAATCCCGATCCAGCGCAGTCCGCCCCGCAGGTCGTCGGCATCCGCCTTGTTTTCGAGCAGCGCTTCGAGGTTCAGGTTGTGCCGCTTGCCGGCCTTGTCCCACAGCACCTCATTTTGTACGACACGCGGCGAGAACATACCCGCCTTCTGGTTCGGGTCTTGGTAGCCCTCCAGGTCGACTTCCAGGTGGTGACTCACCGGCGCGGCCTTCTTGTTCTCGATGTCGACGATGAAGCCGATCTGCAGGCTCTTCGGCGGAAACACGAAGGTCTTGGTCACTTTCACGTCGGGAAGGTCGAGCACAAAGCCGAGCCGGCGCGTCTGATCGGGAAGTGTCTCGTCGCTGGCTAGGACATACGGCTGCTGCTCGGCGGGCTCCGGCAAGCTGACGCCGCTCTCGGGAAGTCGGATGAGCAGCGTCGGGCGGTAACTGGTAAGCAGGTTGGTCGGTCCGTCTTGAGCGCGCACTTCCTGCACCGGCTGGCCATTTTTGACCGTCAGCCAGCGCAAGTCCCGACTCCACATCTTCTGGTCGAGCAGCTCAAACTTGGTCAGGGCGGCGCCACGGCTCGTGAGTTCGACGCGGTAAAAGCCCGGCTGCTCGACGACGCGCCGCACTTCTTCAGCTGCTGGAGGAGCGACCGCAGCGGGCACTCCTGGTGTAGCCGCTGGAGTCCCTGGCGTGGTCGGTACAGCCGTCTGTCCCGCCGTCTGCGTCGCACTAGTTACGGGGGGTGCTTTTTTCTGGAAGAAGCCGGTCAGCATCGACCAAGCAACCACCACGACCAAGCACAGCCCGATGGCCAGCATGGCCCGTCTTTCCTGGTTCATGAGGACAAATGCTCCTAGCGGTGCGGCGGGTCATAGCCGCCGGGATGAAAAGGGTGACAGCGACATAGCCGAAATAGCGCCATCTTGCTACCTCGTAGCGCGCCGTGACTGGCAATGGCTTGCTCCGCGTACTCCGAGCAGGTCGGATAGAAGCGACATCCCGAGCCAAACAGCATCGCCAGCGCCGTCGAAAAGAAGCGCTGGTAGAAGTGGACAAGCGAGAGAAGGAGGCGCGAGCCTCTCGGCACAAGCGAGGCCGATGACATGCCAGGCAAGACTACCTGCTCCGCCACAGTCGGCAAGGGCATAAGGTGAGGCCTTCTACAAGAGATCTCAGGCATGGTGAGGTTCGCTACGATCAGGCGAGAAGAGGACTGCGGATGCGACGACGAACTTCGGCAAGCTCGTCGCACAGCTCCCGCAGGGTGGCACTTGGGGCGTGCGGCTTGGCGATCAAGACCAACAGAAGCCCGTGCGGTAGCTCCTGTTTGCCGTGTCGAAAGGCCTCGCGGAGGAGGCGCTTGACCCGATTCCTCTCGACGGCACAGCCAACTTTTCGCGACGCAGTAATCCCGAGGCGTGCCGGCCCTTCATCAGCAAACAGATAGAAGGCCAGCAGATGCTTTGTGATTACCTTGCGGCCTTCGCTTTGGATGCGAACAAAGTCGGGACGCTTGCGGATGCGCTCGGCTTTGGGAAGCCGACTGCCGAGAAGTGACGGCGTTGTGAGCGACGACAAGAGCAGCGGTACGAGAGCTGACGCGACGCCCTCTTACTTCGAGGCGACCTTGACGGTCAGCCGCTTGCGGCCCTTGCGGCGACGATTGTTGAGAACGAGCCGACCTCCGAGTGTGGCCATGCGGGCCCGGAAGCCGTGGGTGCGCTTACGACGAATGTTGTGAGGCTGATAGGTACGCTTCACAGCGATCTCCTTGTACGAAATTCTTGCGGGTAAACAGCCCCTTACGCAGAGGCAATAGAGAATGCTTGGTAGCAGCAACCGGCGCTGACTGTCAAGCGTGGCGCGGGGGCTTCGCAGTGCAGCGACGAGCAATGACGAGGCCGCTTCCGCCGACCCAGACCACCACTCCACGCCCAGCGGCGACTACAGATCCGTGCGTGGCGAGCCTTCGGCCAAGTCCGCAGGCTGCCCACCGTCTCTGGTGATCGCAGGGCTCGACGTGGGCGGAGCATTCGTCGGCAGCGGTTCCAGCTTCTCGGTGATGGCGGTATCTACCGACAGCGGCAGCGGCAGCGGCTTATCGAGATATCCATCGAGTCGCAGCGTCAGTGACACCGTACCAGGCCCATGTGGTCGCTCGACCGACAGCGGCGTTTTGCCCAGGGACTTGCCGTTTTCGTCGAGAACCTCTGCCTCGGCGGGAATGCTCGCGATCGACCAGCGGATCGGCGGCTTGCGCAGAAGCGAGGCGTATAGCTCGTGCCCCTTGAGCTGCCACGCCACCGCCCCCCCCGTGCCACACAGGAACAGCGAGAGGAAAAACCACAGCAGCTTGCGACCCGACTGACCTCCATCGACGGCCATCGCTGCGACTTGAGCCGTCGGTGCAGTGGGCTCGGGCATGGCGATCTCATGCGGGATCGCTTCGCCTGGACGTGCGGCGGCATCCTTGACGACGTTGCGACGGGACGGTCCATCACTCACCGGCGCCGCTACCACATCATTGGTCGCAGAGGTACTGAGCGACGCGCTCCCGTACAGCTGCGCCAGCTCGCTGGCCACCGCTCCCGCCGACGGACGACTCACCGAGTCCTTGTCGAGCATGCGGTGTACCAGTGCCGCCAGCGCCATCCCCGTCTGCGGCGCTTTCGACAAGAGCGGCGGTGGGTCGGAGAACATGTGCTTTGACAGCAGCTCCGCGTCGGTGTCGGCATCAAACGGAATCTCTCCGCTGAGCATCTCGTACAGGATCACACCGAGCGAGTAGACATCGCTCTTCGGGTCGGCGGCCCGCGCGCTCTTGCACTGCTCCGGGGCCATATACGCCGGTGTCCCGAGGATCGTCCCGGTGTTGGTAATCCCCTCGCCACCCTCCGGCTCGATGATCTTGGCCAGGCCAAAGTCAAGAATTTTCGCGCGCTCGCCGCCAGTCGTCTCCGGATCGCGCACCACCATGATGTTGACCGGCTTCAAGTCTCGGTGAACGATTCCTTTTTCGTGGGCGGCGTGGAGAGCGGAGGCCATCTGCCGACCGAGGCGCATTACCACTTCGGGCGGGAGCTTGCCTCCGTGCCCGTCGAGCCGCTGACGGAGCGTGTCACCGCTCAGGTACTCCATCACGATAAACGCGGTGCCTTCGTCGGTGGTGCCAAACTCGTAGATATGAACGATGCCGGGGTGCTCGGCCATGCTCGTCGCCTTGGCTTCATTGAGGAAGCGGGTGGCGATCTGCCGATTGTGAGCGAAGCGCTTGTGCAGGATCTTGATGGC
The DNA here is from genome assembly GCA_016794465.1 of Myxococcales bacterium. Taxonomy (GTDB): domain Bacteria; phylum Myxococcota_A; class Polyangia; order Palsa-1104; family JAEUJZ01; genus JAEUKA01. The sequence continues at coordinate 160,257 of JAEUKA010000053.1, read as the reverse complement.
GGCGCGCCGCTTCATCTGATCGTGCACAGCCTCGTAGACCTGCCCCATTCCGCCTGAGCCGAGCATGCGGACGATCTGGTAGTGGCCAAGCCTTTTGTCCACGACGGTTCCCTAAGAGCTGAAAATCGCAACAGATGAGTAATCTGAAATACGATTTTGAATTGGCATTATATCCGGAACCGTATCCAACAAACTGTCTTGATTTCAGTCGATGGTGTGTAATTCAAGTTCGTTCAGAAGCGACCTTGAGGTGTTTAGTGTTCATTTTTTTGGTAATTTCAAACATAATCCTGTGACCATTCAGAACTTTGGACGTGTGATGAGGCGAACCGCTAGCCTGCTCTCTCGATTTCTATTTTGTTCCGCGATGGGCTTGCTTGCAGCGACGGCGCAAGCGGCTCCTCACCCTTACAACGTCGACGACATGCTGCGGCTTTACAAGGTGTCCGATCCGCAGGTCACACCCGACGAGCGGCTGCTTTTTTTCACCCAGGCGCGCGCTCGGCTCGACGGCAATCGCTGGCAGGGAGCCATCTGGGTGCAGCCGCTGTCCGCCGCTGGCCAGCCTCAAGGGCCGGCGCACCAGTTCACGTTTCCCGAGCACGGTGGCAAAGGCGAAGGCCAGGATTTTTCGCCGCGTCTGTCGCCGAGCAGTGGCAAGCTGGCCTTTGTCTCGACGAGAGATGGCGGTCCACCGCAGCTGTATGTGATGAGCATCAGCGGTGGGGAGGCGCGGCGCCTGACCAATGTCCCGTCGGGAGCGAGCGATCCGGTGTGGACGCCCGATAGTCGTGGACTGGTGTTTACCACTCGCGTCTACGCCGACTGTCCGCCCTACCCGACCGGCGAGGAGTGCAATCGCAAGCGCAGCGACGCTCAAGAGCAGAATCCGGTCCAGGCGCGGATCGCGGATCGCTTGTTCTATCGGCACTGGGACGACTGGTTCGATGGCAAGCGCAAGCATGTGCTGCGGGTGATGATTCCCGATTCAGCGGCGGCGCAGGTGGCGGCTCCCGTCGACCTGACGCCCGGTGACTTTGATGCGCCACCAATTGCCCGAGGAGGAGACGAGCCCTACGCGATTGCTCCCGACGGCAAAGAGCTGGTGTTTGTGCAGAACCGTGATCGCGATGTGGCGTCGTCGACGAACTCGGACTTGTGGGCAGTGCCGCTCGGTCGAGACTTTGTGCCCGCTGGACAGCCGCGCAACCTCACGTCGAAGAACCTGGCCTCTGATGTCGCGCCGCGCTTTTCCCCTGACGGACGGTTCTTGGCGTATCTGGCCCAACGGCGACCCGGCTTCGAGGCCGATCGCTGGGAGATCTGGCTCCACGACCGCGTCACCGGACAGTACCGCTCACTGACGGAAAAAGTCGATCTGATGGCGCACGAGCTGGCCTGGTCGGACGACGGTCAGCGCATTTATTTTATCACCAGCCTCAAAGGTCGCCGCGCCATCATGGCCGTCGACATCAGCGGCAAGCAGCCCCCTATCGAGCTAAGCCAAGGCGACGCTGGCGAGCTGCAACTGGTGCGCGGTCAGAGCGGCCCGGCTCTGTATTTTTCGCGCAGCAGCCTGCAGCGGCCTGCCGAGGTGTACCGAATCGACCTCGACGCGATGGGCCGAGCGACCGGTCCAGCCAGCCAGGTGACGCGCCAGAACGACGCGCTGCTCGCCGAGATTCGACCGGGACCGACGAGTCAGCTGTTCGGTCGCAGCCAAGATGGCCTGACGCTGCACAGCCACGTCATCACCCCGCCTGACTTTACGCCGACGCAGAAGTATCCGGCGGTGATCCTCATTCACGGCGGGCCGCAGGGCGCGTGGGAGGACTCGTGGCACTGGCGCTGGAATGCGCAGCTGTTCGCCGGGGCGGGCTATGTGGTGCTGCTCGCCAATCCGCGTGGCTCGGAAGGCTTTGGGCAAAAATTTCTCGATCAGGTGTCGAGCGACTGGGGTGGTAAGGCGTACGACGACCTGATGCGGCTGACCGACGTGCTGGCGCAGCAGCCGTACATCGATGCCAAGCGAATCGGCGCGGCTGGGGCCAGCTACGGTGGTTACATGGTCAACTGGATCGCCGGTCACTCGGAGCGCTTTGCTGCGCTGGTCAGCCACGCCGGGGTCTACGACCTCCGCTCGATGGCCGGTGAGACGGAAGAGCAGTGGTTCCCGCGCTGGGAGTTCGGCGGTGACCCGTGGCAGAGCGATCAGTACGACCGCTTCAGTCCCTCGCGATTTGCCGATAAGTTCAAGACTCCGACGCTGGTCATCGCTGGAGAGCGCGACTACCGGGTGCCGTTCGGGCAAGCGCTGCAGTTTTTCACCGCGCTCCAGAATCGCAAAGTGCCGTCGCGACTGCTGCTGTTTCCAGGGGAAAATCACTGGGTTGGCAAGCCGCTTCATACTCGCCTGTGGTACGCGACGGTGCTCGACTGGCTGAGTCGATATCTCGGCGGCACGCGACCCGATCCCAAGGTCATTGACACCGCCACCACCATCGCCAAGTAACGCGCAGCATAAAGAGGCATACAATACTCCTCTTATTGTGAGCGCTCCCTTTCCGCCGGGAATGACGCCGCGATTGTTGACCGGTGATTCCGCAAGCGACGGCGTCACAAGCGGGTATGCTTAGCGGCATGGAGACAGCGAAACCCTCTGCTCACAGTCCGCTCGCTGCGCTGATGTTTGGCGCGCTCGTCATTGTGCTGCTGCAGCGCTTTTTGCCGTTTGGACCGCTCCTGCTCTATCCGTTCACACTGCTCGGTACCTGGGTCCACGAGGTCGGGCACGGCATCACCGCGATCCTGTGCGGCGGCAAGTTCGACCACTTGAACATCTACAGCGACGCGTCGGGGATTGCCTACACGGCGGTGGTGCCGGGCTGGCGCTCGGGGGTTGTCGCAGCCGGTGGACTGCTCGCCCCGCCGCTGCTCGGAGCAACGCTGCTGCTCCTCGGAAGACGACTGCCGCGCGCCCTGCTGGTCGGGCTCACGGTGGCGATGCTGCTGTCGCTGGTGTTGTGGGTACGGACGCTCGTCGGCTGGGTGACGGTGAGTGGTCTGATGCTGCTGCTGGCCGGGCTGGCAAGGTTCGGTACCGACGGAGTGCGGCTGTTTTTTGTACAGTTTGTTGGACTGCTTCTGGCGATGGACTTTGTGGCGCGCATCGACTACCTGTTCGTCGCGGCGGGCGAGGCCGGTGGTCAGCTGCGTCAGTCGGATGTCGGAGGCATGGCCAAGGCGCTCGGGGGTCCGTACTGGTTTTGGGGTGGCGTGATTGCGGCGATCTCGGCCGTCGCGCTTCTCGTCGGGCTGATCTCGGTGTGGCGGTCAGCCCCGGCGCCGACTCGGACCTCTGCCTAAGGTCGCTTTCGCTGTGGCTTTGTCGCTGCGGATTCAGGACTCGGGTCAGCTGCGACCGCTGCGCGTCCTCGTCACACGGCCCCTCGAACAGGCCCTGCAGACAGCTGCCTGGATTCGTCGCCACGGAGGCGAGCCGCTGGTGTTTCCATGCCTGCGCGTCGAGCCTTGCGATCTGACCGCACTGCGCCACGCGTGCTTGGAGCTCTTCCGCTACGCCGCCATCGCCGTCACGAGTATCCATGCGGTGCGTGCGCTCTTGCCGCTCATCCCGTCGGAGATGCCGTGTCCACCGATTTTTGCTCTCGGTCACAAGACCGCCGCCGAGCTGGTTCGTTATGGTCGCCACGCACACCACATCGTCGACGGAGAATCAGCCACAGCCAGCGCGCTCGCCGAGGCCATTGTGTTTCATCTTGGACCATCATCGACGGGAAAACAGGTCCTGTTTCCTCAGGCCAGCGAAGGCCGCGAGGAGCTGCCACGACTCCTGCAAAACGCTGGCATTGCCGTGACGCGCCTCGCCGCCTATCAAACCGTCGCGGTCGAGCCGAGTGCGCTTCACGAGGCAGTCGCAACGCTACGGGCCGAGGCCGTGGATCTCTTGCCGATCGGAAGTCCGCGTACCGCGCAGGTGCTGATGTTGGCGCTCGGAGACGACGCACAGCGGCTCTTGTCGAGGACGCTGGTCGGTGCAATTGGACAGACGACAACAAAAGCGCTGCGCGACCGTGAGATTCAGGTCGATGTCGTCGCAGAGTCGCCGTCGTTTGAGGATTTGGTGAGCCAGCTGGCGTTGTGGCGCCAGCAGAGGTAGGTGAAGCGCTTACTTCGATTCGCTGTCGTCGCCGTGTGGAATGTACAGCGGCTCCAGTCCGAGGCTGTCCTGCACTTGCTTGACGCGCTGCGCCGTCGCCGGGTTGATGTGCGGCGCGCGTCGCTCCTCGAAGGAATGGCTCGGTGACTCGGTCTTGGCGCTCAGCTCCCTCGGGAGAATCGTCGGAGGCGTCTCACCGCTGACCCGCGACAGCTCACTACGCAGCCGATCACCCTCGGCGAGCACCTGACCCAGTCGCTGCTCCAGCTCTGAGGCCCGATGAAACGCCTCGTCTCGCTCGCGCGTCGTCTGACCTACCACCTCGGTTAGTCGCTCGACCCGGGCTCGCTCACGCAGTGCCGTCGCCACGACCTCGTCGTCTTGCTGGGTGCGCCGGTTGCTTTCACTCGAGAGATCTTCGATCCGCCGCCGTGCCGCCGCCAGCTCCTCTTGCAGCTGCCGCAGCTCGACGCTCGACGGACTCTGCTGGTCGATGGCTGTCAGCCGGCGATCCCGATCCGTCAGCTCCACCCGCAGTGTCTCTAGCTCGCGCTCCCGCTCCGAGAGCGACACTTTGAGCTGCCGCGCCCGCTCACCCCGCGCAAACGCCTCGCGCTCGACTTCCGACAGAAGCAGCCCGAGTGCATCTCGCTCGGCCTTCAGATCGATGATTGCGCGCTCCCGGGCTTGCAGATCGTGCGCCAAGCCGAGATCGCTCGGACGCACCTGCCCATCGGTCGCCTCGCTCCGGCTCTCGCGCTCGACCCGCTCCCGCGCATCGCGCAGCGACTGCTCCAGCGCCGACACCGACTGCTCCAGCTCCTGCACCCGAGTCACCTGAGCCGCAAGCTGCTTGTGGATCGTCCGCTCGCTCTCCGCCAAGCGCTCGTTTTCTGCGCGCAGCGACTGCAGTGCCGCCAGGCTCTCTTTTTGAATCCGCGCCACCTCGGCTTCCATCGACGAGCCACTCACGCCATCCGTCGAGGCCCAGCGCAGCGCTTCCAGCTCGGCCCGCAGGTGCCCAAGCTGCTCTTGCGCCACGTCGCGCTCCGACTTCAGCTCTTTGAGCTGCACGACGGCTTCCTTGCGCTCAACCTCGGTCCGGCCCAGCTCTTCACGCAGCTGCACCGCCTTCTTGGTCGCCTCCTCCATCGCGCGGGTCATCTCGACAGTCGCGAGCTTGCGGGCATCGCGTAGCTTGCGCACGGTGTCCTCACGAACTTCCGCCGCTGCCGACTCCGCTTCCGAGCGAGCTTTGATCTGCTTCCACGCCTCTCGCTCCGCGTCGCTGACCTTGTCTTTAAGCCGACTGACCTCGGCCTCCAGCTCGACGGTACGCGCCCGCAGCGCCGCCACTTCCTCGCTGCGTGACGGACCACCCGACGAGATCACCACCGGCGCCGTCGGAATGTCACCCACCGCCAGCGGCACACCATCGGCCATCGAGCGCGGCGCGACCATCACAGCTTCAAGCCGCTTCTGCGCCAAGCTCAGCCGCTCATCGCGCTCGGCCAGCTCCGCACGCAGCGTCACTACATCCTGATTCAGGCGATCGCGCTCCGCTTCAAGCCGAGCCACCGTCGCAGCCTCCGCAGCGGCGCGCTCTTCTTGCAGGCGCTGCAGCTCGGCACGCTGCTGCTCCACGGCACGCTGGGCCTCGGCAACTTCCTGTTGGCGAACGGTCAGCGCATGCGTCCGCTCCTCCAGCTCGGCCTGGGCGACCAGATTCTCGCGACGAGCAGCCTCGATATTGCGCTGCCGGGCATCGAGATCCTGCGGCAAGCTCGACTTCTGCAGCTGCTCGGCCATCTCGGTACGCGCGCGCAGCAGCAGCCCTTCAACCTCGGCTTGCTTCTGACGGGCCGCGCGCTCCTTCTGACTCGCTTCATCCGCGCGCTTCTCACTCTGGGCAAGTCGCTCTTGCAGACGAGGCAGCTCACGCGCCTGATCTTCCAGCTCGGCCACAAACGCATCACGCTCTTCGATCGCGGTCCGCAGCTCGCGCATCTGCTTTTCATGCAGCAGCGCCGCTTCACCTGTCTCGCTCTCGTGACGGGCCCGCTGTCGCTCGCGCTCTTCCAGCTCCACCCGAATCGACTCAGCACGCTGGCGCGCTTCTTCGCTGGCCTTCAGCCGCTCGGCGTTGGCTTCGCTGTGGGCCTCGATCTCTTTGCGGACTTGGGCAGCCTTGTCCAGCTGCGCGGTCAGCTTCTCTATCTGCGCCTGCAGACGGTCGGCCTGGGCCTGCACCCGATCGCTGTGCTGCTGAAGACTCTCAGCCTGGGCGGTCGACTTGTCGGTCTTCTCTCGCAGCTCGGTAAGCTTGTCGCGTAGTCCGTCGCGGTCACGCCGCAGCTGCGCCAGCTCGGCAGCAAGCTTGTCTCTCTCGGCAGCAAGCTTGTCTTTCTCGGCCACCACCTGCGGATCGGCCACCCGAACTTCCTGCTTTTCGACCCGCACGCCCGCTTGAACCGCCTTGCGCGGCAGACGTACGACCTCAAACGGACGATTCGGCGGGCTGCCACACAGCGCGACGTACTCATCGGGCGGCTCACTCAGCGCCAAGCTATCGTCGAGAATCAGCGCCGGATCAGTGACTCCAAACGGAGCCAACGCCGCCGCAAAAAATGGACTCTGTCCAAGCATCGTCACCGGACCGAGCCGCGCTCCCTCCAGCGCGTCGAGCAGCTCGAAGTAACCGATGGCCCCGCTCGCGCTTGGGAACGCCTCCCGACTGCACGCCGACCAGATCAGCTGCCCGCCGGGGCTCAGCAGCCAGCGCAGCGCCGATAGGAAACCGGGCGTCTTCAGCCACGTCCGATCGCCTGACACGAAGATGACATCGAACGTCATCCCCGAGACAAGCCGGAGCAGGCCCCCTTCCGCGAGCAGATGCTCAGCAGAGACGGCCCGTAGCTGCAGCCGTGCCGACTGGCGACTCTGACCGCGTGACACCGCCTGGGCATCGACATCCAGACCGACTACGCTCTGCGCACCACGGTCGAGAAGGAGAGCCGCGCCTTCACCGTCGGAGCAGCCTAGGTCAAGGACGCGCTTGCCACCGACCAGATCCGCCGCATAAAGATAACGGGCCAGCCGAAAGTAAGAGGGGGAAAGTGACGATGTGCCGGGCTCGCCGCCCGACGGTGTCGCAGAAGAGGGGGAGGTTTTGGACATGCAGTAAACCGTGTGCGGATTGGGAATCTAACAGCCCACCGCTGGGAAAGCCGTGAAAATCCGTGGTGGCGGCATCGTTACCACAAACTTTCACTTCGAGGAAGAGCGAGGTTAGACCTGATAGCGACCGACGATTTCGGTGAGGCGGCTCGACAGAGCCTTCAGGTTTGCCGAGGCGGACTCGATCTGCTGGATGCCACGCGCCGTCTCACGAGCGATCTGGTCAAGGCCCTTGGTGGCCTGCCAAATTTGGTCGATGCCGACGGACTGTTGCCGCGTCAAGGTCGCGATCTGCATCGCTGCGGCTGACGAGGACACGATGGTGTCACCGAGCCGGAGGATCGACTCTCCGGCGGCGTTGGCCAGCTGCATGCCTCGATCGGCGCGCCGACTGCCTTCATCGATGACTCGGGCCGAGTCGCGACCAGCGAGGCGGATGTCCTGCAGGATCGAGCGAACCTCGGCGGTGGACTCTTTGCTGCGCTCAGCGAGTGAGCGAACCTCGCGGGCGACGATGGCGAAGCCGCGACCATGCTCACCGGCGCGGGCCGCTTCGATGCCGGCGTTGACGGCCAGCACGTTCGACTGCTCGGCGAGATCGTTGACGACCTCGATGATGGCGTTGATTTGGTCGGTGCGCTCGAGGAGGCCTTGGATGGTCTGGGCAATGGCGCCGACCTGATCGCGCAGGTGACCCATGCCGTCGATGCTCTCTTTGACCGCCGAGCCACCACCGGTTGACGACTCTTCCGAGCGACGCGCCAGATCGATCACTGACTCGGCCTTGCTGGTGGCTTCGCTGAAGGTCTGACGCAGCTCGGCGACGGTGGCGCCCATCTGGGTCACGCTCGTCGCCTGCTGGTTGGCGTTCTGCGCTTGCCGCGTCGAGGAATCGAGCAGCTCCGACGCTGAAGACGCCAAAGCCCGCGAGGCTTCGATCATCTCAGCGACGATATCGCTGGTCCGCTGGGTCATCGCCGACAGCGCATGCGCCAGCTGCCCCAGCTCGTCATTGAGCGGATCATCGAGTCGCTGCTGCAGCTGTCCGTCGGCGACCGCCTTGGCAAAGCTGACCATCCGATCCATCCGCACCGCCACCCAGCGCAGGTACAGCAAGATGACGACCATGAACAGACACAGTGACGCGGCGGCCACGCTGGCTGCGGTCTGCGGCAAGACTTTGCTCTGGGTGCGCTTTGAATACAGACCAAGTACAACAAATCCGGGCTCTTCTTTGGGCTTGCTGACCTCGCCGCCGAGCAGTGGATCGCCCTCGAAGGCTGACTTCTGCGACATGATCACTTGGGTAAAGCGCCGGATCTCGCTGCGCGCCGACTGAGCCTGCGCTCCAGCGAAAAACTGATCGAGGTGACTGACAATTTCGTCCTTGCCAACCGTCGCTGGTGCGACAGAGATGACCTCGCGACCTTTGGTGATGGCGACATAGCGGATGTCATCGTCGGTGGCGGCCAGACTGCGCAGGATCGGATCGGCCTGCCCAGCGTCGCGTAGCGAGATCGCTAGCCGCAGCTCATAGTCCTTGGCCAGCGTCTGGACAGTCGCTTTGCCTTTCTTTTCCATCTCGGTGAGCGCGACGTTTTCAAAGCTAGACAGCAGCACCGGGCCGGTGACGATGCTGGCAGCCGTCACCGAGCCAATCAGCAAGAGCAGCGTCTGCAGCCACAGCGTGCGAGGGTGATAGCGAGCAATCAGCGAGTTCATTAGCGAAACACCTGTCGTGCTTTGCCGAGCACTTCTTGGGACAGCTCCAAGTCAAGCTGACTGGCGGTCTTCTGGTTGATGGTCAAAACACCAGGGCTGCTCGTCGGTGTAGGTACGGGTAGTCGCGTCGCTGCCGGGCGGGCGGCAATGCCCTGCGCGATCTTGGCCGCTTTGCTGCCGATCGCACCGTAGTCGGGTGACACCGAGGCGAGCGCGCCGGCTTTGGTGAAGCTGTCGAAGAACCCAAACAGCGGCACCTTGCGCTCCAGCGTCGAGACAAGCAGGAAGCTGAACATCTCGGCGGTGACCAGCTGCGGATCGGGTAGCAGCCACAGTCCATCGACAGAGCTGAGCACCTCGCCGATCATCGAACGGACCTGCTTGCCGTCGGAAATCGGTCGCGCAACGATGCTCAAGCCCAGTGAGCCGGCGACCCTGTTGGCATCTGCGATGTACTCAGTCCAAGTACGGGGATCGTAGAAGACCCCGACGCGCTTGAGCCCGGGGTGTGTCTGTTTGAGCAGCGTCAGCTGATCGGTCGCCGACACCTCCAAGCGAACTCCCGTGATGGTCTTCGACGACACGGCCGCGCTCCCAAGCACCAAGCAGTAGACGATCGGCGTCTCGGGGGCGGCACTCTGAGCACTCGCCAGCGCCTTCTGTCCGACGGCCAAGATCACCGCTGGACTGTGGCCGAGCAGCTGCTGTCCGATGTCTCCCGACGCCAAATCGACCAGCGGCGCACTTGGCAAGACCTCGCGAGCTGCGGTCACAGCCTCGCGATACTGCGCCACTCGGCCATCGGTCAAGATCACCACCGGCTCGGCCCAAGCGACCGGGACCCACAGCCACAGCAGACCAAGCAGCATGCCTACCATCGCCCACAAGGGCCTACAATGCGGCCCCCAGCGACGGTAGGATGCCGCTCTTTGCGTGTTTGAACTCATCGCTTGCTCCATGGCTTCCACTTGAGGGCGGCGAGTCGAGCCGCAATCAGCGGCAGCGATAGGACCTCGCAGCTTCCTCCTTGTTCGACGGCCGCACTGGGCATCCCACTCACCAGTGCCGTAAGTGGATCTTGCGTCACTGTCCAGCCGCCGGCCTCCCGCAGGCTGCGCAGTCCACTGGCCCCATCGCGACCCATGCCGGTCAGGATGATACCCAGGCCATCGCGGCCCGCGTGCTCGGCCAGCGAGCGCAGCAGCAGATCGGCACTCGGCGACAGCTCACCCGGCGTCGCTGCCATCGCACAGACCTGACCGGACTTAAACAAAAGATGGTGCTGCCGGCTGGCCACATACAGTCGGCCCGGCTCGGCGACGATCGCGTCCTCGACGACAATGACCGGCCGATGCGTCTCGGTACCGAGGTAGCGGACAAAGCTATCCAAAAACGCAGCGTCGAGATGCTGGGCGATACACAGCGGTGGAAACTCCTCTGACAAAAGTCTCAGCACCTCGGCCAGGGCCGGCATTCCACCCGTCGAGGCCGCGATCGCTACCACGGCAGCCGTAGTCGGTGGCACCTGGGCACGTGGCGGTCGCGACTTCTGTCCCCGCGCAAACGCAAGCGCCCGAGCCCGCCGTACCAGTGCACCGACGTGAAAGGCAGCATTTGGACCCACCAGCAGCGGCTTTTCGCACAGCTCGACCAAGCCCGTTCCAAGACTGCCAAGCTGCGCCCGCTGATCTGGATAGCGGGCAATCACGCTCGTCAGGAGCACCGGCGTCGGCAGCTGCGCCGCGAGCGCCCGCACCGTCTCGATGCCATCCATCTTCGGCATCATTACATCCATGATGATCACGTCGGGGTGAAGCTTGTGGGCTAGCTCGAGCGCAGCACGTCCGTCGGCGGCTTCCCCCACGACCAGAATGTCCTTTTCGCGGCTGAGCAGCTTGCTCAGTGCGCTGCGATAGGACTCGCTGTCGTCGACCAATAGCACTCGACAGACTCGGTTCTCGTCGCTGACTGTCATGAAGCTGCCTCCTTGAGGAGCTGGGTGACAACGTCGACGAGCTGTCCACGCTCGAAGTCGTCCTTGGCCAGGTAGGCACTGGCGCCCGCTGCCAGGCCATGCTGGCGATCTTCTTCGTTGTTGGCGCCAGAGAAGAGCACCACCGGCAGCATGCTGGTTCGCGCGTCGCTGCGCAGCTTATGCAGCAGTGCAAGTCCGTCGAGCCGTGGCATTCTCACGTCCGAAACAAGCAGATCAATCGGCTCACTGCGAGCAATCCGTAGCGCCTCGTCTCCGTCAGCAGCCGTGCGAACCCGGTAGCCTCCCCCTTCGAGCACACTGCGCAGCAGCGATCGGGTGGTAATCGAGTCATCCGCGACCAGCACCGTCCGCCGCCGCCCGCGCGAGTCGTTGGCCAGCCGCAGACTGCCGGCCATGCTGAGCAGCGCTTGCGGCGACAGGACGAACAGCGCCGGACCACTCGGCACAATCGCCACCGCCGACAACAGCGGATAGCGCCGCAGCTCGATCGGCAGGGGTCGCAGCACCAGATCCGACTCGCCCCGCAGTCGATCGCAGGCAATCGCCACCCCGCTGGCACCGCGCAACAGCAAGAGCGGCTGCCGACTCGGGGCATCGCCGGTATGGGTCTGCCCGAGCAGCTTCGACAGGCCAATCACTGTATGTGGCTGTCCGTCAATGTAGTAGACGGTCTGACTTCCCAAGACCACCAGCTCTTCGCGACGCGGCAAGGCAATCCGCGCCACCGCCGGCAGCGGCAAGGCGAAGGTGTGGTCCTGCTCTTCCAGCATGAGCAGCCGGGACGCCGCGACGGTAAGTGGCACCGAGATGGTGAACGCAGCCCCCGACCCCGGCGACGAGCTGAGCTGGAGCACACCATGCAGCTTGCGCACCGTCGTATTGACCACATCCAGCCCGACGCCTCGTCCCGACAGAGTCGTGATCTCTTCCTTGGTCGAAAAGCCTGGCCGCAGCAGCAGCTGATAGGACTCGTGCTCGTCGAGCAGCGCCGCTTCGTGGGCTGACAGCAGGCCGCGCGACATCGCCACCTCGCGAATGCGGGTCACGTCGAGTCCTCGCCCGTCGTCGCCGATGGTGATCTCGACCTGGCTGCCGCGCTGTTCGATGGTGACCGCGATCTTGCCGGCAGCCGGCTTGCCGATCGCTTCCCGCACCGCGATGTCCTCGATGCCATGGTCGACGGCGTTGCGGACCAGATGCAGAAGCGGCGTCTTGATCGCCTCCAGGAGCGTGCGATCCAGGAAGACATCCTCGCCGCGCAGCGTCAGCAGCGCTTCCTTGCCGGTCGATCGACAGGCTTCGCGAATCGCCCGATGCAGAGGCTGAGACAGCAACGCCGCCGGCAGCAGCTGCATCGCCCGCAGCCCGTCGTCAAGCTCGCCGGTGGTGGACTGTAGCCCTTCGATGTCATCGAGCAGATCGCGGCGCAGCGCCCGCAGTCCGCGCGTGACATGCTGCAGTTCCTCACTGCCGCGCTTGATGATGGCGTCGCTGGTCTTGCCCGCCGCGCGCAGCAGCTTTTCCAGGCCACGCAGCATCGTCGTCACTTCGCTCTGATGGCGCTCCAGCTGACCACGCAGTCGGCGCAGATCGTCGGTGTGCTGAACCAGTGCCGCCAGCTTGTCAATCGCCACCCGCACCGTATCGGGCGAGTCAGCAGCGGCGGACTGACCGGGAAAGACGGGCTCGGCGACCTCTTCGGTCGGGGGTCGAGCGGGCTCGCTGCGCTGCGGCAGTGCCGCCTTTTCGGTCGGCTCCGTCGATAAATGCTCAGAATACGACTGCGAGAGCTTCTCTAAGCGCTCGGTCAGCTGCCGCAGCTCCGAGAGTCCTACGTCGCTATCGGCCTGCAGCCCGACGACCCGCAGCTTGGCGGCATCCATCGCCCGCAGTCCCAAGTCGACCATCTCGGCGGTGAGCTGACCGCGACTGCGTCGAACTGGCAGCAGCGCACTCTCGAAGTGGTGGGCCAGCTGCGACAGCTCATCAACCCCGAGTGACGCCGACGAGCCTTTCATGCTGTGGGCCTGCCGATACAGCTCCTCGATCTCCGTCGGAATCGTGTCGGGCTTCTGCTCCATGGTGAGCAGCGCTTGGGAAATACGATCGGCCTGCTCGCGCACTTCAGCGACGAAGATATCGATGACTTCGCGAAGCAGGTCATCCATCGCCTACTGCCTTTCCTCTTGCAGCCGGGGATCGAGGAGTAGCTGTGGCAGATCCAAGATCAAAAGCCGCTGCTGCTCCGTCGTCGCAACCTGAGGAATCGCCGCGATGCCGCTCATCCACGACAGGATCGCCGTCGACGGAATGTCTTCAATCCCAAGCAGTCGCTCGGCACACAGTCCAAGCTCGCGACCATCGACGCTGACCACCAAGCAGCAGGCGACATCGTGAATGCCTCGGTGACGCAGGTCCAAGAACGCCGCCACGTCGAGTACCGAGACAAGATGGCCGGCCAGCGCACAGATCCCGAGCAGATACGGCGGCGCCCCGGGAATCGGCGTCAAGTGACGCAGTCGGCTGGCATACACGACATGCTGCAGCGGCACCGCAAACTGCTCTCCAGCGGCGGCAAATGCCACATGCGGCAGCAGCGTCGAGGCATCGGTCCCGCGCTCCCGACGAGCCAGCAGCGAGGCCCGCTCGTTGAGCAGCCTGGTCACCTCCGCGAGGCCAGTTGCGACATCCTCGGCCACGGGGCTACTTCTCCAGCCCCACCGACTTCATGATCAGCTTCGCCAGCATCGGCACGTCGATCGGCTTGGTCATAAAGTGACTGGCGCCACAGCGCATCGCCTCGGCTTTGATCTCGGGCGCTTTCTGGCCGGTGATGAGGATGATCGGCGTGGCTTTGAGGGCCAAGCTCATGCGGGCTCGACGGATGAACGTCAGGCCATCCATGCCCGGCATCTTCAAGTCGATGATGATGGCCTCCGGGCGCTCGTCGAGCGCTAGTCGCATCGCGTCGGTGCCGTTGTCAGCCTCGAGAAAAACCAGCGACTGCCCGCTCAGGTAGACCTTGACGACGGCACGAGTAGTCGGTGAGTCATCAACGATTAGGACTTTCTTCACGAGCGTCTCTCCAAGTTGGCCAGACCAGCTGAAGCCAGTCGGCGCGCCATCGCGACCTGCAGCGGCTCTGGACCGTGCAAGATCTCATCGTCTGCGCGCTGTTTGAGCAGCGTGATTACCGTCTGCAGGTGCTGAGCCCCACGCCATCTTTGATGCTGCGGTCGATCGAGCAGCCCGAGGCTCAAGTGACCCAGCACATAGCTGGGACTCGACTTCAGCGCTTCGAGCAGCAGCTGCTCGGCTTCCGCGTGCTTGCCTTGCTCACTCAGGATCATTGCCAAAAGATGCAGCGCTTCCGGCGTTCGATCCGACTGTAGCAGCCGTCGCGCCAGCTGGGTGGCTCGCGCCAGATCGCCTTGATCGGCAGCGGCTTTGACCTCGGCGGCGCGCTCGGCCAGATCGATGGACAGTACCGACAGGCGCAGCTGCGACGACGAAGCAGAAGCCGAAGTGGCGGTAGGCGGCTCACGGCGGCTTGGAAGTGGCGGCACACGCGGTGGCTCACTCCGTCGCAGCACCGGCACACCGTCTAGGACCAGCGGCTCCAGACCGGGGATCTTTTCGCGCTGATCGAGCGCCGTGAGCACCAGCACTCCACCGTCGGCCAGGTGATCGCGCAGCATCATCAAGACCTGCCGACTGTGCTCCGGGGTGAAGTAAATGAGGACATTGCGGCAAAAGATGATGTCGAAGCCGCTCGGCACCGTCGCCAAGTGCTCAGGATCGATGAGGTTGACGCGGCGAAACTCGACCAGCTCGCGAATGCTCAGGCTGACCTCGACAGAACCGTCGGTGGTGGGCAAGAGATAGGCTTGCTGAAGCAGCGGCGGAATCGGCTCGCGCAGGGAGTTGGGGCCATACTTTCCCCGCTGGGCGACGGCAAGTGCCGGCTCACTGATATCCGTACCCAGGACCGAGATCTCGCAGCCCGGCGCCGCATAGCGCATCACCATCGCCAGCGAGTAGGCCTCTTCACCCGTCGCACAGCCAGCACTCCAGGCGCGCAGGCTGCGCTGACCGGTCCCGAGCCGCTCCGGAACCAGCCGCTGAAGCACCAGCTGTAGCTGTTCCGGATGTCGGTAGAGGTAGGTTTCATTGACGGTGACAGTACCAATCAGCCGCTGCCACAGCTCGGCCTTGGGGTCATCCGTCGCGAGCCGACTGCACAGCACTTCCAGCGAGAGCCCCAGCGAGTCGGCCAGCCGCACAAGGCCGCGCTCCAGCAGATCGACGTTGTGTCCCGCAAACAGCAGTCCATAGCGGGCGGCAAGCAGCTCGGCGACGGTCTTCATAGCTGCCCTCCCGCCAGCTCGGCCAGCTCGTCACGAATCCGCGCCCGCGTCACCACCGAGATCAGCTGCACCGGATTCAGGACCAGCGCGCGCTCCGTCGCCGACACTCTCAGCGCGCCCAGCAGCAGCCCGACCAGATGACGCGGCTCGACCGGCAGCGGCTCGACCGGCAGCTCACTCAGATCGTAGACGCCATCGACAGCCAGGCCCCACAGACCACTCGGCAGCTCGGTAAACACGATGTGCCCAAGAATCAGCGCTTCCGGCGTACGCGGCGCCGTCAGTCCCAAGCGGGCCGGCAGGTCGATAAGCGGCACCAAGTCACCATGAAAATCGACCACCCCCAGCACATATCCTGGCACCCGCAGCAGCCGCGCACAGGGCGCAACCATCCGTGACACCTCGACGATGCACTCGACTGGCAGTGCCAGCTGCACTGACCCGCAGCTCAGGATGAGGCAGCCGTGCTTCATCGCTCTCCCAGCCACCTCGTGACCGCGCCTCGGATCTGGGTGCGATCGAGTGGCTTGCGCAGAAACTCGGCACAGCCCAGCGCCAGGCAGCGAGTGCGCTTCGACTCCTCCGTTTCCGAGGTCAAGATGATGACCGGAATGCCCTGGGTGTCGGGCTCGCTCTTGAGGTCGGCCAGTCCCTCGATGCCATCTTTTACCGGCATGTTGAGGTCCATGACGATCAGATCCGGCCGCTCAGCGCGTGCGACGGTGCTGGCATCTGCGCCGTTCTCAGCCTCGACGAAGTCGTAGTCCGCGCCGAGAATCGCTCGGGCCAGCTTGCGGATGGTCATCGAGTCGTCAACGAGCAGGATCTTCTTGCGGTCTGCGCTCATGGTTCCTCGTTAGAAGCTCTGCTTGAGGGCCAGATGAAAGCTCGGCCCAATCACCGGTAGATCAAATCCCGCGTTGCCAGGCTCGGCCCAGCGCACAGGTCCCAGGTTGCGCGCCGTCAGCACCAGCCGAGTGTCCGCCGTCGGTCCCAGGGGATGCAGCGCCTGCGTTGACAGCGTCACGTCGAGCACGCCATAGCCAGGCAGCGTGTACGGCTCTTCATTGTTGAGCAGGACATTGCTCGATGAGGCCCCACGCGGGCCCACCAGCCGCACCTGGGCATTGGCATGCAGCCGCACCTCGGGCACATCCAAGTCGAGCCCCAGCAGGCCCTGCCAGTTCGGATACAGCGGCGGCGGGTTGCGCACCGCGACGCTCTTGTTCAGCTCGACATCGAAGTGGCCGCACAGCCAGCCGTACGCCGAAAAGCGCCCAAAGAGCAGCCGGGACAGCGCCTCAAAGCCAAACGACGCCTGTGGAGATTGGTTCTTGGCGACGAAGTCACCACCAACCGACACAAACTCAACTTTGTCAAGGATTCTTTGACTGTACGCCGAAGCTTCCAGCGCCCAGTGCTTCAAGACCACTGCCGACACCGACAGCTCGACAATGTTGCTCTTCTGCGGCTGCAGCGGCTTGTTGGCATTGAACTCGTACGCGCCAATGATGTTGTTGCGATTGCCAAAGCCAGCCTCGGAAAACAGCAGCGTTCCCGACGGCATCTGAAAGGCCTGGCCCGCAACGACTTTGGCGACGATCAGCGGCGTAAACCGATAGGCAACTGCGGCGCGAAAGCTGACCTGCGGATCGAACGTAATCGGCCCAAAGGTGATCTTGTCGATGCGCAGATCGCCGCTCAGGCGCAGCCCCTTGAGCCGCTTGGTGAACGGCGCGCTCGTCACCGACAGATAGCCGGCCCCGCCAAGGTACTGCCGGTCGCGTGGATGGTCTTCAATCAGGTCGAGGGTATCGCCTGGCTGGTGGACTCCCTCGGAGCGACGGAAAATTTGGGTGTAGTAGGCGATCCGTTCCTGGGCAAATTCCAGCTCACCACCGACGCGAAACGACAGCTTTTGACCAAACGGACTGTAGCTTACCGCGACGCTGCTCGTGCTCGACAGGTAGTCGTAGTTGGGCCGAAAGCTGTAGTTGCTGTTGCCGGCCAGCTGCAGCTCATACTCGCGCAGAGGCTGCCCCGCATTGAGCGCCGTCGACGCGGACAGGCCCACTTTCGACCAGTTTTTCTCGTACCGCAGCGTGCTCCACAGGTTGATAAGAGCAATCCGGTTCGACTCCGCGAGCAGGCTGTTGACCCGAAACTGCCCCACCGAGTCGAGGCGCTGCAGACCGGCCTGCAGCGACAGCTCTCCGAGTGACTGACTGCGCACCCCAGCGAGCAGCACCGCCGACACCGGCTGCGAGATGTCATTCTGCGTCGCTCGGTCATGCACAACTCCCGTCGACGCCGAGTCGCTAAGCGTCTTCGGCACCGTCAGCCCCGAGCGATCAAGCCGACCTCCGCCAATGGCCGCCATCACATAACCGCGCGCACTCCCGTAGCTTAGAAACGCCGACCCGCTGACGCCCGGCTGCCGCAGATAAGTCAGGTTCGCCGTCAGAGCCCCGAGTGTGCCGTCCTGACTGCGCCGCGTAATGACGTTGATCGTCGCGACAAAGGCATTGGCACCGTAGACCGCCGACAGCGGACCTTTGGCGACCTCGATCCGCTCAATCGCGTCGATGGGAATGAACTCCAGACCCAGAAACGCCGACTGCTCGGGACGAAACGCGACGGTATTGCCGTCGATCATCAGCTTGACGAGCCGCGTCCCGGCATTGAGTCCGCCGTTGATGCCCCGCACGCTCAGCGACGGCAGCACCAGATCGTCGATCACATACAGGCCCGGCACCGTCGCCAGCGCCTCGGCCACCGTGGTGTAGCCGTGCTGCAAGATCTCCTCGCGAGGGATGGTGTAGATCGTGGCAGCAGCGACGGCCCGATCTTCCTCTTCCCCACCCGAGGCTGTCACCACCGCCGCATTCACCAGCGAGTCGAGCTTGAACAGATCCAGCTCGCTGCCGGTAGACGAGCCAGCCTCAGCGAGCGGCTGCGCAGCTGCACTGGTCGCGCAGAGCCAGCTTCCGGCCAGGTAACCCAGCCAGTGCATCGCTGATTTTGTGACTTTCATTGCATATTAAAGGCTATTTTAAAAGAGCCCCTATTTTCAATGGCAAACTTCGTCGAGAAGAGGCTTGTGACGTGACGCACAGGGCGAAGGAAAAGCTTGGTAAAATTGGTACTTTGCGTAATAAAAATTACGTAAATCTCAGGCGTCTACCGCAGCTGGCGATCTGGGGCGCACTGTCGGTGCTTCTCACCGCCTTTCCGACTGACGCCCAGGAGCCTCTACCCAGCCAGCGGCTCTCGGTGTCGTACTTTGGCGAGTCATTTTCCAACCCGGGCGCCCGCATCGGCTATGAAGGCTCGCTGTGGCAGACCGGCCCGTTCGAGTTTGTCGTCGCTGGCAGCCTGGGAATGTTCGTCGAGCCGAGCGCCCGTCGCGGCTTCTTCGGACTCGTCGAAACCGGCGGACGCCTGCTCACCGGCTCGGGCCTGCTGTTCGATCTGCGACTCGGCGCCGGTTACTTGAACATCGCCTGGGACGAGTCGGTGTCGCGGCCCCAGCCGGCCCTATCGACCAGTCACTTTATGCCGTCGGTGATGCTCGGACTCGGCTACGACCTTCGTCCCAAGGCCGGTCTTCCCGTCGGCATTCTCGTCCGCTCCGGCATGATCGGCCGCTACTCCAGCGACGACTTCTTCGACGGTGCCTACGTCCTCGACGCCGGCCTGTTTTTCAGCCTCAAGTAGTCGCGCCCCCTACCTGCACCCACCTCCAGCAAGCGCCCGTTACGACGCCGACTCAGCACCCGTCGACAGGTCTTTGCGCAGCGTCTTGCCCGCCGGATTGCGCGGTACCTTGTCTGCAAACACGATGCTGCGCGGTACTTTGTAGTCGGGCAGGTTGGCGCGACACAGCTCAATCAGCGTCTCGGAAGTAGCAGCCAGCCCCGGACGCAGCACCACGTGCGCAATCACCACCTGACCGCGCAGCCGATCTTCCCGTCCCACCACCGCGACATCTTGCACCGCCGGATGCTGCACCAGCACCGCTTCCACTTCGCTCGGGTAGACGTTGTAGCCACTGGTGATGATCAGGTCATCCTTGCGATCGACGATGAAGTACTGACCGTCCGCATCGCACCGCGCGAGGTCGCCCGTACAGAGCCAGCCATCCCGCAGCACCTTGCGCGTCAGTTCGTCATTGCCCAGGTAGCCGCGCATCACGACCTCGCCCGACACCAGCAGCTCACCGACTTCACCGACGGCAACTTCTCGGGCTCCGTCCTCGGGATCGACCAGCTTGGCCTTCACCGCCGCGAGCGGACTCCCAATCGATCCGAGCGCGCCTCCTTGCGGAAACGGCGATGCGTGGGTGGCTCCGCCCGCTTCCGAGAGTCCGTACGCTTCATAAATCGGCCTCCCGGTCAGCGCGCGATAGCTTTGCTGGACCCACTCTGGAAGGGAGGCGCCACCACTCGACGCCACATGGATGCTGGAGAGCAGCTCTTTGGTGACCGCAGGATGCGACATCAGCGCCGCCCACAGCGTCGGGACCGCCGGAAAGGACAGCGGCCGCTCCTGCTCGATCAGCCGGACGATCGGCATCAGATCGAGCGCATCAAAGCGCGGCACCAAGATCATCCGATACGCTTTCGCGATCGTCAGGTGCAGTCCTATAGACATTCCGAAGACATGGAAGAACGGAATCACACACAGCACGCCAGCATTGGGAAGCTCTGCCGCGTTCATCCACAGCGCACTCTGTCGCACGCTCGCCAGCACGTTGCGATGACTGAGCATCACCCCTTTGGGAGTCCCGGTCGAGCCGCTGGTAAACTGGATCACCGCCAGATCATCAGCGACGGCATGCGGCACAGCTACGGACTCTTGCGGAGTCCGAAACAGAGACTCTAGTGGACGCGGGGAAGGAACGCCTGGCGGAACCGGCAGCTTCTTTTCCAGACCCTGCACAGAGGAGATATAGAGGTATTTTATAGGACTCTTATCCAGCGCTTTGTAGAGTCCGGGCAGAAACACATCCAGCGCAAACAGCGCCACCGCTTCACTCTGACGAAGGATGTAGACAAGCTCACTGCCTTGGCTTTGGGGACTGACGTTGACGATCACCGCTCCCAGGCGCAGCAGTGCGTAGCTGGTCATCACGTACGCGGGGGTGTTCGGGAGCATCAGCGCGACCCGATCGCCGGGACGGACTCCCAGCTCGACCAGACCCTGTGCCAGGGAACGGACCCGCTGCAGCAGCTCGGCGTAGGAAATGCGCGTCTCGCCAATCGAGATCGCCGTGTGAGACGGACACCGCGCCGCACTCCGATCGAGCAGCAGCGGCACACTGTCACTTGCTGAAACCGGCTGATAGACCGCTCTTCCTACAGTCATTGGGAGTGATTCCTAACGTGAGTGCTTGGCGAAGAAATCGAGCAGGGCTGCGGTGGCAGAGAGGTCCTTGTTTCCGTCGCCAGCACCGGGCCAGGTGTGCTTCCCTTGATCGATTGTACACAGCGAGACTTCGGACGACTCTGCACAGGTACGATAGGTGTCACACGTCACAGAACCACTCTTGTAGGTCTGCTGCGCCATGCCCATGCAGCTGTCGCGGCGCGCCCAGTCGGCGATGACCTCCGACACTTTGGGAAAGCTGCCGCTGCCTCCGCCACCATAGCCGACCACTGGATCGGCGTTGCCGTGCAGGTGCAGGATCGACACCGGACGATCCGGCTTGCACGCAGGAAACATGAGCGTCCCCGCGACCGGACCGACGGCTGAAAACACCGACGACAGCTCGCACGCCAAGCGGTGAGTAAACATGCCGCCGTTGGAAAATCCCATCGCGTAGATTCGCTTGTCATCGATGCAGAGATCGCGCTTGGCAGAGTCGATGAGGTCGCTCACAAAGCCAACGTCATCCACCTTGAACAGCTGCGGCTCGCCACAGCAGTTGCCCGCGTTCCAGCCGGCGATGATTCCCAAGCCCTGCGGAATGATCCCGATTAGGTTGCGCTTGTCCGCTTCCTTGCCGAGATCGATCATCTTGAAGAAGTCGGGCGCTTTGTCCGACATGCCGTGAAACGCCAACACCAGCGACGAGGGCTTGGTTGGATCATACCCAGTCGGAATGTGGAGCAGATAGGTCCGCTCCTTGCCGCGCGACATCATCTTGAGCGTGGTCGTCCCCGCCGTCATCGCCCCTTTTCCGGTACAGCGCGGCGCGGGTGGCAGAAGATCGGGCTGCGCCAAGTCGGGCGGCGCCAGATCCTCGCTGGTCGGTGTTGCGGCATCGACTTCATCTGTCAGCACCGGCAGGTCGGAGCTCGTCGCCACACAGCCCGCCAGCAGCGAACCGCCAAAGAGCCCCAGGATTCCCAGCTGCACATCACGGAGAAACTGATCGTCACGCTTCATGGGCGGATTATAGGAATCGGCCCGCGCGACCTACGAAAACTCTTTTGCGCTCGCAGGAAAAAAACGCTACTCGCGCCGCCGCTTCAGGATCTGCTGACCACCACTCCACTCGATCAGCAGCCGCTGCATCGGCAGGATCGTGCCGCGATAGGTATCGATGCGCCGCCCGCCGTTGTCACAGGGACTGGGCTCCGCTTTGTAGTCCTGCTCGTTCAAAAAGAAGTGATCGCCGGTGCGTCGGCCACGCAAGGTGTAGCGCGTCACCGAGCGACTGCGCGAGCTGCCGCTGCAAGCAAAGATTCCTTTCGATCGGCTGCGCTCGACGATGCGATCGTAGTAGCCGGCCAGCTTGCCGCCCAGGTCGACAAGGTGCCACTCCTCTGTCTCGCTGACCTCTTCGCTTTCGCTCTCACCGTAGGTCACGCCGCTCGCGCGCGCCTGCCACTCCCAGACTCCGGTCAGGTGCAGCTCGGCAGCGGACAGCCGCTCCGCCGATTCCCCTTGCGGAGGCGTCAGCGAGGGCAGCTTGCTATCAGCAGGTCGCCGCAGAAGCTGCTGTTCGCCCCCCGGCCAGCGCAGCGAGAGCTTCCCATCGGCCAGCGTCCCTTCATAGGTCTTGGGACGCAGCGGGTCATCGCTGCACGGGTTCTTCTGCTGCTCTACCGCTGTCTCTTGCAAGTGAACTTTGTCACCCTGTAGCTCGCCGTGCAGCCGCACCCGCGTCGTCACCAAAAACCCCAGCAGCCCGTTGCAGCGAAACGGCCTCTGATCGAGCGACAGCGTCGTCACCTGGCGCAGATAGTCGCCGGACAGCTTGGTGCCCTGCTGGGACAGGTGCCACTCTTCCTCCTCGATGCGCAGATCGCCCTGCTGGGTGGTGCCGCGATACAGCCAGTCCCACGTTCCCGCAAGACCTTGGGGCGAGGCGGGAAGCGCTGGCTCTTGGGCAGGCGTCTGCGTCTGCGTCTGCGTCTGTGGCAATCGATGGACAGAGACAACCGGCTGATCTGACGGCATCACCGACGGATGACAGCCGAGCGGCCCCAAGACCCCAAGCACCAGCACCAAGCGCCGCATGAGCCACCGAAGCTAGGAAATCACCGTTGCGAGGGTCCGCCGAATCAGCGCGCGCGTCTCGGGAAGCAGCGGCCTGGCCAGTGCCCGTCGCCCGAGCAGGATCGCGACCACTCCCACCAAGGCATCGATGCCGCCCATCGTCAGCAGCGCCCACCCGAGTGCCAGACCACGCTGCAGCAGCAGCCACACGCCAAAGCCTTGCAGCAGCAGGATCAGCATCGCCAAGCAGGTCAGCCCGACAAACAGCAGGATCACGCCGCCAAAGAGCCGACTCTGCTCACGACCTAGCTCTTGCCGCGCGACCTCGGCGTGGACGGAAAATAGCCCACTGAGGAGGCGCATCACCCGCGAGCTGCCACTGGGACTGCCACCCTCGCCACTGCCGGGAAGCTCGCCCGACGCGTCCTCTGCCGAGACTTCTCTGGCATTTGCGTTAGCGATCACGGCGAAAGTTCCATCCGGTGAAGATCACCCCGACGATAAAGCCCAGCCCCAGGGTCACCAGCAGCGAAAACAGCAGGTTGTCTTTGACCCGGGTCCGCGTGTCTTTCAGCAGGCCGCCGCGCAGCTCGCGAATCAGCTCGGCGGTGCGCTGCTCCAGCTCTTGCAGGACCTCATCGGCGGCGTCGGGCAGGACCGCGTGCAGGTTGTCGCGCAGTCGCGAGGCCCCGGTGGCCCCCTTGCGACGACGCGGCGGCTCCGCTGTAACCTGCCACAGCTCCTCTAGCTGGCGACGAACCAGCACCTTGGTGTGCGCCGTCCGCTCGGCGATCAGCGCCACCACCTTGTCCAGCTCACCCCCCGTCGCGGTCAGCGCCCCGGCATCGAGCTGCTGCCACTCGGCGAGGATCACCGGCGAAAGCTTGCCAAACGACTCTTGAAACGCAGACTGGCTCAGCTCACGCGAGGCAGTGTCATCGGACATGTTGGGCACCTTCTTTCAGCGCTCACTTCATCACAGACCAAAAGAACCTGCTTGGAAACCTCTTTTTCGACCGCTGTCCGCAGCCCTCTTTCGACCCGCTGTTACGTCGCCTTGGGACCGAGAGGCCGAATCGGGATGCAGCCGACGCCGATCGAGTCAACCTGGCGACCCTCGCTCTCGGCCACGACCCCGCCGACGGCAACGGCACGCGGGCGATCCTTGCTCTTTTCGACCCGGGAAAAGGAGTGCTCTGGGCCCGGGAAGGCGCCGCTGCGGACCTCGCCGATGTAGCTGTCGATGGCGGTGCGGACGCGGACCGCAAAGTTTTCATAGCGCTTGACGAAGCGAGGCCGAAACTCCTCATTCATGCCGAGCAAATCGTAGATGACCAGGACCTGACCGTCGCACTCGGGGCCAGCGCCAATGCCGATGGTGGGAATCGCCAGCGACTCGGTGATCTCGGCGCCCAGCTCTTGCGGAATGCCTTCCAGCACCAGCGAAAAACAGCCGGCCTCGGCGAGCGCCAGCGCGTCACTCTTCAGCCGCTGCCCGGCCAGATCGTCGCGACCTTGCACTTTGAACCCGCCGAGCGCGTGCAGCGACTGCGGAGTCAGCCCAATGTGCCCCATCACCGGAATGCCGACGCGCGTCAGCCTGCGCACCAGCTCGCAGTACTCGGCCCCACCCTCTAGCTTGACCGCTTCGGCCTGGCCTTCCTTGATCAGCCGCCCGGCGTTCTTCATCGCCTCGTCGAGGTCGGACTGGTACGACATAAACGGCAGATCCCCGACCACCATCGCCCGACCGCTCGCCGCTTCAACCCCCCGAGCGACGGCCTGGCAGTGGTAGATCATGTGCTCCATCGTCACCGGCAGCGTGTTTTTCTGCCCCTGGATGACCATGCCGAGCGAGTCCCCGACAAGCAAGATGTCGGTGCCGGCCTGATCGCACAAGCGGGCGAAGCTGTAGTCGTAGGCGGTGAGCATGGCGATTCGCTCGCCTTGCTCCTTCATCTTGCGCAGCTCGAGGTGCGTGACCTTGCCGCGCCGGGCGCTGTGAACGGACATCTGCACTGCCTCCTTGCCGTCTCGGTCCCACGAAGAAGATCCAAGCGGCGTTACCGGCCATTTCTGCGGATAGCTGTCTCTTCATCGATTCCACAGTCGCCAGCAGCCACGCAAGCAAGAACCCAAAAAAATACAGCCCGGGGTCCGTTTTGTCTTGCCCGGTGTTTGTTTCGTCTTGCCCGGGGTTCGGTTCGTCTTGCCCGGTGTCCGTTTTGTCTTGCCCGGTGTCCGTTTTGTCTTGCCCGGTGTTCGTTTCGTCTTGCCCGGTGTTTGATTTGTCTTGCCCGGGGTTCGTTTTGTCTTGCCCGGTGTCCATTTCGTCTTGCCCGGGGTTCGTTTTGTCTTGCCCGGTGTTTGTTTCGTCTTGCCCGGTGTCCGTTTTGTCCTGCCCGGGGTCCGTTTTGTCTTGCCCGGGGTTTGTTTTGTCTTGCCCGGGGTTCGTTTCGTCTTGCCCGGGGTCCGTTTCGTCTTGCCCGGGGTCCGTTTTGTCTTGCCCGGTGTCTGGTTCGTCTTGCCCGGGGTTTGTTTTGTCTTGCCCAGTGTCCGCAACAGGAAGCAAAGCGAAGCGAGCCCAGACAACCCAAAGTCAGCGAAAGCTCTGTTTACATCCAAAGCCTCCACCGAGGCTCGTGCTCCCTTTCCCCCAGCGGGGAAAGGGCTGGGGTTAGGGGCTGCCCCCTTCCAAGGGGGGATGGGGGGGTTGACCTCTCAGGTCCGCAAAGGGAAAGAGGTTCCAAAGGAGAAAACCGCCAGGTTTTTTCCTTTGCAAGAGCCCACAGTGCACAAACCGCACCTTCAGCGGCGGCGACGCCAGAGAAAGCCGCGAAAAATACACATCCCCCGACCCTGTGCTACGAACGCCGCTATGTCGATCTCGAAGCCAAGCCGATCACTCGTCACGCCGTTCCGCATTGGTCACGATGAGCTGGACTTCCCTGCGATGCGCCAGATCTGTCACGAAGGTCGCGAGGTCGTGCTCTCCGACGCTGCCAAGCAGCGGATCGAGCGCTCGCGGGCGGTGGTGGATCAGCTGATCGCAGGCGGAGACAGCGCGGCCAGTGTCTATGGCATCAACACCGGCTTTGGCTTTCTGGCCGATGTCCGGATCTCGGCCACGCAGATCGTCGAGCTGCAGTACAACTTGGTTCGCTCGCACGCCGCCGGGGTGGGGCCACTGCTGCCGATTCCGGTGGTGCGCGGGATGCTGCTGCTGCGCGCTTGTACGCTCTCGCTCGGTCACAGTGGAGTCCGGCTCTTCGTCGCAGAGCGCCTGTGTCAGCTGCTCAATCAGCGCATCTCGCCCTGCGTGCCGAGTCGTGGCTCGGTCGGTGCGTCGGGAGATCTGGCCCCGCTGGCGCATCTGACGCTCGGGCTGATCGGCGAAGGCGAGGTGCAGGTCGGTCTGCCCGGTCGGGTGCAGCTCAAGACCTCGGCGCAGGCTCACGATGAGGCGGGGCTTCAGCCGATCGTGCTGGCGGCGAAGGAAGGCCTGGCGCTGATCAACGGCACCCAGTGTATGACCGCGATGGGAATGCTGGCCGTCGCCGATGCGCTGGATCTGTGTACGCTCGCCGATGTCATTGGGGCGATGTCGCTGGAAGCCCTGCTCGGGACGCCGCGTGCGTTTGACCCCCGGATTCATGCCGCCCGACCGCAGCCGGGTCAGGCGGTGTCGGCGCAGAACCTGCGCGCGCTCCTGGCGGACAGTCCGATCGTCGATTCGCACCGTGGCTGCGGCAAGGTCCAAGATCCGTACTCGCTGCGCTGTATGCCGCAGGTTCATGGTGCCACCCGCGATGGACTCGGCTACGCCCAGAATGTGCTGCTGCAAGAGTCGCGCAGTGCGACCGACAATCCGCTGATCTTCGTCGAGGACGAGCCGGCCCCAGGCGATGGCGGCGGCGATGGCGGCGGCGGACTGCGCTTTGACATCGTCAGTGGCGGCAACTTCCACGGACAGCCGGTGGCGCAGGCGCTCGACTTTGCGGCCATTGCCACCGCCGAGCTGGCCAACATCGCAGAGCGCCGCATCGAGCAGCTTGTCAACCCGCACTTGTCGTCGGGACTGCCGGCGTTTTTGGTCCGCCACAGCGGCCTTCACTCCGGCTACATGATTGCGCAGGTGACGGCGGCGGCCTTGGTGTCAGAGAACAAGATCCTCGCGCATCCGGCGTCGGTGGACTCGATTCCTTCGTCGGCAGGGCGCGAAGATCACGTCTCGATGGGCGTTCATGCCGCCGACAAGCTGACCCGCATCGTTGACAACGTCCGTACCGTGCTGGCGATTGAGCTGTGCTGCGCGACCCAAGGCATCTCGCTGCGAGCGCCCCTCATGCCAGCCGCCGCACTGTCCGCAGTCCATCGGGTCGTCCGGTCGAGAGTGCCCGAGCTGGTCTGCGACCGCCCCCTCTACCAAGAGATCGAGGCGGTGCGCTCCCTGTGCGAAAACGGCAGCCTCCTCGCCGCAGCCCGCGAGCACGTCCCGCTGCGCTAGCCCCCCGCAGTGCTTGCTGGCCTCGTCGAAAAATTTGAGATCGGGGCCGTCTGACGCAAGGATCGGGGCAATGTACGCTTCCCATGTCGCAGCCTCGGTGCGGCGCTCTCGTCCGTCGTGGCTGATTACCGTCTGGACCCTGCGCACCTGCGCGGCGCTGTCGCTGGCGGCCTTTGTCGGCTACGTCCCGTATCGACTGTACGTGCGCACCGGGCTACAGCAGCACATCCAGCTGCGTCGCGAGCTGCGGCAGCTCGTCGAGCGCAATGACAAGGTGCGACGCGAAAACAGCGAGCTGCGGCTCCAGCTGTTGCGGGTGCAGGAAGACGACACCGAGATCGAGCGAGTCGCCCGCGATGAGCTGGGCCTTATCCACAGCGATGAGCTGCTGTTCAAGGTGGAGTAACTCGTGCCGTCGCGTCCTCTCGAACTGCCCTCGCTGCTGAAGACCTGGACCGAGCTGCTGCACCGTCCGATCGTGCGCCGCCTGCAGTGGTGGGCGCTGTGGGGTCTGCTTGGGACGGTGCTGCTGCTGCTGGCGGACGGAAAGTTTCGCGAGCTGGGCGCGGGAACCGCTGGGCTGGGGACGATCCTGGCGTCGCTGCTGCTTTTGGGGCTGCTGCTCGTGCGGATGTGGCCGGGTCGCTCGGAACAGCCCGACGAGGTCGCGCCCGAGAGGCACTTGGCGACGGGAGCGGCGCAGCTGACACTCGGCTTTGCGCTGGCCCAGGGACTGGGCGGGCTGTGGGGAGAGGCGGCGGTGGTTCGCTATGCGCTGGTCGCGGTGGTGCTCGGCTTTCATCGCGGCCTGCACCTTTTCGGACTGGTCGTGCTGTCGCTGTGCTGCGAGGGTCTGTTTCGCTATGCGACGGGGCAACATCAGCTGCGCGAGATCCTCGGCTCGCTGCTCATCCTGGGGCTGTTCATGGGCCTGCGCGAGGCGGTGTTCCGAGGCGAGCTGCTGCGACAACAGCTGGCGCACAAGCAGCGGATGAGAGCCGCGATCCTCGATATCGAGCGGCAGGCCGAGCTGTTTCGCTTGAACCTGACCGAGGACGCGCTGCTCGCCCAAGCGACCGACTGGACCGATCACGGCAGCGTCAAGACCGTCACTTCTATCGATCACAGCGAGCCCGAGAATCGGCAGCTGCACAGTGCGGTGGTGATGGTGCGGCAGAATCTCGACGCGCTGGTCGGGCTGCTGCGTCGGGCGATGGGCCTGTCGACGTGTGCGGTGCTGTGGCAGAGCGAGGATGGCACCAAGCTCGAAGTGGTCGCTGCATCGACGGACAGCCCGCTGCAGCTGCGCCGCTCGGTGCCGGCAAGCGCGGGGCTGCTCGGCTCGGTGCGCAAGACCCGCGCCCCGCTGTCCGTGACGGCGCCGAAGCCCTCGCAGCTGTCGTATTACGAGCGGCCCGACTCGCTGGGGGACACCGCGCACCTCCGCTGCACCGCGACGATGCTGCTGCCGCTGTTCGAGGAAGGTGCGCTCTGTGGGGTCCTGTGTGTCGACCGCTTTGAGAGCGCCAGTGATCAGCCGACGCCGTTCTCGTCTCGCGACGAAGAAGCGCTGCGAGCGGCAGTGCCGGTGATCCTGCGCAGCGTGCAGTCGGAGCGGGTCTTCCGCTCGGTCGAGCGAGTTCGGGATGCCAGTCTTAGCCTCGCCGTTGCCTCGGGCCTGCTGTCCGCCGCGCTGCGTCCCGAGGAAGTGGTGCAGTCGGCGCTCCAGGCCACGTTGCGGCTGTGTCCGTTCGACTTTGCGGCGCTGACCGAGTACGACGACAAGCTCGGCCAGCACAGCGTCCTGTCGGCGAGCGGCGACCCGGCCCTGTGCCTGCAAGTCAAGGCGCTGCGCTTTCCCGACAACGAAGGGCTGTGCTCGTCGGTGATTCGGAGGCAGATCATCCTTCCGGCGTTCGGCATCCTGCGCGATCACGGCGAAGACACCCAGGTCTTCGACGACACGACGCGCCTGCGGGGCTATCAGTGGCTGATGGTGGTGCCGCTTCTGCTTCACAAGCGACCGCGCGGCACGCTGATCGTCGCTGGACGCAGTGAAAAGTCGATGCCGGAGCGGCAGGCGCAGCTCAAAGTGTTGGCCAACCAGATTGCCGTCTCTCTCGACAACGCCCGCATGTATCAAGCCGTCGAGTCGCTGGCGACCACCGATGGACTGACCGGCCTCTTCAATCGGCGGACGTTCCAGCAGCGCATCGACGAGATGCGCGAGCGCGCCCACCGACAAGGACGCACCCTGTCGCTCATCATGTGCGACATCGACCACTTTAAGAAGATCAACGACACGCGCGGACATCTCGTCGGGGATGAGGTCTTGCGGCAGATCGCGCGGCTGCTTGCGGAGACGGTGCGCAAGGTCGATGTGGCGGCCCGTTACGGCGGGGAAGAGTTCGCGATTTTGCTCGAGGCCACCGAAGAGGAAGGCGCGCAGCTTCTGGCCGAGCGCATCCGTCACGAAGCAGAAAAGTTGCAGCTGTCAAGTGAAAAAGGCGCGTTCTCGTGCACGCTGTCGCTGGGTCTGGCGACGTTCCCCGGTGACGGCCGCACCACCATCGAGCTGATCGCCCACGCCGACGCTGCGCTCTATGCCGCCAAGCATCGCGGTCGCAACCGGGTCGTCAGTTATCGCGAGCTTGCCGCCAGCAAAGAGCGTCCCGCCGCCTAGCAGTGCGTGTGGAGACACTTTCGCCCGCAGCGCTGGCCAACTGGTCGGGTCATCGTCAGGTGCTTTTGGCACTTGCGACGGAGATCACCACGCCGAAGTAGATGCGTGCTGATAGAATCGTCCGCATGCCTGCGCCGCAGCTTCACCTCACGTTCGGCGATCTCGTTCAGCACAACCCGCTCGTCCCAGTCGCGATGCGTCGGGCCTGTGCAGCAGAGCCGGTCTACGCCCGCCTGGGCTCGATTTTTCACGATCTTCCCTATTACTACGCGCCGATGGTCTTCGAGGCGGTGCGCTACGGTCTGGGCGCGCCCGCTCTCGATGAGCCGTGGGGCTACCGGCTGCACTCGGTCCATCCCGATCGCCTGGTGGCTTCGTACATCCGCGCCGCCCGCACCGTGCCGGGGCTGACCGATCAAGAGCGCCTCGCTCTCGTCGGAGGCCTGCTGTCGCACTGTGCGATCGATCTGGCGATGCACCCGCTGGTCAACTACTGCGCCCGACGCGATGTCCTGCGTCACGGCGGCCACGAGAGCACCCACCACCGCCTGACCGAAAAATACCAGGCGCTGTTTCTTCACCTGTGGCGGCTCGGCGACGATCAGATTGGTCTGCCGGCGTTTGCCGAGCGCTGCCGGATCACCAAGCGTGGCACGTCGCTGTCGCTCAAGATCGAGCAGCCGATTCTCGACCTGATGACGAGTGCGTTCCGCGAGGCGTACGGCTCGGCTCCGTCGGTGGTGCAGTTTAGCAAGTGGGTTCGCAACTTCCGCCAGTTTGGCCTGCTGCTGTCAACGCCGTGGGTGGCCAAGAACAGTGTCCGCACCCGCACCGATGCGATCCGCGAGCGCTACTTCGTCAACTCGGAGTTCGATACCCGCGACTTCTTCTCGGCGGCGGAGCGGCGACTCGGCAAGATCAGCACCCTGGCGCACGACTACTTTGTGAATGGCGACTTCTCGGCGGCGTCGCAGACGGCGTTTTTGGCGCAGGCCGGCATTGACGATCTCGCCGAGCCGCAGCCGGTGGACCTGCCGATCATTCCGTTCTTGCCGCCAGTGCGAGGCAAGGTGCAGCAGCCCAAGCAGCCCAAGCCACCGCGCATTCGGCTGCCACAGATGCGTCTGCGCCGCAAGAAGGCCCCAGCGGCCGCTGCCTCCATGTAGGCCCGTAGACCCGCCCTTCCGATCTCGTCTAAGCTCCGAGAAACATTAAGCTAACAAACAATTTTTTCACGTGAAGACGTGATAACATGAGTCCCGTGCTATCGCGTACCTTCACGCTCGGGCGCTATACCTGCGTCGAGCGACTTGGCCAAGGCCCCGCCGGCGAGGTGTGGCGAGCCAAGCGCTTCGGGCTGGCCGGTCTGGACCGACCGTATCTGGTCTATCGAATCGGCGCGGCGGTGCTGGCGCAAGATCCGACGGCGAACCTACGGCTTCAGGCGGCGCTGCGCAGCGTGGCAGAGATCCAGCAGCAAAACCTGCTGCGGCTCGAAGAGTTTGGCAGCCAAGGCAGCGATACGTTCGTCGCCTACGAGTTTGTCGGCTTTGCCGATCTGGGGAAGCTGAAGGCTGGGCTCGATCTACTCGGCGACGAGGCCAAGGCGCTGTTGCCACAGCTGGTGGCGCTGATTGGCCAGCAGCTGGCGCGAGCGCTGGCGGCGGCCCAAGAGCGCGGGGTGATGCACGGACTGCTCGGTCCGTCGTGCGTCTGGATCGATCAGAGCGGGGAAGCACACCTGGCCGAGCTTGGGCTGTGGTCGGTGCTGCCGCAAGGACAGTGGAAGCTCGACGGAGCGCTGAAGCCGCTGGCGAGCTATCTGGCCCCCGAGCTGGTCGACAGTGGCGTCCCAGGCCCGCGCAGTGAGGTGTTCGGTCTGGGCAGCCTGCTCGCCGAGCTGTTGCGCCTTGCCCCCATCGACAAGCTGACCGCAGAGTCAAGAGCGGCGCTGTCGACGCTGCAAGCGCTCTGTCAAAAGGCGACCCAAAAAACGGCGGGCCAGCGACAGTCGAACATCCTGGAACTCAAAGCGCAGCTGGACGCGATCCGAGTGGTCGATCACGCCCAGACGCAGCTACAGCGCTTTGGACAGCTGTTCGAGCTGGCCGGCGACACCGTGCCGCAGCCCGTGACCACCAGCGATCGCTCGAGTGCCGAGCCGCTGCCGCCGCCGCCGAGCATGCGCATTGCCGTCGGTAAGCCGGGTGAAGCTGCTGCCAAGCCGGGAACCAGCGGAGCCAAAGCAGCCGCCAAGCCCGCTGTGCCAACGCCCGCCGCCGCCGCGAAGCAGCCTGATGCGCCCGATGCGGTGGCCAAAGCAGCGACGGAGTCTCCAGCCAAGCCAACGGCCAGTCCGGTGTCGATCAATCCGCGCGCAGCCTTTGGAGCCGGGATGGCTGGCTCGGCAGCGTCAGCCGTCACTCCGACGGCAGATGTCGATGCCGCTGAGGCTGCCGCTGTCAATAGTGCGGATGACATCTCCAGCCGGATCATCGCCACCGCCAAGAAGCGTCCGTCGACAGCGCCGCCGCCCGAGACGGATACGATCTCGGTGACCGATACCAATCCGGCGATGAAGCCGCTGCCTCGAGCCACTCCGCGACGGACCGCGCGGCCCTCGGGTGCCGTCGGTGATGAGCCGACCGATCAGTTTAGGCTCGCGGAAGAAGCGCGCCGGCAGGCCGAGGAAGCCCAGCAGGCCCAGCAAGCTGATCCCTCGACGCTCGACGCTGGAGTGCTGGAGGAAGAAGAAAATCCCGCGCTCGACTCGACGGGGAACTACTCGAAGCCAGATCTGCCCGCGATCGCCAAGGACGATGACGTGGTCATGGCGCCCTCGTCCGCCGCCGTCAGTCAGTCCGCTGCGCCGGTAGAACCATCCCCTCCACCGACGGAGCCCAAGCGGCTCGGCACTCCCGCTTTTATCGGCATCGGGGTTGGCGCAGCTCTCCTCGCGGGGGTCGTGATGTTTGCCCTGATTGGTCGCAGCCCCGATGGTGGCAAGTCTGTGGCCGATGGTGGCGACAAACCCGACGGATCAGCGGCAAGCATCGAGCCAGCCATCGCCAAGACGCCAAGCGACGAGCTGCAAGTGGACAGCACGCCCGCCGCCACCGTATTTCTCGACGGAGAAGCCAAGGGCAAAGCGCCGCTCAAGCTCAAGGTCAAGCCCGGTTCTCACAAGCTGCTGCTCGTCGCTGACTCGTGGAAGCTGTTCCGCCAAGAAGCAAGCGGCGGTCAGCACATCAGCGCCAAGCTAGTCAAAGCCGGCCTCCCCGACGATGTCGCCGGCAGCGCGCAGGTCAAGGTCAAGTGCAAGCGCGACGGCGAGCTGCGCATCCTGGTCAACGGCAACGACAGCGGCTTAAGCTGCCCCACCGACGAGCTGATGCTCAAGCCCGGCAAGTACACGCTCGGCTTCCTCAACCCTTCTTCCGACGAGCTTCACGAAAAGTCGCTCAAGGTCAAAAAGAAGGGCACCAAGCTCAAGGTGAAGTACTAGCTCGACTTCCCGTCGCCGGCTTCCTCAGACGAGGTCGGCATGTGGCGATTGGGACCGATGGGCGCCAGCTTGCGCACCGCCAGCTCGACGAGTCGCGCCGCCTCGCGGTTCTGCTCGGTCCGGGGCACCTTGGCGACCGCTCTTTGCAGGCTCTCGAAGCTGAGCACCGGCCCAATGTGCGCCGCCACCTTCGTTCCCTGCTTGGGCAGCACATTGCCCTTCGGCATCGCGTCGTGGGTTCCTTCCAAGTACATCGGCAGCACGTCGATCCGATGGTGTAGGGACAGGTAGCCAATCGACGCCTTAAACGACTGCATCACGCCGTTTTCACTGCGCGTCCCCTCGGGGAAGATGAGCAGCACGTAGCCGTCCTCGATCACCCGCGCCGCCAGCCGCAGTGACTCGCGCAGCGATCCGGTGCGATCCATCGGAATCAGGTTGGTGAAGTTCTCGAAGTAGACGCGCTTGAGCGGATCGTCGAAGAAATAGTCCTTCGCCGCCAGCGCCACCAGCCGATCGCCCCAGTCGCCCAAGGCATGCTTGACCAGCCCCATATCGAGGTGACTGCTGTGGTTCGCAGCGACGATAAACTGTCGCGCCGCCGGCAGATATGCTCGCCCCGTGACCCGCGTCTTCAGCACCCGCTCGTACAGCGCGCGCTGGCCGACGTTGAGCCCGTGATTGCCGGCCCGCACCAGCCAGCGCGGCAGGACCAAGCGATCGTCGGTGCTCTCTGTCTCGGGCTTCTTCTTCTTCGACTGGACCGGCTGCGCGTCTTTGCTCGGCTTGCGACGGCCCCACTGCGCCACCGCCTTCTGCAGCTCGGGCACGCTCACCAGGCTGGAAATGTCAAGATTTTCCGGTACAGAAACGCCCGCAGCCTCAAGCGCCACGCCCAGCTCGGCAAACGACAGCGAGTCGAGCCCCAGCTCTTGCAGCGTCGAGTCAGGACGAACCGCCGAGCGCGGCTTGCCCGTCACATCGGCGAGCAGGCTGAGCAGCCAGTCTCCCGGCGCCGTCGAGCCACCGACCTGCGCTTCGGCCTGGGCCTGTCGCCGCGTCCGCTCCAGCCGTCGCAGCTCCTCGACCACTTGCTTGCGCTTGACCTTGCGCGTCGCCGTCTTCGGCAGCTCCAGGTCGGTCAGGTGCAGGATCTTGACGCGCTTGGCCACCGACAGCTTGCCCGACACCTGTCGGACGTGCTCGCGGACCTTATTGCGGACTTCTTCTCGCAACAGACCCTCGGCCTGCGGTGCGTCGTACGCCGGCACAATCAAGCACGCCACCGTTTCACCCTTGTCATCGGCAGACGGCGAATCTTTTAGCTCCGCCTCGGGCAGTCCGACGACGCACAGCTCTTTGACAAACGGCGACTCGCGATAGCGCTCTTCTAGCTCGTCGGGATAGACGTTTTCGCCGTTGAGGCCAATGATCACGTCCTTCTTGCGTCCGACGATGTACAGGTGGCCTTTGCTGTCGGTGCGGCCGAGGTCGCCGGTGTGCAGGTAGCCGCGCTTGATCGTCTCGGCGGTCAGCTCGGGGTCGTTGTAGTAACCGAGCATGACGTTGGGACCCGAGGCGATGATCTCACCGACGCCACTCGCATCGGGTTCGTGAATCTTGACATCGATGCCGGGCAGCGGCTCACCGACGCTACCGAGCAAAAGCGGCGTGCCGGGTCGCGTCACCGTCAGCACCGGCGAGCTCTCGGTCATGCCATAGCCTTCATAGAGGTTGAAGCCAAGGCCTCGATACTCTTTCATCGTCTCGACGGGCAGCGCCGAGCCGCCGCTGATCAGCAGTCGCAGCTTGCCGCCAAACCGCGAGTGCACCGGCAAGAACAGCGCCCGAGGCAGGTTCAGCTCGAAGCCCAGCGCCTTGCGCGTCCGCTCCCGTGCCGCCCTCGTCAGGTCATACAGCCGCTCGAGCAGTCGCAGCACCCACGGCACCGCCCGCGACGGCAGCCGATCCGAGATCTGCTTGGTAATGCGACGGTAGAGCAGCTGATACAGCGCCGGCACACCGACCATGCCAGTGATGTGCGCCGACGAAAACGCATGCTGCAGCGAGTCCGCGTTGACTTCGGGCAGGTAGGCAATCTGCGCGCCCTGCGACAGCGGCATCAGCAGGCCCGCCGAAAACTCGAAGGTGTGATGCAGCGGCAGCACCGACAGCAGTCCGTCGTGCTTGTCGACATCGAAGACCCCGCCCATCTTGGCCAGCAGCGACGTGAAGTTGCGGTGTGACAGCATCACGCCCTTCGGCCTCCCGGTGGTGCCCGAGGTAAAGATCAGCGACGCCATCTCCTCGGCCCGACCCGTCAGCGTCAGCGTCGGCAGGCTGCTCGCGGGAATCAGCGCGTGCGGCGTCTCTCCACCGAGGACTTCGCCGAAGCTGAGCACCTTGACCTGCGGCATCGCCTGCGAGAGCGCTCCCCGCACATCGATCCGCGCCTGCACCTTGTCCGAGACGATCGCTGCGTAGACATCCGCCCAGCGACAGATGTTCAGCACTTCGTCGAGCGACGCATCTTTGTCGACGGGAACCACCACGCCCGCCGCCTTCAGCACGCCAAAGTACGAGATCGCCCACTCGGGACGATTTTCCGCCAAAAGCAGGACCTTGCCCGACACCGGCATTCCCAGTCGCCGCAGCGTCTCTCCGACCCGCGCCGAGCGCTCGCTCAGGTCGCGATAGGTGTAGCGCTGGCCGTAGCCGACCGGCTCACCGTCGGGATCGAGCGGTGGCAACAGCCGCATCGCCGTCCGCCCCCGATAGGCCTTGGCCGCCGACTCCAGCATCTCGAGCAGGTCGCGATAGGTGTAGACCGCCTTGGCGCGGGCCTGAAACTCCTCATCGAGCGACGGGAAGATCCACTTTTCCAGGCCAGGAATGTGAACCCCGAGCATGTACTCGCGCCAGTTGATCGTCTCGGGATTCCAGCGCAGGATCGTCTGGTCGTGCGGCGTCAGGCTGCGATACAAGCGACGGGTGTTGTCGGCGCGGAAGATCGGCGCGTTGTCGTGAACAAACGGCAAAAACAGGTCGAAGATCGACTCGCCTTGCTTGGCCAGCTGCGCCGTCGCATCCAGCGTCTCGCGGGCCCGCTCGCCCAGCGCCGTCAGCCTCGGCATGCCCCACAGCTTTTCGAGCGCGTCGCCAATCGCCGAGCTAGCCGCCTCGGCCACCCCGCGCAACAGCGGCACACTCAGGCGCTGATAGCGGGCTTTGCTGACGGGAATCGACTCCAGCCGCGAGCGCACCCGGTTCATGATCGCGTCGCCCTGGCCTTGCTCGATCTTGTCGCGGTAGTGACGACGCTTATAAAGGCCGGTCAGCTCGACGGAGCGCGGCATCCGCAGCGGACTCGAGTCACTCGATCCGACGTGATAGATAAGCTCGTTGCGCTCGGCAATCGTCGCTGCCACCGCCGCAATCGTCGCCGCCGACACCATATCGACCGGGATCATGTCCAAGATCGTGTTGTGCGACGCCGGCACCTGGATGTGGCCTTTTAAGACCATGAAGATCATCGGGGCGGTGGTGTTAAAGCCCTCGTTCCAGCCGGGGAACGGGAAGCTCATCGCCGACTCGACGATCGCGGGCCGAACAATCGCGACGCGGACCGGCTTCTTGCCATCCTTGCGCTCCGACTCGGGCAGCGCCGCCAGCGCACACAGCTGATCACCAAGGCTCTTGGTGTAGGTGTAGGTGTTGGTAAAGCCCCAGTGCTGCGCGCGCTCCATGCCCAGCTCGGTCAGTCGCTCGGCGGTCCAGGTCTTCTTTTCCCGCTGCAGCGCCGCTTTGAGGTGCCGCTCGTCCTCGGGATCACGCCCCTCGGCCCGCAGCCGGTCGGCGCCTTGATCGCGAAACATCGACAGCCGAGCCCGATCTTCGGCGCGCTGGCGGGTCTGCTCGATCAGTCGCTCACAGTCGGCAATCTCGGCCTCGGGATCAAAGTCCCCTTTGCGCAGCGCCGAGCCCGCCGACTCCGAGCGCTGATGCCCTGGTCGCCTCGGAAAATAGCCAATCAGCTGCTCGTCTTCCCAGACCTCGCCTTCGCGCCGTCCCGCCACAAAACAGGTCGAGACGTGAACCACCTTGGCCCCCGTCGCACGCGCCAAGTCCATGACATAGCGAACGCCGTGAACGTTGATGCGCAGCGCCGACTCCAGCGACGGATTGAACGACACCAGCCCCGCCGAGTTGAGGATCACATCGAGCGGCCCGTCTTGCGTCAGCAGCGCCACATCCGCGTCGGACAGCCCGACATTCACCCGCGACACATCGCCGGCCAGCGGCACCACTTTTTCGCGCAGATACTGCTCGGTCGCGTCGCCAAACGTCTGCCGCACCGGATCAAATGGCCGCGACTTGGCAATCTTTTGAAAGAAGCGCGTCTCGGCGGTGAAGCCCGATCCGGGCCGCACCAGCGCGTACAGCCGACCAAGCTGCGGATACTTGCAGAGCAGCATCGACATCGTCACTTTGCCGACGAAGCCGGTACCGCCAATGAACAGGATGCGCTTGCCTTCGAGCGTCGCGGCAACGTCAAGAGGAGGAGCAGACGGGGTCATGGTCGGACGAAGCTACTACGAACCTGGCGAAACGGGAAGCAAGCAGCCCGATGTGAGCAGCCTGGACTCCGCGAGGCCGGTTGCTGGCCGAATCTAGCCGCGCCAGGCGACGAGGATGTGCCATGGTCGGGCCGCCGGGGCAATCGGGTCAAGCCGCGCCAGAAGCTGCTGCGCAAACTGCTGCCGCTGACTCTCCCGCGCCAGCGGCAGCAGGCCATCGAGCACCACCGGCAGACACAGGTGCGCCGCCCACTCGGCATGGGTCATCACGTAGGGATGCACACCGACCTCGATCCGCGCAAAGCCGACCGACGAGAGCGACTCGCGCCAGGCCCCAAGACTCGGCGGCTCGATCGGCAGCTGAGGCGGTAAGGGCGGCGCAAGCGCCAGCTCCTGCCGAACCTGCACCAGCGTCGTCAAAAAGCGCGTCGCTGACTCGTCGAGGAGATGCGTCGACTCACCGATGAACTCACTCGGAATCGACAGCGCAAACCGACCGCCCGGCCGCAGCGCCTGCGCCACCTTCCGCAGCAGCGCGTGTCGATTCGGCGGCAGCCACACCGCCGAGGCACAGACGATCACATCCAGGCTCTCCGGCGGCACCTGCGCCACCAGCGTCGCGATGTCCCCGAGCACAAACCGAACCTGCTGCGGCCACTTCGCCGCCTGCGCCACCCGCAGCATCGCCGCCGCCGGATCGACCGCCCACAGCGCCCCCGAATCACCGAGCCGACTCACCAGCGCCCGCGTCGTCACGCCCGTCCCACAGCCAAGGTCCGCGACCTTTTCCCCCGTCGCAATCGCCGCCGCCCGCACCAGCGCCGCACTGCCGCTTGGATAGTAGGCAAAGTCTTCGCAGAAGCGCTGATAGGCCGCCGCGTTCTCGTCGCGATCCCAGTGGCTTACGACCTCGGAGTGCTGCCAGACACCTGTTCGCATGTGCGGGACCGTTCGGTCTAGCGTACGACTTTACGGCGCGCTGTCGACCGCTATGATGCCGCCAGCTGAAGCGGACTTTTTCTTTCCCCACACCGCGAGGACTCCGATGTCCAGACCCTACGCTCTTCGTCGCTGTTGCTCTCTGTTCGCACTCCCTTTCGCACTCCCTTTCGCACTGCTTTTGACTGCGACAGGCTGTACCCGCAGTCCGCCGCCGACCGATCCGAGCGCGGTGATTCCGTCTACTTCCGGAGTCGATCTGCCGACGCTGCCGCTTGATCCCAACTTGCAGTACAACCACACCTTTTTGCAGCAGGGAGAGCAGGACTTTGCCGCGTGGTCAAGGCAAGGTGTCGGGCTTTCGCGCGGTGGCGGTCCTGCCAGTCCGGTCGGTGTCACGCTGTCTCCTCAAAAGTCCGGAACTCTGTCCTGCCAGGGCGAAGACATCGACGGGGGAGCCGCTCACTTTGATGCCGCAGTCGGACTCTGTGCCGGCCAAGATCCGCTCCCCAGCGGACTCCCAAGCGGCGTCACTCACTACAATGGTGGCGCATTTTATTATGGAACGATGGTGTCCAAAGAGGTTCCCCTGCGGGCTCCTATCGATCACCTGATTGCCTCTTGGAATGCGATCACACCGCCGGGAACGTGGCTACAGCTGCGGGTCCGGGTGCGACTCCCAAGCGGTCTAAGCAGCTGGTATCGGCTGCCGGTGTGGGCAAGTGATCCCGGGACAGTCAAGCGTCACAGCATCAAAGTAGCCGCCGATGATACGGGTTACGTAGACACCGATACCTTCGAGCTGCGCAATCAAAAAACCGCGACTTCCTATCAGCTGGCGGCGACTCTGTTTAGTGCGGACGGAGCGACGTTTCCGACGGTGTATCTCATCGGAGCGGTGGCCTCGATGGACAAGTCCGCGTATCCCACGATGGCAGCGGATGAGAGTGTCTTTGGCACCAACTTGGCGGTTCCGCAGCGCTCCCAAGAGCTGGCAGAGTACAAGAAGCCGGAATACCAGCCGTATGGTGGCGGTGGCCAGGTCTGGTGCAGTCCGACCTCGACCAGCATGGTGATGGAGTACTGGAGTCAGGTCACCAAAGATGCCCGCAAAAGCGTCTCTGTTCCCGACGCTGCGATCGGCTGTTATGACTGGGTCTACAAGGGCACCGGAAACTGGCCGTTTAACACCGCGTACGCAGCAAACTTCGGAATGATCGGCTATGTGACGCGCTTCTATTCCTTTGCCCATGCGGCACCGTGGATCGCGGCGAAAGTCCCGCTCATCATCAGCATTGCGTTCAAGGCCGGCGAGCTGCCCGGTGCGCCAATCAGCAAGACCAACGGACACCTGATTGTGGTGCGCGGCTTTGCGAAAAACGGTGACGTGATCGTAAACGATCCGGCGGCACGCGACGATGCTTCGGTGCAGCTTACTTATCCTCGCGCGGCACTTGAGGCGGCGTGGGCCCACTCCCACCGCACGGCCTACCTGATCTATCCTTCGGACTGGCCCCAACATCCCAGCCCGACCGGACTCCGTCCGCAATAACCGACGCAGCCGCTGCACCCGCCACCAATATGAATCATCTTGCATGCCTCATATTCCAATATGAGGCATATCAAATGATTCATATTGGCGAAACTAAGAGTTCCAGCCGGGGGGACAGTGCGACGAGGGGACGAAGGTGCCGTGGAAGCCGGGGGGGACGTGGTGGGGTAGCTCAGCGACGCAGACGGTCGACAGATCGCGGGCGTCGAGGATGTAGAGCGCCGAGCGATGCTCACTGCCGTGATAGACGACCGTGAGAATCCAGCCATCGTCCTCGCTGACCGAGTCGGGGCGGGGCACCATCACCGGCTCGCCCGGAATTCCGGGGGAAAAGTCGCGCAGCTTGGTGTCGTCGCTGTGGTGGTCGATGCGCGCAATCGCCGAAAACAGTCCGTGGGGCGCATCCGGAGTCGCCGACACCGTATACGCATAGCGATAGGGAAGCCCCTGATAGGCGGGATGAATGCGCGGCAGCTCCGACGAGAAACCGCCGAGGGACTGCTCGCGTACCGCCGACTCTTCTTCTGCGCGCGGATCGATGACGTAGCGGGTCAGCTGCACGTGCGGAATGTCCGAGATGTGTCCAGCCAAAAGCTCGCCCGGTCGCGGCGCATCGGGAAAGTGTTCCTGACGACAAGCGTCGACGACAAGGTGACCGTTCTCATCTTCATAGGCATTGACAAAGTGCAGCACAAAGCACGGCGCCGCTTGGTACTGCCGCACCGGCCCACCGTCGCGTGGCACCAGCAGAATGCGCGTCATGCCGCCGGCCACTTCCTGCACCGAGGCGGACGGAGGACGACCCATCAGCGTCGGCAGATACCGCAGCGAGGCCGGAAACAGAAACAGAATCTGCCAATTTTTGGTCAGCAGAAAGTCATGCGCAAGCAGCGGCAGCGGCAGCGGAATCTCACGCGTTACCGTCAGTGCAACCCCGGAGCGGATCGCGTACAGGAGGATCTTGGGATTGGGTCCAAGATACAGTCCAAAGTTGTACAGCTCGCCGGTCTGCGGATCGACCTTGGGATGCGCCGAAAACGGCAGCTCGGGCAGCAGCACTCGCTCGAGGAGCGGCCCGCGATTTTTCAGCGCGCCAAAAAAGTCGTAGCGCTCAATGGTATCGAGCGTCACCGGATCGAGCAGGTGCGGCAGCCCGCCCTCCCACAGCGCAAACAGGCGACCGTGGTGATAGATGACGCTGGTGTTGGCGACGTTTTTGAGGTGGGTGCGGAAGAAGTTGCCGAAAAATCCGCCGGCGCGGTTCGTGCCAAAGTTGCGATAGAGGAGTCGGCCAGCGCGCTGCTCGTAGACAAACTCGGTGGTGCGGACGTAGCAGTTGCGGTAGCGAATGCAGGGCGTACCACCGGGGCCGCTGGCGCCAATCGCAAAGCGGGTCACCATGCCATCGCCGTCGATGAGGTGTCCGTAGGTCTGCCCGTGATTGGAAAACCGCCCCGGCCCGTTGCGAAACAGCACCCCGCGCAGCTCGGCAGGGAGCTGGCCTTCGCTCACCGACAAGACGGCGGAAACCTCTTGGGTGACGGGCTGATGGGCAGCGACGTAGCTTCTGACGATGGCGTCGTGTGTGTCCATGCCCGCCTACTTCACAATCCGCTTGTCCAAGCTTGTTACGATTCCAGCCACGGCGACGGCCCTCCTGTCAAGGCATCGGCTAGGTCGGCTCAGTCGTTGATGGTTTCGGCAGCTGCCCCCGTGCATTGGCCTGCGTCCCCTCGCGAAGCGTCAGCGCAACAGCTGCTCACGGAGGTGTAAGTGCTCCGCCACCGGAAACTGCGCGAGTCGGTTCCACATCGGTCGACCGTCCCCCAAGGTGCGACGAAACGTGGCCAGGCGGGCGGCACTCTCGGCGATGCGGTCACGCACGGTGGAGCTGCGCTCGGCGGCCCGGATGAGCGCTTCCTCGGCACGCGCCAGTCGCTCCGGCTCCTGACAGAACAGAAACGCGTCGCAGCCGGCGAGCAGGCTCTCGACCACCACACCGCTGTCGTCGGCGATCCCGAGCTTTTCCGCCGTCACCGCCTTCATATCGAGGTCATCAGACACCACCAGCCCGGTGTAACCAAGCTGCGTACGCAGAACGTCATGTAGCCACTTTCGTGACAGTGTCGCCGGTCGCTCGTCGACGGCGGGATAGACCACGTGCGCGGTCATCAGCATGCCGATGCTGGCCGAAATCGCGCGCCGGAACGGCAAGAGCTCGACCGCTTCCAGCGTCGGCCAGTCTCGCCTAACCACCGGCAGCGTCAGGTGCGAGTCCGTCGCGGTGTCGCCGTGCCCGGGGAAGTGCTTGCCGCAGCCTCGCAAGCCCGGCTCGCTCTCCAGTCCACGCAGATAGGCGAGCGCTCGCTCGACCGCCGCGTCGGGAGCCGTCCCAAACGCGCGATCGCCGATGATCGGGTTGGCGGGATTGGTATGCACATCGAGCACCGGCGCAAAGCTGACATTGAGCCCGAGCGCCCGCAGCTCCCACGCCATCGCCCGCCCGACGGACTCCGCCAGCGCCAGCGACTTGTCGCCAAGGCTCATCATCGGCGGCCACACCGTCACCTGCCCACGCAGTCGCTGCACCCGACCCCCTTCGTGATCGATCGCGAGGATCGGCGACGGCAGCGCAGCTCGGTAGTCCGCCATCACTGCTTGCAGCTCGGCAGCGATCGCTTGGGCATCGTCGGGACTTGCGAAGTTGCGACGAAAGAAGATCAGCCCGGCAAAGTCACCTCGGGCAAAGCGCGTCGCCAGCTCGACGGGGAGCCGGTAGCCCTGATAGCCAACAATGAACAGCTCAGCGGGACGAAGCAACGGGCGCTCCTTGGGAATGCAGGTGGTACCCTATCACAGCCAGCGCAGCGACGACGGCAGTCTCGGCCCGGAGGACGAGCGGTCCCAGGCTCACCTTCGCAAAGCCAGCCGCCTCTGCCGCTGCAACCTCGTCGGGATGAAGACCGCCCTCGGGTCCAATCAGCATCGTCACCGGATCACCGCTCTCGACCGACGACAGCTGCTGACCCAGCGGCGGCGCGCTGCCTTCGTACAAGAGCAGCTTCTGGCCTTCCGCATCGGCGAGCGCCTCGGACAGCGACTGCGGCAGGGCAACCTCGGGCACATCGGCACGACGGCACTGCTGCGCGGCATGGCGAACGATGTCAATCCAGCGACGGCGCTTGTGCTCGGCCCGCTCCCCTTGCAGCTGCGGCACACTTCGCTCGCACGCCACCGGCACAATCCGCGCCACCCCCAGCTCGGTCGCTTTCTGCATCACAAAGTCCTGCTTGTCGCCCTTGAGCAGCCCACACAACAGCACCAGCCGTGGCCACTCCTGCGTCACCGGCTCGAGGGTCGCCGCCGCCAGCTCGACCCGATCCGCAGTGATCTCGGTCAGCTCTGCCTCGGCAGCGTGACCTTGCCCGTCGAGCAGCGTGACCTTGGCGCCTGGCTTCAGCCGCAGCACATGGACCAGATAGTGATGATCCGCACCGTCGAGAATGACGTGCGAACCCAGCTTGTGAGGAGAGATGAACAGTCGAGCCCGGGTTGCCATCGCCGCGCTGCGATCCTGACTCGCGGTTAGCGATCCGAGGCCATACGCCAGCTTGCGCCGTACCAGCTGGTCTGCGCGCCGACGGGCTCAAGCGGAATGAAGACGCCCCACAAGAGCCGCAGGGTGCGACGAATGCCGTCTCGGGAGTAGCCGAGGAGTCCCGACAGCACGCTCCACTCAAGATCGCCCGCACGTGGCCGACCGACGTGGAACAGCGGCCAGAACTCGAAGCGATAGGCCCCGGCTCGCGCGCCAATGCCCTTGTAGTAGTAGCTGTTGAGCACCAGCGTGTAGTGGCCCTTGTCGTTGCTCCAGTGTGCGCCGATCGGGAAGAACACCGTCGTCGTCTGCTGGGGTCGCTTGAAGTGCCACACAAACGGGAAGACCACGCGGTCGCGGCTGCCGTCCTCGAAGTTGCGCACCCAGGTGAGGAGCGGCGGCAAGAGCAGCGACTTTGTGCCTTGCTCGTCGCGACGGTAGGCAAAGAACGGAAGCAGGGCCGTAAACTGCGTCGCCGGACGGCGCACGTGGAAGAACAGCGGGAACAGCACCGTCGTCGAGCGATCCTTGCCCCCGAAGTGCCACAGCAGCGGAAACACCACCGCGTTGTGATAGCCATCGGCGCGCTTTTTGACGTAGGTCAAAAGCGGCGGAAACACCCAGCTCGTGGTCTTGTTCGCA
This sequence comes from Myxococcales bacterium, assembly GCA_016794465.1. Classification (GTDB taxonomy): domain Bacteria; phylum Myxococcota_A; class Polyangia; order Palsa-1104; family JAEUJZ01; genus JAEUKA01. The sequence goes on along the minus strand of JAEUKA010000053.1, from coordinate 115,366 downwards.
TAGTCGGCAAAGCGCACCACCAACGGCACCAGCGGTCCCACCGCCGTCAGCCGGTCACTGTGCAGGTGATGGACATCGAGCATAAGCGGCAACAGCGTCGAGATCCGCCGCGTCAGCGTCCGCTCGTGCCAGAACAGCGGCGTCACCATCGTCACGCTGCGCTCGGGCGAGCGAGTGTGCAAAAACAGCGGCAGCACGAAGCTGGTCGAGGTCTTCGCCTTGTCGTCGCGGGTGTAATAGAACAGCGGGAACAGCGCCGCCGAGGTCACTGGATCTTGCCGACGCACATACAGCGGCCCCAGCCAGAAGCGCACACCGACCGGACTCTTGTTGACGCCAAACAGCGGCGTAATCACCCAGTCCTCCGGCGCCTTGCCCGCTCGGTGCGAAAAATAGAGCAGCGGCAGCGCCATAAACCGATACGAGCCGTCCCCGTCGTTGCGCCCGTAGAACAGCGGCAGGAAGCCTCCGAACGTCGCCGGCCCCCGTCGCCCAAAGTACAGCGGCCCCAGCACCGTCGTCGACCGACTGCGCGCTGAGTCGTGCGAGTGATAGAAGAACGGCAGCACAAACAGCGCATGCGCCGTGTCTCGCCGGGTATAGAACCACAGCGGAAACACACCAAAGTCCTCGCGGTCCCGTCGCAGGTCGGCATAGAACAGCAGCGCTGCCGCCCGCGTCGCCTTCTCGTCTTTGTAGAAGAAGCCAAGCGGCGTGGTCGCCCAGGTGGTTTCCTTGCTGCGACCAAACGCAAACAGCGGCAACAGTCCCGCCTGCACCGAGTCGGTCTTGCGGTTCTTCGAGTAGAAGAACGGCAAAAGCACCGTCGAGGTTCGCTCTTTGCTCGCGACATGGAAGAACAGCGGCAGCAGCACATGCGCCGAGCGCTCTTTGTTCTGCACGCCGAAGTAGAGCATCGCGACCGAGCGGAACGTGGTGTCCTCGTCGCGCACATTCATGAACAGCGGAAACAGCACAGTGGCGCGCCGACCGGGGCTGCAGTGAAAAAAGAACAGCGGCAGCACCGCGCGGGTGATGACCTGATTCTTGGTGCCAAGCCCGCTGACATTCTCGATGTACGGACCCAGCCACAAGGTCTTGCGCTCAGGTGTGCGGGTGTAGGCAAACAGGGGCGCGATCGCAAACGTCGATTTGGGCGACTGCGAGACATAAAACAGCGGAACCAGGCCGGTCGTCTTGACCTCGCCGTCGGGACGCTTCTCGGTGGTGTGGAAGAATGGACCAACTACCAGCGCCGACTTCTGCGGGGTCCGGGTCTGCCAAATCAGCGGGAACAGCACGGTGTAGCTGTGCTCGGGCGAGCGCTTCCAGAACAGCAGCGGCACAAGGCCCGATCGCACCTCGGCGCGCTTGTCACCGATGAACTCGGGACACTTGCGGAAGTAGTAAAACGGCCCAAGCTGCAGCGTCTCTTGAAACCGCCGCTTGTGGTGATACAGCAGCGGGAACAGCGCCTGCGTACTGGTCTGGCTCTGCCCTTGTCCCTGACGGTGCAGCCACAGCAGCGGGAACACTCCGGCGGTATAGCCTGCATCCTCTCCCCGCGTCTTCACCCGCGCGAACACCGGACCGACCGAGACGTGATAGCTGCCCGCCTCTTTGTCCGCCGAATAAATGAACAGCGGTGGCAACAGCGCGACATGTGGCCGGGTCCCGCGCGCCACCGAGATCAGCGGCAGCAGTCCTCCGCCCGAGCCCGTCTCCGACGACCAGCCATAGATCGGACCCAGGAAGCCAAACTTGCGCTTCGGCGAGGTGTGCAGCGCCGCCAGCAGCGGCAACAGCACATGCGTGTCACTCTGCGCCCGTCGACTGGAGAAGTGTAGGTACAGCGGCAGCAGCCCCTCGCTGCCCCCTTCCTCGTCGCGCGTGAAAAAGAACGGCCCGGTATAACCCCAGGCCGCGCCCGTCGTCTTGTTGCGATACCACATCGCCAGCGGCGGCAGCACCGTCGTAAAGCGCCGCTGCGGATCATCCCGATGGAACGTCGGCGGCGTCAGCAGCACCGTCGTCGTCGACTCTTCCTCCGGGTTCTTGTACGAGCCACCGAGCGGCGTGATGATGAGCCGGCTCTTGTCCGCCCCTCGGTGATAGAGATACAGCGGAAACAGCGTCGAGGTTCGCGTACCGCTCTGGTAGTTCTCGGCGTCGTAGAACAGCGGCAGCACCATCGTCTGACGCTTCTCACTGGTCCGCGAGTGAAACACCAGCGGCAAGAACCCACCGAGCGTCCGCTCCGGCGTCTTGCGATAAAACCCGAGCGCAAGGAAAAACGCCTGCGTCAGCTCCGGCTGCTTGCGCACAAACAGCAGCAGCGGCAAGAAGCCCGTATCGGTCCGCTTTTCCTCGAAGTTGCGGTGATGCCAAAACAGCAGCGGCGGCAGCACCACCGTCTGGGCCTCAGTCGTCCGCGTCACCCACAGCAGCGGCAGCAGACCCCCCGAGCTCCCCCGCGAGCCGTAGTTCTGATAGAAAAACAGCGGCCAGATCCGGTGGGCCACCATCCCCGGTTCCCGTCGATATTGATAGGTCGGGAACACCCACACGTCGCGGGTCTTTTCTTTGTCGTCTTTGCGATCGGCGAACAGCGGTAGAAGCAGTCGCGTCGTCCGCTCGGGCCGCCAAAAGCTGTAATAGAGCGGCAACACCATTCGGTAGCCAATCGGCCCCTTGCGGTGAAAGTAGAAGATCGCCGACAGCGGCCGCTGGATGCTCTGACAGGACTGCTTGACGCAGATTGTCTTGTCCGGGCACTGACCGTCGCTGTCACACTCGGGCTTGGGCTTCTTGGCCGCTTCGCGCTTCTTCTGCTTTTCTTCTTCGGACTCTTCCTCTTCCTCTTCGACAACCTGACCCGGAGCTGGCGTGGCAAAGCGCTGGCCTTCGTCCGGCTCGGGGACTTTGGTGGTCACCTGCTGCGCCTGGGCAAACAGCGGCAGCGGCGACAGCGCAGTCTTCGGCGCAGACGTGTCCGCACTGCGCGGCAGGAGCACAATTCCCGATGGACGCGGCGCAGCGTGAAGCGAGCCCGTCGTGACCCCACACAAGAGGGCCCACGCAAGCACAACACGCCAAAGCCAGCGACGGGAAGATGTTACGGCGTCATCTTCCACTCGCCGTTCTCCAGTACAAGGTTCACTTCGTCGGTCTGGACGTTTTCGCCCTTGCTGCGCTTGACCTTCAGCGTCGCCAGCTTGAACTCGCCCTGGGCCTTAAAGGTGCTGCCGCGAAGCTCAAACTGCACCCCCTCGAGGTCTTTCTGCGCGCGCTTGAGGTCGTCGGCAGACTGCATCATCTGCTGCCCCACCTGCCCTTGATAGAGCAGCGCGTAGCAGTCGATCGCCTTTTGAACCTCGCCTTTGAGCATCGCCCCCCGCCAGCGCTCGAACGTCTTTTCCGGCGTCGAGAACTCTGCCCGTGGCGGCGGCAGCTTGAAGGTGATCGACTTGATCTTGTCGCGCGGCAGCTCCAGCTTCTGGCCACCGCTCGTTTCCATGACGACGATCCCGTCGAAGTAGTGGGTCAGCTTGCCTGCGATCTGGGTGTTGTCCGCGAGGGTGACAACTTCGGAGGCGTAGGCGCTCACGGACGAGCAGAGCAGCGCCCCGAAGGCAAAGCAAGCAGCGCGAGCAACGATTCCCGCCATGTTGAAGATGGCGTTCCGGCCAGAAGGCATCAGGCAAACTCCTATTGGTGAAGGGCTGGATTTACCTTGACTTTTCGTCCGTGTCAAGGCTTGCGGCGAGGCATTCCCGTCGGTGTCAGCACATGACCCAGCCCCGAGAGCAGCGGCACAAAAGACTACCGCGAAGCGAGGGAATCTTGGGTTTTTAACCTCGCAAATACGACAGGACGGCATCCGCGCTGCGCAGCCCATCAATCGCAGCACTGACGATTCCACCGGCATAACCTGCACCCTCACCAACGGGAAACAGCCCAGGAAGCGATGGCGACTGCAGGTCTTCGCCTCGGACAATCCGCAGCGGTGACGAGGTGCGCGTCTCGACCCCAACCAGCTGCGCCTGCGGCGACACAAAGCCCGGCATGGTCCGCTGAAACCGCCCGACCGCTTGGCGCAGCGACTCACTGACAAACGGCGGCAGCAGCGCCGCGAGGTTGCCAGAGGCAATGCCCGGTCGATAGGTCGTCGGCAGCAGCTCGGTACTGGGACGGCCCGCCAAAAAGTCGGTCAGCTTCTGCGCCGGGGCCACAAAGCGACCACCGCCGGCCACAAACGCCGCCTGCTCGATGGCGCGCTGAAAAAACATCCCGGCCAGCGGATCTCCGGCAAAGCGCTCGAACGGTACGACATCGCGATCTTCGACGGAAACCACCAGCGCACTGTTGGCCAGCGGCGAGTCCCGACGCTTCAGGCTCATGCCGTTTACGCACAGACCGCCGGGCTCGGTGGCGCTTGGGACCACCCAGCCGCCGGGACACATGCAGAAGCTATAGACGCCACGATCACCGACGGAAGCTGCCACTTGATAAAACGCCGCTGGCAGGGCCGGATGCTCCGCCGCCGGACCGTACTGGATGCGATCGATGAGCGGCTGGGGATGCTCGATCCGCGCGCCGATCGCAAACGCCTTGCGCTCGACGACAATGTGCTGGGCCACCATCAGCTCATAGATCGATCGCGCGCTGTGTCCGACCGCCAGCACCACCGCGTCAGCCAGCACCTCCATCCCCGACTGACAGCGCACCCCGAGCAGCTTTCCCGACGGCGAGCGCAGCAAATCGACCACCTTTTCCCCGAAGTGATAGACCACCCCGCGCGCCGTCAGATCGGCCCGCAGCCCGAGCAGGATCTTCGGCAAGCGGTTGCTGCCAATGTGCGGTCGCGACTCGACACTGATGCGCGGATCGGCGCCATGCTCGACCAGGGTCAAGAGCGTCTCGCCAATCGCCGCCCGATCCTTGCTGCGGGTGTAGAGCTTGCCGTCGCTAAACGTCCCCGCCCCGCCCTCGCCAAAGCAGTAGTTCGAGTCCTCGACCAGCGCGCCCCGCACCAGCTGCGCCAGATCATGACGACGCGGCTGCACCGGCTGCCCTTGCTCCAGCAAGATCACCTCGACTCCGGCCTCGCACAGGCGCTTCGCACACAGCGTTCCCGCCGGGCCACTACCGACGATCACCACCCGCTTCTTCACCGTCAGCGGCGCAACCTTCGGCAGGCGCAGGCTCCCCCCTTGCAGAAGCGGCCAGCTCCCCTGTCCACCGGGCCGATGAAGCTCGATGCGCGAACAGGACGGCGGCAGCTCAGCACCCTCGGGAAAGACCTCGACTTGCAGCCGATAGCCGATCGGAAAGCCCTTGCGCGCATCGAGCGACTTGCGCAGCAGCCGCACCCCACCCACCTTGGGAATGCCTGCCCGCCGCGACGCCTCGAGCATCGCCAGCGCCCACAGCGCCTGCTCGGGATCGTGATGAACCGCCCCGTCCTCGTCTTTCGCCAGCTCCGTGAGCGGCACAAAAATCTCTACCTGAGTCGCCACAGCGTGTCCTTGCTAGAAGCCGTCCTTGCGAAGCTCGGCGACGATCTTTCGATACAGCTCTTTGTGCGAAAAGCCGCTGATAAGGTCGGGAAACAGGTGCCCAATCTGACCGACCTCGTCAAGATGATCCGCCGGCACACAGCCCAGGAACTTGCCCCACTTTGACGACTGCACTGTCACCAGGCCGTCATTGGGACGCGGCAGCAGCGGGTTGTCACTGTAGAGCGCAAACACACCCTCGGGAATCGCCAGCAACGGATCAAGCAGATCGATCCGCACCGAGTTTCCCCACGCCCCACCCGCACACTCACTGCTGGCAATCCGCCCCACCGATCGCCCCGCCACGCTGTAATACTTGACCCGCACGTCGTCGGGATGAGCGGCATTCCAGCGCTGCATGCCCGGTGTCGTCAGCTGCCCCAGCGCCGCCTTCAGGTTGGGACTTCCCGGCGAGTCGGTCACTCCCGTCAGCGCCTTCAAGATCGCGTTGATCACATCGTACGAAAAGCCCGGCACCAGCCCGCTGACCACGTCGGCGACCTCGGTGCCTCGGTGCGGACTGCTGACAGTCGTCAGCGACGCCACCTTCGACCCGTAGCCCAGGCCGCTTATCACCGCGCGACCATCGATACCGCCTTGCGAGTGCCCGATCAGGTTGACCTTGCAGGCGTTGTAGGTCTTCAGCGTATCGTCGATGATCACCCCGAGCGCCTTGGCCCTGACATCCGACGACTCGTAGGGCGGCACCTTCGCTTCGACCACCGTCTCGCCCCGGCTGCGCAGATCGGCACCGACCTGAAAGAAGTAGTTCAGCGGGCCGATGCGCTCAAAGCCGGCAAAGCCGTGGGCCAAGATGACCGGATACGGCGCGCCCTTGCAGCCGAGCGGCTGGAGCAGCGTGTCCGGTTCCTCGCCGCCCAGCTCGCTGCCAACAGGGCCGCAGCCGGAAAGGGCCAAGCAAAGGCTTAGGCTCGCGCCCAGGCCGCCAAACAGTCGGAGCTTGGCTCGCTTGTCCCGCACAGATTTCCGGCTTCCCGACGCCGATGTTGCGCTTGTGCTGGTCTGCATGACTGCGGCTCCTTGCCCGTGAAGATTGAAAAAGCGAGCCATCTTTCGACGATGGTTTGATAAAGTAAATGAGCTTCGGAGATTTGCTCGCGCATCCACCATGTCGCAGGACCAGCCCGATAAGGACCCGCTGATTGGCTCGGTGGTTGACCGTCGCTACAAGGTGCTAAAACGCCTCGGCGTCGGCGGCATGGGCATCGTCTACAAGGTCGAGCACTCGTACCTCAACAAGTTCTTCGCCCTCAAGGTGATGCGAACGACCAAGGACGAGACGGACCGCAAGCGCTTCGAGCAGGAAGCGCGCCTCGCCTCGCAGATTCGCCACCCCAACGTCGTCGAGATCAGCGACTTTGGCGTCCTGCCGACCAGCCAGCCGTACTTTGTGATGGAGTTCCTGCGCGGCCACACCATCGGTGACGCCATCTACACCGGCTTCATCGACAGCCAGCTCATCTGTCACATCGGCGTCCAGATCTCTCGCGGGCTACAGGCCGTCCACAAGCAGAACGTCGTCCACCGCGACCTCAAGCCCGACAACATCTTCCTCATCGATCCCGAAGGCGCCGAGGCAACCGAGTCCCCCGACGGCAACGACGACAGCGCCCAGGCCGAGCCCGCCTTCGTCAAGATCATGGACTTTGGCATCGCCAAGTCGATGAACAACAACCTCACCGGCACCGGCATGACCGTCGGCACCCCCGAGTACATGTCGCCCGAGCAGGCCCGGGGCGAGCCGGTGGACTGGCGCTCGGATCAGTACTCACTCGGCTGCATCCTCTACGAGATGCTGACCCGCGAGATTCCCTTCGACGGCAAGGGCGCCTTCGAGGTCATGTACAAGCACTTAAATGCCGCGCCGATGCCCCCGCGCCAGCGTCGCCCCGAGCGTGCCGACTACATCTCGCCGCAGCTCGAAGCGATCGTCCTCAAGATGCTGGCCAAGAAGCCCAAGGAGCGTCACTCCAGCATGCGCGCCGTCGAGCATGCGCTGCGAGACGAGGCCAGCCGGCTGCTTATGTCCAGCCACGACACCGTCATTGGTCCGGCGCCGATGCCCCCGCCCGGTCCCAACGGCCGGCAGACCAGCGACGCCATCGACACCAAGAAGACCGTGCCGATCCTGCGAGCGGTGTCCCCGCCCGATTCGAGCAACAACCGCCCGACCCGCAAGATCGATGTCAAAGACCAGGCCGGCATGATCGACATCATCGGGCGCATCGGTGGCATCGTTCACTCGCCCCGCTCCGTTGCGTCGGTGAAGACGCCAGCCGGACCGCTCGAGCGGGTCCTGTCCTGGCTGCACAGCCTCTGGGATCGCCTGCGCAAGCTCTGGAAGTAAGCTGCTGCGATGACCGCCCCCTTGACGTACGAGCAGCTGTGGTGGCGCGCCTTTTGGCTGACGCAGGCCATCGAGGTGCCGATCTACACGCTGCTGCTGACGCTCTTGCCGGCACGACCGCTGTGGCGAAGGCCCGATCCCGCCGTCCCACCGCTCGGTCTGGCCCTGCGCCTGCTGGTCGCCTTTGCCGCCAGCAGCCTGACCCATCCGTGGGTGTGGTACGTCTTTCCTCGCTTCATCGACGACTACTGGCCGATGGTCGCAGTCGCCGAGACCTTCGCGGTGGTCGTCGAAGCCTGCTGGATGCACTTTGCCGGCCTGCGCTACGCCCTGCTGTGCTCGTTACTCGCCAACGGCGTTAGCGCCACGATAGGATTCCTCCGCCACAGTTAAGTCCCCTGCCGCAACCGCCTGGAGGCACCCATGACCGACTGGCTCTACCGACACCCGACCGCGTTTCCAAGCAAGAAGCTGCACCGCCTCGGGCTCGCCTGCAACTACGGCATCGACGAGTCCGGCGTCCGCCTCGCCATGGAGCGCGGCGTCAACGTCTTCCTGTGGACGATGAAGAACAAGCCCTTCCGCGCCCCCCTCGGCGAGGCCCTGCACAGCCGCCGCGAGCAGGTCGCCGTCATCGGCTACAGCACCATCGGCTGGTTCGGCTGGGGCGTCCGCCAGGGCGCCGAGAACCTGCTCAAGGAGCTCAAGGTCGATTACCTCGACGTGTACCTCCTCGGCTGGCTTGGCATCACCTCGGCCTGGACCGCCGCCACCGAAAAAGAGCTCGTCCACCTGCGCGAGAGCGGCAAGGTCCGCGCCATCGGCTGCAGCATCCACAACCGCGAGCGCGCCGGCCAGCTCGCCGCCTCGTCCCCGCTCGACCTCTTGATGATCCGCTACAACGCCGCCCACCCCGGTGCCGAGCGCGACATCTTCCCCCACGTCAAAGACAAGAAGCCGAGCATCCTCGCCTACACCGCCACCCGCTGGGGCAAGCTCCTCAAGCGCCCGCGCGGCTGGGACGGCCCGGTCATGTCTGCCGGCGACTGCTACCGCTTCCAGCTCTCCAGCCCCCACGTCGACCTCGCCCTCACCGGCCCCGCCAGCCGCGCCGAGCTAGAACAAAACCTCGACGCCCTAGAAAAAGGCCCCCTCACCCCCGAAGAAGAAAAGTGGATAAGAGAGTTCGGCAAGAAGGTGCACGGGTAGGGGTTAGCTCAGCGGGTCTTCCCACTTATCCCACCATTGCTAGCAAATAGCTCAGATAGGGACGCAGCCGTCCGTCGTCCGCCAGCCCTTGCTGGACCAGCTCGTCAGCAGGTATCCCGGTTAGCGTTTCGTCCGCAATAAGACGCTTGAGCGCACGCAGACGATTCTTCTTGAGCCGGGGATGATTGAGGTTGAGCTTTGCGTTTATATCTTTGTCAAGATTGAGATCCTGGCAATAGACCGTACCATCTTGCTGAAATTGAATCAGGCCAGTGGCTATCGAGTCGGGACGTAGTCGTGTATCTAGACACTTGCTACCTTGCTTGGCATCACAGTGCAAGGCAACGTCTTCGGTAACATCTCGCCTGGCAATACTCTTCTCACTCTCGGCTTGGTTCGATGAAGGTTCGTTTCCGTAACAGGCACCGTACAGATTGTGCCAAACCAAAGACAGCGACTGGTCCACCGAGCGGGGCACAAAGTGGGCAATCTTCATCGACTTCCCGTCAGGTTCGATGCGGCTTTCACAGAAGCTACACAGATATTTCTGTTCGTCGCAGAGCTGTTTCTGTATCGCCTGCCGCGTTTCTTTGCGTAGATCGCCGTAACAGTTCCCATCCATCCGCTCTCGCGTAAGCGAGCTGGGCTCTGGTCGTTTCTCGATACGACGCATTGCTAGCTCCGCTTGGCGGCTCGGCTTAGGAAGTCGATACGAGTCCGTAGATCCACGACCTCGGTATCCAGGCTGTCGATCTGGTCGGTGACCTGGGCCAGGGCGGCGCGGGCCTCGTCCCAGCGCTTGTCGTTCATGAGGTCATTTACCTTCTCAAACAGCTTGACGATCGCCGGGTCGCGCTCCTGGGCGCCCATCACTTCCGTCAGCAGGGTGTTGCTGTCCAGCCCATAGGGCCGCGCCACCGCCTGCACCTTGTCGCCGTCGATCTTCTGGACCAGCGCATTCTTGGCGCTGCCGATGATCTGCGGCGAGTGCGTCGTCGCAATGAACTGCAAGCGGGGAAACGCCCGCGACAGATCCGCCACAATCCGCCGCTGCCAGGTCGGGTGCAGCGCCAGATCCAGCTCATCAATCATCACAATCCCCGTCGCCCGCTCTGGCGCCTGCGCCCCCAGGTGCGGGTTTAACACCACCGCCCGCCAGGCCAGCTCGAGCGCCAAACTCAGTACACAGAGCATCCCATCGCTCAGCATGCTCACCGGCAGCCGCCGCCCGTCCGCAAACACGATCGCTAGCTGTTGATAATCGAAGTCAAAGTAGAACTGTTTCACCTCTGGCAGACAGGTACACACTGCGCGCTCGATTCCAAGCAACGGCCCTTCCGCAAGCAGCGGAAGTCCACGCCCCTTCCGCTGCATCTCAGACATTGTACGACGCTCAATCCACGAATGTATAGTTTGCAAAATAGAGTAATGGCTCAAGCTGTTCAAATAACCCCGCCCTCGATTGGCCAAAGCCGATTGCTCTATCTGTTCATTTTGTGCGCTAGGAATAGGTTGCGTATTTCGATTGGTAGAGTGAAATGAGAAGATCGGCAACATCAGCTCAATATTTGAAATAGCAGATTGAGCAAGTACGCCAATCCCTCCCAAACCACCTTTCTTCGTAAGAACCGTTCCCTCTTTGGTCGATGCGAGCGTCTGCCCCCATGTTCTCACAGATTCATCATGTGACATTACAGGGAAAATGCTCTTGCAGAGGTCCAGAAATTTCTGTTCAAACTCAACCGTTGCTAGAACAGATGCAGGAGACTGGCTTACCATTTCGACGGCATCACCCATCGGAACTGGAAGCAACCTGGCATCGAGCTTTTCAATATCTATTTTGCTTTGAAAAAACGTGTTCACATATCCGTTGAGACAAATCCGAAGGGCGTCGAGGACTGCTGTTTTGCCGGACATGTTGTCGCCGATCAGCAGGTTGAAGCCAGGCTGGAAGTCGATCTGGAGGTCGGTAAAGCAGCGGAAGTTCTGGGCGGTAAGGGTCTTGATGTACACGGCGGTGACGTAGCACGCGAGCGAGTCAGCCTCAAGAACGTGCGGCACGGCGCCGAGGCTGGGGCCGGTCGCTCAGCGAAACCCCATCGGTCGGAAACAACCCAACCAGGCACGGCAGGAAACCGGCAGCTAGCGGAAGGCGCACGGGGATGATTTGGGTCTTGGGGGGGTGGGTAGCGGGTTGCGGTGGGGATGACTTGGGTCTTGGCGGGCGCCTACCGGATTGCGGCGGGGGATGATCGGAAGCTTGCTGGGGTGACTCGCGCAAGGTGGCGGGGGAAGACCTGCGCCTTTGGGGCCGCAAGCTGGAAGGTGCCAGGATCGAGTCGTGACTATTTTGGGCTTGAGGGTTGCGCCGCGCAGATCTGGTGCTACCTCAGGTGACATGGCCAAAAAACCTACAACCAAGTCACCCGCCCCTACCTCACCCAAGCCAGTGCCCGCCGCGCCCGACGCCCCCTCGCTCAAGAAGAGCTACGAGGCGTTTGTGGCGGCGGCCCTGGCACTGCCCCAAGAGAAGGTCCTGCCGCTTCGGCTCGACGTGAACCTGATCTTCGCCAACGTCCAGCAGGGCGTGCAGTCGGTGCAGCCGTTCCTCGATCGCTTGGCCGCCGAGCTGCCCAAGCTGCCGACCGCAGAGCTGGCCAAGCTCCAGACGCTGGCCGAGGCGCTGCTCTACGCCCACGCCGAAGCAGCCCGGCTGACCCAGCCCGCCAAGCGCGCCGAGATCGATGCCAAGCTGACCGAGCTTTTGCGCCTGCGCGAGAAGCTGCTCCTGCAAGCCGAGGTGTTTGCCTTGGAAGGCATCATCCCCGAGTCGCTGGTCGCCCAAATCCGGGCTGGCAAGGGGCTGTTTGATGCGGCGCAGGATGGGGTGGCGCTGGCGGACTTGTATGGGGCGTATCGCAGTCAGATTGCCGGCAAGCACCCGTTTACCGATGCGCAGGTGGCGCGGACGGCAGAGCTTGGACATGCGCTGATGAAGCTGGTCACGCCCGATGGCGCGCGGACGACGGTGGCGGTGGCGGCGCAGAAGGCGCAGGACGAGCGTGATCGCATCTTCTCGCTGCTTTTGCTGCGGCACGGTGAGCTGCGCAAGGCCGGCTTCTACCTGTTCGGCGAGGCCGTCGATGAAAAAGTCCCCACCCTAGGCGCCCGCCAGAGCCGCCGCCGCGACCCTGGTGAGCCCGAGCCGGCTCCGGCGCCGCTTGTGCCGGTGGATGGTGTGCGCACTCCGTAAGGGGATTTCTGTGTCACAATGCGGTCGTGAGTGCTCAATCTGATGTGGCGGCTCCGAGTGAGGCGGCTTCGGCGGCGGGCTCGGGGCCTTCGGGGATGGATGCGGCGGTGCCGGCGGCAGTGGGGCCAGAGAAAGGCTCGGCGCCTAGCTCGCTCGACGAGACGCTGGCCGCAGTGGCGGAGATCAAAGAGGCGCGCCAGGCGATCCTGCGGGAGATCGAGAAGCGGATCATCGGCCAGCGCCACGTCATCGACCAGCTGCTGATTGCGCTGTTCGCGCGCGGGCACTGCCTGTTCGTGGGCGTGCCGGGGCTGGCGAAGACGCTGCTCATCTCGACGCTGTCCGAGGTGCTGAGCCTGCGCTTCTCGCGCATTCAGTTCACGCCCGACCTGATGCCGTCGGACATCACCGGCAGCGACATCCTGGAAGAAGACCCGGTGACGGGGCGGCGGGTGTTCCGCTTCATCCGGGGACCGATCTTCGCCAACATTGTGCTCGCCGACGAGATCAACCGCACCCCGCCGAAGACCCAGGCGGCGCTCTTGCAGTCGATGCAGGAGGGTCGGGTCACCGCCGGTGGCAACACCCACGAGCTGTACCCGCCGTTTCTGGTCTTCGCGACGCAGAACCCGATCGAGCAGGAGGGGACGTATCCGCTGCCCGAGGCGCAGCTCGACCGCTTCATGCTCCAGGTCGATGTCGGCTATCCGACGCTGGAGGAGGAGGTGCAGATCGTCAAGCGCGGGACCTCGGCGGAGCGACCGCAGCTGCACAAGGTGCTGGCGCCGGAGCGGATCATGCAGCTGCAAGACTTGGTGCTGCGGGTGCCGGCGGCGGATCATGTGGTGCGCTACGCGGTGTCGCTGTGTCACGCGACCAGGCCGCAGCGGGCGCCGGGGACGCGGGCCAATCGCACCAGCGGCTCGATGCTGCTGGCGGGCGGGGCGAAGGAAGCCGAGGCGCTGGCGCTGGTGAGCGAGTATCTGGCCTATGGCGCCGGGCCGCGTGCGTCGCAGTTCCTGATCCTGGGGGCCAAGGCCAAGGCGATCTTGGAGGGGCGACCGGCGGCCTCGATCGACGACGTGAGGGCGCTGGCGCGGCCCGTGCTGCAACACCGCTTGATCGTGAACTTCCACGCGGAAGCCGAGGGCATCGGCCCGCAGGTCATCATCGATCGCCTGCTAGAAGCGATCAAACCGTAGTCTTTCGTCATGACCTCGAGGCTGCTGGACCTTCCGTCGCTGCTCAAGCTTCAGAGCTTGACGCTGCGCGCGCGCCTGGTCGCCGAGGGAGCCTTGCAGGGGCTGCACCGGGCGGCGCATCACGGCTCGTCGGTCGAGTTTGCCGAGCACAAGGAGTACGCACCCGGCGACGAGCTGCGCCACATCGACTGGCGGGCCTGGGGCCGGATGGACAAGTACTACGTCAAGCGCTTCGAGGAAGAGGCCGAGGTCCGCTCGTACATCGTCGTCGATAGCTCGGGCTCGATGGGCTATGGGCGGCAGGATCAGCTGACCAAGCTGGACTTTGCGTCGCTGATTGGGGCGTCGCTGTCGTACCTCTTGCTGCGGCAGCATGACCCGGCGGGGCTGGTGATTGCCAAGGACACCGGGCCGCTGTACATCCCGCCGCGTGGGGGCTCGGCGCACCTGGGGGATCTGTGTCGGGCGCTGGAGAGCACGGAGCCGGCGGGGCGGACCGAGCTGGACGACGCGCTGCACCTGCTGTCCGAGACGGCGCGGCGGCGCTCGCTGATTGTGGTGCTGTCGGATCTGCTACCGCCACCGCCGCTCGATGAAGGGGTGGACTACGGGGACTACCTGCGGCGGCAGTCGGCGCTCTTGCGGGCGAAGCTGGTCAGCCTGCGGGCGCAGAAACACGACGTGATCGTGCTGCAGATCCTCGATGCCGATGAGCTGGAGCTGCCGTGGACGAGCCTGACGTGGTTCGAGGAAGTCGAGCCGGGCCTGGCCGGTCAGGAGCGGCTGTTTGTCGATCCGGGCGATGTCCGCAAGGCCTACCTGACCGAGCTGGGGCAGTTCCTGACCGACACGCGGCTGGGGCTGCGCGAGGGTGATGTCGACTACTCGCTTACTCCCACGTCGCGGTCGCCAGAGAGTGTGCTGCTGGACCTTCTGCGCGGGCCGCTGCGACAGAAGGTGCGGAGGTAAGCGATGCAGCTGCTGTCGCCGGCCTACGCGATCTTTCTTTTGCTGGGCGTGCTGCCGGTGCTGATCCACCTGCATGGCCGGCGGCGGGCCGAGATCCGCAAGCTGCCGACGCTGCTGCTGCTGAAGGCGAGCAACCGGCGGGTGGCGCAGCGGACCAAGTTTCGCCACATCCTGCTGCTGCTGCTGCGGATGCTGCTGCTGATGGCGATTCCGTTTCTGCTGGCGCGACCGTTTGCGGAGACGGACTCGGATCTGCCGGTGCAAGTGAGCCAGACCCAGCGGGCGGTGCTGATCTTCGACGACAGCTTGTCGATGATGTATCAGCCGGCGGGGGACTTAAAGCTGGGCTCGACGATCTTGCTGGAGCGCGGGCGGAAGCTGGCGACGCGAATCATCGATGCGCTGCCGCAGGGGGCCGAGGCGGCGCTGATCTTGGGCTCGCGGACGGCAGAGGCGCCGGTGGGGCAGCTGACCTCGGACAGGACGCGGCTGTACTCGGCGATCTCGGCGCTGCGACCGAGCTACCGACCCAGCGACCTGCCATCGGCGTTTAAGCGAGCGACGCAGATCCTGTCAACGCAGCGGGGCGGGCTGCGGCGCATCTACGTGATTGGCGATACCTCGGCGCACTCGCTGGACGGGTCGCTTCAGCCGCCGGCAGAGACGGAGGTGTCGCTGGTCGATGTCCGAGACGGCAAGTCGCTGCCCAACTGCGCGGTGGTGGACC
Organism: Myxococcales bacterium; assembly: GCA_016794465.1. Lineage (GTDB taxonomy): Bacteria > Myxococcota_A > Polyangia > Palsa-1104 > JAEUJZ01 > JAEUKA01. The sequence goes on along the minus strand of JAEUKA010000053.1, from coordinate 100,080 downwards.
TGCGGGCCGAGCCGGCGACCAGCATGGGCCCGCGTGCCGTGCGAGTGATGGCGGAGCTGGGCAACTTTGGGGACGAGCCGAGAAGAGAGCTCCAGGTGACGCTGCTGGTGGACGGGCAGGCAGTGGCCAAGGGGCTGGTGGACCTTGCACCACGCGGCCAGGCCATCAAGCGCTTCATTCACATCTTGCAGCCGACGCCCAGTCCGACGCAGAGTCCCGGGCAGACCGAGGCCCAGGTGGCACCGAGCGCGGGCCTGCATCACCTGGCGGTGCGGCTGTCTCCCGACGCGCTGGAAGCCGACAACGAGCGCCACCTGCGGGTCGATGTGCAAGCGGTGCTGCGGGTGCTGGTGCTGGATGGCGATCCGCGCAACCTGCGCCGTGATGACGAGGCGTACTACCTGGAGACGGCGCTGCGCCCGAGTGAGCGGGACGACTCGCCGCTACAGCTGTCAACGCGGTCGCTGGATGAAGGGCTGGGCAGCCTGAGCGAGTTCGACGCGGTGGTGCTGCTGAACGCCAAGGCACAAGAGCTGTCGCGACGGGGCATCGAGCGCGGGCTCAGCGAGTACGTGCGGGGCGGCGGCGGGCTGATGATTGGCCTCGGTGACAACGTCGAGGTCGAGGCCTACAACCGGGTGCTGGCCGAGCTTTTGCCGCAGCCGCTGGCGGTGGTGAAGACGGCGGGGTCACTGCCCAGTCATCCGGCGAGCGAAGGGGAGTCCTCGACGCAAGGGCCGGGTGAGCATCTGGGACAGCTGGATCGTCGGCATCCGCTGCTCCAGCCGTTTTTGACGGGCCGGGCCAGTGAGTCGCTGCTGTCGGCGACGTTTGCGCGCTATCTGCTGCTACAGCCGACGCCACGCAGCCAGGGTGAGACAACCGTGCTCCTGTCGTTCGAGAGTGGGGCGCCGGCGCTGGTCGAGCGAACGGTGGGACGGGGCCGGGTGCTGCTGTTTACCTCGACGCTGGATCGGGACTGGAATGATCTGCCGATTCAGCCGGCGTTCCTGCCGCTGGTGCAGCAGGTGGTGCGGCACCTGTCGCGGGCGCCGCTGCAAAAGGCCGAGACGGAGACGCTGATTGGCCAGACGCGCGACATCAAGCTGCAGGCGGGGGACACCCGGGTCGAAGTGACGCTGCCGTCGGGGAAGACCCGCCTGTTCGAGCGTTTGCAGGGTCGCAAGCTGCTCAGCTTCACCGAGACGCGCGAGCCGGGGTTCTATCGGGTGGCGACTGCGGGCGATACCGGTGTGCTGAAGGCGCGGCCAAGTGAGCACTTCGCGGTCAACCTCGATGCTGCGGAGTCGGACCTGCAGCTGGCGCCGGCCTCGCGACTGGCGGCACTGCAGCGGCCCCTTCTGCAAAACGACGTAAGTCCCAGCGGCAAAAATCCCAAGCGAAAGGTCGAGCTGTGGCACGCCTTGGGCTGGCTGCTGCTGGTCCTACTCCTCGGCGAGGCCCTGCTGCTCCGCCAAAAATAAGCCCTCCTGTCACGAAAGGAACCGCACCCAGATGTCGCGCTACGTCGTTGCCATCGATCAAGGAACCACCGGCTCCACTGTCCTTCTGCTCAGCGAGACGCTCGACGTGCTCAGTCGTGGCTACGCCGAGTTCGCGCAGATCTATCCCCAGCCCGGCTGGGTCGAGCATGACCCCGAGGCGATCTGGAAATCGGTCCAGACCGCGCTTGCGGCGGCCTTGGCGAGCGCCGCCATCGACGTACACCGCATCGCCGCCATCGGCATCACCAACCAGCGCGAAACCACGGTCTGCATCGGTCGCGATGGCAAGCCGCTGCACAACGCGATTGTCTGGCAAGACCGTCGCACCGCACCCCGCTGTGCCGAGCTGCGCCAGGCCGGGCACCTGACGGCGGTGCAGCAGAAGACCGGACTTGTCCTCGATCCGTACTTTTCGGGCACCAAGATCGAGTGGCTGCTGCGGCAAGTGCCGGGTCTTTTGGCGCAGGCCGAAGCGGGGCAGGCGCGCTTTGGCACCATCGACACCTTCTTGATTCATCGGCTGAGCGGCGGGACGGCGTGGGTGACGGACCCCTCGAATGCCTCGCGAACGCTGCTCTACAACATCCATACCCAAAAGTGGGATGATGAGCTGTGTGCGCTGCTCGGGGTGCCGCTGCGGTCGCTGCCGCAGGTGGTTCACTCGCAGGGGCCGTGTGCCGAGACGCGAGGCATGCCGGGGCTTCCCGACGGAATTCCGATTGCGGGCATCGCGGGGGACCAGCAGGCGGCGCTGTTTGGACAGATGTGCTTTGCGCCGGGCGAGGCCAAGTGCACCTACGGCACAGGCGCGTTTCTGCTGATGAACACCGGCGAGCGGGTGGTGCCGTCGAAAAATGGCATGCTGACGACGGTGGCGTGGCAGCGACCGAAGCAGAGCGGGGCTGACGAGTTCCACTATGCGCTCGAGGGCAGTGCGTTCATTGCCGGGGCGATGGTGCAGTGGCTGCGTGATGGGCTCGGGATCATCCAGTCGGCGAGCGAGATCGAGGCGCTGGCGCGCAGTGTTCCCGACTCGGGGGGCGTGGTGGCGGTGCCGGCGCTGGCGGGGCTGGGGGCACCGCACTGGCGGCCAGAGGCGCGGGGCCTGTTGTGGGGACTGACGCGAGGCACGGGGCGCGGTCAGATTGCGCGGGCGGCGCTGGAAGGCATTGCGCTTCAAAACTGTGACCTGCTGACGGCGATGGAGGCGGACTCGGGGCTGCGGCTGTCGAGTCTGCGGGTCGATGGTGGGGCGGCGCAGAACAACCTGCTGATGCAGCTGCAAGCAGACCTGCTCGGGGTCGAGATCGTGAGGCCGCAGCTGCTGGAAAGTACGGCGCTCGGCGCGGCGCTGCTGGCGGGGCTGGGCGTCGGTCTGTGGCGCTCGTCGGGCGAGGTGGCCGCCGTCTACAAGATCGACCGTCGCTTCACCCCCTCGATGCCCGCCGCCGAGGTCGCCGCCATGAAAGCCCGCTGGGCCGAAGCCGTCTCGCGCTGCTGACAACACCTACCAGAACGACTGCGGACCTCGGCTGCCGGTCAGTGGGGGGTTACTTTTTGGTTGCCGATTCGTGCCTCGGTGCTGGGGGCTGCGTCGGGGGTGAGGACGACCTCGACCGGCTGGCCATCGTCGTACTCGGGTGGACTGATGACGCGCGGTCGGTCGGCAAGATGCGCCAGCGGGCCCGGACGAGCCGCCACCGAAGCGCCGGCAGGAACAGCGGCAATCGCTCTGCGCAGCGACTCGGCCTCTGAGTCATCGCCAAACTGCGCGACCGAATAGCGACTGCTCCATATGGCCAGCGGCGAGCCTCCGTGTAGAAGATGCGACCCCGAAAGGAGCAGCATGAGCCCGGCGAGCAGCGGCCACACCAGCTCTCGGCGCGAGCGCATCCGCAACAAGTCACGGACCTGCGAGAGGCCGACGACCGCCGCCATCACCAAGAACGGCACCATCGCGGTGGTGTAGTGCGACTCAATGCTGCGCACACGCGGAAACGACGACAGAAAGTTGATCGCCAAGATCGGCAGCGCTCCGACCGCCAAGCGACCACCCAGCAGCGGCAGGAAGCCGAGCGGCCACAGCAGCTCGATCACATAGCGCAGCCGGTCCCAGGTCAGCCACGAGGCCACAAACCGCAGCGGCTGCCGCAGCAGCAAAAACAGCAGCTCGCGACCCGATGACACGTTCGTCCCAGTGCTCGCAAAGTGCAGGCCGTACGAGCCCAGCTTGGGCAGAAAGTGCGGCTGGATCGCGACGATATAGGCCCCGAAATAGAGCAGCAGCAGCCCCGCCACCGTGACCAGCCGCGCGCGCCACTGCGGATGCCGCCACCACAGGGCCAAGACTGGCAGCGCGAGCTGCAGGGCGATGTCCTCTCGACAGGCCAGCGCCAGCGCACCAAAGCCCAGCGCCCGTCGCCACGACCCCTCATCGATCGCATCCAGCCACGCGGCGAGCAGCGGCAGCGCCACCGTCACCGGATGAAAGTCATGCAGCGTCGCCACCGTCACCGTCGGATACAGCAGCGACCCGAGCGCAAGCCACAGCGCCCACCCGTCACTACCGAGCCGACGCCGGGCCAGCCGATAGACCGGCAGCGGCAGCAGCGCCACCGCCACTGCTTGTCCGATGAGCAAGAGCGGCGCAATCGGCAGCCCCAGCCTCGCCAGGATCGCAAACGGCAGCAAGATCGGCTCTAGGTGCAGACCGACAAGGTGCGGCGCCTGCACCAGCGGCACGTCGAGCCGACCGTGTGCCAGCCCCCAGACGATACGGATGTAATAGGAAAGATCGATCTGCCCGTGAAACGAGCGAAAGCGCAGCAGCGACAGCACCGCGTACAAGACCGCATACGCGGCGCAGCCGAAGCAGAGCAGAAGTCGTGCGGTGCGAGGGGACAACAGTGCCGGGCTAGCCGGACATCGAAGCGATGAAGTCGGCGTTCGAGTCGGTCTTGGCGATCTTGTCGCGCATAAACTCCATCGCATCGACGACGTTGAGCGGGTGGAGCAGCTGCCGCAAGATCCAGATGCGGTTCAGATAGCGATCGTCGACGAGCAGCTCTTCCTTGCGAGTACCCGACTTGTTGATGTCGAGGCACGGGAAGATGCGCTTTTCCATCAGCTTGCGATCAAGGTGGATTTCCGAGTTACCGGTGCCCTTGAACTCCTCGAAGATGACCTCGTCCATGCGCGAGCCGGTGTCGACGAGCGCGGTGGCGATGATGGTCAGCGAGCCGCCTTCCTCGATGTTGCGGGCGGCGCCAAAGAACCGCTTCGGCTTGTGGAGCGCGTTCGAGTCAACACCACCGGACAGGATCTTGCCCGACGGCGGCACGACCGTGTTGTAGGCGCGGGCAAGGCGCGTGATCGAGTCGAGCAGGATCACCACGTCACGCTTGCACTCGGCGAGGCGCTTGGCCTTCTCGATTACCATCTCGGCGACCTGGACGTGGCGGGCCGGTGGCTCGTCAAACGTCGAGGAGACGACCTCTCCCTTGACGGTGCGCTGCATGTCGGTCACTTCCTCGGGGCGCTCGTCGATGAGCAGCACCATGAGGTAGACCTCGGGATGATTGGCGGTAATCGCGTGGGCGATGTCCTGAAGCAGGACGGTCTTGCCAGCGCGCGGCGGCGAGACAATCAGACAGCGCTGACCTTTGCCAATCGGCGCGAGCATATCGACAATACGCGTCGAATAGTTGCGATGATCCCACTCGAGCCGGAGCCGCTTATTGGGATACAGCGGCGTCAGGTTATCGAACATGATCTTTTCGCCCTGGTGGTCGGGCGCGTCGCCATTGACACGATCAACCTTGAGGAGGGCGAAGTAACGCTCGCTGTCTTTGGGGGGACGAATCTGCCCTTCGACCGTGTCACCGGTGCGCAGGCCAAAGCGGCGAATCTGCGACGGCGAAACATAGATGTCATCGGGACCGGGAAGGTAGTTGTAATCGGGGGAGCGGAGGAAGCCAAAGCCGTCGGGCAGCGTCTCTAACACGCCATCACCGAAGACCTCGCCCCGATGCGAGGAGTGATGACGGAGGATCTCGAAGATCAAGTCCTGGCGGCGCATGCCAGAGACGTTCTCGATGTTGAGCCCTTGACCCATATGGATCAGCTCGGACATCTTTTTGCGCTTCAGCTCAGTCAGGTTCATCGGGTTCGTTCCTCGGTTGGATGGGCGAAAGTAGGGCCGACCGAAGACGATTGACAGCGCTGACCCAAGTGGCCGCGCTTCGTCTTGCAGACGTCTGCCCTAGCGTTTAGGGAATCAACTGCTGGTTGTGTGGATAATGACGATAGAAGCTGCTCAGGACGAATCTTGGTTGGTTACAGCCACATCACGGTACGGCAAGCGGCATGTGCTGTCAACGAAGAGATGAGAAGTTAGGCGTCGACGGTACGGGCGGTAGCAGCGGCGTGACTGGAGGGCTGCTGGGCGGGATCGTAACCGTCCGCAACTGACTCCGTCGAGATCGCGAAAGCCCCCACGAGAGCAGATAGAACACCGGCCCCAGCGCGATCACCAAAGCCCCGATCGTCACCGCCGACAGACCCCACATGCCCGACTCGTGGCGACCGTACCACAGCGACAGTCCGAGCAGCGCCACCGGCATCGACCCCAGCAGCGCCGCACCGACGATTCCACCCGGCATTCGGAACGGCCGCAGCAGCGCCGGCTCACGAATGCGCAGGACGATCAGCGACACGAACTCCAGCACCACCAGCGCGCCATACAGCATCACGTCGATCTGCACCAGGCGTTGAAAGCCCAGCCCCAGGCACGCGGTATACAGCACCGCCGCAAACAGGATGCTGCGACGCGGCGCGCCGGTCTGCGGATCTTTGCGACCCAGCCACTTGGGCAAGATTCCGTCCCGGGCCATCGCCAGCGGCAGCCGCGAGTAGCTTCCGACGAGCGCATTGAACATCCCGAGCCCACACAGCGCTCCGCCTATCGCTATCGCCACGGCCAGATACGGTCCACCAAGCCGGCGACCAACCTCGACCCAGCTGCCCGTCGTCCACTCGTCCGTCGGCAGCCCGCTGGCCACCCCGCACAGCACCGGCACCACATAGCAGCCCGCGACGAGCAGCACCGTCAACAGCATCGCGCGTGGATAGGTTCGCTGCGGATTCTCGACCTCGGTGGCGACGGGCGAGGCGTTCTCCCAGCCCATGTAGTTCCACAGACACAGCAAGATCCCGTTGATCCACGGCATGACCGTACCGTCGCTGTGCGAGCGAATGTGCAGATGCTGCGTGAGCCCGTCGGACATCGTGACCGGACCAAGTCCACTGAGCGCAATGGCGACGAGAATGACAAACGGCAGAAGCAGCGCCGCCGCCATCAGCTGACTGGCAATTCCGACGGCACGGGTGCCCCGCAGGTTCCACCACACCGACAGGCCAATCATCGAAAGCGCCGCGTACCAGCCGGCTCCACCCACCGCAGAGTCGGTCAGCGCCGGAAACAGCTGCCCCAGATAGGTCACCACCAGCATCGGGTAGATCGCCATGTCGAACAGGCTCATCGCCAGCGCCATCCACGCCGTCTGTACACCCCAAAACGGTCCGAGCGCCCGTCGTGCCCAGGCGTAATAACCACCTTCGCTCGGCAGCGCCGCCGTCAGCTCACCGACCATCAGCGTAATCGGCAGGCTCCAGATGAACGGCACGATGGTGAGCAGCAGCAGCGCTCCGCCGAAGCCATGACCCGAGACGATCTCCTCGAGCCCGTACGGCCCGCCCGAGACGACAAAGAACGTCGTAGCAATCAGTGCCCGCAGCCCCAGCTTGCGAGACGGAGTGAAGCCACTCTCGTCGTTGGATCGTCTCTGCGAGTTCCTCTCGATCAGCTGCTGAGCACGAGGCCGAGGCGCTCGTCTTGATCGAACACTTGTGCGTGAAGTGGCAAGCTTGGCCACCGAGGAACCGTGTTTCATTCTCGCTCTATCGCGCAGTGTGGAGCACGCTGCCGCGATGTCGCAAGCGCGTTTTTTTGACTTTTGGGAAGTCTTCAGAACGCCTGTCCGAACTCGGCTGAAAAGCGCGGTGCGTAGACACTGCCGGGCGACGGAGACTCCAGCGGAAAACCCAGGTCGAGCCGGATCACTTCGCGGTTGAACTGTGGCAGACCCAAGCGCAGCCCAAAGCCAACATCGTGCCGATAGGTCGTCCCAAAGTAGCTGCCGTCGCGCAGATAGCCATTGAGCACCGGCGGCGCGTCTCCCCCGTCGTAGAACACCACCCCACCGACGTGAATCGTCCACAGATTGAGGCCCTTGGTCCGCAGCTCGGCGTTCACGCGATACAGGCTGCCGCCTTGGATCGCTCGCGGCGCATACCCGCGCAGGCCACTGTCCGAGCCGAGCGTCATCCGCTGCTGCTCCAGATCCCGACCGCGCAGCTGCAGCTTGGCCGACAGGTGCAGTCGCAGCGGCCCCACCGCCGGTGTGATCTCGCGAACTTGGGCAGTTAAGTACTCATTGAGCAGCGCGCCCCGTGGATCGATCCCGTACTGCAGTCGCACGCCCGCGTTTACCTGATACGAAAACAGGTTGTCGCCAAGGTAGTGCTGACTCGCCAGGCTCCCCGACGCTTCCAGGTAATCGCTCGAAAAGCCGAAGCCGTGCCAGGCATAGCGCAGCTCCAGGTTCAGCTCCGGGCCGAGCCGCAGATCCTCCGTCAGTGCCAAGGTCTGGATGTCTTTGAGCCGAATGAAGCGCGCCGTAAAAAGATTTAGTCCAACAAACGGGCCGCTCGCGCTCTCACTGCGTGGCAACAGCTGTCGATAGGCGGTGCGTGCCGCGTCGCTGATCGTGTCGGGAAAGTCGTCGGGCAGGTTGTACTGCTGATGCTGCACCCGCCAGCCGAGGCTAAGGTTGAGCTTGTGGACGATCCCCGCCGAGTACTGCACCTGCACCTGACCGGCCACCTGCTCGCGACGATAGACATCGGGAACGTCCTCGTCTTTGACCTTGCGCAGATAGATCACCCCGCCGGAAAAATAGCGCGCGATGTCCTTGGTCACCTGGAGCTTGGCCTCCCAGCCAAAGCGGGTGCGCAGCGAAAACAGCGGCCTGCCGACCTGAAAGAAGAGCTGGCCACCCTCGACGTTGCTGGTTTCGCGCGACAGATACAGTCCACCGATGAGCTTGAGCTGATGTCGCGAGCCCCAGATGCGCGGATCGCTGTACGACATCCCGAGCGAAAAGCGCCCCGGATCGAAGCCAAAGTCGACTGACAGCCGCTTGTTGCGCCCCGCGAGGTTGTGCTCGGCAAACTGAAACGACAGCACGTCGAGCCGCGCTTGATCGAAGCGAAACTCGGTGTTCAGGCGCAGGCTCCACTGATCTTTGGTGACGACCAGCACGCGGACCTTGTCGGGCGTCGAGCCGCGCAAAGCGACCAGCCGCGCCACCGACAGGATGAACAGCGTCCGCAGGTTGCGACCGCTCTCCTCGAAGACATCGCGCCGAAACGGCTCACCGACGTGAAACAGCAGCTCGCGGGCAATTACCTCGTCGCGGGTCCGGACATGCACCGCATTGAGCCACGTCCACGGAATGTACTGCGAGAGCGGAAAGTCCCCCGGCAGGATCACCTTGCCCGCGTCGATCAGGATCTCTTCGATCAGCTTGCCCTCGGGCTGCGGATCGATCTCGTGCTGCGACAGCTTGCGCCGATCGAGCGCGTCGGCAATGAGCTTCTCTTCGTACTGACTGCGCAGCTGCGGCTTGTTTTCCGCGAAGACCGGCGCGCCAACCAGGAGCCCGCCGAGCAGCCCCGCCAGCCGAGCCGTGTCCGGTCTACGCCCCACGAGCGCTCGCGTCGCTGTCCTTTTTGCCAAGCCTCATGCGCACAAACGCAATGATGGCAGGAAGAATCGACACAAACACCACCAAGATGATCACCAGCTCGATGCGCTTGGCGATGGCGGGAAACATCGTGCCCAGGAAGTAGCCGAGCAAGGTCATCGACACCACCCAGCTGACCGCGCCGATGATGTTGTAGAGCGCAAAGCGTCGGTAGGTCATCGCGCCAATGCCAGCAGCGACGGGAACGAAGGTGCGCAGGATCGGCATAAAGCGGGCAATGATGATGGTCTTGCCGCCGTGTTTTTCGTAAAACGCGTGCGCTTGCTTGATGTGCTCGGGGTTGAACAGCCGCGACTTGGGCCGATTAAACAGCGCCGGTCCGGTCCGTCTCCCGATGTAGTACGACACCGCGTCGCCGAGCACCGCCATCACCGACAACACGACGTTCATCTGAAGCAGATCGAGTCCGTACTTGGGATTGGCGGCAAACACCCCGGCCGTCACCAGCAGCGAGTCGCCCGGCAGGAAAAACACCATTGCGCCCGTCTCGGCAAAGATGATCGCCATCATGATCAGGAGCGGATATCCCGTCGCGATCGCCGAGGCAATCAGGTCCTCGGGGTTGCGAATCAGGTGAAAAAACCAGCGCAGCAGTTCCATGGGGTCGTGTGTCTCGATTGAGGTTTTGAAAACAGGTCGGCGTTGTAGCGCGAATCGTGACCGCTGTCAGCCACCGCTTCCGCCGCTCAGGTCCGACGCCAACGGCAGCGGCCCGAGCGTCCGATCCACGCGCTTCAAAAAGGAATACCAAGGCTGCGACAGCCCGGGAATCTGCACGCTGACGTAGTGAAAGCCGCGCGCTCGCCACTCTGCTTCCTCTTGCGCCGACGGACGATACGGAGCGTTGCCCAGCTTGTAGACGTTGTAGGTCAGGATGGTCGGCTTCCGCGACAGCACATAGTCGAGCGGCGCAAACTTCTGATGCCCCGGACGACTCGACACCGCCGGAGCGTGATGCGCGACATAGGCATCGGACAGTCCAAAGCTATCGAGCGCCGCAATCCCCGCGTAATAGACCTGCGCTCCCGCTCCTCCGACGACTTGGTAGTCATCCTTTTGGACATGCTGCCCGAGCCACTTGCCAATCAGCGCCCGGTCCGCCGTGTAGTGACGCAGATAGCCCGGTGTATCAATGCCGCGATCGGCACCAAGAAACGTCAGCGCATGCCGATCCACCACATAGGAATTGGCGCCATGCAGACCCGCCCCCAAAAGCAGCACCGCCACCCGCAGCAGCAGCGGTTGATCATGAAGGAGTCGCCAGATTCCCAGTCCGCCCGCGAGCACCGCCAAAGGCACAATCGGCATCACAAACCGATACAGCCCCATGAAGTCACCACCGACGGAAGCGACGTACAAAAGGAATGGCCCAGCCCACAGCAAAAGGAGTCCGCCACACAGTCCGTAACCGCTCTTGTATGACTCCGGAGTCTGCGCCAGCACAGGACTCTGTTGGGACTGTGGAAGCTGGTTGGGAATGGCGGTCTGGCTTGATGCAGGTAGGGGCCGCAGGAGTCCCAACAACCACAGCAGCGGCAGCACCCACAGCTTGAAATCGCGCGCAAACGCCCACAGATAGTAGCCACCTTGCTGCCAGGTCCCCTGCCCTCCTGATGACTTGATGTAGAACGTATTAGGCACATAGTATCCATAATATAGGCGACGCCAGACAATGTGCGGCACCGTCAGGAGAAGGAAAATAAGAAGCATCTTCCACTCCTCTTTTGTCGGCAACCACTCGCGCCGCTGGATCTTCAGAGTCAGCCGATGCAGACCGATCAGCGCACACAGCAGATACCCTTCTGGACGTGTTAGCGCCGCCAGGCCCAGCGCGACTCCGACACCAATAAGAGGCGCCTTATCTGCCTCTTTTTCGGTCAGCACGGCATGCAGATAACCACCGATGGCAAGCGTACTCAGGAGGGCAAAGAGCTGCGTCTCTAGGCCTCCGGAAGCCCAGCACGCGTAGCCGGGAATTCCCGCCAAGATCCACGCCGGCAGCGAGTCCCACAAGGAATAGGAACCGCCACGCAGGCGCCGCAACAGCCAGGCCGAAAATACCATCGTAGCGACGGCACACAGAGTTCCCAGGACACGGGAAGACAGCTCGGCGGGAATCCGTAGCGCCAGCCCAAGCGCCACCAGGAGCGTCCACAAAAAGTTGGTGTAACCCTCGACCCGCTCTCCCAAGTTGAAGACCAGCGCGCCGTGATTCACCAAGTTCTTGGCATAGACAAAAGAGATGAACGCATCGTCGGTGACGAAGTTGAACTGAAGGCTATGAATGACCAGCAGTGCCGCCGCAAGAGCCAGCGAAACAGAGAGCGAAACGGACGGCGCTACGCGGGATGAAGCAGGCATTGCCTGACTACCTCGAACAGCGCTGCGCAGGCGATCAGCACCAGCAGATGAAAGACCTCGTGATAGCCAAAGACGTTCGGCAGCGGATTGGGACGCTTCTTGGCATAGGTCAGCGCGCCCAGGGTATAGACAATGCCGCCAGCGACGTGCAGCGCGACCGTCTGGAGTCCGAGATTGCGCAGCTCCATCGGCAGTCCCAGCGCTCCGGTCCAGCCCAGCACGACGTAGATTCCGACATGCAGCCAGCGCGGCGCCTGCGGCCAAAACACAGTCTGCCCAATTCCGAGCAGCGCCCCGATCCACAGCACCGCACATAAGATCTTGCCAAAGGAACCGCCGACTCCGACGACGGTAATGGGCGTGTAGCTGCCGGCGATGAACAGGAAGATGTTGGCGTGATCGAGCCGCTTCATCTTGGCGCGCGCCGCCGGCTGCCAGTGCTTGCGATGATAGAGCGCGCTCACTCCCAACAGGGCAATCAGCGACGCACTGTAGATCATCGCGCAGAGTCTTCCTTCCGAAGAAACGGCCTGCCCAACCAGCCAGTACGCAAGCGGAAACGCAAGGAAGAACGCGATCTGATGCGACACCCCGCGCAAGAGTGGCTTTTGAAGCGGAGGAATCGCAGCGAGGACTTCCTCTACCACGGTGGGCAGGTGATGGGCCGACGACGGCGGCGACGACCGACGAGCCATGACCGCCTACGAGCGCTTGACCAGCGTCACGATGTTGCGCTGCGGCGGCGCATGCTCGATGACCTGCTGCTGTAGACCGAGCCGCCCGAGTACAAACTCGACGCCGCGCACACGCTCCTGCATCGACGGGGTATCAATCGGCAGATAGGGAATCCGGAACTGCTCCAGCAGCAGCTTGACCATGCCATCGATCCGCACCACCGAGTCCCAATCGACCCCGGCGCGGACTCCGTCTTCCCGCAGCAGCGAGCGATGCGGTCGCACGAAAAACACCACTCCTTCGGCGACCCACTCCATGTACTTGCGGACATCTTCGCCGCTCTGCCCGGACATGATCTCACCGAGGACCAGCGCGTGCTCAGCGGCATAGGCGAGGTTGTCGAACGCGCGATCGGAGACAAAGCCCTTCTCTTGCAGCCGCTCGATCGCAATCTGACGCTCGAAGACCCGCCTTTGGTAGTCGCTGACGCGCTCCATGTCGGTGCGTAGCGAGTCGAGATCGATCTCTAGCTCGGCAAGGACAGCGCGAGCGACCTCGGTGATCATGGGCAGACCGTAGCGACGGCTGACCCAGCGAGTCATGGTGGTCTTTCCGGTAGCGTGGGAACCAACAAAGTAGATGCGCATGCGGCCCTGGGCCTAACAGCCTGAGCCGTACACTGTCAAGCAGAAGGACTCTCCGACGCAGCTTTGGCTTCGAGGACCCGCCGCCAGCGAGTCTTGACGCCCATCCGCAGAAGGCCTCCGCGCAGCGCCAAAAGCAGCATCGCCAGCGAGAAACACGCGGTTCCCACAAGCTGCACCGCCGGTCGCCACAGCATCACCACCTGCACTGGCCGCCCAGCGCTCGCCAGTCGCTCGCCATGGAAGTGGTTGCGCTGCGCTCCCCACGGAATCGTCTCACGCGGGGGGAGTCCCTGATACGACGGGGCCGGCAGCTTGGGCTTGCCTTCCGTCTCGTCAGAGCCGCTCGATTCCTTGGCGACCTTGCGGGTGTAGGCCACGTCGCTGCTCGAACCCGGCGGCGCGTCAGACGACCTCCCCCCGAAGAGCAGCAACCCGAAGAGCAGCGCCCACACTCCCCCAAGGCACAGTCCGCCGATGATCAGCCAGAACATCCGCCGCTGCCCAAACAGCCACGGCAAGATATACAGTCCAGCGACGAGCATCTCGCCCAGACAGAGCAGCACCAAAAACACCGCTGCTGCCGCCGCCGCTGCCCCGAGCAGCACCACCGCGCCAATCCGCAGCCCCGGCGACAGTCCCAGCGCTTTGAGCAGTCGCTCGGCAATCCCCATCAGCAGCAGCAAGAGCAACAGCTCTGCCATCGACGCGGCGGGAAAGCGAACCTCGGGCGAGAACTCCTCAAAAAGCGGCAGCCACGAGCGCTCGTAACGAAGCTCCAGCGACGCCGAGGCCGCCGGCGCCGTCAGCTCGGGCAGCCACAGCGTCCCGATCGCGATCCCCAGCGTGCGAGAAAACTGCTGATGATGTTGCAGCTGCACCCGCTGCGCGCCCTGGGACAGCGGCACTACCAGCGACCCGGTTTCGTTCTTGGTCAGCAGCAGCGGCTCGCCCTGCAGGCTGGCATAGCTGGGCTCGGCTCGCATCGGCAACAGCAGCTCCGCCGCCCCTTGGTTGTCCAGCTCCAGCGTCGTCTCTCCGACGACCTGACCGTCGCTGCCCAGGAAGAACGTCGTCCCCGCCGAGGTCAGCGCATAGCTCTGCGTCCGCTGCGCCTCGAGCCGACCGATCCGCCACGTCACCACCTGCCGATCCTCGAGCAAAAAGCCCTGCGCGCCGCGATACTGCGGGGTCATCCCCGTCTCACTCACGCTCAGCCGCTGCACCGCCGTCTCGATGGTGGGCCACAGCAGCGGATGGCTATCGAGCAGCAGATAGTGCGCACTCGCCTGTACCGGCGGACGAAACGCCGTCGACGGCAGGCTTCCTTGCAAGGTCAGGGTGTGCTCTCCCGGTGGCACGTTGCAGCCGTACTCTCCCGTCTGCAGCTCGCACGAGATCGCCGCGTCGAGCCGCTGCACCCGCTCGCCACTGCGCGGCGCCACTGCAAAGCGCTGATGAGCCCGGTTGGGATTGCGCACCAGCAGCGTGTAGACAAAGCTCGCTCCTTCCGGTAGCAGCGTCACGTGATAGCGACCCACCGCCGACACCGCCAGCGCTTTTTCCGCCTGGTCGCGGCTGACATGCACGACCGTCAGTCGCTGCTTACCGCCGTCTTCCTCGTCACGAATCAGCTCACCGTCGCGAACCTGCGAGTCAATCCACAGCACCTGCGGCGAGGTCGAGAGCTGCAGCCGATCACCGCCCAGCAGTGCCACCTGACAGCGCAGCGAGAAGCGTGGCGCAAGCGGCGTCAGCTCGTACTTGTCCGATCCGCCCCGCGACAAGATCGCATCCCCTTCACAGCCCCACAGCCGAGTGCCCGCCGTGGTTGCCAAGACCTCGACCGTCGGCCCGCTGCCCGCCGTCCGCCCCGTCAGCGTCACTGACAGACTACGCGGCTCGAAGCTGCCTTCGACGCGGAGCGTCTCGATCACCGTCACCGCCGGTCGCGCCACCAGCTGCTGATAATCGGCCAGCGGCAGCGTGACCTGCGAGGGCGCAGTCCCGATTGCAGCAGCGGGCTCAGGAGCTTTTTTGACCGCAACCACCGGCGGTGGAGGGGCAGCAGCAGCGGCGGCAGTGGAGAGCAGTGCCACAAAAACAGCAAACCCAACAGGAAGCTTGGCTCGCGTCACCATGACTTCACACTACACGTCTTTGAGGATCGAAAAGCCGAGTCACCCAGCGCCTAAAAGTGCAGCAGCGCCGCCATCCCAAACGACTCGGGCGACAGCGCCGCCGTGACTTGAACCTGTCGCTTGGGACCGGGCAAGGCGATCGTGACCACTCCACCTACCACCGCCGCGACTCCGAGCACCACCAGGCCGCGACCGACCGACTTGGTGTCGTAGATCCGCCGACATACCGTCACACCATTGAGACACGGAGCCGGATTGCCATCGATGGACAGCGCCGAAATGCCAAAGCCTGCCACCACCGCGCCCGCACCGATCAGACTGCCTCCCAGCGCCAGTCGCCACTTCGGACGCGGCGCCACCTCGGTGCGATAGACAATGGCCTTCGGGGGCGGCGGCGGTAGCGTCGGAGAAGGCTCTGGTGCATCGTCGCCGGGCGTAGTCAGCTGCGCTTCGACGGTAGCCACTTGACCCGCCTCGACGTTGAGCTGCGCAGTAAACGGCGGTCGCCCGAGCAGACGAACCTCGACCGGCACCGAGCCAACGAAGCGACTGGCCTTGTACGGGGTCACGCCGACCTTCTCACCGGCCAAGAAGACATCGGCGCCCGGTGGCTGCGAGGTGATCTCGACGCTGCCCCGCGATCGACTGGCCGCCTGCTGCAAGACCGTCCCGACCGTCGTCGTCGCGCTCTGCAGGGCTTGCTCCGGCGCACAGTCGTCGCAGCCCGTCGAGCTACGGCCCGAAAAGTCGCCCACCGACGGATCAAAGACCTCGACCGCGAACTTCCAGGCGGCCTTTTCCGGGACAGGCGGCTGCCCGGCTGCCGGCGGTGGCGACGGCGGTGTGCTCGACGAGCGACTCGCCCGCACCCGCAGCACATAGAGCGCCTCGTTGACATTGCCCAGCTCGGTCAGACAGCTTGGCGCTTGCAGACAGTCCCCGAGGCTTGGCCGCAGCTTGAGCGCCTTGTCGCCCGGCACCACCGCCTGCCGCTCGCGCGCCACCGCTTTGCTGACGGCCTGGGTCAGCGCCTTCTGCTGCTCTGCCGTCAAGTCCCCGTCGAGAAGCAGCACCAGCGCCGGCGGCACCGACACCACCACCGTTCCGGTCTTCTGGTTGAAGCGCATCTCGACGGTCTGACCGGGCAGAGCCTTGACCTGCTCCTCGATTCGCTGATCGCCTAGCTCGACGATGATGCGGTGATTGCCCGTCTCAAGCAGCAGCGGCAGCGGCAGCGGCAGCGCTCCGGCCAGGCGATCGTCGACGAGAACCCACGCACCTCGGGCGCCAAACACCGACACTTCCCCGCTCGGCGCCGCCGCCAGCTGCATCACCCGCTGGGCTTCTTTTTGCTCCGGCCCCTCGGCATCTCCCGCCGTCTCGTGCAGGTAGCGTCGCAGGATGTCTTGCGCGACGACCAGCCGGCCCTCAGCCTCGGCGAGCTTGCCCAGCTGAAACAGCACCTCAGGCGCCGGATTTTTGCGAAACGCTTCCTCGAAGTCGCTCTTGGCTTGACCCAGGTTCTTGGCGACGAGCGCCGCACTGCCACTCGCCAGCAGCGTGGCCGCAACCTGCTGATCCTTGGCACTGGCACGTGGTTTGCTTGCACGCCGCGCCCACAGCGGAGCCGGTGCCAGGCACACCATCAGCAGCCCCAAGACAAGCAAGGCACTGGCGACGATACGCTTCGCTCTCATGGACAGCCTTTGACCTCGATCGTCTCTTGCGGGCGGACCTGCACCATCTGGCCACCGCCGACGTTGACGCGGTGCCGACCCGGCGGCATCCAGATGTCCTCGGTCTGACAGCGACCCGCGACGACCTTGCTGACGCGCAGCCGCCCGACCCGAGGCGCCACCCGCTGCATCGCCGCCGCCACCACTTTGTGACCATCGGACTTCACTTTGCCGAAGAAGCCCGGTTGTTGGATCTTGTCGTACTCGGTCATCGCCTGCGCCCAGGCTTCCTGCGCCTCGTAGGTCTGCCCCAGGTGCAGCGACAGCTCATATCCGACACTGGCACACACCGCTTTTTCTTCCTTTTTGCGGCTGCACAGCGTGCTCGCCTTTTCCAGCAGCTTGCGCGCTTTGCGATAGTCCTTGCGAGTGAACGCCTCGACGCCGGCCTTGACCATGTCGGTGAGCAGCGACGGCGCAATCTTGACCGTAATGGTCGCGCCGGCTGCGACGGTGACCTCCTGCTGGCCGCCGGGATAGGTGATGCGATGGTCGCCGACTGGAACCTCGACGGGCTTGTTACCAATCGCAAACGGCGCTTGCTTGCCAATCTGAACCTGCGTGCCCGCCGGACCCTCGAAGCGGAGGAAGCCCTTCTCGACGCTGGCCGCCTGCACCTGCGCCGGCTCGCCCACCGCGCCCGCTCCAGCATCGGGACCATCGCTCGCTTTGGCCGCATCCGTTCCACTGGGACTCGTCGCTGCCGGCCGCTTCACCTCGACGACACGGGGCGGCTCTCCGTCTTTGCTCGTCGCGGTAGTGGCACTGCGCTGCAGCTTCGACATCACCGTCAGAGCCCGCTCTCGCAGCGCTGGGTCTTTGTCGCGCACCAGCACTCGCACCACCGGCAGCCCCGGAGCCGGATCGCCACCGCTCGCCGCCAGCCGCGTCGCACTATCGAGCGCCTGACTTCGCACCAGCACACTCGAGTCCCGCGTCGCCACAAGCAGCAGCGGCACCGCCTGCTTGGCCGAAAATCCCGATAGCGCTTCGACCGTCGATCGCCGCACTTCCACATCCGGGCTGCGCAGCGCCGTCATCACCGACTCGGGCTGAAGCTCTTGGGTCTTGCTCTCGCCCAGCGACTGCAGCGCCGCCTGAGCCCACACCGCCTCGGCCCCACCGCGCGCCACCGCCTCGTGAAGCAGCGACAGCCCGGCACGACTCCCCGCCCGCGCCAGCGACACCGCCGCCCGCAGCCGGGTGCCAAACGTCGCTTTTTCATCGGACAAGATCTTGCTAAGCCAGTCGATCTTGCTCTGCGGCACCTCATCGCTCATCTCGACGGCCATCGCCTGCGCTTCGGCATCGCCCGAGGTCACCATCCGCTCTACTTCTTTGGACTGAGTCTTATCTCCGAGCGCGATCATCGCCGCTGCCCGCGCCACCTGCTCACCGCCACTGCCCTGCCCCGCCCCCTGTTTCAGCGCCGCCATCAGCGTGCCTTGCATGGTCGTATCCGACGGCACAAGCTGCGAGGCTTTGGCAATCGCGCGCATCATCTGGGTTCGCACCTGCGCACTCTGATCAGTCAGACCCTCGGCCAGCGCCGCGACGGCATCCCGACCGCCCACCCGTGCCAGCGAGTCGGCGGCTGCTCGACGAACCTCGACCCGAGCATCGTGCATGGCCTTGCGCAGCAGCGGCAGCGCTTGTGGCGCACTGACATCGGCCAGCGCCGCCACAGCCTGGGCGCGGACATTCCAGTCTTCGTCGCCCAAGGCTTCTTCGGCCCAGCTGACACTGCGCTCGGCCAGCACCAGCGGATCTCCGTCGCACAGCTTCAGCAGCGCCCCTGCCTCCGCTTGCCGCAAAATTCCACTTCGCTCGCCGGTCCGCAGCACCTGCGACAGCTTGGCCGCGTCCTGTTTGTCGCCGCAGTGCCCGATGCCCTGCGCCGCCAAGATCCGCTGCGGCATCCCGCTTCCCGTCGCCCACAGCGTCGTTCGCAGCACCGACTGACCGAACTCTCCCTCGAGCAGACACAGCGCATGCGCCGCCGTCACTTGCAGCGCCCCCGGCTGCACCGCCACGTCGGACAGCAGCCCACGCGCGCGATCGTCGCCCAGCGCCGCCAGCAGCGACGCGACCTTGATCTGCCGTGGCAGGCTCGGCACTCCGTCGGGAAGGATCTGAATCAGCTGCGTCTTCGCTTCTCCGTCGCCGATCTGGGCTTTGCGGCTCAGGATCTCGATGCGGCTGTCGTCGGTGGGCTTGGCCTGACTAAGCCGCGAGGCAATCACCGTCTGTGCGGCGGCATCCCCCTGCTCGAGCAGCGCCAGCGCCGCCTGAAGCTGCACCTGGGGATATCGATCTTGCGACAGTGACTTTTGCAGCAGACTACGCCCGGCCGGCGCCCCCAGCTTGGTCAGCGACTCACCGACGGCGACCAGCACCGCCGGGTCCCCGCCTTCGTCGGCCCGCTGCAGCAGCGATGCCGTCGCCGCCCGGTTGCCAATCACCCCGAGCGCGCGCGCCGCCTGCACCTGCACCAGCGGATCTGCGTCGCGGAGCCGTCCCTCCAGCAGGCTGCGATGACGACTGTCTCGGCTGTCTTCGAGCGCCCCGACCGCCTGCCCTCGCACCGCCGGGTCCCCGTCGCCCAGTCCTTCCTGCAGGATCTTCAGGGCCAGCGAGCGCAGCGACACCATATCCAGCGGCTCGACCCGCCCTTGCTTGCGCAGCTTGTCGACGACAAAGTAGCCCCCGATCGCCACCGCACACAGCACAAAGGGAAGCAGCGCCATCAGTACATAGCGACGGCGCGACGGTACGGCGACCGGCGGCAGCGACGACAGCGTAAAGCGCTGATTGAGCCCCGCCGTGGTCTGCTCGCCGCGCTGCAGTCGGTCAAGATCCTGCGTCAGCTCCGAGACAGAGGCATAGCGATCGTCGGCGGACTTGGCGAGCAGCTTGCCCAGGATCGGCGCAATCGTCGTCGGAATGCCCCACTTCTGCGTCTCTGGTTCGAGGGGCGGCACCGTCTTTTGGATGTGACCGATCAGCACCTCGCCGAGCGTCTCACCGCCGAACGGCAGCTTGCCGGTACACATCTCGTAGAGGATGACCCCGACGGCGTACATGTCGGTCCGGACATCGACCTTGCCGCCGTTGATCTGCTCGGGTGCCATGTAAAACGGCGTCCCGACGAGCGTGCCGGTGCGGGTCAGCTTCATCGACTCGCCCTCGACACCGACGGTCTTGGCGATGCCGAAGTCGACCAGCTTGACCAGCGGCGGCTCCCCCGCCCGCTCGACGAGAAACAGGTTGTCCGGCTTGAGATCTCGATGGACGATACCGGCCTGGTGGGCGGCGTTGAGCCCGGCGCACAGCTGGCGGATGATGTGCATCACCTCGCGAAAGGTCAGCCGCTTTTTCTCGAGCAGGCTCGACAGCGCTTGCCCGGCCAGATACTCCATCACGTAATAGAGTCGTCCGTCGGGAAGTTCTCCGATATCGAAGATGTCAATCAAATTCGGATGGCGGACGCGCGCAATCAGGCGGGCCTCTTGGCGAAAGCGCTCGACGGCCTCCTGGTTGTTCATGATCTCGCGCCGCAGCACCTTGAACGCCGTGCGGTGCCCGAGAGTTCGATGGTCGGCGGCATAGACCTCGCCCATCCCGCCCTCGCCGAGCAGCTTGACGATCTGGTAGTCGCCGATGGTCTGCCCGATCAGGCTGTTAGTCTCCTCGGACATGGCTTTCCTTCTGTGCGATTGCGATCAGCGACGCGGCAGCGGTCTTTTGCAGCACCACGTCAGGCGAAGACATAAGGGCCAGCAGCTTTTCCTCGGTCGGCTTGGCACTCGGCCCCAGCGAGCCCAGCGCCGCCGCCGCCCGCTGGCGATAGGCATCGGTATCGAGCAGCTTGCGCAGCTCATCGAGCAGACCCGTCTCCCCCAAGCGAGCCAGCGAGAGCACCGCCAACGCACGCAGCTCGACGGGTGGCGTCTGGGTCAGCAGGCCTCGCAGCTGGGTCAGTGCGTCGGTCTTTCCCGCCGCCGCCAGCAGCTCCAGCGATTCCAGGGAACTCTCCGTCGGCGGACTCGTCGCGGCCTGCTCGCGCAGCTGCTTTTCGGTGGCGGCCTCGCCTTTATGAAGCAGCTCGCTGGTGATGAGCAGCCGCAGCACGCGTGGCACCGTCGCTCCTGGTCGATTGATCCGCTCTTTTAGCTTGACTAGTGCAGAAATCTGTGCATGTCCGGTCTGGGTCAGACTGAGCGCCGCCCACAGTCGCGCCTCCACCGGCAAGGTTTCCGTCGCTGCCGCCGCATCCAGCACCGCCACCGCATCGGTCGCGCCCAGTCGCAGCCGCGCCGCCTGCGCCTCGATCGCCGGAGCACCGACCGCCGTCTGAGCTCGCTGGGTGAGCACGGACAAGAGCTCGCTGTCACCGGGTCGCCCCAGCCGATACGCCGTCGGAAGCAGCTGCCGTAACGGCACCGTGTCGTCTGCGAGCAGCTCGGTCAAATATGGCAGCAGCGCCCGCACTCCGACCGCTTCGATCGCCACCGCCAGCGCCCGCTTGTCGGCGAGCGAGCCCCGCTGAGCCGTCCGCAGCACCGCCTCGGCCCGCCCCGCTGACGAGTGAGGATCAAACCTCGACCCGCCGCCCGACAGTCGCTGCATCAGCAGCAGCCCGACGAAGATCGCCAGCAGCAGCCCGATCGGGATCAGCCATAGCAGACGTGACCTCGGGAGTGGCCGACTCTTCACCGGTCGCGTCGTCACGGCCTGCCCGACGCTCGCCTCGCCCCACAGCCCGCGCCCGCCCCACACCACGTCGAGGTCGTTGCGCAGCTGCAGGCAGTCGGTGTAGCGCTCCTCTGGCTGCTTCGCCAGCGTCCGCAGGATCACCCGGTCGAGCCGCCCCATGTCGATGTGACGCTTTGCCAGTCGCTTTTGTTTCGCGATCTGCGATGGCGTCGCCGCCTGGTTGAGTAGGTGCGCCCCCAGCAGCGACGCCAAGGTATCGCCGTTAAAGGGCCGCTCGCCGGTCACTGCCTCGAACAGCATCACCCCGATCGCGTAGATGTCTGCCCGCCCATCGATGTTCTTCGCCGCCTTGATCTGCTCCGGAGACATGTAGGCAGGCGTCCCCATCATCGCGCCCGCTGCCGTCGCCAGCGCACTCATCGGCTGGCTGTCCGACCGGGCGCCTTCGGACTGACCGTCACTGCGAATCTTGGCCACCCCAAAGTCGAGCAACTTCACAAGCGGCATCGCCCCATGCCCGTCGGTACGAGGCACCAACATCACGTTTTCGGGCTTCAAGTCTCGGTGCACGACGCCGGCTGCGTGGGCGGCAGAGGCGGCGGACAGCAGCGGCGCAAAGATCGCGATGATCTCGTCGTCGCTGAGCGGGCCCCGTTCGAGTCGCTGGCGCAGCGTCTGCCCCGACACCACCTCCATCACGAAGTACGGCGCCCCGGAAGAACTCAGTCCAAAGTCGTAGACCGCGACGATGTTGGGGTGTCCCAGCTTGGTCACCAGCTCCGCTTCGCGCTGGAAGCGCTGCATCGCCTCGTCGTGCTTGCCCAGCTCGCCGTTGAGAACTTTGATCGCCACCTCGCGACCGAGCTTCTCGTGGAGAGCAGCGTAGACCGTGCCCATGGCTCCCGATCCCAGGACGCGGTCGAGTCGATACTTGCCGCCCAGGATGGAACCTGGCCCCACGCTGGCCGCAGCGACGGCTGGTTCTGACATATCCCAAACATTTTAAGTGAACAATGTAAGCCACACAACGCATCCATCTGGAAACAGGAAGAAAACCCCAGCCCCAGCTTGGCACTCGACAGGTGGTGGCTCGCTGATTTAGCCTGCGCGCCGCCGATGACCAAGACTTCCATCCCCGATCACTATCGCCGCGACCCCGACAAAAAGCCGCACGAGCCTGGCTACTTTACCGCTGCCCAGGGCCGCGAGGTCGATCCTGCCGTGCTCGATCGCGTGCTCTCGCGAGCCACCGCCCTCGGGCCGCGCGGACTTGTGATCTTTGACCTCGACTCGACGCTGCTCAACAACAAGCCACGCCAGGCCCGGATTGTCCGCGAGGCCGGTCAAGCCCTCGACGATCCGCGCCTGCTGCACTCGATGGCGGAGCACTTTACCGACTGGTCGGTGGAAAAGCCGCTCCGCAAGCTCGGGATCAGCGACGACGAAATCCCGACTCTGGTGCCGAAGGTGCGACGGTTTTGGAAGCAGCGCTTCTTCACCAGTGAGTACTGCCAAGACGACCTCGCCATCGCCGGTGCCGTCCGCTACGTTCACGACGTGCTCGCCACCGGCAGCCGCGTCGTCTACTGCACCGGTCGCCACGAGGGCATGCGCGCCGGCACCGTGACCTGTTTTGCGCGCGAAGGCTTCCCGGTTCCCGACGACGATCGCGTCCATCTGATGATGAAGCCGGATCTGCAAGAGCACGACGACGACTTCAAGGTCCGCGCCCGCGCGCCGCTGGCTGCGCTGGGACTGGTCGTCGCGGCGTTTGACAACGAGCCGATTCACATCAACAGCTACTTTGAGCACTTCCACGACGCGCAGTGCGTCCACATGCTCACCGACGACTCGGCGCGCGGGATCGCCCCGCACCCGCAGATTCCCTCGATCCGCGACTTCAACCGAATCGGCAGCTAAACCGGGGGGTCTTACTGCACCGACACGTCGGGAACGGTGACGCCACAGACGTGGTTCAGGCTCTCGATGTGGCGAATCATCACCAGGCCCGCCGAGTGACCTTTGTACGCACCTTCCAGCAGGAGCCGCAGGCTGCGCTTGCCTCGGAACGGCACCGTCAGAAGCTGCATCTGCGTCCCGCCCTGCCCTTGCTGCCCGTACAGCAGCTGCCCGCGATAGTCCGACAAGATGTCCTCCGTCTGCTTCACCGAGGTCGTCGTCGGCACCGCAATCAGCGCGTAGTACTCCAGCGGATCGCGATCGGCAGCCAGCTCGACCTCTAGCGACAGCTCTTCCCCGACGCGGGCTTGGCTGCGACTGACCTTGGCGGTGGCAAACGGCTGCGTCGTTGCGGTCAGGCGCAAAAGCTGCGGTCGATCGAGCCGAGCAATCGTCCCCGCCGGCAGCTCAATCGTCGCCGGACCCTTGACCGTTTCCTCAAAGCCGAGCGCGCTGCCATCGGCCTTGCGCAGCCCTTGCGCAGACGGCCCACTGGCACCGATCAGAAGCTGCAGCTCGACAAACCGCACCAGCGCCATCGGCGTCGAGTACACCCCACCGAGCAGCGCCGGCCCCTGAATCAGCCCCGGCTCCTGCGCCAGGATCATGTTGCGCGTCACCTGCCGATACAGCTTCGCGAACGTCGCTTTGTCGCCCTTTTGGTAGAACGCCATCGCCAGCTCGGTCAGGTACTGCGTCGCCCCGACCCGCTCAAACGCCCGCAGGAACCGGAACGCGTCGTAGGCCTTCGCAAACGCCACTTCAGTGTCTTTGCCATCCAGATCGAGCTTCGGCAGCAGCTTCTCGCTCGCCCACCGCGTCACCGCATCGTCGGTAATCACCCGATAGATCACCTGACCATTTACCTCGACCGGCAGCACGTCCTGACCACTCGCATCAAAGCCTGCCAGCTGCTCGGTCTTCTGCCCGCGCGCGGTCAGGGCCTGGCGAATCCGATCGCCGAGCGCCTGCGCGGTCCGCTGCGCCTGCTGCACCCGAGGGTCCGGAGACGCCGCCACTTGCAGCGACCGCACCGATGACAGCAGGTTGCGCGCCACCCAGCCACTCCACAGCGGATTGGTCGGTAGCCCCGGATACGGTCGGCACAGACCCTCGCCCTTGTCGCAGAACGCCTCATCCAGATCGCGCACATCCTTGTCCACCGAGGTCCGCAGCGTATGCGCCAGCCCATCGTCATCGAGCAGCCCGCGCTTGACCGCCGCCAGCAGCGCCGCTCGCACCGCCACCCGCGCACTCAGCGCCTCGGCGTGCCCAAACCACGACTCGCTGGTGGTGTAGACGTTCATCGCCATCCCCCGCAGCAGCGGCCCCGCCCCGGCATAGACCCGCGCCGTCTCGTCCGCGCCCACGGTCAGCTTGCCGCCATCGCCAAACTGGAGCCGCGAGAACGTCACCTGCTGCTCGGCAATGGTCGAAAGCGCCACTTCGCGCCGATCGTAGACCTTGCCATTAGGTCCCTGCATCGTCAGCGACAGCATCCCCGGCTTGCCGAGCTTTATATCCAGCTCTTGCGTCGACTGACCGGGCGGCACCTGGAACTCTTTGGCAATCCCCGGCCCCGTCACGGACAGTCGCAGCGTGCTCTGGGTGCTGTTCATCAGATCGATCGGCACGCGCAGCTCGGCACCCGGCACAAACGATCGCGGCAGGCGCGCTTCGGCCCCGGCGACCCGCTTCACGTCCAGCTCCCGCTGCGAGTGCGCAAAGTCCAGCTTCTGCGCCGCCACCACCCGCATCACCACCCGACCCGTCTGGGGAGGCAGCGTGACCTCGACCAGGGCCCGACCGCTGCTGTCGGTGACGATTCGCTGGCAGAACACCACTTTCTTGTCGCCCTCGCGGACCTCTTCCTTGGGGGCCTCGTCTTCCTCGCCGCCCTGGCCACCGCGCGCACCGCCGCCGCCTCCGCCACCGCCGCCGTTCTTCTTGCCCATCTTGGCGCCGTAGCCCATGCCGCCGCCGCCCGAGCCGCGACCCGACAGCCCCAGCCCGCCGATTCCCCCGGGTGGAGGCGGTGGTGCCGACGGAGCAGCCGAAGCAGCCGCCCCATACGACATCGAGCGCATCGCCTTGGCCGGCGCGTACTCCTTCTTCTTCTCGGACCGCTCCTCGTAGTCATCCCGATCCATGCGCGCGTCCACCTCGTCCTCGATCCAGCCGGTGTTGTCGCTCCACGACGATACCGACCGCGAGGCATTGCGCAGCGAGTCCCCGACCGCCGAGTTGAGGTGCGTCGCCGGACTTCGCGACGGCACTCGGTTGTCATAGACCTCCAGGATCGCCGACAGCGCCACCCCTTTGCCCAGCGACTCGGCCTGGATCGTCACCGGCACCGTGCCCTTGGGCTGACCCTCAGCCGCCGCGCTGACGCTGACCTTGAGCTGCGACGGCGGAAACCCGAGCGCCCAGCCTTCCTTAAAGGTATCGCCCACGAAGCCGCCGATCGTGACCAGCGCGTAGGGACCGGGGACCTCGACCTCGAGCTTGCGACCCGGTAAAAGATCGCCGCCGAGCGGAACCTGCTTCGACGTAAAGCTGCCATCTGGATTGGGGGTATGCACAAACAGCGCCGCCGCACTGACCTTGGCGGTCACTTCGATGTGGAGCTTGCCCAACTGCGCAATCAGCGAGCTGACCACGAACGGATCGGCGCCCTGCTTCTTGCTCTCGACGAACAGATCGCGACCGGGGACCTGCACGGTGTTCTCATACGGGGCGACGCCGACCTTGTGATCGAAGCTCACGCCACCGGCTGCCGCGACCATGTCGCGCTCGACGTGACTGGAGCCCTCGAACTGGTGACGCAGGCTGCCGCGCGGCGAGATGACCTCGATCTGGAACGGCCCCGAGTGACCGCCGACATTGAGCGTGCCGAGCAGCTGGCCCTGCTCGACCATCATCTTTTGCGACGGACCGGCGTGGGTGCCGTTGCAGCCGGGCAGCATGCAGCGCGAGTTCACCGTCACCTCGCCGCTGAACGCATGGTTCGACATCCGCAGCTCGTTCTTGAACGACAGGCCGTTGCCCCAGCGCTTGCCCGCCCCCGCCGCGTTGCCGAGGAACCAGGCGCCATTGACGCGCTCCAGCTCATCGGGCTTCGTCACCTTCTTCCACTCATGCGCAAACGAGAGCGCGCCGAGCGTGCCCTCGACCACCGAGAACGTCGCCTGCCCCTTGCCCTTGCCGCCCTGCACCGCCACGTCGAGCCGGTACTCGCCCAGCTCCAGCCGCTTGGTGGTGCCATCGAGCACCTCGACCACCAGCAGGCCGTTCTCGTCGAGCTTGCCCTTCACGTCCTGGCTTATGCCGTCGCGCTTGGCGAGCTTGCCCGACACCTCGGCGGAGGGCCGCCCGAGCGCCATCACCTTCAGATAGACCTTCTCGTTCGGCCAGTACTGCGGCTGATCGGTCGTCACCGAGGTCAGGTCCAGGCTCAGCGCCGCCTTGACGCGATCGATCGGCCCGACCACCTTGCTGTGGTCCATATCGACCTTGAAGAACTTCGACTCGCGAATCCCGGTCGGCTTCTTCTTGGCCGCCGGTGCAGACCCGCCCACGGCCACCACCAAGGCACACAGCGAAACCAGCAGCAGCTTTCTCATGGCTCACCATAGTACGCCAAGCCAGCCAGCCCGTGGCCCCACTCAAACACCCCCCAGCTGGTCGACGGAACCAAGCCCAAAACGGCAGGGCCTGGGCTGCTTTTGGCCACCCATTCAATCGTCTACAACCCCAGGCGCTGTACCTGATTGAATCAACTCAATCGACCCCACCCCCCCCCGCTGTATCCGATTGAATCAACTCAATCGCACCCACCCCCCACCGCTGTATCCGATTGAATCAACCAATCGCACCCACCCCCTCTTGCTGGGCGGCCCAGCGGGGACTGTCGCCGGCCCAGCTAGCACAACAGCCCATGCACAAGGCGCGTCGCCGGCTGGACCTCGGTCGTGGGGAGCCAGATCGAGATGCGCAGGGGGGAGGTGGTCACTCGCCCGGGATGCAGGCCTGCTTGGGCAAGCTCGTGTAGTAGCCGTGCCAAAAGCTGCGGGTCGCTGCCCAGCCCTGGGCCCACTGCCGTCACCATGCCTTGGTCATCGCGCAGCTCCAGCGCTGGATCGACCGCCCGCAGCGCCGCCTGGGTCCGCGCAAAGTCGGGCAGGTCGTCCAGGGTCAGCGTCGCCGCAAGCTGCTGGTCGTGAAGCCCGAGGTGACGCAGCTGCACGCCCGCCTCGCCCAGCACCCGCAGGACCTCCGGGCCCCGCCGCGTCGCCACATCGACCACCTGCGCGGCTGCCGCCACCGCCGTCGCCCGGCCCCGCTCGCGCTCGGGCGGCCCGTCAGCCTGCACCAGCGTCTGCCGGGTCGAGCCGTGCGTCTTGCGCGCCTGGATGACGATCCCCGCGCGCTGCGCCCACTCGACCGCCTGGGCATTGAGCACCTTGGCCCCGTGGTCGGCCAGCTCCTGCATCTCGCGGTAGCTCACCTCGGCAAGGTGCTTGGCCTCGGGGACCACGCGCGGATCAGCCGAGTACACCCCATCGACATCCGAGTAAATCTCGCAGTGGCTCGCCTGCAGCGCCGCCGCCAGCGCCACCGCCGTCGTGTCCGAGCCGCCCCGCCCGAGCGTCGTCACCTCGCGCTTGTAGCTCATGCCCTGGAAGCCGGCGACGATCACCACCCGATCGCGCGCCAGCTCGTCCTGGATGCGGACAGGCCGAATCTCGATGATCCGCGCCCCCGAGTGCCGATCGTTGGTCAAGATCCCCGACTGCGAGCCGGTGAAGCTGATTGCGTCGTGCTGAAGCTCCGACAGCGCCATCGCCAAAAGCGCCATCGAGATCCGCTCCCCGGACGAGATCAGCATGTCCAGCTCGCGGCGCGGCGGCGTCTGCGTCACGCTCTTGGCCAGCGCAATCAGCTGGTCGGTGGTCTTGCCCATCGCCGACACCACCACCACCACCCGGTGCCCCTGCTTGACCGTGTCCGAGACGCGCTGTGCCACCTGCTTGAGCCGCTCCGGATCGGCCACCGAGCTGCCGCCATACTTCTGAACAATGATCGGCTTGTCACTCGCTGACTCGGGATACGGAGGCAGCCAGGGCGACAGGGGGTCGGTGGAACCGGCGGTGGGCTTGGTCATGTCCCGGGCATTTTCGATGACGCGCTGCGTCCTTTCAAGATTCGAGCACTCGGGAAAAATGATTGACAACCCCCGGGCAAACCCGTTAGTAGTACCACCTGTTTCGCGGACTTCTCGGGGCGTAGCGCAGCCTGGTAGCGCACCTGGTTCGGGACCAGGGAGTCGGAGGTTCAAATCCTCTCGCCCCGACAACAAAGCCGCAGTGGCCAAAAACCGCTGCGGCTTTTTTGTTTCGCGGGGCCTAGCAGTTTGAACCATGAGCCTGGGGGCGACCCCCCGCACTACGTGCCGGGGACTGTCGCCGGAGAGCTTTTTTTCGGGCCGCCTGCGGAACGGAAAAAAGTCTCGCAGGGTAGCGGGGCCCCAGGCGAGGCTAGCGTGGCAGATCTACGTCGGCGCTCACGATCGCGTCGCCTTCGCGGGGCGCGACCGCCAGCGGCCTTCCTGAGCCGTCGAAGATCGCCGACTGCCCGGCAAAGCACGTCCGCTCGTGACCGGGACACGTCTCTTCCCCGTAGGTGTTGGCCGCAACAAACAGGCTGCGCACCCCGAGCAAGCGGTAGCGCCAGTAGAGATGCAGCTCCAGGCCCTCCTCCAGCCAGTTGGTGCAGAACGCGATGACACTGCACTGCGACTCGCCGAGGTGACGGATGAACCGATCGTCGTTGAGGTCCATGCAGATGCCCGCCGTCAGGTCGCCCCACGGCAAGCGCAGCTGCGGATACGGCGTGTCGCCCGGCAAGGCCCACGTCTCATCGGCATCGAACAGCAGCCGCTTGCGATAGTTGTAGAGCAGCGACCCGTCAGGACCGATGATCCGCGCCGAGTTGTAGAGCCGTACCGTCCGCGCCTGCTCGACAAGCTCCGGGTACCCACTGACGAGGGTGCAGCCGTAGCGCTTCGCCACTGTCGCCAGCTGCTCCAAGCTGGGTCCGTGCAGCGGCTCGGCCACTCGCCGGACATCGGCTGGGTCGGTGAACAGATAGCCGGTGTGCGCCATCTCGGGACAGACAATCAGCGTCGCGCCCTGCTCGGCAGCCTGCTCACACAGCGCCAGCAGTCGCCGCAGCGAGCCCGCCTGATCGCGCTTGTCGGCCTTGAACTGAATCGCCGCGATCCGCATGGCGCCCCCTTACAGCGCCAGCAGCGCCGGCAGTCGTCGTCGCAAGAGCCGCAGCGCCAGCAGGCGGGACAGGGTCCGCGACACCTCGGCCAGCGGCAGGCGACTCTCCCGCGCCAGATCGGCCACCGAGGACCGCCCGTTGCACAGCGCCAGCACCGAGAGCTCCGCCTGACTCAGGCCAAAGCGCAAAAGCTCACTCGGCGCGGCAGCCTGGCTGACATAGATCGCGCCCTCGGCCACATCCTGCTCGAAGCGTCGCCAGTCATCGAGTCGGCGCTGGCCTTCCAGAAGGATCTGCGCCGGGTCGAGCTGTAGCGCCCCGCCCAGCTCCTCAGAGAGCACACTCACCGGCAGCTGCCGCGTCCGCTCAAACACGAACCGACCCGTCGGCAGCCGCAGCCCTTCACAGATCAGCTCACAGCTCTGCCGCGCCAGGGCCTGTCCCAGCTCGTCGGGACGCAGCAGTCCGGCGCGAACGAGGCGCTGGCCAAGCAGGCTGCCGGGCCCCTGGGCCTGTCCCAGCTGCACGCCGTCGTTGGCCACCCGCGTCGCGTCGCGATCACTCGGCCCCGGACGCCCCGGCATCTGCGACGCCACCGCATCAATCTCGGGCTGGCGCAGCGATCCGTCGAGCTCGAGCAAGAAGCGCCCGAGCCGCAGACTCGGCAAGCCCTGGGCCGTCGCTTGGGCAATCCGACCGTCAAAAAAGTAGACCACCAGCTGCCGCCCGGTCGTGCTGACGGTCAGGATGCCGCTGTGCCGCTGCCGCGCGAGGAGGTCGATCACGTCAAGCAGCGACAGCGCCGATAGATCACCACTAAGCACCACGCCGCTCGACGGGGGCTGGCCCGCGTCCCCGGCTGGCGGACGACTTCGGCGCAGATCATCACGCGGCAGGGTATCTTCGTCGCCTCCTACCAGCTCTTCATCGAGCGGCAGCAGATCGCCGCTGTGGAGCAGGGCCGGATCGTCGGGATGGGGCCGCATCATCTCGCGGGCCAGGGCGGCAATGCTCTCGGGGGCCAGCAGCGTCTCACCGGGCGCAAAGTCCGAGGAGTCTTCCTCGAACGGACTGCGCGCGGACGGCTGCCGGGCGGTGATCTTGTCCTCGACAGGTACCGGCACTGCCGAGGGCGCCTGCGAGGACACCGGCACCGTGTGAACCGCCGACGAGTCCGTGAGTGCAGGCAGACCTCGCAGCGTCGCTTGCCGCCCACTGCGCAGAGACGGACTTGGCAGAAGCCGCTGCGCCGACGCGACCACCTGACGAGGAAACACCGGTCGCACCAGCGCATCTACCCCGTCGGGAAGAACCGAAAGATCGTCGGTTACCCCGACCAGCGCCAGCACCGCCGGCGAGCCCTGCGTCGCCCCCGGTGAGAACAGCTGTGACAACAGCCAGCGCCCTTCCGAGCCCGACCGCAGCAGATCGACGACGACCAGTGCGACCTGCTGACGGAGGATCACCGGCAGCGCCTCGCTCCCTCTCGCAAAGCCCTGCGCCGTGATGCCGACTTCGGCGAAGGCACTGACCACCTGCTCGCAGAACCGTTGGTTGTCATCGACGACGATGATGCGCGGATCGGGCATGGCCGGGCACGCTACCACGACGATCCGCAGCGAGCAAAGTTGGTTTTCGGCGAGCGACAGGGCGCAAGCGGGCCCGTGGAGGCGAGGGCGGAAGTGGCAGCGCGAGCTTAACGACGACGACGAAGTAGACTGGAGGCAGCGGCCAGCACCAGCAGTGCGCCCGCCGACGATGCCGTATGACCCGGGAAGTTACAGCCAGTCGCCGTCGTGCCACCATCGCCCGGGGGTGGAGTCGTCATCACAGCCAAGTCGGGCGCCGCGACCGCCATGTCAGTGACCGGCGGCATCGACATGTCCGCCAGCCGGTTCGGGTCCGTGGTCATCTCGGCACACGAAAAGTACAGCGAGCCTGCCGCTGGCGTCGCGGGCGGACAAGGCAGAGCGTCGCTCGACAGCATGTGCTGAATCAGCCGCAGCGTGCAATTTTGGCAGCTTCCCGTCGGCAGCGTCACCGTGGTCGAGTACGGTCGCGGCAGCGCTCCGACGGTGGTGTGCTTGACAGTCGCCAGGTTGGTGAAGGTCGCGTTGTTGTCTTTCGACCACTCGACGACGAAGCAGCCGGGGTGGTTGACCGTCTCCTTCCAAGCCACCGTCACCTGCTGTCCGGCGGTGTACAGGTTCGGCGGATTGATGATCGGCAGCGAGCCGCACGGTCCCGACTTGTTGAGGTCGGAGCCGTCTCGTGACTTGGGCGAGGTCAGGACCGCATGCGCGGAGCATTCCGCTGCAACCCCGAGCGTGGTCATGGTAGCGGTGAGAGCAAAGAGTCGGGCAAGTGTGCTGCTGAACTTCATCGAGAGCCTCTCTAGGTGGTTGGTTGGTCTGGTCCGTACGTGAGCAAGTAACCTGTTATCTGTCATGTGCCTTGCAAAAGCAGGCGAATTTTATTCATAAGGAGCAGCGATGGCCGTGTTCATCCATCCGACCGCAGAAGTCTCGCCGCGGGCCCAGCTTGGCGACGGGGTGCGCATCTGGAACCAAGCCCAAGTGCGCGAGGATGCTGTCATTGGAGAGAGCACCCAGATCGGCAAGGACGCCTATATCGACGCTGGGGTTCACGTCGGGGCCCGCTGCAAGATCCAAAACGGCGTCTATCTGTACCATGGTGTCACCGTCGAGGATGGCGTGTTCTTGGGGCCGCGCGCGACCACCACCAACGACCGGACGCCGCGAGCGATCTTTCCCGACGGTCGGATGCGCGGATCGAGCGACTTTCGAGTCACCAAGACGCGGCTCTGCCAGGGGGCAGCGATCGGCGCCGGAGCGATCCTGATCTGCGGCATCACCGTCGGTAAATTCGCGATGGTGGCGGCGGGGGCAGTGGTCACCAAAGATGTGCCGCCGTATGGGCTGATGCGGGGCAATCCCGCGCGACTCGTCGGTGCGGTCTGTGGCTGCGGGCACTCTCTGCACGGTGATTTCGCCGCTCTTGTGACGCTCTGTGTGCACTGTGGTGAGCCGATTCCGACCGAGGCTGTCCAGCTGCGGCAACAGCTCAGAGGCTAGGTGCCTGCAAGGCCTGCTCGCGGTAGCGACGCAACAGCTCGTGCCCCGAGTCAGCCACTTCCAGGAGTGACACACCGATGTCACTTGGCTCGCTGCGGTTGCGCCACAAGACGCGCCCATGAGCACGCACCGACGATCGCAGCGCCGGCAGATGGATCACCAGCTCGACCTCGGTGCCAATGCCGGGCGGCTCGCTGCACGAAAAGCTGACCGTGCTGGGCGACAGACCGAGGAGGTTGTGCGGCTCCTCGGAGCTGGGATTTTCAAGTCGGGCAGTCACTTCAAAGCGCGGGCGATAGGTGGCTTGGGTCATGGAGTCCTGGGGGCCGCACTGTCAAAACTGGGCCGCCCAGAATCGTAACAGAAAGTACTCAAAAAATTCATCCACTATTGAGAAGTTAGTCTCCACCACGTCAGCACGATTCCCAGCCCGCCCGCGACGATCATCGCCGCAAACGAGCCCAGCACCGGCCTCGCCAGGGCCACCCCGCCCACGACCACCGCCATCGAGCCCTTGACGATGCTGTTCGCCGTCGCCCCCAGAACAATCGTGGTCACCGCCACTTGCACCGGCAGCCCGCCGCGCGCCAGGTTCGCCGTCGAGAGCGTGATCGCGTCGACATCCGTCGTCCCAGCAAACAGCGCCGCGACGTAAATTCCCTTGGTGCCCGCATAGAGCTGCGCCGCCTTGGCGCCGAGCAGCACCAGCGCAAACAGCAGCCCACTCTTGATCGCTGAGCCCAGCTCAAACGGATTCTGGAACGTCACTTCCGACGGCGTCAGCGTTGCTGCCGAGGCTTTCGAGCGACGATACAGCAGCAGACTCGCGGCCATCCCGACGGCAAACATGGCCCCAACCGGCGGCAGTAGGTGCGAGATCAGCGGACGATAGACCACGGCGACCTCGAACATGATCCGCGCTGACATGATCGTCGACGCGAGCACGATCGCCAGCGCCGCCGCCGGGGCCAGCTCGGGTTCGCGTCGGGCTCGACCCGCTGCTGCCAGCGTCACCGCCGTCGAGGAAACCAGTCCCCCGATGAGCGCCGTCACCGCCAGCCCACGCCCGGCGCCCAGGATGCGAATGGCGACGTAGCCGACGAAGCTGACCCCGGCGATCAGCGCCACCATCAGCCCGATCGTAAAAGGATTGAGCACCTGCAGCGGCCCGAAGGTGGCATTGGGCAAGAGCGGCAAGATCAGCACCGCAATGATCAAGAACTTGAGCGTCGCGTACAGGTCGTCCGCCGAGACATGACGGATCAGGTCTTTAAAGCGCGGCTTCGACGACAACAGCAGCGTCACCACCACCGCAATGCCGAGCACCACAATCACGCGGCGCCCCTCGGGCACAATCACAGTCCGCGTCGCCGCCAGTGCGCCAAGAAGAAAGGTGATGAGCAGCGACGCCTCGGTGGTCAGGCCCCGGTCGCGCTCTTTGCGCACGTCGTCGGCATACGAGATCGTCACCAGCCCCAGCATGCCCAGAAACGACAGCGGCGGAAAAAACCACCACGCGCCCTGGCTCAGCAGCACCGACAGCGCCCCGACGAGCGAAAACAGTGGAAACGTCCGCGCCCCACCCAGAAAGCCAATCTGCGGCAGGTCCCTGGCTTGCGACTGCTCCCGCTCGAAGCCAATCAGCAGTCCCGCCGCCAGCGCGACGCCAATCGAGACAAACGGCTCATAGTCTTGCCACATCCAGCCCCCCTTGAATCACCCTATTTTACCAATAAACACCTATCTACACCCTGTACTACTCAGTCCTACAAGGTCGCCAGAAAGCCCTCGATGATGCGCTGGGTTCGCTGCTGCAGGGGCGTCGGCGCAATCTCGAAGGCATGGGGCGCCAGCGGCACCTCACACAGGTGAACCCGCGCCGCCCCCGCGTCCTTGAGCCGCTGATAAAAGTTGTGCGACTCGGCAATCGGAATCATCACATCGTGCTCGCCGTGAATCAGCAGCAGCGGCGGAATCTCGGCGGACAGATAGCTGACCGGCTGGGCGCGCCGAAAGACCTCCTCGTGCTCGCGATAGCGACGGCAAAACACCAGCTCCTCGAACAGGTAATGGGCAATCGGGCTGGGGTGATGGTCAAAGATGCCGGTAATGTCCGAGAGTCCGTAGAGGATGACGCCCGCGCGCACGCTACAGTCCTGGTCCTCGAAGCCGGGCTGCAGGGACCGATCCACCGCCGAGCACGCCAGCATCGCCGCCAAGTGACCACCCGCCGAGTTTCCCATCGCCACCGCCTCAGGCGTTCCGCCGTACTGCGCCGCGTGCTCACGGACCCAGACCACCGCCGCCTTGCAGTCGTGAATCGCCGCCGGCAGCGGAAAGCGCGGCGCCAGCCGATAGTCGACCGAAAACACCACATAGCCCGCCGCCGCCAGGTCAAACATCAAAAACGGCGACTGCCGCTTGGTCCCAAGTACCCACGCTCCACCGTGGACAAACAGGATGGACGGCAGCAGCACGCTTGGGTCCGACGAGCGCCGCTTGGGACGATAGACATCGAGCCGCAGCCGCACGCCATCGACCTCGCGGTAGACGACATTGCGGATCACCTCGACGTGCGCCATCGCCGAAGTGCGCAGCGACAAGGTCGGCCACAGCGACGGAGCTCGTCCGGCTACGGTGCCAGCGCCAGCATGATCTGGGAAAGGTTGCTCGTCGTCGAGAATCGGCTGCCCGTCGAGAATCGGCACCACCCGACGAAGCTGCCACAGGTAGCGCGCCAGCAGCGCCCAGGAGATCCCGTGCAGGCCCAGCCCGACGAGCCCACTCGTCGAGTCCAGCACCCCAAACCGCACAAACGCCACGGTCAGCAGCACGCCGAAGCCGATGAGCTGCGGCACAAACAGCGCCACCACCAGCAGCGGCACCGACACGATCAGCCCCACCGTCTGCCCCAACCAGCGTGGCCGAGTGACACCAACGGCATGAAACAGCAGGATCAGCGACAGGGAAAAATAGAGCGCGCCTAACATCGTTGCCTCGTGGACCGAAGTCTCATCCATCAGTCATGCCACACAGCGCCAGCTTTTGGGGGCGTGGCAGTCGTTTGAGCGCTGCTTCTCGTCGAAGCGCGGCGCTGCGATCACTCACCGACTCGGAATACACCAGCTCCACCGGCAAGCGCGAGCGTGTGTACTTCGCGCTGCCTCGGGCGTGGGCGGTAAGTCGCCGAGTCAGCGACGACGTACAGCCGGTGTAGAGCGTCCCGTCCACACACCGCAGCATATACACCCACCAGCCCGACGAAGGCTCCAGCGCGGACTCGACAATGGCACTGGCGCCGGAATCGGCAGCTGAATCGGCAGCTGTAAGCTGAGCGTCGGAAACCGGCTGGGGGACGATGCCTGTGGCTTGCATTGACGTTCGCACCGCGCCGATGCTAGCGTGCTTGGCCCAGGGCATGCGAGTCGATACCGGAAGAAAGCTCTTTGCTGGTGTACGCGTCGATGGAAAGATGCGTGAACAGCTTGAAAAGTGCCCGCAGCGCGACCGGGTCTACTTCGAGTCAGAAGACGGACGCTATCTGCAGGTCCTGCGCAGCGGCAAAGACAGCTTCATCGGCAAGGTCCTTGAGCCCGCCACCGAAGCTCGTGTCGTCGATGACATTCGTCGCAACGTGTGGTCGCTGCTCCAGCGAGTCTGCCCCGGTCGACGAGATGAGGGCGAGATTCGGCTCTACGCGCTCGACGCCGATGAGCCGACCTTCGTCGCCGGCACTTTACCCAAAGCGGCGCGCGATCCCTACAGCAGCGACGACGACGACGACTTCCGTTAGACGACTCGCGGTTTGGTGCTCGCTACGGCTTGTGCCACAGCTCCAGCTGGGCCCAGAAGCCGTTCATGTCGACGGAATAGGCGTGCTTGCGGACCAGCCCGTGGCGCTCGGTGAGCAGGCTTAGCTGATTTGGCAGCGGGTTGAGCCAGCACAGGCGACCACCACGCGGCAGCCGCCTGGCGACGTGCACCACAAACTGAGTCAGCAGCGGCACCAGATCGCCACGACAGACCCTTCGACCCATCGGTGGATTGGTGACGACACAGGTCACGCCGGAAGGCCACAGCGAGAGCGCATCCCCCAAGATCAGCTCGGCCCGCACCCCGGACGCTTGGGTGTTGGTTCGCGCCGCTGCCAGCGCCTCCGGTTCACGATCACTGCCAATCAGTCGCGCCGAGGGGTTCAGCTGGCCGACCTCACACAGCTCCCCACCTGACCCGACAAAGGGGTCCCAGACGACATCCTGCGAGCGCGGTGCCAGCAGCTGCGCGAGTGCCGCCGCCAGCGTCGGTTGCGAAGCCGCCGCCACCATCTTGTGCCGATACGCAAAGCGCGGATCGACAAGCTGCTTGGGCACAAGCTCCAGACCGACGACCTGACCTCTGCGCAGCCGCAGCTCGAACTGCCACGGACTGTCTTTCGGATCGTTGATGAGCGATGGTGTCCGCTCGCTCACAGCCTGGACCAGCTGGCGCAGCAGTCCTCGACGCGGACCTGTACCCGTAAGCTCCAGCCGATAGCGCAGCGAGCCCTCGGTCAGCGTCTGTAGCAGCGCCATGACCGAAGGTGTACCGATTGCCGAGGCCAGCGACGCGCCCAGTCGGACATCGTCCAGGTCGCACGGCGCAAGCGGCAGCGGAAACGCCAGCTCGACGAAAGACCGCAGCCGCCACAGCTCGGCCAGCGGACGCGACCAGGCAATCGTGACTCGACTCGGCTCACCCAGCTCTTGCGAGCGCTCAATGGACAGCGGCTTGTACCCGGCCCGCTCAAGCTCTAGAAACAGGAAGGGCTCGATGCCGGCTCGCAGGCGCAGGATCACCGGCCACTCCGTCGGTAACGCGACAGAGGAACGGATTCGCTCGTTGCTACTCGGTGCTTCGGCGCGCTGCCCAGTCCGGGTCAGTCGCTGTGTCGCCTGCACCATCACTGTGTGCAGCACCGATCCGTCGGGAATCTCGGCCAGCTGCGACTGCAGCAGCGCCAGCGCCGCCGGACCACCAACCTTGCCGAGTGCTTCCGCCAAGGCGCGTCGGTCAGCAGATTCAGTCCAACAATTCCAGTGCGCGATCAGCTGCGCCTCGACCGGCTGCGAGGGCTGCGGCAGCTTGCCCAGAGCAATCACTGCTGCCCGCGCCACCTTGCGCTGGTCATCGTCGAGAAGCTCGAGCAGCGGAGCTGGATCTTCGGCCGCTGTCTCGCAGATCAAGCGACCCAGCACTGGCACCAGCTCGGCCCGCCTTTCAGCCGGCGCCCGCGAAAGGACACGCAGCAGCGCCGGTATCGCCGGTCGTCCGATGCGCAGCAGTGCCACCGTCACGGCCTGCGGCGTCGCCAAGCCCTGCCAAAGGAGATCCGCCACTGCCTCGCTGTCGCGCACTCGAGGGGTAAACGATGGCGAGAGAATCGCTTTCTGAAGGCCCTGCTGCATGTGCAAACGCTAGTACTTGTGGACGCGGAACGAGGTGTGCCCGGAAACCTGTACCACGAAGCCAAATCGGAAGCGGATCATTCCGTCGGGCTCGGCCAGCTGCTCGGGAGGATTCGAGAAAGGCTGGGCGCGGCGAAAGGCGCTCATGGCCTCTTCGTCGAGAAACTCGACTCCGCACGATGACAGGACGCTCACGTCGGCGACCTTACCGTCGAGTGAGAGCTGGACCCGCAGCATCGTGACGCGATCTTTGGCGCCGTAGATGTTGCCGCTTGGATCGTGACGAGACAGCAGCTGATCGGGATGCCACTCCTCGCGGACCTGGCTCTTCATGCGGTTGAAAAATGCCGCAAACTTCCACTTTTTGGAGCTAAGCGCAGTCGCGTCACCCTCGTCGAGGTCAGCCAGATAGTCCGGCGAGCCGCTGCCCTGTCCAAGCGCCCGCTGGAGAGACTCTTGTGTTGGAGTAAGTCTTAATGGACCAGCCCCCGGCAGCGTCTGGGCCCCGACTCGCTCGCTCTGCGACGGCGAACCTTGTCCCGCCTGATGCGCCAGTGTCCCGTCGGGACCAAGTGATCGCACCTCACTGGCCGGCCCCATCGGACCTGGCACCTTGTCCCCGCTCGGCCCGCGCAGAGCCACGAGGCTGCTCTTCGGCGGAGTCGCGCGCGGATCGCCCGGCGGTAGCTTGCTCGGCGGTAGCGGCGGAATCGCTGGCACAGGTGGCGTCGGAGCCAGCTGCGCACCGGCCTTGTCGCGACCGACCTGACCCTTGGTTTCACGCAACACCGTCGAGTCATACTCGGACAAAAACTTGGCCTGATCGGGTCGCTGCTCGATCGCCGGCTGCGCGATGTCGACAACCTGGCCTTTGGGGTCTTTCTGTTCGCGCTCCTTTGCGGCTTTGGCGTCACGCTCACTCGGCTTCGGCGGCTGATCGATGTCGTCAACCAGCGACTCCACCGTGAGCGGCTCGCTGTCACCTTCGCGCTCGGGCAGGCCATCCACCAGCAGCGGCAGCGGCTTCGACAGCGACGGCGACAACACCCCAGCCCAGGCCAGGTAGCCAAACATCAGTCCATGCGCACACAACGCCAGCACTGCCGAGGCAGCGTAACGAACAGTGCGAGAGCGGCGGACGAAAGTAGGCACGAGTCGACAAAGCGAAGTTTAGCTTACGACTCGGTTTCTACCTTGCTTCTTACCGCGCTGCACGGCCTCTTGTGATTGTCGAAGGAGTTGGACGGTATCACCGTCGGGAGCCAGCGTGATCACACCCACCGTGACCGTCACTGCGAGCTGATCGCCCTCAAACAGGAAGCGCTCACTCGCCGCCGCATTGCGAAGATCTTCCGCTCGGCTCTGCGCAAACGCGATCGCGGTTTCCGGCAGCAGCAGCAAAAACTGCGTGCCTTCGTACCGACAGAGAAGCTCGAAGCGCTCGCATTTTTTGCGAATCCGCCGCGCCAGCTCTTTGATGACAAAGTCGCCGGACAGGTGGCCAAAGTTGTCGTTGACCTGTTTGACGTGATCGATGTCGACGGCGAGCAGCGACAACGGCCGGTTGAGCTTGTGGGCGCGTGCGACCTCTCGCTCCGCAGCCTCGACGAACGCCCGCCGGCTGAGCGCATGCGTCAGGCCATCCCGAACCGCGATCTGATACAGCTCGTCACTTAGCAGGGCCTCGATGTTACTGCCGGCGAGGTAACGAAAAATCGCGCTGCCAACCTTGAGCTGATCTCCGGCAGTGAGCTTGTGCTCGCGAATCGGTACATCGTTGACATAGCTGCCGTTGGTCGACTGGAGATCCTGCACCAGCCAGCCGCCTTCCGTCTTCGACAGCCGGGCGTGACGACGAGACACCGAGTCGCGATCGATCTGAATGTGCGCATCGCTGCTACGGCCAATGATCAGCTCATCGCCATCGAGGGTGAACCGACGACCTGTCTCGGGAGCCTCGAGCGCGCCCGCATAAGACAGAAGCAGCAGCGGGCCTCGGTTGCCCGCATCCGCGCGGTTTTTTCGCGACTTGTCTTGGTCCATCGTTCACCTAAGTCGTGGCACCTAAGTCGTGGCACCTATTGGAGGTTGACGTACAGCTCCGCCGACCGCTGCGGCTCGACCGGAGTCCCAGGCTGATCATTATAGAACAGCTTGAACACCAGCCGTTTACGTCCTGCCGTCAGATACGGCGCGGTGTCACCCACGATCGCGGCGTTCGGAATCACAAACTCCATGCCACCGACCGGAACCACGTTCGCACGGGCCACGAAGTTGACGCCCCCGATGTACGCCCGGACCTGACCACGACCGCACTCCTTGACATCGGAGCCGCTCAGCTTGAACGGAAACCCGGCTTCGCAGCCACTGCTCGTGTCCGTGCCCCCGATCGCAAACAGCACCTTGATGGGCTCGCCCACCTTGAGCATCTGCTCGGGATTGGGCGCGGTAATCATCACCGCCGGCGAGTTGTCCGGTGGCTCCTCACAGCCCGTCGAGAGCAAAGCGCCAAGACCGATACAGAGTGCAGGCGCAAAAGTACGGAGGAAACGAGCGGTAGTCCTTGCGTTCATAGCGGCGTCCTTTCGGTGAAGCGAGCGACCGATGACGGGCACGTGGCGATGAAAGCCATCGGTCGCTAAGAAGAAACGGAAAGCAGTCGGTGCGGGCGTTAGATACCGCAGAGTGGGTCGTCGGCGTTCTTGCAGCGCTCGAGCTTGGCCTTGCGGTCGCGTTCCTTCGAGGCCGCGCGCTGGGCAGCCGCTTCGGAAGCGGCACGGGAGGCGGCAGAAGCAGCGGCCTTGGCTTTCTCGGCCAGCTCGAGTCGCTCCTTCTCGCTCTTGGCGGCGTTGACTTGATCCTCAAGCGACCGGGCCTCATTGAGACGATCGGTGAGCGCTTTTTGGAGACGGGCCGACTCGTCACGATCCTTCTTGCGCTCGCTCTCGATCCGAGCAATGGCGTCGGCGATTGCCTGCTTCTTGGCGGCATCTTGGGCGCGCTTGACACCAACGACGATCACGATGCTGATCATGATGAACACCGCCGAGACAGCGGCGATCAGCTTGACCGGGAGCGGCTTGCTCTTGATTGCCTCGGTGGCGGCACGAAGATTTGCCTCTTCGATGCGGGCCTCGGCCTCAATGCGGGCGCGACGCTCTGCCTCTTCCAGACGGATGCGGTCTTCGCGCTCTTTGCGCTCTTTCTCTTCGCGCTCGCGGCGAATGGCGTCCTCGGCGGCACGAATCTTCGCCTCTTCCTCCTCCTTGACGCGGCGAATGGCATCTTCCTTGGCACGTCGCTCAGCCTCGATGGCAGCGGCGCGGGAGTCTTCCTCTTCCTTCAGCCGATCCTGGAGGGTATTGGCGACTTCCTTCAGCGAAAACAATAGCGAGTTCTCTTCACGAGCCATGGGAACTGCGTCTCCTTGTCTAGCCGGGAGCGACCAGCTACGGACCTTTCTTCGACGGAAAATCTGCTTGACACTATACCACTTGAGGCTCTCGGACCGGTCCTGTTTTTGCAGGTACGCGATTCCCCAGGCCTTTTGCCTCGCTCTGCAGACTCGACGTAGCTGCAAGCGCCTGGTTCCGAGCACATCCGAGAGCAAGCGGTCCGGGTTGCGGCGCCGCGAGTCTTGACCTGCGAGGTGACCCAAGGGTAGGACATGCCATGACTTTTTCGTCCTCCTCTTTAACGCTTTTCTCTCTCTGTGTCACGCTCGATGTTGCGTGGGCACAGGCGACGCCGCAGCAAGCACACGGGCAGCCACAAGCGCACATTCAAGCCGGCGGGCAACCTGGCGGGCCAGCGGGCGCGCAGGCGGGCGGGCATGGTGGCGGCCCGGTGCCAGGTCCGGCCGTGCTGGGGCCGGGTGAGAA
Organism: Myxococcales bacterium; assembly: GCA_016794465.1. Taxonomy (GTDB): domain Bacteria; phylum Myxococcota_A; class Polyangia; order Palsa-1104; family JAEUJZ01; genus JAEUKA01. Next base: position 57,749 of record JAEUKA010000053.1, on the reverse strand, counting down.
GCACCTGCGCAACCTCCGACAGCTGACGTTCGGCGGCGAGAATGCTGAGGCGTACTTCTCGGCAGACGGCAAGCGGCTGAGCCTGCAAGCCACGACCCCGACGGACCGCTGCGACCAGATCTACCAGCTGACCATCCCGACGAAAGGGAGCGAGCCGCCCCGCCTTGTCCCCGTCACTTTCGGCAAAGGTCGCCATACTTGCAGCTACTTTTTTCCCGATGCCAGTCGACTGATCTTTTCGTCGACGCGACACCTGGGAGACGACTGTCCGCCGCAGCCGGATCGCAGCAAAGGCTACGTCTGGCCGCTCTATAACTACCAGATGTACACGTCGCTGCCCGACGGTAGTGACGTGAAGCGGCTCTCGAATACGACGAGCTACGACGCGGAAGCCACCGTCTGCAAGGACGGCAGCGTCATCTTCACCTCGGACCGCGACGGTGACCTGGAGCTGTATCGGATGAACCTCGATGGCAGCGGCGTCAAGCGGATTACCAATGCTCCTGGTTACGACGGTGGCGCGTTCTTTTCCGAGGACTGCAAGTCGATCGTCTGGCGAGCCGATAGGCCGCGCAACGACGCCGAGGCCAAGACGATGAAAGATCTGCTGGCCGAGCACATGGTCAGGCCGACGCGAATGGAGCTGTGGGTCGCCGATGCCGACGGCAAAAATGCTCATCAGGTCACCGAGCTTGGGGCAGCCTCGTTCGCGCCGTTTTTCTTTCCCGCCAGCGTCGCTGGAGCCGCCAACCGCCGCATCATCTTTTCGTCGAACAATGGCGATCCGCGCGGTCGCGAGTTTGACCTGTGGGCGATCAACGCCGACGGCTCGCAGCTCGAGCGAATCACTGACGCGCCGGACTTCGACGGCTTTCCCATCTTTTCTCCCGACGGCAAGACGCTGGCGTTTTCCTCGAATCGGGGCGGCAAAGCGCGCGGCGAAACCAATGTCTTTTTGGCCGATTGGGTCAAGTTCGCGCCACAATCCACCAAACCGGTCGCGGCGGACACCGTGTCGCGGCGGATCGGCTGGCTCGCAGCCCCCGAGCGCCAAGGTCGCGGCGTCGGCACCAGCGGAATCCAAGCGGCGGGGGACGAGCTGGCCCGGTGGATGCAGAGCGCGGGACTTCAGCCCGTCGGTGAGCCAGTTTCTGGCCATCCCAGCTACTTCCAGTCGGTCGAGGTGGTGATTGGTGTCCGTGACGGCGGCTCGACGTTCAGCAGCGGGGCACGGGTGCTCCAGCCGACGGAGATGGTGGTGGCCGCGATGTCGGGAAATGGCACCTTTGCCGGCAAGCTGCGCTTTGCGGGCTACGGAATCACGTCGCCGGAGTCGCACTGGGACGATCTGCAAGGGCTCGATCTCAAGGGGCAGGTGGCGGTGGTGCTGCGTGGGATTCCCGAGGGTAAGCTGCCAGCGTCGGCGGCGCGCTCGTATTCGGATCTGCGCTACAAGGCCTGGAACCTGCGTGAGCACGGGGCGCAGGCGGTGATCTTTGTCGATCCCAAAAACGACAACCTGCCGAAGCTGACGCTCGATGGTCCAGAGGGTGGCGCGGGCATTCCCGTGGCGTTTGGCAGTCGTACGCTCGTCGCTGCGCTGCTACCAAAGGGACCTGAACCCGGTGGTGGTGCTCACGGTGGTGGTGCTCACGGTGGTGGTGCTCACGGTGGGCATGGCGGAGCCGTCGCTGTCAAAGCGGAAGGACCACTGGCGCATCTTGTCATCGCGGCAGAGACGGCACAGTCGTCTGGCGTTTCAGCGACGGCAGAGCTGTCCGGCAAGGTGAACCTTGTGCGGGAGTCTCGCAAAGAGCGCAACGTGATCGGGCTGTTGCCGGCGAGTCAGCCTGCGAGCGGTGTGGTGCCGGCAATCGTGATCGGCGCGCACTATGACCATCTGGGCCTCGGTGGGCGGTCGTCGATGGCGCCAGGCTCTACCCAGGTCCATCCCGGTGCCGACGACAATGGCTCGGGGACAACGGCACTGCTCGAGGTAGCGCGACTGCTCGCCGAGAAAGAGCGCGGCTTCGATGTCTACCTTGCGGCGTTCACCGGCGAGGAGCTGGGTCTGGTCGGCAGCAGCCGCTTCGTCGCGGCCTGGCCCCAAGGTCTGTCGCGGGAGCGGCTCAAAGCGATGCTCAACTTCGACATGGTAGGTCGGCTGGGTGGCTCGCCCGAGGGCACGATTCCGACGGTGAGCGTGCAAGGCAGCGACTCGGCTTTGGAGTGGAAAGATCTGGTGCTGCCGGCGTGTCAGCGAAGCGGGCTGCGCTGCCGACTCGGGGGCGACGGCTATGGTCCCAGTGACATGACGCCGTTTTATGCCGCCGGAGTGCCAGTGCTGTTTTTCTTTACCGGAGCGCACGCCGATTACCACCGCCCGAGTGACACCGCCGACAAGATCAACTCGCTCGGGATCTTGCAGGTGAGCAGCCTAGCGACGGACATCCTGCGCCAGCTCGGCGAGAAGCTGAAGGGCCCGGCGACCGCGCTGACCTATAGCAAGCCCAAAGGTCCAGCGCCGCGTCAGGGAGACATGGGTGGGTATGGCGCCTACCTTGGTACCATACCGGACTACACGGCGATGCAAGGTGCGCAAGGCGGCGTCAAGCTGTCGGGGTCGCGACCGGGCAGTCCAGCGGACAAGGCGGGCATCACCGCCGGAGATGTGCTGATTCAGCTTGGGGACAGCAAGATCTCGACGCTGGAAGACATGACGTTTGCGCTGCGCAAACACAAGAGCGGCGAGACGGTCGAGCTTTCGGTGATTCGCGGCGGGGATCAGGTCGTCAAGCTGCGTGCCACCCTCGGCAGCCGGTCCCAGTAGTCCGTGACACAGCCCCGCCAGTTGCGCTAAGTTCTGCGCCCCATGAGCACGAGCAGCCCAAGCGAACCGTCGAACCAACCCGCCCCCGTCGCCAGCGAGCGACCTTCCCCGCTCAAAGTCCTCGAGGCCAAAGAAGCCGAGGCTCTCGTCGCCGGCGGCACGGCACGGATGAAGCGCCAGCACGAGTCCGGCAAGCTCACGGCCCGCGAGCGCATCGAGCTGTTCTGCGACAAGGGCAGCTTCGTCGAGCTGGACAAGTTCGTCACCCACCGCTGCACCGACTTCGGCATGGCCGAGCAAAAGATCCTCGGCGACGGCGTCATCACGGGCTACGGTCAGGTCGGTGGCCGTCAGGTGTTTCTGTTCGCGCAAGACTTCACGGTCTTTGGCGGCTCGCTGTCGGGAGCCTACGCCCAGAAGATCTGCAAGGTCATGGATCTGGCGATGCGCGTCGGAGCGCCGGTGGTCGGGCTGAATGACTCGGGGGGCGCGCGCATTCAAGAAGGCGTCGAGTCGCTGGCGGGCTACGCCGAGATCTTCACCCGCAACGTGCTGGCCTCGGGAGTGGTGCCGCAGCTGTCGCTCATTCTCGGGCCGTGTGCCGGCGGGGCGGTCTATTCGCCGGCGATGACCGACTTTATCGCGATGGTCGATAAGACCAGCTACATGTTCATCACCGGTCCCGACGTGGTGAAGGCGGTCACGCACGAGGAAGTCAGCAAGGAAGACCTGGGTGGGTCGCTGGCGCACTCGAGCCGCTCGGGGGTGGCGCACCTGCGCTGTCCCGACGAGAAATCGGCGCTGCTGACGATGCGCGAGCTGCTGTCGTATCTGCCGCAGAACAACGCCGAAGATCCACCGGTGGTGACTTCCAGCGATCCGGTGGACCGCGAAGATGCGGCGCTCGACAACCTCGTTCCCGTCGAAGCAACCCGGGCCTACGACATCAAAGAGCTGATCCGTCGCATCGTCGACTCGGGTCGCTTCCTCGAAATCCAGCCCGAGATGGCCCAGAACATCGTCGTCGGCTTCGCGCGCATGGACGGTCGCAGCATCGGAATCGTCGCCAATCAGCCGGCGGTGCTGGCCGGGGTGCTCGACATTGCCGCGTCGGTGAAGGCCGCCCGCTTTGTGCGTTTCTGCGACTGCTTCAACATTCCGCTGCTCACGCTCGTCGACGTTCCTGGCTTTATGCCGGGCCGCGATCAAGAACACGGCGGCATCATCCGTCACGGCGCCAAGCTGCTCTACGCGTTCGTCGAGGCAACAGTGCCGAAAGTGACGCTCATCACCCGCAAGGCCTACGGCGGTGCCTACGATGTCATGGCCTCGAAACATGTCCGCGCTGACATCAACTTCGCGTTCCCGACCGCCGAGATCGCTGTGATGGGCCCCGAGGGTGCAGTCAACATCATCTATCGCGAGCAGCTGGCCCAGTCCGCCGATCCCGAAGCCGTGCGCGCCGCCTATGTCCGCGAGTATCGGGAAAAGTTTGCCAATCCGTACTCGGCAGCATCACTCGGGTACGTCGACGAGGTGATTCGCCCGCGTCAGGCCCGTCACAAGATCATCACGGCGCTGCGGATGCTGCGCAACAAGCGGCAACAGAATCCGCCCAAGAAGCACGGCAACATCCCGCTGTAGCTAATTGGCCGTCGGAATCGGGAGTGGGCGCGACAGGTACTCGACGAGCAGGCGATTGACCTCGTCGGGGCGCTCGAGGTGGACGAAGTGTCCGGCCGGTAGATACTCGACGCGCAGCCTCGGGACGAGCTTGCCCAGGCCTTCGGTCAGCTCACGGCCCAGCGCCACATCTTGCTCGCCCCAGATGAGCAGCGTCTCCGCCGCGACCGGCTCGACCTGCTTGGCGAACGTAAGCGGATTCTGCCGCAGCGCCGCCCGGTAGTAGTTGATCGTCGCGGTGAGCGCACCCGGCTGCTGCAGCGCCGCTTTATACATCGCAAAGTCCGCGTCGGTGACCTTCTGCCGCAGCGCCTGGGTGTGGGCAAAGATCTTCCGCAGATAGGCATAGTCATCGTGCGAGAGCAGCCACTCGGGCAGGTGCGGCAGCTGAAACAGCAGCATGTACCAGCTCCGTCGCAGCTGCGAGAGGCTCAGCTGCTCGACAAACAGCGCCGGATGCGGCGCGTTACAGACGAGCAGCCGCCTTACCACATGCCGCGTCTCTGGAAACGAAGCGGTCAGCCACGCCACCGCCCCTCCCCAGTCGTGACCGACGACATCCAGCCGCTTATAGCCAAGCGCATTGCTGAGCGCCACCACGTCGGCGGCCAGCTTCTTCGGGGCATAGTCGTCGATGCGGGTTGGCTTGTCCGACAGGTTGTAGCCGCGCAGATCAGGAGCCATCGCACGAAAGCCCGCCGCCGCCAGCGCCGGTAGCTGCCGTCGCCACGAATACCAGCACTCGGGAAAGCCATGCAGGAGCAGCACCGGCGGACCGTCCTCGGGACCGGACTCAGCAACGTGGAAGCGCAGACCACCTGCGGTGACGGTGTGGTGGCGAACCTCCGATATGTTGGACTGTGTCATGACTGACTCCGCCGACTGTCCCGAACCATGGCGACCAAGCTGCGCGCTACCTGCACCGCTCCCTTCGCACGCTCGCCGATTCCCTTGCCGTAAAACAGCTGCGCCGCGCCGGTGAGCATCGGAAAAGTCGCCGGGCGAATCGGATACAGCGACATCGGCAGGTGCAGCGGCAGCTTGTCGGTGACGATGGTCTTGACGTGACAGCACGAGCGCAGACCCTCGCGTCCGTTGATGCGACCAAAGCCAGAGCTGCGGACGCCGCCAAACGGGGCTGACTGCACCATGTAGGCGATGCCGTAGTCGTTGGCGACGGTCATTCCGGCGGAAATGCCCTTGGCGATGCGCTCGGCGCGACGACGATTTTTGGTAAACACCGACGAGCCGAGGCCGTAGCGAGAGTCGTTGGCGAGCCGAATCGCCTCTTCCTCGCTGTGCACACGCAAGATGGTCATCACCGGACCGAACGTCTCTTGCTTGACCAAGTCCATGCTGTGATCGCAGTCGACGACGACGGTGGGCTCGAAAAACTGACCGGGGAAGTGTGGATTGCGTCTACCACCGACGAGCACGCGCGCGCCTTTTTTGACCGCATCGGCGAGCTGGCGCTCGATGATCTCGAGCTGGCGCGGCATCGTCAGCGCCCCGACATCGAAGTCACCGCCACGATCCAGCGACGGTGGACCCTGGCGCAGTGCCTGGGCCTTTTGCACCACTTTGTCGACGAAGCGATCGTAGATTCCATCGAAGACATAGAGTCGCTCGGCGGCCACACACATCTGCCCACAGGCAGTAAAGACGCCGAGCATCGCCGCGCCCACCGCCTGATCAAGATCCGCATCGTCGCAGATGATCATCGGGTCCTTGCCGCCCAGCTCGAGCACGACCGGCGTCAGCGTCTCGGCGGCGGCAGCCATGACCTTGCGACCGTTCTCCGGCGAGCCGGTGAAGAAGATCTTCTCGACGCCAGAGTTGACCAGCGCCCGACCGGTGTTGCCGTCGCCGGTAATGATTTGGACTAAGTCTGAACTGTAGCCCGCCTGGGTAAGAACCTCGTTGAAGATGGCCTGAAAATCAGCCGCCGACCACGCCGTCCACTCCGAGGTCTTGGCGATCACCGCATTGCCAGCAAACAGCGCCGGTACCGTCGGACACAGGATGTTGTGAAACGGAAAGTTCCACGGACAGATGACCCCGACGACCCCGAGCGGTAAGTACTCGACGCGAGCGGCCTTGTGCATCAGCAGCCCCGACGGGCGCGGGTCCGGTCGCAGGTCGTCTTCGCCGTGGTCAATCAGATACCGAATCTTCTCACAGACGGGAAAGATCTCGCCCATCGCCGCGTCGGCCAGCGTCTTGCCCGAGTCCGTCGAGCACAGCCGACAGATCTCCTCTTGATGAAGCAAGATGTAGTCGAGCAGCAGCCGCAGCACCCGCCGTCGCTCCGCCAGCGAGGTCTTGCCCCAGCTGACCTGGGCTGCGCGCGCCCGCTCGACTCGCTCGGCCACTTCAGCGGCGGACAGCGACGGTACTTCCCCCAGCTTTTCCAGCGTCGCAGGGTTTTGGCACTCGATTGTGACGAGCGGACCGGTCCACTTGCGGACCTCATCGGTTTGCTTACCAAGCATCGCGGCTCCTCGGGAAATCGTCCGCCCGCCTTATGCCAAAAAGGCCGCGTAATCGGCAACAAAAACAGCTTGTCAAGGAAAAACGGCGGGCTTGGTGGGGAAAAAAGCGGACGCTACGAGCGCGGAGTCGGGTTAGACCAAACGGTACGACGCAGCCGGGGCGAGAGCTCTGCGCGACGGGGAAGGCCTTGCTCGCCACCCTGCGGCACACCAGGCTCGACGGTGAGAAACGCATCGAGCGCGGCGCCTCGGCCAGCTTCGACGACCACTTCGTTTTGATAGCGCGCAAAGCCGGGCTTTAAGACCTCAATGCGGTGCTCGCCGGCAAAGGTCGTCACCAGCAGCGGCGTCTGCCCAAGCCTCATTCCGTTGAGTCGCACCGTCGCTCCCGGTGGCTGCGAAGTGATCTCCAAAATTCCGGTCTTGCGCAGCTGCGCCTTCTTGAGCAGCTCGTCGGTCAGCCCACCGAGCCGCGTCGCCAAGCGCTCGCCATCGCAGCCCAGGCAGGTCGTCTGCACCTCGGCGGCAAAGTCGGCCATCGCCGCATCGTAGAGCTGCCCGACGAGCCGAACCTCATCCCCGTCGCGACTCACCCGCACCGATAGCAGCTGCCGCAGCTCTTTCTTTTGGCACAGCTCCGCCTGGCACTCACTGTCGCTACACTGCGACGGCTGCGGCCACATCCCGCCCGCCACATCGCCCGCGACCTCGAACAGCTCCGCCGTGACTTTGCGACCCCGCAGGCTGCGCTGTAGCGCCCCGCCGAGCCGACTGCGGGTCGCCTCATCCATCGTCACCGTCGGTTGCCCAGTTGACAGCTCGAGCAGTGCCACCACCTGCGCCCGGCCCCCATGCTGGCTACCACTGTCGCGACGAGCCCCGACATGTCCGGCCCCAGCCTGTCCCGCCACCGCCACTCCCAACAGCACGCCCAGCCAGACGCTGTGCTGCACTTTTCGGTTTCGTCTCATCAGCAGCCCGGCTCCCTGAAGAACTTTTTGTCGCGGGCACGCAGCTCGAGCGTCGTCGCTGGACTGCCCTTGATTTGAAACTCGTGGGTTCCAGGGCCAAGCCAGCGCTCCTCGGGAACGCAGTGGCCCTTTTTGTTGTGGAAGATGGTGACCAGCGCCAGCTTGTTTTGGACGCGGCCAATCGCCGTCGCCACTTCCTTGCGCTGCGACTTGCTGAGGCTGCGCAGCGACTTGACTTTTTGGTACTCGCTCATCGCCTGCTCAAAGCGCGCGTCGCCTTCGTAGCTGCGACCCAGGTAGTAGCCGAGCTCCCAGGAAAACTTGCTGCACGCCGCCGCTGCTTCCCGCGCACACAGCGAGTTGGCCTGCGACAGCCGCGAGCGCGCCCGATCGTAGCTACCGTCTTTGAAGGCACTTGCCCCGGCCCGAACCAGCTTCTCAATCGCGTCCTGTGCTGCCGTCTTGTCCTCGGGCTTACCAGTTGGCGTCGGAACAGCGGCGGGCGCTACGACGGCATCGGCGCTGGCATCGGGCTTGGCAGCCGCTGGCTCGACGGGTTTTTCCGCTGCGGCCTTGACCTGCTGATAGACCGCCGTCGCCTTCGAGCGCACCTCGGGGTCCCGGTCACGCATCAGAGTCCGCAAAAGTGGCCGCGACTCTCCCTCGGGAAGCCGCGCTGTCTCCGTCACTGCCGCCAGTCGCACCTGCTTGTCGGGATCGCGCGCCGCTCGCTCGATCACCAGCGCTGCCGTCGTCGCATCCTGCTCCGCCGCTGCCTGGACCGCCGCCGCCCGCACCGCCGGTTCACTGCTATCCAGCAGCTCTTGCGCTTTCTGAGGCGCCTCCGCCGCGACATTGAGCCGCCGCAGCAGCGCATAGGCCAAGATCCCCTCGGGAGACTCGGGCTTGTCGGCGAGCATCTGCTGCAAGATCGGAATCGCCCGCTTGTCATGAAGCTCGGCCAGCCGTCGCGCCGCCAGAAAGCGATTCTGCTGCTCGCTGTCTTCCAAGGCCGCCCCCAGCGTCGCTGAGTCCTTGTCGAGCGACTCGATCACCTGCCGCCGCACCTCGCTGTCGCCAGTCCGCAGCACGGTCAGCACCTCGGTTCGCTGGCTCTCGTCGCCCAGCTTGAGCAGCGTCGTCCGTGCCAGCGTCTGCTCTCGCCCCGTCGGACCGGCCACGATCTTGCCCAGCCAGCCCTTGACCTCGCCGAGCACGTCTTTTTGACCTTGACCGATCAGCCGACGCCCGGCTTCACCCAAGGCACGAATGACCTCCTCGCGAACCGCTTGATCTTTGTCGTCGAGCCCCGCACTCAGCGCCGCCAGCGCCGTCCGATCGCGAATCTTGGCCAGCGCCCGCGCCGCACCACGACGGGTAGACAGCTCGGTGCTGTCACGCAGCGCCCGTACCAGCGTTCCGACCTGCTTGGCCGAGCCGACTTCCCCGAGGATCGCCAGCGCTTCCTCAGCCAGCAGTCCACCGCCACCTTGTAGCGCCGCCTCGGCCAGGCTGATGTCCTGCATCGCCAGCACCTGCGGATCGGCGCCCGTCAGTCGAATGATTGCCGTCGCTGCCGACTGTTGCAGCTGGGGCTCCGCCGGAACCAGTCGCGCCAGCAGCGGCTCGATGTCTTTGCGCTGACCGCTATAGCCCAGCCCCGTCACCGCCAGCGCCTGCATGCTCACCGTCGCCGCCGGAGCATTTAGAACCCCTCGGAACAGCTCCGGATCGACCGCTTCTTCCAGCTGCGCCAGCAGCACCGCCGCCTTCAGCCCGTCGAGCCCCGGCTTCTTGCTCTGCTCGCGCAGATACTGCTTACCCGACGGCTCACTCAGCTTGGCCAGCGACACCGCAACCTGACGCTGCTGATCGACATTGCCGCTGCCCCCGAGCCGCAGCCGCAGCCGCTCCCGCGCACTCGACTCACCGGCCCGCGCCAGCTGTGGCAGCACTTCCAGCTGTCCCGCCTCGGAAACCAGCCCTTGCGCCACCGCCTGGGTCAGCAGCTTGCGTGCCCCCCCGTCGCCGGTCCCACACAGATACAGCGCCGCCCGCAGCTTGGCTTGCTGGTCGCCCTTGCCGCTCATCGTCTTTTTGAGCGCTTGCCGTCCCCGCACCTCGCCCAGCTGATCCAGCGCCTCTGCCGCCGCCGTCTGCAAAATCGGCGACCGCCCTTCTTCACTCAGAATCGGCAAAAGATGCGTCGTCGCCTCTCGCCGCCCGAGCTGCCCCAGCATCTCGACCGCTTTGACCTGCACCTTCAGCTCGGGATCGCGGAGCAGCGGCACCAGCGACGGCACCAAGCTGCCATCCCGCGTCTCCGCCAGCCCACTCAGCGCCCCCGTCCGCAGCTCCACCGCCTTGGCCGACAGGTCCTGCTTGAGCTGCTCCACCGCTTTTTGCCGCGCCCCGAGCAGCCGCGTCGTCGCCGCCAAGCTGTCATCGTGCGCCGCCCGCTGCCGCCTTTTATAGACCAGATACCCGGTCAGCGTCCCCGCCCCGACCACCAGCAGCGTCCCCCACACCGTCGCCATCAGCGCCCACAGCGGCCAGCCTTTCTTGACCACCTGGATCTGCACCTGCGACGCTCGACCGCTCGGCGAGAGCTTGTCGATCTCGGCCTGCAGCGCCTCTTCCAGGTCCCGCATCGAGCGGTAACGCGCCGCCGGCTCCTTGGCCAGCGTCTTCATCACCACCTGTTCCAGCGAGTCGGCAATCTGCAGCGACGGCAGCCGCGTCCGCATCGGCGGCACCGGCGCCGAGGCATGACCAAACATCACGGTCAGAAAGTTGCCGTCGTCAAACGGAACGATGCCGGTCAGCATCTCGTACATGATGCAGCCGAGCGCGTACTGATCCGTCCTCGGGTCCAGCTCGAAGCCCTGCGTCTGCTCCGGCGACATGTACTGCGGCGTCCCCAGGACCATGCCCGGCAGCGTGTGCCGCTCTTTCATCGCCCGCTCGGCCTCGGCCCCCAGCTTCTCTGCCGACAGCTGATTGAGGTCCACCTTGACCGCCGTGCCGCGATTGGTCGCGATGCCGAAGTCAACGATCTTCACGAAGTCTGTTTGCCCGTCCTGCTCGACGAGGAAGATGTTGTCTGGCTTCAAATCCCGGTGGATGATCGACTTGTCGTGGACGGCTTGCAGGCCTCGGGCAATCTGCACCGCGATGCGGCACATCCGCAGCGGCGCGAGCGGCCCTTCGCTGATGACCTTGCTCAGCGTCGGACCGCGCAGAAACTCCATCGCCAGATACGAGCGGTCGTCGGGCAGCACCCCGAAGTCGGACACCACGACGGTGTTGGGATGCTTGACCTTGCTCGCCAGCTGCGCCTCTTGCAAAAAGCGATACTGCGCGTCTTGGTCCTGCGGCTTGAGCAGCACCTTGATGGCCACCTCGGCATCGAGCAGCACGTGCCGCGCCCGATAGACCACGCCCATGCCGCCCGCCGACAAGCGCTCCAGGATGTCGAACCGACCATCGATGACCGTGCCGATGAGGTCGTCGTTTGAGCCCTGCGCCTCATCGGGATTGCTCTTGGTCAAGCTCGGGCTCGAAACCGCCGCCACGTTGTCGCCACTGCCGCACAGGTGCTTGTCCCCGTCGGGATATAGCTCGCCGCAGCGCTCACAGCGCCGGGCCTGAGCAGTGTTGTACAAGGTCATCGGCTTCCCCCCGACAACCCGTTACCCCAGATGCCCGATGCGCCGTCCCCCCGACGACGCTGCGTGCAGGCAAAGTTCATGACGCTAGGCCATTTTACACAATGGCGGCTGCCGTTGGGTCTGTATTTGCCTCCGGGGGCAGAGGAGTAGTATGGGGAGAGCCGTGCCGACCGAAGCGCTCCTTTCGCAGACTGCCCAGCCGGACGACGAGACGATGGCCAAGTCGCCGCGCCCCGTGCCGTACCTGCGGCTCTTGTATACGAAGTCGCAGGGCATCATCCGGTCCTCGCTGGGGGGCAGGCGCGGGCAGCCCACCGTGTGGCGACTCGATGCCGGCGAGCTGCGGATTGGTCGGGGCGCCCCGCCGGACGAGGTCTGTCTGGCCGATGACTCGCAGGTGTCGAGGCTGCACGCGACGGTGACGGCGCCGGCTCACCCCGGGGGCAGGCCGACCTTGCGGGACGAGGGCAGCTCGAACGGCTGCTTCGTCAACGGGGTGCGGACCAAGACCGCCGAGCTGTCCGATGGCGACCTGCTCCGCGTGGGGGGCTCGCTGCTGCTGTTGCGAATCGAGCCAGGCGGGCTCCCAGTCGCCGATGCCCTGGTCGATACCCTCATCGGGCAGAGCCTGGCGATCCGGCGGCTGCGGCACGAGGTCGCGCTGTGGGCGCCGGCCAAGTGTACGGTGCTGCTGCTCGGGGACAGTGGCACCGGCAAGGAGGTCACCGCGCGCGCGCTCCACACCCTGTCGGGGGTCAAGGGGCCGCTTGTCGCCGTCAACTGCGCCGCCATCCCCGAGACGCTTGCCGAGAGCCAGCTGTTCGGCCACGTCACGTCCGCCTTCACCGGCGCCAAGGCCCACCCCGGCTACTTCCGCGCTGCCTCCTTCGGGACGCTGTTTCTGGACGAGGTCGGGGAGCTGCCGCTTCAGCTCCAGGCGAAGCTGCTGCGGGCGCTCGAAGAGGGCGTCATCACCCCGGTCGGCAGTGTCGAGCCGCAGCCGTGTCCGGTCCGGGTCGTGGCGGCGACCAACCGCAACCTCGCGGCGGAGGTCCAGGCGGGCAAGCTGCGCGGCGACCTGTATGCGCGGCTGTCCGAGATCGTGATTCGCCTGCCCCCCTTGCGCGAGCGGCGCGAGGACATCCTCTTGCTGCTCGGGCACTTCCTCGGTGAGTCGCCCCCGCTCCATCCGCTGCTGGCCGAGGCGCTTTTGCTGTACCCGTGGCCATGGAACGTCCGCGAGCTGTCCAAGGTGGCAACCGAGCTGCGGGTCCGGGGGGCGAAGCTGCCGCAGCTGACGGTAGAGCTCATCGCCGAGCGCCTGACCGCAACGCCGCTGCCGCCGACCACACCGCCGCTGCCACCGGGCGAGCCAGGGCCGCTGCCGCCGAAGCCGCCCATGGTGCCTGCTGTCGAGCTGCCGCCCCTTCCGAAAGCCGAGCTGGTCGCAGCGCTTCAGGCAGAGGGCGGACGGATTGCCCAGGTGGCGCGGGCCCTCGGCAGGTCGCGGCAGCAGATCTATCGAGCGCTCCAGCAGTACCAGCTCTCCCCCGACCACTACCGCAACACCCCAACCCCCGACCCCAAAGACCCGCCCGACTAAACTGGCCAGTCTTTCATCAAGCCGGACTCGTAGTTCATCAAGACTGTCTCGTCTTTCATCTAAACAATCTCGCCTTCCATCAAGACAATCTCGTCGTTCATCTGAATCATCTCGTCTTTCATCAAGCCTGATTAATCTTTCATCTGAATCGTCTCGTCGTTCATCTAAATCATCTCGTCTTTCATCAAGAGTTGCTTGTGATGGGGCTTGGTTGGCTTGTTGGTTTTGTGATTGGTTCAGGGGGTGGGCGAGTGGGGCTGGCAATCAGGCTGGTCGGGCTCGCTTGGTGAAGAAAGGAAGCACGTCATGGCCAAGTCCAGTATCGCCGTTCCCAGCTCCTTCGATGATCAGCTCGAGGCGCTCATCACCCGCATCAAGTCGGAGGGCTGGGACAAGAAGTTCAGCCTCGATGTCAAGACACTCGACGTGGATCTGAAGGGGCAGCGCAGCGAGAAGCAGAAGGACGTGAAGCTGCTCCAGGACTACGAGGCGTTCCATCGCCAGTTCACGGTCGCGCAGGGCGAGCGGTATGGGCGGTATATGCAGGCGCTGGAGATCCTCCGCGCGGCGCACCGCACCCAGCCCGAGGTGCTGAAGTCGCTTGAGCCGTTTAAGCGGCAGAGCACCCCGCGCAAGAAGCCAGCGGCCAAGTAGCGCAAGCAGGAGGACATGCCGATGCGGGTGCTGGTGGTGGGTCCCGACTGGGAAGACGGCTCGGAGGTGGGGTGTGTGAACGGCCTGCGGGCGATGGGCCACACGGCGGAGCTGTTTGACCCGCGCAAGTACATCGGGGTGCCAAAGCCCCTGCAGCGCTACCCGCTGGCCTATGCCGCCGCCGAGTTTGTGCTGCGCGGCACGGTGCGCGAGCCGTTCTACTTTGCGCAGAAGCCGCTGTTGGCGCGGGCGCGGGCGCTCAAGGCCGACTTGGTGCTGGTGGTGCAGCTGCTGTGGGTGCTGCCCGAGACGATTGCCGAGCTGCGGGGGCTGGGGATCACGTGTGCGGGCTGGTTCCCCGATGCGTTCACGAGCTTTGGCCGGGGCACGTTCCTGCTGGCGCCGTGGAACGGGCTGTTCTTTCAGGACCGCTTCATGGTGGCGCGGCTGCGGCAGAGCCTGTCGGCGGACTACATCCACCACCTGCCGGAGTGCATGGACCGGGTGTTCCACAGGCCGATTGCGCTCTCGGATGACGACCTACGGACCTATGGCGCGGACGTGGCGACGTTCGGCAACTACTACCCGTATCGGGCGAAGCTCATCGAGCCGCTTTTGGACGGCAGCATCGACGTGAAGCTGTGGGGGGCCAAGCCGCCGCGCTGGCTGCACCACCAGGTCCACGACTTCTGGGCCGGCAAGGTGGTCCAGGGCGACGAGAAGTGCAAGGCGATGTGCGCGGCCAAGATCGCGCTCAACACCAACCACTACGCCGGGATTGGCGATGTCAACAAGCGGACGTTCGAGCTGGGCGGCATCGGCGCGTTTCAGCTGACCGACAACCGGCCCGCGCTCGGGGAATACTTCGAGGTCGGCAAAGAAGTGGTGACGTTCGACGGCCGGGCTGACTTGCGCGAGAAAGTGCAGTACTACCTGGCCAGGCCGCACGAGCGGCAGCAGATCGCGGCGGCGGCAGCGGTGAGAGCCCTGCGGGACCACACGTTCGAGAAGCGGCTGGAAGTGCTGCTGCGGACGGTGGGACTCGACCCCGTGACGGCATCGTAGACGCCGACCTCGCCAAGCGACAAGCGAGGCCGGCTTGACCATAAGAAACCATCAAGACCACGTAGGAGAACCTTCATGCACAGCAAGTCCCTGTCGAAACTGCTCTTGTCCGTGCTGCCGGTGCTCGGCGCTCTGTCGGGCTGCGGCACCTATCAAGGCACGGCGACCGCGTACCTGACCTGGCAGATCGTCGATGCCACGGCTCCAGACCCGCTGACCGCGCCGGCGCGCGACTGCTCGACGAAGAACGTGCAGTGGGTGCGGGTGCAGCTGTCGACTGGGCAGCCGTTTGACTTCCCGTGTACGGCCTATAGCGGGGAGACGACGGGCTTTACCGCAGGGACGTACAGCGTCGATGTGATTGCGCTGGGACCGACCGGGGCGGCGCAGAGTGCGCAGCGGGTCACCAAGGAGTTCTTTGGCCGCACCAACCTCTCCCACTTCATCTTCCAGGTCCGCTAACCCCGGCACTTAGCGGAAGTCTCACTGTGGGGCCCCCCTTCCCTGCGAGACTTTTTTCCGTTCCGCTTTGCGGCCCGAAAAAAAGCTCTTCGGTCGGCCCCACAGTTCATTTCTCGACTGGTTGGTTTGGCAGGAGTCTTGGTTTTGGTGTCGCGGCCACGTTCTGTAGGGCTTGCCGTAGGGTGGGTTCGTCTAGGGCTTGGGGCTCGCCGATGAAGATGAGGCGGCGGGGGGCTTGGGTGAGGGGGGAGTCGGGGGGCAGCTCTTGCCAGTCGATGCGATCGCCCACGGCTTGGACCAGCAGCGGGGTGGTGGCGGCCTCGTCCTGGCGATCGACGATGCCTTTGATGCGAAAGATGTGATCGGCCAGGCTGTCGAGAAGGTCCTCAAGCGCCGGCCAGTCGATCGCGAAGGGCACGGGTAGGGTGCGAGCGGCAATGCCATGCGCCTCAGGCCGGTGGGCGTGCGTGGGCGGGTGCGGCGCAGGCGGTGGCTGCCGACTGGGTGACTGCGCCAAGAGATCAAGCTGTCCGAGCAGCAGCCGGGCATCGACCTCGGCCTGACAGGTGAAGATCTGCTGGGCGCGGGGGGCCAGGGCTTGCAGCCAGGCGGCCAGGCGCTGCTGCGTCGCGAGATCGGGCTCTAGGTCGACCTTGTTGAGGAGCAGGAGATCGGCGAAGCGCACCTGATCCTCGAACAGCTCGGGATGCTCGCGATGGGCGCGCTCGGCATTGTGAAGATCGACGACGGTGACGACGGCATCGCACTCGACCGGGCCATCGAACGACAGGGCGCCGATGGCAAAGCTGACCTCGGAGGCCTTGGCGATGCCGCTCGGCTCGATCAGGATGTGCGCGGGGGGACGATCGAGTCCTTCGCCACGAGCCAGCGACAGCAGCGCCTCGCCCAGCTCACTCTTCAGCGTGCAGCAGACACAGCCCGAGGTCAGCTCGGTCACGCGCAGGGTCGGCGTATCTGACTCGGCGGCAATCAGCTCATGGTCCAGGCCCAGCTCGCCCAGGTCGTTGACGATCACCGCCAGCTTGTGGGGCAGGCTCGGGTCCGACACCAGTCGTCGCAGCAGCGTGGTCTTGCCACTGCCCAGAAACCCGGAGATGACGGTGACAGGAACCTTGTGCGGGGTCATCGGCGGCTAGTCCACCACTCGCGACTTGGCTTCCTCGGGCTCTTCCAGGTAGTAGCGTCGCCCGCGATAGAACTCGATGGCTGACAGGCCGACCGACAGCGCCAAGCCGACGTACAGCAGCCACGCCGGTTGACCGAGCAGCACCAGCGCTGACAGCAGCGACAGCAAGCCGACCCGCACACCCCACAGCAGCGCCGACGCCTGCACCCGATGGAAGCAGAGCAGGTTGTCGAGCCCGCCCACCGACAGCTCGATCGTCATGATCAGCATCACCACCCAAGGCCGCAGCACCTGCTGATTCGCCAAGATGAGCAGCAGCGTCGGCGGCACCACCGCTCCAAAGATGCGCGCCCAGTCGCCGGCTTTCAGCTCGCCTTGGCGGAGCAGCGGAAACAGCGGCGTCACATACGACCAGCCCGAGATCCAGGTGATGCCGATGATGGTCACGGTCAGAAAGTGCGTCGTCGCCTCGGAACCCCACTGGTACTGAATCGGCAAAAGGACCACAAACCAGCCGCTGAAGATGAGCGCGCCCTTCCACACCACGCCGCGCACCACCAAGCGGATCGCCAAAAAGACCAGCGGCAGCACTGCCCCGAGCACGATCGCGTAGAGCACCCACTTCTCGGGCACCATCCGCAGAAGGAAGATCACGCCGCAGCCGGCCATCTGGGCCCACGCCTTGATCTTGGCGAGGAGCTGCGTCTTGGGCGAGATCCGCCGCTGCTCATACACCGATCGGAAGCTGGTGACGACGTACTCGCGGGCGAGCATCAGCCCGACCTCCCACGGATACAGCCACGGATGCCCGTCCTTCATCAGGTGGATGAACGGCAGAAAGCCGACCAGCACGAAGGCCTTGTCGGCGATCGGGTCCATCAGCCGCCCCAGCTCGGTCGAGCCGTAGCGCCGCGCCAGCCAGCCGTCGACAAAGTCGGTGCAGCCGAGCACGGTCATAAAAAGCAGCGCCAGCCACTGCTCGTTCACCGTGCCATACAGCAGGTACGGCCCGAGCGGCAGCAGCACAATCCGCAGCAGCGTGACCTGATTGGCGGTAATCGGTGGTTTGCCCATCGTGTAACGTCTCCCGGATTGCGGACTAATACTGGTAGCGCAGGCCAAACTGGACGCGGAACGGCACCTGGCGGCTGGTCACGGCTCCGTACGCAGCGCTGTTGCGAGCCTCGAATGCCGGCTGATAGGTGCTGGCCGAGGTGGTGTTGGTGCGCGTCGCCGACGACAAGTCGAGCACGTTGAAGATGTCAACGATCAGCGTCAGGTGCTGCCGAATCAGCTCGTAGGTGTCGTACTGCGCCCGCACCGACAGATCGAGCACGTCGGAGCTGCGCAGCTCGGTCCACTTGCGGATGTCGTTCGGGTCGCTGCCGGGATCGGTGCCGCGCCAGCCGTAGCGCCCGTTGTAGCCAAATGCCGTCGTGGTATAGAGCCGCGTCGTCGGCGCTCCGGTGATATAGGCCAGGTTCACGCCGGCAGTCAGGCCGTGGAAGGTATAGCTGGCGTTGGCCTTGACCTGATGGCGGTGGTCGTCGAGAAGGTAGCCGTACAGCCGCAGGTCGCGCGGCATGTCGTTGCGCAGGATCGAGATCTGGTCGTCGAGCGTGCCATCCAAAAACGACAGCGTATAGGCGACAAAGACACTCCAGGCTGGCGACGGATTGCCGGCAATCGCAATGTCCATCGCTTGGTAGCGCCGAAACGCCTCGCCGGTGGGACGGTAGACGCGGACGTTGCCTCGGTTGGGGTCGGCAAAGCCGGCGATGTTGCCACCGTCGAGCGTCCGGTAGGCGTTCACCTCGATGTCTTCCCACAGATCTTCGAGGCGGCGGTAGGTATAGGTAACACTGCCGACGACATTGGCGTACAGCTCGCGCTCGAACGACGCGGTCACAAAGTCCGAGTGCGGTGGCCGCAGGCTGAGCTTGGCATTGCCACACTCGCTGCGAATGGTTCCGTCGGCACAGCGACCGGCCAGCTCATAGCCACCACCTCCACCGTCGGACGAAAAGAAGCGATCGAAGCGACCGCTCGCCTGGTTGTAGTTCCACGTCGTCGACAGCGGATTGACATCGGCCAGCCCGGCGCTGCGCAGCGACGCGACCTCATTGGCGCGACCGTAGGCGAACTTGACCATGGTCTTGCCATCGCGGGTCAGATCCACCGAGGCACCGATACGCGGCCCAAAGCCCAGCAGGTTCTGCGTCGTCTGCCCCAGCGAGTTCTGCGCCGTGCCGTAGTCGACGCGCAGACCGGGAACCAGCGTCAGCCACGAGGTCGGCTTCCACGTATCCTGAATGAACGCGCCCATCGCCCAGCCGATGCGAACCTGCGCCCGCGTCGGCTCGTACAGCGCGCGCTGGAAACACGGCGTCGCCGTCGAGCCCATCCGAGGCTGCGGGGCCGCTTCGACACAGCCGAGGGGCCGCTCGGTCGAGTTGGGATCGCGACTGAGCACCCCGCCGCCTTGGCTGGTGTCGTCGGTGTAGATCAAGTTGCCGGGCGTCCCCGTCGAGGCATAGTTGCGCAGAAACTGCACCTGCGCGCCGGCTTTGACCGTGTGGGTACCGATGCCGCCGCGCTTGATCCAGGTCACCGTCGGGTCGAACTGAAACCGCAGCCGACCGTCGCTGATCACCGACGCTGCGTCGGAGTTATTCCAGGTGATGGTGCTGCCGTTGTCGATGTGGGTCGGGCTGACAAGGTCGCCGAGCTGCGGTCCGGTCGTGAAGCCAAACCACTGCACACCGGTCTGAAGCCCAAATAGCAGCGTATCCGACGCGAAATAGTCCCAGGTCAGGATGCCAAACGCGCCGCCTTGGTTTTGGAAATAGTCAGCCTCGGAGGTGTAGGCGTTGGTCTGGCTGCCGTCGATGTTACGGATGTTGGTCAGCCAGGTCGGATCGGCGTTCAGCGACAGGTTCACTCGATGCCGCGACGACGGCGACCACGTCAGCTTAAGCCGTGTGTAGAGGTCGTGGCGCTCGAGTGGCTCGTGCTGGACATTGAGCGGCGCGCCCGAAATCACCGAGTTTATGCGGTAGCGATACTCCGTCGAGAAGTAGAGCCACAGCTTCTGTTTGACGATCGGCCCGCCGATGTTGACGTTGGCCTGGTAGCTCGCCACCGGCGGCACCGGACCGCGCTGATCGAGCAGCCGCCCTTCGTACAGCTGATTGCCCGAGCGACTTCCCAGCGACAGCGCCTGGTTGTTGACATAGAAGCTGGCGTCGACGGAGAGCTTGTCGCTGCCACTCTTGGTCATCAGGTTGATGACGCCGCCGAGCGAGTTGTACTGTGCGTCGACCGCCAAGAGCAGCAGGTCCATCTGGCCGATGGCGTCGAAGTTGAAGTTGGCGGAAAACGTGCCCTCGACGGGGTCGGTGATGTCCATTCCGTCGACGAGGTAGCGGTTGTGACGCTGGGTGGCGCCGGCCATGACCGGGTTCGAGCTGCCGGTGACGCCAGGAAGCTGCTGGACGACATCTTGATAGCGACGGGGCGTGGCCAGCTTGGCCTGCGAGTCAGCGGTCAGCACCTTCCCCGTCGAGAGCCGATCGGCGTCCAGTCGCCGTCGCTCCTCGATGATCGTCTGCGTCTCGGCCTGGGCCAGCTCTGCCGAGAGCGGAATCTTGATGTTCTGCGTCTGCCCGAGGTCCAAGGAGACACGCCGCTGGGTCGGCTTCAGCCCCTCGTATTCGACGGTGATGGTGTACTTACCCGGCGGTAGCAGCGGAAAGTCAAAGTGACCTTCGTCGTCGGCCACGGCTCGCTTGGGACCGCCGATCAGCGCATCGCCGCGAATGATGACCACCGCACCTTGCATCGGTACGTCGGTGCCTGCCTCGACGATGGTGCCGCGCAGCCGGGCATTCTGCTCGCCCACCGCCCACGCTGCTTTCGGCATCGCACAAAGTGGCACAAGTCCACCCAGCGCGACCGTCATTGCGAGGTGCCGCAGCGTCAGAAACCGTCGGAGCCCAGGGTGGAAAGCGCGCGAAGAAATCGGAAGGGGCGCAGATCGATTCATGGACCTTGTCCGCAAAGTTGCGACACCATACTACACGCGCCGCCGTCGGTTCCACTGCTACCCCCGGACCTTGGCCAAAAACAGCGGCGCTACCGCTAGGGCTTCCACCGCCTTGGGTCCTCGCGCATCATGGTTGCACACTCGCCTACGGGCGGAAGCAGGAGCCAGCCATGACGACCCCGGTTCATATCTCACATCGACATCTCGGACGGTGCGGTCTGAAAGTCTCGGCGCTGACGCTGGGCGCGATGACCTTCGGCGAGTCCGAGAGCTTCATGCGCGGAGTCACCTCCAGCGACGAGGAAGCCCGGAACGTACTCGACGCCGCCATCGACGCCGGCATTGACACCATCGACACCGCCAACGTCTACAGTGAAGGCCGCAGCGAGCAGCTCCTCGGACAGTGGCTGCAAGGCCGTCGCGACAAAGTCACCTTGCTGACCAAGTGCCGCTTCCCGATTGGCTTTGGCACTCGTGCCATCGGGCCACACGATCAGGGCCTGTCGCGCAAGCACATCATCTCTGCCTGCGAAGACTCTCTGCGTCGCCTGCGCACCGACTACATCGACCTGTACCAAGTCCACATGCAGGATCGTCACGTCCCGATCGAGGAGACGATGCGCGCCCTCGACGATCTGGTCCGCGACGGCAAGGTCCGCTACGTCGGCTGCTCGAACTACACCGGCTACCGTCTGACCGAGGCGCTGTGGGCCGCCGACAAGCGAGGCACGGTGCGCTTCGAGTCGATGCAGATCCAGTGGAGCCTGGTTGTCCGCGACGCCGAGCGCGAGTTGCTCCCGGCGGCCAAGCACTTTGGCCTGGGCGTCCTGGTGTGGAGTCCGCTTGGGCGTGGCTTCCTGTCGGGGAAGTATCAGAAAGGCGAAGCGCCTCCCGAGGGTGCGCGTCTGTCGGCATGGAAAGACTCGTACGGGGCGATGAACACCGACCTCAACTGGAAGATCCTCGATACCGTTCGCGAGATCGCCCATGAGATCCACAGCACGCCCGCTGCGGTGTCGCTGGCGTATCTACTCGCGCATCCCGAGTGCTCGTCGATCATTATCGGCGCCCGCAACCTGGCCCAGCTCTCCGACAACATCGCTGCGCTGTCGATTGTGCTGTCGCCTGACCACGTCCGCCGGCTGGACCAAGTGTCGCGTCCGAGCTTCGGCTACCCCTACGACTTCATCGGTGGCCGCGAGCCCTGGTAGTCCCGCAAACGCCACCGCCCTGCGCTACTCGACGGGATAGCTGACGCTTTTCAGGACCTTGACGATCCGGTCGCAGTCGGGCTGGCCGCGCTTGAGAATGCCCGCCTGTTCCGCGATCACCCCTTGCATACGACTGCTGCCGTCGTACAGCGCCAGCAGCTGAGCATCGACCGGCTTGGCAAACTGGTCGAGCTTGCACTCTGTCGCCATCGCCGCCCGAAACCCCGCCAGCGCACTCGGAGCCTCGCCCGTCCCCGTCCCCAGCGATCGGTAGTACAAAAAGCCGATCAGGCTGCCGATCGCCAGCACACCCACCACCAGCCCCACTTTGTTCGATCCACCACCGCCGATGCGCTCATCCGGTTGATTCGTCGATACGTTTGTGTCCGCCATCACCGACCTCCATCCTAGACCGACTGTTAAAAACCGACTTTCTTACACATTTTTCAGCGTAGGCGCGTGGTGGAATCTGCACAAGCAGTCATTCCGGTTGCTCTTCGCTATTTTCTTCGCACTAGGCTGAAAAACTTCGTAGTTTGTGGTTCGTAATTTCTTGCAATTTCTTTTGCATCACTATGCGCGATGGACTGAGGCTGGTGTCTCGCTCTTTTTTGCGTATGATGTATTTTGAGTGTTTCTCATCGCACGCCATCCAAGTGAGCTGCCTGGTCGGTGTGAGGAGGTTCGGATCTTGCCGACATGCAATCCGCTGCGTCTGAAGCTGGCTGACAGTGAGCAGCCGTTCCGGCGTTTTGAGTGCCATTTTTATCAAATTTGCCTCAGCAAAGCCTGCGTTGGGCGCTGGGAGTCCTGGGCCTGCACCGGCTGCGAGGCCTTTGAGCCGGCCATCCGCGCCACCGTCAGCAACAACCGAGGCCAAGGCGATTAGCGTATTTTGATGATGATAGCGCGCGAGCTATTTTCCAGTCGAATCATATCGACATAGCTGCGGGAACGACTGGCGATTTCGGGGGAGGACTAGAAGCCGTCGCGGCGAATGACTTTGTAGTTCGAGCCGGCGGTGCGTGAGCCGTAAACAATGCCGTAGCTGCAGCCTTTGGCCTCATAGGCTTTCATCCAGCCCCACGGATCGCCATTGTCGAATAAGAAGATGTGGCCGGCGCCGTTTTGGTTATACACAAAGGCATCGCCGCGCTTGGCCGAGCCGCGTGCGACCGTGCGCCACTCGCGCGACTCGTTGGTGAAGTTGTAGGTCGAGTACGGATGGGAACAGCTCGACACGGAGCTGGCACCGGGCACTTGCCAGACCTTGGCGACGTAGCCAGAGCAGTCGGCGCCGTAGCTGCCACGGTGCGAGCACGATGGACATGAGCCGCTGCAGCTGCCTTTTTCACTGGAGCCGGGCTTCCAGCAGCCACCGCCCCACCAGTAGGAAAAGCCTACGCCTGACTCGGCGCGCTGGATGGCCTCGGCGACGCCGCCTTGGATCGCGTGTGGGGTGAGGTACTGCCCCGAGCACCAGCCGGTTCGACTGCCCCAGGTGATCTTGTACCAGCCGCTGGAGACGCTGTGGACCTGGACGACGGTGCCGCGCGGCATGCTGGCGATGATGCCGTAGCTGGTACTGGGTCCGCTGCGCAGGTTGAGGCTGGTGGCGGTCACTTCGGCGGGCTCACCGACGCGGGCGGCCTCGGCTTGAAGCTCGCTATTCGGTGCATCGAGGACGGCTTCTTGCTCACCAGGAGCCTCGCCCACAGCCTCGGAGGACAGCTCGCTGCCACAGCCGACGAGCAGGGACGACAACATCAAGCACGCACCAACCGCAAACAGCGACGAACGACGCATCAGAGCCTCCAGACAGGTAGCAGGAATGGCTGGATGGCAATGCAAGCGGCTTGCCAGGAGAAATCGGGCAAAATTTGACCCATTTTCACTCGGCAGAGCGCCCGCACGACGGCCCTGGCTGGGGGTCTAGACCTCACCTTTGTAGGTTGCGGCCCGCATCCGATCGGGCCAGGTCAGCCAAGCTCGCGAAATCGTGGCGCTTTTCGGTGGCTGCTTTGTCGACGGTGACGCCTGATATAATGGGCGAGCCACAGCATGTCGAGCAGGCGTATGCACAGTCCTTGGGGGCTGCTCTTGCTGGTGACGCTCGGGGGGGCGCAGGCGTGGGGAGGACCGCGACACGGTCGATTCTCGGCGCCGATCCATCGTCCGACGCTGTCACCGAGTCAAGAGCTGCGTCCGCAGTCGCGAAGCCGCGAAGCGCTCCGAGTCGGCAAGCGTTGGCTCTGGCCGGGCAAGCTGCGACTGTCGACAGGGCGCCCAAGTGACGGTCCGCTGCGGCAAGCGCCAGTCGGCACGCCGCCAAAGCCTCTCGTCGAGCCTGAGCCACCACCGGCTGGAGAGATCGCGGTCCGCTGGGCGCTGCCGAAACGGCGCGATCTGCCGGTGAAGATCCTGGCGCTACCAAGCTATGCAGCGACGACGCTCGGCGAGCTGCGCGGTCACACTGCCATTCTCGTCGGACAGCCGCTGAGCACCCACACCGGTCTGTGTCGCAGCTGGCTCTCGGCGCTTCCCAGTGGTTATGTCTGCGCCGCTGAAGTCAACGTCGAGCCGGGCTATCTCTCCAGTCCACCCGCGCAAGAAAAGAGCTCGGGCTGGCAGCGGTTTCGCTATGGCGTCGTCTCGGCGCTGGTGACCCGGCTGCGCGGCACCGGTAGCTTTCTGCGGCAGATTCTCCACAAGGGCGATGGCGTCACAGTGACCCAGGCCCGAGGCGCTGAGGTCCAGCTGATCGGTCGCCAGTGGCTGCCCAAGAGCGACGTGCAGCTGTATGACCCGCCCGATGCGCCGGCGGTGAAGCTCGACTCGGTGCCGCCCGGTCAGCGGCTGGCGTGGGCGGTGCCGCCGGTTGGGGAAGATGGTGTCCCGATCTTTCTGCCCAAGTCCGACGCTGGACCGGTGGCGTATCTGCCGCGCTACGGCGTGCTCTACCTAAGCGAAGGCACCGAGAGCTCACCGGGTCGTCAAGCTGTCGTCCTCCCCGAGTCCACCCGAGTGGCGCTGCGGGCCGTTGGTTCCAGCAAGCCGGCCTGGGTTTCAGCAAGCCAGTTCGAGGTCGAGACGCAGCAGCTCCGGCGAGTGCTGCCGATGTCGCCGCCGCCCGGGATCTCAACCGACGAGCACTGGATCGACATCCACCTCTCCGAGCAGGTCGCCATCGCCTATCAGGGTGCCAAGCCGATCTTCGCAGCGCTGGTGTCGACGGGAATCGAGGGCTCGACACCGCCCGGTTCGTTTTACATCTATCGCAAATACTTGACGCAGACGATGGCCAACCTCGCTGGGGCCGCGTCGCAATACGACTTTCGGGAAGTGCCGCACGCCCAGTTTTTCAACGGTCGAATTGGCCTGCACGCGGTGCTGTGGCACGACAAGCTTGGCCACGCCGTCAGCCACGGCTGCGTCAACCTGAGCCCGCCCGCCGCCGAGCAGTTCTTCTCCTTCACCTCGCCCGATCTGCCGATCGGCTGGCACACCATCACCACGCCGTCGCATCGCGGAGGTCCGTCGCTGCCCCGAGGCACCCGCGTCATCGTCCGCAAGTAGCCACGCGACCCGCAAGGTAAGCCGTTGACAGCGGTAGACCCGCCGCGTAATGAGTGAGTCCTTATGAAAAAAGCTGTTGAAGGTGTTCTTCGTCGCGGCAAGACGCTGGCGTATGCGGCAATCTCGTCTGAGACGGGCAATTTTCTGCCGCCGGTACGGTATGCGCGACGGGCAGCGGGGTTTGTCAACGACCTGCTCGGGCGTCCACTGGCGGCTTCGGACGAGCTGGAGCGTCGCCAAGCCGAGGAAGAGCGCCTGCAAGCGCTGGCCGAAAAAGCGCGCGCCGGCCACGTGGCACCGGCGAAGAAAGAGGCGGCGCCGGTCATGCTCTACGTCACCGATCAGTTTGTGCGCGAGCGCAAGCGGCTCGAGGATGTGCTCAAAGGTCGGAGCATTCCGTACCAAGTCCTCGATGTAACCGATGATGAAGCGACCCGCAGCTGGGCGCTCACCAAGGCGCACGCCACCGAGTTTCCCCTGCTGTTTGTCGCCGGTGAGTCTGTCGGTGGCTTCGAGTCCGTGCTGTCTCTGGATGCGAGCGGCGGCCTGACCAAAAAAGTGTTCGGCTAGTCCGCAGTCGCAAAATAGGAAGCCCGCCGCGTGGAACTGCGAACGCTACATATCAATACGACGCAGCTTGTGACGAAGGTGCGCGCCACTCACCCCGAGCGAGTGGTGGACGGCATGCTGGGTCCCGAGGCTACTGCACGAATCCTCGACGGTGGTAAGGCGCTGCAAACCTGGCTGTGGCAGACCGGACGCCTGCCCGACGGGGAAGTGTTCGCAGAGCTGTGGCTGGACGCCGATGCCAAGACCATCGCGGTTCGCTGTGGCAGCCGCATCGAGTCGCTCGACTATCAGGAAGCGCAGACGCTGCTGCGCGAGCTGGCGCGGAATGCTCGACGGGAAGCGATGGCACGTACGCCTGATCCGCCCGGGCTCGATGTGGAGTCACGCTGGGAGTATCTGTATCACCACGGGGGCGATGGCTGGGAGATGGGCCGGGCGACGCCGCCGCTGGCTCGCTACTTTGCTGCTCATCCGCCTCGGCGTGGTGAGTGGTCGCTGGTGGTGGGCTGTGGGCGCGGTCATGAAGCGCTGCTGCTCGCCGAGGTTGGGGAGCCGGCGTCACACGTGGTGGGCATTGACATCGCGCCAGCCGCCGTCGAGCTGTCCCGGCGATCCGCTGCTGCCAAAGGCCTGTCCGCCACCGTCACCTTCGAGCAGCAAGATCTGTTTTCCTGGCCGAGCCGCGATCCTCGTCAGTGCGGCCGCTTCGATCGGGTGGTCGAGCACAACTGCTTCTGCGCCATCGAGCCGCACCGTCGCGATGAGTACATGCGGGCGGTCGCCCAGCTGCTCCGTCCCGGCGGTGTTCTCGTCGGACTGTTTTATCCCCATGACTATCCCGGCGGTCCGCCCTATGCCTCAAGCCGCGACGAGCTTCGCGCCCGACTGCGGCCCGCTTTTGACATCACCCACGAGGAAGTCCCGACCGACTCTGCCATCACCCGCGCCGGCCTCGAGCTGCTCGTCTGCGCCGTGAGACGCTGAGTCGCCGCGCGTTCCCACAGTACCAACAGGAGGCTGCGATGCCTTTTCACGGCGTTGATTACTTTCAGGTTGCCGACCTACTCACCGACGAAGAGAAGCTGATTTCCGCCACGTTCCGCCGCTTTGTCGACGACGAGATCATGCCCGTCATCGGCCGCCATTTCCGCGACGGGACCTTCGACCAAACGTGGCCTCGGCGGCTTGGTACGCTCGGGGCGCTGGGCGCAAACCTCGTCGGCTACGGCTGCCCGGGACTCGGCGCGGTCGCTTACGGACTGATCATGCAGGAGCTGGAGCGCGGCGACTCCGGTGTCCGCAGCTTCGCGTCGGTGCAGGGCGCGCTGGTGATGTATCCAATTCACGCTTTCGGCAGCGAAGAACAGAAGCTGCGCTACCTCCCGAAGCTGGCCAGCGGCGAGCTGATCGGCTGCTTTGGCCTCACCGAGCCGGACTTTGGCAGCAACCCCGGCGGCATGCGCACCACCGCTCGCGAAACCAGCGACGGCTACGTGCTGAGCGGCGAGAAGCGCTGGATCACCTCTGGCGGGCTTGCCGACCTAGCGGTGGTGTGGGCCAAGTGCGATGATGGTCTGGTGCGCGGCTTTGTCGTCGAGCGCGGCCTGCCTGGCTTCTCGACCCGCGACATCCACGGCAAGTTCTCGCTGCGCGCTTCGGTCACTTCAGAGCTGATTTTCGAGGACTGCTTGCTACCAAAGTCCTCGCTGCTGCCGGGGGTCAAGGGTCTGCGGGGCCCGCTGTCGTGTCTGAACCAAGCGCGCTTCGGCATTGCGTTCGGAGCGGTCGGCGCGGCGATGGCCTGTTACGACGAGGCGCTGTCGTACTGCAAGGAACGGGTCCAGTTTGCTGGCAAGCCGATCGCCGCGCATCAGCTGGTGCAGCTCAAGCTCGTCGACATGCTGCAAGAGATCACCAAGGCGCAGCTGCTATGTCTACAGCTGGGGCGACTGAAAGAGGCCGGCAAGAGCCGACCGCAGCAGGTCAGCCTCGCCAAGCGCAACAACGTCAAGATGGCCCTTGAGTGCGCCCGCAACGCCCGCGATCTGCTCGGCGCCAACGGCATCACCGACGAGTATCAGAGCGGCCGTCACATGTGCAACCTCGAGTCGGTCTTCACCTACGAGGGCACCGATCACATCCATACGCTGATTGTCGGCGAGGACATCACCGGCAGCGCGGCGTTTTAGCTTTTAGATCGAACTGTCGGGCGGGCTAGCGAGCGAGGATGCCTGGACTGCGGATTTCCAGCTGGGTGAGGATCTGATCCACTCGGCTGCTGTCGTCGACGCAGGCCATCACTCCATCAACGTAGACGATCGTCTTGCCGGGCTGACCGGCGACGCTACCAACAGAGATGTGTGGATGCAGCAGCGACGCGTCACAGCGCGGCATGCCACTGATAAGCGCTGCGCTGGCTTCGGGGGCACTGCCACCACAGCCAACCACAGCCACGCACACAGCCAACAGCAGCTTCCCGAGTAGTCCGTTGCCAGGGCTGCTTTGCGATGATCGGTTTGTGTCGTGCATATCTGGTCTTCCCGACTGCAAACCCGGCAGAGCCTGCATCGTCAGGCTCATCCTAGCAGAAGCTCGCCCAGGTTCGTCCGGCTTTCCGTAGCGTCGACTCAGCGCTCCACTTTCGGAACAGAAACGGCCGCTGCTGAGGCGGGCGCAGCGGACATTGCCGGCGGTGGAGCTGTCACGGGCGATGCACTGGCCACGGGCGCCGCAGCAGCCACGGATGGAGCCCCCGCAGGAGCCGGACTTGGCGCGACGGGCCTTGGCTTGGTGGCAGCCTGTGGACGCGGACCAATGATCATCAGCATTCGCCGACCTTCCATCATCGGCGGCTGCTCGACAATCCCAACGTCCTGACACGCCTCCACAACTCGCCGCAGCACGTTCTGGCCGACCTCGGGGTGCACAATCTCGCGGCCACGAAACTGGATGACCAGCTTGGCCTTGTTTCCCTCGGCCAGGAACTCGCGGATGTGTTTTACCTTGAAGTCAAAGTCGTGTTCGTCGGTCTTGGGACGAAACTTCATCTCCTTGACCTCGATCACGGTGCGCTTGCTGCGCTCTTCACGTTCCTTTTTGGCCGTTTCGTATTTGAAGCGACCATAGTCCATGATCTTGCAGACGGGCGGCACAGCCTTCGGGGAGATCTCGACTAGGTCGAGTCCCTCTTCGCGGGCGAGGCGAAGTGCATCTGGGGTTTCCAGAATGCCGATCTGTTGACCGTCGCTACCGATCACACGGACGCGAGGAATGCGGATGCGGTGGTTGACTCGATACTGCTCGGTGGGAGAGGGGCGGCTTTCGTGTCTCAGGGTCGTGGCTCCGAATCGTGAGTTTGTCCACTAGTAACCCGACCGGCGCAAGTTCTGCAAGACCCAAACCCACAGCGAGTCCCAAGCGGCACGCAGACAGCTCTGCGACGCTTCTCCGGGTAGTATGAGTGGGTGACGATGCTGCGTGTTGTGACGCTGAATATCTGGGGCAATCACTCG
This sequence comes from Myxococcales bacterium, assembly GCA_016794465.1. GTDB lineage: Bacteria > Myxococcota_A > Polyangia > Palsa-1104 > JAEUJZ01 > JAEUKA01. The sequence goes on along the minus strand of JAEUKA010000053.1, from coordinate 28,257 downwards.
CCGTGGGCAAAGCGACGACAGCTGATCCGGCAGGAGCTAGCACGGCTTTCGCCGGATGTCGTGGCGCTGCAAGAGGTGCTGCGGCCGCTCGGTCCGGGTACGTCGCAGGCCGACGAGCTTTCCGAGGGGCTGCCGTATCGGGTCTGCTTCGGTCGTGCCTGTGCGATTGAAAAGCCCTTTCCGGCGGAGTTTGGCAACGCGGCGCTCATCAAGCAGCCGCTTCGTGAGCAGCGACTGCTGAAGCTGCCGACGCCATCGGATCGCGAGACTCGCTCGGCGCTGTACCTGCTGTTGTCGATGAAAGTGGGGCTGCTACCGGTGGTGGTGACGCACCTGTCGTGGGAGCCAGAGCTGGCCGAGACGCGGGCACAGCAGCTTGGCGCAATTCGTCAGCTGTTGTCGTCGGAAATGGCCGCGCTGCCGGGTCGAGTTCCGCCGCACGTACCGATCTTGCCGCCGCTGCTGCTCGGGGATCTCAATGCGCCGCCGGAGAGTCGAGAGCTGGCCGAGCTGCTCGTTCCAGCTGACGGGCCTGCCGACGGTGGACTACGATTTTCCGATACGTTTGCGCAGGTCGGTCAGGGTCCTGGCGCGACGTTTTCGTCGACCAATCCGTACTGTCCGCTGCGCGATCCGGTGATCGATCAACGCATTGACTACATCTTGATCGGTCTGGCGGGCGCTCAAGATCGGCTGACGGTGTCATCGTCGCGGCTGTGCTTTTCTGAAGGGCAGGATGGCGTGTTTCCCTCGGACCACTTTGGGGTGCTGACCGAGCTGAGCTTGGCGACGGAGCCCGCCCCAAAGGCCTCCCCCGAGGACAGCTGATGCAGCGGCGCCGATACGTTTGGCTCGCAGCGACGATTTTGGCGACTACGCAGGCAGCGTGTGTCCATCCGCAGGCCAGTACCAATCGGCCCGAAAAACTGACGGAGGAGCTGACGCGCCAGCTGATTGTGCAGTGGCATCGTGAGGCGCCCGATCCAACCAGCGTGCTCCGCCAGCCGGCGCAGCCCGTGTCGCCCGACGACGATCTACCGGGACTTTTGCAAAAGCTACGCGAGGCGCTGAGCAAGACCGGCGGGGTCGGCATTGCTGCGCCGCAGATCGGGGTGTCGCGACGGGTTTTTCTGATCAAGCACGGCACCCGACCGCACGGTCAGTCGCTGGTGGTGCGCGCCTACATTGATCCCGAGCTGCTGTCTCACTCCGACGAGACGGAAGCTGACTACGAGGCGTGCTTGTCGGTGGCCAGCGTCGGTGGTCAGCTGCCCCGGGCCAAGCGGCTGCGGCTGCGCTTTACTCCCGAGTCGGGCGGGCCTCGGCAAGAGATCGAGCTGGTCGATTGGGACGCACGCATCGCCCAGCATGAGCTGGATCACCTCGACGGCAAGCTGTACATCGATCGCGTTGTGGGGCCGCTGACCTCGATCGATGAGATGCACCGCCGTCGGGACGAAGGCCACCGCGCCCGAGGCTGGATCAAGTAGCTTGTCGCCCCAAAAAACGGCGACTACTCGGCGATAAACAGCTGCGTGATGTAGAGCTGACGACTGCCCTGCGGTGTCATCAGCGTCGCGACCCCAATCCCAACCTGCGTCAGCGAAGGATCGAGGATGTTGCGACGGTGACCGGGGCTGTCCATCAGGCTCCGCTCGGCCTCTTCCTCCGTCGGAGCCTGTGCCAGATTTTCGGCAATGATCGAGTTCTTGATCTTTGCACGACGGACCCGATCCTCTGGTGTTCCTGTCGTCGGTGAGTGATGAAAAACGCTCCGCTTGCGAACCATCTCCTCGGAGTGCGCGCGCGCAATCTTGGTCAGTCGCGCATCCAGCGACAGCGGCTTCAGCCCCGACTGCGCCCGATCGCGATTGAGCAGCCGCAGCAGCTCCGCTTCCGACTCGGCAATCGTCCGCATTACCTGGGCCACCGGCGGCCCCACCGTAGTCGGCGGCAGCGACGGCAAGGTTGCCACACACGGCCACACAAAGTTGGCCAGCACATGCGGACCCTGTTTCGACTCGCCGATCACCTCGATCTTGTAGAGCCCGACCGACTGACAGCGCAGCGAGCCGGAAAACTCACGTCCACGGACCACGATCGGCAGCGGCATCACCTGACCGTGCGGATCGGTCAGCAGCACCTGAGGCTTGCTATATGGCGCCAGCACCGTCCCCGATAGCGGCACCGGCGACTCGGACAGCTGGGTCGCGGCAGGCGGAGGCACAAGATCGATCCCCGACTCGACCAGCACGATCAAAAGCCGGCTGCGCTCACTGTCGATCGGCCGCACCGCCACACCAAACCAGCGCCACTTGCGATCGCCCAGCGCCTGCTCCAGCATCGGCTCCATCGCATCGAGCAGCGCCCCCGGATCGGCCGTCGCAAAGCCGGCCAGGATTTGACGATGGATCGGCTCGATGACCTGCTTGCGGAGCAGCTCCCGCTGGATCACCGCAAACGGCGGCGACACTCCGTCTGGCACTTGCAAAAGCACTTCCTGCGCAGCTGCCGACACATCACGCCGCTCGGTCAAGGAGGTGTGGCCCCGGCGCAGACTGACCTTGTGAATCCGCGCAACGATCGCGGCATCGGCAGCAGTCCCCTCGGCATGGCCCAGTCCTGGCCCCACACCTACGCACAGCAGCCCACCCAGCAGCCCCAAGCGCCCTCGCAGCAGTCGTCGCATCGTGCATCGATTGTCACCTTGCCTCCGCTGCCTTGGCAACGCCGCCCGCCGCCTGCTTGAGCCCGCCGGCCCGCTTGTTTTTCCAGCCAGCTGCCGTGTTAAGGTGCCGCCCTTTCCAAGCGGAGAAACCTGCGATGAAGCTGCTCGACACTGTCCTCTTGTTTTCGCTACCAGCATCGGGAAAATCGGAAGTTCGGACCTATATGGCCAGCCTCACCGAGGAGCAGTGCCTCCGCGACTTCGGCATGGGCCCAACGCTCCAGCTCGACGACTACCCGTACGTCCACCTGATGCACTGTATCGACGACGAGCTGCGCGCCCACGGCTGGCACGATGTCTATTACCAGGGACCGACTCGGCCGTTTCGTGACAGCTGGACCTGGGCGGTGCTGATCGAGCTGCTCAACGAGGACTACGCCCACCTGCTCGCGCAGACTCCCTATCCGACGCAGAACCCGGCTGAGCTGTTGTTTGATCGGCTCGACGCGGCGCATCGGAAGTTCGGCCTGCCCGAGGTCATGGGCGACGTGCCGCATCGCATCCGCAAGAAAGTCGCCGCTTGTCTCCAAGCCGAGGCGAGCCGCGAGCTAGAGCTGCTCAACCGCACCGTCTGTCAAGATCGCACCGGCAAGACCATCGTCATCGAGGCGGCCCGTGGCGGACCAAACGGCGCTGCCTTCCCGCTCTGCCCGCCACACGGCTACGCCACCGCGTTCGAGGTCTTGTCGCCGACCATCCTCGAGCGCGCCAGCGTCCTGTACATCTGGGTCGATCCCGCCGAGAGCCGTCGCAAAAACATCGCGCGCGGCCAGCCCAACGCCCAGGGATCGATCCTGCACCACTGCGTCCCGATGGAGGTCATGCTCGGACAGTACGGCACCGATGACATGGCCTACCTGATCGAGCAGAGCGATCGCCCCGGCACCATCCGCGTCGAGCGAATCCTTGAACACGACGGCCGCTACGAGGCCCGCAGCTACTACCTGCCGGTCGCCCGACTCGACAACCGCGTCGACAAGACCACCTTCGTGCGCGTCCCAAGGAGCGAGTGGCGCGACGCCGACATCCAAGCCCTTCACCACGGCCTCGCCACCGCGTTTGCCGACATCTCCACCCGCTAACCTCCGCGACTGCGAGAATGCGGTCGTGGCGACCCGATCGCCCGGTAAGATGACCGAGCCATGGCAACGTCGAGCGCCATCTGCCCCGCCCCCCGCTACGAAGTCGCCCCCGACCTGTGGGTCATCGCCGCCTACTACAACCCACACGGATATAAGACCCGCGCCTACAACTACGCACTCTTCGCTACCAGCCTGGCACGCAGCGGCATCCCGCTCCTCACCGTCGAGTGCGCGTTTGGCGACGAGCCGTTCGTCCTCCCCGATAGCCCCGCCGTCCTCAAGCTGCGCTGCCAGTCGGTCTTGTGGCAAAAAGAGCGGCTCTTAAACGTCGCGATCGCCACCCTGCCCCCGACCTGCACCAAGGTCGCCTGGCTCGACGCTGACATCCTGTTCGAGCGCCCCGACTGGGCCAGCCTGACCTCGCGACTCCTCGACCGCTTCACCATCGTCCAAGTCTTCGAGCAGGTCATCCGCCTGCCCCGCCACCACACCGAATACCGAGGCGACGGCGAGGTCATCGGCGGCTTTGCCCACAGCTACAGCCACCGCAAAGAAATCCACCTTGGCGGCCACTACCACGAGCACGGTCACACCGGCTTCGGCTGGGCCGCACGCCGCGACATCTTGCTGCGGACCGGCCTGTACGACACCGCCCTGTCCGGCAGCGGCGACCACTTGATCGCGCACGCCGCCGTCGGTGACCACGAGTCCAAGTGCATCGACAAGGTCCTCGGTCGCAGCACCCCGCACCGCGAAAACTTCCGTCGCTACTGCGATCGCTTCTTTGCCCATACCAGAGGCCAGCTCGCTGCCACCCCCGGCACTTGCCTCCACTTGTGGCACGGCGACCACGCTTATCGTCGCTACAGCGATCGCAACCTCGAGCTTATCGCGCTCGGCTTCGACCCGGCCCGCGACCTGCGCCTTGCCCCAAGCGGCGCCTGGGACTGGAACAGCGACAAGCCCGAGCTGCACACCTGGGCCCGTGAATACTTCGGTCGGCGCAAGGAAGACGGCGGTGACGACGACAGCGCCGAGCCAGCAGAGGGCCAGGCCGCCGCCGCTCAGCCCCAAGTCAGCAGGTAGCCAAGCGGAGCTGGTAAGCGTTAGGGTAAGCGTATGCCGTCTTCGCAAGAGCCCTTTTTTGCCCAAGCACTCTCCGCTCGCGCTCAGATCGTGTCGGCCATGGACGAAATCCACGCGCTGCTGGCCGAGTGTGATGACGATGAAGTGCCGACCTGGACCGCCCAGATCAAAGAGCTCCGCAAGGCCCTGGCGATCCTGGATGAGCAGATTGAGCTGCGCCGGCAGGGCCCGCTGTCCGACGACACTGTGCGATGACAGTTCAGTGCACCCACCTAGTCCATGATATGAAAAGGACATGCTGCTTCTCCGCCTGCTTCAGAAGCCGGACCGCGCACCCCGCTTTGGTCGAGTTCTCGACGATGAACCCGAGGTAGTTGAGCTGCTGGATGGCGATCCTCTCCTCGGGGGACGGCCTACCGGGGAGCGGCTGGCCTACACACCGCAGCAGTGGCAAGAAGATCCCGACGGCAGCGAGGTCGAGCTGCTGGTTCCGGTGGTGCCGCAGAAGATCATCGGCGTCGGCAGCAACTACCGAAATCATGCCCGCGAGATGGGCAAGCCGATTCCCGCCGAGCCACTGCTGTTCTTGAAGCCACCGTCGGCGCTCTTGTCCCCCGGGCGCGCCATTGTCCGGCCGGCTGGATTCGAGCGCTGTGACTATGAAGGCGAGCTGGCGGTGGTGATTGGCCGACGCTGTCATCGCCAGTCGGTGTCGAGCGCGCTCAACTACGTGCTCGGCTATACGCTGTGCAACGACGTGACGGTGCGCGACCTCCAAAAAAAGGACGGGCAGTTTACCCGCGCCAAGGGCTTTGACAGCTTCTGTCCGCTCGGGCCGGTGGTGTCGACTGACTTTGACTTGGCCAAGGCCGCCGTGCAGAGCCGGCTCAACGGCAAGCTGGTCCAAGACGGTCGCAGCGACGAGCTGATCTTCAGCATCGAGGAGCTGGTGTCGTTTATCTCGCAGGTGATGACGCTCGAACCGGGCGACGTGATCTCAACGGGAACACCGGCTGGAGTCGGAAACCTACAGCCGGGCGACGTGATCGAGCTGTCAGCCGACGGCATTGGCAGCCTGTTCAATCCAGTCGTCGCCGGCTCCGCTCTCCCGCCTCTGCCACCGCGATCCTGACCTCACCTGCTCGCGAGTCCAGACCTCGCCTAGCACCTTGCCCCTCTGGTTGAGACTTTTTGCCTGGTTCGGATACGATGCAAGGTAATGGAAAGTGGCCATTCCCTGCGTCCTGGCCCTTGGCACCGCCGCTGGTGGGCGATCCTGCTCGTCGGGCTCGTACTTGTCGCGCAGTCGGCGCACGCCAGCAAGCCCCGCTGCCGGCTGGAACGGGTCGATCTCACGCAGTTTGAGCAAGGTGGCCAGATCAAGGTCACAGGCGGCGTGGTCGAGCTGGAAGGTCAGATCAACACCGAGCGTCCAGCGTCGGTGTATCGGCTGCTCGTCAACGGCAAGCCCGTCGCCAAACCCGACAAGGCCGAGCCATTCGAGCGCGCCGGCCAAGAGCTGTATCTGGTGCTGGCGGTCGAGATCTCGGCCCTGTTTGCGCCGTCGTTCGAGACGATCAAAGAGACGCTGCGCGAGTTTCTGGAGTCGCTGCCGCCGCGTACCAAAGTGAAGCTGGTGCAGTTTGGTTACGAGCTGGAGCCGACGCCGGTGTTCTTGGCCCCGGGCGCGCTGGCGCCGATTGTCGACGACATCAATCCCGACGATCAGGGCGATGTGCAGCTGCTCAACGCGATTCAGGCGGGGCTGGTCGCGCTCAACAAGGTCCAGCCGGGCAAGGACAAGAGCGGAGAGTCCCTGCCGCCGCCGCGCAAAGCGATCGTGGTGCTGTCAGACGGGATGAACCAGCTGATGGACCGCAAGACCTTTCGCCGCGTCGGGGATTTGCTGCGGCAAAGTGGGGTGCCGCTGTTTCCGATCGCGTTCTCGCCGCGTGATGACCGAGGGCCGCTGCTCAATCTCGGTGAGCTGGCCAAGCGCTCCCTCGGGACGTTTCGCTGGGCGCAGAAGGACACCGACCTCAAAGAGCAGTTTCAGAACCTGTCTGAGGAGCTGAAAAAGAACCACGTCCTGCACTTTGTCGCCAAGAAGCTCAGCCTCGATGATCTGCGGACCTCGCAGTTTGCGCTGCAGTGTGGCGACCTCAAGTCCAATCCGATCATGCAGCCGGGAGTGCCGCCGCCGAAGCCGAGCACGTGGTGGAAGTGGCTGCTCGGAGTTTTGCTGTCGCTGGTCGGCCTGTGGGGCGCGGCGCAGGGTGCGCTGTTTGTCTTAAAGCGCCGGGTGCAGAAGCTGGTCCCGCAGGGAGCACCGACGCTGGTGAGTGGACCGGGAGCCGTACCGCTGGCAGCGCCGACGCAGCTACTTGGCTATGCGACGATGAAGGGCAACCGACCCATCGGAGCGACGCTGATCGGCATCGGTGCCCTGGCCGGTCAGAGGCTCAGCATCGAGCACACCGCGATCATTGGCCGCTCCGTCGCTGGAACCACCAACTTGCAGGTCCTGACCGATCCCAGCCTTGGCCCCAGTCACTGCGAGATCCGCCGCGAGCCCAACGGCTTCTTCCTCATCGACTTCGGCCTTCCGTCGGGCTGCTTCATCAACGAGCAGCGCATCTCCGGCAAAGCCCTGGTAAACGATGGCGACCTGCTCCGACTCGGCGAAGGTACGCAGCTGAAGTTCCGCCTCGAAGACTGATCGCGCTGGACCCGAACCCCGCCAGCCCCAACCGACCAGGCCCCTTTACGAACGACGCGTCAAAGTGCTACAAGGGCCGGGCGTTGGCTGCCTACATGTAGTCGCTATGGGCCTAGCGCCCAGCGGAAGTGGCTGGCTCGAAGGTTGGGTAGTGACGACGTGGAGACGGGGTACTAAAGATGCTCTTCGATTGGGTTTACGGGCTGTTCTCGAATGACCTTGCCATTGACTTGGGTACGGCGACGACGCTGACCTTTGTCAAAGGGCGCGGCATCGTCTCCAATGAGCCGTCGGTGGTGGCGGTCCAGCGATCGGCGGCAGGCAGCAAGCGGGTCCTGGCGGTCGGCAAAGAAGCCAAGGAGATGCTCGGTCGAACGCCCGGCAACATCGTCGCAGTGCGGCCCATGAAGGATGGCGTGATCGCCGACTTCGAGGTCACCGAGGCGATGCTGCGCTACTTCATCATGCAGGCCCACAACCGCCGAACGCTGGTCAAGCCGCGCATCATCATCTGTGTCCCGTCGGGCATTACCGAAGTCGAAAAGCGCGCGGTGCGCGACTCGGCGCTCGCGGCTGGTGCCCGAGAGGTCTACCTGATCGAGGAGCCGATGGCCGCAGCGATCGGCGCCGGACTGCCCATCACCGAGCCGTCGGGCAACATGATCGTCGACATTGGCGGCGGCACCACCGAAGTCGCGGTGATCTCACTCGCCGGTATCGTCGTCAGCAAGTCGATTCGCGTCGGTGGCGACAAGCTCGATGAGGCGATCGTTCAGCACATCAAGCGCAAGTACAACCTCCTCATTGGCGAGCGGACCGCCGAGGACATCAAGAAGCAGATCGGCTCGGCCTATCCTCTCGACGAGGTTCTGACGATGGATGTCAAGGGTCGCGATCTGGTCGCAGGGGTGCCGAAGACACTGACCATCAACTCCGACGAGATTCGTGATGCGCTGGCCGAGCCGGTGAACGCGATCGTCGAGGCCGTACGGGTTGTATTGGAACGGACGCCACCAGAGCTGTCAGCCGATATTGTCGACAAAGGCATCGTGCTGTCGGGTGGCGGCTCGCAGCTCAAAGGGCTCGATCTGCTGCTGCGCGACGAGACGGGACTGCCGGTGGTGGTTTCGGAGACGCCGCAGCTGGCGGTGGTGCTCGGCTCGGGCAAAGCGCTTGACGAGCTGCTGCTGCTGCGTGAAGTGACTGTTTCGTAGGTAGCTCCATTGTCGCTCATCCGGCGGGCCAAGAGCCTTCTCATCGGCGCGGCGCTGCTGCTGTTCCTGTCGCTGATCTTGCGGTGGAGCGTCAAAGCGCCCGAGCAGCAGACCCCGCTCGATCGGGCCGTGGTCAGGCTGGCGGCACCGCTGCAGAGCGTGGTTGCGGGCGGGTTTGGGCGGATCTCGGCGGTGTGGTCGAGCTACCTCGCGCTCGTCGGGGTTCAGCAAGAAAACCAGACGCTGCGGCGCCAAAATGCCGAGCTGCGCTCTCAGCTGGCCAGTCAGTCGGCACTCGCGCTGCGGACCCAGCGTCTCGAGCGGCTGCTCGATCTGCGCTCACAGGTGCTGGCCGATACCGCCGTTGCTCAGGTTGTTTCCGTCGAGACTTCGCGCCAGTTCCGGGTTGTGCGGGTGCGCATCGATCGCAGCGGCGTCGAGGTCAAGCCCGGCATGCCGGTGATCGCCGCCGAGGGAGTGGTCGGTCGCATCGCCCGCTCCGTCGGTCCGTATGCCGAGGTTCAGCTGCTCACCGACGCACGCTCGGCAGTGGATGTGGTGCTGCCACGCAGCGAGAGCCGAGGCGTCATGAAAGGCACCGGCAGCGACAGTCGCTACGTCTGCCGCGTCGAGTATGTACTCAAAAAAGAAGCCATCGAGATTGGCGACAACGTCCTCACCTCGGGCCTCGGAGGCAGCTTTCCACGCGATCTTCCCGTCGGAAAAGTAGTGGCCGTCCGTCGCAGCGATGCCAGCCTGTACCAAGAGATCGAAGTCGAGCCCACCGTTCCGTTTGCTCACCTGCGCGAAGTGCTGATTGTGCTGTCGCCGCCGCCGCCCCCCGATCCCGACGCTGGCAAGCGCGGCTTCGAGTCGGCACGTGGCCCTGGAGTCCCCCGGTGAGCTGGTCGCGGGCGCTGTGGCTGCTGCTCTTGTCGATCCTCGGCTCGATCGTCTCGACGGGGCTGTCACCGCTGACCCAGCTGCCGCTGCCGGATCTGGCGCTGCTGACGGCGCTGTATGCGGGGCTGACCAGTCGACACAGCGGCGGCGCCCTGGCTGCTCAGCGCGATGCGTCGGCTCTCGGCATGCTCGCACTCGGGGCGGCGATCGGCTATGCCACTGACCTCGTCGAGGGAACCCCACACGGCCTGCGCGCGCTCGGGATGGCGATCTTGCTGCTGCTGCTGCATCGAGTGGCGGGCCAGCTTCTCGTCGGTGGTTGGCCGGCTCAAGGCGCGGTGGCGGCGCTGGCGATGCTCCTGTTTCGACTGCTGTTGACGGTGATCATGCTGATTGCCGACGGGGAACGGGCGCTCTTGTGGAGCGGCCTGCGCGGTCTGCCGATGCAGCTGCTGCTGACCGTGGGGGTGGCGCCGCTGGTGTTATCTGTGCTAAGCCGCATCGACGCTCGGTTGTGGTCTAAGACGACTCGACCGGGACTGCGGACATGAAACCTTTCCGTCGCAGCAAGCTCCACTTTGACCTCCGCATCGGCCTTACGACCTCACTCGCTCCGTCGAGTGCTTCGTCTGGAGAGCCGAATGCGACCTCGCTGCGTGCACCACTGCCGCTGCGAATTGCCGTCTGCGTGGCGGTGGTCGCTTTTTTGGGGCTGGCCGGTCGACTTGTGCAGCTGCAAGCCCTGCTTGGCGACGATTACCTACAGCGGAGTACAAACAACTTCATCCGCGAGCGCGAGCTAGAGGCGGTACGCGGTCAGATTCGCGATCGACGCGGGGAAGTGCTGGCGGACAACCGTCCGACGTTCCATGTCTATGCGACGCCGCGCTATGTGTCGCAGGTGACGCTCGGTCGCCTGGCTCGCTTGCTCAAGCTGTCCGAGGAACAGCGAGAGGCGCTGGCCAAGAAGCTCGGTAGCAAGCGCGGCGGCGAGGCGAGTAAGCAGGTTCTCGTCGCCGAAGACATCAGTCGCGATCAGCTGGCGGCGCTGGAGTCGGAAAAAGATCTACTCCCCGGCATCGACATCGAGGCCCGCACTCGGCGCGTCTATCCGCAAAAAGCGACGGCGGCGCACCTGCTCGGCTATCTCAACATGGCGGGGCCCGAGGATCTCAAGCGCGGCTACAAGCACGGGGACTACGTCGGACGATCGGGGCTGGAGCAGAAGCTGGAGCAAAAGCTGCGCGGCAGCCCCGGCTTTGAGCGAATCTTCGTCGACGCACACGGCCGGCGCAAGAGCGAGAACGAGCTGGGCAAGATGGCGCAGCTGGCCCCGCAGGAGATGCGACGCGATCCACAGCCGGGTCTGACGGCGGTGCTGACCATCGATCTGGATCTGCAGCACATTGTCGAGGAAGCGCTGTCACGGCATGCCTCGGCGGCGGCGGCGGTGGTTGAAGCGGACACGGGTCGGGTGCTGGCGATGGCGTCGTATCCGAGTCCCGATCCGAACCTCCTCGGTGGTCGGCTGACTCGCGGCGAGGCCCAGCGGCTGGAGAGCGATCCGTTCCGGCCGCTCCTCGACAAGTCCCTGCGCGAGACGTACTACCCGGGCTCGACGTTCAAGATCATTCCGGCTCTGGCGGCCTTGGAAGAAGGGCTAATCGATCCCGACCAAAAGCAGGTCTGTTACGGTCGCTACGAGCTGGGTCGCCATGTCTTTCGCTGCATGAAAGCGCACGGTCCGGTGCCGCTGCATGAGGCGCTGTCGCAGTCGTGCAACGTCTACTTTTATCACCTCGCCGAGAAGGTCGGCCTCGAGCGGATGGCGCGCTGGGCGGAGCGGTTTGGCTTCGGGCAGCCGATGGGCCTGGGGCTCGGTGAGGCGAGTGGGTTTGTGCCGACACTCGACTACTACAAGCAACATGGTGGGTTTCGCGGCGGCTACGCACTCAACACGGCGCTGGGGCAAGGGGCGGTGCGCGCGTCGGTGCTGCAGCTGGCGATGGCCTACGCGGCGCTCGGCAACGGCGGCAAGCTTTATCAGCCGATGCTCGTTGAGAGGCTGGAGACACCGTCGGGGGACTCGGTCGAGCAGTTTGCGCCCCAGCTGCGTGCCCAGCTGCCGATTTTGCCCTCGTCGCTGGAGCGGCTCCGTCGCGCACTCGTCGATGTCGTCGCTGATCACAAGGGCACCGCCAGCACCGCGTTTATCGAAGGGCTCGATGTCGCCGGCAAGTCAGGCACTGCACAGGTCCGCAAGAACCGTCGCGGCGAGTCGAGTGGCTGGGATCAGCTGAACGATCACGCATGGTTTGTCGGTTACTCGCCGTCGCGGAATGCCAAAATTGCCGTCGCTGTTCTCATCGAGCACGGTGGCCTGGGCGGTCACGTCGCTGCACCGACGGCAACCCGCATCATCCAGGGCTACTTCGATCGCATCGATCCCGAGCACAAGCCGCGCCCGATCGCCGAAGGCCCCGCCATCAAGCTGCGCACCACGCTCCCGGCCTCTGCCGGAGCCAGATAAGGTCGATGTCGGCGCTGCGTCGCACTTGGTCGCTTGTCGACGGGCCGCTAACGGCAGCGGTGGTGGCGCTGATTGGGCTTGGGCTGCTCAATCTGTACTCGGCGACGCGAGTGGCGCCAAAGGGCATGTTTTCGTCGCAGCTAATGTGGATCGCGATCGGCCTGGTGCTGCTGGTTGGGGTGGCGGTGCTCGATCAACAGCTGCTCAAGCGACTGGCGTGGCCGGCGTATCTGGGGGTGACAGGGCTGCTGGTTGCGGTACTGCTCGTCGGGAAGGTCGTCAACGGCTCGCGGCGCTGGTTCGGCTGGGGATCGTATGGCATTCAGCCGTCAGAGCTGATGAAGCTGTCGCTGATTCTCCTCGGAGCGCACCTGTTTTCGAGCGATCCGCAGGGACTCGTGCATCGCCCGTGGCGCTACGTCCTCAAGTGGCACGCACTGTGGATTGTGCCGGCGCTGCTCATCCTCAAACAGCCGGATCTGGGAACGGCGCTGCTGTGTGGACTGCTGGCGCTGTCGCTGTTTTTCCTGGTGCCGCTGCCGCCCAAGCTCAAGCTGTGGGTGTTTTCGGTCGGGCTGTCGGGAGCCTTCCTGGTCGTGCGCTTTGGGCTCAAGGAATATCAAAAGAAGCGGCTGCTCACCTTTCTGCACCCCGAGCTGGACCCGACCGGCACCGGCTACCACGCGCGGCAGGCCTTGTTCGCAATTGGCTCTGGGAGGCTCTTTGGCAAGGGCTATCTGCGCGGCACCCAAAACCACCTGCAGTTCCTTCCCGAGCACTGGACGGACTTCCCGTTTGCAGTATGGGCCGAAGAGTGGGGCCTGTGCGGCTGTCTGCTGCTGCTGGCCTGCTTCCTGTTTCTGATCCTCTGGACGCTGCACATTGCGTCGGCGTGCCGGGATCGCTTTGGTCGCTACTTGGTGCTGGGCTGCGCGGCGCTGTTGTTTTGGCACGTCACCATCAACATCGCGATGGTGATTGGCCTGGCGCCGGTGGTCGGGGTGACGCTGCCGCTCGTCTCGTACGGAGGTTCGTCCGTGCTGACGGTGATGGCGGCACTTGGGCTTGTCTACAACGTCTCAGCGCGCCGCTTTCCGTTGTAACGGAGCCATGGATCGGACGTTGATTCGCAAGCGCTAGGAAGGTGAGGCCGGATCGGACTTGGACTCGCCACCCGTCCCGGCAGACTTCGACTCTCCGTCCGCTTGGGCGGTCGCGGTCTGCGGCAGGGCTTTCGGTGCCGAGGTCGACGCCGGCGGCAGCAGTCCCATCTTCTGCTTCAGCTCGACGAGAGCGAGATCGGACGGCGTCTTCTTGGCTTCCAGCGCCTTAAACCGCTGCGTCAGCGAGTCGCCTTCCAGCTCTCCGGCCAGCTCGCTGCTCGCTTCCGTCTCGGCTTCGAGCTGATCGATCTTCTGCGCCATGCGGTCGAACGTATCGAACGCCGACGTGTCGGACAGCCCCGCCATCGTGCTCTGAATCGCCCGCTGGGCCTCGGCGCGCTTCTGACGGGCGATGAGGATGTTGCGCTTGCGCTTGGCCTCCTCGATCTTGTTCGTCAGAATCCGCAGCTGCACCTTGAGCTTGTCGACGGCATCCTTCTGCGTCGTCCACTGCTGCTCAAACTGCGTCGCCAAGTCCTCGTGCTCTTTTTGACGAAACAGCGCTTCTTTGGCCAGCTCGTCGTCGCCCGCTTGCACCGCGAGCATCGCTTTGCGCTCCCAGTCCTTGGCCTGCGCGACCTGCTCGTCCCACTGTTTCTTGAGGCGCTTTTCGTCGCCAATCGCCACCGCGACCTGCTTCTTCGCCTCGACAAGCTGGGTCTTCATATCGACCAGGACCTGATTGAGCATCTTCTCCGGGTCCTCGGCCTTCGAGATCAGGTCGTTCAGGTTCGATTTGATGAGCGACCCCAAACGCGAGAAAAATCCCATCGCTAATCCTTCTGAAGTAGTGAGCGTGCTCGGGTTTCCGCTTCGATTGCTGCGCTTACGCCGGCAGGGGATCTTTGAACTTCCCGAGTCGACTGTGATGCGAAGCGACCGCCAGCGAGATGTCATCAATGGTTGCAGCAAACTCGTTATAGTCGAGGTTTTCTAGCTGCAGCGCGTCGCAGATCACGACTGCATCACCCTCGACGCCGTACGCGCCGTGCATCATCTCGCTGGCGTTAAGCTCCAGCAGCGTACGGAACAAATCCTCGCGGTTGCGGTGCGGTAGCTCCATCACCTTGACGCGAAACACCAGCACCGGACCGGCGAGCGTGATGACCAGCTTGTCGATGCCATCAAGCCCGCTGAGCACCCAAATTCCCTCTCGGGGCTCCTCCGAGCGCAAATCCATTTTGAGCAGGTACGACTGAACGTCCTCGATACCCTTGGCCATCTTGCCTCCGAAGGCGAAGCTTCAGCGTAGAGCAGCGACCCGGCCCTGTAAAGGGCTCGACCGGGCTTTGGCCTCGCTGTGCATGAACCTACAAAGACGCTTGCGGACTCGCCCCACATTGGGGGAGTTTTGCTAGATATGGCGAAAGCACCTTCAAAACAGCCTGGAAAAAAGCCTCTGAACATCGCGACTTCGGCCCCGACAGCTACAGCGCTGGCCCGACTTCGTGAGCTGGCCCAGCCGACCAAGAAGAGCCCGGCCAAGTCCAAGCCGGCCAAGTCCAAGCCGGCCAAGTCCAAGCCGGCCACAAGCTCCGCAGGAACCTCGCCGGCTCCGGCCTCGGCTGCTGCCACATCGCCACCCAAAGCGCCGGAAGCCTCCCCAAAGGCTCCAGCAAAGGCTCCAGCTGCGCCCAAAGCCCCCAAAAACGCGCCAAAAACGCCAAAAACGCCCCAAAAGTCCGCCAAAGCCGCTGTGCGCGCGACCAAAGTCTCGCCACTGGCAACAGCGCCGCAGCTTACGCTGGGCTCGTCTGTGCTGCCTCGGGTAACCGACATGCTGTGCCGAGTTCCCAAAGAGCATGTGACCTCGCCGATTCTGCCGGTCCCACAGCTGGTCAGCGAAGCGCTGGGCCTGTTTGCGGTCGCCAAGCTCTACGCCGAGCGGCTGGCCAAGATTGGATTTTCGGACGCGATGCTCCAGGGGCTGCAGCTGTATGCGCAGGCGCTCCATGAAGCGCAGACGCAGCTAGAATCGCAGCGCGGCAAGCAGAGCACCCCGACAGACCTGAAGGTGGTCAGCCAGGCGCTGGAGCTGCGCAGTCAGCTGCTTCTCGCGGCACGGCTGACGCTGCGCAAAGATCGCAAGGTAATGGAGTCGCTCGACGCGATCGCCGAGGGAGAAGGCCTGGCCGATCTGGCGCGGGATCTGCTCGACCTGGCGCTGCTTGCCGAGACATACCCAGCGCAGCTGTCGCGGGTAGGGCTGGGCCTCGACATCGCGCAAAAGGCGCGCGAGCTGTCACGCAAGATCGCCGCCAAGCTGGACTCAGTCAAGACTCCGACGGATGAACATCGGACAATCGAGGATCTGCGCAACCGGGCCGCCACCGTACTTCATGAGCTGATGGCCGAGGCCAGGCTGGGTGGCGCGTACGTGTTTCGCAAAGAGCCTCGGATCGCTCTGCTGTTTACCGCGACTCACCGCCACGGATCGCGATAACCGGCTCGTCGCTGCGCGCCAGCTTTTCGGCCCACTCGTTGCTCTGGGCGATGAAGGCGGCGCGTTCTCCGTCGGGAACTCCAGGCTCGCGGCTTGACTTGAGCCTGCTTGGATCGACCGCTCGCCCACCGACTCGTACCTGTAGGCGTAGGTGCGACAGCTCATGACCGGGTGCCGTTGCGACATAGCCCAAGATCTGTCGCTGCCGAACGCTTTGGCCGTCGACAAGACCTCGCGCCAGCCGACCGAGTGGACCGTAGCTGCTCTCGACGCCGCCGGGATGACTGACAATGACCGTCTGCGGCTTGCCGGCTCGACCCGGCACGAGCTTGACCTTTCCGGCTCCAATCGCCACGACCGGCACAGCGGCCTCCGTCTGATAGTCGAGCAGGTAGCGCCCGCGATCGCCT
The DNA here is from genome assembly GCA_016794465.1 of Myxococcales bacterium. Classification (GTDB taxonomy): domain Bacteria; phylum Myxococcota_A; class Polyangia; order Palsa-1104; family JAEUJZ01; genus JAEUKA01. The sequence continues at coordinate 11,979 of JAEUKA010000053.1, read as the reverse complement.
TGAAGGATCGGATGGCTCGACTGCATGGGACGGCTGCTGCGGCTCCACAAGATCGGCGCTTTGCAGAAGTTACGACTGATGCTGTCGCCGCTATCGCCAAAGTACAGCTGACCGGCGCCTGGTGCGGCCCCAGCGTTGGGAGGGCTGCTGTCGGTACGCAGGAAGGCACGCAGTCGTCGGGTCCGCGCCCCGCCCGTCGCTGACACATACTCCACCGCGAGGAGACGCCCATAGCGATAAAATCGCTCACCGAGGTGCTGCTTTTCGACCAGCAGCCGCAGCCGATCGCCAGCTTGTGCGTCGCTGTAGAGGTTAAACTCACACGCCAAGACTTCATACAGCCGCGCCGCCAGCGCCGGAGCCTCGCCGGCTCGCTGCACAGCGGCCACAAGATCACTCTTGGCTTCCAGCTTGATCTCGATCCGCTGCGTCGACAGCACCAGTGGCTGGGTCTGCTTAACCGGCACAAACCGATCGGCGCTGCCCGTCTGAACCCGCTCGAGGTGATAGGCCAGTGACTCGGTCAGCCGATAGTCGACCGCTTGCAGGCGATCTTCGTGGTCGTAAAAGAACGTCAGCGACTGGCCCGGACCGAGGCCCCCCGGATCGAGGACACCTTGCAGCGTCGACTCCAGCTCCAGCTTCTGCCGCTGCGGCACCGCCACCTTCGTCAAGACCTCGGACAGCGTATCGCTCGCATGCAGCGGCTGCTCGACGACACGCGGGTAGTCCGGCAGTGGCGGCAGCACCTTCGGCTTGCGCATCGGACGGCTTGGCTGTGGCGGCGTTCCGACGGGACCACTCAGTCGAGCGCTCAGTGCTCGGCCCGTCTCCGCCTGCTTGAGCAAGGCCGGCAGCGACGTGCCGTGACGGTAATAGAGCACATAAAGGTTGATCACCAGCAGCACCGCCAGCGCGCCGAGGATCTGCAGCGGCGCCCGCAGCTTCTGCCACAGCTTCTGACCGGACCGCCGCTCACTGCGCATACCGACGGCACCGAACAGCTGCGGCGACCGTGCGCTGCGCGCCTTGGGCCGTGAGCGACCTCCGATACCGAGGCTAAGACGGATGGACTGGCGACGACTGCGCATCATGGGTAGCAGACTTCACCAAATACCACTCGGCGGCGGCGCGGTAAATTTTTCGGACCGGAAAATGGCTCGGGAAAGCAGATGACAGCGACGGGAAAATTAATCGATGACCCGGTAAAGATACCGCCACACCCGGGCCTCGGGAGGAACGCCTTGGCGCAGCAGCATGTCGACCATCCACGACGGTGGCATCACCTCAGGAACCCAGACCACCACCAGCGACTGCTCCGCGATGCTACCGTCGGGATTTCGCTCGGTGGCCAGCTCGCCAGAGAGCTCGACGATCTCGTGCTGCCGACGCACGACCTCTTCGCTCACCGTCTCGGGCAGCACCATGTCCAGCCGAGCGATCTGCGCGCTCCCGCTGGCATGAAGCACCGCCAGCTGACCGGGGAGCGGCACCTGCACCGCGAGTGAAAGTCGATCACCGGCCCGCAGCTCACCGACGAAAGTTGTCGCATCTTGATTAAGCGGTGGATCAAGCTCGGGCAGCTGCTCGACGACTCGCAGCGCTTGCCGTTCGACCGTCAGTCGCGCCCGATTGCCCAGCGGCCCGCGTGCCCGTCGAGTCAGCCGTCGCCACCACTGCCGCTGCGGCAGGTCACGCCCGGACAGCACCCGCTCTAGCCAAGCTTGCTGTGCGACGATGTTCACTTCCGTAGTAGCCAGTCCTTCGGGACAGGCCGGCTCACTTGGTGACTCACTGTTTGCCGAGTGAAGCGCCAGCAGCTCGAGCAGGTTCTCGCGCTCGATGTCCACGTCGAGAAGCTCATCCCACAGCCCGAGCAGACCCAGACACGCCGACGAAGCAACGTCTGGTGATCTTCCCACCGGCTCCTGTTCCGACGGGTCAGCCGACCGCAGCGCCGTACCTCGCTGCTCGATCAGCGCGTCGAGTGGCGGCACGCAGAGCGAATGCAGCTCGACAAACGCCCGCAGCATCGCCCCTCGCTGCTCGCTCTCGCAGGCAGTCTGCGCCCGGGCGACCAGATCGCGCGCCGGCTCGAGCAGTCCACTGAGCGGCGAGAGCAGCAGCCGCAGCTGAACTGACACCCTCCGCATCACCGGCTATTCCTTGTCGGACGACTCTTTGTGAAACGCGAGCCGGATGTGACCGGGCACATAGCGCGCATAGCGAATGAACAGCAAGATCGCGAGCAGTACATACAGCAGCGACAGCCCATAGCGGACACTGGCTTGCGGAAAGGGCAGCTGGACCAGGAACAGCACCAGCAGCACGATCGCTTCCCAGGCCTCGAGCCGGCCATTGAGCAGCACCCCGACGCCGAGCAGGCTCTGAGAGGCGGTCAGGACCAGCTCGCCGACCTGACGCGCGTCCAGGTGCAGCGCTCCCGGCTTCCCGAGCGCCACCGAGTAGGCAATCGGCAGCGTCCCGACCAGCAGTGTCCACTGGTTCACCTTTGACGACAGCAGCGCAGCCATGCCCGCTGAGCCGCGACCGTGCAGCGCAAAGATGATCGCCACCAGCAGCTCGGGGGCCTCCGACGCGAGCGGTGCCAGCCACTGCACGAGCAGGAAGCGATCAACGCCAAAGCGCTCGCCAGTACCGATCAGGGCCTCGGCAAACGGCTCGGCAGCGGCAATCAGCGTACCACCCGCGACGAGCAGCAGCAGCGCGACACTGGTCCGACGATGGACTGTACGGAGACTGCCCAGCTCTTGGGCGACGCCGGTCAGCTCGGGCTCGGAGTCAGCACCACCGGATACCCGCCAGACGTAAAACGCAAACAGCGCCAGCAGCCCCGCACCGTTCCAGAGCGCGATCTGCTCGAACAGCGGCATCGTCAGCGACCACAGCGTCGCCGCGCCAAGAATCACCAGATCGATGCCATAGCCCTCGCCCAGTGTGACGCCGGGAGACGGATCTTTGGGGGTGTTGGGGTCGCGCTTTTTCATCGCCGCGTAGACGCTGCACAGCGCCACCACCGACCAGCCGACGCCGATCAACAGCCGATTCGAGCCGGTCATGTTGGCAGCGGCGTACTGCGCGTACACCGGATTTTTGGCAGCCATCGACGCGAAATACAGGTCGACAGCGTACTCAGGCAGCACCGCGATGAAGGCCAGCACCGCCATCGCCAGGCCCTTGGCAATGTCCACCTGCAGGGCTTCGGCAGCCCAGGCCAGGATAAACGCCGCCGAGAGGACCGCCCCACCGAAGAGAAAGAGCGCTTCGAGGGGAGGGATATGGACATGCTGGATGCGCAGCGTGATCGCCGCCGCGCTACAGAGCAGCGTGATGAGCAGCTTGGCGATGGCGCTACCGGACAAAGAGGAGATTGAAGGACTTGGAGTGGATTCCGCAGACAAAGGGCACCTATGTTCTCAAGCCTACGTCATCGGGTATCAGCGCCGCAACGTGACGCAACCAATTTGCGGCGATCGCCGACGGAACAAACTGCCTAATTGTAGCGCAGACGACGGCGCCACCAGACACCAAGCAGCAGCAGTCCAAGTGGCATCAAGGCATTCCTTGCGGAGGTTCGTGAGGATGCACCGAGCGAGCAGCCTTGGGCCTCGGCGAGGCTCGGCGGAAGGTCCTCGATCTGCGGCGACTCCGGTGAAGCCGGCGGAAGCGGCGGCAGCGACGATGCGGGCACAGGCGGCGCGGACAAGAGCAGCTTGTCGGATATCAGCGTCCAGAAGCTGACATCCTCATACCCGAGCGCCCACAGCCCGACGCCACCCAGCTGCTGGTCGACGATGTAGTCGATCTTTTTGCCTAGGCTCTGCTCGTCGTCGTACCAGACTTGATGAAGTACACCTTTGGCGTCGGTGTAGACGTACCACGGCGACTGCGAAACCGGCTCGTAGCGACGATTCATGACTTGCTTGCGCGCCGCCGAGTACAGCACCGCCGAGCCGCTATCAAGCGCTTTGGCGCCCACTTTGTCCGAGTCAGCCGGGTAGTCGTAGCCGTAGAGCGGTAGCCCGAGGATGATCTTGTGACGCTGCGCAGGTCCGACGGCAGCCAGGTATTCCGCAACGGTCTTCGACAGGCAGATATTCCCCCACGGTGAGCCACACGACAGCGGCGCGCCTGGGCCCGGCGAGCTGCTGCCGCTCCAGTGATAGCCGTAGCCCATGATGAACAGGGCGTCGCTCTCGGCAGCGAGGGCAGCGTAGTCGTAGGCTTTGCTCCAGTCGACGGCCGGTGTTGCCAGCGACAGCTGCGAGCGACTGCTTTTGGCCTTCATAGCGACGCGGAGCTTGCGGATAAAGTCAACCAGTGGCTGGCGATCGGCGCCGCGCAGGCCCTCGAAATCGATGCTGAGTCCGTCGCCCGGCTGGGTCACCAGCGCTTCTTGCGCGAGTGCGGCCACCAGCTTATCGACGGACGCAGGGCTGGTGAGCAAGGTGTGCAGGCTGGCGGGATCAAAGTTGGTGACGGCCAGCTCGACGTGGATTCCTCGGCTGTGGGCCTCGTCGATAAGGGTCCGCGCTTGGCTCGAGCGCCAAAACGTCGTGCTGGTCAGGCTACCAGTGTCGCTGGCACCGACGGAAAACAGCGCGACATCGGTCAGGCCGCGATAGTCCCAGGTCTTCTTGCTCGCCGTCCAGTAAGGGATGTAGCCGAAGACTCGCGTTTTCAGCTGCGGTGGTGGCTCAGCCAGCGACGATGAAACTCCAAGCGAAGCGCAAAAAAAGGCGCCTGCCATCAGGAGCGAACCGAGCAAGCTTCGACGGAAACGACCAGCGAAAGGGCGACTCATGGGCCGACTATAGGCAGAGTCGAATCGCCTTGGGAAGCGGGCTAGTTCTCGTCGAGATCGTCGTCATTTGGCGGCGGCGCATCGGGGCGGCGGAAGCGGTGTACTTTGCCTCCGTCGACAGCCGTCAGCTCGGGACGATCCTTGACGACGGCGATTACCACCACTTCAGACAAGGTCACCGCTAGGTCCGGCGCCTCACTCGGACGCTCGGCGAGCAGCAGGAAGCCGTCCTCGATACTGATCAGAAAGCCTCCGCCCAGACAGTTGTCGTGCTCGTCGCTCTGGCGCGGGCCGAAGACGTTGATCTCCTGGCCTAAAAAGCGCTCAAGAACCCCAAAGGAGGAGCGGCGCGGGAAGGACCACTTGGTTGGCGGCTTAGACATGGCCACGATTGGGTAGCGCAGACCGCTGCGGCGGGCAAGAGGCTACTTGACTGTGGCGCCACTGCGGGCACTGGCTTGGCGCGACTCGTGGGCGGTCTGCGACAGCTTGAGCGCCCGACGGTAAAAATCCCCGGCCAGCTCACTGTCACCACGCGCCAGCTCTAGATCCCCGAGTCGCAAAAAACATGCGGCCTGCTCGACCAGATCGCCACGCTGGCGACTCTTCGCGAGCAGTCGTCGGGTCTGCTGCTCCTGTTTTCGCAGTGACAGCGAAGCGGCGGACACAGGCGTTTGTTGGAGAGTCTCAGTCACTTGCTGCAGACCCAGCTCCGGCAGGAACAGGTCAATCTGGGGCGAACGCGACGGCATGGGGCTCGGTAACACCGAGTGCCAATGTGAGCAAATTTTTCCCAGTTACTCCCACTCGATCGTCCCGGGCGGCTTGGTGGTCAGGTCGTACACCACTCGGTTGATGCCGCGCACTTCGTTGATCAGCCGCGCCGCGATCGGCAACAGCTCCGCCAGGGAAAACTCGGTCACATCGGCAGTCATGGCATCCACCGACGACACCGCACGGATCGCCAGCGCGTGCTCGTAGCTGCGCTGATCGCCCATCACTCCGACGGTGCGCACCGGCAGAAGGGCCACAAACGCCTGCCAGGTTCGCAGGTACATGTCCCGGCGGACCAGCTCTTCGTAGAAAATGGCGTCGGCACGGCGGAGGATGTCCACCCGATCGCGCCGCAGCTCACCGACGCAGCGAATCGCCAAGCCCGGACCGGGAAACGGGTGCTGATGCAGAATCTCACTGTCAATTCCGAGGAGCACGCCCAGCTCGCGGACCTCGTCTTTGAAAAACGGCCGCAGCGGCTCGACGAGCTGCACCCGCGCATCCTGCGGAAAGCCACCGACGTTGTGATGGCTCTTGATGTGCGCCGCACCGCCGTGGACCGCAGCGGCTGACTCAATCACGTCGGAATAAATCGTGCCCTGCGCCAGGTGGGTAAAATGTTTCTCTCCGACATGGTCGGCGAAGGTCTTGACAAACAGCCTGCCGATGATTAGTCGCTTCTGCTCCGGATCACTGATCCCGTCGAGGGCGGCCCAAAAGCGCGCCTGGGCATCGACCACCTCGAGCGAGATATTGGGAAAGTTTTGGAACACCCGCTTGAGGTTGAGAAGGTCATACGCTCGCAAAAAGCCGTGATCGACAAACAGCGCCCGCACTTTGCAGACCTGCGACAGCAGCACCGCCAGCACCGTCGAGTCAACGCCGCCCGAGACAGCACAGACGACCTCACCGACTCCGTGAAGCTGGGCAGCGAGCTTGGCTTTGATCTCGGACAGCTCGGCGCGCAGATTCCAGTCGGGAGTCAGTCGGCAGATGTCGCGCGCGAACGCTTCGAGGAGCAGCTTGCCCTCGGGGGTGTGATAGACCTCGGGATGAAACTGCAGACCCCACAGCCGACGCGAGCGCAGCGCAAAACCGGCCGGTTTGCCCGCCGACTGGAGAATGAGATCCGCGCCCGGTGGCAGCTCGACGACAGAATCGCCATGGCTCATCCACACCGGCGTCGTCATCGACAGCCGTGCCGTCAGCGGATCAGTCTTGCCGGCCAGGGTCTTGTTTACCGTCGCTGAACCATACTCGCGGTGCGTGCTCGGCTCGACCCGTCCACCGAGGTGTTGGGCCATAAACTGATAGCCAAAGCACAGCCCCAGCACCGGCACCCCGAGAGAGAGGAGCGCTGGATCGGGATCTTGGTCACTGCCGACGCTGCGCGGCGAGCCAGACAAGATGATACCGTCGGGTTTGTGCTGGGCAACCTCCGTCGCTGACAGGCGTCCGGGAAGGACCTCGGTGAAGAAGCCCTGGCCGCGTAGTCGACGGGCGATGAGCTGGGTGTACTGAGAGCCGTAGTCGAGAACACAGAGCATGGGGAAGGCTTTCTAGTCTTCAAAAGTACCCGAGTAGTTCGGTGCCTCGGCGGTGATGGTGACATCGTGGACGTGGCTCTCGCGCAGGCCGAAGGCGGTGATGCGACGGAAGCGGGCGCGGCGACGAAGCTCGTCGAGGTTGGCGGCCCCGACATAGCCCATGCCGGAGCGCAGTCCACCGAGAAGCTGCGAGACGACACTGCCGAGCGGGCCACGATAGGGAACGCGGGCCTCGACGCCTTCCGGGACCAGCTTCGCCGTCTCGACGACGCCGGCTTGACCGTAGCGATCCTTGCTGCCCTTTTTCATCGCCGCGAGGGAGCCCATGCCGCGATAGGTCTTGTAGGAGCGACCTTGATACAGAACCAGCTCGCCGGGGGCTTCGTCGGTGCCGGCGAACAGTCCGCCGATCATGACCGCGTCGGCGCCTGCGGCAAGAGCCTTGGTGATGTCGCCGGAGTAACGGATTCCACCGTCGGCAACGATGGCCACCTGGGGAAATGTGCTGCGGAGGGCGCGGGTGACTTCAAGGACGGCGGAAAACTGGGCGACACCGACGCCGCTGACGACGCGGGTGGTGCAGATCGAGCCGGGGCCCATGCCAACCTTGACGATGTCGGCGCCGGCTTCCGCAATGGCGATGGCACCTTCGGCAGTGGCGATGTTGCCACCGGACAAGAGCAGGCGAGGGAAGCGCTGCTTGATGGCACGGACTGTGGCCAAGACCCCGTCGCTGTGTCCGTGGGCAGAGTCGATGACCAGCATGTCGACGCCGGCCTCGACTTGGGCGGCAGCACGACTGATTGCTTCGTCGCCGACTCCGATCGCCGCGGCCACCATCAGGCTGCCTTGTTCGTCGCGCACAGCGTCGGGATGACTCTTCGACTCGCGCCAGTCGCGTGAGGTAATCAGTCCACCGAGGCGCCCCTGCTTGTCGACGAGCGGTAGCTTCTCCAGCTTGTAGCGACGAAAAAAGTCCTCGGCCTCGCTGCGAGTGGCCCCGAGTGGCAACGACATCGCCGGTGTGCTCATGACCTCGGCGACGCGAGTGGTCGGGGTGGTGACATAGCGAATGTCACGCCCGGTACACATCCCGACGAGGACACCGGCATCGTCGACGACAGGAAAGCCGGTGATGCCGGACTCTTCGATCAGCGCGTGAACTTCGCCGATCGACTGCGACGGACGGACCGTGATCGGACTGGCGATCACGGCGTGCTGGAACTTCTTCACCCGTCGCACCATCTTGGCCTGCTCCTCGGGCGAGCAGTTGCGATGAAGCACCCCGATGCCGCCCATCAGCGCCATCGCGATCGCCGTCTGAGCCTCGGTAACGGTATCCATCGCCGACGACATCATCGGAATCCGCAGCGCCAGCCGCGACAGCTTGGTCGTCACATCACAGTCAGTCGGAAGCACCGACGAGCGACCAGGCAAAAGCAGGACATCATCGAACGACAGCGACACTTCCATGGCAGCAATCGACTCGGCTTGCGGGCTCATGGCGGCGCATTCTACTGATTTCGTGGCAGCACGCCGTACTGAGTAGCTAAACCGTCGCTGCGGCAGGGGAAATCGCGGCATCTGAAGCTGACCGTGCTACGCTCTTGACTCTTGCCAATCTTTGCTGTGACGACATGTCGGTCCCTTCGCCCCCAAGTTCCCCGTCTGTTCCTCCGTTTGTTTCGTCGCTAAGCCCCACCGAATCGGGCGCACTCGACGATCCCAGCCTGTACCTAAACCGTGAGCTGTCGTGGCTGGACTTCAATCAGCGAGTCCTCGACGAAGCGAGCGATCCGTCGGTGCCACTGCTCGAGCGAATCAAGTTTTTGAGCATTACCTGCTCGAATCTCGACGAGTTTTTTATGGTGCGCGTCGCGGGGATGAAGCAGCAGATCGTCTCGGGGCTGATCGAGACAGGTGCCGACGGACTGCTGCCGCAGGACGCGCTCAGTCGGGTCGCGCAGCGGGCCCAGCGGATGGTCAGCGACGTGTATCGGCTGTGGCACAAAGAGCTGCAGCCGCGCCTACATCAGGTCGGAATTGACCTGCTGTCCGTCGGTGAGCTGGAACCCGAGCAGCGCCGCTTCCTGTACGCCTACTTCCATGCCCAGGTCTATCCGGCGCTGACGCCGCTGGCGGTCGATCCCGGTCACCCGTTCCCCAACGTCCGCAACAAGACCATCAACCTGGCGATCTTGCTGCAGCGGGGTACGTCGGGGGTCCGAGGCCAGGAAGCCAGCTTCGCGGTCATGCAGGTGCCGAGCGTGTTCAGTCGCCTCATCGAGGTGCCGACGCCGGGCTCGCGACGGGTGTTCGTGTGCTTGGAAGACGTGATCTCGCTGCACGTCGCGGATCTGTTTCCGGGGACGCGGGTGCTGGGCTGCTGGCCGTTTCGGGCGCTGCGCAACTACGACATGACCATCGACGAGGAAGAGTCGATGGATCTGCTGCAAACGATTCAGAAGGAAGTGCGACGGCGCGATCGACAGCCGGCGGTGCGACTCGACTGTCACTCGGGGATGGAGGTGACGGTGCGGCGCTTCCTCGAGCGCGCTCTCGAGCTCGACAGCCAGGACGTGTATCCGGTGACGGGGCCGCTCAACCTGGCCGATCTGATGGAGGTCTACGCCAAGGGCCAGACCAGCGAGGCGCGCGACCTGTACGACGAGCCGTTTGTGCCGAAAGTGCCGGCGCGGCTGCAAGATGCCAGCACGATGTTCGAGGCGATTGCCCAGGGCGACATCCTGCTTCACCAGCCGTACGAGTCCTTCGAGAGTGTGGTCGATTTTATCGAGGAAGCGGCAGAGGACCCGAATGTGCTGGCGATGAAGGCGACGCTGTACCGGACCTCGGGCAACTCGCCGATCGTCGCGGCGCTGGTGCGGGCGGCAGAGCTGGGTAAGCAGGTGACGGCGCTCGTCGAGCTGAAGGCGCGCTTCGACGAAGAAAACAACATTGTCTGGGCACGCAAGCTCGAGGAAGCCGGCGTCCACGTCGTCTACGGCCTGATCGGACTAAAAACCCACTGCAAGGTGGCGCTGGTCGTCCGTCGCGAGGGTGCCGGCATCCGCCGTTACGTCCATTTGTCGACGGGGAACTACAACTCGCAGACCGCCAAGATCTACACCGATCTGTCGTTTTTCACCTGCCGCGAGGAGTTTGGCATCGATGCAAGCTCGCTGTTCAACATGCTGACCGGCTACTCGCAGCCGCCGCGCTGGCACCGCTTTGTCGTCGCACCGCTCGGTCTGCGCGAGCGAATCCTCGATCACATCGACGCCGAGGCCCAAAACGCCCGTGCCGGTCAGCCGGCCCGCATCATCGCCAAGATGAATGCCCTGTCGGAGCGCGACGTGATGAAGGCGCTGTGTCGCGCCTCGCAAGCCGGGGTCCAGATCGACCTGATGATCCGAGGCGTGTGCTGTCTGCGGCCGGGCGTGCCGGGGCTGACCGAGAACATTCGCGTCAGCTCGATCGTCGACCGCTTCCTCGAACACAGCCGCATCTTTTATTTCGAGTCGGGCGGCAAGCAGGACCTGTACATCTCGAGCGCGGACTGGATGAATCGCAACTTCCAGCGCCGCGTCGAGGTGATGTTTCCCGTCGAAGATCCCAAGCTGCGCACGCGCATTCTCGATGAGATTTTGCAGACCTCTCTGAGTGACAATCAGCGGCTGCGGAGCCTGCGTCGCGACGGCAGCTACGAGCGGACTTCGCCGGGTCCAGGCGAGCCAGTGCTGCGATCGCAGAGCCGCTTTGTCGAGCTGGCGAAGGCGCAGGCGACGGTGCCGCTCATCGATCGCGGGCTGACGATTCGTCCGACGATGCGGCTGGTGACGCGACCGACGGATCTCGGGGAGCGGGCGCAAGGCGTACCCAAGACTCCGACGCGGAGCCTGCTACCGTCGCTGCCTGGAACCACCCCAAGTGAACCGAGCTCTCCGTCGGGAAGTCCGCTGCCCGGCAAGGGCTCGTAACGCCACAATTTACGGACGCGGCAGCCTCGGGTATGGTGCGTCCGTGAAGACTTCAAGCGACTTTCTGACGGAGCTATCGAGCCGCAGCCTCCTGCACCAAGCCAGCCACGAGGAAGCCCTGCGCGCCCACCTCGCGAGCGGCGTCCGCCGAGCCTATGTCGGCTTTGACCCAACCGCTGACTCGCTGACGATTGGCAACTTCATCCCGATCAAGCTGCTGATGCACTGGCAGCGAGCCGGTCATCAGCCGGTGGTGGTGATGGGCGGTGGCACCGGGCTCATCGGCGATCCGTCGGGCAAGTCGGCTGAGCGGCAGCTTCTGACCCGCGACGCCGTCGAGCACAACGTAGCGCGGCAGCGACTCATCTTCGAGCGGCTGCTCGACTTTTCGGGTCCGACGGCGGCGCTGCTGCACAACAACCTCGACTGGCTCGGCCAGCTGTCGTTTATCGAGGCGCTGCGCGATGTCGGCAAGCACTTCTCGGTCAACGCGATGATGCAGCGCGACTCGGTGCGCGAGCGACTTCACCACCGCGAGCAAGGCATCAGCTACACCGAGTTTTCCTACATGCTCCTACAGTCCTACGATTACCTACACCTGCGACGTAGCCACGGCGTGACGGTGCAGATGGGCGGCAGCGATCAGTGGGGCAACATCGTGTCGGGCTGCGATCTGGTGCGCCGCGTCCTTCCCGACGGACAAAACGAGAGCTTCGCCGTGACCGCACCGCTTGTGACACGCAGCGACGGTGGCAAGTTCGGCAAGTCCGAGTCCGGCGCGATCTGGCTGTCCCCCGAGAGAACCAGCCCCTACGCGTTCTATCAGTTTTGGCTTAACACCGACGACGGCGAC
>JAEUKA010000085.1 GCA_016794465.1 Myxococcales bacterium | reverse complement strand
GTCATGCGCCAGCACCGCCCTCGTCAGCATCGACTGCGGCAAGCGCCGATCTCTCTGCACCTGACAGTCGAAGATCTGAACCACCGACGCGTGGCGCCGGCTCTTCCCCGACAACCCCCCGTCGATTCGCACCATCAAGTCGGCGCGCCGGGTCGTCAGCGGTAGCTCCTCCGGCAGCTTCAGCACTTCGTAGGTCTTCACGTCGGGAATCAGCCAACGCAAGAGCGCCACGAAGTTCTGCGCAAACAGCTCTTTAAACGTCGTGTCGTAGGTCTGCGGCATCGCCAACGTCTGTAGCCGCTGCGAGGAGTCGTCGCCAACCGCATTCAGGTGTCAATGTGTCGATTGACCGGCAGCAGAAACCGGCAAACTGTTTGCGACCACCCTCTTGCCTGTGAGTGCCGGGCGTTATCGAGAAGGAATGGCGAGTAGGAGGGTTCCGGCAATCGTGAGGGCTGCGCCGCTTCCGACCAGGCCGGCTCCAACCGGGGTGGTGTTGTAGTACGGGGTGCAGGTATCGATGTTCATCGATCCGTCCTGGCATGCTCCGTGGGTCAGGAGTGCCGAGACTCCGAAGCCGGCCACGAGCAGTCCGCCACCGAGGAGGATGCTGCCGGTGACAAGTCGCCACAGTGGACGCGAGAGCTGCGAGGCGGGATCGCGCACAAGGGTGGTATGGAGCGTCGCGGTCTGGTTGGGCTCCACCTGAACGGTCTGCTGGTACGGAAGATGGCGCGCCTTCTGAAGCTCGAGCGCTCGCGGGCCCGCAAACGACTCCTGTTGAAACGGAGTCACGCCCAGCCAGCGGCCATCCACCCGAACATTGGCGCCTGCGGGCTCGGAGGTCACCGCCACGGTTCCGCGCGGCCGCATCACCGTCTCTTGCAGGAGTCGCCCGGTCAGCTCGCCGGCCAGTACCGAGAGTGTGGCCGCGCGACAGGGCGTAGCAGTGGACTCGGCGCGCGCGCTCACCTCGCGTGTACGGGTATCCAGCAGCTCTGCGCGCAGCAGACAGGAAGCAGAGGAATCCGGCACTCCGTTTGCGATGCGCAGAGAGAGTACATAGGACACCTGTCCATCGGCGAACAGCGGCTGCGAACACTCTCCTTGATCGATACAACCAAGGATGTCGGCCCGTCGCTGTCCAAGTACACTCGCTTTTTCACCGGCAATCAGGACAGAGTGCTGCGCCTTGGTCGCCGTGGCCACCGATTCCGTCATCGCAGCGCGCAAGGAAGGCGCAAGGGAGTCCGGCAAAGGCAGCAGCAACAGTCCATCGGCGATCCGCAGCACCGTGACCAGCGATCGACCCGACAGCGTCAAGTGAAGCTCTGCCTGACCACTTCCGGGAAAGGTCAGCGTGTCACTCTCTGCGATCTGATTTCCGAGCTGCATCCGAAAGCGATGCGGACCTGCCGGAACGCTCAGGTTCACGGGAAGCGGCAGCTTTCCCATCGCCTGTCCATCCATCAGAAGCAGCGCGCCAGCGGGACCATTGACGGCAACATCCATCGGCTCTGCACGACTCTGCGCGAAAGACTGCTGATCCAAAAGAGCGAGTAGCGCCCCAACTCCTATCCACGACTTGATTGACATGCCATCACTTTGCTTATGCTTCCGACCGTGGCGTAGACCGTCCGGGTCTGCCCGGGTCCGATGCTGATCTGCTGTCTGCCGGGGGGAGAGAGCAGCTCTCTGCTCATCACACAGCGTCCATCCACCATGGTGAACACCTGTATGCGACTCACGCGGATCGCCAGCCGACTGAGTGCCTGCTGCAGCGCGGTGTTTAGATCCGGACGGCGCTGACTGGCAGGAATGTTGAGCGCGCGATTGTACTCGATCAAGGCGGCATCGAGCTGCCCACGCGCCTCGAACAGCCGCGCCTGCTGAAAGGACAAATCGGCCTGCAAGCTCTGACTGACTTTGCCGCGCTGGACCAAGCGACGGAGTCGGTCAAGGTGCTCCTGTGCACGAAGCAGATCCTTGCGCTGGAGTGCGTCCTTGGCGTCCTGACAAAACTGCTCCGCCTGTACGATCGGAATCCTTACTTGGGTCGGCTGGCCCGACGAAATCATCACCTCTTGTCCGCCCCCGAGATAGCTTACGCGATGCTTGCCGATGGGAATCGAAAGGGGCCGGCCTGTGATCACCTGAGGCGGACCACTGTCGATCTGAAATCGCACCAGCTCCTCTCCTTCGACCAGCAGCTCGCCCATCCCAGGAGCAAGGGAAGGAGTCGGCTTGCTCGGCTGCGGGACTCCCGGCTGCGGTGGAGTTTGCGGAGGCTCCGTGATCGAAGTACCAAGATCGACGGGTCGCGCCGTCTTGCTCCACTGCGCGAGCTGCTCGGTCAGCGTGGCAGCCTGCGCGCGCACCAAGACATCGGGATCATTGCGCAGACTTCCTACCATGCGCAGGTAGCGGGTCAGTCGCGTGGATCGGTACAGCTCGGCAGCGACTTCCACGGCTCTGCGCCGCACCACCGGAGTCGGGTCAAGCACCGCAATCTTCATCAGCCGGGCCGCATCCGCCATGGGCAGCTCCGGAAGGAGTCCCAGCACCAGCAGTCGCGTCGCAAGGTCGCCACTGGTCAGCAGACTCCCAAGTCCCGGTGGGGGCGGCACTGCCTCGCCAAGCTTGCGCAGCGTCACAAAGGCCAGCAACCCCTGTCTGTCCCCGCTGGCTGCTTCCGTACGCAACACGTCCGCACCATCATGATGTCCCTGCTTGGCCAGTCGATGCGCCGCCGCCAGCCGAACCTTGGCATCTGCGTCTCGCAGTGCCGCCACCAGCGCCGGCTGGTCCGCATCACCCAGCTCGATCGCCAGAATGCGAAGCTGCGCATCTTTGGATGAGAGTCCTGCGCGCAGCACCGCACGCTCACTTGACTGCGCTTCCCCGAGCTGGAGCAGGACTCCGCTCGCGGTCAGGCGATCCGCCTCGCTTCCTTCGGCGGACATTCTGCGCAGCTCAGCCAAGATGGGACCCGCTGCTTGACGGTCGCCCTTTTGTCCCAAGACCTGAACAATCTGTCCGATCGACTGCATCGCCAGCGTCCGGACCTCGGGATCTCGGTCTTGCAGGGCCGGCTTCAGCGCCACGATGGCCACGCGGACACTCTTTTTGCCAAGCGCCCGGGCAGCACTGCGGCGAATGTCCTGCTCTTTGTCGCGCAGGGCTTCACCCAGCAGCGCAATCGCCTGCTCCGAGCTCATCTCGGCCAGCATCGCCACCGCCAGCTCTCGCATCGCCAGGCTGTCATTCCCAAGCGCCGCGCGCGCCGCATGAAGGCTCTGTTCCCCCAGCCGCGCCAGCTCTCCTGCCGTGATCTTCAGGATCGCGCCTGCCGCCGCAATCCGCAGTCGTGGGCTGGCTCCTCTCTCATCAAGTGACTTGGCCAGCGGCAAAAGACTGCTGTGATGAGAGCCGTCCGCGAGCCCGGCCATCGCTTGTTCCCGAACCGAGTCCGGCTGCTTGCGATCTTTCGCCAGCTCCACCAGCTTGGCTTCCTGTTCGGTATCCCCCAGCGCGGCGAGCAGTCGCAGTGCAAGGAGCTGTTCACTCAGTGCCCCCGTGCGCATCGCTACCGCCTTCAGCTCGGCCCACCCGCTGTCTTCCCCCAGCTGCGCCAGCGCATAAGCAACCTTCACCCGCGTCTCTCCGCTGGGCAGTCGCTGAAGGTCTTCCGCCAGTCGCTGCTTGGCCTGGTCGTCATCCGCGCGCGCCAGTCGCCCGAGCACCTCGATCCGCCGCTCCTCACTGAGCCGTCCGCGCGTCACAATCGCCCACAAGAGGGGTGCGCCGCCAAAGTCGCGATGTTCGATCAGCAGCAGCGCCGCTTGCACCTTGGTCAGCTCGTTTCCTTCCGCGAGCAGCTGCTTGAGCGACTCGACCCCACGCGGGTGTTGCAGCTGTGCCAGCGCCCCGGCCGCCGCGAGCTGAAGGACCGGCGACTCTGCCGGTGCCAGCAGCGCGAGCAGGGGACCCGTTGCATCCGCAGCCCCGACCAGGCCCAGCGCGCGTGCCGCTTCCTCGCGAACAGAGACATCCAAAGGAGTCTGTTTTTCCGTCTCACGCACCAGCGGTAACAGCAGCGACCGCTGATCAAAGTCGCGACTCTGTCCCAGCGCCCGCACCGCCATCACCCGAGTCCGCAGTTCCTGCGCACGAAGAGACTCCGCAAGCAGATCACGGCTGCGATTCCTCAGCTCCCCAGGAGTCGCCGTACGCTCGACCTGAAGGAGCATGATCAGCAGCGCCCCAACGATCACCCCGACCGTGCCCGCCAGGATCGCCAGCCGTCGGGTCTGCCGCACAGCACCCGGCATCAGCGCCGCGAGCTGCCGCGCCACTTCCTCCATCATCGGTCGCTCATCGCGCCGCGCCGACATCATCTGCGCCAAAAGCTTCGCCAGCCGCACCGATACCGCCGGATTCACTTTGCTAACCAGCGGCGGTGTCTCCACCAGCAGACTGAGCGAGCTGCTCTTAAACGGAGGCCGTCCGGTCAGCAGCTCATACAGCACCACTCCCAACGAGAAGACATCCGCCCGCCCATCGACATCTTCCGCTCTCCCGTGCTGCTCGGGAGGCATGTACCGCTGCGTTCCCATGAACGAGCCGACGCGGGTGTTGATATCGGTGTCATCCGGATCGGTCTGCGACGCCTTGCGGCCCTGAAACTTGGCAATTCCGAAGTCAAGGATCTTGACCCAGGCCTGCCCCTGATTCACCGGGTCCGCCTCCAACATGACGTTCTCTGGCTTGAGGTCCCGGTGGATCAACTTCCCGTCGAGACGTAGCCGCCGGCTTTTCCCCGCCGTCGGGGTTGGTGGAAAAGGAGGAAAATCAGAGAGGAAGGAGAGAGGTGAACGCTCGTCGGACGGAATTTGCAAACAGGCAGCAGAAGAAACGTATCGCAGACCTCGTGAAAGAATGCGAAAATAAAATTGTGTACATCTATGGTCCGTACCCTCCGGCGGAGGGGAGAACGAAGTGGCGGATTGTGATTTATGACCCGAGCACGGGCAAGCGAAAGAGCCTGTGCGCCGAGACGCGGGGGGCGGCAGATCTGCTGGCCGTGCAGCTTCGGCGCGAGACGGAGACGAAGCCGGTTCTGACGGTGTTCGAGGCGCTCGCGCAGTGGATCGATGAGAAGCGAGCCGCTTGGCGGAACCCGGATCGGGTTGCGCGCCACGTCGAGAACCGCGTGAAGGCGTGGATTCCCGATGTGCCGGTCGACGAGATTGACGCGGCGCGGGCGTCGGCGCTGTACCTGGCCGCAACGAAGTCTGAGGGTAGGTTTGGGCCAATCAAGGCGGCGACGCATCACGGCTATCTAAAGGTGGCCAAGGAATTTTGGCGCTGGCTGCTCGACCGGGAGCTGATCGAGAAAGATGCG
>JAEUKA010000110.1 GCA_016794465.1 Myxococcales bacterium | reverse complement strand
CCAGTACTTGGCCGCTGTCTCCCGCGAGGATGGCGGACGGCTCCGCTTCTCCAGCACCGACCCCGCCCTCAAGACCGTCGAGCAGGATCTCAACGCCCAGTCCTGCGCCGGCTGCCACCTGACCGAAACCAAGTCGCCCTTCGTTCACATCGGCGAGCGGCTCGGCCAGCGAATCAGCGGCACAAACAGCTACCGCCCAGCAGGCCGCGCCGTCATCGATTCGTTCCTGCAAAAAGAGCTGATCAGCCGCGCCAAGAACCTGCGCGCGATCCTTAGCGGCACCGCCCAGCCCCTGCTCTTCACCCCCCAGACCGGCCTCGCCCGCGTCCACTAGCCCGCGCTCGCTGTCCCGCGTCCAAGCCCACCCGCCCTCTGCCCACCTACTGTTTCGCTTCTGCGGCCTGAAGATCGAGCTCCAGCAGCTCGAACATCCCCAGCGAAGCAAAACCATGCTCATGCGCTCGCTGCTTGAGGGAGTCGTCCGCAGTCAAAGCAAGCAAGCGCCGCGCCCCCGACTGCTTGGCCGCCGCCACCAGCGCCGCATGCACCTGCTCCAGCGCTTGGTAGCGCTCCGCCGCAGTCGCGGCTGGGTTGGTGATGAAGCCTTCCAGGATCACGGTGTCAGAGTCGGTTCGGTACAAGAACCCCGCCGCTACGCCTTCGACCAGAAAGCCCGTGGCGGGCAGCTCCCCGGGTCGCAGGTGGCCATAGCCATGAGCCAAGTACCAAGCCTCGAGCTGCGCCCGATCGGCGTCGTTATGAACATAGGGACGAAGCATGGGGGGAAACCCTCAGGTGAGCCGCTGCGGCTATCGGATCTCAAAGATGCCCGACAGCTTGGACCGGATGTCAGCCATCGTGGCCACCGCGAAGTTTGGAGAGTAAGAGACCTCGCCGAACATCGTCTTGCCTAGGACGGTCGGCTTCGCCTCTGCGAGCTTTATCCCAGTCGATCCGGCGCCCCAGGTGAACTTGATGTACCACTTGAACATATCGGAGTCGCGAATCTGCGTCTTCCACGTGGTGAAGACCTTGCTCCGGAACTCCTCTCGCTTCATGGAGTTCACCTGATCCTTGAGCTCACTGTAGTTGTCCAGGCCTTCGCGAACGTTGGCCACGCCTTCCTTGACGTAGTCCATTGCCTTCATCGCCTTGGCAACGTCGTCGGGCTTCAGGGAGTCTAGGACATTGCCAGCGCCTGCCCCGGCGATCTTGACCAGGTTTTCGCAGATCTGCTGGATGGCGGCCTGGACTGGGAACAGACCTACGGCGCGGTCACCTGGCACGTAGGCTTTGACATCCATCCAGATGTTCGAGTCCCCGTACGGATACCCGAGATCAAGCTCGTCGTCCCAGCCGCCGGGAAGTGGCGAGTAGTCTTTGATGTACTCATCCCGATGCGACGCCAGCCACTCGAGGATCTTCCGTTTCGAGCCAAGCAGTACCAGGGGCTCGGCGCAGATCTTTCCAAGTCGCTGCCGTCCCTTGCCCGCTTCGCAGACATCGCCGAACGCATACTCACCGCGGCTGTTTGGGAGGGTCCTGTGTAGCTGGCCGTTGTACTGAATCACGGTCATTCCCCTCGCCACGCACATCGATCCAGACTCGCGGTACATTCCGGTTTCGGCGTCGTGCGGCTGAGTGACAACCTGATCGGTGACCCGTGGCGGGGCGTAGGTGTTTAGGATGAAGACTAGGTTGTCTTTCCCAAAGACCTCGACAAGATTCACGTGCTTGCCAACCAGCGCCGTATCTCCGTTGGCAGACCGGCACTGCTCAATCGCCGCTCGGAGCTCGTTTGAAATCAGCGACTTCTGCCGCAGGTTCAACCCCTTGAACGCCTGCTTGACCTGCGCAACCCGAGACTGGTCTGGATCAACATACTGTAGAACGTCTTCCAGATAGTCGGTGGCAACGCGCGCCTTGCGCTGTGCCTGAACGACCTCTGGCGCGGTCTTAAACTTCTCTGGCAACGACCAAACAGTGCCTTTTCGCTTCGAGCCCATCGGAACCCCCCACTGTCGTCTGACGACACGATGAAAATCGTCGCAACAAATCGTACCATAGGTTGGCGATGCAGAGCATGGAGTCACCAGCGGAGCAAAATCCCCAGCCAGAAAGCGACTTTTCCGGCGTGTCCACAACCAGCCTGCTGTTTCAGCTCGTTCTGGTGGGACTTGCGGCAGTGCTCGGTTGGATGGCGCTAGAGCGAGCGACCGCCGTCTGGAAAATTTGGTTGCTCAAGCAGCGTCCTGCCCCCACCCTTCACCAAGCCGTGGACGGCCCGGGTCGCTTCCAAGGCAAGCTGATGGCGCCCGAAGGCCGGATCGCACCGAGCGGTCAGGCGGCAGCGGCCTGGGCGCTCACGGTGCTGCGGCGCGACGGCGATAGCGAAACCTCGGTCTGCCAGCTGGCCGATGTCTCGCAGCTTTGGCTAACGGACGGTAGCGCCAAAGTCCCGCTCCAGATCGCCCAGACAGATAGTCGCCGCATGGACGAGGTCGCCGCCGCCCGCCTGCTCACCGAGCAACCACCGCGAGAACGCATCCCGGTGCCCAACCAAGTGCTCACCGCCTGCCGCATCGCCGACTGCGTAGACTATCGCGTTCCCGCCCCGCCTCTGGAAGCCCCCCGCTTCCAGCCAAGCTGCACCGCCGCCTATGTCGCCGAAGAAGTGCGCATCACCAGAGGCACCCCCGTCACCATCAGCGGCTGCCGCTCCGGCCCTATCATCAAAGACTGCGACGATGGACACGACGCTCTTCTGCGGAACGGCCTTGGCTCTATCGGCTCGGTCAGCGTCAACGCTGCGCTGTGGGAGCTGGGCCTGCTGCTGCTCGTCGGCCTGCTTACCGCTTCGCTGCTGTACACGTCACCGCTCCACGAGCTCTCCTTGGCCCTGCGCGAGCCGACGGCAAGAGGCTCGCCATGATCGCGACCGGGACCGGCTATCTGGCGGTGCTGCTGGTGCTGCTGTTGTGGAGCAAAAGACGGTGGGGTCTGCTCGCATCCTATGCGGCGCTACAGTCCGTGCGACGACTGCTTCAGACCGCGACCACGGTGACACCGGGCCGGCGGGTCTTGTCCGGCACCCTGCAATCGGACAAACCGCTGATCGACTCGACGGGCGATGCGGTGATCTATCTCTCGACCGCGAAGTTCGTGATAGATGGCAGCAACAGCGAGTCCGCCTCCGTCGTCGGTTCCGAGTTCGACCGCCAGCTCGCGCCGTGTGTCTTGCAGACCAGCAGTGGCCCGGTGCAGCTCGATCTCAAAGAGTCGCACTGGCAGCTTCCCGACCAGTTCCACCATCGCCACACCGAGCCGAGCTGGATGGCGTTCTCGCACCTCGCCCCCGAGCTCGCCAAGCGCTGGTCGCCCGAGCCCGATCGTGGCTTTCAATTCGACGAGACGACCGTGGCGGTAGGTGCCCACGCCTATGTATCTGGTCAGCTGAGCCTGCGACCGCCGCCCGCGCCCGCCGCAGCTTCCGACCCGCCGCAGCTTCACCTGACCGCGCCTCCTGGCGGGAAAGTCACGCTGAGCGAGCGCTCCCCCGGCCAAGTCCTCGCCCAGCACCAGCTCCGCCTCGCCGTCGCCACCCTCACCACCGCTCTCCTCACCCTCTACACCACCACCCTCCTCGCCTGGCTTTTTCTGTAGGCCGTAGCGAAGCCGGCTCCCCCGCGCCCCCCGGAAAAAGCGCCAAGCAGTGCTGGCCTCAGCGCCGTGGCCGGAGCGGCAGTAGCAGCTTGTTTTGGATAGGGCTGCGCAAGCTGCATGTTATGAATCGCAGCTGCGGAGGTTGCGATGAAGTTGCTTTGCAAAGTTACCCTAGTATGGCTACTGCTTGGGCTTGCTAGCTGCGCGCTGACCACACCAGAAGCAACAAGCGCTCCGTCTTCATCGTCTTCATATCGCAACGGACATGAAATCATATCGCTCCGGCAATTTGTCGAGCGCTATGAAGGACTCGGCCCCATCGCTGTAACCATCTGGGAAAAGCATCTGTTCACCATTCAGCCGATTGGTACAAGAGACTGCGATGCAGAGCAGGTCCAGTGCCATCGAGACTGTATGGAAAAAGCGCCGCCGTGGCCGCGTCGCACGAATGGGTGGGATCACAATGCCTACTGTCGTGGCAAGTGTCTGACTCTCTACATGGAGTGTCTTGCTGAAAATGCCGCTACAGAGCCTTTTGAAAGTGCTGCCGAGGCAGCGACTTGGCTCGCTAGACACCCTGAAGTTGCCGCCAAGACGACCTTTGTCATTGCCGCCGGAATCGTCTTTGTTGTCATGACGGACGGGGCGGGCTTGGCGCTGGTGGCTTTATCACAAACAGCCGGGAGGTAGTTCGTGGACGCAAGATCAATGATCCAAGAAATTGAGAACAGCTGCGCTGTCCTGCAAACCATAGCGGAGCGGTATCCCGAGGACTCCAGCGAATACAGATCAATCGAGCTGGCCGCAAACTCGCTGATCTTTCTTGTCACGAATCTGCAGGTCGGACAGTTTGACAGCTACCTGCAAGATCTCCGCAGAGAGGAGCCCGTAGGAACGTATGGCCAGACTGGCCAATAAGCTTTCCCCCTCTACACCACCACCCTGCTCGCCTGGCTTTTTCTGTAGGCCGCTGCGAAGCCAGCTCCCCCGCGCCCCGCAAAAACGCCAAGCGCTGCGGAGCTTGAGGCTTTTGGGGTGGGAAGTGTGTTTTACAGCGCGCTCTCACGCGGAAAAAGGCGCATGAACCAGTCTCGAAACTTTTGCGCCGCTTCGCTCTCATGGTCCAGCGCCGCCGCCGTCAGCGCGGTTCCCATCGCCAGCCCCGGCTCTTTTTGCCAAGCCAGCCACGTGTGCAGGTGGCTCTTGCTGAGATCTTTGTCTTTGCAGGCGCGCTGCTGCTGGGCCGCCTGGCCAAGATAGCGCGCTTGGGCGCGCTTGGCCGACTCACCGGCAAAGTCCCAGCACAGATCATCCGCCGGTACGAGCGTGGCAACAAAGCGCTCGAGCGTGCCCGACTCCCTGTTGTCAGGCATCAGCCAGATGCCCACCTGCGACTGCGGCGCCTGCCCTTCCATGATCACTCCATCAGGGTCGGGGTGCGGCGGCGGCGCAAGTCCCAACCGACCCAGCAGCCCCCGCAGCTGCGCCCAGCGCTTCTCCGCAGCATCATCGGCATCGACGACGATTCCCAGCCGACGCTTGTCCAGCACCGCCTTCACAAGCCGATCGCTGAGCTTCTCTACCCCGCCCACGTCTTGCACAAACGGACGCAGCACCGCCGCATCATCCCAGCTGTAGCCATGCCGGGCGAGCAAGTGGACGATGACCCACTTGTCATCGGGCCCTTCCACCAGCAACCGGTACGGGCTGGTTTGTAGTGGCGGATTGCGCGCAGGCTCCGCCATCACCGCACCTCGCCTTGGAACTCCGCCACCGCTGCCAGATCGTCGGGCGTGTACGAGATGGTCTTGCCCAGCTCAGGCTCCAGCCGGTGCAGCATCAGATCGTCCGGGGTCAGGCGCTGCTGCTGGTGGACCTCGGCCAAGGCGTGGATGCAGTCCATGCTGTGCGTGGTCGCAAACACCTGGATGTCGAGCCGCCGCGCTGTCTCCAGCACCATCCGCCACATCTTCGCCATCACCGAGAAGTGCAGCCCGCTATCGATCTCATCGATCAGCAAATACCCCTTCTGCGCCGGCACCAGATGCAGCGCAATCGCCAAGATATGCCGCATCCCATCCCCAAGCGTTCCCAGCCGCTGGGGCTGTTTGTCGCCCTTGAGACGAATCGCAAAGTGTCGATCCTCGGCATCACCCCGAACCGCGACTTTCTCGACACGTGGCTCAATCAGCCGCAGTGCCTCCACGACCAGCGGCTCATCATCGGTCAGCAGCACCTCATCCCACAGCTTCGAGAGAAAGGTCAGATCAGAGCGCCAAGTCGGCAGAAACAAGACCTCGGTTCGAGATCGAGTAAACAAATCTTCGAGCCGCCCAGTGGTTTCAACCCGCCGCAGATAGCCGGAGTTCAAATCGAACTGCGAGAGACGGCCTGCTGCCTCAATCAACAGTGTGGGCACGGTCAAGATGCCATCTTCGCGGGCACAACGAACGCCGACGGATCGACTGTTTGATCGAATCGCGAACGAAGAGTCCAGCGTCACCGAGTGGCCGTAAAACAGGTTCGGCACGTCCAAGTCATACCGATTGAAAAGAACTCCGCGCCCCTGCTCCACCACCTTGCGCGAATATTCCTCACGGCGGACCAGGCTCCGAAAGATGGGAGGAGAGTCGCTATCCCATGCCAAAAGCTCTACGGCGTCTAGGAACGCGGTCTTGCCGGAGTTGTTTTTGCCGACGATCAGGTTGACGCGGCCAAGCGGCTTGGCGGAAAGCTTCGGGAAGCAGCGGAAGCCGGTGATTTCGAGTTCGGTAAGCATGCGCGTTCACGCTACTCGCGCCCCGCAAAAACGCCAAGCGCTGCGGAGCTTGAGGCTTTTGGGGTGGGAAGTGTGCTTGGGGCTGCGGAGGGGGACTCCGCCATCGTTTGAACTTGTCGGATGGCTGCGGAGTCGCGCTCCGCCATCGTTGGAACTTTTTTTCTGACTGCGTAGTCAGCCTACGCACCTGTTCCACAAGTTTTCCAGCGTCCGTGGCCAGTCCACGCACCTTTTTGACAAGTTTTCAGCGTCCGTGGCCAGGCCACGCACCGTTTCGAGAAATTTTTCAGCGTCCGTGGCCAGGCCACGCACCTTTTTGACAAGTTTTCAGCGTCCGTGGCCAGGCCACGCACCGTTTTGACAAGTTTCCAGCGGCCGTGGACAGTCCACGCACCCAACCGACAAACCCATGGCGCTCCGCAGCCCGCTGCGGGACCGAGCGCACGATCTCCACTGCCCGAGCCTTACGCCGCCGCCTCCGTTCCAACTTCCACAAGCTGCAGGGTGAACGTGAAGGTGGTGCCTTGGCCAATGGTGCTGCGGACGGAGACTTGGCCGCCCATGGCTTCTACTGCGTGACGGACGATGGCGAGCCCAAGTCCGGTGCCGCCCAGTGCGCGGGAGCGTCCGGTGTCGATGCGGTAGAAGCGCTCGAACAGTCGCGGCAGGTGATCGGCGGCGATGCCAGGGCCGGTGTCTGCGACCGAGATGGTGACCTCGGCTCCGGGCGGCGGTGACTTGGGCGAGACGGTCCAGCTGACGACGATCTCGGTGCCGGCAGGACAGTACTTGATGGCGTTGTCGAGAAGGTTGGTCAGCACTTGTTCCAAGCTGCGACGATCGGCCAGGACGCGGCACGGGGGAAGCTGCGGAGCCAGGGTGAGGCGCTGCTTGCGATCCTCAGCACGCGGCAGCGACAGCGCGACCACCTGACGAACCACTTCCAATAGCGGCAGCGGGCCGAGCGGCAGCTTGCTGGCCTTGCTCTCCAACCGCGACAAGTCGAGCAGATCGTTGACCAGCGCGTGCATGCGATCGGCCTGCCGATAGATGATGTCGAGGAAGGTCCGGGTCGCAGCAGGATCGTGGGCGGCACCGGCTCGCAGCGTCTCGACTGCTGACAACAGGGTGGCGAGCGGCGTGCGCAGCTCATGCGAGGCATTGGCGACAAACTCGCGCCGCAGGGACGCCAGCCGCGAAAGCTCTGCGAGCGCCCGGGACAGCGTGTCCGCCAGCGAGTCGAGATCGCGACCGAGCACCGCCAGCTCGTCTTCGCCTTCCGATCGAGCGCGCGTGCCCAGATCGCCTCGGGCCATCCGGTGCGCAGTATCGGTCAGCTTCTGCAGGCTGCGCGCCGCCAGATGCGCCGCCGCACTGGACATCAGCACCGCCACCCCGAGCCCCAGCACTGCTGCCACCAGCAACACCAAGTGCAGCTGCGCCATCGCCTGATCGACATCCAGCAGCGGCATCGCCAGCCGCGCCACCCCGATATTTCCGTCAGCCTGTCGAAACGGCATCGCCACGTACATCATTCGCCGCCGCAGCGTCGCACTCTGACGGGTCGAGCGGCCGTAACCGCGCTGCTGGGCCTCGGCAATCTCGGGTCGCCCGAGGTGATTCGGCAGCCCGGCCAGCCCATCGTCCTCGACATCCGAGTCCGCGAGCGGCCTGCCATCACTGCGCAGCAGCGTCACCCGCGCCGCGCACAGCGGGGACAGCGCCCGCGCCGTCTCTTGCCAGCGCTTCGGATCACTTGGCACAAGCTGCGCCCGCTCGGCGGTATACGCGACCAGCCGCAGCCGCTGCTGTAGGTCCTGCTCGATGCGCAAGGTCAGGTTGGCGTCGAGCGTCCGCCGCAGGTAGCCATACGAAATGCCGAGCGACAGCGCAATCAGCGACAGCGACAGGACAAATAGCTTGGTGCGAATTCCCAGCTTCATGGCTCGCCGAGATCGCTCGACTTGTAGCGGTAGCCGACGCCGCGCACCGTCTCGATGAGGTCGCCGTCATCGCCGATCTTTTCGCGCAGCCGCTTGATGTGGGTATCGACAGTGCGGGTGGTGATGGCGCCCTCGGTGTTCCAGTCCTGCCAGGCGCGATCGAGGAGCTGCGCGCGACTGAGCACCTTGCCGTGCTGACTCGCCAGCGTCCACAGCAGTCGAAACTCGAGCGCGGTCAGCTTCTTTTCATCGCCGCCGACAAACACCCGGTGCGCTGCCCGATCGATGCGCAGGTCGCCCAGCACAAACACGTCGCCGTCGGGTAGAAGCTCCGGTCGGCTCGGCGGCGTGGACTCCTCGCTGCGACCGCGTCGCAAGATCGCCCCGATTCGCAGCAGCAGCTCGCGCACCGAGAACGGCTTGACGACATAGTCATCGGCGCCCAGCTCGAAGCCGACGATGCGGTCACTTTCCTCGCCGCAGGCAGTCAGCATCAGCACCTTGAGGCCGGAAGTCTTGACGCCACTGCGCAGCCGCAGCAGCACCTGGGTGCCCGGAATGTCGGGCAGCATGCGGTCGAGGATCACCAGATCCGGCTGCTGGTCCTCACACAGTGCCAGCCCGTCGAGTCCATGGGTGGCGGTGAAGACCTCGTGTCCGGCGCTGCGCAGGTTCCAGGCGAGGATCTGCTGCAGATCCACTTCGTCCTCGATGACTACGATCTTGGCCACGTGATGACTCTCCGTGGCTGCGAAGTGTAGGGTCATACCGCTGCCGAGTGTGTAGGTGTTCGCGCTCGCAAGCTGTGACTTTTTCGTAACGCCTTTTCGAGAGCAACTTACGGTAGACTTGAGCACACTGGCCGTGGCTTACAGGGTCAAGCTGGATGGGAGGGAAGCGCGGGCCGGCACGGGAGTGCGCTAGATGCAAGATTGGCTGGATTGTCGCCTCTCTGATGATGCTGTAACCCTTCGCTCCCCACAGAGGGTTCGGAAGCCGGCGCTTAGGACCATCCGCGATGCAAGTCTTGCATCGGCTGCGGTGGCGGCCTGCACGCTCGCTCTGTCGGTGCGCTCGGAGAGGATCTTTATTCTACTGTGCGTGGTGTGGCTGGGGCTGACGCTGCTGGTGTCGCTCATCTTTATCCCGATCTCGCTGCTCACCGACGCGAGGTTTGTCGAGCTGACCGGCGACCTGAAGGAGCGCAGCTACCAGATGACGGTGATGTCGGGGATGCGGGAACGAAAACAGAGCGGCAGCTTCGATGACTTTGCCAGTGTGCTGCTGCGGTCGGAGCTGGTGTCCGATGGGCTCGCGGCGCCGTTTCGGCAGCAGTACATCTTTCTGTGCTGGCGAAATGAAAAGAAGGAAGCGCTGGGACCGATTGTCTTTCGACGGGTGTCATCCGGCGGAGAGTTCGGCAACCAGCGGGCGGTGGCGGCCGATCTGGCGGAAGCGATGGGCCTGCCGCTGATCGACGAGACACCGGGCCGAGGCGCGGGCCGACTGTCGACCGAGCACATGCCGAGCATGGCCGCCGTGGATGTCGTCTAGGAAAGCCGGCCCGCTTGGCGGAACCACTCGACGGTGTCGTGGACGGTTTCCGATAATGGACGGGGACTGTGGCCCAAGCAGCGGGCGGCTTTGTCGTAGCGGAAGTCACACGGGCTCTGAAGCACTGCCAGCGCCTGCGGGGTGACCAGCGGCGACGACTTGGTAAAGTGCGAGACTGTCTCGACCACCGGCGCCACTGGCCGCAGCAGCCACATCGGTGCATCGAAGCGCGGGGCGCGCTGGCCACCCGACTCGGCAATCAGCTCGGCAATGCGACGAATCGAGCCGACCTCGCCGGCCACGATGTACTTTTCGCCCCGCTGGCCCCGCTCCGCAGCCGCAAGTGCTCCGGCCACCACATCGCGAACATCGACCCAGTTGTAGACCCCCGGGACGAGCAGCGGAAAGCGCCCACGGGCAAAGTCGAGCACCGTTCGCCCAATCCGCGACGGTCCATGATCGCCGGGCCCCATGATCCCCGACGGCGTGATGATCACCGCATCGAGGCCCTGATCGACCGCTCGCAGGACCTCTCGCTCGCCCAAAGACTTGGACCGATCGTAGGGCGGCGCGCGCTCATCGGCGACTAGTGGCGTCGATTCATCCATCGGCTCGTCCTGTGGCGGAACGTGCATCGCGTGCACCGAGCTAAAGTGAACCATCCGCCGCACCCCATTTTCCAAGCAGGCGGCAGCGACGTTGCGCGGACCTTCGACATTGGTGCGCAGGACCGCCTCGCTGTCGTGTCGGGTAATCGAGATGCGCGCCGCCAAGTGAAACACGACCTCACTGCCGGCAAAGACCCGCCGCAGCGACCCCGGGTCAAGGATGTCCCCCCGATGAAAGGTCAGCTGTGGCGGGCTCGCTTGCTGACCCAGCGCCAAGTCCGACAGGCTGGGCGGCGGCTCGGGCGAGTGAACGAGCGCCCGCACCGTATGCCCTTGCAACAGCAGTTCCCGCACCAGATTTGAGCCAACAAAGCCCGTGGCTCCCGTCACCGCGACTATCATGTTTTCGAGTGCTCCTCTCCATCGGGCTTGGCCACTTTGCAGCTCGGGCTGCTGGGCCAAGCGCGTCTGCGGCACATAAAACCTCAAATAGACCGGCACTTCCAAGGGACGAAATAGTGTTGTACGGTTCCGTTATGT
Organism: Myxococcales bacterium; assembly: GCA_016794465.1. Classification (GTDB taxonomy): domain Bacteria; phylum Myxococcota_A; class Polyangia; order Palsa-1104; family JAEUJZ01; genus JAEUKA01. The sequence continues at coordinate 10,569 of JAEUKA010000110.1, read as the reverse complement.
CTACCGGTCGCTCTACCAGTCCCGTACAGAACCAGGATCCAGAGGCTGTCGCCCGCGAGCTGCTTGAGGGAGGCAGCACGCAGCAGTCTGACACCGACGACTCGGATGACGATGGCTCGGAAGAGCGCGGTCAGTCAGGCACCAAAGGCACTGGCTCCGCTGGCTGACCAAAAAAAAGGCGCCGCCTGGTCGAACCAGACAGCGCCTCGGCTTCTCTTTCACAACGCCTAGCAGAACTACTGCGGACCTCGCGACGTTCTGCTGGGCGTTGTTAGCCAGCAAGCTTCGCTACGCTAGGTAGCTTTCGCCTCCTGGTCCACCTTCAGCCGGATTAGGTGGTGGTCTTCTTGTCCTTGGAATCGGCCTTCTTGCTATCTGCGGTCTTGGTGTCCTTGTGAGCGCCGCCCTCACCGGGGCAAGCCATCACCGAGCCAGCCAGGAACATCGAGCCAAGAACCATTGCGAGCACAGTCTTCATGGGGAACCTCCTCCAACTGGGGACTTTTCTGCTGCGACAAACCGCTTGCCGCAACAACGTCATTACATCTGATGCCTCTGACAACGCCAAGGTTTCAGCAGTTCACTGCCCGATCGGGCCGCGTCCAAAGCGGCTGTCTTCGTCGCAGAAGTCAGACGTTGACCGAGATCAAGTGCGCGCACGGACCCGCCGGCTGCACCGAGATCTCGACCGGCAGAAAGGCCCGCACCGTTTCGATCTGGGTCAAGGTATGAAGCGACGGCTGGGTGGTCAGGTAGCGACCCCCTTTGGCCAGCGCGAGCGGCAAGATCAGCTGATCGGCAAGGTGCTCGCCCACCGGAACTTCGGCGGCAAGATACGCGCTGACTTCCTCGGCACAGGTGGAGGCAACGCGCTCGGCAGGCACACCCCGCTCGCCGATCGCAGAGAACAGCTCGGGGCCACTGTCACTTTCGATCTGGACCAGGACGGCGTTGCCGGGACCTAAGCTACTGCCGAGGCTGCGAATCGGACAGGCGGCGATGGACAGACCGAGCAGCTGACACAGCGTCGCTTGCTCTCGACGGGCGACATGCTGCGGCAGCCGGCTCACCAAGATCTCGGCGGTCAGCGCGCGCACTTCGCCGCGCTCAAGCAGCGACAGCGGACGCAGCTCGGCACTGGGCTGAATCGACACCGTTAGCTTGCCACCACCGAGCGGATAGAAGCCGGGCCGCACAAGCTCCATCGCGACCCGATGACCAAGCTGAGCCAGCCGAGGCAAAAACACCCGCTCCACAAACTCGAACGGCGGCGCTTTGACATTGTGGGTGCCGCCGCAGAGAGTCAGGGTCGAAGGGCCACTCGCCGACAGCAGCGACGGCAGAAGCGTCTGTAACACCAGCAGCGTGCTACCAGCCGTTCCAATGTCGAAGAAGTAGCTGCCAGGCCCGACGGACTGCTTGGGCTCAAACCACAGCTCACGCGAGCCGACCTGCGCCCCTTCGACATAGGCCGCCCCGAGCCGCTGCGCCGCCACCACCGCGAGCAAGTGCTGCGGTCGCAGGCCCGGCTTGTCCCGATGTTCCCGAATGGCGGTCAGGCGAAACGGCCGACCAGTATGCAGCGACAGCGACAGTGCCGTGCGCAGGATCTGGCCACCACCCTCGCCATGCGCACCATCCAGGATGATCGAGTCTTCCGCGCTCACAGGCCCTCCCCAGCTTGGCTCTTGGCCCTACCGCCGGCTAGCGCGGCAAGCTCTGCGTAGTCGGTCCAGCGGTGTGACAAGCGACGCACTGATAGGCATCCAGGTAGCCGTGGGTCTTGTAATAAGCCGGATCGGGAAGCTCGGGGCCGGTGCCTGTCGCCTGTCGTGCCGCTGCCGCATCGACCAGGAGCTTGAGCCGCTCGGTCCGCTCGGGCAAGCGACTCTTCGCCGGGAAGTGCGCAAGCGCCGGGTCCGCTGCCGCCTTCTGCGCCGCCGTCAAGTAGCCCTGCGCCGCTTTGAGTCGCCCCACCGCTTCCGGAAGCAGCACGCCTGCCATCGCCGGGTTCAAGTCCGCTCGCTGCAGCTGCGACTCGCCGCGCTTGGTCAGCAGATCACTCAGCAGCAACGGGCCCATGACCTCTTTGGTTAGCCAGCGCTCCCCGGTCGGAGGCTCGGGAGCCGGTCCGCCCCCCGCACAGTTGAAGCGCGACGTACCGCAGGCAACGCCAAGCAGCTGCTCGATGTGCGGCGCGTAGCCGGGATGAAGGTTGGGATCACGCACGAGCATGATGGCGGTGAAGGTGCCAAACCAGCTCTGACTCGCCGCCGAGTTGAGGTCGAGCAGCACGTCGGCGGTATACATCGAGTCAATCGTCTGCAAGTTAAACGTACACGAGCGAATCACCGTCGCGATGCGATCGTCGCTGGGGTCCAGATCCGCCGCATGCTTGAGCCACTCGCGCGCCCGCTGCATCCGTGCTCGCTGTTCGTCCACGTCGTCGCCCTTTGAGTAGCGCGCAGGTCGCAAGAGCTGCTCGGGCCGCAGGTAGCCGTCCTCGATCGCGTGCTGCCCAGCGACCAGCGCAAACGCCGCGTACAGGAGCGCCTGCGCAGCGGCCTTTTGCTCTTTCTCCTCGACGACCTCGCCCGCTTCGAGCCGCGCGAGGGTGTCTTGCGCAATCCGGTCCCAGCGTCGCTCGAAGTCCGGAAACGCAGTGCGCGTGTCGTCGGAGAGCAGGTTCAGACCCTGAAAAAAGCGCGGCTGGTCGGTAGCAAAGCTGGGCGGCGCCTCTTCCGCAGGTCCACAAGCGGCCGACAGAGCAAACAGCGCAGGTGCAAGGAGACGAAAGCGAGGCATGGCCAATCCTCCGGGATGGTTCGATCGGCACGAACTTGCGACAGGAATCGCCGCAAATGCAAGGCCTCATAGCAGCCCCAACGTAAGTGCGAGAGAAGGGAGTCGAACCGTACTAACCGCCTGAACCACCACCGACGCGAGATGCGACCTTGACCCGGTTTCTCGACGGAGATGATGTTCCAGGCCGTTCCCTTCCGTTCCGTTTCATCCCACCCCAACGTGCAGCGTCATGGCAACGGTATGGCAACGAAAGCCACCGACCCATCACAGCATCCAGCGAAACCCGCGAAGCTTGTCCACCGTCTGGGTGAGCCCTTGCTTTAGCAGCAGATCGGTAAACTCATCGACGGTCTTCGGGGGATTCCGAAGCGAGCGCCGCTGTTCTGCCGCCGCCCGGACCACTTCCTCCGGTGTCAGATCGAATAGATCGACGATGAAGTCGTCGGGGTGGTGAGCCTCGATGTTGTGCGTGCGAAGACGTTCTTGCGGAAAGTCCTTCAGGTTGAACGTCACAATCAAGCTCGCGCCGCTACGCAGTGCCGCTGCCACGACATGCCGATCGTTGGGATCGGGTAGCTCAATCGATTCGATCAGATGCTCGTAGCCCGTGACGAGGCAGTCACGCACATGGTCGTTCATCAGCGTGCGGGTCCGTTCTAGGTCTGCTCGCTTTAGATCGGGGCGAATCCCAAGCACAGCGCGCATCCATTCCTCGTGAATGCGGTCCGTCCACCGTGCGCGAAATACATCCGTCATCGCGAGCCGCATCAGCAGGTCGCGCAAGGGCGCTGGAAACAGCACGCAGGCGTCGTAGACGACGGTGAAGTTCGAGTTCATTCGTACCCCAGCTTGAGTTCCTGGGCTTGCGCTGCCAGCTCGTCGAGGGTCTTTCGGCGCGCTGCATCAATGCGCTCTTTGTAGTCGAGGACATCCTGGTAGCGGATGCGACGGTGGGCACCAATCTTGTGGTACGGAATTTCCTTGTCTTCGAGGAGCTTGATGAGAAACGGACGAGAGACATTGAGCAGGTCTGCCGCTTCCTGGGTCGTGAGTTCGGCGTGGATGGGAATGATGCTCACGGCATTTCCGGTGCCGATTTGGGTCAGGATTTCGACCAGCATTCTCAGCGCTGAGACGGGGACGACCACTTGCCTCACTTCTCCGGCGGGACTCGACAGCTCGATTTGCTGGGTATCGCCTCGCGTCTCTAGCACCGCTGCGAGGGTGCGGCTGCTTTCGCGCGCAATCGTCACTTCTTCTGCGGTCGGCAGTGTCCTGGTTTTCCCTTGGGCGGTCATGTCCGTACACCTCTCCTGTCCTCCCAGTGTAATCGAAGCAAACGAAACAATCGTAATAATCGAAATCACAACGGAAGCCGTGCATGAATTTCTAGCACCAGCCGAGCTTAGCTCATGAAGGGGTTACCGTCTGGGCGAGCTTCTGCTCATCCAGGCTCAGTATGGCCTCGCGCCAACGCTGGGCGTCGCCGAGTCGAATGGCTGCATCCATGCCCAGGTTTTCGAGGAGCATCCCGAGGACCAGTTGCCGCTCGAAGTCGCTCCAAAACAGCTTGCCATCTATCAGTTCAAAGCGCATATCGCGAACCGTCAGCATTCGCTCGCGGCACTCGGTATCCGACCAGACCCGGCTCTCGCGTCGAATATCTAAGTCGGGCAGCACGTGCTCGGTTTCATCATCCTGCTCGCTATCCCACATGGCTCGGCTCCTTCCTTCTCAAAACAATGTAGCTGCATGTGCGAGCGACAGCGTCTGGTTTTCGTGACCCGTGGAACCTCAGTGCTTCGCGGTCGTTGACAGCGTCGGAAGAATTCAGTGATTATCGAAATCTCGATATTGGTATCGGTTTTTCGATATGATCACGTCAGCGCTCGAACCAACACGACTTGCGATAGCGAAGAAGGTTCGCCTACTCCGACGGGAGCGACGCATGAGCCAGGCGGAGCTGGCCCAGAAGCTGGGTCTGTCGCAGAGCCGTCTGAGCGAGCTGGAGAACGGCGCGGGTTCATTCTCCGCTGAGCAGCTTGTACTGCTGCTACAGGTATTCAACGTCACCGTCGAGAATTTTGCACATCGTCGCCAGCGAAGCCATACCGACACGCTGCAAAATGCGCTGGCTCGGCTGGGGGCAGTTCATCTGCAAGAACGCTCCGACGTGCTGCCGAGTGAGCAGCTCACCGAAGTCGCGGATGTCGTCCGCGAGACGCTGATTGGAGCGGAGTCGTCCCGACTCCTGACCGCACTCGCGCCGGTTCTGGTTCAGAACATCGACCGTCTCAACTTGCCCAAGCTTCACGCGCAGCTTGTCGAGATGGGGCTTCAGCGACGCTGGGGCTGGCTGCTCGAAAACACGCTCCTTGCGCTCCACCAGGAATCGGCGGAGCTATCGCGACCGTGGGCGCTGCGCTATCGCCGTGCCGCACTGCTCATCGAAAACTGGCTGGCTGCTTTTCGTGTGCAGTCTGAGGAGCCACGAACCGCTGACACCCAACCGCTGGACATCATCGACTCCAACATCCGCAGCCGGAGCACCCTGGACGAAGTGATGGCGACGGCTTCTGACATTTCCCAGCGCTGGCGCATCGCGACTTCGGTACAACCCGCTGACTTTGCCGTTGCCTTGCGAGCCGCTCGTGCTGACACCTGAACCATTCCGCTCGTTTTTCCTGCGCTCAAAAAGCAAGTCAACCAAAGAATGGAAATGGGAGAGGATTAATCAGACGCGACTGGAACCGCTGGCTGGGAACAGCACACTCCCTCAATAGGTGTCGCTGCACCGCCTCACGCCGCAGCAATCCATAACTGGCCCTTGCGAGCCCAACCGCGAATATCCGCTGTTCCCTCGCCGGGGAACCCTCGCTCGTCCGGCTTCAGGGTAGATTCTAGTGGGAGCCAAATCCTCCCTTCGTATGTCATCGTCCACCAGGTATCCGGTATCAGTTCCGGGTTCAGCCTGATTTGGAAGCCTTCTTTAATAACATATTTGCTTCCGACGCCGAGCGGAACAAATACTGCCGCATGGTCCGGCATGATACCAATTCGGGCATCTATGCTCGCGGCCCGAAGATGGGAGCAGAGGGCTACTGACCAATCTTCACAGTCACCGCCGAACTGGAGCGTATCGGCCGTATACTGCCAATTGTCGCCGTCCATCTCCCGTTCATAATGAGTTGGTAACCACTGCCAAATCTTGCGCAGGCGCTGCATCTGGGAAGGCGCCCAAAGCATTATTGCCTGGAGCTGAACCGCCAGCGTCTGCGCGTCCTGGTTGGCCATACCCTGCAACACTTGGGCAGCTTGCGGCGCGGGAATTCTAAGGAGCCGTCGTTGCACTATGTTCGGACTGAACACGGGAATCATGAGAAACCTCCATCAGGACTTGTTGCTGGCGGCAGAAGCGAGAAGAGCAGCGATAGCACCACCGAATAGGGCCGCTGCTACAACCGATTTATCCGAGCGCCCCAGAGCGGAACCAAGGGCGGCTCCGAGCGCCGTTCCTGCGGCAATCGTCCTCTGCGGGTCGGCAGCAGGAACGATGCTGACCTGCTCGACATAGGGTCGAATGTCAACCCGAGCATCATAATAGGAACCGAAGTCCCGGACCAGAAAACCCACTGTAGGGCTCAGCATCTTGTAATAAGTCGCGAGTTGGCCTTGCGGCGGGTAGATGACCGGTGCCATGAGGAACACCTGCGGGTGCGGCAAGAAACCCTTATTTACACAAATTCGTGTTCCCCGTGCTTGTTGTGATAGAAAATTCGCGACATCTTGCCAGGAATTAAGCTGAATATTGTACATGTTAAGTAGTCTCCTTGTCTGATTCTAGGATGAGTTGTAACAGAGAAGGTTGCTTATTTAGTGTCAATTCACCGTTTTTAATACGATGTATCTTTTCCGGTAGTCGATGAACCTTTTGGTATAGCGCATCGCGACTCTGATTGCCGAGCAGAAGTGGGTGCATTGTGCGCATTTGCTCCGCAGTTACTTGTTCCCCATCGAATATCTTGGCCGCGTCATTATATACAATAGACCCGCGTGAACAATTACCTAATTTCCTGTAAAATACCCGTACTTTGAAATCTTAATCCTTTCATGTTGTCCTATGGCCATGACTTTTATCAAAGCCAGCCGTCGTCCACTCATCTTCCGTCGTTTAACCTCGTTTACCGTTCTGGAATTTAAGACGCTGGCCGATAAGCTGCGTTCCGAATGGAAAGAGCTGGAATATAAGCGATTATCCTCCCGACCGAATCGTCAGCGAAAAGTTGGTCAAGGCCGTCCTTACAAAGGATCATTTGAAACCATGCTTCTTCTGACCGTGATGTATCTGCGTACGGCGATCGGAGGAGCGCTCCTCAGCTACCTCTTTAGCGTCGACGAAGTCACTATGCGCTCCTGGCGGAATTTGCTATTGCCATTACTGCAAGATCGCTTTATCCCACAAACTATTGTCAGGGGAACAAAGCGGCGCATCAATGATCTCGATGAATTCCTGAACACGTATCCGGAACTCACCGAGATGATTGCCGATGGCGTTGAAATGAAGATTCAACGACCAAAGAGAAAACAAGGCAAAAACTATACGGGTAAAAGTAAACGGCATGTTAAAAAGATCATAGTTGCGACTAATCGAATCGACAACTTGTTTTTAGGCCGTACGAAACTCCGTCCCGGATCAGTCCATGACAAGCGTATTCTGGATGAAGACCCGCTCCATAAACGGCTGAGTAAAAATGCTCAGGTAAAAAAGCGTGTCGATAGCGCCTGGACCGGAGAAAATCCTGAACAGGGCTGGATCGTCAACAAACGTGGACGAAGAAGCCACCCCTTAACTGATATCGATAAAAAACAGAACCGGAAACTTTCGCGTATCAGAATTAAGATTGAACACGCTATTCGACGTTTGAAGATTTTCAGAAGAATAGCGGAAACGGTGGTCATCAGAACCCAAGGTCTGTTTGATCAAACGATCAATGCGGCTATGAATCTGGCTAATTTTAAAGAACTGGTGCGGCAACCGACTCGGGCTTAACCCGCCTTCAACAGTAGGTTGGGTTTGGAGTGGTTAGTTTAATTGTTCACGCGGGTCTAATGAGTGCTTCATCAGGCATGAGTTTCTCCATAAAGTCTAGTAACTCATGACGCTTTTCAATGTTATCAGCAGCGATATCATCACGGATGCTGTGCAATTCCTCGCGGAGCAAATCGATGTGAAAATCAAGACGTCGAAATGCCACCATAATTACATTTTCCAGTGGGTCCTCTTCTTTCAGTAGAGTATCTCCATATGGCTCAAGTTTAATAGCCGCTTCCAGCTCTACTTGAGCAATTACCTCGATATCTTGACGACGGCCTCCGAGCTTCTCAAGCTTTACTCCCTGTCGCAGAAGTTCAGCACGCTGGTTGATACATAGAACTTCAAAGAGAAGAAGTTGCGCCATGATACGTTGCGGCTGGTTACTACCGTGTATGGCAACCTCTGCGATTATCCGGCGAACATCCTTGACTTCATTGGGTAAGCGCAGCCCAAGGAGCTTTTTTACCCAGGGAAGGAGTAGCGCGGGACATTCCATAACGCACACATCATGGATGGAGCCATGGAACCGAGTCAGGTGTGGATAGGAATCCGGTAAGAACACCGCATCCGACAGGTCAACGCTGCGGCTCTCAGCACCGAGGAGTTCCGCTATGAGCGGGAGACAGCCTTGCTGCAATTCGTGGACACCCTGCTCAAAAGCGTCAGGTCCGCCCACCAGGTCCGTGAGGCCAGTTTGCGACGCAAGGGTCTTGAGAACTTCGAAGGCTCTTGGGAGAACTTGTAGCTCGCTCATGATTCGAGTAGGCCACAGCCGGTAGTCGAATCTGACAAGCGGCCGAAAAAACTTGCCACCTATTTTGGGGTGGCAAATTGGTCCGGCTGTCCAGCCTTAAGATAACCAAAAACCACCGCCACCCCAGCCAACCCACCGCACACTCCCCAAAACACCACCGCCGATTGCCGTTCGTACATCGACCCGAGCCATCCGCCGAGCGTGTAGCCGATGGACATGGCGACGAACAGAAATGCCGTCGTGAACGCTGACCTGGGAGCGAGCTGACCCAGTAGCGACTGCATCATCGGCACGACCAAAAGTTCCCCGGTCGAGAGGAGCGCCAAGGACACGCCGAACCAGATGAACGCGACCTTGTGGTCAGCTCGGACTTGACGAGAGACGACGCTCAACACCACGAACGCAGACACCGTCGCAAACAGTCCGGCGATAATTTTGCCGCCGGTTGCTGGTTCGCGCTCTTGTTTGCGCAGCCGATGAACCACCGCTGACACGAGCGGCGTCGCGATGAGGACGAACACCGAGGGGAACGCGGCGATGGTTTCGACCGCAACGGTATGACCGAGGAGGCTGCGCTGCACCTGGTCGCGAGCGAAGAGGAGCAGCGCCCCCGAACTTTGTGCGTAAACACTCATGTAGATGATGAAGACGGTGAGGTAGGGCAGCGCGGCTTTGAGTTCTGCCAGCGGTGATGATGCGTTACCGGTTGGAGCTGACCGTTCTTCCTTTCGCTCAGATTCACGGAACCACACGGATGTACCAACAGACAGCGCCATGAGCGACGAGGCCAGCACAAAGACGCTCGGCCAGCCGAAGAGACGCTTCACGCCACTACCGAGGAGTGGACCCAGGGCTCCGCCAATATTGACCGATAGATAAAAAAGGCTGTAGCCGTGGTCGCGTAGCTCGGGAGTCTGAAGGTAGAGGCGGGCGAGACTCGACGTGATGCCGGGTCGAAAAAATCCTTGACCGAGCGCGACGAGTCCGAGTCCGGACCACGGCGAGGTGCTGGGGAAGAATGCCACGACGGCGTAGCCACCAAGCGACAGGAGTGCGCCGAACTGCATCGCGGCGCGGGTGCTGAGATAGCGGTCGGTCAGGAGTCCGCCGATGAGCGGGGTGAAATACGTGAGCGCCAGAAACGAGCCGGCAAGTGCGGTCGCGTCTGACGTGGACAGGCCCCGAGCTTCGGTCAGAAACAGGATGAGCAGTGCAGCAACGAGCACACCAGCGGTTCGCTCCAAAAGCTCGACGAGGCACAAGACAAACAGGGCGCGGGGATGAGTTGCGGACATGGCACGGCCAGAGCGGCCTGCGTGGGTTGGAACGGACATCCATCCAACGAAGCCGTCACGGGGCGCTCGGTTCCGTGTTGGCAACGTGAGAACACCATCTATACGGAACACACGACAATTACAAGTCAAGATTCAGACAATAGTGTGGCCGTGGTACGCGGCTCGGTGTGTCAACACCGATGGCTTGCGCGGGACTCGGGGCTCGTCTGTTTCAAACCCGGCGAGAAGCCGGTCTTGGCCTCATCAGACTCGGGAAGCTCGCGGGGGTGAGTCACTCGACCATCGGGGACATTGAGAAGGGGCGGCAGTTGCCAGCGGTGGATACAGTGGAGCGACTGGCGCGGGCGCTGAAGGTAAGGGCGAGTTGGTTGGCGTTTGGGGATGGGGGGCGGGAGTTGGATGAGTTGGTTCATCCGGCGGTTTAGGTACTCGTAGAGGATGGAGGGATTCGAGTCCCTGGCACGCGAAATACCACTATTTATCTGGTGTCAGCAAAAGAGCCTACTGCATGCTTTTCGAGCCAAACATTCTGCTCAATATGTGGAATACCCTTTGATTTGTCTGTTAAATCCAACACCAGCAATAAGCCAAGGCGAACATCCGTGGCTTCATATATCGCA
>JAEUKA010000095.1 GCA_016794465.1 Myxococcales bacterium | reverse complement strand
CTATCAAGCGGAGGCGATGCCGAAGAAAGCCAAGAATCCGCACGAGTATAAGAAGCAGATTCGGTCGGGAGTGCAGAAGCTGCTGCCGGTGTTTGGCGCGACGCCGATCGTGAACATCACGCGGCCCGAGCTACGGCGCTTTTGCGATCGCTGGCTGCTCGAAGGGAAGGAGCCAGCGACGCTGAACTGAGTCCTGTCGGGGCTATCGGCGGTGTGGCGGTGGTCGCAGGAAGTGGGACTCCTTTCGGACTCCCTAACGTGTCCGGTGCGCGGTCTGTTTCAGGCGCGGAAGTCTGGCTCGCTCGATTTTTTGAGGGCGGAAGAAGTCGAGCGACTGCTCGCACATGCAGAGCTGTCTGCGCCGACTCTGTTTCCGATGATTGCGACGGCGGTCTACTCTGGAATGCGGAAAGGAGAGCTGTACGGACTGCGCTGGAGTGACGTGAACTTTGCGTCATCGGTCATCCGAATTGCGCATTCCTATCACTCCACTCCGAAGAGCGGAAAGACGCGCGCGGTGCCGATTCATCCGTCGCTGCTTCCGATTCTGCGAGCGTGGCAGAGAGTCTGTCCGCAGACTCCGCAAGCGCTGGTGTTTCCGATCGTTGGCAAGCTGGGTCGGTTGGGAATGGGGAACAGTGGGGATGGGAAGGAGCTGGCCCGGCTGCTTCAGGAGTCCGGATGTCCCGTCGCTGCGCATCCCTGGCACGCACTCCGTCACACCTTTGCGTCGCACTACGTCATGTCGAGTGGGAACCTGATCGCGCTGCAACAGCTCCTCGGGCATCACGACATCTCGATGACGATGGTGTACGCGCACCTCGCCCCGAGCTACCACGCGCAGGATCTGGCGAGGCTGACGTACACAAGGCCGAGCGCGGAAGTGATTCCCATTGCGAAACAGAGGGCCAATCGAGGGCGCCGCGCCTGAAGCTGCTGATGGTGAGCGAGGCGGCGGTTCTGGGGAGGGTTGGGCAGTGCTAGCCTCCGACGGAGCATGGCCGCAGACCGTCGGAGGATGGCGCGGCTTCGCAGACGGGCACTCGCGGCAGGCCCAGCACGTCGCGAACCTGCTCACGCAACAGCGTTGGCACGTCGTCGAGCGTCAATTTCAGCTCCGGCACTTGCAACAGATAGACGATCGTGCTGAGCCTGGGCTTGGTGCGTCCCGTCTCCACATGCCAGATCGTGACCTCGGTAAGCTGCGTTGCTTTGGCTAGCGACAGACGGGACATATGCGCCGCAAGTCGCCGCGCTTTCAGTCGCGTCGCAAAATGGCGATGCTCGTCTGATAAGTCACTTCTCATGGCTCTTTCCTTGTCGTCGGTGTTGTCGAGAGGGGCAACAGAGCCATCGTCGCAAGGCTCGTCAGGCGGGGCCGTGGGCTTCCTGCCTCTGACAAGTCCTCCCAATCGGCCAATCTCAGCCATTCGCGCACGATCGGCGCCGGTCTTGGCCCCACCCAGCTTGCCGGCCTCACGCGCAGTCTCCTTCGTGAATTTGTTGGCCAGCCCGACGGCGTGCGCGGCCTTTCCTCCCTTGCTCGTGATCTGCTTCCGCCGCTCCGGGGACATCGCCGCAAACCCGTGAGGCTTCGGCGCTGGCGTCAGGCTTTCCTCGGTGTTCGCCGGCCTTTCTTCCGTTGGCAAGTTGCCCGTTTCCGTCGGTTCGATCATGTTCTTCACTCCCTTCATTCCAAGCCGAGGCCCAGCACCGACGCAGCGCAGCCAGATGTGCGGCGGGTGACTCGGCAATCAGCATCAGCAGCGCGACGAGCGGAGCACTGACAAACACGGGCTTTGTCTTCACCCTCGACAGGTAGCCCTGCGAAACGCCCATGAGTAGCTCAAGCCGTCGGTGCGAGAGGTGCTGCTTGATCTGCCTCAGCGCCGCCCGTGCCAGCCCAAGCAGCCGTTTGTTGTATTGATTCGTCAGCGTCGGGCCAAGCGCCGCTATCGTCGCTGCATCAAAGTAGGTGGCGCTACACTCGACACAGGTTGTGATCGGCACGTCGTCGGGCAGCGCGAGATCCGCAAAGACCCGATACGCCATCGTCCGCCCCGTCTCGCCACGCTCACGGACGGCAGCGCGGCGACAGCGTGGACATTTCCTGGCGGCGGTCATGTCTCAGCGCCGAGGTGACGGGCGATCCGGCGGCTCATGCCGTCGATTTCGTCGGTCATCGTCAGCCGAAGGGTCTTCAAACCCTGACGGAGGAAGTCTAGATCTTCGAGCAACCCAATCGTCTGGGCCTGGGCCGCATCCATGGCGATCCGCCGGCTGAACAAGCACACGTCACAGTCGCAGTGGTCCGGATGAGGCGTACCCATCCGGGTCAGCGACGGGGCGGGATTTGGTATCGCGACGGGAACCGGCGGCGGGTCGTCCTCTCTCACGACCACCAGCTTTGGCGGTGACGGGGCGGGATCTGGTATCGCGACGGGAACCGGCGGCGGGTCGTCGTCGTCTTTGGGCTCGGGTCCGTTGTAGCCACCACAGCCTGCGCAGTGCTCGCGCTTGGCGTCGTCATCGAGCCCCTTGCAGGCCGCGAGAGTCTCCGCAAACAGCCAGCGTCGGCAGACTTGGCAACGCGAGGCATCCTGTGTGCCCTCGTCGCCAAGCCAGATGGTCCGATAAAGCCGCTCAAGCCGTCGCAGCCGATACCAGACGAGACAGAAGCCACAACCCGCCAGCCCACCGCCGACCAGCGACGGTAACCAGTCCAAACTTGCATACAAGGCACGTCCCAGATTCCGCGCAGACTTGATCCATAGGCCCCCAGCGGATACGCTGCGCCTCGTTCTGTTGGGGTCACATCCCGGCGAACACGGTCGGCACCGTTTAACGGACGGTGCCGACCACTCAAAGCGAACTCATCCATCCATGAGCCAAGCCGTACCAAAGTAGACCAGCGTAGACAGCCTCAAAAGTGCGCTACATTTGTTTGGTTTCCTGCTCTGGTCCGTCGTGGTATAAGCCTGTGGCAAACTTCATTCGTGCTCGTTGTCTAGCGAGCCAATCCGGGCCAATCAAGCCCAGCACGAGGTCCTCATGGAATCGCAGAACGAAGCCGCAGTTGTGAAAGAAACGAGTGTTCTCGCGGACCCGCCCGTCAATTTTGGGAAGTTGCTGCGTTCTCGACGAGAGGAGGCCGGTCTTAGCCTTGTGGCCTTAGCGAAAAAGGCCGGTCTTGCGCGCTCGACCATTGTCAACCTGGAGCACGACCTGACCGCGCCAAGTCCCCAGACGCTCCGACGACTGGCTTCTGTAAAAGCACTTCGGCTCTGTGAGATAGTGAAAACCGACGATGGACATCGGATTGAAGCATGGTTCTGTGACGCCTATAACCCAATGGCGATGAACCATGCAATGGTGCGAGCGCTAAATGGTCCCGGCGGGCAAATAGAACAATCATACTTGTATTTAGATCCACAGAGCGCCTGCGACTGGTATTTACTTTGCAATAATGAGCAATATATTTCATTATATCGTTCACAAGTTCCGCTTGCCAAGATTGCGGAACGCATCATCAAAGAGAGCAAAGGTATCGGGATAGACGTAGACGGTCTTGGCTGCGGAGACGGAAAGACAGAAACCGAACTTATGCAGCGGCTCGCTGATCTTGTCCCCTCACCGCCCGATCTACAATTGTACCTACTAGATATTAGCCATGTCCTTCTGTCAGAAGGATATCGCACAGCGCTAAATGCGCTAGCCCCGAGGCGGATTCCTGTATTCGCTATACATGGTGATTTCAACGACATTGCCAGGAATCCTCTTCTCTACCTACATCCGACTAGCATTAAGCGACTACGGCTCTTTCTGATGATGGGTGGCACCTTCGGCAACATTCGTGATGAGCCATGGTTTTTTCGCGATTTGGCAGCCTGTGCAGAGCGTGGAGATCTTGCTGTGCTCGATTGTGGCCTTGCACGTGGCTCAGTCGATGACCCGGCACAGATCCGTAACATCGATCCGGCCATCAGTGCCAAGCGACCAGCGGACATCTACAATCGCTTTCTCACTGGTCCCCTGCTTAGACATATTCAGGGATGTAGGCATGTTACTCTGCGCACTGAGCTTTCGACTCATTGCCCAGTTCCCGGTAGCTATTCGATTGAAAACTGGGCAACGGTGGAAAAGGAATATGAGCTAGCTCGGCAGTTTCTGGTGTGGCGAGTGAAGCGCTATGACCTTGACAAGCTCAGTTTGTGCCTAAGTAATCTAGGTTGGAAAACACTACAGGCTTGGAAGTATGGGCCTGACAAACTGGCGGCTGTGCTGCTGGTTCAAAAACAATAGCGTCACTGCTGGCGCTGGTCTGCGGTTTTGCCGTGCAGCGTATCCCCTCGCCGAGCCCCGTCGTGATTTGAGGGGGCTAGAGGGACAGAATTGGTGCTTGCCGAAAAGGAGGCACCATGGACGAGTTTGTGACGGAATTGGAGAAGCTGCGGCGGGATCATGCGACGGAATTTGATGGGG
>JAEUKA010000089.1 GCA_016794465.1 Myxococcales bacterium | reverse complement strand
GTATGCACTCCGTACACACTCCGTACACACTCCGTACCCCCCCGCACACCTTGTGCTTCCTTCACACTGAAATTTGGGACTCCCAAGTTGAGCAAGCGATGAACCGGTGGCTTGCTTGCTGGCCACAGATCGTCTGTAATCTCCGCAGAGTCGTGCTGGAGGCTTCGATGAAAAAGTTCCTTGTCTTGGCTGTGCTTCTCATCGCTGGTGGCGCTTATGCCGGGTACTACGTTGCGCCCGACAAAATGCCACTCATCATTCGTCCTGAAAGTCGCGCCTGTTCCCGATTCACCTCTCTGTGTGAAGAGAAGGCGAGTCAGGAATGTTCCAACTACTTTTCAGAGCTGCGCAAGCTGGGAGGAGATGAGTCGATCCGCAAGCCGATCCGCTGCGTGATGGATGCCCAGAGCTGCGGGGAAGCAGCCGGCTGTCTCGCCGGGGGCGGAGTCAACGCAGTGATGAAGTCGGGCGAGCAGTTCTTCAAAGGACTCGGCAAGTCACTTGGGGAATAGGCTTAGGAACGCGCTTCCGCTGCGGACAGAGAGATCGCCGCCAGACCCGCTTTCAGCTCCTCTGCCTTGGGCCAGCCATATCCTATCCGCAGATAGCGGCGCTCCATCTCGAACCAGTGACCGGGACCGACAAACGTCTTGTACTTGTCATTAAGGACTCGGTAAAAGCGCTCTATGTCGACGGAAGAGGAGTCGCGAAAGCGTGGGAAACAGACCACTCCTCCTTCCGGTTGAATCCACTCCAGATCACTCTGCTTCTGCATCCACTCCTTGACCACCGCAAAGTTTTTCTGCATGGCGGAAAAGACTGCGGGTGCAAAGCGATCCTTGCGCTCCAAAAATCGGCGCGCGATCTCTTCATCGACCACCGAGTTGCAGATGAAGATCTGTTCCTTCGCAGCGAGGAATGTCTCCATCAGCTTCGGGTCGCGACAGATCAGCCACCCAATGCGGATGCCCGGAAGTCCCCAGGTCTTTGACAGACTGGACACAGAGAGTACGCGATCGGACAGGGAAGCCGCCACCGGCAGGGGTCCTCCGTGCGCCATCTCGCGATAGGTTTCATCGACGAGCAGCGTGACTCCCTTGTTCGCACAGAGCTCGATGAGCTGCCGCAGCTCTGCTTCACTGAGCATACTGCCGGTTGGATTGTGGGGGACGGTCAGGCTGACCAGCTTGGTCTTTGAATGAATCTGGGCCGCAAGCCGATCGAGGTTGGGACGGAATCCCTCTTCAAAGCGCAGCTCATGAAAGTCGATCGCAGCCCCGATCGCGCGCGGCGTCTCGATGTTGGTGGCGTAGTTGGGCTTTTCCACCAGCAAGTGATCCCCTGTCCGCAGCAGCGAGGTGGCAATCACAAACAGCGCCGCTGCCGCTCCTGCGGTGATCAAGACCTCATCCGGAGAGACTCCACTCTCGACGGCAATCAGCTCGCGCAGGCGACGATTCCCTTGATGCTCTCCGTAACAGAGAACCAGGCTCCGCAGATCGAGATCCAGGTCCCCGAGCTGCGCATCCGCAAAGGAGCTCTCTGTCAGGTTGTACTTTACGTTGTCATAGCCCATCTGTTCCGGAGACTCGATCTCGATCGGCATGCGCACATACTTCATGGACTGACTCCTGCATCCGGTCGGCTCGACGGCGGATGGCTTGTCTGTGAGAGTTTGGCCAGGACCGACAAGATGGCCGGCTCTGTCTCTGTCTTTTCGGCTTGCGTCAAAAACTGCTGGGCCGAAGGGCCTCCGATCTTGTGGATCGCGCGGGCAGCTTGCGCTCGAACATGAACATAGGGATCGGCCAGCAGTGTCTGTCCCAGCCTCGGAAGGGCCCGCTGATCACCGAGCTGTCCCAGCGCTGCCACCACATCGACCCGACTCCGTACGGAATCGAGCTGACGCAAAAGCGGAGCCAGTGCGCGACCATCGTGACTTTCCCCCAGCAGCCGCAGCAGCGGTCGAATCTGATCGGGATCATCAAGAGACATCGCCGCATCCAGAACCTGCAAGGAGTCCCGCACACAGTCTTCCTTGGCATTGCTGCGGCAGGTAGGAATCCGCCACTGTGCCAGCGCCGCTGCCAGTCGCTGGGTAGGAGGCGCCTTTTCGTCGGACAACGTGTCGTGAAGGAGTCCAGAAATGGGCTCACTCTGCTGACCAAGTCGCGTCAGCAGAATCGCAGTCCAGCGCTTCTGCTCCTGCGTTCCGATTGCGAGAAGTTGCGTAGACAAAGACTTTGTTGCGCGCGCAACTAGATCATCCGAAAGTGCTGCCATCGGATCGGGATCACTGGCAGCAATGGGAATCGCTTGGGTGGTCAGGATCGCCGCGAGCCGGATCACTTCGTACTGCGTCTGTTCGCTTGCACTCGGATCGCTCAGCAGCGGCAACAGCAAGGGCAGGGCGGCTCTGTCACCCAGCCGAGCACGGGCGAGCGCCGCTTGATGTTGCAGAGAAGACTTCGACTCCACAGAGGTTCCCTGCGCGGCTTGCTCGTACTCACGCGCTTCCGAAAGGAGCGAAAGGAGTCGTCCGCGTAGCTCCATCGTCCGTCGTGGATCACTGTCTGCCAGGTTGATCTGTTCCTGGGGATCGCGCACCAAGTCAAACACCTGACAGGAGTCATCCCCGAGATCACAGATCAGCTTGTGATCGCCGTAGACAATCATCTTTCGCTTGCCGATCTCGCTCCAAATGGCACGCTGCGGCAGTGTTTCTCGATGGAGAAGTAGCCACGGCGCCAGGTTCTGTCCGCGCATCTGCAGCGGTGGTTCCACATCCAGAAGCCCGAGCAGAGTCGGCGCAACATCAATCAGTCCCACCGGCTGCGGATAGCTCTGCGGACCGAGCAGCGGCTGGGAAGAGGTATCGAAAAGGAACAGTGGCACCCGGGCTTGCTCGTCGTAGAGAGTCGTTCCGTGGTAGCGCCCGCCATGCTCACCAAACTCCTCCCCATGATCAGCCGCAAAGAGGAGCAGAGCCCCCGGTCGCGTCCGCAACAGATACTCGGTCAGTCGCGCAATCTGCTGATCGACATAGCGCACTTCTCCGTCGTAGCGCTCGGTATCTGGACGACTCCTATCCGGTCCTCCGGGGTGCGGATCATAGGGCTCATGCGGCTCTAGGTAGTGAATCCAGGCAAACACGCGCTCGGGCCGCTCTGCGTCGAGAAAGTCGATCACCTGCTGCGTCCGCCGCTCTCCGGAAAGGTACTCGACCTTGACGTATTCAAAGCCATAGGCCGAGTCCTCCAGCGCTTGCAGCCGGTCACGTTCCACGAAAAACACCGACGGTGGGTAGAACGCTGCGGTCTTGTAGCGATAGTTGCGCAAGATCAGCGGCAGTGTCTTGTGACTGCCCGCGTCGTGTCCCAGCTGCATCAGCGCATAGACCGGCTTTCCCGTCAGCAGCGTCGCCACCGCAAAAGAGGTATGCGGCACTTGGGTATAGGCGCGCGAAAACTGCACTCCTTGGGCAGCCAAGCGGTGCATCGTGGGCGCAATGTTTGGACTGAGTTTGTCATGACGAAACGCATCGACGGTAATCAGGAACACATCGCGTCCGGTCAGGCGCGGTCCACGGTAGGTGGGGGCCTGCTCTGTCTTCTCGACAATCGCGGTGGTGCGCGGGGTGACGCCCGCCCGCTTGGGCAGTAGCTGTAGCAGTCGACCGGTCAGCAGGGAGTGTTCCCGAACCACGCTCCGCACCGCCATCGCCCGTCGCAGCTTATCGAGCGAGCGAGTCCCTTGCCAGACCACTAGCCCACAGAACACTGCCAGTCCAATGCACCAATGCTTCTGTTTGGGCCACATTGGTGCTGGAAGTGAAACAATCAGGCCGGCCATCCCCAGCTGAAGCACCAGCAGCACGCCATGAAACCACGGGTACAGACGGGGCAGCACCTGCCTGTCGGCAAGATGCAGACCCAGCAGCACGACGGCGAGCCCGAGAGCAACCAGCCAGCGCTGCACTCTTGAGGACGCTTGCAGCCGGGTCCAACCGGCGATCATGAGCGGCGCCAGGCGAGCGATCAAAATCAGACTCAGTACAAAAATGAGCCCTGACCACAGCGAGTGAAGCGGCACTCTCTGCATCTTGCCGCCGAGGAACAGAGAGAACGCCACCCAGCCGACGAGCGGCGCCATCACCCCGGCCCACAGCAGTCCAACAGCTCGGCGATGATGTTCCTGCAGCCAGTGCGAGAGTCGCCACAGCCAGCCCGCAGCCAACCCGAAAGGAATCAGGGTCAGCATCGACAGAGCCAGGACATGCAGAGCCAAGCGCTGCTGCAGGAAAGGAGACGGAAACTGCGCCGCAATGGCACTGCGAAAACAGGAGAGATCGAGGAGCGAGAGGAGGAGTCCGGCCACAAGTCCGCGTGTCGCAAAAAAGAGGCTGCGCACAAGGACGAGCTGCAGCCGTTCATTCACAAAGGACATATGCCGACTCTTATCACCACTGCTACGCTGCGCGCCATGCGTGCGCTGATCGTTTCCGTTTTGCTGCCGTGTTTGAGCTGTGTACCGTCCGCTGGGATGACTCCTGAGCCGTCGCTGGATGTGGATCTGGCGATGCCGCAGGGGAAGCCCTCTGCCGAGCAGTGGCTCCTCGACTCACTCGGGTACGAGATCTTTGTGCGGAGCTTTGCAGACAGTGGTAGCGACGGCAGTGGTGACCTGACAGGGATTCGGCAGCGGCTCCCGTACTTGCAGTCGCTGGGGGTGAATCTGCTGTGGTTGACGCCGATTCATCCCTCGCCGAGCTATCACGGCTACGACGTGACCGACTACGATGCGGTTCATCCCGACTTTGGGAGTCTTGGCGATCTGGATCGGCTGCTTGCAGAAGCGCATCAGCGCGGCATGCGGGTGATCTTGGATCTGGTGGTCAATCACACCGCGAAGACGCATCCGTGGTTTGTTGCTGCGAAGGATGCACCGACGGGCAGTCTGGCCTCCCAGCGCTATCTGTTTCGCGGCAATGATCCGGGCTGGCAGTGGCTTGGAAACAAGGTCTTCCGACCGCTCGATGGACAGCCGGGGCGCTTTTATTACGGACTCTTTTCGTCGTTCATGCCGGACCTGAACCTGCGCGATGTTGCGACAGCGCAAGCGATGGAAGACATTGCCGATCGCTGGCTTGCGCGAGGAATCGATGGCTTCCGACTCGATGCCGCGCGCTACCTTACCGAGTGGCCCGATCCGACCACAGCGACGAGCCAGCCCAGTTATTCAGACACCGCAGAGACACATCAGTACTGGCAGCGCCTGCGTCATAGCTTGTCGGAAAAACATCCGCAGTCTGTCCTGATCGGCGAGGTGTGGAGCGACGTTGACTCGATCGCGAGCTATCACAGCGGAGGCAAGGAACTACATGCCGCATTTCACTTTCCGCTCGCGGGCGCGATGATCGATTCCATAAAGAGAGGAACGGCCAAGCCGCTGCGAGATATGCTGGAAGTGATGGCGCGCGGAACGGTGCCAGCGCGATTCTTTTCACCCTTCCTAACCAACCATGATCAGCGGAGGCTAGCGACGGAGCTGGGCGGCGATCTGGCGATGTTACGGAGTGCCGCCACGCTGCTGTTGGGAATGCCAGGAACGCCGTTTCTGTACTACGGGGAAGAGGTTGGACTGGCGCAGAGCAGTACGAGCGGAGATCGTGGTCAGCGGGCGCCGATGCCATGGGATGTGGTGCAAAAACAGAGTGAACAGACCGACTCTCTGCTCGCGCATTATCGTCGCTTGGGACAGCTCCGCAAGACCGAGCCAGGACTCCGTTCGACGACGCTACAGATGATCTGGCCGGCGGTTCCGGATGATCGCGTGCTGGCAATTTATCGCAGCGATTCCCAGTCTAACGGAGGCGTGATTCTGGTGTGGAATCTGGGAACGACAGCAGCAGCAGGAATACGAATCTCGCTGCCCAGTGACTTCCCCCAAGGGACTCCGCGCGAGCTGTTAGGGAGTGTGCCCATGCCGTCGGTGACAGCGATGAATCGGACAGCCTACGTACTGCCCACAATCCCCCCACGCGGAGCCCTCTGGATCGCGCCGTAAAAAGAGGAACGTCTAGCGAAACCGTCATGAGGAACCTTGGATGCAAAGAGGAGGAGCGGAGCGTACGTCAGTACGTGAGCACCGACGATGCAGCAGACGAAGTCCGCAATAGGTTTCGCTTGACGTTCTATGCAGCTTGGTAGTTTCCGGAGGTTGGGAGTCCGAGCACTAGCTCGTTGGCGAGGCGTAAGGACTCGTGCGTTCCGGCGTCTGTCCAGTAGCCTTCTAGGATGTCAAAGCCCAGCTCACCGCGCCGAATGTAGGCGTTGTTCACGTCGGTGATCTCCAGCTCGCCACGACCGGAAGGCCGTAGCTGCGCGATGATGTCGAACACACGATCGTCGTACATATAGATGCCGGTGACCGCGTACTCACTCTTGGGATGCTCGGGCTTTTCCTCGATGCCGACGATGCTGGGGCCGCTGATCTGGGCGACTCCGTAGCGCTGCGGATCGTGGACTTTTTTCAGCAGGATGCGCGCGCCGCGACCTTGGCGGGCGAAGCGCTCACAGTAGACGCCCAGCTCGTCGGCAAAGATGTTGTCACCGAGCAGCACGACCAGTCTGTCTCCGCGCACGAAGTCACGACCGAGAGAGAGTGCCTGCGCGATGCCGCCCGCCTGATCTTGTACACGATAGGTAAACTCGCAGTCGAAGTCGCGACCAGAGCCGAGCAGACCGACCACATCGCCCATGTGTTCGCAGCCGGTGACGACGAGAATGTCGCGGATTCCGGCCTGCACCAGCTTGCGCACCGGATGCACAATCATCGGCTCGCGACCGACGGGCAACAGGTGCTTGTTGGTGATTTTGGTAAGCGGAAGGAGGCGTGTGCCGGAGCCGCCGGCCAGGATAATCCCCTTCATGATGAACCTTTCCGTCGAGACTCTGCCGAAAACCAAGACCCGGCTAGAGCTCTCCCTGTATGAGTAGTTCGGTAAGATAAGCGCGCAGGGCTTCCCGCCACGGCGGCAGCTTCAGCAGCCCGCGCAAGCGCAGCATCCGACAGTCAAGCAGCGACGAGCGAGGCCGCATCGCCGGTGCGGTAAGTTCTTGCGTTGTGACACCCACAAAGGTTCGCGGGAGATCCCGTCCAAGCGCCGCTGCCTCGTCGCACAGAGCCTCTGCAAAGCCGAACCACGTGGTCGACCCCTGACAGGTGGCGTGATAGACCCCATGCTCGCCGCGCTCGCACAGGGTGATGAGCTGACGCGCCAGCAAGCGATTCCACGTCGGACTGGTCCAGCGCTCACGATCGATGCGCAGCGGCTGGCCGGCCTTTAAGCGGCTGACCAGCGTCGAGACAAAGTTGCGCCCGCGTCGACCATAGAGCCCGCCGACGCGTACGATGAAGCTGCGGGCCGCTGCCTTTCCGACGAGTCGCTCCCCCGCCAGCTTGCTGCGCGCATAGGCCGATAGCGGTCGTGGCTCGTCAAACTCGTCATAGGGACGGGTCGACTCTCCATCGAACACAAAGTCCGTCGAGAGGTGACAGATCGCAGCCCCTGCTTCATCGGCGGCGCGTGCCACCAGCTCGGCTCCCAGCGCGTTGACCAGAAATGCTTCGTCGGTCTTCTGCTCGGCGCCATCCACGTCGGTGAACGCGGCGGTGTTCACGACCAGCTGACAGTCCCCGCTGGCAAAGCGATCACGCAGCCGATACAGACTCTCGCGATCCGGAGTCGCCAGATCACAGACCGTACGATCGATCGCATCGACATCATGACCCGCCAGGCGCAGCTCCTCACACAGGTGAATCCCGAGGCTGCCTTGCGGTCCGAGCACGGCTACCCGCATTGTGCTACCTCGGTCGATTCAGCGAGCCGCGTGGTGTAGTTGCGATCGTAAAACGTCCGGTACTCGCCTGACTGCACGCTCTGACACCAGCTGGGATGTTCGCGGTACCAGCGCACCGTCTCGCGCAGCCCGTCGTCGAGACTCCAGCGGGCGTGCCAGTCCAGCTCGTGCTCGGCCCGGCTGCACTCGACGGCGTAGCGACGATCATGCCCAAGACGATCGGCGACAAAGCGAATCAGCGAGCGCGGCTTTCCGACGAGCTCCAAGATCGCATGCACCATCTCGAGGTTCGTCCGCTCGGCCCGCCCGCCGAAGTTGTACACCGCACCCGGTCGCCCTCGACGAAGCGCGGCATCAATTCCTCGGCAGTGATCTTCAACGTAAATCCAGTCGCGGACCTGTTGTCCGTCGCCGTACACCGGCAGCGGCTGATCTGCTAGCGCCGACAAGATCATCAGTGGCAGCAGCTTTTCGGGAAACTGAAACGGTCCATAGTTGTTCGAGCAGCGCGTCACCACCACCGGCAGTCCGTAGGTATGCGCATACGCTAGCGCCAGATGATCCGACGCGGCTTTGCTGGCGGCATATGGCGATCTCGGAGCCAGCGGCGTCTCCTCGGTAAACGGCGGATCAGTCGGCCCGAGCGTGCCGTAGACCTCGTCGGTCGAGACATGAAGGAAGCGCTGAACCTGGGCCTTTCGCGCTGCCTCAAGCAGCACCGTGGTTCCGACGACATTGGTCTGCACAAATGGCAGCGGCCCGAGGATCGATCGGTCAACGTGGCTCTCGGCGGCAAAGTGAACGATGGCATCCATGTGATCGTCGCGAAGCAGCTGCGCGACTCGGTCAGCATCGCAGATGTCGCCCCGCACAAACGCCACCCCCGGATCGGACGACAGGGACTCGAGGTTGCGCAGGTTGCCGCAGTAGGTCAGCGCATCGAGCACCACCAGCCGGTCTTGCGGGTATTGCCGTCGCTGCTCATGAACGAAATTTGCACCGATGAAGCCGCAGCCCCCAGTGACGAGCAAGTTCATGGCCGGCATAGTCAGTCAAAAGTCCGCTCGTCCCAAGAGGAATTTTTTGCGGGCCAGAGCCATCAGCAGTCGGGGTCTTTACTTCCCAATCGAAGCGCTCCCAAAATTGGTTGGAATTGGCAGTTTCCGTCGCTGACCTGCCACAACGCAGGCTTGGTATGTCAGTTGCATAACCCATGTTCCTTTTCGTCCCAGCTCTCTTTTGGTTGGGCAAGGAGGATCACCATGCGGCTCTCTGTGTGTCTGGGCGTACTCTCCGCCGTTTTGCTTCCGACCCTGGCGTCGGCAGCTGACCCGTCCAAGCTGTCCGGAATCGGCGACAGCATCTCGCAAGGCTGGGGTGCCAACAACTTCCCCGGCGAGCATCCCGAGCTTGGCTTTGGCCAAGGCACCGACGCGACGGTCAACTCGCTGTATCTGCGCTACAAGGCCAAAAATGCTGCGATGACCAAGCAGTTTGTCTCGGTGAGCGGCGCCGAGATGGTGGGTGGCAGGGACAACGCGGCGGGGCAAGCGGCACGGATCTGCGCAATGACGGCGAAGCCAAACCGCGTGGTCATCGAGCTGGGCGGCAACGATGTCTGCTCGCGTGACAAAGGCACAACGAGTGATGCGACCGCGAACCTGTATTCGGTAACGACGTATCGCAATGCGCTTAAGAGTGCGCTCGATCTGCTGGCGGGCTGTCTGCCAACGGGATCGCAGGTGCAAGTGCTGTCAATGCCGCGCGTCGATTATCTGTATAACGCCGGCAACGCGAAGAATGTCATCACCTGTAATCTGGTGTGGTCGATTGCAGGCGTCTGTCGCGTCGTCACCGGTGAGAGCAATGCCACCCGCCGCGCGGCCATTGGTGCCCGTATCGACCAATACAATGACGGTTTGCGCGCCGAGGTCGAAGCTGCTGCTGCCCGCTATGCCGGTACAGTGTCGTTTATCACGGACTGGCGCGGCAGTGCGGTCAGCAACTCTTCCGTTGGAACCTACAAGTTTGGCAAAGACGACATCGATAGCTTCGACTGCTTTCATCCTGCCAAGGACACTGGCCAGCGCAAGCTCGCCTGTGCCGCCTGGGAAGCCGCTGAATACGGCACCCTCAGCAACGTCCCCGCATGCCTAAAGTAAGAGGAGGCCGACCATGAAAACGCAGCTACTTTCGTTTGTTGTACTAGCTCTGCCGTGGCTCGCTTCGTGTAACGGTGCGGACCTTGCTTCTGGCGCGACTGTCAGCGAGCGCGAGGTTTCGGCCTTGGCCGTCGCTGAGCCGGGCGCCAAAGCGACGGAATACTCCGCCCGTTCAGCGACTCTGCGTCTGTTTGGCACCCAAGGGGAAGGCGCCGCAGCCTTTGCCACCCTCGCTGACACCGCAACCTGGGACACCAGCAACGTCCGCGTCGGTGAGACGATGGGCCGCAGCCTCAAGCTCAGCGCCGTCCGTGAGTCCGCGATCGAGATTGTCGATACCACCACCAACTCTCGTCGCACCGTCCGCGCCGGCGAGGATCTGACAGTCCGGGTCATTGAGCACGAGTTCGATCGCGCCGCCCGCGAAACCGGCGAGCATGTCTTCCACATCAGCGCCAGCAGCCTCACCCGCGTTGCCAGCCGCTACGGCATCGGCACCACCTGCGAGTCCGTCGAGCTTGCGACCTACACCCCGTGCAAGCTCACTGCCGTCGCCAAAAACAGCCTCGCCGCCCGCGTCGGTCTACAGGCTGGCGATCTGCTGATCTCTGCCGACGGGGTCACCGTCACGCCCGACAACCTGGGAGCCATCCTGCGCGGCCTTGGTGAGTCGCGGAGCCAGTCTGTCCAGCTCACCCTCGCGCGCGGCGGTGTCTTCTTCCCCCGCGTCTACCTCGTCGAGTAGCGCGGCGATTCCGTCCGGCCAGTCCTTGGCGAGTAGATGTCGTAACGGATGTCGCGCGGCAGGTTCCAGCCGGACGGATCGGGCTCACTCAGCTCCGTCAGATCGAGGTCCGCCATCACCAGTCCTCTGGGGCTAGGAATCGGCGGACAGAGTCCCTGTGGCCCACAAAAATAGCTCTCTCCGAAATATTCAATCGTCCACGGCGGCTCCCGACCGCTGCGGTTCGATCCGCCGATGAACATACCGTGGCGGACTGCATCGACGCGAAACTCCTCGTGCCAGACTCTCTGACTCTTGTTCCCAAAGGTAATCGCCGGACAAAACACCAGCTCTGCGCCCCCTTCCCGAAGCGAGTCCATGACGCCTTCAAAGTGTCGGTCGTAACAGATAGCGACCCCAATGTTGCCGACGCTGGTGCGAAATACCGGGAAGAAGGAATTGCGCGCAATGTTGGCATGCCACGATCCAAGGTGGCCATCACTTGGGCCGTAATAAAACGTCTCGTGAAACGATCCACGATCGTTCTGTCCGCACGGAATATGGGTCTTGCGATACTTGCCCAAGATCTCGCCGTGCTCGTCGATGATGACCGCAGTATTGAAGCGCTTCCCGCTCTGCGAGTCGACTTCAAAAATCGGCGCAATCACAATCATGTGATGGGCGACTGCCGCACTCCGAAACGCGGTGATCGACGGACCTAGCTGCACATCTTCGGCAAACGCCAGCCACATCGGATCGGTGTACAGCGCAAAATACGGTGCCGTACACAGCTCTCCCAGACAGATCACCCGCGCGCCATGGGCAGCGGCTGCCGAAATCAAGTCGATGTTGTGCGTGACGTTGGCCATCCGAATGTCTTCCATTTTGTCACACAGCGACGGTAAGTCCGCTGTCTGGGAAGGCATCTGCAGATACGCATTCTTGGTCTGAGTCAGCGCACAACGGATCACTCTGCGAGCAGTCATCTCATCACTCCAGTAAACAGACACAGGACGTTTTCATCCGGTTGCAGAGGCTCCTCCTTGTGCAAGTGAAGGAGTCCCGCAAGACCCGCACTTCCCGTCGCACTCACTGCAATTCCGGTCGCATCTTTGGCCAGCGCATTCCCTGCCAAGATCGTCTCTTCCGGAATCACCAGCGGACGCCCTCCTGACCGAGCCATCGCTTTCACAAGTGCCAGCCAGTCATAGGTTTCATCGTCGAGGATTCCGTGTGCGGCACTAGCGGAAACACGCTCCCACGGCCACATGTAGCGATGCTTTTCGGCGGCGACTTGATACCAGTCTTGTTCGGTGAAGGAATCCAGCGCATCACCAAGCTCTGTTCGGAGTCGCTGATAGGCACGATGCAGCGGCGCCACCGCAGTGGTCTGGGCGGTGTAAAAGCGTGGTCGTGATGAAAGGAGTCCGGTCGAAAGGGCCGTCTCAATCGCCAGAGAACATGCGGAGGCCAAGGCTCCACCGCCCACTTGAACGACGATGCGCGACGGAGTTCGGGCCGCAGCTTCCAGCTCACAGAGTGCTTCCGCAAGCAGGGTCTGGCCCCCTTCTATCGTCAGTCCGTTGTCCGTTCCTTGACAGCAGAACGGAACTGCACCCGCGCGTACGGATTCCAAAAAGCGCAGATAACAGGGATCTCCGGACTCTCCTTCTCGACGGTGACAGACTGTGATCTCCGCTTGAAGCTCGCGCAGACGGAGTACGACACTCGGCTCTGCATCAGCAGGAATGAAGACCAAGAGCGGCCTCTCTGCTGCCCGCGCGATCACCGCTGCTGCCAGTGCTGCATTCCCACAGCTGGCGATTGCCAGTGGCTTTTGCACCGCCGAAGGATGTGATGAGGAGAGCGACTCTCCGACGAGAAGCTCAACCATTGTGCCAAACAGATGCCGCCCCTTGTGAGAGCCGCCGGGACGCTGGGTGTCGTCTTTCAGCCACACTCCACCGCGCGAATCGAGTCCGAAGTACTGCGAAAGGGAGTCACTACGAACCAGCGGAGTACACGCGAACGACTGTCCGGTCAGCGCGGTGATTCGTGCATCCAGCGTGCGTACGATCTCTTGATAGATCTCGGGATGACCAGCTGCGGCGCAGCGATGAAACGCGAGCATCCGATCCGCAAAGCGGAGAAGCGGCTGGGACTCCTTTTCATCCCCACGCAGCGACGGCAAAGGCAGCTCGGGAAGGAGTACATGATCGCGACCATTCCCGCTCTGTGGACAAAGGACAGGAGCCGCTCCTGCCGCTGGAACAGACACCTTTTTTCCACAGCCCTGACAGCGCAGCAAGATCACGCCGTGCCTTCTGTGGTGCGCAGATTCATCGCCGCAATCGCCGCATCCCAGGTGGACAGACTGCTCCGCAGATCACGCCAAAAGCTCTGTCTGCGACGGGCTTCAAAGTCATGCAGAGGAATCCCTTGCTGCTCGACCCACGTAAAGTAGCCCAGGTTGAAGATGCGATCGCGATCGTGCCGGGTCAGCTCCATCATCAGATCGGTACGCACGCCCAGCAGGTGTTGACCAAACAGCTCTGCCGCAGCGATCGCATCAAATCCCGCTGGAGCCTCACGCCGCTCGATCTTCTCTAGCTCTGATCCGTACATGGCACTGCTATCGGTAGCGACGGTAACCACAGCTTCTCCGGCCCCCAATCGCAGATAGCGCGCCGTCTTGATAGCCGCCAGGACGTTGCAGATTCCGGACAGACCAAGCCCCGCCAAAGATGCCACCAGCTCTGGGGAAAAATGCCGCCGATCGATCAGATAGCGCTGGCCTTGGGGGTGATTGAACAGCAGGTGCAGACCGTCGCTGCTGCGGTCCGATACAGCCACCACCAAGTCGGTGTTCATCACGTTGTGAATCAGCGGAATGTGCTTGTCGCCAATGCCCTGGATGTTGTGCTCTCCAAAGCCGTTGGCGAGCAGCGTCGGACACTCTGCCGCTTCGACCGCCACGATCCGCGCTCCGTGCTGCTCCTTTAAGTAGTCACCCGCCGCAAGTGTCCCCGCCGAGCCCGTTGCCGACACAAAGGCCGCCACCGTCAGCCCCGGATGAGAGCGCGCCGCCTGCTCCGCCGCCCGTCCGGTACACAGATAGTGGACCAGATAGTTTCCGTACTCCGCGAACTGGTTGAGGATCACGTTCTGGGGATCGCGTCGCAGCTCGTTGCACTTGTCGTAGATCTCTTTGACATTGCTCTCGGTACCGGGAGTTCTCACGATGTCGCTGTCGTCGGTGACCCAGCGGGCAAGCCAGTTGAAGCGCTCGGCACTCATCCCAGCCGGCAAGATCGCCACGCCTCGACAGCCGAGGATGCGCGAGATCGCCACGCCGCCCCGACAGTAGTTTCCCGTCGAGGGCCACAGTGCTCGCTGCCGCGTCGGATCAAACTCTCCCGACACCAGCCGTGGCACCAGACAGCCGTATGCCGCCAGCACTTTGTGCGCCGCGATCATCGGAAACCGCGCGCCGAGCAGCACCACAATCGGCGCCGCCACCCCCGTGACCTCGGGACCGAGCACAAGATGTGCGGGCACCGACTGGATGCCGCGTCGACTTGGATCGTTATACCAGTGCACCCGCCACAGGTTGAGCGGATGCGGCGCATCAGGGTCCACGTCGGGCAGCGCAGCCAAGATGTCGGTCGGGATCAGCGCCGGGTTCGCAAGCTGCGCAAGCTGCGGCAGCTGCACGCGGCTCTCTGCAAGTCGGCGCACGGCACGATCAAGCGCCACGGAGTCGGTCGGGAGGAAAGCGGAAGACATCGAAGCGTCCTTATCAAAAGGGAACGGGGCAAACCTGAAACGGCGGTCACAGCGACGACATGATCTTCCACAAGCGCGCTGCCTCGCGCTGCGCCTCAGCCGTGATAGCGGGTAGGTTGCCGTACACCAGCGTACCTTTGCGCACCACCAGACGTCCGGCCACAAAAACGTCCTGCACCTGATTTTCTGCGTCTCGAACCACCAGATCAGCCGCGCTGCCAGGCACAAGCGGCGCAAAGGGCAGGGCGAAGTGCTCCGCGAGCAGCGACCACGCCGCCAATCGACGCGCCGTCACTGCAGTCGGATCATCGCCAGCCGCCTCGGCATGCTGCGACAGCGCAGCTTCCTCGTCGGTCATGTTCGCCGGATAGCCATCCGTCCCGAGAGCCACCCGTCGCGACACATGAAGACTTCGGGGATAGCCGACGCGATTGCCGTGATTCGAGCGCGGATTTTGTACCAGCCACAGCCCCTCGTCTGCGCAGCGCCGCACCGCCTCGTTGTCGAGATGCACCCCATGCGCAACGATCGATCCCGCCGGCAGTGCCCGCAGCTGGAGCAGTCGATCGAGTGGATCGCGGTAGCCCCGTCGCTGTGCATCCTCGACATCGGCCCGATCTTCGGCGACGTGAACGTGCATCGGCACCGCCAGCGCCCGACACAGCTCCCCGGCTGCTCGAATCGTCTCGTCGGACACCGTGAAGGAGGCATGAAGTCCAACCAGTCCCAAAATCGTCCGTCGCTGGTTGTGCTCGACAAAGCGCTGACACTCGGCGAGTCCGGCCCGACCTTCCGCAGCACCGCCATTGCGCTCGGTCGCTCCATAGGTCAAGAGCGCTCGACAGCCCAGCTCTGCGCACGCATCAGCCAGCACGTCGAGCGACCCGGCAATCAAGCTCGGCGACTCATGATGATCGATCAGCGTCGTCGTCCCTGCGAGCAGGGCCTGAGCAACGTAGAACCGTGCCGCCGCCCGCAGCGACGCCACATCGAGGCTGCGATCGAGCCGCCACCAGATCTGCGAAAGGATTTGGATGAAGTTTTTCGGCGGTGTAGGCGGCGACGGCATTCCGAGCGGAGCCAGGCCGCTGTACAGGTGGGTGTGGGCGTTGACCCGACCGGGCTCAATCCGGCCCAGCACGCAGTCGAGAACCTCGTCAGCCTCGGGGCGTAGACCAACGCCGATCTCGGCGATCCGGTCGTTGCGGATGCGCACGCTGACCCCACTTGCCGTCTGAGTCAGGAGCCAATCGGTCATCGCGACCCTACTTTTTCACATCCCCTGACGGCGGCTCCGTCGTGGCTGCGCTGACTGAAGCCGGCGGCGGGGTCGGGCGCCCGCGATCCTTGCGGTCACCACGACTCGAGTCACTCGACTTTTCTTTTTTGTGATCAGTGCTCGCGCCCCGGATGTGGAACCGCTCGATGTGGCCCGTCTCCACGTCGAAGCGCTCACGCGGCTTGATCAAAATTTTCTTCTGCAGTCGCTTCTCCAGCGCCTCGATGAACTCGTTGTCCGCCGACGCCAGCAGCTCCGCGATCTCGGGATGGGTATGAACGACGATGGTGTCGTCGGCAAACGCATGTCCTTCGCGGCGAATCTGCCGCAGCACCTCATAGGCAATCGTCGTCTTCGACTTGGTATAGCCTTTGCCGTCGCAGTACACACACTGCTCCGTCAGCATCCGGCCCAGCGACTCGCGCGTCCGCTTGCGCGTCATCTCGACCAGGCCAAGCTCGGAGATCTTGGTGACGTTGGTGCGCGCCCGATCAGGCTTCACCGAGTCGAGGAACGCCCGCATGACCTTGTCCTGGTTCGTCTCGCGGTCCATGTCGATGAAGTCGATGATGATGATCCCGCCGATGTTGCGCAGTCGCAGCTGATCCGCGACTTCCTTACACGCTTCGAGGTTGGTCTTGGTAATTGTCTCCTCGAGGTTGCGCTTGCCGACGAACTTGCCGGTATTCACATCCACCGCCGTCAGTGCTTCACCCTGATCGATGATCAGCGTGCCGCCCGACTTGAGGAACACCTTGCGCTCGAGCGCCCGATCCAGCTCCATCTCGATGCCATAGGCGTCGAAGATCGGCTCGCTGGCGTCGTACTGCTCAATCTTCGAGACGTACTCCGGCATAAACGTGCTCGTGAACTTGAGCAGGCGGTCATGCTCGGGCTTGCTATCGATGATCAGCTTCTCGACATCGCTCGTGAACAGATCGCGCACCGTCCGCAGCAAGAGGTCGAGGTCGTGATAGAGCAGCGCCGGCGCCTTGGCCGCTTCTGACTTCTTCACGATCGAGTTCCACAGCTTGATCAGGAACTCCATGTCGGCGCGCAGCTCGCCTTCTTGGACGTTCTCTGCGACGGTACGGACGATGAAGCCGGTGCCCGGTGGCCGCATCGAATCGACGATCGATCGCAGGCGCTTGCGCTCTTTTTCCGACCCAATCCGCCGCGAGATTCCCACGTGGTCGACGGTCGGCATAAACACCAAGTTCCGGCCCGGCAGCGAGATATACGAAGTCGACCGCGAGCCCTTGGTACCAATCGGAGCCTTGGCGACCTGGACAATGACTTCTTGGCCCGGTCGAAGCAGATCCTCAATGCGGGCATCGCGGCTCTTGTCGTCGTCGCTCTTGCGGCTCGCTTCATCGTCTTCGTCGACGAACAGCGACTTGATGTCCTCGGGCGCGCCACGTACGTCGGCCACATACAGGAACGCCGCTTTGTCGGTCCCGATGTCGACAAACGCCGCCTGCATCCCCGGCAGGACCCGCAGAACCTTTCCTTTGTAGATGTTGCCGACGATGCCTCGCTCACGTCGGCGCTCGATATAGAGTTCGACGACCTGGCCGTTCTCGACCAAGGCGACCCGCGTCTCGGGTCCGTCGGCGTTGATGACAAGCAAGTTGGGCACGGTACCGTATGCCTATGAAAAAAGTTTCATGCTCCACCGTCCGCTCTGACACCCATGTCAGGCTGCGGGCTTGCGACGGCTCTCTGGGCACTCGCGTAAGAGCGCTTCCGCGTACCACGAGCCAGCGTCTCTTTTCAAGGAATTCGCGAGGTTGTCGGCGGCCAGCTTCCGCGCTGCATCAGGCTGGCACATGCCTTGCTTAAGCCATTCATCAAGTAGTTACTTCGCTTAACCTTGGGGCTGAACTCTCGTACTTATTCTTACTCACGAGAGCGCAGCAACTTGGAGACTACCCACAAGCGCTACCATTAACTCCGCTTGGGGTAGATCACCCGGCACACTCTCACTTCGGTGGGACGCGCCGGTGAGACGGCCTGCCTGCATAAGGCGGGCCGTTTCTGTTTTGGGCGGCCTGCTGTCTACGGAATCTGCATGCCGCCAGAGACGTTGATGGCCTGCCCGGTGATGTAGTCCGACAGCGGTGACGCAAAGAACAGCACCGCGTTGGCAATGTCCTGCGGCTGCCCAAACCGGCCCATCGGAATGCGCTGCAGTGTCGCTTGGCGCTGCTCCTCAGGAACTCCCAGCACGTCGCCAGGCTTCTTGGCCGCTGTCATCCGCGTCTCGGTGAAGCCAGGCGCCACGGCATTGCAGTTGACGTGGAAGCGCGCCCACTCTTGGGCAACCACCCGCGTGATGCCGACGTTGCCCATCTTGGCGGCGACGTAGTTGATCTGACCCGGATTGCCACGCACCGCTGCCGTCGAGAAGAAGTTGACGATCTTGCGGTTATAGCGAGGCTGGCCTAGCTCCTCTAGCTCACGCTTGGCCACCTCTCGCAGGTACGGCGCTGCCGAGCGAATGCAGTTGAAGGTGCCGGTCAGGTTGACGTCGATGACCAGATCCCACCACTCGTCGGGCATCAGGTGGCACATCTTGTCCCGCGACAGGCCCGCGTTGTTGACCAAGATGTCGAGCTTCCCAAACGCATCGACGGCCGTCTTCATCAGCTGGTCGGTGTACGTAGGGTCGGTGACCGAGCCGATGGATGCCACCGCGCTGCCGGGCCGAATCGCCAGGCACTCACGGACCGCTTCATCCGCAGGTTCCGCATCGAGATCATTGATAACCACGCTCGCGCCCGCTTGGACCAACGTGGTCGCGCAGACGCGGCCAATGCCACGACCAGCGCCGGTGACGACCGCGACGCGATCGGTAAGCAGCCCGCTCAATGCCTGAAGTTGGTTCATCGCCGTAATCCGCCTTTTGCCAGATGGTTAGGCTTGGCTACCTATCACGGCAGGGATGGAATCGACAAATGGCTCGCACCGGCATCATGAAGCGCGGCCACGATTGCATCCAGTGCGGCCTGCGCCTTCGACATGAAGTTGGGCGCGTTTTCAATGAACACCCGGTGTGGATGGGCGGCCCAGGCGGCGGCGATGCGCTCGTCGATGGCGTGGGCTTGCTCGGCGGTTTCGATGCGCAGCGGATTTTGGTGGTTGTAACCGACCGTCGGTGTTCGCAGGTGAATCACCGTGGAGTAGCGGCGAAGCTCGGCCTCTCGGGTTGTCCCCAGCTGCGCGAAGAACTCCTCTTGCGGTCCTGGCCAATAGGCAAGTCCGTCGAGTGTTCCTCGGTCACAGATGACACAGCGGGCCTTTCCTTCGTCGACAAACAGACTCTCCAGCTCATGTTGGACGTAAAAAATCGCTCGCTGGGCGGCTTTGCGTGCTGATTCCGCATCGCGACGAGGAAATCCACCTGAAAACAGCAGGGTTGCGGCCTCGGGTAGCACCGCAATGTGGTGATTCAGCATCCGACTGGCGATGTCGAGCACGGCGGTCTTGCCCGCTCCCGGTCCACCGGTAATGACGATCAGTCGCGGCGCCTTGGTTAGACTTGCAACCTGCTCCTGGCCTGGTTCCCTTTGCATCGTGAGCCAGCCCAGCAGAGCCCGCCGCGCTTGTCAATCCGCCCGCCGCGCAAGCCTGTGGAGTCGTGAAAACCGGACGTTGACGGACCCAATCCGCCGTGTAGCATCGTGGCCCGGAGGAAACGTCATTGCTTCACAAACCGCACCGTCCACGTTTTGTCAGGCTAAGTGCTGAGCACTGCCGCGCTGTCCTTGGAGCCGGTGCCGAGCTGGAACAGTGGATGGTCATCAGCAACGGCCGCTTTGTCGCCAAGCAGCGCATCACGATGATCGGGCCGCGCGGTCGCATCGACGGAGTCGCAGTGGTGGGACCGATCGTTGAAGCCACCCAGGTATCGCTGGCCATGAACGACGACGAAAAGCTGGGACTTGCCGATGATCCCAGCCGAGGCGTGTTGCTCGTCGGTCCTGGTGGCGAAGCGAAAGTCGTGGCATCCGAGTAGCCATGTCGATTCGCATCAATCGTGTCTACACCAAGACCGGCGACGACGGCGGGACTCATCTCGTCGGTGGTCATCGGGTGTCCAAGGACGATGTCCGCATCGAGTGCTACGGCACCGTCGATGAGCTCAACGCAACCATCGGACTGGCCAGGTTGCACGCCCAGACGGAGGTCACCGCGCCGCTCGACCGCATCCTCGAGCGAGTGCAGAGTGAGCTGTTCAACCTCGGCTCACAGCTGGCGACGCGGACGGAGGACATCCGGCCCACCCAGCCCGTTATTCAGCCTCGGCACATCGAGCGACTGGAACAAGAGCTCGACCACTTCAATGACAGCCTACCGTCGCTGACTAGCTTCGTGCTGCCAGCTGGGGGAGCGCTGACCGCCCACCTTCATCTGTGCCGGACCGTCTGTCGCCGGGCGGAGCGGCTTGCAGTGACGTTGAGCCATCGTGAGCCCGTCGCTGCGGAGGTGATTCATTACCTCAACCGACTCAGCGACGCCTTGTTTGTCTTCGCCCGCCACGCTTCGCGAATTACCGGCCAACCCGAAGTGCTGTGGAAGCCGGAACAGACCTAACGACCGCCTGTCACTCGTCCATATCTGCGCTGCACGAGCGATCAAGAGCACTGCCGCTTGGCTCATTGCATTGATCCGACCAACCATCCACAGACCACACTGCTGGGTGCCAATTCGCTTATCGAAAGATCGGCTCACGGGCTTCCTTCCCGTCGGAGAATGCCTACCTTACATTGGGAAGCTTTGCTCTCAGGCCCGAGAGAAAAAAAGCGCTTGCCGAAGCAAAAACTTCCTTGACGCGCTGGTGGGCGATTCGCAGAATGCGCGTGCAAGTCAAGGAAATTCTTAACGTTTTTCCGGGTATTTCTGGTTGAGCTCGTCTCAGCTGGCCCGGTCTGCGGCACCACCAAGGAGAACATCATGGGTACTCTGCTTCGCACGCTTGCTCTCGGAATCGCTTTCACTGCCACCGTCTCGGGTTGCGGGGAAGCCGCTGACGACACCGACATCGACTCGCTTCCGATCGTCACCGAGGACGACAAGGCCGACACCACGGGCAGCCCGCTCATGTGGGTTCGCCCCAGCTCCTTCCCGGTCTACTGCTTCGCGTATCCCTGCGCCACCAAGCAAGTGGCCGAGGTCAACGGCGGCGAGTCGCGGCTCATCTTCAAGTACGACTGGCGCGCGCTCAAGCTGACCGCCACCGAGGTAACGACCGCCGAGGCCAACCACTTCAACATGATGCTCCGTGGCCGCTACAACACCATCAAGGTATCCGGCCAGCCGATGACGGTGCTCCAGATCTCCCGCGCCAACATGAAGGTGAGCCTTAGCTCGGATGACAACCCCGAGAAGGACGGCTTCTACCTGACCAAGGAAGCGCCGTGCAGCAAGCAGCCCTGTCCGGTCGTTCAAGCGCAGCTGGTCAACAAGACCCAGGCCGCCGAGCTGTGGAACAGCATTGATCTCAGCCGACTCGGGCTCAGCACCACGCAGCAGCAGTCGCTGACCACCGAGATGCAGGACAAGATCGGCCAGGTCTACGTCAGCCAGGCAACCACGCCGACGGGTAGCAAGCAGATCAGCCAGGCTTTCCGCAGCATCAAGGCGCCGGCGCTCAAGTAAGCGTCGCGCTGTCCTGTTCGTCTTTCACGAATCCAGCCCGCGTAAGTCCAGGGCTGCGCACAATTCGGTGGCCAAGCGGAAGCGCCCGTGTAGGATAGACTCTCGACGGTACGGCTACGTATTTGGCCGACCAGGAGGTCGCAATGTCTACGCTGCGCGAGAAAGACGAGCAGGTTGCTCAGAAAAAGGGACTGATGGCTGGGGCCGCCGTGGTAGCCAGTGGCGCTGCGGCGGTTGTCGGAGCCCCGGTCCTTGCGGTGCTGGGACTTCTCCCCGCTGCCTATCTTACCTACGACTGGTTCATGTTCCGTGCCAAGCGAGGCATGCGTTTTTAACGTCTCCGCCTAGCGAGGATGCGTGAGCCTCTGCCCTACCTGCAAATCGAACTTTTCCGGCGGTGAGCAGTTCTGTCCTCGGGACGGAACGCCGCTGCGGCCATCGCTACCGGATGATCCGCTGGCCGGGCGCGTGTTGTCAGGGCGCTATCGATTGATGGAGCTGATTGGGCGGGGCGGAATGGGCGCGGTCTACCGAGCGCATCACATCCTGATGGACAAGCCGGTGGCAGTGAAGGTACTGCGTGCCGAGCTGTCGAGTGATACCGAGGCCGTGGCGCGCTTCCATCGCGAAGCTCGCTCGGCGTCGCGCCTCGATCACGAGAGCATCATTCGCGTGACCGACTTTGGTCAGACGGACGAGGGGCTGCTG
The DNA here is from genome assembly GCA_016794465.1 of Myxococcales bacterium. Classification (GTDB taxonomy): domain Bacteria; phylum Myxococcota_A; class Polyangia; order Palsa-1104; family JAEUJZ01; genus JAEUKA01. The sequence continues at coordinate 78,005 of JAEUKA010000089.1, read as the reverse complement.
TTTCTGGTGATGGAGCTTCTCGACGGGGAAAACCTGGCCCAGGTCATCAAGCGAGAGTCCCTTTCCTGGCGACGCTCGGCGACGATAGCCCGTGATATCGCGCTCGGACTCGGGCATGCCCACGAGCAGGGCGTGATTCACCGTGACCTCAAGCCCGAAAATGTGGTGATTTTGCGACGGGGGAAAGGCCGGCAGCTGGTCAAAGTGCTCGACTTCGGCTTGGCCAAGCTGATCCACGAAGCGGGTCCACACGGCAGCGGCGATGATGAGGTGCCGGGGCGCTCGCTCACCAGGACCGGCGTGGTGTTTGGAACGCCCGAGTACATGTCGCCCGAGCAGGCAGAGGGCCGGGCACTGGGACCGCACACGGACCTGTATGCGCTGGGCGTCGTGCTGTATCAGATGGTGACGGGGCAGCTGCCGTTTTCGGCGCCGACGTTTCTGGCGCTGATTGCCAAGACCGTTCACGACACGCCGCCTCCACCGAGCGCGGTTGCCCCAGAGCGCCGCCTGCCGAGTGACCTGGAAGCTCTGATCCTGCGCTGCTTGGCTAAGTCCCCCGAGGACCGCCCGAACAGCGCCGAAGAGATTGCCGATGAGCTTGACTCGCTGCTGGCTCAACATCTTGACGATCGGGCCGATGAAGCGGCTGCGTCTGCGTCGGGGCCAGCAAAGTCGAGCGCGCCACCTCCGAGCAGCGGTCCGAAACCAGAAGCTCCACCCGGTGGAGTCGCCAAGACCGTTCAGCGTGTAGTCCCAGGACGAAGCGGAGCGGCGACACCCTCGACGGCAGCCGTGGCCAGCGCTTTTGAAGCTCTGGGCAAGCGGGGTCAGCCTGCCAGTGGGCCACCAAAGCCAATGCCGGTTCCCGTCGCACCGGACGTTCCCGCACATGCGACCGCAGAGGAGGACTCGGCGCTTGGCGAGGAAACTGGCGGACCGGCGAGCAGTGCCCCACCAGCTGCATCGTCACTGAGTCCCGCCGAGGCAGAATCCGCCACGCGTCCAGCGGCTCGCCTCCGACGAGAAGAAGCAGCTCCCCAAGAACCGCCCAGTAGCAAGAGCCAAAGCGGGCCCGTCACGGTTCCCCACCGTCCGTACTGGCTGCTCGGGGTCGGACTGGCCCTCGCGCTGGTTGGTGCTGGGATGCACTTTGGGCCAAAGCTGCTGCGCAAGACTCCGTCACCGACCAGCCAGGAGAGCGATGACTTGCGGCAAGCGCGACTGCTGCTGGCGTCGGACAAGAGCGCAGCGGGGACCGAGGCGGCCATTCGCAAGCTGCTCGCCGTGCGCCAAAAGCAAGAGACGGCCGAGCTGCATCGCCTGCTCAGTGGCGCGTATGAGGCGCAGAACAACCGGCTGCGAGCACTCGGACACATGTACCTGGCAGTGCAGCGGTCGCAGACGATGGCAGAGCGGGCCGTATCGCAGCTTGCCCTGTCGCAGCTGCTGTCGCGGCTTGGCCATGCCCAAGAAGCGTGTCAGACGACGCAGCGGCTCCTGCGGGAGCGACCCGAGCCTGCCGCTGAAGTGAAGGTCAATGCCCTGGCGCTGATCTCCACGCTCAAGTGTGATGGCAAGTAGCGCAAGGTCGGTGTAAGGCCTACAGGCAGCTACTTTTCTGGAACCGCCAGGCTCAGGATCATGCCGCCCAGCAGCAGTCCCGACACTGCGTAGCCAGGTGCCCACAGCCCGATGGTGGTCAGGACGCAGCTCCGACCCGCATCAGTCGCTGCCGAGCACGGGGCCCCCCCCGGATTCAGCGCCAGCGAGGCATCAAGCTTCTTATCCAAGTAGTGCGCGGCGATGCTTCCGCCCAGGATCGCCACGCTGAGAGTTCCAAACACCGCCGCCATCGCCTTGCGCCGCCCGGATAGACCGCGACTCGTCGTGCTCGCCGGAGGCGGAGGTTGCTGTGACTGCCAAGCCAGCTGCGAAGGCTGGGGAGCTTGCGGATAGGGCGCCCCGTCTCCGGGCAGCTGCGGAATATATTGAGCGGCCGGAGATGGACTATTGCCGAGCGGTGGCAGTGGGGGCGGCACAGGATACGGCGCAGACTGCGCACCGACCGGCGTCGGAGCCAGCTGCACACGTGGATTCACCTGCGGACGGGCGGTGGGAATCGGCGCAAGCTGCGGTCGCATCACCGGGTTCGCCGTCTCCACGGGCCCCGACGCAACTTGCGCGGGTGTCCCGGCCAGGGCCGGCGTGTTCTCGGGAAGTGAGCCTGGCAGCGGCGGCACCATCACCGGCTCAGCACTCGGCGTGGGAATCGCGGGTGGTCCACTCTTGGCGGCACCATCCAATAGCTCATTGAGCTGAGCGTCGGCATCTTGTCCCTTGCGATAGCGGCTGAGGATCTCGGTGAGCGTCGTCTGGACCATCAGGCCCAGCTTGGTTTCATCGCAGTCAGAGCAGAGATTCTCCACGTCGAACACTTGACGGTGGCGGCCATCGTACAAGTGCATCACCGCTCGCAGGTTTTGTTTGCCGGCCAGCTGAAACACATCCCCGCTCAAGACGACATAGGCTTGGTGCTGACGAGCCAGCGCCGACAGGCAGGGCGAGGTCCGACAGCGCCGATCCGCATCGGTAAGCGTCGACTCGATGACCCGAAAGTCCTTTCGACTCGTCAGCTGCTCGCGGACAAGCTCACTGGCCACGCGGTCGAGCGCCGGGCCTCGCTGAATGGCCAGCCACAGCAGCGGCTCGTCTCCCTCGGCACGCGCGAGCAGAGGGACCACAGTGGACAAAAGCACGCACAGCGAAAACCAAGCCCATGACCTATGGCAGTGTCCGCTTCGCTGGATTCGTGTCTCGGATGCTAGGTGCATGAGCGGTGTCGTCTCGTAGATCTCTAGCGCTTAGAATAAGCCGAAACTGGACGCGGGGGCGAGGGCGGATTTTGCCAAAAAGTCGCGGACTTAGCACCGCTTCCGAGACGTGGTTCCAGTGTGGGGGCCGAGCGCCAAGCGGTCGCCACTGCCGGTTTCTTCGCCGCTGCGGTTCCCAAAGAAAGTCATGATAGCATCGGAACACATGGACGCGTATTCCGGGTGTCGAGCGTGGCTTCGTTCTTCGTCGGGACAGTTCGGCTGGCTGCTGTGTAGTGGTCTTCTCGGCTTTGCGGCTTCGATCGCGACGACCTTGGCCGTTTCGTTCTCGTCAGGCTGTATCGTCCCGGACCCTCTGTACTGCGCCTCGAGTGCGGAGTGTGCCCAGAAGCAAGAAACCAGCGACGGGGTCATGCAGGTCTGCCATCCCAGCAAGCACACCTGTGTGCCTTTTCCGGTGGGCGCGTGCTTTGTGGACTCGGACTGCACTTCACCGACTGCGAGCCGCTGCGATGTCGGCGCAAATCACTGTGTAGCTTGCCGAGTCGGCGACTCCAGCGACAAGTCCTGCGCTGGACTTGGGCTCGGAGCCAAGACGCAGTGCCTGGAAGTCGCCGGGGTGGCGCAGTGCATCGAGTGTCAACAGAACCTCGACTGCTCGTCTGATCGACCCATCTGCGACGGTGGCAAGTGCCGAGGCTGCAAAGAGCACATCGACTGTGAAGGAACGCTCAACTGCGAAGGCGGCGTGACCTGCACTGACTCGATGGTCTGCATCCGCGACGGTGACTTGCCCGAAGGTCGCGCCGGAAGCTGCGCCTGGAACGGCCCTGGCTCGACCGGACGCATCGTCTATGCGCACAACACCAACGCCAGCTGCAGCGACACTGACCCTGCCTTCGGCTTCCGCTTCAGCGAGCCGGTCTGCAACCTGACCCGCGCCTTCACACTCGCTCGTGACACCGGCCGCCGCTATGTCCGGGTCTTGGGCACGAACTACGACCCGGTCAACGCTCCGATTTTGTACGGCAACTTTTCGTTTATCGGCGCACCGAGCAAGAACAACCCAGCGATTGCGACCATGAAGGGCCGAGGGCTGCTGTTCGACGTGCAGGACACCGGACGGCTGACCATCGAGCAGCTCGATATGACCGAACAGAACGTCGACGCCACTGCGCTGTCTTGCAGTGGCAACGGTGCGGACAAGGTGCCAGGGCTGTCGCTTCAGCGCAGCATCTTGCGCGGCTCGACCACACCGGCATTTCCCAACGCGGGCACGGCGGCGATCCGGCTCAACGAGTGCAGCGCGCGCATCGAGCAGAGCATCATCGGAGTCAGCCGCTTGAGCGAGGCGATGTCACCCTCGATGGCGCCTGCCCACGGCGTTGGGATTCGCATTTCCGATGGCACGCAGAGCACCAAGACCAGCTACTACATCGAAAACAACCTGATCGCGGGCAACATCAGCACCGCCATCGACCTCGCCGGGGCCATCCAGCCGACGCAGAAGTTCCTGATCCGCTTTAACACCATTGCCTACAACGGTCGGCAGCCGAGCCCTCGCGTTGGTGGACTGCGCTGTACGCCGATGGCCACGCCCAAGCCGCAGGTCAGCAGCAACATCCTATTTGGCAACTTCACGATCAATGCGTCGCAGATTCAGCTGGGTGAGGGCTGTAGCTTTGCGAGCAATGTCGTCGGGAGCGCGGACTCTTGCGCGGAGCCGGGCCTGCGCAAGAACAATCCCGAGTTTGATGAGAGCTTTGTGCTGAAAGACAACCCCGCCAATCGCGCCTGCTGCATCGATCAAGCAATGCCAGCGATGGGCGAGACGTTTCCGCAGCTGGACTTGCTGTTTCAGACTCGCCCAAGCGGTGTCAGCTACGACATCGGCGCTTTCGAGCTCAAGCAGCCGTAGCCTATCGACGGGACGCGAGCCAACATGACGGCCTTGCTAGCGACGCTGACCAAGACCGCTGGCCGGCCTTTTGACCTGCTGGGAGTCGGTGAGTGCTCGGTCGATTTGGTCTATCGGGTGGCGCTGCGACTTGACGAGCCGCTTCCCGACAAGACCTCGGCCCACGCGCATGAGGTGCTTGGCGGGGGACAGATTGCGACGGCTTGTGCGGCGGCGGCGCGACTCGGGCGACGAGTGCGCTTCGTCGGTGCGGTCGGAATGGACGGGGCCGGGCAGGCGCTGCTGTCGGAGCTGGCGGCAGATCGTGTCGATACCTCGGGGGTGCGACGCTGCCTGGGAACCCAGACGCGAACAGCGCTGATCCTGTGCGGAGCCAGCGGAGAGCGCTCGGTCATCGAGTGGCGCGATCAGAACCTGCGGCTGCCCGTCGACCATCCGCCCCCTGAGCTGATCGAGAGCTGTCGTGTCCTGCATGCCGACCTGTGCTTTCCCGACTCGTCGGTGGCAGCGGCAGCGCAAGCGCGCGCAAAGGGTCTTTTGGTATCGCTCGATCTCGATCGCCCGGGACCGCTTGCGCCCGAGCTGATGGCCCTGTCTGATCTGTGTGTGGTATCCGCTCATTTTCCGTCGCTCTTGACCGGAATTTCTGATCCGGAAAAGGCGGCACTGTCGCTGGCCGATCGAACTCCGGGCCGAGTGATCGTCACGCAGGGCGAGCACGGCTGCTGGCTGGTCGTTGGTTCGTCGCTGCACCGGGTTCCGGCGTTCGATCCGCCTCGGCTCGTCGATACCACCGCTTGCGGAGACACCTTTCATGCCGGCCTCATCGTCGGTCTGCTCGATGCCGCCGATGCTGGGGTACTGGATGACGAGGCGGCGCTGCTCTCAGCGGTGCACTTTGCCAGTGCGGCAGCGGCGCTCAAGTGTGGCGACCTGGGTCGGCGAGGCTGTCCCAAGCGAAGTGCAGTCGACAGCTTCCTGCGCAGCTACGGCTAAGCGTCAACCCCGGGCTCCGAAAAGTGTGGGCAGGCGGTCCAATGTTTGGATAATCGCCGACATTCCGACTTGGAGGAGTTCCGATGAAGAGCCAGACCTTTTCGAGTCTCCGTCGTCGTTCGTTCTTGGCCGCGATGCTCGGTGGTGCAGCCGCAGCGACGGCATCAGGATGTGGAACCAGTGAGTCGTCGCCGCCGGGAATAGGGGTTTCCATCCCGCAGGTCTACGCCGACGAGGATGTGTTTGGATACCTCGCGCGGACCGTCGGTCGCTTCGATGCCAAGCGCTATCAACAGCTGATTGGTGCCGCCAACGACTACAAAGAAGGTGACGAAGCGATTGGGGTTTCAGCAGCCGACGAGACTTCACGAAAAAATGCCCGGCAGCTGCTCGCCAATACCCGCATTTCCGATCTGCTCGCGCATCCGCTCCTCGTCGATAACCAGCACAAGCTGATCAGTCAGACCACCGATGCCGCGATGCAGCAAGCGACGGCGGACTGGACGCTCGGCTTTCTGAAGACCTATCTGCTCAACGCCAGCGAGGAGCACATTCGCCAGGTCATGGTCGGGCTGACCAGCGACGTGATTGGCTGTCTGGTCAAGCTGATGAGCAACGCCGAGCTGACGGCGCTGTCACGGCGAATCTGGAATCCGCTCCCCGGAAGCAAGGTCGGCAGTCGTGACTACCTGGGGGCGCGCATTCAGCCGAACTCACCGACGGACAACCTGGATGACATCCAGTGGCAGGTGTTCGACGGCTTTGCCTATGCGGTCGGCGATGTCGTGCTCGGCTGCAATCCGGTGTCGTCAGAGGTCGAGTCGGTGGCGAGCATCGAGCGAATGCTCCACGACCTGCTCTCGACGTTTGGACTCTTGGACGTGCTGCCCCACTGCGTGCTGTCACACATCGACATACAAGCCGAGGTCGAGGGCAAGTATCCCGGTCAGACCGGAATCTGGTTCCAGAGCATCGCCGGCACCGACGGAGCCAACGGCACGTTCGATGTCACCATCGACAAGATGCTCAAGCACGCCGCCACGCGCAGCGGCAAGTACGGCCTGTATTTCGAGACGGGGCAGGGCGCGGACTTCACCAACGGCCAAGACTTCGGCGTCGACATGGTGATCTTGGAGTCACGCAAGTACGGCTTTGCCCGCGCGCTCCAGCAGCGGGTCGCCGAGGCGCAGCGAAAGGCCGGCAACACCGTCGCACCGTGGGTTCACTTAAACGACGTGGCCGGCTTCATTGGTCCCGAGGTGTTCCGCTTCCGCGATCAGCTGGTGCGCTGCTGTCTCGAAGACATTGTGATGGGCAAGCTGCACGGACTGACGATTGGGCTCGATGTCTGCTCGACGCTGCATATGGATGTGTCGCTCGATGACCTGGACTACTGCTTGGATCAGATCATGCCGGCGAATCCGGCCTATCTGATGGGCCTGCCGACGAAGAACGATCCGATGCTGGGCTACTTGACGACGGCGTACCAGGACCACGTCCGCATCCGCGACAAGTTTGGTTACAAGGTCGACGACCGCATGTGGTCGTTTTTTCAGCAGCTCGGCGTCATCGACGGAAGCGGCAAGCCGACCGACAAGTTTGGCGATCCGCGCTGGGTCTATCTGCGGTTCCGACAGCTCAAAGGCGACCTGCGGTCCGAGGCTGTGATCTACGCCGAAGCGGATCAAAAGATGAAAGAGGTCCGCGACCGTGGCGTCTGGCTGGCCACCGGCTACGGCAAGTCGCCGTGGAATCTCGACCCGAAGCTCGACGCCGAGATTCACGCGCTCTATGAAGACTCGCGCAAGGCGATTTGGACCGAGTTTGTGGACGCGTTTGTGGCAACCGTGCCGATGGTGGAGCCGCTGCGCACTCGCTCGGCTGATCGCAAAGACTATGTGCTTCATCCAGTGACCGGCGAGCAGCTGAGCGACGCGGCGAAGTCAGCGGTTGCAGCGATGCGGCTGCGGCACAGCGACAAGTACAACGTGCAGATTGTCATCTCCGACGGACTGTGCGCCCCGGCGCTGATGGATATGAACCACCTCTCGCCATACCTGGAGTCGCTGCGCAGCGAGCTGACCAAGCAAGGCTACAAGCCGTCGCCGGACAATGCCCTTTTGCGGGGCGGTCGGGTGCGCGCCGGCTATCACCTCGGGGAGCTGCTGTACGGCGGGCGGACCAGCGCGACGGCGACCGCAACGATCATTCACCTCATCGGCGAGCGACCGGGCTCGGGGCATCACACCTTTTCGGCCTACATCACCGCACCGGCCATCAGCATCTGGTCCCAGCCCGGCAAAGTGGACCACAACATCACGCGAGTCGTCTCGGGCATTGCTGACACGGCCTACGATCCGCGCGGCGCTGGCATCGAGACGGTGAAGATCCTGATGTCAATCGCGCCGCCGTAGCCGACGATTCGCGCCCGCTGGGTCGCACCTCTCGCCACAGATTGCACTTGGCGCGTGCGTGGCCGTTGACAGGGAAGCCGTGGCCTTACTAACTTCCGCACGCATGCGGAGATGTAGGCTCGACGGTGGCCGGACCTATTCCGGTCCTCTACATAGCGAGCACAAGTGGCGAAGGAGCGAGGTTCTGATGTCGAAGTCGGTCTTGGGTTCGGTGATGCGGCTGGCAAGCCTGATGTTGGTAGTCGGTGCCCTTCTGTCTGGCTGCGCCAGCAAGGGGGGAACCACCATGCCTCCACCGACTGAAGCGGGTGACATGTCGGTGTCGCCGGCCTGCGCGGCCATGAAGTGCGAAAATCCCTCGGCCGTGTGTTGTGGCGGCGAGCCCTGCGTCGACCTCACGATCAGCACGGTCAACTGCGGCGCCTGCGGCAAGGCCTGTCGGACCCGCGAGTCGTGCAACAACGGCAACTGCGTCTGCCTCGGTGGTGGCCGACTCACCACTTGCTCGGCCAACGCGGCTTGCTGCAGCGACGGCTGCCACGATGTCAGCTCGGACCCGCTGAGCTGCGGCGGCTGCGGTATCGCCTGCAAAAAGGGCGAGCTGTGTGAGAGCGGTCAGTGCAAGTGCGGCCCAGCGGGAATCTCGTGCAAGACCGGCCAGGTCTGCTGCGGCTCGGTGTGCAGCGACAACCAGAACGATGCCAAGAACTGCGGCATGTGCGGCAAAGAGTGCAAGCCCGGCAAAGCCTGCAAGAACGGCCTGTGCGAGGGTGAGTGCGTCGGCTGCCTGATGGGCGAAACCTGCTGCGACGGCAAGTGCGTCAACCTGCTCAATGATCGCGAAAACTGCGGGCGCTGCACCAACACCTGCAAGGACATCCTCGGGATTCCGCTGCCGTGCCTGTTCGGCATCTGCGCCTTCATGCAGACCGACATGGGCATGCGGGATATGTAGGCGAGTCGACCGATGAGCATCGCTCTTCACGTCAACATCGATCACGTTGCGACACTGCGGCAGGCGCGCGGCGTCAGCTACCCCGATCCCGTGTGGGCTGCGTCGCTGTGCGAGCTGGCTGGCGCCGACGGAATCACCGTTCACCTGCGCGAAGATCGTCGGCACATCCAAGACCGCGACGTGGAAGTCCTGCGCAAGACGGTGCGCGGGGTCTTCAACCTGGAAATGGCCGCGACGCCCGAGATGCTCGACAAAGCGATTGCGCTGCGACCTGACATTGTGACGCTGGTTCCCGAGCGGCGTGAGGAGCGGACCACCGAAGGCGGCCTCGATGTCGCGGGTGGGGCCAGGCTGGCCGTTCAAGAAGCGGTGGCGGTGCTGCGGGAAGCGCACATTCCGGTCAGCCTGTTCATTGCGCCCGATCTTGTGCAGGTGCGGGCGGCGGCGCAGCTGAAAGTGCCTCGGATCGAGCTTCACACCGGTCAGTATTGCGAGGAGACGCTCAAGCCCGGGCATGGCGCCCACGCAGCCAAAGAGCTAGAGCGACTGGCGCAAGCGACCGAAGATGCGATTCGGCTGGGCATTCACGTCGCGGCGGGCCACGGACTCGACTATCCCAACGTGGTGTCAGTGGTGCGCATCGCCGGGATCGAAGAGCTCAACATTGGGCACGCGATCGTGGCGCGAGCGGTCCTGACCGGGATGGAGCAAGCGGTCCGCGATATGATCGCGCTCGTGAGACAAAACGAATGACCGTAGCAGAGAAGATCGCGGCGTTTCTCGCGGCTCCACTGTTTGCTGTTGCTGGGGCCAGTAACGATCCGGACAAGTTTGGCTATCGCTGCTTTGCAGCGCTGAAAAATACGGGCCGCAAGGTCCATCCGCTCAACCCTCGCGCGACCGAGATTGCGGGACAGCCGGCGTACCCAAGCCTCGCTACGGTGCCGGGTCAAGTGGTGGCGCTGTCGATCGTCACTCCACCGGCAATCACCGAGCGCGTCGTTGAGGAAGCGATTGCGTCCGGCGTGCGATTCCTGTGGATGCAGCCCGGGGCAGAGAGCGAAGCAGCCATCGCCCGGGCCGAGCAAGCCGGAGTCCTGGTCATCGCCCGTGGCCCGTGTATGCTCGTCGAGCTAGCGCAGCCTCATTAGGGCGCCGCAAACAGTGCCGCCAGCCAGCCTTCCCAGCTGCTGGTTGACGGCGGTGAGCTGGGGCGAAAGAACCGGGCCGAGGAAAAGAAGGCTCGCTGCGAAGTCCAGTCGTCGGCGCTGCTCGGCAGCCAGGTCGCCAGGCCAGCCAGTCCACGATAGCGCTCTTCGTCATAGCGACTGCCTGCCGCCAGCGACAAGACACTGCGCATCACGGCTGTCTCGGTTTGATCAATCGCGGCCAGCACCGACCGATAGCTCTGTCCTTCGTTGCGCTCCGACTCTTGCCGCAAGACCGAGCGCAGGCTCAGCAGCCACACGCCCAGATCGCGCGTTCCTCCGGGAAAATCCGGGATCGCCTTGCCGTGCCCCAGCCGCCTTCCTGATCGCCCCGTCAGCAGCTCCACAATGGCCCCCGCTCGAGTCGGATCTTCGCGCAGATAGACTTCCAGCGATTGTCCGAGCGAGTGCAGCGCCGGCACCAGCGTACTGGCCACGAGCGGCAGCTCCACCACCGACAAGACAAGATGCGGTCCACGCGGCGTGCCCGGCTGAGAAGCGGCGTGGTTCAGGCTCAGCAGGGGCAGGCGGAGCGCAAACGCGCAGGTCGTATCGTCCCGACCGCAGCGACTTGAGCGCTCGATCCGCTCGTCAGAGCCACGCATGTTGCCCAGCTCCTCGACGATGGCGCGATACGGCAAGCTGCCAGGATCAACCAGGGCCTCGCTGCCGAAGAAGTAGCGGGCGGTGTCGGCCAGCTCGGTGGTGATCTCGACGGTCTGCATCAGGCTCGCATCGGCCGCGAGTACGTCAAACGGTCGGCCACGCAGCTTGTCCACGCTCACGCTACGCAGCACTTGTTGAAGCCCAGGGATGTCGAGCACTGTCTGCTGGCTCTCGTCCAGAGCGATGCCCCCGCGCGGATGGGTCGGGTCGAGGCTCGGACGACTGCCTGCCGGTTGCTGCGGTCGCCAGCCCAGGCCATGCCCCCACAACATCACCATGTAGCGTCGCGCCGGATAGTGTTCGATGCCCCAGGTCAAAAAGCTGCGCAAGCTGTCATGCGGTGGCGCGGCTTCGTCCGGTTCGTACCAAGCAATCGGCGACTGCAAGCTGGCTGGATCGTCCGCTTCGCCCGGCTCTTGGTTTGCTGCATCCGGTCCGACCCCCAGCACATGGAGCCTGCGGATTCCGGGCCGACTCAGCACATCGAGCTGCGCGATCAAATCCACATCCGCATCGGCTGACAGTCGCCCCCGCTGCTCCAAGTCACGGAGCAGCTGGATCGCCGGTCGCTGTAGCTCTTTGGCGTCTGCCGCCATGTAGACCAGCACCGTCCACTCTTTTTGGCAGGCCGCTCGCGCCGTTCGATCCAGATAGCGCCGATAGCCTTGATTGCCGAGCACCGTCCGCTCGCCATCGCGCTCGAACAGATAGCTGCGGTCAGCCACCGGTAGCGTGCGCCAGAAGGTCTGGCAGGACGGTCGCTCCGCCTGCGCCAACGGCCACGGCTCACTGGGCCGCTGCGGCGAACGACACATCGACAGAACGGCAATGCAGAGGACTCCCCACATCACGCTTGGGCAGCGCGGCATCTTCCCCATGAACGTATCGCTATTACACGCCGACCCAGGCGCAGTGTCTATCCACCCGCACGCAGCGTCTCAGACAGGTGGGCTACTGGCGGTGCAGCCCTGACGAATCTCACGAAGGTAATCTTGACGAATCTGTCGCGATGCCTGGGCGGCCTGCGGCTGGCCAAGCTTGCCGAGCACATCCGCCAGCACCGCATGAATCAGCGACTCCAGCCGCCGGTCGGTGGGCGTATCAAGTAGCTCCAGTGCCTTTTGCAGTCCCGCTGCCGCCCGCTCTAGCTGCCCCAGCTCTAGCTGCGCACGCCCAAGAGCCAGCAGCCCCCAGCTTTCCCCATCACTGCGCGGAGCCGTCTTGGCCAGATCCAGCGCCAGCTGCGCCGTAAACATCGCCGCCTGCGCTTCTCCATTGGAGAGATACGCCTCGCTCAGCACCACCAGCGTCGGCAGGCTCGCCGGCCCGAGCTTGCTCGACAGGCTGTCACACTCGCGAAAGCAGTTGGTGGCATCGGCACTGCGACCCAGCCGTCGGTACGCCAGCGTCAGCTGCGCCAGCAGTCGCACCCGATCATCGTTTTGGTGCCGCAGCAGGCAGCGATGTCTCGCAAACGCCTCGATCGCTTTGTCATACAGCTCCAGCTCCAGGTACGACTCGCCCAGGACCGACAGCACCCGCGCGCTATCGAACATCTCGCTCCAGCTCAGCACTTGTTCCAGCCGAGGACTGAGCAGCGCAACCGCACGCTGTGGCTGACCCATCAGCAAGGCCGCGCGCGCCATCCGAGCCAGCACCCAGCTCTCATCGCGCTCTTGCGCCGTACGGTTCGCTGCCTCAAGGGCTCGCTCAAACAGGCGCTGGCTCTCGGCGTACTTTCGCGCCACAAGGTGCAGCTCTGCCAGTCGCAGCAGCGCCGGCACCTGCATCTCATCGCTCGGCTCGGTCAGTCGCAGTCGCTTGTCGGCACTCGCGATCGCTTCCGGCAAGTGGCCCGACAGCGCCCACACATCGCTCAACCGATCGAGCGCCATCAGCGTGAGCGGCCGGTTGGGAAGCTTCTCTGCCAAGGCCAGTGCGGCATCGCAGGACTGCACTGCCCGATCCACTTGCTTGGCCCGCAGGTGAACATAGGCCGCTTCCAGCAAGGCTTGGCCCGCAAACGTCTCATCGGCGTGCTTCGAGCTCTGCATAAGACAGCCATTGAGGTTGTCCACCGCACACGGATAGTCCGCTGCGTCCGAGTACGAGCGCGCCAGATCAAGCAAGAGGTCGCACTCTTCACTGATGTCATGACGGCTGCGGGCGTCTTCCAGGGCCAGCAGCAGCTGCGGCAGCTTTTCCGTGGGCGGCGGCAGGCGAAGCGTCGGCACCATCCCTGATGACGACAGGTCGCCATGGCTTACCCCGGCGACAGGACCGACGATGCTGGTAGCTCCCGACAGCGAAGACCGGCTGCGTCGTCGTGCTGCCCAGCGTCCAACCACCACCACGGTCGCAGCGACTACCACTGCCGAGAGGGCCGTCCGACCCGACATGCAGCCGCCAAGCAGTACCGGCCACAGCGCGAGCAGTGCTCTCTGCAACGGCTTGGCCCCTCAGCGCGAAGTTCCACCGCTCTGCTCGAGTCGCTCCAGCAGGCGTGCCGACGACTCACTGAGCCGCCGAAACACCACGCCCATCCCAGGCGGCGCCGTCTCGATGCGGACCACCTCGGCAACCCCTTCAACGATCTCAATCTCATCGAGCAAGATCGAAAACCGCAGGTTGACGCGAGTCCCCACAGGCAGCGGATCTTTGGATCGAATCAGCGCCCCGGTTCGCGAGACGTTCACCACGTACTCGCTTAGATGGGCATCGACCGCCTCAAACTCGGCGTTGACCGTCGTACGGTTGGCCCGTGGAATCATGGCCTCTTTCGCCATCAGCAGCAGCTCCCTCTCTTGCTAAGCGTACACATCAAAAAAAGCGCCCGAGTGGCCATTTTATCAGCTTTTCTCGGGCTTTTGCGCCCTCTTTCGCCGTGACTTTCTTTGGCCGTGCGCGTAATGCTGCGGCCATGAATGCCAACAGACCTGACTTATCTGACGCTGGTGGACCCCTGTATGCCTTTCAATTGGTGAGTCCGCTTGGACCTCTGTGTGGAGTGGTCAGCCCTTCCGGTCTTTGCATGCTCCGATTTGGCTCGATCCGCGACGAGACAGCTTTCGCGGGTTTCCCCGAGCGGACCCAGATCCTCCTGCGCGTGCATGCCTTCTATTTTGGAGACGCCTCACCTCCGTACCTGTACCTCGTGGCCGGGACGCCGTTCGCCGATTGGATGACCGCGCTGCGCAAGTACCTACATGGGCAGTCCAAGCAGCTCGACATTCCGGTGGATCTGCGGCTGGCCCAGACTCCGTTTCAGCGCGCGGTCTATGAAGCGCTGCTGCGGGTGCGGCCCGGTCAGACCACCAGTTACGGAGAGCTGGCACAGGCGGTTGGGAAGCCGCAGGCCTCGCGGGCGGTCGGGCAAGCCGTGGGTCACAATCCGATTTGCATTGTCGTTCCGTGTCACCGAGTGCTCGGCAGAGACGGCTCGCTGCATGGCTTCGCGTTCGGATTGGACAAGAAAGCGGCGCTGCTCAAGCTCGAAGGGGTTAGTCCTACATCGGCCAGCTGGGAACGCGAGGTCCGCGCCGATTCACGCTAGGCCGCAAAGAGAGCTTGGTGATAAGCTGCCCAAGATACCATGTGCTCTCCAGGGCTTGGCCCCGGTGGCCATGGGGCGCCTAGAGAGGACCGTGTTCGATCATGAGCGAAAACAACCAGCTTGTGCGCAGCTACTCAGACTTGCTTGACTTGCTCAAACGGGATGGCGTTCCTCACGAGGCCAATCCAGACGCCTCGGAGCTGGTCATTCCAACGGAACGAGGACCCCTCGACTCGGTACTGCTCATCCGCTGGCAGCAAGACGCCGGGGTGGTGCAGATGATCCAGCCGCTGACGTTCGAGGTTCCTCCCGAGCGAATCGCAGCGATGGAGACAGCCCTGTGCCGGCTCAATCCAGCGCTGGTGGTCGCGGGCTTCGAGATTGCTTACGAGCGCCGGCGGGTAGGATTCCGCACCACCCTGCCGCTTCAGCCGCGCGGGGGCCTGCTTCCCGAGGAAATTCAGACCTACTTTCGGATTTCGGTGAAGACGGCCGCCGACTTTCTGCCAACGCTGGGTCGTATCGCCTTGGGGCTGGGCAATCCACTGTCCGTGCTAGAGGACGCGCAAGCGGACCTGGCGGGCGGAAAAGCCGGTGGACCCGGCGCGCTCGGCACGTACTGATTCGACCGCATTGCCTTCTTGGAAGAACTGCGATTATGCGTGCGACGCTTTGTGGGCTTGGCCTGGTCACGCTGACCTTCGCGCTGTCGATGGGAATGTCGTCACCAGCAGTGGCGCAGTCGGCGTCGATTGAGCAGGAGTGGCGAATCCTCACCGACGCCCAGGCTGCCTATCAGCGCGGCAACGCGGCGGCCGATCGTGGCGATCTGCCCGGTGCGACCCGCGAGTGGGAAGCGGCGACGGCTGGGTTTCAGCAGGTGATGCGGCTCAACCCGATGCGGACCGACCTGTTTGCACCGCTGGCTGACATTCACATTCGACGCGGACATCCGGCGGTGGCTTATGCCTTGCTTACCCAGCAGGTGCGGGGTGGGGTGAGTGATCTCTCGGTGCGAATTCAGGTGGTGCGGGCGCTGCGGGCGATGAACCGGCGCAGCAAGGCGCTCTCGCAATCGGAAGAGCTGCGCCAGGCGTTTCCCAGCGAGCCCGAGGTGACAGCGCTTCATGCCGAGCTGCTGGCCGAAGACGGTCAGAGCGATCAAGCGCTGATGCTGCTGATGCTGGTCCTGCCCAAGCTGCCGCTCGATGGTCGCTTTCCGGGGGTGAACGGCGTGGCGATGCGCAAGCTCCACGCGCGGCTGCTGATGGCCAAGGGGCGGGGAGCCGAAGCGGTGGGGAGCTTGACGGATCTGCTCAAGGCCCGTCCGAGCGAAGCCGAGGCGCTGCTCCTGCTTGGGCAAGCGCAGCTATCGAGTGGCAAGCATGCCGAGGCAGTGACGACCCTGCGCCGCTATCTGCTCCAGTTTCCGCAAGATGGCCGCGCCCAGGCCGCACTGGGGCAAGCGCTGGCCGATGGTGGGCAGCTGCTCGCGGGCATTGAGCAGCTGGAGCACGCCGGGGATACGCCCGAAGCCGTCTCGATGCTTGGGCTCTTGTATCTGCGCAAGGTGCCACCCGATACGCCAGCAGCGGTGGCGGCGCTGACCAAGGCCCTGCAATTACAGCCGAGCAACCTGCGGGTCTGTGTCGAGCTGGCACAGCTGCGCGATCAAGCCGGGCAGGGAGCCGAAGCGCTGACGGTCATCGAGCGCTGTACCGAGCCGCTCTTGGGAGCCGACGGCGGACTGGGGCCGGTCGATGGCTCGGCCCAGAAAGCGCTGCTGCTGCGACTCGATCTACAGCTGAAGAACAACAAGTTTGAGCCGGCGATGCAGACCTGGAAGGGCGTCCAGGCGCGCTATCCGGGGCTGGCGTCCTTGCAGGGCAAGCTGGCGGGGGCGCTGATGCGGCGGGGGCTGTCAAAGCTGCCGGCGACCTCGCAGCCGACCGTCTCGACAGCGGGACTTGCGGATCTGCTGGAAGCGCACAAGCTGGCGCCCAGTGTGGCAACTGCGCAGTCGCTGGCACTTGGACAGATTGCCGCCGGTCAGCCGCAGGACGCGCTTCAGACGCTACAGAGCTACCTCAAAGAGGGCTCCGGCGAGCCGCGCTTTTTGGGCGCCTATGGTCGGGCGCTGCGTGATGCCGGACAGGCCCAAGACGCGCTGCTGGTGCTGCAAAAAGCGGAAGCGCTGACCTCGAATGCGCCGGCCAACCAAGCGCTGCGGCTGGGACTGCGCCAAGAGATTGCCCAGTGCTATCTGGCGTTGCAGCAGCCTCGGCTGGCACAGCGCTATTTGGATGGCACCGATGACCTGACCCAGCAGATCAAGGCCCAGTCAGGTCTTTTGGCGGCGCGCATCCTGTTTGGCGCAGCTCCCCCCGGAGCCGCCCCGAACTTTCAGTCCGTGATGTTTGTGACGCAAGCGGTGCTGCGCGGTGGACCGGCGGTGCTACCGGTGCAAAAGGCCGAGGCCAAGCTGTGGCAGGTGCTGGCCCTGATTCACAACGGTCAGATCGATGTAGCGATGAAGCTGCTGACCGAGGTTGCCCAGCTCTTCGATGTGGCCTCGCTGGAGCAGGTCATGGGTCGCGGCGGGCTGCCTCACCTGCAGGCGCGTGTCGCGCTGCGCTTTGGCGACCATTACCAAGGCAGCAGCTTCGCCCAGCAGGCGCTTCCGGCGCTGACCCCCGACCAAGTGCGCGCGCTGCATGCCAGCATGGCGGCTTCCTTTAATAACAAAGCGGTGGAAGTGGCGGGCAAGGGCGATCTCGAGAAGGCGGGGCCGCTGCTGCGCTCGGCGCTTCAGCAAGCTCAGTCGAGCAGTCCCCAGCACCTGCTGCGCGTGCTCTACAACCAGGCGGTGCTGTTGCTGCAGCGCGGTCGCTACGACGATGCCAAGGGACTGCTCGCCAAGATCGATCCGCAGCAGCTTCCTGATGTCTTGGTGGCCCAAGGGGCGCAGCTCGAAGGGCAGGGGGACCCACGCGGCGCGCTCGAACACTACCGGCGCTACTTGCAGCTGGGGGCCGCTCTGACGCCGCCGCCCGAGCAGCTCGCGCAGGTACGCGACTGGGTGGACTCGATGGCCCGGTTTTATGAAGGTGCAGCACCCAGCGTCGAGCCCCCCGCTGACCCCACCGCCAAATCCGGCAAGCGCCCTGCCCAGCGGAGACAGCCATGAGCGCTCTGCGCTGGCTCGTTCTGATGATGCTGCTGCTGAGTCACGCGGCTTTGGCGCAGGCGACTGTGCCCGAGCGAGTGCTTGCGATTTACCTCCCGGGGGTCTATTTCCAGCAGCTGGAGCGCAAGCTGGACCTCGGCAGTGAGCTGGCCACCCACCTGCTGAAGCGCCTGGGCGAAAAGTATCACCTGAGTGCGCGGGTCTATGTCTCGGCAGAATCAATGGATGCCGATGCGGCGCGGATTGTGATGCTGCTCACCGAGTCGCCGTACGTTGCCGCCAACCTGACCAAGCTGCTGCCGGTGGCGGTCGCAGCGGCGCAAAGTGGAACCGATACCCGCCTGGCGCTGCAGGCCACGCCCACGGTGCGCAGCCTGCCGGATTTAAAGCGCGGTGGCCTGGTGTTCGCATCAAGCCTAGAGCCCGCGCAGGCCTTCCTAGAGAACTTCGTCTTCGAGGGCGAGCTGTCGATCAGTCGCGACATGCTCACCTCGGCGCGGGATGTGGCCTCGGCGCTGAGCCTGATGTCGGTGCAAAAGGCGCAGGCGGTGCTGCTGTATGAAGACAACCTGGCGACGGTGCGGCCCTCGAACCTGCGGACGCTGTATCGCAGTGAGCTTTTGCCCCGAGCCACAGTCGCGCTGATGAGCCGAGTCGCCGATCCCACCGAGCTTGCGCGGCTGCGGGAGGCGCTGTCGACCTTCCACGGGCAGGTGCATCCCGACCTCAAGACGTTCCGCGCCACCACCGACCAGCCGTATCAAAAGCTGCGCGAGCGGATGCAGCAGAAGCCGCGCCGGGTGCCGCAGCTGCTTGAGATCGCCGAAGATCCGGTGCCTCTGCCCACGCCGCGTACCAACCAGCCCTCGCCAGTCCAAGTCCCCTTGCGCACCTTCGCCCCTGCGGAATAGCAACAGTCAGGGCCGACCTCGGTAGACAACACGTCGCGGACGTATCCACTCTAGACGCGGCGGGTGCGCAGCTGCCGCTCTTCTCCGATGGCAATCACGAAAAACAGGATTGTGCCTACGACCAGCGCGCCATAGAACACCGCAAACGTGTCGGGCCAGCCGCTGAAGACGTGACCGAAGACGACCAGGCCGGCTTGCTTGGTGTCTGCGATCCGCGCCAGTCCGACCTTGGCCATGCCGTCCCCGAGCAGATAGCCGAAGGTACCGCTCAGGCCGTTGGTCACCGCCGTCGCCTGTTTCGGGGCAAAGCCTGTCAGCGAGACTCCAACCAGCAGCTGCGGACCAAACACCAGCGCGCCCAGGAAAAACAGTGACGTATACACCACCACTGGCTGGGTTCCATGCTGATATCCTTGAATCGCAAAGAAGATTGCTATCATACACAACGCTGCGACCAAGCAGCGACGACCACCCAGCCAGTCCGATATGATTCCAAATCCAATCGAGCCAAACAGCGCGCCGCCTTCAAACCAAAAGATGGTCTGCACTGCCTGTTGCTGCGAAAAATGGAGCACTTCGCGAGTATAAAGCGGCGCCCAGTTATCAATGCCAATGCGAATGATATACACAAATACATTGGCGCAGCACAGCAGCCAAATATACGGATTCTTCAGTACGTACTGGCGAAAAATATACCACTTGCTCAAGTTCTCTGAAGCGACGCTGTGCGAATTTTCCGGTTCTTCCCAGATTTCTTCGCTGCGATGGAGTCCGTGGCTTTCGGGCGAGTCTCTGCCCGTGAAGTACGTCCACCCCGCCAGCAGCCCGACCACCGCGCAGGGAAACAAGATCATGGCGACAACGCTGCCCGAAAAGAACACGGTGGCGCCCCACAGCGCAAAGCCGCCGGCAATGGCTCCACCGACGTTGTGCGAGGCGTTCCAGCAGCCCAGCCAGCGCCCCCGCTTGGATCGCGGGGTCCACTTGGTGACGGTGGAGTAGCTGAGCGGACCGCCGACCGACTGGAAGCAGCCACTCAGTCCCCACATCACCATGATCGCCCCCAGATAGCGATCGCCATGGATCATCAGCAGTCCCATCGCGGTCACGCAAAGCGCCGACAAAAACAACAACACAGAGACAATTCGTTTCGAGTCAAGTCCATCCACAACATACCCGAACAACGTCTTCCCGATTCCATAGGTAATCGAGAACGCAAAGCCGATCTGTCCAAGCTGTGTCGTGGTGTAGCCGAGCTGTTCTTTCAGCAGAGGCTGAGCCGCCTTGAAGTGATTGCGAATCAGATACATTGCCATATAGGCAACGAACACCGACGCAAACGCCCACAAGAACTTTCCCAGCCAGACTCGGCGCTGCTCGGCCAGCGGAAGGTTGAGCTTCGCGGGATGATTCGGTGCAAACCACGCCATGCCCATGTCCTTCCACCGCTGCGGCGCCTCTTTGCCCAAGTCGAGTCCTGGGGTTAGTCGCCCTCGCGCAGCTTGAGCTCTTTCATTTTGATCTGAAGGCTCTTGCGGCTGATGCCAAGCTGCTTGGCGGCTTGGGTGACGTTGCCCTGCGTGTCACTGAGCGCGCGCTGGATCATCTCTCGCTCGACGCGCTCGGTTTCCTGACGAACGATGTCTTTGAGCGATGTGGCCAGAGGCCGACTGCTGGACCCAAGCGGCAGCGCCTGGGAACGCAGCGGCGGTGGCGGTGGAGCAGAGGACAGCTGCGCAACATTCGGCGGCAGATCCCGCGCCTCGATGACCGGCCCTTCGGCCAGCAGCACCGTCCGCTCGATCACGTTCTCTAGCTCGCGGATGTTGCCGGGGAACGGATAGCGCAGCAGCGCCGCCATCGCCTCGTCCGTAAGCCCCGACACCGACTTGCGCAGCCGCTCATTGAAGCGCGTCAAAAAGTGCGACACCAGCAGCGGAATGTCCGCCACCCGCTCCCGCAGCGGTGGCAGCTGAATCGGCACCACGTTGAGCCGGTAGTACAGCTCTTCGCGGAAGTTGCCAGCGGCGGCCTCTTTGACGAGATCCCGGTTGGTGGCGGCAATCACTCGCACATCGACCCGCAGCGTCCTGATGCCACCGACTCGCTCGAACTCGGACTCTTGCAGCACCCGCAGCAGCTTGACCTGCATCTCGACCGCCAGCTCGCCGATCTCATCCAGGAACAGCGTGCCGCGATCGGCCAGCTCGAACCGCCCTGGCTTGGCCGAGACAGCTCCCGTAAACGCACCCTTGTCGTAACCAAACAGCTCGGACTCCATCAGCGTGCGCGGAATTGCTGCGCAGTTGATGCGGATGAACGACTCGTTTTTGCGACCCGAGTGCTCGTGCAGCGCGCGCGCGACCAGCTCTTTTCCGGTCCCGCTCTCCCCAATGATGAGCACGGTCGAAGGCGTGTCAGCCACCTTGTCAATCAGCGAAAACACCTTCTGCAGCGCCGGCGCCGTCCCAACCAGCCCATAGCGACCGAGCTGCGGCGGAATCAGCCCGACGGGCCGACGCGGCGCCCGCTGATCCAGCTCGTAGCTTGCCACCGCCTTGCGCACCGCTTGCAGGATGTGCTCGTTGTCGGTGCCTTTCTCAACGAAGTCAAAGGCGCCCAGCTTGACCGCTTCCACCGACTCGGTGATGCGACCGTAGGCGGTAAACAGGATCACCTTTAGATCCGGATACTCGGCAATGGCGCGGCGAAACAGCTGCATGCCATCGAGCTTGGGCATGCGCAGGTCCGAGATCAGGACCGCGACTTCGCTACTCAGCAGTGACAGCGCTTCTTCGCCATCACGGGCCTCAAGGACCTCGTAGCCCTCGCGGCGAAGCAAGGACGAGATGACCTTGCGCAAGCTGGGTTCATCATCGGCTATGACGACGCGGCGATGGGAAGCGGACACGGCGCGACCCTATCAGAGCGCGCCCTCGCTGGTCAACCGCGACGAGACGACAGGACCTTGTCGACAGCGGCAAGCGCGGCGTCATCGGCGGCCCCTTTGCGGTACGCAACATCGAGTGAAGACTCGGCCACCACCCGATAGACATCGCCGACCTGGCAGCTGACACGGTTGAGCGCGTCCAAGTGGTCGGACACCGTCTGGGCATCCCCGCGCGCCACCGGTCCGGTCAGCGCTTGCGGCAGTCCGACCTGGGCAATGTTGCGCAGCACCGAGGCAGTCAAATCGCACAGTGCCCGCTGGCCTTCTTGCTTCGGCAGCCCGGCCCGACTGAGTAGCTGCACCGCGACATCGAGCAGCGTCGCGACATGACCGGCAGCCAGCACCGCCGCCGCATGATACAGAGGCAAGCGATCCTCCGAGAGCAGCAGCGGCACCCCCGACAGCGCCTTGCACAGCTCCTGACCGGCAGCAATTCCCGCTGTGTCGCCGACAATCGCCAGGACCGTGCCGGAAAGCTCCTGCTCGCTCTGCGGACCACTGCCTTCGGACTCATCGACGCCGCCCGGATGAACAAACGAGCGCAGCGGATGCAAGAGCCCAATCCCTTTGACCTTGGGACGGACCGCGCCCAGTACCTGCGACGGCGCTCGCCCTCCGGCACAGTGCAGCAGCACCGAGTGCTCGTCGGCGCCACCATGGCTGACGATGTACTCGGCGGCTTGGCTGATGGCATCGTCCCGAACCGCCAGGATGACAATCTCCGCCGGACGCGACGCAACCTCACCCGGCCACAGCGGCCCCTGCGAGCGCGACCAGCTGCGGACCGAATAGCCGACGTGAGCCAAGGCATGGTGCAGCGCCCTGCCAACCGGTCCGGCCCCGACAATCAGCACCTGACTCGACCGCACAGGCGGGGATGACTCATCGGCGAACAGGGAAGTGGTCACGCGGGCTCCTCCTCGGCAGATTGGTATAGTGAGTGCGCTTCAATGTACGACAGCACGGTGCGACTGACCCAGCCGGTGGGCCGCGCACCCTGCGCCAGCGCCGCCCGAACCCTGGTCGAGCTAACCGCCGGCAGCCGCAGCTCTTCTTGGTGGTGGATGTCGCTGCCGGACGAGGCCGAGCGCGGCGGACTCTCGGTACCGCTGCGCTGTAGCACCAAAAACGGCAGCGTCTCCGACAGCTCGGGCCAGCCAAACCAGCGCTCGCGCTCTGTGAGCAGGTCCGAGCCAATCACCAGCGAAAACTCCACCCCGGGGAACTTCTCGCGCAGCCGCCGCACCATATGCAGCGTGTAGCTGGGGCCGCCAAGCTCCTCCTCCACCGTTGAGACTTGGACACGCGGCCCAAGCGAGTGCGCCAGCAGCTGACACATCGCCACCCGATGCTGATACGGCAAGAGCCGCTTGTCGAAGGCATGGCGAAACACCGGCACCAGCCACAGCTCATCCACCGGAAACGTCTCTAGTACGTACAAGGCGGCGAGCTGATGACCAACGTGGGGCGGGTCAAAGCTCCCCCCAAAAAGCGCAACGCGCATACGCCCATGGTGAGGCCACCAGGCACGGAAATCAACGGCGAGCAGCGACCTACGCGTGGCACGGATGTCGGGGGCTGCGCGCTTCCGGCAGCACCAACGTCATCAGATTGACTACCAGCCGTACATAGGCTGTGGTTGGTCTATGTCGGGACCAACTGAGCTGCTGTGGATGCTGCTTGCCGGGATCGGCCAGAGCATCATGATCGTCCTGTCGATCGGCCTGACCTGGCTGGTCGTGCGGGTGCTCCTGCGCGCATCGCTACAGCATCGGCGAATCCAGGAGCGGTCGCGGCCAAAAGAAGCCTTCTGGTACGAGCTCCGGCATACCGGCTACACGATCCTGACCGGGCTGCTGCTGACGGTGGTATCGGTCCATCTATATGCGCGCGGCATCCTGGTAATCGACGTTGGGCCGATCGGACCGATGGCGGTCATCGCGCAGTTTGTGGTCTATTTTTTGTTGCTCGATGCCTATCAATATATCGTACACCGCACGATGCACACGAAGCTGTTGTTCCGGCGTGTCCACTCAGTGCACCACCGATCGAAGACGCCGGGGCCGCTCTCTGCCTTTTCGTTTCATCCGGTGGAAACCGCTGCACTCGGCCTCTATTTCCCATTTGCCCTCTCGTGCTATACGTTTCATCTCTACGCGATTCTGGCCTTTGGTCTGATGCAGTTCTTTATGAACACAGTGCCCCACTGCGGGTACGAGGTTGCACCTGCCTGGTGGTATCAGAACCGGGTGACTCGGTGGCTGCTGACACCGCTTTTCCACGATGTGCACCACCAGCTATCGGTCTATAACTTTGGTGCTTGCACGACGATCTGGGATCGACTGTTCGGAACGATCCAGCCGGATTTTGATCGACGCGCCGCTGACTTCCATCGCCAGGCAAGCGCCAAGGAGTCACGATGACCCGCCCCCAGCGCACCCGACTGAATGACGGCACCTCGGTATACTGCCTGAGCCGGCAGGAAGCACTCGTACTCGACTCGCACGTCGATGGGTACCTGCGCCACGGCATCACCATCGAACCGGGTGCCGTCATCATCGACGCCGGTGCCAACATCGGTCTATTCGGGCTGCGGGCGCTTTTGCGCTGTGGCGGTCAGGCGACGGTGCTGGCGTGCGAGCCGGTGCCGCCGATTTTCAACGTGCTGGCGCACAATGCCGCGCGCCATTCCGCGCAGCAGTTCCGCGCCTTCTGCTGCGGCCTATCGTCGCGCGCCGGCACGGCGGAGCTTACCTACTACCCTCGGGCGCCGGCACTGTCGACTGCGCACCCGGAAATATATGACGAGGACCGCGAGCTGCTGCCGCGCGGGGTGCTCGGCACGGCGCGTCATGCTCCGGCCGGGATGAAGTGGGCGCGGTGGCTACCCGCGTCGCTGTGTCGCGGGGTGGCCAGCCTGCTGCAGAGCGGAGCACAGCGCTTTCACTGCGAGCTGCGAACGATCTCGGACATCATCCAGCAGAACTCTCTTTCGCGCGTTGATCTGCTCAAAATCGATGTCGAAGGCGAGGAGCTGGAGGTGCTGCGCGGCATCGCCCCCGAGCACTGGCCGCTCATCCGGCAGATCGTCGTCGAGGTCCACGATCGCGCAGGGCGGCTCGCGGCGGTCCGGGGGCTCCTTCGCGAGCACGGACTCCTGCGCCAGCATGTCGCGCAAGAGGAAGCATTCGCCACGTCTCCCTTCTTTAACGTCTACGCTCGTCGGGAGTAAGGACGGGGGTCAGCCCGGGATCAGCCCTTGCGGCGGAACTCGGGCACGCGGAACTGATCCAGGAAGTCACGCGCTTCCGCTTCGGTGGCAAAAAAGCGGGTGTTCGGCTGGGAGTTGCCGAGGAGGCTCATGGCACGCATGACCAGGGTAAGCATGGCCCGGGCCGGCGTGCTGGCGCCGAAGAAGGCACTGGCCACGATCCGGTGCTGCTTCGACCACTCAGCGGTGTAGCGACGGCTCTCCGAGGACAGACCGAAACCTTCGGTCACGTCGGTGAGGAACAGAATCTGGCCATATTTGGCTTCGACCTCGGCCACGATTTCAAGGAACTTCCGCGTGTCCTCCATGTCCGGGACACCATGGACCCGGCCAAATATCACGTCGCCTTCTATAGTTACATCATTAGGACCGACCTTCATGGACTGCATAAAGATACATTATCATATTGTGCCATCTGTTGTCGCCAATCTATTTATCGCTTGATGGCTTTCAGGCAGATGTAGTCCCATGGGTACAAGAGGAAGGGCGCCGACGACATCATCATTGGCATACCCAGGCTCAACAGCTTGCCCACCGGCTGATGAAAAAGCCAATGTTGATACCGAGTTAGGACATCCTCACGAATGGAACGCAGCTCGCACAAAACAAAGCCGCAGTCCGCTAGCTGTTGACGATATACGTCCAGGTCATAGATGTTTTCGTGCGGGATCTGTAGGGCCCGACACAGCATCGCGATCGCGGTGCGCTGCCAGGTGTTCTGCGGGGCCGGCCCCACCAGATCGGCCAGCGCCAGCGTACCTCCGGGGCGAAGGACACGGAACGCCTCGGCAAAAAACTGCTGGCGGGGAGGGAAGTGGAAGGCGGCCTCCACGGAGACGACCTTGTCGAAGGTCGCATCGGCAAACGGCATACATGTCGCCGAGCCGCGAGCAAAGTTGATCGCCGCCGCCCGCACCGAGCCGCGAGCAATCTGCCGGCATGCCTCAAGCTGCAGCGACGATACATTCAGCCCGACGACCCGCTGGACGCCAAACGTCTCGGCGAGGTAGCGCGCATTGGTGCCAAAGCCACAGCCGGCATCAAGGACCATTGCATCGCGCTCGCTGAGCGCCGCCGTCTCGCCAACCAGCTGGAACAGCGCCTGGGTCGCGGCCCACAGGGCATCTTTTGCCGTTGGTGCAACGTCACGCCAGTAGCCAAAGTTCATGGTCGGGATTCCCGCATCGGTGCGCGTCAGCGCGACATTGCCGCGCAGATCGTACTGCGTCGCTGAATCGCGGTCGCCGCGCATCATCATTTGAATCCAGCGCATCCACTGCTTGGGAATATGGGCCGTCTCCATGAGCTCTCCGCGTTGGGCAGAATTGTTTCTGTTGCCCCTATTGTTGAAACAACATACCTTTCGTCCGGGAAAGAAAACAATATTTCTCGAGGATGAACATGCGGATTGCAGTAGTCGGCGCCGGAGTATCCGGTATGATGGCGGCTTGGTTCCTGCAGGATGAGCACGAAGTTACGCTGTTCGACCGCGAACCATTCCTGGGTGGGCATGCCCATACGTTCCCGGTATCGCTCGGAGCCCAGACCGTTTATGCAGAGACGGGTGCACGCTTTTTTTTCGATGTTTCTTTTCCATATTTATTGGCGCTGCTGCGGCTGCTCGATGTCCCGTTACGATGGTGTCCAACCCACATCTCGTTTGTTGATCGCCCACACCGCCATACTGTGGTCTTGCCTCCGCGTTCGCCGCGCCATGTCCTATCG
This sequence comes from Myxococcales bacterium, assembly GCA_016794465.1. Classification (GTDB taxonomy): domain Bacteria; phylum Myxococcota_A; class Polyangia; order Palsa-1104; family JAEUJZ01; genus JAEUKA01. The sequence goes on along the minus strand of JAEUKA010000089.1, from coordinate 51,417 downwards.
CTGCTGCGCTCGGCGCGCATGCTTCGCCATGTGCTCCAGCTGCGGCGGCTCGCTGAGTCCGCAGATCAGGTGGTCAGGGACCGCGACTGGTCGATGACCTTAAGCGAATATTTGCGGCACAATCATTATTCGCCAAGCTTTGGGCCCGAGTTTATTTTTCCGTTCATATCGGCCAGCTGGGGCGCGCCGCTCGCTGAGATTCCGCAGTTCCCCATCTATTCTTTGCTGAGCGTCATGCGCCGCTCCCCTGGGCGTGAAGCCGGAACATATGAAATCGACGGCGGCATATCCGTTTATACCGAGACGCTCGGGAAGCGGTTGACCCGGACTGCGCTGCGCCTGGGCACCGGCATCCGCCGGATTCGCGAAGAATCTGGGTTTGTTCTGGAGGATGAGCAGGGGCAGGCGATGCGATTTGACCGGCTGGTCTTGGCGACCTCGGCCCGTGACGCGGCGCGGCTCTTGGCCGATGTTCCGGCCGCTGCCGGGCTGCACACCGTTGCGCGCAGTTTCCGCCACTTCGAGACGGAGATCGTCATCCACGGCGACCCCTCGTTCATGCCGGCGCAGCGCCATAACTGGTCGATGATCAACCTGTTCAACGAGGGCGATCACACCTGGATGACCGACTGGTCGGGTTGGCGGGACCAGCTGCCGGTCTTCCGCACCTGGATGCCACCGCAGCGCCCGGCGCCGACGCCGCTTTATTGCCGCCGGGCATTTCATCACCTGATCATGAACCCGGAAAATCGGACGCTGCAAAAACGAATGGCGGAGCTACAGGGGCGTGATGGCATCTGGCTAATCGGGATGTATTCCATCGAAACCGACAGCCATGAGAGCGCGCTCAAGTCTGCCCTGGTGCCGGCGAGGGAGCTCTCTCCCCAGTCTCCGGCGATGAAGCTGCTGCTCGAGCAAGTGCACCGGAATCAGTCGTCTCCAGACAGGGCAGAGCGGTCAGGCTGACAGGCTTCTCGTCGGGAGGATGGGGCTCTGTAGCACCATCGGGGCACCCTGCTCGGGTCCAACTACAAAGCTTCGGGGTACGGCTTTCAGCTCACGGTTGTGGACAAGCCGTAGCGATGCGAGTGGTAGCAGCGTCGCCAAGACCAGCTTCATCTCATACAGCGCGAACGCGGCCCCAATGCAGCGCCGATGGCCACCACCGAAAGGCATGAACTCAAACGGTGAATAGGTTCGATTGAGAAACCGCTCGGGTTGGAAAGACTCCGGCTCCGGATACAGCGCCGGATTCCGATGCAGCATGTAGATGTCCACGGCAACCGTTGCTCCCGCCGGCAACGTGTATTCCCGCAGAGTGAGCGGCTGGGTCAGCAAGCGCGCGAGGCCGAGCGTCACAGGATGAAGCCGCAGCGTCTCGTGGCACACCGCTTCCAGATACGGCAGCTTCGCAATCGCTTCTGGAGTTGGACTCGGACCGAGCGACTCTAGCTCTTGCAGGACGCGCTTGCGCACATCCTCCCGCTGATACAGACGATACAGAGCCCACGACAGCGCGATGGCGGTGGTTTCATGGCCGGCGAAGAGCAGGGTCAGCAGCTGATCTTTGATCTCGTCATCCGACATGGGGCTGCCGTCGTCATAGCGAGCCGCCACAAGCAAGCTCAGGATGTCCTGCCGTCCTTCCGGACTGCGCTTGCAGCGGGCAAGCTCGGCATCGAGCACTTCGTCAACTCGTCGGCGGCAGCGCTGCAGCTTGGCCCACGGACCGATCCCGCAGAAGTTGTGCCGCAAAAACAAAAAGAAGGCGATGAGCGGACTAAAAGAGTCAATGTAGTCCCTGGTCAAGCGACTAAAGTGGGCAATCTGGGCGATGTCCGTGAGTCCGAACACGGTGCGAATGATCACTTCCAGCGAGATCTCAGCCATCTTTTTCTCTGTGGAGAACGACTTCCCGACCTCCCAGCCCGCAGCTTGGCGCTCCGTGATCTCGCGCATCGTCTCACCGTACGCACGCATGCGGGCACCGTGAAACGGAGGCATCAGCACCTTGCGCGCCTTGGTGTGCTTAGGTCCCGTCAGAAGCAAGATCGAGCTAGCCCCCATAAACGGCGCAATGAACTGCTTGACAAAGACATCGAAGCTTCCCGGATCGGCGGAAAAGATGGCTTGGATGTCTTGCGGATTGGTGGTCTGGATGATCGGCCCGAGCGGCGAGGGGAATGTGAATAGATCGCCAAACTGCGCCACAAGCCGGTACTTGAGTCCTATTGGATCACGCAACGATGCAATCGAGAGCCCTAGACCGGACTTCGGTCCGTGCGGCAGCTTGCAGATGCTCGGAGTCATCAGCGCTCCTCCTAGATAAAAGGTGGAGCGACCGCGAAGGGAAAGCAACCGGGCACTTTAGAAGGGCAGGGTGAACTTGTGCTTCGGGCCGAGGGTGGCGGCGGAAGGGAACGGTGAGCTAGTCGGCGGTGGTTCAGGGAGTGGGCGGAGAGAGCTCTTGCAGCTTGGACTTGAGCGCGCTGGCCCGGAGTCGCTCGTCTTCAACGCGGCGCTCGATCTCTGCAACCTCGCGGCGCAGTGCTGCCGCCTGCGACTCGCGCTGGGTCCGCTCGGCCAGGGCCTGACGCTCGTCCTGCTCGGCCAGCTGCTGCCGAAGCCGGGTGAGCCGCTGCTCCGTCCGCGCGATCTTTGCCACCAGCTCCTTGCGAGTCGGAGCAGCCGGGCGCTGGTGTTGGGCAAAGAACTGCTCGGCAAAGTCCTTCGGCAGGTTCGACTCGGGATGCTTGTGAACCAGCTCCGCGAGCTTGCCGTGGGTCGCCTTGCGCGTGCCATTCACTTTGTCGATCAGCTCTTTGTACGCGCCGATCTCGCTCCAGTCGGTGAGCTGCTGCTCGGCGGTGTGCAGCGCCTGCGCCGCTCCATCGGCCACCTTGACCGCTGTCTCCAGCGGGGTCGCTTGTGCCGCCAGCTCTGGAATGGTTGTGCCCTTGACGATGGGAAGCCAGTCCTGCATCAGCTCCAGCTTCGAGCCCAGGATCAGGCGCTTCACCTCGCTCGGGCGCTGGTTGCCGAAGAATCGCTGATACAGCGGCGAGCTGCGGTCCGTCACGCTGGCCAGGGCCAGGTTGATAAGCTCGAGCAGCTGGGTGAGCGTGTCATCTGAGCGCTGCACCTTGGCCTCGGCAGTGGCCTGCACGGCGACCAGCTCTAGCTGACGCAACAGCGTCTTGATCGTGGCCGCATGCAGGTCTTCAAACTCTTTGACATAAGGCGCGCCCAGCGGATGCGCCTTGAGCTGTGCGATGGTGAAGCTCAGCTCCGCCACCAAGTTGAGCAGGGGAAAACCATACGGAAGCGTTCGCATACAAGTCCTTTCATGTCTGAAAATGGTGTGTTGATTGGTCCACCAAATGACCGAAATGAATGGATAGGTACGATTCGCCCGCCCGCAAGCGTCGTTTTTCAAAAATCTTCTGCTTGGCGGCCCGCACAACGCTCGATTGCGTCCACAACCCGTCATCCCAGCCCGCACAACGCTTGTTCCGAAGCTCCGAACCGTCATCGCGGCCCAAACAACGCTTGTTCCGAAGCTCCGAACCGTCATCGCGGCCCAAACAACGCTTGTTCCGAGCTTCCGAACCGTCATCGCGGCCTAAACAACGGCTGTTCCGCGCTTCCGAACCGTCATCGCGGCCCGCACAACGGTTGTTCCGAAGCTCCGAACCGTCATCGCGGCCCAAACAACGGCGTTCCGAAGTTCCGAACCGTCATCGCGACCCAAACAACGGTTGTTCCGAGCTTCCGCACTGTCATCGCGGCTTGCACAACGGTGCGACAGTGCTTTTGTCGCTGCTGGGCCACGTCTTGGGGCAAGCCTCACACGCCTCAGGTCCGCTTCCAGAGTAGGACAAGCTGCTCGACAAGCCGATTACGTCAAGAACAGTTTCGTAAACCACGCATGGAACGCTCTCGACGCTTGAGTTTCTACGAGCGGCAGGTTGCGAACGAGACGCTGTCTCGGCGCAGCGGCGCTTCAACTTGGCCCCGGAGCTGCACAAAGAGCCGGGGTAGCAACAGTTCTAGCGGCCTTTGAAGTTGCCGGCGCGGCGCTCGACGAAGGAGGCGACGCCTTCTTGGGCGTCTTCGGTGGCCATGATGCGGCGGAGTGCGGGCTGAAGCTCTGCGATGGCGGCTTGCTCGGCGGCGACGATGGAGCGGTGCGCCGACAGCAGGGTTTCCTGGACTCCGAGGGGCGCTTGGGCGGCGACGCGCTCGGCCAGCTCCAGGGCGCGCGGCAGCAGCTGCTCGGGCGGCACGACTTCTTGGATGAGCCCGATGCGGAGTGCCTCGGTGGCGTCTAGCTCATCGGCGGTGAGCAGGTAGCGCATCGCGTTGCCCCAGCCGCAGTTGGACACCCAGCGGAACGTGCCGCCGCCGAACGGAAAGATGCCGCGCTTGATCTCGATTTGACCGAAGCGGGTGCCGGTGGCGGCGAGGCGGATGTCGAACGACAAGAGCATCTCGATGCCGATGGTCAGGCACAGACCCTGCGCGGCGCCGATGATGGGCTTGCGACAGATGGGGCCTTGCATGCGAAACGGATCGATGGCGCCATCGAGAAAGAGGCTCTGCCCAGCGGCGACTGCGGGGCCGACGTTGGCGAGGTCGAGTCCGGCGGTAAAGTCGCTGCCGTGGGCGAAGACCAGGCCGACCCGAAGCTCGGGGTTGCGATCCAGCTCAACGAACGCAGCGGCGTACTCGCGAAGCATCTGCAAGTCGAAGGCGTTCTTCTTCTTGGCGCGATGGAGTCCGATGAGAAAGACGTGGCCGCGAACTTCGGTGGTGATGCGGGGCTCGGTCGATTGGGAGTCAGTCATGGTTCCTCCGGGGGCAGACTATCGCGAACGCCCAGGGATTCCATACTCTCTAGTCAATGTGCATGCGTGCGACCGTCCAGGACAACCATGGCAGCGGAGTCGCCTCTGGACGTGCACAAACTCCTACGGCCACTTTCCGACATAGGGGGCGCATACTGCGTGGACTTTTTCAAACTCCACGTCGTAGCGAAGCAGATTGCAGGCCACGGTGAAGTAGTCCGCAATCGAGGATGGATGAATCTTCGCGGTGCGATCGGAGCTGGCAGTCACGATGTGCCGACTATCAGGAGAGAAGGCTGCAGAGTTGATTCCGTTGGTGTGTCCTTCCAGCGTCAGCAGGCTGGCTCCGGTCTTGACATCCCAGATTCGCGCAGTGTTGTCATAGCTCGCGGTCACCACATACTTGCCATCACGGGAGTATGCAACGGACCGAACGCCGTTAACGTGACCGATGAGAGCCACCACGCTAGCGCCCGTCTGCGCATCCCAAATGTGTGCGGTGTTGTCATCGCTGCTGGTGGCTACGTGACGCCCATCAGGGGAATAGGTAGCATCCAGCAGTCGCTTCGTACTCCCTGGAATGGTGAGCAAGGCTGCGCCGGTTTTGACATCCCAGACCTTGGCAAAGTGATCTAGGCTCGCAGTCACGACACGCTTGCCATCTGGAGAGAATGCAGCGGACTGCACCGATAGCGTGTGACCAAGCAGCTGAACCAGCTCTTGGCCCGTGCTGGCATCCCAGACGCGGGCACTGAAGTCATCACTGGCTGTCACAATGTGAGTACCAGTCGGTGAAAACTCGGCACTTAGGACTCCGCTCTTGTGGCCACTCAGCGTCAGCTGCTGCTGTCCGGTGGCAGCATCCCAGACTCGCGCCGTCTTGTCGTAGCTGGCCGTCACGATCCGCTTGCCATCAGGAGAATAGGAAGCCCAGCGGACTCCATCAATGTGTCCCACCAAGACAAGGCGAGTCACGCCGGTCTTCACATCCCAGACCCGGGCTGTGTGATCGAGACTCGCAGTGACAATCGACAGACCATCGGGGGAATAGAGCGCCGAGCGGACTGGATTGGTGTGTCCGTCCATCGGAAGCAGTACTCGTCCGCGATGAATGTCCCAGATCCGTACGGTGTGATCATAGCTGGCGGTTACGATGTACTTACCGTCGGAAGAATACGCAGCCGAGCGGACTCCGCTGGTGTGGCCCTCCAGAGAAGTCAGGAGTCTGCCAGTCTCTGCATCCCAGATCCGCGCTGTCTGATCCAAGCTGGCCGTCAGAATGTGTCTACCGTCCGGGGAATAGACTGCTGTGCGCAGCTCACTGGAGTGCCCTTCCAAGGCGAAGACAGACTTCCCTGTCTCTGCACTACAGAGTCGCACCGTGTTGTCGTAGCTCGCTGTCACAATGAACTTTCCGTCGGGGGAAAATGCTGCTGAGCGGATCGCATTGGCGTGGCCCTCAAGGATCATCAGGACCTTGCCGGACTCTGCATCCCAGATCCGTGCGGTCTGATCAAGACTCGCTGTCAGAATGCGCGTCCCATCGGCAGAGTAGACGGCAGAGAGGACTCCCAACAGATGCGCCTCTAGCTTTCGTAGCTCATGGCCGGTCGCGGCGTCCCAGATTCTGGTGGTCCTGTCGGCACTGGCGGTCACGATGAACTGTCCGTTAGGTGAGTAGGCAGCGCTGCGCAGCTCTGCGGTGTGACCCCGCAACACCAGGAGCATCTGGCCAGACTGAGCGTCCCAGATCCGGGCGGTGTTGTCTTCCGATGCAGTGACGATGTGGCGACCATCGGGAGAGTACGATGCCCAGCGGATGCCGGCGCTGTGCCCGGTCAAGATACGAACTGTCTCCCCTGTCTGAGCATCCCAGATCCGGGCCGTCCTATCGATGCTTGCACTCACTACGTAACGACCATCCGGGGAAAACAGAGCCGAGCGGATTTCATCTTTATGCCCCAGCAGGACGCGTGAGTAGACACCGGCCCGCGAGGCGACCAAGAGTCCCTCGGTTGCCGTCGAGGGTAGTGGCCGCCCACGCTCCGATTCCTTGAGACTATGTCCCACCACTTGGATGCCAGAAACCAGCGCTTCAATCTGTCTGCCGGGCTGACGTGCAACGACTGCTGCGCGCATTCCTCGCTCTGCCAGAGCACTGTCTTCCGCCAGTCTGCGCTGCTGCTCGGCGCGAACGTACTGCGAGGCCACACCAGTGAGAGCCCCCAAAAGGACGATCAGCGCAGCAATGAGCACGATGATGATCTGGCGGGTTGCCCGAGTCTGAGCCTCTGCCCGCTCTGCCCGATTCTTCTCTTCCGCTGCTTGACGGCGGGTCTGTTCTTCTTTTTGGGCCGCCTCCAGTCCTGCCAGCAGAAACTCTCTCTCTTCATCGGTGATGTCGCGGCGACCTTTCGACCAGTCGATCGACTGCTTGAGTGCCTCACCGCGCAGCAGGAAGTCATTCTGCTTTCCGGAACCAATCCAGCGCAGCAGCGGCTCATCCAGCATTCGCCGGGACTCCTTGGATCGAACCCAAGCGAGATCGTACACGGTGGCGAAGATCTGGTTGCGCACCGCAAGTCGGGTGTGACCATCGATGTTCCGTCGCGCAACCAGCCCTGACAGATGCAGCTCCATCTGCACCGGATCATCCCGTTCCGCCAAGATGGGCTCTGCCATCAGCAGGTTGCGATACAGGCTGAGCATCGGTCCGAGCTGCTGGTGATTGCGGAGTCGGCTTTCCACATAGGTCAAGTTCGGTTCGCGGTTGCGGCCTTCTCGCAGAAAGACTGCTTCAACGATGCGATGAACCCGATCCTCTTCTGAGTCGGTGCTCTGATCGTGGGTCAGGGCCTCACAGATCCGCTGGGTCATGTAGGGATGGCCATCGGTCCAGGACATCACCGCCGCCAGCAGCCGCGAAGGATCACCTCCTGCATCTAACAGTCCTGGCAGAAAGACGGCGGCTTCATCGGGCAGAAAGTCCTCCAGCACAATCCCGCGACCGATGTTGAAGGGAGTCCGCGTTGGGTTCTTGATCAGATCTGCTGGTGCGGCGACTCCCACCAGACAGAAGGTCAGTCGATCGAGATCCGAGTCCTCTGCTCGATCATTAAAGACGGCGCGAATCGCTGCAAAAAAGTCGTCGCTAGAAAAAGGAAGCGACAGCACGGTGTCGATCTCATCGATGAACAGCACGACCCGCTGTGACACTTGCGTCAGGACTTCCTTGCGGAGAAAGAGCGTGAAGCGATGCGTAGCTGTCGTCGCCTGATGACGCTGCCAGAACTCCCACGGATCGCGGGGAAGCTGAAGCTGAAGCGCCACTTCCTGCGACAGCGCATAGAACCACGCATCCGGATTCAGCTCCTGGCTACCAATCTTGGTCAGATCGATGCCCGCACAGCGGACTCCCTGTGACTGCAGGATCTTGGCGGTGCGTACCCGCAGACTGGACTTGCCGATCTGGCGCGGCGCCAAGACATAACAGAACTCCCCCTGCGAGAGCGCTTCTGGGAGCTCGCGATCAGCGGGTCTTTCGACGTAGAAAGATCCCTCTTTGAGAGTTCCTCCTGGTTGAAATCGCAGTGCCACGAGCGCCTCTCTAATCTATCCGGGCAGTCCTATTTGGAATGAGGAAGTAGCCACGCCAGCACCACACCCACAACGCTGAGCAGCGCCAGCAAGAGCAGTGCGATTTGGTAGGGAGCCAGCGTGCTTGGGGTGACGGGCAGCTTCTCGCTGGTGGTGCTGGCGGATGCGACGTACTGACTCTCCAGGCTCTGCAAGGTGCTGCTGACCTGAGACATCAGCGGACGTGCCGCTGGATCTTTGCTCAACATCAAGTCGACCAGCGTCGTGAGTTCCTTGGGAAGCAGCGGCTCCAGCGTGCCCAGCGGGACCGGCTTGTCACGCAGGTGCATCGCCATCACGTCACCGGGATCTTTGGCCATGAACGGCGGCTCGCCATGGAGAAACTCGTACAGCATCACCCCAAGGGAATAGACATCCGCCTTGGCATCCACCAGATCAGCCCCCCGACACTGCTCAGGAGCCATGTAGACCGGAGTTCCCATCAGCGCGCCACGCTCGGTCGTGATCGCATCATCGAAAGCACGCTTGTGAACTTTCGCGAGCCCGAAGTCGAGGATCTTCACCCGCTTCCCACCCGGCACCACACTGTCACTCACCGTCATCACATTGTCTGGTTTGAGGTCGCGGTGGACCACTCCGGTGTTGTGGGCGGCGGCCAGGGCGGCAGCGATTTGATGTGACAGTCGCAGGGCACTGCTCAGCGACAGCTTGCCGGACTTCTCCAGTCGGTCCCCAAGCGACTCTCCTTCCAAGTATTCCATCACGAAGTAGGTCGCACCGTCTTTCAGCTGACCCATCTCGTAGATGTTGATGATGCTCGCATGTTGGATGACGTTGGCGGCCCTGGCTTCGTTGAGGAAGCGCTGCGCAATCTCTGGATCACGAGAGAACTGTGGATGCAGTACCTTCAGCGCGGCGCGCCGCTTGAGCTGATCGTGCCGCACCTCAAACACCACTCCCATGCCACCACGACCCAGCTCACGGAGTACTTGATACGGTCCCAGCTGCTTGCCAACCTCGATTCTTTCGACGGAGCGCTGGCTTGGTTTCAGATCGAGCCCGGTGTCCATCAGCGCAATGGCAGATCCGGCGGTCGCTGGATCCGCAGTCGACAGTCGGCGTCCGCTCGGCGTCTTGGCGCTCAGCCGCCGGTACAGCTCGTAGCGGGGCAGGTGGCGGTCTTGATCATCGCGATACAGGAGTCCTGCTCGCAAAAGAGGGAGCTCCGATGCCCCGAGATCCGTGCGCGGATCGGCGAGCACGCGCTGCAGCGCTTCAAACCGCTCTGGATGTCTGCGCAGTCGCTCGCCAATGCGATTGAGAAATCCTTCAAAGACCCCTGAAGCAGGATGATCTCCCTCGAAGAGCTGCTCCAGCGACACGCCCTGCCGGACCGCTGTGTACATCGCCAGTCGGACCAGATAGGGGTGCCCACCGACCCAGTGCCGCAGCATGCTCAGCTCATCTTTGCCCCACTTGAGCTGATAGAGCCGACACAGACTCAGGATCTGGGCATCGCGCAGATCCTTGAGCTCGACCGCATCCGTCAGGTTGAACGGAGACTGGTGCTGACTGCTAACCAAGAGCGCGGGAGTGGTTGAGATCGAGAGCACCAGGCGCAGACAGGACCAGGCATCTTCGCTCTCTGCCCAGCCGCGAAGGATTCCGAAAAACGTATTCTGGATCGGACTCCCAAGCACCGCATCGGCACGATCAATCGCCAGCAGCAGACGACCTTGGGATCTCGTTACCCGAGGGAGAATTCGCTTCCGCATGACGCGGTCGAGGTTCGCGGTCGGACTGGAAGTCGTCCACTCGCGATGCACATCCTCGGCAGACTCTCCAAGCGACAACGCTACGTGCAGGGCCAGCTCACGCAGGAATGGATCGAGTCCTTGTGGTTGATGCCAGCTGCTCTTGTCAAACAAGTCGAGGTTGATGGCAACCACCTGATTCTGTTGATCTTGCTTCTGAACCCGCTGAATCAAGTGGCGGAGCAGCCAGGTCTTTCCGAACAGCTCCGGCGCCCACAGAACCACCGGCTGGCCAGGAAAGTCGAGATAGCCAAGCGCCTTCTGTTCCTCTTCTTCACGCGCGATGTACCAGGCCGGATCGTAAGCGGCCTGCGGAGGCTGGGGTGTCCGACGCTTGGTTTCAGGCTCTGCGGGGATGAGTGCTTCGACCAGTCGGATCGGGCAGGCGTATAGAGCGTGGGCGGCATCTTCGACAGCAAGTCGTGACTTGAGGTGACCAATCACCTGCCCACCACACAGGACCGGACTGCCCGCCAAGAAGGGCGGAAGTGCGCCGCTGGGACGCAGGACGATGGCCGGGCCTCGCTGCGGGTCCTCTCCTTCCACAGTCTGAATCTCACCAGAAAGGAGTCGTGTCGGCTGATCCGTTCCGCTGACATATCCGACCGCTTCCCATGCAGCGCCCGCTTCCACGCCAGAGGAGAGCGGCAACAGCGGTGGCGCCGTAAAGGGCTCGCTCAGCTCCAGCAGCGCACAGTCCGCTTCCGCATCACTCTTGAGCAGGATGGCTTGCCGCTCTCCCTTTGGGAATCGCAGCCGAACCGGATCACCTTGACGGATGCCACGGACTACATGCTCCGACGTGACGGCGAAGCGACTGCTCAATCGATAGGCAGTTCCCTGCACTCGACCGGACGGTCCTATCGTCTCTACAAAGGCGCATGCCTGACAGACTGCCTCGAGAGCATCCGATGTAAGCATCGAGCTTACGATTTTCGCATAGAACCATCAGCCACTTGTGAAAATTAGATCTCCGACGGATCCGCCGGCGCTTCACGACTTTGCTTTTCGGATGGTGGGCATCCCAATCTATGTAAGGGGGTCGATGGCTTTTTGGACTTCGGACATGACTTCTTCGATGGATCGACCGTGGGTGGAGATGACGGGGCGAAACTCGATGGCAGCCTGCTGATTGAAGTAGGTGCGAAGGCCGGTGGGAGGAAGGACGTTGCGAGTGCCGCGCAGCACGACCGGGAGGATCGGCAGTCCCGTGGCTTGCGCGAGCATGAAGCCGCCTTTTTTCAGCGGTCCCAAAGCGCCAGTCTTGCTGCGCGTGCCTTCAGGGGCGAGCCACACGAACGTGCCTTTGCGGATGTCACGACCGGCGGCTTCCAGGCTGGCGACTGCTTGGCCTCGATCGCCGCGATCGATCGGGATGAAGCCGGCGACCCGCATCGCGCGGCCCCAGATGGGCACCTTGAACAGCTCGGCTTTGGCAATCATGCGCAGCCGCACCCCGGTCGGCAGGGCGGCGTAGAGCAGCGGCACGTCGCACAAGCTCTGGTGATTGGACATCACGATGCACGGCTCGGCGGGGAAGTGGGAGTGCCCGCTGACTTGCAGCTGCGTTCGGGTAATCCGCACCAGGGTGTGCGCCCAGTCAAGCAGCCGAGCATCGCAGCGCTCTGCTGAGGTCCTGCCGATCGAACCTTCCAGCACCGTCGGCACCGAGATCCGAAGCGTGTGATAGAACGTCCGCAGCGTGAGCATCGTGCTGCCTTGAGCTTGGGTCATGTCTCGCAGGGTAGTGGCAAGCGGAGGTTCTGAGAAGAGATACCGCTCTCGTCGCAAAGCAGGTGTCGGGTAAGATGAGCCCATGGTGATGTCTGCGCAGGGGCTCTGGGCGTTCGGGATGATGGCCGCGCTGGCCGTGCAGTCGGCAGCTGCGGAATCCCCGCCTGTGGTGTCGCCGTCCATGGTAGCGCCCGCTCTGCGTCGGGATGAGGTCCGCTGTGATGACGAGGGCTGCGCGCTTGGGGCCTGTGTCACCGCTCAGCTTGTCAAAGATCCGGCGTCTCTGCTGCCGGTGCGAGTGGTGCCCAACTTTCAGGACGGCAAGCCCGAGGGCTTTCGCCTGTTCGCGCTGCGGCCAGACACTTTGCCGACTCAGCTTGGGCTAAAAAATGGCGATACGCTGGTGGCGGTCAATGGTCAGACGCTGCATGGACCGGACTCGCTGCTCCAGCTGTCCGATTCGCTGCGCAGTGCCACCGTGATCAAGCTCGGTCTTCTGCGCCTGGGTCAGCCGGTGATGCGGCGACTTCTGCTCGATCAGTCCCTCAACACGCCAGGCCTGGCGAGCAGCTGTCCGCCGCTTCCGACTGCCGATTCGACCGCGACGGCACACTCTGGTTCATACTCGGGGACTGCCACTGCCGCCGCGCGTTCATCGTCTCTGCCCGAGCTGCTGTCCGAGGCCAAGCGTGCCATCCGCTGCACCGCCAATCGCTGCACACTGCGACGATCGCTGCTCGAAAAGCTGCTCGCGGAGCCCACGGTCTGGACGCACAGTGCTCGCGTCATTCCCATGCTGATCGATGGCAAGCCGGTGGGTATGAAGCTGCTGGGGATTCGGCCCGACTCGCTGTTTGCGCTGCTGGGACTGCGCAACGGCGATGTGGTGCGGAGCCTGGCCGGTCACGACCTCACCACGCCGGAACATGCCCTGCAGGCCTACAGCAACCTACGCAATGCCAAGACCGTGAAAGTCGACCTGACCCGAGGGCAAGCGCCGCTGTCGCTGACCTATCAGTTCAACTAGCCAGTACTCATCGCAGTGTCATGGCCCTGGCCGCTTGATATGCTGGTGGATGAGGACACCATGCTCGAGACGCTGCAGTTTGGTCCCCACACAGTGTCTTTCGACGAACCCGGCATCGCGATCGTGAAGTATCGCGGCGTCGTAAACGCGAACGATATGCGCGGCATGTGCGATGTGCCAGATATCGCGCTCCATCAGGGCAAGTTCCAGCTCACCTTGTGCGATGTTAGTGAGATGGAGCGGATCGATCCCGAGGCTCGCAAGATAGGGGCAGCCCGCGCTCGACCGGCGGCGGTCTATTACACGGGCTATGTGGGGGCGGGTTTTGCGATGCGTGCCTTGGTGACGCTATGGACGCGCGGCGCGAACTTGATGCAAGGGCCCAAAAATGAAGTTGGGTTTTTCGATGACTATCCAGCGGCGAAGGCCTGGCTGGTGGCTTGTCGACAGCGGCATCTGCACAGCGAGCAGGCTCCGCCCAGAATCCACCGCAGTCGCTAAAGCGCCGCCGTGTCTTCCAGCTCTTTGCCGCGCGTCTCGGCGATGAACAGCAAGATGAGGATCATCGCCAGCAGGGGTCCGAGTGCCGTCGCTTGCACCGCTGGGCCGTAGCCGTACGAGACGCTCAGGTAGCCCACCAGCAAGGGCGAAACCACGCCGGCGCTGCGACCGATGAGGCTGTTGGCAATCCCGAAGCTCTCGGCGCGGATCTCGGTCGGGAACAGCTCGGTGGTGAGGGTCTGGACCACTGACAGCATGCAGGTGGTGCCGGCAATCCCGAGCAGCACGCCCAGCGTCAACACCGGCAGACTGGCTTGGGTATAGGACATCACGACGCCGAAGATGGTCAGGCCGAACACCACCACCGTTGACAGCCGTCGGCCAATCACGTCCAGCAGCTTTCCCACCGAGAACACCAGCGGCAGCGAGCCAAGCGCCGCCACCGTCATGCACCAGGCCACCTGCGCCGTCGTAAAGTGCCGATTGGTGACCGCGAAGTCCTTCCAGAACAGCAGCCCACTCTGCGTACAGAACATCACCAGCGCCCAGATCGCCGACAGGAGCAGCAGCCGACCGCGATATCGACCGCGAAACACCCGCAGAAGGGGCAGGGCCGTCTGAGCCGAGCGGCTGACAAAGCGCTCGCTGTCGCGCAGGTTGCGTCGCAGATATGCCACCAGCAAAAGCGGCAACCCACCGATGAGATACACCATCCGCCAGCCGAGCGGAGTGGCAGTCAGCAGCGGCGTAATCCCCGCACAGACAATCGCCCCGAGCGAGCTGGTGCCCTGAATGACCCCCAGGACAAAGCCTCGCCGGTCGGCGGGAAACTCCTCTGCCGCCAGCACCATCACAGTCGCGACCTCGGCAGCCTGAAACAGCCGCGCCAGCAGCTGGCACAGCGCAAAGGAAGCGACCCCTTGAGCCAGCGCCGACAGTGCCGAAAACATCATGTAGCCCGCGATGGTCCAGGTCAGCAGCCGCCGACGGCCATAGCGATCCCCTTGGCGGGCCAAGAAAAACGACAGCACCATCCCGATGTTGATGAAGCTTGCAAGCTTGGTGCCTTGCGAGACGGTCAGCGAGAAGGCGGCGCGCAGCTCGGGCAGAAGCTGCGCCAGCGCGTAGTAGTCGAAGCCTTCAAAGAACGACGCGACCGACAGAAAGACGAATAGTCGGCGGTGATAGGCAGACAGCGGGGCCATGCGCCTACTTGGCGTTCTTTGCGACCTGACAGCTGCTGCACAGACCGTACAGGTAGAGCCGCGCTTCCTCGACTTGGAAACCAGCCAGCTCCGAGGGAACGATCATGGTGGGGAGGAGTCCCTGTTCCAGACAGACAAGATGCCCACAGCGGCGACACTCCAGGTGCGGGTGGCCGATGCGACAGCCCTCGCAGGCATGCACTTCAAAGCGACGACCGCGATCGGTGGTCCCAACCGCCTGCGCAATCCCCGCGTCCACCAAGGTATTGAGCGTGCGATAGACCGTGACGTGATCTATGCCCTCCGCAGCCAGCTTCTCGATGACTTCCTGCGCCGAGGTCGGTCGATGGCTGTCGATCAGCATCGTCAGCACCAGCAGCCGAGGCGTCGTGATGCGCAGATCGCCCTTGCCGAGTAGCTTGCGCGCCTGCTCTCTGTGATCGTGGCTGGCGTGCTCTGGCACTGCACTGGCAGAGTCGGCACGGCGAGGCGCGCCACGAGGCTTGTCGGTGGGCATGAAGCGTCAGTCTTCCATCGGCTCGAAGTCGGCCTTGACCGCGCCACAGTCGGGACACGACCAAGCGTCTGAAATGGCCTCGAACGGCGTGCCCGGGGGAATGTTCGACATCGGATCTCCCTCGGCCGGGTCGTAGATGTGTTCGCAGATCGTGCAGCGGTAACGACGTGGCTTGTTGGACATGATGAGAGCCGAGTATAGGCGGATCGGTGGCGGCGGGAAAAGGCGGTCGTTTGGTGGGCGCGGACGACTTACTGCGCGAGGTCGGCCATGTTGCGCGGCCAGATGCCGCCGCAGAAGTCGCCCAGGACAATGCCGGTCACCGACTTGTAGACGGTGCCATCGGGTAGGGACGTGAAAGTGCCCTGCGCGCGAAGGTAGCTGGTGGAGATAAAGGCGCCCGGAGCCGACCCAGCCGGACTGACGCTGAAGTCTTGGTACATGGTGCTGCGACCGTAGCTCTTGACGTTGGTGAAGCGAACCAGCGCAGCGTGGCCATCGACCAGGGTCTTGGGCAGGACTCTGGGGCTGCCGGTGGCGACGGGGTACATCGTGGCATCGACATCAACCGGAGTCGGCTGGGTGGGCGCCATGCCTTGGCTGACGATCTTGCCTCCGAACATGTTGAGCTGTCGGGTGGTGGCGCCGCAGTTGACGCGGGTGTCGTAGCTGCCTTCGACCTCGACCAGCTGTCCGGGGGCCAGCGAGTCCATTGCCATCGCCACGGTGTCGTTTTTGGCGCGGTCTTTACACTGGCTCAGCGTCGATCCGTCGGCCCAGGTCGTCGTCCGCAGGCTCAAGGTCAGGACCATGCCATCGCCCAGCGTCGCCGGAGCCGGCTCGGTCTGAACGACGTGAACTCGGTAGTAGCAGAAGCCGGCCATGTCATCGCCTGTCACCCAGCGCATCGGGCTGGTCACGACGCCAGTGACCTTGACGCGAGTGCCGGGCTTGATGGTGTTTTGCGCGCTGTTGAGGTCGCGGATCGTGGTCGCCATCGCCGCTGGTGGCATCGCCAAGTCCGCCGCATCCATCATGTCTTGGCTGCTGGTATCGGCGGGACGACAGGCACCAACAAGCAAGGGGGCAACAAACAGAACCGACACAGTCTTTTTCATAAGTTCACCTCGTAGGCTGGGGGTTTGGGGATGCTTTTAGGATACGCGTGCGCTGATGGCGGGGAAGCTATGCGCAAATGGCCGGGCAGGCAAATCGCGTCGAGGTCTTGCAGGGCGGCGGTGGACGCGCCAAAGCTGCGAAAAGCCTTACCCAAACTGGGCGGCGTCCTGATATCATGGCGACGGTTCTGAGGCCTTGGTGACAAGGCTGCTTCCCTCGCTTCGAGTCGAAGGACTCTTTCATGCCGTTTCAGAGTGTAATCCGTTGGCTGCTTCCCAAAGACGACCGCTTCTTTTCTTTGCTTGAGGAGCATGCGGGCGTGCTCGCAGAGGCTGCCAAGCAGATGCTCGACCTGCCGGCCAGGCCGAACATCAGTGGCAACATCCGTCAGGTTCAGGAAATTCTGGACCGGATTCACGCCTTGGAACACCGAGGCGATGACATCGTGCGGGCCATCATGCTGGCGCTCGATGAGACGTTTGTGACGCCGATCGACCGCGAAGACCTGCACTACCTGGCGACGGCGCTCGACAACGTGCTCGACTATCTCTACAAGGCGGCGCAGTCGTTTGTGGCGTTTGAGATGCACGAGCTGTCCCTGGCGATGCGCGAGATGCTGCAGCTTCTGGCCGAGTGTACGGCAGTGCTCAAAGACACCTTGCCGTTCATTCGGACCCACCAGCTGGAAAAGGTCGCGCCGGCCCGCTTGCAGGTGGTGTCGATGGAAAAGCGCGGCGATGCCATTTATCAAAATGAGATGGCGTCGCTGTTTAAAAATCCCCAGGTCGATGCCAAAGAGCTGCTGCGGCATCAGACGGTCCTAGAGGCACTCGAAGCCGCGCTCAACAGTGCGCAGGATGCGGTCGACGTGCTCGAAAACGTGGCGATCAAGAATGCCTAACCTGTCGCGCAGACCGGTCCAGTTGTCACCCCGCAGGAGAACGCTGGCATGCTGACCCTGCTCGTTCTGGTCATCGTCTTCGCTCTGATCTTCGATTACATCAACGGCTTTCATGACGCGGCGAACGCCATTGCGACGGTTGTCTCGACGGGTGTTTTGCCTGTGCGAACGGCGGTGCTGCTGGCGGCGGTGCTCGACTTCACCGGCGCGCTGACCGGAACGGCCGTGGCCAAGACCATCGCAGCGGGCTTTACCGACCCGAAGATGGTGAGCCAGGTGGTGGTCTTGGCGGCGCTGTGCGGGGCCTGCTTTTGGAACCTGTTTACGTGGTGGTTTGGCATTCCGTCTAGCTCGTCGCACGCGCTGATTGGCTCGCTGGCAGGAGCGGTGGTGGCCAAAGGTGGTTTTTCGGCGTTTAACTGGGCGGCGCTGCAGCGCAAGGTGCTGGTGCCACTGGTCAGCTCGCCGGCCGCTGGGTTTTTCATCGCGCTCAGCCTGATGATTGCCCTGACCTGGATGCTCCGACGATCGAGAGCGGCAACCGTCAATCGCCTGGCACGGCGAGCGCAGCTGGTTTCATCGAGTCTGATGGCGTTTGCGCACGGCTCGAACGATGCCCAGAAGTCGATGGGCATCATCACCCTGGCGCTGCTGTCGTTTGTGGCCAGTGGCGGGGATGGTCATGTCCTGCCGGCGTGGATGCTGCCCAAGCAGGCCGCCGGGCAGTGGAGCGTTCCGATGTGGGTCATCATTGCCTGCGCCAGCGCAATTGCGATGGGAACTGCCGCCGGTGGTCAGCGCATCATCAAGACCATGGGCACCAAGATCATCCGCATCTCGCCGATTCAAGGCTGTGTCGCGGAGACTTCCGGTGGACTGACGATTCTGTTCGCCAGCTGGCTGGGCATCCCGGTGTCAACGACGCACTGCATCTCGGCCAGCATCATGGGCGTGGGCGCTGCCAAGCGCCTGTCGGCGGTTCGCTGGGGAGTGGCCGGCAACATCGTCACTGCCTGGGTGCTGACGGTGCCGATCTCGGGCGCAGTGTCGTTTGGGATGTATCGGCTGCTGGCTTATTTGTTCGCAAGCAGCTAGCTTCCCCCCGTCATGTTGCAGTGTGCTGAGTGCTTGACCCGCTACGCGGATGGCACACAGGCGTGTCCGCTCGATGGTGGAGTGCTGCATGCGGTGGCGCCGGCGGGTGACTATGGCCAGGGTGTGACACCGCACCTGTCGACTCCGATGCCGATTGGTCGCTCGACGGTCAGTCCGGGGCCGGTGGCAAGTGATGATCCGCTGATCGAAGAAGTCCTGGGCGGCAAGCTCAAGGTTCAGCGACGCATCGGGCAAGGCGGCATGGGAACGGTCTACGTCGCTGAGCACCTCATTCTTCACAAGCCGGTGGCGGTCAAGGTGCTGAGCGCGCAGCTGGCGTTGACCCCCGATCTGGTGCAGCGACTGCACAGCGAGGCGCGGCTGGCAGCGTCGATTTCTTCGCCGCACATCGTCGAGGTCTTTGATGTCGGCGCAACTCCCGATGGCCGTCCCTACGTCGAGATGGAGCTGCTGATTGGCGAGAGCTTGGCCCAGCGACTGGCACGCTGCTCGGCGCTGGCAGAGTCCGATACGCTGCGCATTGGTGAACAGCTGGCGACGGCGCTGGCGGCGGCTCACGAGAGTGGCATCCTGCACCGCGACATCAAGCCCGAGAACATCTTCCTGTGTGCGCGCGACGGCGAAGACTTCGTCAAGCTGCTCGACTTTGGAATCGCCAAGGCCGTCCGCATCACCGAGGAGCCGCGACTGACTCGTACCGGCGCGATCCTCGGCACACCGCTGTATATGAGTCCCGAGCAGGTCCGGGGCGACTTGCTCGACCCGCGCGCCGATGTCTACGGCCTGGGTGTGGTGTTGTATGAGTGTCTGACCGGCAGCGTGCCCCACTGCGCCGCCAGCTATCTGTCGGTGGTCGCCAAGATCCTGACCGAGTCAGCCGAGCCACCCTCGCGGCGCTGTCCAGACCGTCAGATTTCGCCGGACTTGGAGTACATCGTGATGCGGGCGATGGCGCGAGACCGAGAGGAGCGCTATCCGACGATGGGGGCGCTGCTGTCGGATCTGCATCGCTTCCAAAATGGGCTGATGCCACTGACGATGCCGGGGCCGGTGACGCAGGTTCCAGGGATTGTGCCGGGCTCGCTAGGACGCGCGCTGTGGCGGACGCTGCTCGGAGGCGGGCTGCTGCTGCTGGTGATGGGCCTGTTTGGTTCACGGCTGTGGTGGCCTGGGCAGCGACCGGCGACTGTGCCAGCGACTGTAGAGCCGGCTGTCGCACCGCCCCAAACCCCCGCTGCGGTCGCGGTTCCTGCCGTACCCGCTGCGGTCGATGCCAAAGCTGTCGAGCCATCCATACGACGAGCCGGCGCCGCAGATCGCGCCGAAGTCAAGCACTCCCTGCCGGTCAATCGACGCGCGCCATCCAGACGGAGCAGCCCCGCGCACAAGGCTCAGCCTTTCGACAGCGACCCGCTCAGCGAAGAGCAGGCACCAAACCCATTTGTGGTGACGCCGGATCTGGGTCGCTCCCGCTGACGTGCTACAAATCGGCACCTGCTCTTACCTGTTGTGAGGTGCCACCATGACGTTCTCGTTGTCAGTGCCGACACCGCTCGCTCAGCCGACCAGGCTGGCCTTGTCGCTTGCCCGGTCGCTGGTCTTTTTGCAGCTGCTGACAGTGCCGCTGGCTGGCTGCGGTCCCGCTGAGCTGGCCGACATTGCGGACGATCCGCCGCCCACTCTGCCGCCCGATCCACCGCCGAAGGTCGACCCGGACTGTCCTTCCGATCTGCGCTGCGAGGACATTCCAGCGGCCTACAAGGTGCGCGATCCGATGACCGGCGGCTACGGCAACTACGACATCGCCAACCGGCCCAAGGACGGCCTGGCGATTCGCTACATCATCATTCACACCACCGAGGGCCGCTGGGATGGCGTGGTGTCGCACTTCCAAAATCCCGCCGCCAGCGCGTCTGCTCACTACATGGTCGGCTCGGCCAGCGGTCGGATTGCCAAGTTCGTAGCGCCCAGGCACGTCGCCTGGCATGCCGGCAACTGGTACTTCAACATGCACTCGATTGGCATCGAGCATGAAGCCGTCTCCATTGAGGGCAAGCAGTGGTTCACCGACGCCATGTACGAAGCGTCGGCCAAGCTGGTCCGCCACCTGGCCAAGAGCTACGGCGTCCCACTCGACCGCGAGCACATCATCGGCCACGACGAGATCCCCGGTGTGACAGCGGCTCGGCAAGCGGGGATGCACTGGGACCCCGGTCCGTACTGGGACTGGGACCGCTACATGCAGCTGCTGCTCTCACCGCTGCCCAGTGAGGTTGACCCCGGTCAAGATGGCGCGCCGCTGGTCCTGCGTCCCGGCTATGCCCAAAACCTACAAAAGGGCAGCTACTGCTTTGGCGCCGCAGACTGTCGCGAGGTGGCCGAGGCCGCTGCCAACTTTGTCCCGCTGCACACCGCCGCCGATCCGCTGGCGCCGCTCATCGAAAATCAGTACCTCAAGGGCACGCCCGGCGACCGCCTGAACAACTGGGGCACCAAGCTGGGCACTGGTCCTGTCTACATCCGCGCCGAGCAGAAGGGCGAGTGGGAAGCCATCTACTTTGGCGGTCAAAAAGCGTGGTTCAAAAACCCAGGTCATACGCTGACCCGCAAGGCGAGCGCGACGATGATCACGCCCAAGAGTGGACTCAGCTCTGCACCGGTGTTTGGCGTGGCGTACCCAATGGATGCGGCGTACCAGCCGCCGACCAAGCCGGCCACCGTGGAAAAGATCTACGACGTGCCGGCGGGACAGCGCTACGCACTCGCCGCCCGAACAACCGCTGACTACTACTGGGCCAAGGAGTTTGTCAGCGACTATGACCCGAGCAAGCAGATCGTGGTCAAAGACGGCACCGAGTACTACCAAATCCACTTCAACCACCGCATCGCCTGGGTGCGCGCCAGCGACTTTGAGATCGTTGCGACTCCCTGATCCGCCGAGGCCCCGATCTCCTACCTTACCCCCACGTGCTCGCCCGTGCGCTCGGGCACGACGGGCCTTGACAGTCTCTACCGCTCCGGAAAATCATCGCCCCCGGGCTTTAGCTCGCTTGTGAAATCGCCTGAGGAGGCCGAATGTCCACCGCTCTGCACGTGCCGCCAGCTGGTCCAAACCGGGCCACATCTTGCCGGATGGCCAGCTTCGGCACCGCACTCCTTCTGTCGGTGGCCGCCGCTCCACTTCACGCCGATGAAGGCATGTGGACACTCACGGACTTTCCGCGCGAGCGCATCTTGCGCAAGTACGAGTTCAACGCCAGCGACGAGTGGCTGAAAAAGGTCCAGCTCGCCTCGCTGCGCCTGGCCAACGGCTGCTCGGGCGCGTTTGTCTCGCCGCAGGGCCTGGTGATGAGCAACCACCACTGCGTCAGCGAGTGCATCGTCGAGCAGTCCTCCTCTCAGCGCGATCTCAACAAGAACGGCTACTACGCGGCGACGCTGGCCGGCGAGCTGAAGTGTTCCTCGCTAGAGCTCAATCAGCTGATCGACATCGAGGACGTGACGGCCAAGCTGCAGGGCGTAACCCGGGGGGTGTCGGACGGCGAGTTTGGGGTGGTGCTGCGGCGCGAGATCAGCCGCCTAGAGACAGCCTGTGCCACGGCCACCAAGCTGCGCTGCGACGTGGTGACGCTGTACCACGGGGGCAAATATCACCTGTATAAGTACCGCCGCTTTTCCGATGTGCGGCTGGTCTTTTTGCCCGAGACAGCGACGGCCCGCTTTGGCGGTGATCCGGACAACTTCAACTATCCACGCTACTCGCTCGATGTCTCGTTTGTGCGGGTCTATGAAAACGGGCAGCCGCTGAAGTCGCCGCACTACTTTCCCGTCAATCCGGTCGGCGTGGCGCCGGGCGAGCTGGTGTTTGCCACTGGCAATCCCGGTACTACCCAGCGGCTGATGACGGTGGCGCAGCTGGAGTTTCTGCGCGATGTCGCCAATCCCGAGGTGATCGTCTATCTGGCCGAGCTGCGCGGTCACATCCTCGAGTTTGCGAAGCTGGGTGCAGAGCAGCGGCGGATTGCCACCGAGCCGCTCTATGGCGTCGAGAACTGGTACAAGTCGCTGCTTGGTCAGCAAGAGACGCTGGTCAGTCGCAACTTCCTGTCGGCCAAGCGGTCGTCGGAAGAAGCGCTGCGGGCGCAGGTGGCGCAGAATCCCGACTGGCAGAAGCGGTTCGGCGGTGCGTGGGATGCGCTGGCGCGATCTCAAGACGAGCTGCGCAAGATCTATAAGGAACACACGCTGCTCGAGGTCGGGCGGGCCTTCAACTCGACGCTGTTTCACTACGCCCGGCAGCTGGTGCGCGCCGCTGAAGAGCTGCCCAAGCCGTCCGATCAGCGACTGACCGAGTATCGCGACTCGGCGCTGCCTTCGCTGACCCATGAGCTGCTCGCTCGATCGACGCTCTATCCGCAGCTGGAAGCGCTGACGCTGACCTACTCACTCGGCAAGCTGCGCGAGGCGCTGGGTCCGAATCATCCGTTTGTGAAGGAAGTGTTTGGTCCGTACTCGCCTGAGGAGATTGCCCGCAACCTGATTGGCAGCTCGCGGCTGTCCGATGTCGCGGTGCGCAAGGCGCTGTGGGATGGCGGTAGCAAGGCGATCTTGGCGTCGACCGACCCGATGATTCGCTTTGCCAAGGCGGTGGACGCGCAGTCGCGGATGATCCGTCGCCAGTACCAGGACAGTGTCGAGTCGGTCGAGAAGAAGAACTCGGAGCTGGTCGCGCAGGCGCTGTTTGCGGTGCAGGGTACGTCGGTCTATCCCGATGCGACGTTCTCGCTGCGGGTGACGTACGGAACGGTGCGCGGCTACAAAGACATGGGGATGGAGCTGTCGCCGATTACGCTGCTCGGTGGGGCGTTCGAGCGGCACACCGGGCGGGAGCCGTTTGTCCTGCCGGCCTCGTGGCTGGCAGCGAAGAGTCGCCTCAAAGGCTCGACGCCGCTGAACTTCGTGAGTGCGCTCGACATCGTGGGGGGAAACTCTGGCAGTCCGGTGCTCAACCGCGATGCCCAGGTCGTCGGGACGGTCTTCGATGGCAACCTGCCGTCGCTTGGTGGCGCGTTCTTCTATGACGACACTGCCAATCGAGCCGTGGCCGTGCATACCTCGGGGCTGTTCGAGGCGCTGCGCGGGATCTATCAGGCTCATCCGCTGGTCAAAGAGCTGCAGCTGGCGGCAAGTCCGGCACCAAGTCCGCCCGCACGTCCCGCCACCGCACCGCCACCGGGCAAGCGCTAGGCCATGCCGGACCCCGAGCGGCTCAGCCGACTGGTCAATGAGCTGTCGAGTGATCCGCGCTACGTCAGCGGCCAGAAGCGGTTCCCACTGGCGGTCAGCGATGGCGAAGCGGTGGCGATTGCCGAGGCGCTGTCCGAAGAGTTCGAGGAAGGCGTCACCCAGCGAGCGGCCCAGGCGGCACGGCAAGGACTCAGCATCCACTGTCATGCTGGCTGTACGGCGTGCTGCAACGTGCTCGTGAGCTGTTATCTGCCCGAGTCGCTGCGGATCGCGGCGTTTCTCAACCAGCCAGAGCAGGCCGAGGTCAAAGCCGCCTTCTTGGCTGCCTATCCCGCGTGGAAGCAGCGAGCCGGCAGCGCCCCCGAGCAAGCCATGACCGCGTTCGCCTCCGGGCAGCAGGCGACCTATGACGCCATCCACCTGGCGCACTTTCGCCAGGCGCTTCCCTGTGCGTTTTTGGCGGACGGTCGGTGCAGCATCTATCCGGTGCGACCGCTCGGCTGTCGCAATGCCCACGCGCTCGATACGGCGGAGCACTGTGTCGCTGACCCGCCAGGTGGCAAGCCGCCGCAAGCGGTCGAGCTGATTCCGGTGTCACGGCTGCTCCAGCGGGCCACGCAGCTGTTTCACGCCGTCCACAACGCCAAGAGCCGCGAGCGCCACGGCCAAAAGTCAGTCTGCGTAGCCGTCTACGAGTTACTAACCCGCCCCCCCCGCCGTTGACGGTCTTGGAGGGGATTTCCCCCAGTTGGTGTCGACGCAGAAGCGCATCAGCTTGGCGAAGTAGTCGTGCACACTCGGCGGCGCGATGCCGGTTCCAGCCAGGTCCTGCCTCGTCTGGGTCGTATCGAACGACGCCCGGAAGTTTAGGTACGGCACATACACCCGCCCGGCATCGAGCGCCTGCCGCCGCTTGCCTCGGAAGAACAGCCGAAACAGCGGTCGGATGTAGCGCTCGAACGTCTCGGTGGGCACAAACAGCGGCTTGCGGACCCGAAAGAACGCCGCCGCCTGGTCGAGCGCCGCGCCAATGGTCGTCGCGCCCTCGGGACCGGCGCACAGGTGATAGCAGCGACCGATGGACTCCTGCCGGCAAGACAGCGCCCCGATCGCGGCAATCACGTAGTCCACCGGCACCATGTCGACGATGCCCGCCCGGGCTGCTGGGACGATTGGAATCAGGCCGCGCGAAAAGACCTTCAGCGGCCAGTACATGACCTTGAAGCTGGAAGTCTCGCCGGTCTTCGAGTCGCCCACGATGATCGAGGGTCGAAACAGGGTTGCTTGCAGGCCGTGGTCGGTCATGTAGCTGCGGACCAGCGCCTCGGCTTCGGCTTTGGTCTGCTCGTAGGTGTTGTGGAAGGGCTGGTCGGTGGAAAGCTCGCTCTCGAAGATGCGGCCACGGCGGGTGCCGGACACAAACGCGGTGCCGATGTAGCTCAGGCGAGTGGTACCGCCAGCGGCCTTGATGCGCTGCGTCAGCTCCAGGACCTGGCGCGTGCCTTCGACGTTGATGCGGCGGGCCTCAGCCAGCGGGTGATCGAAGCGAACCGTGGCCGCGCCGTGATAGATGTGCCCGACGTGCTGGATGAGCGCCGTCAAGTGCTCGTGGTCGGCGCCGAGGCGCGGCTGGCTGATGTCGCCACCGACCGCCTGGACCCGCGCCACCTTGGCCACCGTCAGGTCTGGATAGCCCAGCTCCGCGAGCAGCTGATGCAGCCTCCCCTCCGCCTGGGCTTGCTGACTGGGCGCTGGCACGGTTGGGTGCGCGGACTTGGCCTCGGCGTGGCCGCGAATCAGGCAGTAGATGGTCTGCTCGGTCGGTAGCTCTTCGACCAGCTGTCGGAGCAGCTCTCGCCCCAGAAACCCAGTCGCCCCGGTGAGTAGCACTGCGCGGTTCATGTCAGTCTCCTTCCCTTAGGTGTCGCCGCAGCGGCGGATGAGGTCACAGACCTCGCGCACTGCTCCGCTGCCCCCCGGTCGTACCGTAACGTAGTGGACGGCGCGACGGACCGCAGGCACGGCATCGGGCACTGTGGCGGCAAAGCCGACCCTCGCCAGCAGCGGCAGATCCGACAGCTCATCGCCGATGAAGGCCGCTTGCTCAGGTGCAAGCTGCAATTCGGCCAGCAGCTCGCCAAACCGTGCCACCTTGTCGCGCAGTCCAAAGTAGGCGTGGCGAATCCCCAGCGACTCGGCCCGCACCCGACCCGACAGGATGCTGCCTTCCGACAGGATCGCCACCTGCCGCCCGGACTGCTGCAGCAGCTTCACCCCGACGCCATCCCGCACCGAGAAGCGCTGACAGAAGCGGGCGTCGCCTTCTCCACCGGCAAAGTACAGGTGGCCATCGCTCAGCACGCCATCGACATCCAGGCACAGCAGGCGAATCCGCCGCAGCCGCGCGACCAGCTGCGGAGACAGCACAGGCTCGTCATCGCAAGTCAACATGGCGGCGAAGTATGTCAGGCGCCCGCCCCAGGAAAAAGGATGAAACCTACCTGGAACAGTGACCTCCAGTGTTTGGGGAGGATGAAACCTACCCAAAACAGTGGCAGCCATCGATCCGGGGAGCTTTCACTCACTTGAAACAGTGACCGCCAGGGCTTGGAAGTGAGTGAACTCACTTGAAACGGTGACCGCCAGGGCTTGGAAGTGAGTTCACTCGCTTGAAACGGTGACCGCCAGGGCTTGGAAGTGAGTTCACTCGCTTGAAACGGTAGCGACCAGGGCTTGGCGGTGAGTGAACTCACTTGAAACCGTGGTGACCAGGGCTTGGAAGTGAGTTCATTCACTTCAAACCGCGACCGCCAGGGCTTGGAAGTGAGTTCATTCACTTCTAAACGGTGACCGCCAGGGCTTGGCGGTGAGTTCATTCACTTCTAAACGGTCATGGGGGGTCAGCGGGGGGGTTTGGGGCGGAGGGTGGTGTGGAGGCTGGGCGGTTCTGCTCTTTCCATTCCTGACAGCGTGGTCTAGATACTACCCGGATGGAACCTGTCAGCTCAGAAGTGCTCGAAAATCGCCGCCTTCGAGCCACGCGCGGTCTTGATCGCCAGCATCGCTCGGCCTTGGGCCAATTTTTTACGCCTGCTCCCGTAGCTCGCTATATGGCATCGATGCTGGAATTTTCCGCTGATGAGGAGATACACCTGCTCGATCCCGGAGCCGGAATCGGATTATTAACTGCCGCTGTTGCGCAGTATGCTGAAACGTCCTGCGGGCATCGAACGATCGCGGCCACTTGTTACGAACTCGAATCCGCGTTCCAAGCCGACCTTCACGAAACGCTGGCTGGGCTGCGAAATGTTGTCGCTACTGTTGAGCCTACAGACTTCATTGAGCATACGGTTCGACTCTTGTGCGCAGGAGAGAAACCAAATTATACGCACGCGATTCTTAATCCACCTTATAAGAAAATCAATACAAACTCAGTACACCGATTTCTCATGCGCAAGCTAGGCCTCGAAACGAGCAACCTCTATACTTGTTTTTTGGCTTGTACGATTGCCCTGTGCAAGCCGGGCGCGCAGATCGTCGGCATCGTTCCGCGCAGCTTCATGAATGGTCTTTACTTCAAGCCGTTCCGGTACTGGCTCTTGGATCGGGTTGCAATCACCCATCTCCATGTCTTCGACAGGCGTGATCAGGCTTTTTCAGATGACAAGGTTCTGCAAGAGAACATCATTCTGCGCATGATCGTTGGCGGGAAGCAGGGTGAAGTTGCAGTATCGACCTCTTCTGATCCAAGTCTTGCTGATCTTCGGCAGCGGCAATGCAGCTTTTTTGAGCTGGTGACTCCGGGCGATGAGGAATGTTTTATTCATGTTCCTACGCTCGGTTCGCAGGCTCATCATGGTTTACCGGGCTTTGCCCTGCGTGAAATCGGAATTGATGTCTGCACTGGCCCGGTCGTAGACTTTCGTCTACGGGAACATCTGCGTATGCAGTCGGAAGCTGGAACGGTGCCGTTGCTCTATGCCTCACACTTTGCCAGCGGTCAGATCGAGTGGCCGAAAGAAGGACGCAAGCCCAACGCGATCGTCAGGAACGCAGAGACAGAGAAGTGGCTTATGCCACGCGGCTGTTATGTGATTTTACGCCGTCTAAGTGCCAAGGAAGAAAAGCGCCGGATTGTCGCTTACCTGCTCGATGAAGGCTCGTTGCCAGAAGCCAGCGTGGGATTTGAGAACCACCTCAACGTCATCCACCGAAACCGGCAGGGATTGCCGGTAGCCGTCGCCCGAGGTCTGGTCGCTTACCTCAACTCCCAGGCCGTAGACGATTACTTCCGCACCTTCAGCGGACACACGCAAGTCAACGCCACCGACTTACGACGCCTGCGGTATCCAAGCCTCGAACAGCTCGAACAAGCCCTCCCGTGACTGTCGAACGGTGGGCCAGTGATCTGGGGAGGATGAATGCTGTTGAAACAGTTAGGGGTCAGCGGGGGGGTTTGGGGCGGAGGGTGGTGTGGAGGCCGTGGCTTAGGACGGAGGCGAGGATGAGCAGGCCGCCGCAGAGCGCGGCGCGGCTGGGAAGCTCTCCGGTGCCGAGGGCGACCCAGAGTGGGTTCAGGATCGGCTCCAGTGAGGCGAGCATCAGGCTCTCGACCGCACGCAGCCTGCGGACCCCAGCGGCATACAGCAGGTAGGCGAGCCCAATCTGCACCACGCCCAGCACCGCCAGCCACAGCCAGGTCACCGGCCCTGGCCACGGTCCGGTCAGCGCGGCGGGGGCTCCGACCAGCGCGGCCAAGACGTTGCCCAGCAGCAGCACCACGGTCGGCACAAACACCAAGCGCTCGCGGGTCTGGGCGCTGGCAGCGGGGTGAGGCTGCTCGGCCCGGCGCAGCAGCAGCGGCAGAAGGCCCAGGCTCGCACCGGACAGCAGCGCCAGCAGGTTGCCGTACCGCCCCGAGGTCGATAGCTGCTCCAGAAAGAACCAGCCAATGCCGAGGAAGCAGCCGAGGACCGCCAGCACATCGGCCCGCCCGACCCGCTCACCCAGCAGGGGCCGCGACAGCAAGATGACGTAGATGGGCGCGGTGTACTGGAGGAGGATGGCGTTGGCGGACGTGGTCAGCTTGCAGGCGAGCACGAACGACAGCATCGTAAACGTGTAGCTGAGCGCCGCCACCCAGGTCTGCCAGCGGCTCAGGCCAAGCCGCAGCACCGCCGGCAGGTCCGAGCGGACGCGGAACCAGAGGACGAAGGCGAAGACGGGCAGGGCGAACAGGGCACGCAGGCTGACGATGCTCAGGGCGCTCAGCGGGACGGACTTGATGCCCAGGCCGGCGAGGCTCCAGCTGAGGGCGGCGCCCAGGATGAAGGCAAAGCCGGCACTGCGCGAGGGAGGCGCGGGCGAAGCGGACGAAGCGACAGCGGACATGGCAGGGCGGGACTTACGACGCGCTCGGGGAGGCGGCGATCTTGCGGGCGAGCTCGCGCTGGCTGCGGCGGCTCTCGATGAAGAAGAACGCGGACAGGGCCAGGGTCACAGCCAGCGAGACATAGAGGCTCAGCGGCTGGAGGCTGGACGACTTGCCCCCAGGCAGCCAGTGCTGGCTCAGCTGACCGGCGGCAGTCTCGATCGCGAACAGGGGACTTGTCGCCATCACCAGCTGGCCGACCTGCTTGTCGGGACCCCCGAACACGAAGCTGAGCAGGAACGGCAGGATGTGCGAGGCAAAGAACACCAGCACCGCCACCGCTTGGGGCGCAGCGCGATGGCGAAAGCGGACGTACTCGCTGGCGCTCTGCACAAACAGTAGATAGGCCAGCACCGCCGCGACCACCAGCGCCACCGGCTCACCCAGCAGCGGTCCGGTCACACGCGGCCCCATCGCACGGCTGATGACAAACAAGCCAGCAATGGTCAGGACCCACAGCCCGCAGGTCAGCGTCTCGGTGCGGCCCCCTTCGTCGAGCCAGCTCAGCTCGGTGGTGCCGACCCGCTTCGCCCGCCGCAGGGCCCGCAGCAGCGTCAAGTAGGTCGGCACCTGCCCCAGCAGCAGCGCCGCCGCCAGCAACGTCGCCAGCGTCAGGTAGCCCAGCAGGATGATCGCGCCGTGATCGGAGGATGGCGACTGGGCCTGCGTCCCCGGCACAATCCACTGCCACGCCGCCCCGAGCGATAGAAAGGCAATCCAGGCAAACAGGTACAGCGTCCCCAGGCGGGAAAACGAGGTCGTGTCATCTTGGCGCAGCTTGCGGGCAATGGCGTGTCCCAGGGCAAACAGCATGCTGACTTGCACCAGCACGGTCAGGGCGAGCGCGTGAATCGGCATCCCAAAGAACGTCACCTGGGCGTCGGATGAGGTGCTGCCCGAAGAGCTGGACGAGAGCAGCTGCATCAGCGCCGGATACGGGGTGAAGTAGGCAATCGCACCAAAGCCGCGCACCGACCAGCCGGCGAGCAGCAGGGACAGCAGCGTCCCGACCACAATGCCCGAAGCGCCTCGGCGATGGGCGACCGACAGTCCGACCCACAGCGCGAAGCTGTGAAAGAGCAGGGTGTTGACGACCAGCACCAGCAGCGAGCAGGCCATCACCGGCAGACCGAACTTCGACAGCGGCGCCACGCCCAGGGCAAACGCCGCCAAGATGCCGGCAATCAGGTACTCACGCGACGGACAGCCGAGCAGGTAGCCCAGTCCATCGGTCCACGGGGTGGTAGGGGTGGCGCGGTGAAAGTCGAGCAGGCCGCTCTCGCGCTCCTCACGCACGGCTTCGGCGACCCGGTTGCTGCCCCGCAGCAGCAGCACGATGCCGATGGCCGAGAGCAGCACATAACTGAGCGAGGTAAAGCCTTCGCGCTGGTCCTTGGCGACCACCGACAGCAGCACGCCGCAGACTCCCAGAAGGCCGCTGATCAGCGCCGAGGACAGGAGCTGGGTAGGCCGCAGTCGCCGTCGCGCTTGGGCCGTCAAGATGGGGTTGTCGAAGATTCGGACGACTGGCTCGCTCATGACACCCTCCCAGTGGACACCTGCAAGAAGATGTCCTGCAGGTTTGAAGTCATCTCTCGGTATTCGGTCACGCGGAAGTCCTTGTGGACCAGCTCGCGGAGCACGGCGGCGGCAGCTTCGCCATCCCCAGCGAGCTTGAAGGTGGCCTGGCTACCCTCGACTTCGACCTCGCTGACGGATGGGATGGCGGTGAGTGTGGCCCCAAGTCGGTCGTCGGCAGTCAGGAGTCGCACCCGCAGCAGAAGACCGGGGCGAAGCTGCTTCAAGATGTCGTCGATGCGGCCCGACAAGAGCATCTTGCCGCGCTCCATGATGCCAACGCTGTTACAGAAGTCGGCCATCTCGGCGAGGATGTGACTGGAGACGACGACTGCCTTGCCGGCGCGGCCTAGCTCGACGATGACATCGCGCAGATCGAGTCGCGCCCGTGGGTCCAGTCCCGAAGCCGGCTCATCGAGGAGTAGCACCTTGGGGTCGTGCAGCAGCGTCTTGGCCAGAAACAGCCGCTGCTTCATGCCTCGGGACAGCTCGCCGGCGGGAGTGCGGCGCTTGTCGCCAAGCTGCACTTTGTCGAGCAGCTCATCAATGCGCTTTGTCCGCGCGGCCCCGTCGAGTCCATAGGCCGAAGCGAACAGCTGCAAGAACTCCTCGACATAGAGATCGTCGTACAGCGGCGGC
Source organism: Myxococcales bacterium (assembly GCA_016794465.1). Lineage (GTDB taxonomy): Bacteria > Myxococcota_A > Polyangia > Palsa-1104 > JAEUJZ01 > JAEUKA01. The sequence continues at coordinate 20,144 of JAEUKA010000089.1, read as the reverse complement.
ATGTCGGGCATAAAGCCCAGGTGATGCAGCGCCCGCAGCGGCTCGCTGAGGAGATCGATGTCACAGACGCGAACCTGGCCATAGGTGGGCTGGAGCAGCGTCGCAATCACGCGAATGATCGAGGTCTTGCCGGCGCCATTCGGACCAATCAGGCCGTAGACCATGCCGGCTTCGACCTGAAACGACACGTCATCGACGGCGGTGATGTCCTCGTAGTCGACACGCAGGCTCTTGACGGAAAGCAGAGGCTCAGCCATGGGGTCCCTTTCGCATGCACCATTGTAGGGCCTCGGCCAGGTCCAGGCGAAACACCAAGCGACCGGAGAGCCGCGCGTTATGGGTGAGGAGCCGCCGGCGGACTCGCAGCGGGGGGAGCGGCTCCAGCGACGATTGCCGGGGTAAGGGCACTGCGCGGCAGGGCGGAGATCGCGACATCGGACTCGGCGCCGGCCTTGAGCCTGTGACCGGTGATCAGCCGCGCGCCGCGCTTGTAGGTGAAGTACTGGTAGGCCCAGTTGAACAGCACTGCGACGCGGTTGCGGAAGGTGATCAAGAAGAAAATGTGGACCAGCAGCCACAACAGCCACGCAAAGAAGCCACCGATCTGAAGCCGGCCAATGTGGGCAATCGCGGCGGCGCGTCCGATGGTGGCCATGCTGCCTTTGTCGAAGTAGGCAAACGGGGTGCGCGGCTGGCCTTCGAGATCGGCAAACAGGTTCTGGATGACTTTCTTTGCTTGCTGAATGGCGACGGGGCTGACGCCGGGCAGGGGCTTGCCGTCCTGGTGAAGAAACGCGGCCATGTCGCCGATGGCAAAGACCTCGCGGTGGCTGCCGACGGAGAGATCGGGGTTTACGACCACTCGGCCTTGGCGATCGACCTCTCCACCGAGCTTTGCGCCGAGCGGTGAGCCTCGGACTCCGGCGGCCCACAGGACGGTCGCGGTCGGGATCTGCTTGCCATTTGCCTCGACGCCCCGGCCATCGATCTTGCTGACGCGGAGGTTGCAGCGGACCTCGACGCCGAGCTGTCCCAAGTCACGGACGGCGCGCATCGCCAGGTGATCGGGAAACGACGTGAGGATGCGCTCGCCTCCTTCGATCAGGATGATCTTGGCGTGGGCGGGGTCGATGTTGCGAAAGTCCCGGGCGAGGACGTGGCGCGACAGCTCTCCGAGGGCGCCGGCCAGCTCGACCCCGGTTGGGCCACCACCGACGACGACGAAGGTCAGCAGGCGCTCACGCTCGGTCGGGTCGGGGGTTCGCTCCGCTGCTTCAAAGGCCAGCAGCACCCGCCGACGGACCTCGACCGCATCGTCCAGATCCTTGAGCCCGACGGCATACTTGGCCCAGTCGTCGTGCCCAAAGTAGTGGTTTTGCGCCCCCGCGCAGACGATCAGGTAGTCGTAGGAAAGCTCGCCTCGGTCCAGCTTGACGACTCGATCGGTGACACTGATGTCTTGGACCTCGGCGAGCAGCACGCTCACATTCGGCTGAAAGCGCACCACCGATCGAATCGGCGCGGCAATATCGGCTGGCGACAGGCCCGCCATCGCGACCTGATACAGGAGTGGCTGAAAGAGGTGATGGTTGAGCCGATCGACCAACGTGACCCGCACCCGCGCCCCGTCGAGCTCTTTGGCAGCAGTGAGTCCAGCAAAGCCTCCGCCGATGATCACGACGTGCGGCAGTGCGGCGTGTTTTACCACTGGGTCCAAGGTCGCCACTGATCGTCTTCGACAGAGTAATAGAAGCGCAGGTTGTCTTTGGTAATGACCATCAGGTCGCGACCAATCGGCCACAGCTTGAAGATGTTGGCATCTCGATCGATGTAGCGCTGCGCCACCGACGAAAACACCCGGCCGTTCAGGTCAAGCCCGTAGTAGGCATCGCCTTTGACGACGAGCTGCTGCATCGCAAACGCCACCGGCTTGCCCTTGCTGTCCCACGCGTCGTTGCGATAGCGGTAGATCTTGTCGCCGTCGAACAGATACAGCACGCCCTGCGACGCGGTCAGGCTGCCGCCCTTGATGAGCTTTGGCCACAGCTGCAGCGAGTCCTTGCCGTCGACGGTTGCCTTGATAAGCCGGCCATCGTCGAGGATCGCGAACACCTTGCCGCCCGAGACAGCGACCTGGCTGACCGGCGACAGGTGCGTCGGGCGCCAGCTCTTGCCCTCTGCGTCGTAATAGTTGAGCTGCCTCTTGTTGTCCGACGCGAACAGCATGCCGGTTGCGTCGTCGATGGCCACCACGCCGAACTCGCTCGTCGGTACCATCAAATACTTGGTGCCTTCGCGACGGAACGCGCGACCTTTCTTATCGGTGATGAGCATCGGGAACAGCTCGGCGACGGCCTTGGCCTTGGTGGGGCTGTCCTTGGTGAGCGACGAGACAATGCCGTTGACGAACTCGACCGAGTCGAAGTCTTTGATGGGAATGCGACCGCGCAGCGCCATCGAGTGAACAAACTCGCTGTGCAGGATCAGCGCCGGGCGCTTGTCGAACTTTTGGGCGAGCGCGTTGCCAAGTGCAATTCGCACTGCCTCGACGCTGTTGCGGGACTCGGCAGCCGGCTCTGGATTCGAGCTAGCGGGCGTGCTCACCGCGCTGCCGGCCATTCCGATGAGCAAGCTGTTGATCAACTCGACGGGACGGGCCACGCCAGCAGTATCAACGGCCTTGTCCGCAAACGTCACGATGCCGAGCAGCCGACCACTCGATGAGAGCAGCGGTCCTCCGGTATGTTCCAGCGTCAGCGCAGGCTCGGTTTCGATCGCCCCCGGACGCACCGACATAATCGTCCCGGTCATCATCGCCAGGGTCTGCCGACCGTGAGTACGCAGGCCGATCACATCCACCCCGACCGTCGTTGCAGACCGCATATCGAAAAGATCAAGCGACTTATACGGCTGCTTGACCGGCGGCTCGGGCAGCTGGAGCAGCAGCAGGTGATTGGGCGCATCCATCCGCACCACTTGCACCGGCAGCGCCTTGGCCTGGTTGGCGCGCAAGAAGATCAGCGGATCTTCGTCGCCCGCAAAGGACGGGTCGTACAAAAATGCGTAGACCTGACCCTTTTCGACCCCGGACACCAGCCGCGAGTCACTGACCACGACGCCGTTGGGCTTGACCACGACGCCGAGCGCGGAGTTAAAGCGGTTGCCGTCTTTGGCAATCAGAAACACCGTCGCTGGTGCCGCTCGCTGATAGACCTCGGCCTTGCCAAGAACAGGACTCTTGGGGGGAGCGCCGAGCGGCTTGGGGCCAGCGGGAGCTTTTGGAGCAGCCGGCGCTCTGGGCACAGCCGCTTTGGCGACCGGCTTGGGCTTGACGACTGGCGCTCCAGGGGCGGCGGCTGGGGGAGCGGGAGCGGGCACGGTAGGCGAAACGGGGGCCGACTGTGCAAGTGCGCTACCGAGGGTCACTGGGGAAGAGGCCGCGAGCAGCAGGGACAGCGCCGACAGCGTGTACGCCCGTACCCGACGAAGCGAGAGAGAGGGCCGAGCAGTCATGGGCTTCATAGCACCGCTAGACAAAACACACCTCCGAGAACCGAAGCGGACAAGGGCATGGAGCACTTTCCAATACCACCGAACTTTATCGCAAACGCCCCCGATCTATTGGAAGAAATGTCGCGCTCGCTGCCCGCCGGGCCACCGCACGGCTGCCAAGCCGACATTGTGGGCTTGGCACGGTCCCGGCCCAGCACAGTCAATATTAGGCATACAAAACGACTCATATTGACCAGAGAGACGCGCTGTGAGCAGCGTGATGAGAAAGTGCGCGAGGAGCCCAAAGTGCAAGGCGGAGGAGCGCAGCTACCGTCGGGCAGCATGCACCGACAACGCAGCAATTGGGGCACGCAGCGCGCTGTTCCATCACGCTGTTAGGTGTAGCGCTTCATCCAGTCGAGCTGGCGATCCATTCGCTCGCGCTGCTCCGTGGTGGTGGTTCGGGAACGCTCGCCACCACCGCCACCGCTTCGGCCCGAAGATCGGCCACCGGAGCGCTCGCCACCGCCGCCGCCACCGCCACCAGACGGTCGTCCCTGGGGCTTGCTGGGCGCTCGACCGCGCTCTCCTTGGCGCTCTGTCTGTCTGTCTGTCTGTCTGTCTGGCGCTCTGTCTGTCTGGCGCTCTGTTTGCCTGTCTCCCTGTCGGGGGGGCGACTGCGGCTTGGCCGGCGGCTTGGCACTGTGCTCACCACGCGGCGGACGCGCACTCTGTGATCCTGCGGACGACTGCGGACGACCACCCCGCTGACCTCCGTGTGGACGCTGGCTGGGGGCAGGCTCGGTGCGCTCACCTCGGCCACTCGACACAAAGGGATGATTACTGATGACCGGGACATGCTGACGAATCAGCTTCTCGATGCTGTTGAGGAAGCCCTGCTCCTCCCAGTCACAGAACGAAACGGCGATGCCTTCGGCTCCGGCTCGAGCGGTGCGGCCAATGCGGTGAACATAGCTCTCGGGCTCGTTGGGAATGTCGTAGTTGATGACGTGGCTGACGTTGTCGACATCGATGCCCCGGGCAGCAATGTCGGTGGCGACCAGGATGCGCGTCTCTCCGCTCTTGAAGTGGGCGAGGGCGGCTTCCCGGGCGTTCTGCGACTTGTTGCCGTGAATTGCCTCACCGACGAAGCCAGCCTCTGCAAGCTGCTTGACTACTTTGTTGGCGCCGTGCTTGGTGCGCGTAAACACCAGCACCCGCGACAGATCTGGATTTTGCAGCAAGTGCGCGAGCAGCCGAGGCTTGTCGTTCTTCGCCACCTTGTACACCGACTGGGCAATGCGCTCCGCCGTCGACGACACCGGAGCCACCGCCACCCGCGCCGGGTTGCGCAAAAAGGTCATCGCCAGGGCTTCAATGTCCGGGGGCATCGTCGCCGAGAACAGCAGCGACTGCTTGACCGGTGGCAGCGCCGCCAGCACCTTGCGCACATCGTGGATAAAGCCCATATCGAGCATGCGATCGGCTTCATCAAGGACGAAGAACTGTAGATCCCGCAGCGAGACAAAGCCCTGACCCATCAGATCGAGCAGCCGTCCCGGCGTCGCCACCAGGATATCGACCCCGGTCCGCATCCGCTGCACCTGTGGACCTTGCTTGACGCCGCCAAAAATGACCGTGCTGGTGAGGCCGGTGTAGGCGCCGTAGGTGCGGAAGCTCTCCTCGATCTGACTGGCCAGCTCGCGGGTCGGGGACAGCACCAGCGTTCGCGTCTTGCGGACTCCGGGAGGATGTCGCGCCGGCTTGTGCTCGACGGGGGCCGGCTGTCTCTGCGCGTACAGGAGCTGAAGGATCGGCAGCGCAAAGGCCGCTGTCTTCCCGGTTCCCGTCTGGGCACAGCCCAGCAGATCGCGACCCTGCAGGAGCAGCCCAATCGACTGCTCCTGAATCGGGGTGGGGTCGGTGTAACCGGACTCGGCGACTGCGCGAACCAGCTCTGGAATCAGGCCGAGCGCCGCAAATGGAGATGCCTGAATGTCGGATTTCTCGACGGTGGCAACTTTGGAATGCTGACTTTGCGCCCCAGGCTGGGGCAGGTGATGGTCGGAAGTTCTGGTCATAAGAGGCGGGCATGGTAGCCGCAAAGCGCTCGGGTTGTTGGCAATTCGTACAGGTAGGCAGCGGCTCGGCAAGCTGATATCGTCACAGTGGACGCAAAGTAGACCATGACAACATCACTCGCCCTTCGACTTCGCACCTTGTTTTCCCTGCTTCGGCAGCGCGCGGACCTGCACTTTGACCAGTTTACGACTGGCTCCGGGGAGGTTCCGAGCGTGATGGATCAGATCCACTGGGACGCGCGGATTCCCGATGATCTGCGTCAGTTCTCGCGTGAGCTGCCGACGCTCACCTGTTCCTATCAAGGAAAGGGACTGACGCATGAGGAGTCCCCGATCAGTGGTGGCATTGAGCTAACTACTCTGGCCGGTCCGGGGGAGCTGAGCAAGCCGGAGTGGGTTCCTGCCGTGGATGGCGCGGTGCCCTCGGTTGATAGCTGGATCTTCCTGGATGTGCCGGAGTGCTGGAACGGAGAGTGTACGACGTTCGCACTCCTTCCCGATCGCAGTGAGCTGCTGTATCTGTATGAAAATACGACTCGGTTTGCGTCGCTGACGGACTATTTGACGCTGGGTGCAAAGCGCGCCTTTGTCGCGTACTGGCCCGAGTTAAATGCGCAGCTTGGCAACACGCCCGCGCAGCAGCTTGCGGTCCTGCGGCAGCACAGTCTTCCGGAAGGAACTTCGGAAGGAGTCCTGCACAAGCGACTCCGCAGCGCCGGTCTGAGCGACGAGCTGGCGAGCGATCTGCAAGAGTGGTTGGGAAGCGATCTGACGCTGTACTTTACGCGCTAAGGAGTGCGGCGAGCGACTGGGCGGTGACGGGCGCGGACTGTAGGAGTGTCATCACCGCTTGCTCTTCCGGAGTCACAGCGGCCTTTGTGTCCTGAGCAGGAGTCACTTCAGGATTCGCTCCAGGAGTTGACGAAGCACTCGCAGGAGTCGCGGCTTCGCTGGCCTTTTTGTCCCACGGGGGCTGCCACTTCCCAAGCGCTTTGGTGTCTTTGGGAAACAGTCCGTTTACGTCTTTGAGCAGCCGGGGAAGCAGATCTTCCGCATACGGTCGCAGCGACAGGAGCAGACCTGGCAGCCACGGATACAGAATCTCTTCCGGCAGCTTCGCAAACGCTTTCGACAGGAGCTCGACCACCACCCGTCCCATCACCGGCGCAAACGCCAGCGCGAGCAGGAATCCTGAGACATACTCCGGAAACACCGGCAGCATCAGCGGATTGTCGAGTGTCTGATCCAAGAACGCGCGGATCGAGTCGATGTCCCGCAGCTTCAGGAGCAGCTCGGAAGCCCAGAGCAGACCGATCTTCGCCGGATCATTTGTAACCGGACCGGCCTGACGGATCGCAATCTCCAGCTGACTGCGCTGACAACCAAGCGCCAGCGCCTGCGGCTCGAAATCGAACACAAAGCAGAGCATGCTGGCGACTTCTGCGGGCCGGGTTCCGCGATCCTCAAAGCCCTTGGGAAGCAGCATCGAGTAGTGCGAGTATCCCGTCGCCACAAAGTCCTTCAGCCACTTGGGAAGACCGCTCGGCGTCGCGCGATAGTAGTGCACCAAGCGACGGACTCGCTCCACAATTTTTGGTGCATCTTGCGCACTCATCTCGTTGCGGAGCAGATCAACCGCGCGATCCCCTAACTCCTCTGTAAGCCGCGTACTCTTCAGAAACAGAATCGAGTCTTCTGCTGCTTTGAGCGCGGTCACGGTCTTGGCGTTTGGCCCAAAGGACTCTGTCTTCAGACGTTTCTCGACGACAAACTCGACGTTTACGCCTTCGTAGCCGAGCCGAATGATCGACTCCTGATACTTGCCAATCGAGACATCCCAGGACTCCTGAACCGGCACATGACCGAGCTTGCGCTCTCCCATGATCGGCCGCAGCACCGGATGTCCCTGCGTCAAGTAGTGCAGCATCCACAGCAGATCCGAGCACGGCAGCAGGTGTGGATCTTTCTTGAAGTCAATCAGCGCGCGCTGAATCGTGGTCGCTTCCAGGTTGATTCCCAGCGGCTTCAGGCGAGTGTAGACATCCTGCGCCAGCGGCGGCAGCGCACTGAATCCAACCTTCCCGGTGCGATTCCCTCCCAACAGCAGCTGACACAGCTTGGGAACATTCCGCTTTCTGACCTGGCGATCTTTTTCCAGACAAGTAATCGCCGCATCCTCAAAGTCATAGGGGGACGGATGCTGTCGATTGCGCAGGTTGGCCAGCAGAATCGAGGTCTGATAGATCGCAATCGCGTCAGCGGTCGAGGTCAGATAGCCGTTGTCCCGCGCCAGAGTCACGATGTCTACCGACCACTTGAGCAGCTGTTCTTCATCCGCTGCGTGCAGCAAAGGAGGCTTGGTAAAGAACCCCAAGACACGCGCAGTATCCGCCGTTCCAGAAGCGGGAGGAGTCGCAGGAACTATGGCCGGCTTTCCCTTCGTTTTCGTCGCTGATGTCGCAGCTGAAGACTTGGTCTTGCCAAGCTTCCAGGGACGAACTCCCAGCGCTTCGATTCCCTTTTCCCACGTTGTCTCGGCAATTGCGACAGTTCCTGCGGGATGATGAAACTGGTGTTCGATCGCGATATAGCTCGACGGTACCAGGCCGTACAGCCACTTGGTCGGAGTCCGCTTGGGAATCTCCCACACCGCATCGGTACGAGTCCCAAACTCTGGCACATCACTGACCGCATGCACCGCTCCACACAGATAAATCGCGTCGCTGGGTGCGATTCCTGTCTTCTTCAGGTGCTCCTTCATCCGCGTCCACATGTAACGCTCGCGCCGCAGATCATTTTCGCGATCGGTATCCTTGCGGCCAAGCCGCCGCAGCAGACTCCCAACCAGCGAAAGAACATAGCGATACGTTGCATAGTCGGCGGCCAAGACCGCCTGCTCTACGTACTGATCCCACCACTCTGTGAAGTGGCGGACGCGCGCATTTTTGAGCAGGAATCCCAAGAACACATCGAAGGTCGGCTCGACGTTTCCCATCTGCAGACCAATCGCCGCACCGTGATCGGGAACGTCGCTCAGGTCTTCCTCACCCGGCGCTTTGGGAGTCCCCTGATCGTGCTCTTCCTCTTTGATGAGGTGCTTTTCCAGCTCGTCTTCCTGCTGTGGCATCCACTGGAAGACATAGTCCACCGCGCGATCGACAAACACCAGCTCTGTTCCAGGATGTTCCAGCGCATAAGCGATGGCCTGAAACTCTGCCGAAAACTCCGAAAGAGGAGCCACCACAGAGAGCGGTGACCAGCCTTTGGGAAACGCATCCGCCGTCTGAGCAAACGCTTGCAGCGCCACCGGCAAGCGGCAGTCGCGCAGACCGTCCAAAGACCCGCGCAGATCTTCACAGAGCTCCATGAAGATCACCTTGGGAGGCCTTTCAGAGAGCCGCTTTGCCACATGCAGCGCCGACGACGGCGAGTGATGACAGACAGGAATGATCTCGAGCGGCTCCTGCATGGCGCGCTCGACATCGGAAACCATCTGCTGCAGCAGATCACTGACCGGATGCTGATCGGTTGCAAAGGCCTGCACCGCTGCATCCATCTGCTCTTGCAGCGCCCGCAGAGCCTCAATGTTCGACGGAGGAGTACGTTCCATCATCGCTTCCTACTTGAGTAGGCTCATGGCCTGCTTGCCACCTTCAAGATACTCGTCCCACTCGCCCTTCTTCTCTTTGGCGCGCTTCTCCACCACCGAGTGCCAGAACTTACTAAGGATCGACACCTCTTCCGGAATCCGCCGCACCACCGTTCCCACCACCGCTTTCGCGACGTTGGCCGCCGACAGTGCTGTCTGTCCGAAGAACTGACTGTGCAGCACCGCATCTTCCAGCACACCAATCTGCTCGGCAGTGGAGAGGGAGGACTCCAGGCGCTGATCGTCGCTGCTGGCCGCCGCTTGCGCATCCCGCAGATCCGCAAACGTCTGTAGCAGAATGTCGAGCAGAGCCGGTGGCAGCTCGACCTCGAACTGATTGCGCGTCAGCAGCTCACGGGTGCGGAACAGGACGATCTCTTTTTCGCTCTTCTTGTTGGTAACGGTAGGAATCGTCACAAAGTTAAAGCGTCGCTTGAGCGCCGTCGACAGATCATTGACACCCCGATCGCGACTGTTGGCAGTGGCAATGATGTTAAAGCCCGGTCGCGCGAACACCACGTTGTCTCCGGACAGCTCCGGAATCGTGATGTATTTCTCGGACAGAATCGAGATCAGCGCATCCTGCACATCGGACGTACAGCGCGTCAGCTCCTCGATTCGGCCTAGCGCCGCCTGCTGCATCGCGATCATGATCGGCGACGGAATCAGCGACTCCCGCGACTGTCCCTTGGCAATCACCAGCGCCACATTCCACGAATACTTCAGCTGATCTTCGGTAGTTCCCGCCGTGCCCTGAACTGTGTGCGTAGAGCTTCCGCAGATCGCCGCTGCGAGCAGCTCTGCCAGCCAGCTCTTGCCAGTTCCGGGATCACCAATCAGGAGCAGTCCGCGATCGGAAGCCAGCGTCACAATCGCGCGCTCGACCAGCGCTGGATCACCGAAGAACTTCTGGGCAATCGGTCGCTCAATCTTGTCGGCTGGAGTCGATCCCAAGATGAACGTCCGGATCATGCGCGGCGACAGCTTCCAGCTAAACGGACGCTTGCCGGTGTCGATGGAAGACAGATAGACCAGCTCCTCTGCATACTTGACTTCCGCCGGCTGGCGCAGCACTTCCACTTTCTTTTTGGCCGGAGCCGCAGCAGCGGAAGGAGTCGGAACGGGAGTCGCGGAAGGAGTCGCGGAAGGAGTCTCTGCTTTGACCGGAATCGGGAACTCTGCAGCGGCTCCTGAAGTCGTCTCTGTACTGGTGCTGGCTGGGGTGGCCGCAGGAACGGTTGCTGCATCTGTTGCCGTCTCTGCTGTCGCAGGAGCAGCCGAGGTGGCCGCTGCCGAGGTGTCATCGCTCTTGGTCTTTTTGGTTCGGGGAGTCGCCATGTGAGAGTCTCCTAATTCAGTAGGTAGCGGAGCTGGTGAATGAGCTTGTTGACGGCGCCATGCAGAATCGGCATACCCATTTCCGCCAAGCGAGTCCGGAAGAACTCACTGACCGAAAAGTAGCCGCTCGACTGGAGCGCACCGACGGGAATAAAGTGAACGCCAGAGTCCTTCAAGCCCTTGATGTAATCGAGCAGCTCTTGATCGGAGCCGCCTTCATAGAAGTCAGAGATCACCACCATCGCGGTGTTCTTCGGCTCGACAATCTTCTTGCTCGCTTCGATCAGCGCTTGGCGAATCAGGGTTCCGCCGCCAAGCTCGGTGCGCAGAAGGACTTCAAACGGATCGTGAACCCACGGCGTCAGATCGAGCACACGGGTATCAAACGCAATCAGGTGACAGTCAACCTTTGGGAGTCCCGCAAAGATAGACGCCAAGATCGTGCTCTGCACCATCGCGTCCACCATCGATCCCGACTGATCTACCACCACCAGCAGTCGCGTCGGCTGGGTCTTGGCGGCAGTGCGACGGAAGATCAAGCGGTCTACATACAGTCGCTCTTCCGCCGGATTCCAGTTGGTCAGGTTCTTCCACAGCGTGCGCTTCAGATCGAGATTCCGGAACACCCGCTTCGGCGGAGTGCTGCGATCGAACTTTCCTTTGCTCGCCCGCTGCACCTGCAGCTTCAGCACTTCCGCCACTTGATCGACGTAAGCGCGGATCAGTTTTTTGGCATTTTCCAGCGCAACTCCTGACAGATTCGCTTTGTCTGCCAGCAACTGCTCGACGAGCGCAATCGAGGGAGAGAGCTTGGCAGCCAGCCGCGAGTCCTTGAGGACTTCCCGCAGCTCCATTCGCCGTACCAGCTCTCCTTCCAGTCCTTGAAAGCCGCGCCGCAGATCCTCTTCGGACAGGAGTCTCCGTCCCCCACCCGGTCCAGTTCCTGCTCCGCCACCACCTCCACCGCGACCACGCAGACCTCCTTGCGGATATCCGAACGCTTCTTCCAAGCGACCCAGATCCTGAGTCCACTGCGAATACTGCTGAGCCGTTACAGTCTTGGTCTGCGTCGCGGGACCGAACGCGTTCAGCAGCAGCTTGGACAATACCAACGTCCGGCGCAGTCGATCATTCGGCGATGCAGCAGGAGTCTCTGTTCCAGGCTCAGGAGTCTCTGCCACAGCACTGGTCAGCGCGACACCGCCTTCACTTCCTTCATCGATCATTGCACCAGGAAGGGGCCGCTCGAAGTCACTCTTCAGATCAGGAAAGCGCTGCAGCAGCGTGGTGATCGACACCAGCGGATCGAGCACCAGCTCGGGCATTCCCAAGTCCTTCGTGATCTCTTTGCTCAGCGACTCCAAGTTCTGCGCTTTTTCCCCCTGACCAAAGCACGCAGAAAGAAGTCGCCACAGCAGCGCTTGCTGCTTGTTCTGCAGCTCCGTCTCGGCAGCTTGCGGGGCCGCGCTTTTCGTGTCCGTCATGGTCTTCCTTTTCGCTTCCTACGACTTCTTGCGCAAAAGCTTGCTGGCTCGTTCACGCAGCACAGCGACGGTGTCATCTTTGACTTTGAGTGACTGCGGAGGCGTTCCGGACAGCTCTGCTTTGCTTCCCAGCTTGAGCGAGAGCGGCTGCACTGCCCAGCGTCCGCGATCAAAGCGCAGCAGACCGATCATCTCCGTGGCCTTCTCAATCCGATCAATGGTCATTCCTGACGCATCGGAGAGGCGCGATCCAGACAGCGGCAGAGTGACTCCGCCAAGCTCGATCGCTTTCTCATCAACCTGCTCGCCCAGCGACGGCTTTTTCGACTTGCTCGGTTCCAATTTTACTACTTTGAAAGCAGTAATATGAACCACTTCCGACAGCTGGGCTGGGTGTCTGTCAAAGCCGCTCAGCGTGGCACGGACAAGCTTTGATCCTGCACCAAGCAGGGTGCTAGCCAGCTCAAACGGAGCGAAGGAAGACCCGGCACTGGCGCGACTTTCATCCCACAGAATGTCGCCACTTTCCAGCAGCTGCGCGTCGCTGAGCTTGATGCTTGCGCAGTCGCGAATTCCCTTCAGGAGCTTGTCAAACGTGCCCTCAAGGAGTCGCCACATCTCTTGTCCGATCACGGTATCCACCTTGTAGGCAGAGACAGTCGTGCGGGCGTAGCGTACTTCACTTCCACTGCGCAAAAGTCCGTGTACGCAGACCGTAAACAGGTTGCGGTGATGATGAAGATCGCAGCCGATGGGAAGGAACTCTCCGCTCACAGAGCGTAGCTTCACCGATGGTGACGCCTTGATCGACAGCAGCATCGATCGCGTCCACAGATCCACCCAGCGATAGGAAGGAACGGTCTTTCCGGAAGGAATTGGCAGCGCAAACAGCAGCTCTGAAAGGAATCCCGACAGCACCGCAGAGAGCCGAATCAGACCCGGCTCTTCCTGAATCTTGTCGAGCGTCGCATAGAACGGATAGATCGCCTCTGGCTCCAGCTGCGCAAACCCTGACAGAGCCATCTCCAACAGGAAGTGTCGCGTACTCTCCCGGAAGACTCCATGATGACCAGGAGAGTCCGGAAAAGTAGTGGCCAGCTCGTCGGTGAGTGGACTCCTTCCCAGCGCTTCACAGACCTGCTTGGACAGCGCATCGGTCATCGCTCCCTGCAGCGCGGCGCGGGCACAGGCAATGCTCACGAAGTGTGTCTCGACGAACTCACTGCGCAGCAGCGCGTCGCACGCTTCTTTGACACGCGCGGCCAAGGGAGTCTGACTGAGCAAGCGGGGCAGGGCAGACACGGCCTCTACCTCACGCTCACTCATGCGGCCAAAGCCGGTGACGAAGCAGTGATCGAGACGGGCAAGCACGTCGGCAGTCTCGGCCACACCGGGCGGCAGTGCCGACAGAGTGCGAAGGGAATGACTCATATGCAGCGTCCTTTGAAAGGAGTCCGGCTAACCGGAGACAAACCACGTCATCTCGGGCAGCGGCTGATTCGAGACAGGCAGCTCGAAGTAGCGAAGGTGTGACAGGAAGCGCGAAAAGACCTGACTGACATCCAGTCGCGCCTGCGAGCCCCGCACCTGCAGCATGATCTCGCGCGCCGAGGTGAACTTCGACAGATCCCCCGACAGCTTCAGAAAGCGCGCCACCTGCTCGGGCCCAAACTGCAGCACCGCTTCGCCCATCAGCTGGGTCAGGTGCTTACACGGAGAGCCGCGCAGACCACCGCACGGCCGATTGTTGTTGGTCGAGCAGTTGAAGTTGATGCTCGCGCCGGCCTCGAAGAACGAGACGTAGACGCGATTTTCATCCGAGCCCGACGACACCACGCCTTGGACGCGGCCGCCGAACAGCTCGACATACGGGACATCCTTGACTTTGCGCGGACGACTGGGGGCTTCCGACAGCGGGACTGACGTGCACTCGGTGGGCGAGACGGCCATGTTCGCGGGCTCCGTAACGGCTCTGGGTGAAACCGCTTCCTGGCTCGCGCCTGACTCATCGGCGCTTACCCCCTAAGACCGCTGCGCAGCCCAAGGCTTTGTGGAAGCTTGGGCATCATACTTCGCAAAACCGCTGCTTGTGAACTGAAATTCGTAAGCAAAACCGCGCAAATACCCAGTGTAGACGACCGACTCAGCAGCCAAGGTCTACAGCGCCGAACAGAACGTGGCGAGGTCCGCAGTCGTTCTGCTCGGCGTTGTCAGGCGGCTGTGCGCTGGTCGTCCATCCCATGCGGCATCGTGCGCGGCAGGATGATGCGCAGGCTGGTGCCACCGAGGCGCGGCGCCATCATCGTCAGCTCCCCCCCGAGTCCCCACAGCGACTGCTGGATGCGGTGCAGGCTGGGACGCTCACCATCGAGATCGACCGGCTCCGCTAGCTCCTCGTCGGTCATCTCCAGCAGGCTCGGCAGCTCCGGCAGCGGCGGCCCCATCCCGTTGTCGTGGACAAACAGCACCACATGGTCGTCTTGCGGAGCCAGCTCGACGGTCACCAGCGCCAAGCTATGCGAGCCGTGCTGCGCACTCGCCGCCGCGACTCGCAACAGCTCCCGCAGCGTCTGTACCAGCAGGCGCCTCTCACCGAGCACCTCTGCCGTCGGACCGAGCAGCGAAAAGTGTACCCGTCGCTCTTGCAGATCGCCCCACGCCCGTCGAATCAGTGGCCCCAGATCGATCTCTTGCGGTCCGCGCTCACTGCCCGAGCTGGGTCGCGCCGGCTCAAGAGCTTCCGTCGTCGAGTCCATCGTCGCCGTCACCGGCTCGCGCTCGCTCGTTCCTGAGTCGCGCTCACTTGGCATCGCACTCGGCGGCGTCCACAGGTCCGTCACCCGGAGCAGCCGACTCGACGGCAGTCCATCGACCTCCGAACCCGTCAACTCGTCCAGCGACAGCGACGAGATTCCATCGATCGGCGGCAGCACATGCTCTGCCACTTGGGCCCGTGACGGGGGCGGCGCGCTTACCTGACGCTGACGATAGGGCTGCATCGCCTCTTCGGTCCGCTCGAACAGCAGCGACTTGGCCAGGCGCATCACTTCATGCTCGGGCGTACGCAGGACTCGCTCGGCGGCACTGGCTGCTGCCGTCGTCAAGCGAAAGCCAAACTCGCTGCGATGGGCCTCGTCGGTGACTGTACGCAACGGGGGCGTGGACTCGACCAGGCCACAGCGCTGCATCCGTCGCACCCGCTGCCAGGGAAACAGCGCCGCTTCGGCATCTCCGTCGAGGTCTGCGGTCCGAACCACAAACGTCGGACGGTCAAGCATCGCCCCAAGTGCCTCCGTCGACACCCGCCAGCGATCAAACGGATCAAGCGCTTGCAGTGTCTCCAGCGACAGCAGCAGGGGCCAGGCATAGGCACGCGGCAGCTCAAGCACCGCATCACCGAGACAGGTCCGCTGCCACGCCCGAGGACGCGCCACCAGCAGGCCCAGCTGCATCGCATAGCGACGGGCCAGCAGGCGCAGCCCAAGCCGATGACTGTGATCGCCCGTCACCGCGCTGGTCGTCGTTCGCAGCAGCTGATGATCGGCAGGTGTCAACAGCGGCGATTCCTCGTCGGCCACGCACAGCGGTCGCTGGCTCTCGCCGAGGATCTGCTCCGTCGCCAGACACAGCAGCGCATCCAGGTGGTCGGCATCGCGAATCGCCAACAGCTCCAGCAGCGCGTCGCGAATGTCGAGCAGGTGTTCATCGACCCAGCCGTCGGCAATGCAGCGAAACACCCACGCCACCGTCGCTTCGTCGAGCTGGCCACTGCGGCCTCTGCGCCACGTCTCCGCAGATAGCAGCGCACGATAGCGATCGGCATCAAACGGCAGCTCGTCATCGAGCTGAAACAGCTGACTGTGCGGATTGCGCAGCGCGGCAAGCAGGTGGTCCAAAAACATGCGCGCACCATACATTGTGTGGTTGAGTGCGCCAAGTAGGACATGGCTCGCCGGCTGGTCGGTGGCTACGGCTTGGGATGCGTGGCGAAGAAGTCGAGATAGCTCTTGGTGCCGTCGGCGTAGCGCTGGGTGTCGCTGGTGCTGCTCGGCCAGACGTGGCTGCCGCCGCTGATGGTGCACAGGTTCACGTCGGCGCCGCCGCTGCACGGAGCATAGGTCTGGCAGGTCACTTTGCCCGCTTGGCTGGTCACTTTGGCCGGCGTAGCGCACTTGTTGCGAGCACCCCAGCCATCGAAGGTGTCCTTGGCGCCGCTCCAGCCGAGTGGGAAGCCGCCGCCGTAGAAGACCACTCCGTCGGCGTCGCCGTGCATGTAATAGACCGGTACCGGGCGACTGGGCTTGCAGGCGCTGAACACCAGGCCGGCCGAGTTGGGACCGATCGCGGCGAAGTCGTCGGCCATTTCGCAGGCGAGGCGATTGCTCATGAAGCCGCCGTTCGAGTGTCCCATCGCGAAGACGCGCTTGTTGTCGACACAAAGCTCGCTGCGGAGGCTCGCGAGGAGCGTCCGCACGAAGCCCACGTCGTCGGTGCCGAAGGTCTGCGCCTCGCCACAGCAGCCGCCAGCGTTCCACGACGGAATGACCCCAGAGCCTTGCGGGACGACGGCAATCAGGTTGCGCTGATCGCTGGCGGCCTCGATGCCGATGTCTTTGATGAAGTCGGTGGCCTGGGTGGTAAAGCCGTGGAATGCGAACACCACCGACGTGAACTTGCTCGGGTCGTAGTTCGGCGGAATGTGCAAAAGGTAAGTACGCTTGCTGCTGCCGACGGAGATGGTGCGGGTCTGGGTGCCCGTCATCGGCATTGGCTTGCCCGTGCAGTCCGGCGGTGGCGGCGTCAGATCCGGCGACCCGGCGAGATCATCGACAGTGCCTCCATCCGCTGTCCCACCGTCGACGGTTTCTCCGTTGGTTTCGCCGCCGCAGCCAAGCGCAAGCGCCAACAGACCGACCGAAAGATACTGACCACATCGATCTTGCATAGTCCCCCTCCTGAGCGGAAAGCCCCGCCAGCGTGTTCCAGTTCGGCGACGATGCACCGAGCCGCCGATCATCGTATCAGGGGACGATAGGGCCGCCACGCCCAGCCGCGTTTCCGCTCCAGCTAGGGCGACGGCAGCGACTCAGGTGAGATAACGGGCGGGGCAGCGGGCAGGCGCAGCACCACTCGGTCATAGCGAAGAAATGTCCCAGTGATCGTCAGCACCAGGCCACTCAGCTGCACCAGCCCGTCGACCACCAGCAGCGCTTGCAAGGCCGAGCTGGGATTGGGCCGCGCCGTCTCCTCGCTCAAGATCCACCACGGGCCGACCAGCGGCACCCAGCCGACCGCCGACTGCGAGAGGTCCCGCGCCAGCAGCCGATCGGCCGTATACGCCGCGAGCAGCGTCGATACTCCCGCAATGATGAGGTTAAAGCGCCGACGACGCTCAATGGTCAGGACCGGCACCACGCTCACCAGCGGAGGGGAGGGCGGTGTCATCGCTGTACCATCTGCGGTCACATCCGACGACATGCCCGTGCTCGGCGGCAGGTTGGGAGGGCCCGGCGGGCTTGGTGCAGCCGGCGGACTCGCTCCACTTGGCTCACGCGGCGGTAGATTGGGCGGCCCCGAAGCGCTTGTTCCCCCTAAGTCGGTCGCAACCGGAGGAGCCGCCACAGCCTGCCCAGCAACGCCCCACAGCGCCACAGCCACGCAGACCGCCCCAAGCCTTGCGGGCCTTGTGGCTCGTCGGGTCGCGACCCAGCTGCTGGTGGAGCTTTGCATCGTGGAACAGTCCGCTGTCTCTGCTGCTAGCTTGTCATCATACGGCGACTGCTTGCCGCCGTTCATGCTCGTCTTGTCGCTGGGCGAGCAGCAGCACCAGCTGGGTCATGTTCAGCCCTTCGTCGTCGCCACGGTGCTCACCTCGTTGATCTGGGCCGGCCACAAACTCGAACTCACCGCTCTGCCACGACAGCAGCGCAAACACCGCATCAAGGCTCCGCTCCGGCCTCTCGCCCACCACCGTCAGCTCGGCGCTGAGCAGTCGCCCCGCCGCACACCACAGTCGACCGACGGCACTCTGCTGTCGCACCGTCAGCACGCCACTTTTCTGTTCCGCCTCGAGCAACAAAAGGATGCTGGCCAGGCTCAGCTCACCGAGCGTGCCCTGCAGACCCTGCGGACGAGACGGCTCCTCGCGCACCGACGAGGTCAGCGGACTGAGCAGCAGTCGCTCGACGCGCAGATCAAACTCATCAAAGCGAAACGGCTTGTCCAAAAAGTCACTGTGCGGCACCCGCAGCGCAGAAAGACGCAGCGACGGCGGTGGCGACTCCGCGAGCAGCAGCGCCGGCAGCACCCGCTGACCCAGCTCTGACCGCAGCCGTGACAGCCACCCCAGCCCTTCGTCGTCAAGCTGAGCATCTGCAATCAGCAGATCCGGCACACACAGCGAGATCTGCCGCTCCGCCTCACTCAAGTCATGAGCCACCACCACCCGATGACCGCGCCGCGACAGCAGCGACGTGACCATCTTCACCGTCCACGGATCGCTATCCACGACCAGAATATGAAAAGCCGACATCGGGGCGCATCTTACCCGCTGGCCGACGACGATGACTCGCAATCTTCACAAAATTGTCATGTCCCGCCAAAAAGATGCCTTGACAGAAACCCTGCGACTACGGCTAATTACCGTCCTGTTGGCGCTGCGTTCCCATGCAAGCGCCCACGCTGCGAAGGTGGCGGAACTGGTAGACGCACTAGCTTGAGGTGCTAGCGGGTAACACCTTGGGGGTTCGAGTCCCCCCCTTCGCACAAGGCTGCATTCCACGACGGAATGCGGCCTTTTTCATTTGGGGCGAATGGGTCGTTTTTGGGGGCAAAAAGTAGCCGGGTAAATGGCTGGGTAAACGGCGGGAAACTGCCCAGCGCTAGCGGGTCGGCTTCTGCAATCAATTGGGAGCGTCACACACTCCGAGCTGCTCCACTGCGCGCTGCGCGATGACATCGGCACCTTGTCACGTTCGTTGAGGACGAGCGGCGGAGTTTTCCAGAATTGCCGATCATCTTTGCGCCTTAGCCGGTCTAGCACGGCGCGCAGCTTCCCGCGCAGCCCGACCTTCCCGCGCCATAGGGTGCCGGTCGGCTATGGCGGCGATTACGTTTCGGCTGCTGTGGCCTTCAAGATGCGCTGACCTCGTGCCTGGATAAACGCTGTCGCGAGGCGTCGATAGGAAACGTAGGCGTCGAGATCTGCCGGAATAGGCGACTTGTCGAACCCAGCAAACGGCGCATGGAACCGCACCGTAACCCTCCCTCGATTTCGTGGACACCCTGAGCAGCCTTGGGCTGCGGTATGAGAGATGTTCATGGAAAAGAGAACCCGAAGAGTGTTTACTCCCGAATATAAGGTCGAGGCGGTACGCCTGGCGAAGACTGGCAATGGCAACATCGCAGCGACGGCACGGGACTTGGGAATCAATGTCACCACGCTGCGTGATTGGCTCCACCGAGCCAGCGCTCCTGAGCCGGATTTTCCGACGCTCAGTCCTTCGGAGAAACAGGAACTGCTTCAGCTCCGTCGTGACGTTGCGATGCTGCGGATGGAACGCGAGATCTTAAAAAAAGCGGCAGCCTTCTTCGCCAAGGAAAGTCGATGAGGTTTGCCTTCATCGACGCGCAGAAGGCTCACTATCCCGTCGTGGTGCTCTGTCGAGTCATGGAAGTGAGGCGCAGTGGCTTTTACGCATGGTGCCGTCGTGGGCCGAGTCTCCGCGCTCGTCACGACGGCGTCCTGTCCGCACACATCGGCACCGCCTTCCAGGGCAGCCGCCGGACGTATGGGAGTCCGCGAGTCCGCGCCGAGCTGGCCGGCCTGGGACTCCGCACCAGCAAGCGCCGCGTCGAGCGCCTGATGCGGCAGAGTGGTCTGTACGCGCTACGGACGCGACGATTTAAGCGCACCACCGACTCGAAACACGCACTCCCAATCGCTCCCAATCTGCTCGCGCGCGACTTTACCGCGAGCGCTCCGAACCGAGTCTGGGTGACGGACATCACGTATCTGTGGACGACGCAGGGCTGGCTGTATCTGGCGGTGATGCTCGACCTGTTTTCGCGTCGCGTGGTCGGCTGGTCGATGAGCGAACA
>JAEUKA010000048.1 GCA_016794465.1 Myxococcales bacterium | reverse complement strand
TCCCAACGCAACCGCAGGAGTGACGGCGCTAGGAGTCGTCCTATCGGTCTTCCGCGCGACCGCATGGACATCGGGAACCGCCATGATCTTCGGCAATCCGGGCGGCGCGATTCCCGTCATCAACCGGCTCAATTCCTTCCGTGCCGACACCGGCATAGTTGCAGCCAGCCTCACCGGAGGCACAGCCACAAACACCGTGATGGGGTCAGTGTAGCTATGGGACCATACAATATCGAAGGCGAAACCACCGAGATTCGGCTGCTGCGATCCATTGTGGAGCTATGCGGTCGTATCCTGATGGCCCCGACCAGTGAGCAGCGAGAGTCGCTGCGCGGCACCGCGTATGCGCTCCGTGCTGAGCTTCTGAAATTGGTCGAAGCCATACCGATTCCCGATGAGACAGATGTCGCCAGAACTCGCGGCGAGTTTGAGCCTCGTCCAATGATGATTCGCGGATCAAGCTAGTCACCAGCGGGACGGCGATCAACACTCCAATGGGGATAATATGAGTACTGCAAATATATGGACTGCCATTGATGTTGCATTTGCTGCAATCATCCGTGTCATTCAGAACAAATCAGCTGGAAATTGGCAGGCTGCTGCAATAGCGCTCGAAGAATGCAATGCTTCACTGGTAGAAGCGACTCGTCAGTTTCAGGCGCTTACGACAAATCTAAGAAGTCAGAGAGAGCATACCGAAGCTGTCTCTCTCAATCGGGTGCTACAGAGCTACCTTGTCCCTCTACTCTCTGCGCTGATGGAGTGTATGCAGTCATCTGGGACGGTGGCCCCGATTCAACCAACTGCTGGACCCGAGCGCCCACCATGGCTCTCGCCGCAGCTCCTCGCAGCAATCGACGATCAGCTTCGCGCACTCGCCCACAATCCGGGGGCGCTGGCGACGCTCGGTGGGTTATTGGCCCCGCTCTCCCGGCTCAATGAACTCAACATCATTCGTGCCTGCGAGCTGCTGGCCAGCGACAATGCGCTGGGCGTGGCGTTCGTGATTCGGCTCCTCCGCGACGTGAGGACAGAGCGGCGTGACCTCCTGCCGTACCTCGCGACCTACCTGCAAGAGATCGGCACGCTGAGCAACGATGCGAGCACTGTCGCCACCAATGGGATTCGGATCTCCATCGGCGATATCGGCAGCACGCACGCTCGCATTCTCTTGGCCGTGCGCTATCTGGAGATCAAGGAGAACTTCCGTTTATGACAAATCGTGCAAAGCTCGAAAAACTTCAGCAGCTCGAATCAAAGCATATTGGTGTACTCGCAAACTGTTACCAATACTCTGCTACACTTTTCTATCATCATATGGCTTGCTTGCCAGACGCAGAACGGGCGCGTCAATGGCTTGGGAGCGAAGTGGATCAGCTAGTGATCATCACCAATGAGTTAAGCGATTTTCTCAAGGCTCATGCCAGTGAAATGCAGCGAGCACGCAATCAACTTGCAGAGCGTATGCACTCAGTTCACGAGGTGCTAGCTATGTATAAGCTGTCAATCACTCTATTCTAGCTGAGAACACCCATGGCAGACAAAGCAGTTCCTGATTTGGATATGACTGTAGGTTACTTCATGGAACGGGATGGGAAGATTGTGTGGGAGACGTATGATGGGCAGCTTGCTACTTGGCGACTTGCGCTCATCGATCTGCTGAAGAGCCCGAACGTCAAAGCACTGTATTTCCTGGCGGGCAAGTCGATCTGGATGAGGCTGCCGCTGTGAGCCGTCGAGGTTCCGCTCTGTGACAACAGCACAGCCACCACCTGCTACAGAAAGTGAAGGGATGATGATGGAATACAAGATCGAAGGGGAACGCGAGCAACCAGCCCCTGGGGTCACCGCTCAAGACATTGAGCGCTGGCTTGATTGTGATCGAGATCGCCTCCGTCGCCTGGAAGCGCGGCGCTTGACTCTGCCAGACGAAGTTCTGGAGGCAGAGATCGCTATGGTGATGGCAACGATCGGTCAGCTCGAAGCGGAACTTCACTATCTGGCTGTCGTCGCACGGCAGCGACGAATCAAGGCATGATCGAGCCGCTGCGAATGAAAAAAGGAGGATCTTTTGCGCGACGTTCAATTCTGTAAAACGTGTGACTTTCGCCTACCTCTTTGTGTTCGTTCAGACCGCGAGTTCTGCGGCAAGCGCTGTCGCGTGTGGTGGTATCGACATCCGGGCGTCAAGCGGCTCGATTTTTCTCCTGGTGAGGATATTCCATCGCGACGGCGGCGCGGTGAGCCGAAGACGCTTTCGGAAGCGCTGCTGCTGCTCGCGATGGAACGGGCGCGGGCTGACGAGCTTGAGGCGGCGGCGAAGCTAGCGCAGACGAGCGAGGGAATCCTGCGGAATCAACTCACAACGCTGCGTGATGAAATATCCGAGGAACGCACGAAGAATGCGATGCTGCGCCAGGAGCTGGAAAACGAACGCAGGAAGCACGCGCTGTGAGCCGTCGTGATTCACAGTGGGCAGGGATTGTCGCGGGTGCGGCTGGGCTGTCGCTGGTGGCCGGCTTTGTGGTGCTGGCTGTCGTCGGAAAGCCGCCTGCTCGGAAGGACAGCACGGAACCTCCGCTGGCCAAACCACCCGTGACGCCACCCGACGACGTGGAGGCACTCGCGCGGTGTCTGCGTTCCGAGGACGACGATCCGGCCATCCAGATCGCGATCGGTTGGATTGTGCTTCAGACGGCGAGCCGACGGCGAGTGTCGGTCTTTGACCTGCTGACGGCTGGACACGGCTACGGTCCGCAGAAGGTGTTTGTGTCGGGTCGCGCCCTCATCCGTTTCGCAGCCACCGACAAACCAGCCTCGGACACGACGATGTTGCTTGCAGTCGCGCTACTCGCGGGAACCGTCGAGCCACCGAAGCACTTTCAGATGGCAGCCCCGACGAGCTTTGTGGAGCGAAGCAAGGCGAGCAAACGACTCGGTGAGGACGGTCGTCCGCTTCAGCCGGAAACGACATTGGCTCGGATCGGCGCGCTCCAAACCGACTTCGGCGGCCTCGTGGGTCGAATGGGGCGCTGGTATTTCTATCGGCACCGGGCACCCATCGTAGACGCTGCTGCGTCCGTTCCGAGCTTGGCGTAGGATGCGCGCCATGAAGCTGCTGCTGAGCCTCGTACTGCTGCTTGTCACGACGACCGCTTTTGCCGAAGAGGAGCTGCGCGCTCCGCCGACTCTGCGCGATGCCGCCAAGGCGCACTTTCACGACGGGCTGGCGTTCTATCGCAGCGAGCAGTATGGACCCGCCATCGTCGAGTTTCGTGCTTCGTGGGAGCTAAGCGGAGAGCGCGACTTGCTCAGCAACCTAAGCTTGGCTTGCGAGCGTGCCGGTCGCATCGTAGAGGCGAAGGAATACGCCGCCAAATACCGCGACCTGAGTCGAGGCACCGAGGACGCCGAGCGGTCCGAGCGACGGGTGAAATTCCTGGCAGAGCGCTATCCTGACGGCAAACCCGGCGACGCCAAGCCCGCTGAAACTCCGACGCCGGATGCCAAGCCAGCACCGTCAGCCTCGCCGCTCACCGTCCAAGTCGTTCACAGCGGCGATGCGGCGCCATCGAACGGCCCGACGCCCGCAGGCAGACCGCTTGCGATCGGCCTCGTCGCTGGTGGCGGGGCAACGCTGGCGCTGGCGATCGGGCTTGGGGCTGGAGCCTTCGCGACCTGGGCCGAAGCGGACCGTCCCGAGACGTATTACGACCGATGGGTCAGCCTCAACACCACCTCTCGTGCGCTTACCATCTCCGCCGCCGTGTGTGGTGTCACTGGAGCCAGCCTGCTCGGCGCTGGCCTGTATCTGATGCGGAGGAAACGCTAGAGGGGGGAAGATGAACCACTGCGCGCTGTGTCAGCAGCCCAAGGACGACTCGGATTTCGCCGGTCTGGTCGTTGAGTACCACGGCAATGAGCCGGAGCCGGGCGCGACGGGACTGTGCCAGGAGTGCCGAGCCCTACAGCGCCTGATGCAGAGAGAGCGGACGGCCAAGCTCCTGCAAACAGCCGTCGTGCAGTCCATGGACCGTGCGTCGCTGGGTGCAGTGCTCCGCCACAAGCTGCGGCTGCTGCTGGACCGAGCCACCAACGACGAGCTGGGCGAGTTCGGCGAAGCGATCCTCAATCGCGATCTGACAGCCATCTCTCGCATTGGTTCGATGGTCGCCGCCATCGTGATGCGAGGCGCAAGCTGAGCCGACCGAAGAGCCCTGATCGGCAGCCCGCCTAACAGATCCGCAGAAAAACGCAAGCCCCAAGCTTCACAACACCTCGGGCCGCGTTGTTCAGTGGGGGTGCTTCCTATCATCGGTGGAGGTCAGTTGAGGTCAGTTCGCGCGGCTTGACTTTCGCTCGTCTCACGGCCTACACATCCAGCTAGTCAGGCAATGCGCTCCCTCGCCGCCGCACTGTTTTCGGAAATTCAACCCGAGTTTTTCCGGGTCCTGGCCGGCAAATCAGCTCCGATCTACCTCGAAGCATTAGAGGCATTGGAGCAAGCGATGCGGTCCGCCACGGCCTTGAGTAGAAGCGATGCCTTGGATGTTGTGATCGATGTCCTTCGCGCCAACTCGGAACTTTCGATCGCGGATGACTTTCCGACTGCCGAATCTGACGCGGCAACAATTCAAGGGCAGGCCGGGCTGATTCTAAGGCGGCTCGTGGAAGTTGGCTGGCTTCACGAACCAGGGCGGCCCGACTGGCAACGAATCGTTCATTTCAGCGCCAATGGAGAGATTCTCCTTGCAGCCCTTCGGCAGATTGCTAAGGGAGAACCATCGCAGTTTACGGACAAGCTACAGCTCGCATGTGCGCAGCTTCTCAACCCAGAGGGCTTCGTCGAAAATCCATACGCCGACCTGGAAGCCTGTCTCGACAATGTTCGGCAGGGATTGCGGGAGCTGCGTCAGATGGCCAACGGCGTTGCCAGGCACAGCCGCAATCTTCTACGTGCCGAGACGCTAAAAGCGAACCTTGCTGTCCTCTATGACGAGTTCAGCGAGTCGTTCGGGCATGCCTGTTATCGCGAGCTTGTTCACGCCCAGCTTCATACAAAAATTCACCACGCTGTTCGTCGGCTAGATGATGTGAGCCAGTCAGAAAAGGTGCTGGCGCGGATGCAGCGCGAGCGGCTGCGAAGACAACCTGAATGCGATGCAGAGAGCGCAACCAACGAGATCCGTCTGAAGCTCGATGAACTTGGTCGGTTGCTAGAATCCGTAGGCCCGCAAGTGGACGAGCTGGATCGCCGGACTGCTGAGTTCGCACGTAAGGCGTTCGCCCGCATCCGTTATTTGCAAGAGGTTTCAGGTGGGCAGCGAGAAAAGGTGCAGCGCATCTTTTCCTGGGTTGATGAAAATTACGCAGGTACTCGGCTCAATGAGCTACCGGAGTCGCTTGGGCTGCCGTCGTTATTCATCACTGAGGCTACCCTGCTCTCGGGAGACTCCCTTCGTAAGCCCGTGCTTCGTCGTAAGGCCGGCGAGGTAGAGCCCATAGACGAGGAGCTGACGCCCGAGGACAGAGATGACGCTCTGAAAGAGATAGAAAACTCTTTGCGAGAGTCCATGAACATCCTACGAGCCAACCGCTTCGTCGCACGGCTGGCGGGGGAGCGGGGGACCAAGTTCGATGTGACCGAGCTTCCGCTAGAGAACCAGCAGGATGTCTCCGACCTAGTTGCGTGCCTTCTCTACACGGGGTCGCGCGACTCCACGTTTCAAATTGAAACGGTTCGCGCCGCGGCAGATGTGTCTGATCCGCCTCAGCATGTTCGCGCTGGATATCATATCGAAGGACTTGTCTTGGAGAAGCGATGACTGACGGGCTGAAGCTAGAACTCTCAGACGATGAGCAGGAGCAAGCCCGCGAGGTATTGCAGCGGCTACTGTCCCGAGGAGCAATCTTACGCGAAGAAGGCCGCGACCTGTATGATTGGGCCTGCATCCATCGTGTTCGCTTGGATGCGGTCGCCAGTCTCATTGGACTGAAACTTCAATGGGAGAACGACAGTCGCCTCATTGTTGGCATTCCTCAGTCGCCCCGGCTCCTGCGTCGCATGAAACAAGATGAGACGCTGGTTACCCTAGCGCTCTGGTACGACTTTGACCGTGCAGTTAAGGACGAAGGCAAAGCCCCCGATGAAGTCATGATGACTGTGCGCGAGTTCAATCAGCAGCTTGAGGCAAAGTTCAAGAATCTCAAGCTGCCGCCAGAAACCCGGCTGGGTGAAATCCTTCACCTTCTGGACCGCAAAGGCCTCGTCCGTTTAGAAAGCACTGTGCCTTCGCTGGCGAATGCGACAATTCGCATTCTGCCAACCATTCGATTCATCATCCCTTTCCAAGACATCGAAGACTGGAATCGCACCCGCGAGCGGTATCAAGCCACAACCTCGCCAAACACCAACTCTTCCGATGGCGATTCTGAGTCGGAAGACCCTACGGATTGAGCTGTCATGTCCCGAGCGATTCAGGTTACCAGGCTTCATGCAATCAATTGGTACGGCTACCGTGACTCCTTCGATGTTACGGGGAACTTGCTGATCGCTGGGATCAGAGGGTCCGGTAAGTCGGTTCTCATGGACCTTGTTCAGTACGTGATTATCGCGAATCATCAAAAGGTCCGCTATAACTTGTCAGCTACCGGAGATCACTCAACGCGCGATCTGAAGGGATACTGCCTGGGGGACACCAAGCAGGAGGAGAATGGCGTTCCAAAGTACATGCGCAACGGCGGCATCACGTATGTCGCCCTGGAATTTACGTGGCCTGACCCCGCCTCCGGTCGGGTCGAGACCTGGGGAGTCCGCATAGAGTATGAGAGCGCGACCCAGACCACTCCATCAGTGAAGCCGTTCCTGATCCCTGCATCGGTGAAGCGAGAGTTCTTCCTAGACGCAGAAAAAATGCCCCTTGAGCTGCTCACGTTCCGCGCTCGCACAGAGTCAATGTCTGACTCTGCCGGCGCCGCCGGACGAATCTTCGTGGGAGTTGATGAGTATCGACGTGAAATGGCGCTCCCCTCGCATCTGAACTTCGATCGGCCAACGATCGATTATCTGCTCCCGACGGCCATGTCTTTTACGTTCATGGATTCGTTCAATCAGTTCTGTCGGCGCTATATTCTGCCTCCGGAGATAGTGGATATTCAGAGCGCTAAGGACAGTTATCTCGTCTTTCGCAACCTCGAAGCCGAGCTGGATAAGCTGCATAAGCAACAGGGAGCGCTCCAAGAGATCCACGACTTGGACCAGCAGCGGCAGAAGCATGAAGGCGAACGCATTGTTGCTCGCTACCTCGAAGCTGAATGTCGCCGCGATCATGCGCAGGAGGAACAGGGACGAGCAGCTACGAAAGTTCGTGACTTACAGCGCTCGCTCGATAAGGAAGAGGAAAGACGTAAGGTTGTAGACTCCGAACTCGCTGCGGCTCAGAGACGCATCACCAGCATTGAGCGCGCTTTTAATGAGTCTGCCGATGGAAAGCTCTACCGCCGGATAACTCAGGAGAATGAAGAACTTGGGACAAGTATCGAAGCACTAGAAGGTCTCAATATTTCTGTCCAAGAGGCTCGCACTCTTCGGTTGCGAAAAAGTGACAAATGGCGAGAGAAGCTGGTCGAGCTCGAACTCCGGCTAACCTCCTCTCTGTTCGAGGAACACGAGCGGGCCTGCCGAGAATTACGTGATGCAGCAGAACCTGATGTCTTGCAAGCAGCCACGGATCGCGTCGCGGATGCAGCTAAGGCGCTAGATGGGGCCGCGGCAGAGGCGCTTCGGCCTGCGAGTGGCCGGTACAGTGAGCTAGGTCGTGAGATCCGCGCGCTAGAGGAACGCCTTACAGCCATTCGAGCTGGGACTCTGCTTGAGGATACTGTATTGCTGACCGCGCTCAGGAAAGGTCTTCCTCGGCGAAGCTCAGCGCCTTCAGTGCAGGCCCTGTGGCAACTTTGCGAAGTCACCGATGAGGCGTGGAGGCCAGCGCTCGAAGTCGTTTTCACGCAGAAGTACGCACTCGTAGTAGGCGATGAAGACTTTGATGAAGCGCAGCGCATCTACCATGCGCTGAAAGAGGATGCTAGTCGGGAGGCATTGATCAACCCGAGCGCAGCTCTTCGGCTTTATTGCGAACCGCAAGACCGCTCTCTTGCAATGAAATTAGAAGTGCCTACAGGCAATCGAATAGCCATGGCAACAATCACTCACCTCTTTGGGGACCTTATTTGTGTCGATTCAGTTGATGATTTCCGTTATTATGAGCAAGCCGTAACAATTGACGGTTTCTTGTGGCAACGTCCCTTTGTTCGACGTTATCGACATTACGATAACCGACCCTGCATTGGAAAGCGGGGCTTAGAAAAGCAACGAGCACATATTCAAATCGAGATTCAGAATCGAACTACCGAACAGAAGCAACTTCAGCCAATTCTGGACGGATGGCACCACGTGCAAAGCTTTTTTACTGAGGGCAAACTCGACAGTCAAAAGCTACATGCAAACCTTACAGATTTGATGCAGCTTCCCAGGCTTCGAGAGCGTCTAAGCAGAAATAATGAAGAACTAAAAACCATTGATTCTCAAGATTTGGCTCAGAAAGAGCAAGACCTGCGCGAAGCGCAAGGCAACGCAGAAAAGTTATCAGACGAGCGAGATATTTTACTCAAAAGCGTAAAGCAGCATCAATTAGCTCATGCGCGCAGTACGCTCACGACAGCAGAATCTGACTTGGGGAAGAAGCAGGATATATTCTTGAAAATTAGCGGTGTTTCAGACGTATCCCGTTTTCTCAATCTTCTAAAATCTATGCAGCATGAGGTGCTAACAGCATACCCAGGAAAAGATGTCGCAGCGGATCGGTTCAACAAGATTTACACTGACGCCGATCGGGAAGAAAAACTTTGCCAGAACAATATAGTCAACGCACGCAAAAATCTCGCTGCATCGCCAGAGTACGGCACCAGATTTGCGGATTTTGATCCTGAAGCTCTAACGAATAGTCAATACGATCAACGGCTTCAAGACATACGTGATGCTCATATCCAAGATTACCAAGCCAAGGCAGCCGCTGAAAAACTTAATTGGCACGAAATATTTCGCGAGCAGGTTCTAGAGAAGCTTCGACAGCGTCTATTGGAAGTAGAAAAGCTAATGGGACTTCTGAAGGCTGTACTTGACAAGCCCATTGGCAATGAAAGATATAAAATTACCGCAACGCAGAATCATAACAAAGAGTTCAAATTATACCGCCAACTACTTGATCTTTCAGCGTTAGCTCATGGAGGAAGTTTATTTGCCACGGCTGATGCAAACTTGGAGATCGAAGTCGATCGCATTTTCAAGTCACTGACCGGCGAAAAGCCTACCAAGGATAGTCAGCTTTTTCTCGATTATCGAAATTATTTTGAATACGATATCCTTATTAGCAACGATGCTGACCCCGATGCCAAGCCTTATAGCTTCAATCTTCAAGCGGGCAAGGCAAGTGGTGGCGAGAATCAAACTCCGTACTTTATTGCGATTCTGGCAAGCTACCTTCGTGCCTATAGACGGCATGAGCAGCGCCGCCGAGAGCCTTCGCTTGCCTTGGTACCGATCGACGAGGCATTTTCAAAGCTCAGTGGGCAAGACATTTGTGACTGCATAACGGCCCTTAAGCAGCTAGAGCTACAGGGCGTCTTTTCTATGAGTACAGGCAATATCCCTTACGCCATCGAGCTGTGCGATCAAGTGTTTGGAGTCCACAAGCAGCAGAAAACAAAAGGGGGCAAGACCGCCATTCGTAATATCGCAGCCGCCCTGACTCGGTCCGAGGCCATCGAGCGATTCGGCAGCGGGCGGCAGTCGTGAAGACATCGCCTATCCTTGGTGCCCTTGCCCGCCGTTATGAACAGACCCAGGTTGGAAGAACGGGAGCTGGGGGGCGAGATCTCATCCTCGACTACGAGCGCTTCCTTGCGGGCGCTGGCTGTCACGATGGCGAAGCGCGGCAGCTTGCGGAGCAGACGCTCCGCGACATGGAAAAAGCGGGTCTGCTGGCGCTTGAAACCCACAGACTGGACCCTCGTCTGCTGGAACGCATTCGGTTTCGAGCCGCCTACGAGGCCGAGTTGTTCGCGCAGCTCGGCGAGCCCACGCCAACGGAACGTAGACGCAGGCTCGCTGCACAGTTCGCAGAGGTAGAAGTGGATCCAGCGGTCCCAGAACGATGGCGTAGTTCCTGGCAAGAGTTTTGCCGCAGCTACCAGGCTTCGGCCCTCGCAGGTAGTTCTATTCAGCCGTTCGAGCGCGATGACTCAGCCCTGAATGCCGAGTTATTACACCTGCTACCTCGACTACTTGCTTGGCCAAGTGCATCGCTGATTCGTTTTGCGAGTTGTGTTCTATGTAACAAGTCGAAACGCCTAGAGGAACTGTCGGCGAGACTGAGCCAAGCGCTCGCCAGGATAACCCGTGATGAAATCCGCTCCTTAGAGGACGTGAACATCCTATCCAACCCGCGCTTCGCGCTCATTCACGGCCCCCTTCGGATCAAGACTGGCGGGGCCTGGCTTGATCTAGGCCTGTTACGTGGTCCGTTCCGACTTTCGTTAGAAGACATTACCTCTGCCGAACTGATCGAGACGGCAGCCAGCCGTTGCATAACAATTGAAAATGAAACGAGCTTCTACGAGCTTGCCAAACTTCGTAGCGGAGAATTACTCGTCCAAACTAGCTTCCCTGGCTCTGGGACGCTCGGCCTGCTGGAGCGCCTGCCTGATACCCTCGAATTTTGGCACTTTGGAGATAGTGACGAGGCTGGATTCAGCATCTTGGCCGACCTACGGACACGAAGCGGCCGAGACTTCCAGCCCCTCTACATGGAGCCTGGACGGCAACCCTTTGAACAGGAATCCTTGGGTTGCCCAAACATAGGCCGCTGGCCATTCTATATATTCGCTAAAGGGGCCCAGCCTGACCGATAGCTGGCCGGCCAAGGGCTGTGCCGCCGCGTCATGAACCTGATCCCACGAAGGCTCCATGGTAAGACTTCGGCAGTATTCCAAGCTGGAAAGGAAACGATCGATGGCTACGAAGAAGGATGGCTCGGTGTTCGATATCAACTCGCTGTTTGAGCAGGAGCTTCAGGCTCGGGATGAGGATCTGCGGCGGCAGGCTGCGCTGGCGATGCTGCCGAAGCTGCGACCCTCGGCGAAAGTGACGATGGCGGATTTTCTCGATACGCTTCAGCAGCACAAGGATGTGTGGACGGCGGTGCTGGGGATGAGCGTCGTCGAGTTTGCGTCGATCCTGTCGGGCGGGCCGCGTGCGGAGTCAGCGGCACCGACGACGGCGCCAGCGAAGCGGACGCGGATTTCCGATGCCCAGAAGAACTCGATCAAGGGGGCGATCGTCTCGGTGCTGGGTCAGCACAAGGACGGGCTGAGCCGCACCGAGATCGCGGGGCAGATCGGCGACAACGTGCTAGCGACGATTGGAGTCAAGCGCGACGAGCTGGCCGCCAAGCTCCGTCAGCCGCTCGGTGAGCTGGTCGGGGACAGGAAGCTCCACACGGTCGGTGAAAAGCGGTTGATGAAGTACCACGCCGGGGCGAAGACGTAGGCGGACCAATTGCGCGATGTTTGAGGCCGATCGTAGAGCGCATCATCGTCTGCAATCTGCGCCGCGAAGCGCTGGACGGGCCGCAATCGATCGCCACCACTGATTCAGTGGCCGCAGACGAAGGCTTAGGAAGTGTAGGCAAAGCTACAGTACGGTTTGGGAGTGGAAGCGAAGGCAGGAACCAGATCGATCGTTCCCCAGATTTCTCTCTCGGGACAGGGGATCTTACAGCGCTTTCTCGACGGACGTGATCTTATCTGGTTTGAAGTCGCGGTGGATGATGTTGGCGTGGTGGGCGGCGGCTAGGCCTTGGCCGGCTTCGACGAAGACGCGGAGGATGTCGGCAGAGCGGCGCGGCTTGCCCAGCCACTCGCCGAGCGTGCTGCCTTCGATAAACTCCATCGCGACGAAGACCTGATCGAAGGCGACGCCGACATCGTAGACCGCGACGACGTTGGGATGGGACAGCCGCGCCATCGACTGGGCCTCCCGCAGCAGCCTCGCCCGTCCTTGCGAGGCCATCGCTCCCGGCTGACTGCGCAGCAGCTTGATGGCGACCTTGCGGTTGAGGTCAGGGTCATAAGCGGCATAGACCACGCCCATGCCACCGCTGCCCAGCCGCTCGATGAGGAGATAGCGCCCAATCGACGCGCCGCGCGGCAGGTCATCCGCCGACAGCTTCTTTTTCTCACCGGTAACTTCCTGGAATCCGGGGAGAAGCGTGTCATCCCCTGCCGCCCGACTTGCTGTCATCTAGAAGCAAAACTGTAGCAGGGTCAGAAGGTGGCACTGTAGCGGAAGGGGTGGCCGGCATGTCCAGCGACGCGCGGACAGTGGTTGCGTATACTGGGAACTATGCCTCGCCTGGCACGATGGGTCTTGCGACTCGCGATCGTCTTGCTGCCGCTCAGTTGGCCGCAGCGAGCGGCGGCGGCAGACGACGCGATCGTGCTGAAGGTCCGGGGGAAGAGCCAGCTGCGGCTGCGCGATGTCAGTCGCCGGCCCGATGGCAAGAGCACGTTTCGGGTGACGCTCCAGCTCCAGCTGTCGGACGGGGTGGCGACGGATGCGCCGGGGAGTGACGACCGCGCCTTTGTCGATCGACTGGTGACGGTTCAGCTGCGGAGCAGCGAGGGCACGCTGTACCTGGCTGACAAGCGGACCGGCGACGATGGGCTGGTGACGTTCGAGCGCGACGGAGTGCCTCCAGCGGCGTATACGGTGACGGCGACCTTCAAAGGCGATGAGCTGCGCGACTCGGCGCTGGGGATCTTTGCGATGGATGTCGGTCGGCAGGCGACGCAGCTGCGAGTGCAGGCACCGGCTCGGATTGCGCTGTCGGACGAGCTACCGCTGCGGCTGACCCTGACCAGCGAGGGCCAGCCGTTCGAGGGCGAAGTGGAGCTTGGGCTCGGTCGGCGGCGCGAGCGGCTGAAGCTGCGTCAAGGCTATGGAGAGCTGAGGCTGCCGGCCAAGCAACTCGGCAAGTCGGGCGACAAGCTGGAGCTTTTGGCGCAGTTTACCGGGACTCGACTGTATGCGCCGGTGGAAGTGCGGCAAGAGCTGCTGCTGGTGAGCCAGGCGACGGTGACGCTGCAAGCGCTCGGGGTCGGGCCTGAGGTTGCGCAGGGCAGTCGGCTGACGGTGATCGGGTTGGTGCGGGACGAAGAAGGGCCGCTGTCGGGGGAGCTGCTCGAGCTGGAGGCGCTGAGTGACGAGACGAGCCAGCCGAGTGAGCCGAGCGGGAAGCGGAGTCTTGGGCATGCCCTGACCGACAACCTAGGTCGGTTTGAGATCACCGTTCCGAAGCTGCTGCTGCCAACGGGGGCGGCGCTGCTGTCGGCGCAGGTCTTTCCGCGTCGCGGTCATATCCTGCCGGGTCGCTCGCCGGAGCTGGCGCTGCTGGTGCTGCCGCCGGAGCCGATCTCGGTGCTGTACTTTCTGCTGCCGCTGGGGGTGACGGGGGCGCTGTGGCTCGGGTATGTGCTCGGTCGGCGGCTGGTGCAGTGGCTGCGGGTGCTGTGGCAGGACTGGAAGGCGCGCCAAGTGAAGCCGGTCGAGCCGACGGTCAACGCGAGCGCCTCGCAGTCGTCGATCTCGTCGCACTCGTCGCTGGAGCTGCACCTGGGAGAGCCGGGGGTGCGACTGACTCAGCAGCGACGGCTGTCAACCCTGCGCCGGGCGGTCGAAAACGTGATCGATGGTCAGGTCAGCGACTCGGCGTTTGGGGTGCCGGTGGCCGCGACGATCTCGGTGGTGGCGGACGGCAGCGAGCAGCCTCTGCACACGCTCGGCACCGGTCCAAGCGGAGCGTTTGCCACCCCGAGCCTGGCCGCCGGACGCTATCAGCTGCGCATCGCCGCGCCGGGTTATCTGTCGCAGCAGTTTTTTGCGACGCTGCCGCATCGGGGGGAATACCGTCAGGTGGCGATTCGACTGGAGCCGCTGCGGGCGCGCCTCTTGGCTGAGTGGCGACGGGTGGCGGAGGGCATTCTGGGTGAGTCGGTGACGACCAAGACGCCGCGAGAGCTGGCCGAGCACTTCCCCCCGGGTCCGTCGAGTGCGCTGGCGGAGCAGAGTCAAAGGCGGCTCATCGAGCTGACGACGCTGGTCGAGAACGCCTACTATTCGCCCCGAACCTGTACGCCGGAGATGCTGGTCAGCGCCGCCCAGCTGGCCGATGCGATCCTCAGCTCCGAAAAAACCGCGACGAAAGCGGCGGACCTGCGCACCCCTGGAGCGCCCCGCCCTCTCATCCAGCAGCCACGTACCTAACCCAAGGAGTCACCCGTGCGAGTCGCCCTGATCTCCGATCTCCATGCCAACGAGGTGGCGCTGCGGGCGGTCTTCCGCCACATCCAATCGGTCGGCGTCGACCTCACGATCTGCCTGGGAGATGTCGCGACGCTCGGTCCGCATCCGCGTGAGGTGCTGCAGCTGCTCCAAGCGGAGCGCTGTCCGTGCATCCTCGGCAACCACGACGAGTTTCTGCTCGATCGCGGCCTCATCGATAGCTACACCGAGGCGCCGATCGTCAAGAGTGCCGTCGACTGGTGCCGCGACCAGCTGTCCGAGCAAGAGCTGGACTACATCCGCACCTTTCGGACGACGCTCGACATCCAGCTAGACCCGCAGACGCTGCTGATGCTGTTTCACGGCTCGCCGCGCTCGCACATGGAAAACCTGCTCTCGACCACGCCGACCGAGGAGCTAGAGGTGATGCTGGGGGAGCAGCGCTCGACGGTGATGGCAGGCGGACATACTCACCTACAGATGCTGCGGCAGCACCGTGGCACCCTGCTGGTCAACCCCGGGAGCGTCGGAATGCCGTTCCGGGAGTTTGCCTTCGGACAAGCGCCCATCGTTCTTCCGCATGCCGAGTATGCCGTCGTCGAAGCCAAGGCCGGCCAAGTCGCCGTCACCCTTCATCGGGTGGCACTCGATCGCGCCGAGCTACGCCGCGCCACAGCCGCCACCTCACATCCGCTCCGTGCACCGCTGCTGGCCCACTATTCGTAGCCGCCTGCCGCACGGTCAGCAGTGAGCGACGCGACTCTCGCTGTCTTCCCCACCGACCGGAGCCCGCAACGAATCCGACAGATAGTGCCGCATCCGACCGATCACCAAGTCGAGCGCCACCCGGTTCTCACCTCCCTCGGGAATGATGATGTCCGCCCAGCGCTTCGAGGGCTCGACGAACTGTAGGTGCATCGGCCGCACGGTCTTGTAGTACTGCTCGCGAATCGACTGGAAGGTCCGTCCCCGCTGCTCAAGATCGCGACGAATGCGCCGCAAGATCCGAATGTCAGCGTCGGTGTCCACGAACAGCTTGATATCGAGCAGTGCCCGCAGGTCCGGCTCGACGTACAGCAAGATTCCTTCGACGACAATCACCGGAGCCGACTCCACCCGCCGCCTGGTCGCCAGCCGCGAGTGAGTCTTAAAGTCGTACTGCGGCATGTCGATCGCCTGGCCTTGCTTGAGCCGACGCAGCTGCTGCACCAGCAAGTCCGTCTCCAGCGAGTCGGGATGATCGTAGTTCAGCTGCTCCGCCATCGCTGGATTGAGGTCCGAGCGATCACGGTAATAGCTGTCATGATCGAGGATCACGACACTTCCGGCGGGAAGGCCCTCGACAATCTTGGCGGCTACGGTGGACTTGCCAGAGCCGGTGCCACCCGCAACACCGATGACCAGGGGGTTCACGAGGGCGCACGTTATGCGCAAGCCGGCCATCATTTCAAGCGATGGTTTTAGGGACATGGGCGCTCAGCATCGGAAACGAGGGAGCATTTACCGCTCGGCAGAGCCAGGGGCGAGCTAAGCAGTCCGTGGTCAGCAAAGCTGTAGTAGCCCGTTCTCGAAACGATCACATGATCGAGCAGCGGAATGCTCAGCATGGTGGCCGTCTGAGCCAGCTGCAGCGTCAGGTGCTCATCGGCTTCGCTCGGACTCAGCTCGCCGCTTGGATGGTTGTGGGCGACGATGACCGCCGCCATGCCTTCGCGCACCAGCGGTCGGAACACGTCGGACAGGCTGACCACCACCCGATCGACCTGCCCCACGGCGGCAACGTGACGATGACGAATGCGATGGCGGGCATCGAGCCCAAAGACATGCACCGCCTCCTGCTCCAAAAGACCCAGCTCTACGCTCAACACCGAGGCAATGTCCGCTGGCGCACGAATATGCCTACCGAGGAGCGGCTCCGGCGCAAGTGCCCGTCGCCCCAGCTCGAGCGCCGCCTTAATCTGACAGGCCTTGGCCGGACCCACCCCCGAGAGCGCACACAGCGCCTTTTGTCCAGCTCGTCGCAAGCCCTGGGGCCCACCGCTGACATCGAGCAGTCGCCGAGCCAGTGGCGTCGCCGCCCCCGAGCCGAGCACCAGCGCCAGCAGCTCCTCATCGCTCAGCTGTTCCGGCCCAAGAAACATCAGCCGCTCTCGGGGACGATCTGAATCGGGTCGCAGCAGAAACTCCGTGCGGCTCATGACGAAGCCGACCAGGAAAGGTGTTGGCGCCACTGCAGCGGCGCGGTAACACAGGCGACATGATGCTGTGGCTTCATGGTTGGGGAATCCGCGTGGGACTGGGTGTGCTCGGAGCGCTGCTTCCGACTGGAAACATGGTGACAATCCCGGCTGGTCCGTTTGTACGCGGCGACGAGGCCGGTGACCCGGATGAAAAACCGGTCCAGCGCGTCACCGTGGCAGCGTTTTCGATCGACCGGACTGAAGTGACCGTGGGCGACTACACCGAGTGCGTCCAAAGCAAGGCCTGCCCAGCACTGCCGCAGCGGACGGAAAAGCTCGACGCCAAGCTGCCGGTGACGGGGGTTAGCTGGCAAGAAGCAACGGCCTACTGTCAGTGGCAGGGCAAGCGACTGCCGAGCGAGTCGGAGTGGGAAAAGGCCGCCCGAGGCAGCGATGGCCGACGCTATCCCTGGGGCAACGAGTTTGCGTGCCAGCGCGGCAACTTTGGCAACTTTGCAATGGATGGTCGCTGTGCCGAAGAAGGTGCGCCCGGGAAGCCAGTGGCCGTGGGTTCCTATCCGAATGGCGCCTCGCCGTACGGACTGCTCGACATGGCTGGCAACGTCTGGGAGTGGACGACCGACACCTATCGCGCCGATGCTTATCGCAGAGCCGAAGCCGGGGTCGTCAGAGGCAGTCCCACCGACAAGCTGCGGGTCCTGAGAGGCGGTGGCTGTTGTTCGATCTTTGGACTGCCACGCGCTGCCGATCGCTTGGCCCTGCCACTCGACTATCGCGACGCGGACATTGGCTTTCGCTGCGCCAAGGACAGTGCATCGAGCGACAAGCGAGCGCCATAAGCGACTCGGTCTGGCCAGACACCACCCGTTCCGGCCCATCTTGACGACGAGCGGATATGCGGCGATAAACTCCCGTGCTGTCGTTTCCTTCGCCGTCGGGCAAACCATCGGAACCGCGCAGCCACTAGAGGAGATCCCCGTGAGCCTAGCACCCCACGAAATCTGCAAGCGTCTTGGCGAGGCCAAGTTCAAAGAGATGTTTCTGGCGCTCAGCAGCGCCGCGATGAAGGCAAGCTTGATGGAAGTCGGTCTACCAGCGACGAGGCAGGCCAACCAGACCAGTCTCAAGAAGCGCAACGAAGAGTGGGCCAAGCGCTTGTGGTCGACGGTGTTGGCCGGTAAGTCGTCGTGCAAAGTGATGATGTTCGAGTGGCTGCGGCAGACCAAGAGCGATCTGCTGATCGCCTTCCTCGATGCTGTCGGAGTGGCCCACCAGAAGGGTCTGACCGACGCCGACTTCATGAAGGATGTGCCCGACGAGAAGCTGACTGCGGCGGCGAAGCTGCTCCTCGCGCACCCGACCTTTGACCACCGAGAGGTAGCGGCGTACCTTTTGTTCTTGGACTTCAGTAACGAGACGAACAAGTTCTCGGCCCTGGAGCTAGAGCGACAACTGGCGGGATAGGAGCGATGTCGATAGCGCTGCGACGACAACTGCTCTGGGCAGCTTCGGTTTCGATGCCGCTGCTCTGCGGCCTGGCAGTACCGTCGCTGGCGATTGCGCGAAGTCGTCTCGAAGCGCCGGCCAGCTTGCCTCAGGTGGAGTCGCTCGCGGGGGGCAGTATCGTCACGCGGGCCGAGTCGCTGCGCCGGAAGCTCTACGACCTGTCGCACGGTCCGCTGCTGCGCAAGCTGCGCGTTGGAATGACCGTCCACGATGCCCGCAGCGGCGAAGAGGTCTTTACTCTCAACTCCGAGACGCCCTTTAACCCGGCCTCGAATACCAAGATCTTCACGACGGCAGCCGCGCTGTCGGTACTGGGCGCCGACTTTCGCTTCCGGACCGCGCTGTGGGCACCGATGGAGACAGCGACTCGCCCCACCGCAGAGACGATCAAGGGCGATCTGTTTTTGCAAGGCAGCGGCGATCCGTCGCTGCAACCCGCAGACATCGCCGATCTGATTCACGACCTGGCGCGCCGAGGTGTTCAGCAGATCGACGGTGACATCGTCCTGGATGGTCAGTTCCGCGACGACAGCGATCTGGCCAGAGCGGCGCCGACAGCGGGGCATGGTGGCGGGGCTCTGATGCTCCATCGCGACACCTACCGGGTGCGGGTCACGGCTGGTAGCGTCGGTCATGCTGCCCACGTCACCATCGAGCCATCGTCGCCGTATTTTGTCCTGCACGCCTCGGTGAAGACGGTTGCAGGGAAAAAGACCAAGCTCGTCGTCTCGCCACATCGCAAAGACGATCACTTGGTGGTCGAGGTACGAGGTCGCATCGGTAGCAAGCGCGGCAGCGTCTCGGTGAAGAAGCGGGTCCCGGACGCCCGAGACTGGATCGCGACGACTCTTCAGACTGTGCTGCGCGACACCGGCATCCGTCACCACGGCAAGCTGCGCATCGGTCCACCACCGCCGGGGCCGCTGCAAGTGGTCGCCGATCATCGCTCGCAGCCGCTGTCGGAGATCTGCCGAGTGGTGAACAAAGACAGCAACAACTTTGTCGCCGACGTGGTGTGGAAGACGCTCGGGGCGGTGCGCTTTGGGCTGCCGCAGAGCCTTGAGAAAGGAGCCCGTGCCGTCAGTGAGTGGCTGGTTCCGCTCGGCTACAAGCCGGAGCGACTGCATCTTGTCAATGGCTCGGGGCTGACTTACGAGAACCGGGTTCGTCCGATCGATGTCGGCACGCTGCTGCTGCGGCTCTATCACAACCTGGAGCTTGGACCGGAGTTCATGCAGTCGCTGGCGGTCGGCGGTATCGACGGTACCATCCACCATCGCTTCCGAGGTGCGAGTCACGGTCTGGTGCGCGGCAAGACTGGAACGCTGAACGGCGTGTCGGTGCTGTCGGGGTATGTCGGCTCGCATCCGGGGGTCCTGGTCTTTACGATCTTCATCGAAGGGTTCCGGCCCAAGCGGCTCCAGCAGGTACGGCAGCTTCAGGCGCAGATCGTCGAGGTGCTGCTTAAGTACATTCGCAGTGGCGATCCGACACCGACGCTGCCTTCGCCCGCACAGCCAGTGCCCGATTCACCGGACGACGAAGACACCAGCGTTTCTGACGAAGAGCCGCTGTGAGCTTGGGCGCGAGACGCCCGTCGCCACAGGAGCAGCAGCGCGTCAAAGCGAGCACCGGGCAACAGTCCAGCGGCAAGTGCTCGATAACAGCGCAGCCGGAGGCTCAGCGGGGGCTGAATTCGCCTCGCGCCACGGCTACCTGACAGCATTTTTCGTCGCTGCGACATCAAGCGAGTGGGCTCCGCCAGTGAACAGCCGAGCGCCTGCTCAAGACACATCACCAGTCGCTCGCGCTCGCGGCACAGGCCCGTGACCAAGATCGCGTCGGTGGTGACCTCACGAATCAAGCGATCGAGCGAAGAGAGAAGCTGCTTGGCAATCAACATGGCGTCCATGCTGGCCTGGCAAAAGCACGCCTTGTGCCACCCCGTCGGACACAAGTTCTCGTCGACGAGTCGATCCTTCGCGCGCTGCTGCGGGTCCGAAATACGGACGCTGGCCGGATGTCGGACAAAACCCGCCGCAGATTCGCGACGATACGCCGCCTGACAGGTCGAGAGGGACCGCGCCCGATGTGATAGGATGAAGCAACGACTGTGGCCGATAAGTTCCCGCGACCGTTCGGTCGGTACACTCTGCTCTCGCCGCTCGCTCAGGGTGGAATGGGCGCGCTTTATCTGGCCTGCGTCGGTGATCGCGGCATGGAGCGGCTGTGCGTCATCAAGACGGTGCTGCCGCACTTGGCCGACCCGGAATACGTAAACCGGTTCCGCGATGAGGCGAAGG
Source organism: Myxococcales bacterium (assembly GCA_016794465.1). Lineage (GTDB taxonomy): Bacteria > Myxococcota_A > Polyangia > Palsa-1104 > JAEUJZ01 > JAEUKA01. The sequence continues at coordinate 30,848 of JAEUKA010000048.1, read as the reverse complement.
TCGTCGTCCGGCTGTCACATGGCAACTTGGTGCCAGTATTCGACGCTGGCATGGTCGAGTCCGAGCTGTACCTGGCGATGGACTACATCGACGGCAAGGACCTGCGCGCGGTCTGGAATCGCTGCGCCAAGAAGGGCATCGCTTTTCCCGTCGACGTGGCGGTTCACATCGCTCGCGAGCTGGCGCGAGGTCTTCACTACGCCCACAACTTCGGCAACATCAAGCTGGTTCACCGCGATGTCTCGCCGCCCAACGTGCTGGTCAGCTTCAATGGCGAGGTCAAGCTGACCGACTTTGGCCTGGCTAGCTCGACGCTGAAGCTGGAAAAGACCGCCGCCGGCATCATCTACGGCAAGGTGTCGTACATGTCGCCGGAGCAGGCGCGGGGCGAGCTGATCGACGGTCGCACCGACGTGTACGCAGCGGGCATCATCCTGTGGGAGCTCCTGACCGGACGGCAGCTGTTCCCGCAGCAAGGCGGCGAAGGGCACGAGCTGATCGATCGGGTCCGCAATCCCCACATTGATCCCCCCTCGCTGCGAGCGCCTCGAGTGCCGGCGATGCTCGATAAGATTGTGCTCAAGGCGCTGGCGAAGAGCACCGACGAGCGCTACACCACCGGCGAGCAGTTTCGCGCCGATCTGACGGCTTTTCTGGCGTCCAACCGCGACTACGTGGCGACGGACTCCGAGCGGGTCAAGGCCTTTATGGCCGACCTGTTCGACGAAGACATCGAGCGCGAGCGACGCCAGCGGCAAGATCAGCTCGAGACGGTCCACGAGCGGCTGCAAGTGGTGCAAAAGCAGGCGCAGGAGGAGCGCGAAGCCGCCGAGCACAAAGCGCAGCGACGGGCCGACATCCTCAAAGAGATCGAGAATCCCGACGCCGCCGACCGAGGCAAGCTGCGCGAAGGCGAGATCCCCAGCCAGGTGATGGAGCAGCTGTCGGCCTACGACACCGGCAAGATGCTCGGCACCGTCATCGAGCGCTGGAAGATCCTCCGCAAGATCGGCGAAGGCGGCATGGGTCGGGTCTTCGAGTGTGAGCACACCGAGATCGGTCGCAAGGCGGCGATCAAGATCCTCCACCCGGTCTACTCGCGAACCCCCGAGGTCGTCGCCCGCTTCCGCATGGAGGCGCGCGCCGCGTCGCGCATCGGCCACCCCAACATCATCGAGGTCACCGACAGCGGCACCACCATCGACGGCTCGTTTTACTTTGTGATGGAGCTGCTCGAGGGCATCGATCTGGCGCAGCGGCTTCAGCAGGACAAGCGGCTGCCGGTCACCGACGCCCTGCAGATTGGCACCCAGGTCGCTCAGGCCCTGGCGTCGGCGCACCAGAGCAACATCATCCATCGCGACCTCAAGCCAGAGAACATCTTCCTCATCCACCGCGACGGGAACCGCGACTTCGTCAAGGTGCTCGACTTCGGCATCGCCAAGTCCCTCGAAGAGTCCAAAGAGCAGAAGCTGACCACCCCCGGAATGGCGATGGGCACCCCCGAGTACATGGCCCCCGAGCAGGCCGCCGGCAAGGGCGCCGATGCCCGCAGCGATATCTACTCACTCGGGGCGATCCTCTACGAGATGCTCTCGGGGAAGGCGCCGATCTCCGGCGAGAATATGATGGACATCCTCATCCGCAAGGCCACCGAGGACCCGGTGGACATTGCGAGCCTGCGCCCGGACGTGCCGCCGATGATGGCGCAGCTGGTGATGCGGATGCTGGCGCGGCCCATCGATGCCCGACCGCAGACCATGACCGACGCAGCGGCGGAGATGCAGAAGATCCTCGCCGACATCCAAGCCGGGGTCCTGCTCGTCCCCAGCCGTCCGCCCCCCAGCAAGTCCGCGACGGAGATTCCGATTGCCAAGCCCGAGCCCGGTGGTCGCCGCTTGGTGATCTTTGGCGGCATTGCGCTCGCGGGCGGTCTGCTCGGGCTGTCCGGCGCGCTCTACTGGGTGCTGACGCAGCCGCCGCCGAGGCCGCAGGTCGATGCCGGCGCCGGGAAGGTTCAGCCCCAGGTTGCTGCCGTCGATGCCAGCGCAGGCGTGGTGGCGCCGCATCCCGCCGTTCCGCCCGATGCAGGAACTGGCGCCAAGAGTCCGCCCGACCTCGGTCCCGGCAAGCCCAATCCGCCACCGAAGAAAGATCGCGACGACGGCGACAACGGTCCCAAGAAGCTCGGCAACCTGTCGATGCCCTCGTTTATCGATCGGGCGGTGGCGCTCGGGAAGATCGAGGAAGGACGGCTGGCCATCAACGCGAGCCGCAACGAGGTCGCGTTCAACCTCTGCTATGCGGCGGCGGGCAACGCGCAGGTCCGGGGGCTGGCGCTCGCTTGCATGGGCGAGGCCGAGTTCGGTCGCGGTCGCTACGGCGAGGCAATCAAGTGGGGCAAGCACGCGCTCAAGAACCGGGCGACCAGCCAGGAGGTCTATCTGCTCCTCGGCAAGGCCTACTACAAGCAGAAGAACTGCAAAGAGGCCCGCATCTACTACACCAAGGTGCTAAATGGTCCCAACAGCTCGAATCCCGAGGCCCAGCGCGGGATGGAGCTGTGCAAAGAGTAGCGCGCCGCTCCCTTCCCCGAGCCTGAGCGGTGACAAATCCACAAAATGTTGCGACGGCCCTAGCGCGACCCGTGCAGCGGCCTTATCTGGTAGAGGAACGAGGTACAGACTTGGGCCTGGCAAATTACTTCAGCAAAGAAGGGCGGCAAGCCCGCAGCCTTCAAAAGATGATTCAGCGTGCGAGCGACAAGCACGCGCAGTCGCCGGATCGTTTCCGCGCCTTAGAGCTGCTCCGCGACGATGGCGGCGCCGAAGCGGTGATGGGTCTTTTGCGGCGATTTAGCTTCGTCTACGACAAGACCATCGAGGACGAGCAAGAGAAAGAGTGGGTCTACCACGAGCTGGTCGCGATGGGGACGAAGGTGGTGCCGGAGCTGCGGCGGTACATGCGCGAGAGCGACACCCTCGCCTGGGCGCTCAAGGTGCTGGAGCAGGTCGCCAAGGGCGATGAGCTGCGCGAGACGCTGCGGAAGCTGTGCGAGCAGAACGACAACAGCTACGTCCGCGACCCCAGCAAGAAGACCCAGCTGGTCCACTTTATGGGCGAGCACCGCGACCCCGCGATTGCCGAGCTGCTCATCCAGTACCTCGAAGACATCGACGAGGGCGTGCGCTTCAAAGCAGTCGAGGCGCTGCTGCACCAGGGGCAGCCCGACGTGGTGGTCGCGCCGCTGTGCCGACTGCTCCAGAACAAGGCCGAGGAGAGCCGCCGGATCAAGATCCGCATCATCGAAGGCCTCGCCGATGCCGGACTCCCAGTCAGCGACAAGAGCGGCGTCGAGCGCGTCATCGACGAGCTAGGCATCGACGCCAAAGTAGACAACAAAGGCCACCTCAAGCGCCGCGCCTAGCCCGGCCACCCCCGGCACACCCTGCCCCCGCATTTCCCCCCCTCTTCGCCCCTGGCTCCTGGGTTAGCAGCCTGGGTGCTCCGCTTTCTGTGTAAACGCTTCACTACCCTGCTCACTTTCAATCTGTCGCATCCGTATGAATGCCGCAGTCGCAGCCTTGCTCTGCGTTAGGAGCCTTGAGAAGGCTGTTGGCGCATAGCAATTCTGGATCGGTATGCCCAGACAACTTGCAGCCAAGTCCCACCCTGGGCTGCCCATGGGCGCCCATGGGCACCCATGAGCGTTATGCCCAGTACGCTGCAACTGCTCGGTAGAGTTGGAAAAAATTGGTTGTACTGATTTAATAATGCAGCTTACAATTTCTTCATGAGCAAAGTACAACTTCCCTCTGTGTCGCGCTCTGGTCTGCGGAAGCTCATTGATCTCCTTTTGGTCACAGACTCTGCGTTTGATGCGTTCTGCATCGACTTTTTCCCGGAGGTAGAGAAGTTGTTCGCGCTCGGAATGGATCGGCTTGCCAAGCAGAACCTGCTTTTCAAGTGCGTTCCGCAAGAGCACGTTCTGGAAGTGCTGACCACGCAGTATCAAGAGAAGCTCTTGAAGCTTGGCCATCAAGTGCCAGCCTCCAGCCAAACCGATTCCACGCAGTCTCCTTCCACGCAGTCTCCTTCCACGCAGTCTCCTTCCACGCAGTCTCGGCCTTCCGCAGTCGAGAATCCGGAGCCCGCTGGGCGCCCCTCGTCTGCTTCGCTGCTGACCACCCCGCCGCCGTCTGCACCACCGACGTATGATCGCGCTCAGATCCTGGCCGTGATCGAGCGGCTCTGCCAAACACAGCGAGCCCTGCTGGTCGCTCGGCTTGAGTTCCCGTTTCCGGAGCGGTTGACCGCTGGACCGCCTTCGGCTCGTCAAATCCTGCAAACCGCTACGCAGCGGGGGCACTCGCTGGAAGCCATCGTCGCGATCCTGCGCGGCCTGGTGCCCGGTGCGATCTAGGAGGACTCCCTGCCATGACTACGCACAAGAAGACCAACAAGAATGAGAGCGTCGTGTACCTGGGGCTGAACCGCGACTCCCGAAACCAAGAAGCCGAGGTCTTCAAGAACGAAAAGAACGCGACCATCCTCACCGGCTCCGGAGACGACGATGACATGCAGGGCAAGGTCGCCAGCCAAGACCCCAAAAAGGGACCTATCGACCTAAGCCAGCCTGCGGGGGTCATGCAGTTCCTGACAGAAACCGGCGTTGGCAACATCCGCCAGGATGCCAAAGGGAAGCCCATCGAAACCGAGAAGGAAGCCCAGGCGCGCATTCAACACTTGGCCAAATTGTTCGGAGGCTACACCGATGAGCAAGGCCAGCAGCACAGCGGGCTCGAAGTAAGCCTGCGCGATGAAATGGCGGGGTTTGTGCAGACGCTCCAGAAGGTGCAGCAGGGTCAGCAGACGATGGATCGCCTGGTGATCTCAGGTCACAGCTATGGAGACAGGGTCTTTGGCCCCGATGGTGAGGTTACATTCAAGCAGCTCGGGTCACTAATGAGCCAGTTTCCCAAGGCCCAGGGCGGCGTCCAAGATCTGATGCTGTCGGCCTGCCACACCCTGGAAAAGGGGTACAAGACCCAGGACGGCGAGCAGTTCAAACGGATGCTTCCGAACGTGCAGTCGGTCTGGGGCTACAACGGGTTTTCTCCGACCCTAGCCCAGGGCTCACCGGCCCACATCAGGGACTGGCTAGGCGCCTCGCAGGGAAACAGCCCAGAAAAGCTCAAGGCCGCCGCCAAGAAGCACAGTGGCCAGAGCGCCAAGGTCCTCACTGGCAATCAGATTGGCAACAGCATCCCCAAAGCAGCCAAGTAACCCGCCCCGGCTCGCCACTTAGGGCGTCGCTGTGGCGGCAGAAAGCGCAGCAGCGACAGCTTGCTCGATGAGCTTGGCGGACTCCTCGCTGCAGCGGACGGCAACATCGAGCGTCAGCGAAGGTAGTTGGTGCTCCTGCTGAATCGCCGGCAAGCCATAAAACTTGGTGTAGCTCTCGGCAATCTGCTTTGCCTGCGTCGCAAAGTGCGTAGCCAAGCCGCGCAGCTCTCGGTCGCGCTGTGGGCTCGGCGGCTCGGCCTTTGGCTTCTGCCCCAGCAGCGCCAGGTAACGCGAGGTTTCCGGCGGCGCGAGCCCAATCACCACATCCTCTTGCGGCTCGTGCTGGACGAGGTGCCAACGAATCCGCCCCAGCGTCCGACTGTAGCCCGGAGGCGCGATATACGTCAGCGTCTCGACCGGCGTCGTCACTTCGATGTCCAGCCGCTCGATCGACTGGGCCCAGCGCGCACCCGTGGTCAGCCGGTAGTACACCGCCGCCGCCCCCGCCAGTGGCACCTGATAGCGCGGGTTCTGCAGCGGCACCGTGTAGCTCACCGTCACTTCGACGTGCTGGTCCTTGGCAAAGACCATCGGCCACACCCAGGTCCCCGCCCGCTTTTTGCCGCGCCGAAACCCGAGCCGCACCGGCTTACCCGCCACCGACACCGCCGGCCGCACCGAGCATGCCAGCCCCACCACCGGCTCACTGGTCGCACCAAGGCACGGAAAGCCGACCTCCAGCCGCTCGGGCTTGTCGCTGGGGTTGTGCAGGTCCAGCTTGGCAGACACCCGAACCTCGGTGGTCGAGAGCCCGAGCGACAGATCTTCCTGCGCCAACACCACCTGCGTCTGCGAAAGCGGACCCGGCGCCCCACCGATGCCCATCGGAAACGGGTCCGCCCGCCCGGCACTAGGCGCCCCCCACAGCAGCACGCCCGTCGAGACGCCAGCCAGCCACGCACTTCTTCTCATCCTTGCCACCATGGCCGCGCATTGTAGCCCCATCATTCCGCTGCGCCACCACGCCAACAGCGTCTGCCCTCCTGCAAAGTGCGTCTGCCCTCCTGCAAAGTGCGTCTGCCCTCACGCCATGGGCGTCTGCCCTCACGCCATGGGCGTCTGCCCTCCTGCAAAGTGCGTCTGCCCTCCTGCCAAGAAATCCAGCCCTCCCGCCAAGAAATCCAGCCCTCGTGTGAGGAGATCTGCGGTGAAGTGCGGTAGTGTGCGGCCGATGGAGTCGTTTGATAGGTCCCTGAAACACCTGCTGGCCCTGGCTCCCGCCGAGCTGCTCGGCTTTGGCCTGGGGCTGACCGTCCGCATCATTCGTCCCATCGAGCCGTCGCTGCTAACCAGGGAGAGACTGATGCAAAGTACGCTCTATCAGCAGATTTTTAGCGAGGGTGAGGAGCGCGGTGAGGCGCGCGGTGAGACGCGGGGGCGGCTGAAGCAGGAGGCGGAGACGATCCAGCGAGTGCTGGAGGCGCGCCTCGGGGTGGTCGATCTGGGGGTGCGGCAGCGCGTGAAGGCGGAACCCGACGAGCGGCTGCTATCGCAGTGGTACCAGGCCGCGATCCTGTGCGTCGATGCCGACGGCGCACGCCAGCTGGCCGACCAGATCCGCCAAGCCCCCAGCCCCACCGCCGAATCCACCTAATCCACCGACCGAGCCCCTGTCCCCGACACGCATTGTGGGGGGAACAACGCAGATTGGCCTAGAGCCGGAATGGGGGCTGGTCGGGGCTGGGGAGGTGTGTTACACGCCCCGTGTCTGCAACCCCCCCGCTTCAAGAAGCTCGGCTTCGACAGCGTCAACGTCTACGCCCGCGCAAGCGGCGAGTCCGAGTGGCACTTCCTCGCCCGCGACACCAACTCGCCCTACGACGACCACCGCGAGCTGGCCAAGCCCGGCACCCCCGAGGTCCGCGAGTACCGCCTCATCGGCGTCCTCAAAGACCAAGAGTCCGGCACCCCGTCGGACAGCACCTCCGTCACCTTCAGCGGGTAGTGAGCCATGGCTTCGACCTCGACGCAGACTCCCACGGCTCAGCTGGCGACTGCGCTTCTGGCTAGCTGGTGGTGCTGGTGGCGTCTTTGGTCTTGGGGAGGCGCTCTAGGGCTTTGCGGACGGTGTCGCGGCGGCGGTCTTGGTCGGCGTCGAGCGTCTCGAGGCGCTTGTGGGCGGTCGAGAGGCGGTCTTCGATTTCGAGGATGCGCCGCACCAGCGGGTTGCCGTCGGGACCGGCGCCAGAGTCCTTGCCGAGCGCTTTGAGGTGCTCTTGCAGCCGCTCCAGGTCCTTTTCGGTCTTCTTGATGTCGGTGCGGGTCTTGTCGAGCTCTTTGGCGGCGTCCTCGACTTCCTTTTGGCGCAGGTACGCCTCGGCGAGGATCGCGCGCTCGCCCGCCGGCACGGTGCTGGTGTTCGCCAGCTGCTGGAGCCGCGTCGCTTGCAGGCTGCGCAGCTCGACCCGCCGCACCAGCCCTTCGATGGTGGTCAGGGGCCGCTCGGCGCGACTCTGCGGCGCCAGCTCAAAGATCGCGACGGGGGACGACTTCTCGGTGTCAAAGTCGAGCCGGTCGGCGCCCTGGACCTGCGAGTTGGCAGCCAGCCCCAGCCCCAGATAGAGCTGCCGCACCTGACCGCTGCGATTTTCGACCCGCAGCAGCTGGTCGCGCCGCCGCAGGAAGTGCTCTTCGAGGCTGTCGCGGTCAAAGGTCAGCCGCTGCGGGTCTTCCTTCTGGGTCTGCTTGACGCGGGTCGCCTCGACATCCAGCTCGACGCCGTACTGGAGGAAGCGCCGCTCGCCGGGCTTGAGCCGCTCGAGCGCCGACTCTCCGAGCAGCCCGCCATCGCCCAGCACCGCCAGCGTGCCCGAGGGCAGGGTCTGGCGGGTCGAGTTCTGTAGCCGCAGGCCACTGCGCGCCGACTCGCCGGGCGCCGACAGGAAGGTGATCTGCTCGACCTCGACCGACTCTTGCACAAACGGCACCAGCGCCGAGCCATGGGCCCGCAGCTCCAGCGGCTCGCCGAGGGAGTAGGTGAACAGCGCGCCGGCCTCGACCCCGGTTGACTTGGCGACAGCGGCGAGGTTGCCGACCTGGAGCAGCGAGCTGGCGCCGGTGCCGCTGCGGCCTGAGCCCGAGCCGTGACCGATGGTGCCGATCGAGCCGAGGCCGATGCTGCCGGAGCCGGTGCCGCCGCCGCCGGAGCCAATGCCGCTGAGCCCAAGTCCGCCTGCGCCATAGCTGTCGTCGAGGTTGTCGCCCCACAGCTGGTCGGCGCTCTGCCCGAGGAGCTGCGGCACGGTCGAGAGCTGGTTTTCGGGGGTGATGAGCGTCCGCCGGGAATAGCGCGGCGCGGCGAGCGGAAACAGAAACGAGTCGGGCCGGCCATTGACAAGGTGGACCTGGACGTTCTGCCAGTCCTCGTCGGTGTCGTTGTGGATGAGCGCCCAGCCTTGCAGCACGCCGCCGCGCCCCGTCTCGGCCACCACCAAGCGATAGGTCACCCGCCACAGCGGCGACTCGGCGACGTAGCCAATCTGCACCGGCCCGCCATCACGACTGAGCAGGCGAATCAGCCGCTGGGCATTGGCACTGCGCTGCGAGGTCGCATCGAGCGCGGTCCGCAGCCGGGGCGCAAACGACGGATCCAGCGGCTGCACCGCCACGACACGACTGAGGGGAAGCCGCACCAGCTCACCACTTTGCGAGAGGAGCAGCAGGAACTGTTCTTTCTGGGACGCGGGCGGCTTGCTACTCGCCTTGCTGTCGTCCCCGTCGTCCTTGGCATCGTCCTTGGACTGGGACGCGGCGGGCGGCACGGCATCGACGACATCGATCAGGCGACCGCTCACCACCTGCTTTTCGAGCCGCACCGTCACCTCGCCGCCCTTGCACGACTTGAGCAGCTGATGAAAGTCGATCGGCTCATCGACCGAAGGCGGCAGCCCCGCCAGCGCCCGCCCCATGCCGGGACTGACGCTGCTCGCAAACTCGAGGCCGTGGACGCGGGTCTTTTGATCGCGCGACAGCACCACCAGCGACTTGAGCGCATCATCGAGATGCCCCGCCGGCACCGGCAGCACCGTCGCCCGCGAGCCCAGCGTGCCCGCCCGCTCGAAGTAGCCAATCCCCGTCTCGTACAGCCGCACCGAGCGCAGCGGCAGGATGTTGACATCGTGGACGGTCTTGACCTGCGCCCCACACCCCCCGAGCGACGCCAGCCCCACCACAAGCGACACCGCCCGCGAGCGATTCCCCAGCCACTGCCACGACTTGCTACGCATCGACGCTTCTCCTTACTGAAACTTGCTTGCCATCTTACCGCGCGGCGTCACTCGTGGTTTGCTCCCGCTTATGAAGGGCACTTCCCACGATCTCGGCGCCGCGTGCAAAAGACATTTCCTGGGGCGGCAGGTTCCCGGCATGGGGCTTGGGCTCTGGTTCGGGCTTGGACTTGGGCTCGGACTCGGGCAGCTCGGCTGCGGAACCATCCCGGCGGACCCGGTGCGGGTGAGCGATGGCGAGTCGTCGGTGGAGTTTGTCCCCGAGAGCACGACACTGCGACTGCTCACTGGCGAGCGAGAGCTTGTGCGCTTCCCGGCGGACGCGTGGCAGATCGGCACGGTGGAGCAGCTGGATGAGCGGGCGAGCCTCGATCCCTACTGGCTGGAGTATGGCGACGAGGTGCTGTCCCCCAGCGAGCCGCCCGACCTGCGCTGGCACACCGTCGAGACGATTGCGATCGTCAGCGCCACGGCGACGGAGCTAGAGCTGGCGCTGCAGCTGACGGACGGACAGCACGCCAGCCTGCGAATTGCGCCAAGCGGTCCCGGTCGCTTTGCCGCCGTGCTCCTGCCCGAGGTCCGCGCCGAGCGAAAGGTGGCGTTTGTGCGGCTGCGGCCTCGGGTCGATGCGCAGGAAGCGTTTTATGGGCTCGGAGGCTGGGCCGATGAGGTCAACCAGCGCGGCAAGGTCCGCCCGATGCAGCAAGAGATCGATCTGCTGGAGTCGAAGAGCAACGAAATGCGGGTGCCGGTGCCACTGCTGCTGGGCACGCGCGGCTGGGGCCTGTTTGTCGAGAGCCGTCGCCCCGGGGTGTTCGCGGTTGCCAACAAGCAGCCGGACCTCGTCGAGACGACCTTTGGCACCGGGGAGGACAGCGCAAGCGGCCTGCACTTCCACTTGCTCACTGCTGCCGAGCCGATTGACCTGACGGCTCGCTATTACGCGATTACCGGGACGCCAAAGCAGCCGGCTCCGTGGGCACTGGGGCCGTGGATCTGGCGCAACGAAAACAAGGACCAGGCGCAGGTGCTCGATGACATCCGCAAGATTCGTGACCTGGACCTGGCGACGAGTGCGATCTGGATCGACCGACCGTACGCGACCTACGTCAACAGCTTCGACTTCAACCCGGCGCGCTTCCCCGATCCAGCGTCGATGATCGCCAAGATCCACGCCGCCGGTCTGCGCCTTTCGCTGTGGCACGCGCCGTACTTGGAGCCGGGGAGTCCCGACCTGCCGCTGGCCCAGCAGCGGGGTCTGTTTCCGAAGCGAACGGGGGTGCTCCTCAATGGCTGGAGCGAGCCGCTCGACTTCACCAACCCGGCGGCGCTGGCGCTGTGGCAGGACCGCGTGGGCCGCTATATCAAGCTGGGCATCGAGGGCTTCAAGCTCGACTACGGCGAAGATGTCATGGTCGGGCTCGGCTCGGCGCGCACCGGCTGGCAGTTTGCCGATGGCAGTACCGAGCGCACCATGCACCACACCTATCAGCTGCTCTATCACCGGGCCTATGCGGAGCTTTTGGCTCCTGACGGCGGTTTTCTGCTCTGTCGGACCGGGCGCTTCGGCGATCAAAAGAATGTGTCGGTGATCTGGCCGGGCGACATGGACGCCAGCTTCACCCGCTACCGCGAGCCCTTCAAAGGTCGCGACGGCAAGACGGTGCTGGGTGTCGGTGGGCTGCCGGCGACGGTGGTGATGGGCCTAAACCTCGGGGTGTCCGGCTTTCCGCTGTTCGGCGCCGACACCGGTGGCTACCGTCACAGTCCGCCCGACAAAGAGCTGTACATTCGCTGGTTCCAGCAGACCGCGCTATCGACGGTGATGCAGGTCGGCGATGCCAGCAGCCAGCCGCCCTGGGAGTGGAACGCTGCCAACGGTCGCGACGCCGAGACGCTGGATCTCTATCGCGAGTTTGCGCGGCTGCACCTGCGGCTGTTCCCGTATGAGTGGACGCTTTTGCAAGGGCTTGCCGACGGAGGTCGCCCGATCCTGCGCCCGGTGGGCTTGGCGTATCCCAACCTCCGTCAGCACCCGAGTGATGAGTATCTGTTTGGCGAAGACCTGCTGGTGGCGCCGGTGCTCACGCGGGGGGCGCGCTCGCGGGAGGTGCTGCTGCCGCCGGGGACCTGGATCGACTTCACCAGTGGCCAAAGCTACGCCGGGGACAGTGAGCGTACGGTCCAGGTAGATGCCCCGCTCCGCAAGCTGCCGCTGCTGGTTCGTGCGGGCGCGCTGATTCCGCTGCTGCGCCCGACCATTGACACGCTCGCACCGGCCAGTGATGCCTCTGTGGAGTCGTTTGTGCGCAACCCCGGTCCGCTGTGGGTGATGGTCGTACCGGGAGACAAGCCCAGCCAGTTCACGGTCTACGACGGCACGCGCCTTGGCTTCGACCCAGTCAATCGCCGCTTCGACTTCACCGCTGGCGCCACCTTTATAAGCGGCCCGGTCGTCCTCATCAGCCCCCTTCCGATCGAGCCCACCAAAGTCGAGGCCGGCGGTCAGTCGCTTGCTCGCGTCGCCACCAGCCCCGACCTTGATACCAGCCCAAGCGGCTGGATGTGGTCGAGCGAGCGCGGCGGCACGCTGACCATCAAGCTCGACAAACCCCAGACCCGCGTGACGTTCCAGTAACGCTACGCACTGGGCGACTGCCGGTGACGAAGCGCCGCGCCGACGAACTCGCGAAACAGGGGATGCGGATCGGTCGGTCGGCTCTTGAACTCGGGGTGGAACTGGCAGCCGATGAAGTAGGGATGCTCGGGAATCTCGACCATCTCGACCAGCGTTCCGTCGGGAGACAGCGCCGACAGGTGCAGCCCCGCCGCCGCCAGCTGGGCCCGATAGGCATTGTTGACCTCGAACCGGTGGCGATGGCGCTCGGAGATCTGCTCACTGCCGTAGACGCGATGCGCCAGCGACCCGACCTGAAGCTGCGCCGGATAACCACCGAGCCGCATCGTCCCCCCGAGGTTCTCAATGCTGCGCTGATCGTTCATCAGATCAATCACGGGATGCGGCGAGCCGGGATCAAACTCCGAGGAGTTGGCGTCGGACAGCCCGAGGATGTTGCGCGCATACTCAATCACCGCAATCTGCATCCCGAGACAGATTCCAAAAAATGGCAGCTTTTGCTCTCGGGCGTAGCGAACGGCGGCGATCTTGCCTTCGACCCCGCGCTTGCCAAAGCCGCCCGGAACCAGGATCGCATCGACGGTAGAGAGGAAGTGCGCGGCACCCTTCTGCTCGACCTCCTCGGCGTCGATGTAGCGCTGCTTGACCCGGCAGTTGTGGGCGATGCCGCCGTGAATCAGCGCCTCGTGGAGGCTCTTATACGACTCAACCAGATCAACGTACTTGCCGACGATGCCGATCGTCACTTCGTGCGCCGGCTGGGTCACTCGCTCGACGATCCGCTGCCACTCCTCCAGCGCCGGGGCCCGCGACCAGATGTTCAAAAGCTCGCACAGCTTGTCGTCGAGCCCTTGTTGGTGCAGGTGCAGCGGCAGCGCATAGACCGTACTGACATCTTGCGAGGTAAACACCGCGTCTTTGGGCACGTTCGAGAACAGCGCGATCTTCTGCTTCTGTCCGTCGGGAATCGGGCGATCACAGCGACACAGCAGGAGGTCCGGCGAGATGCCGATCTCACGCAGCTTCTGCACCGAGTGCTGCGTCGGCTTGGTCTTCAGCTCGCCGGCTGCCGCAATGTAGGGAACCAGCGTCAGGTGCAGCGACACCGAGTTCTGCGGCCCAACCTCATGGCGCAGCTGGCGGAGCGCTTCGAGGAATGGCAGCGACTCGATGTCACCGACGGTACCGCCGACCTCGACGATCAGGACATCCAGGCCCTCGGCGCAGGCGACGACGTTGCTCTTGATCTCGTCGGTGATGTGGGGAATGACCTGGACCGTGCCGCCGAGGTATTCACCTTTGCGCTCTTTGCGAATCACCGACTCGTAGACCTGGCCGGTGGTGAAGTTGTTGCGACGGGACATGCGGGCGCTGATGAAGCGCTCGTAGTGACCCAAGTCCATGTCCGTCTCGGCGCCGTCCTCGGTGACGAAGACCTCGCCGTGCTGAAGCGGGTTCATGGTGCCCGGATCGACGTTGATGTAGGGATCGAGCTTCTGGATGGCGACTTTGAGTCCGCGACTCTCCAGAAGCGCGCCGATCGACGCAGAGGCCAGGCCTTTGCCGAGCGACGAAACCACACCACCGGTCACGAACAAATATTTGGTCTGCTTGGTTGCGCTGCGCTTTGGAATCATTGGGGTTCCCTAACCGTCGACGAGCCGCCTCGCTATCCGACTAGCTGTGGGGCTGGCCGCAAGTCGGCGCCTGTGTGCCACAAGCCAAGCCATGGCGTCAAGGCCAGTGGTGCTTGGGCAACTGCCTTGACGGCTCGGACAATCGACGGCAAAGATGGCGCTTGTGACCCTCCTGTTTGTTTGCCTGTCGCTCGTTTTGGCTGCCGTGGTCTGCGTCTCGCTTCGCAAACAGCGCGTTGCCGAGTGGAATCGGCTGCAGGCAGAGGCCAAAGCGCGGGCTGCCGAGCTGGTCGATGAAGCACGAACCCAGGCCGAGCGGCAGCTGACGCAGGCCCGCACCGACGCCGCCGAGCAGAAGGTAAAGCGGCAACAGCAAGGTGAGCGAGAGCTACAGCAGCGACGAGAGTCACTGAAGCAGGGAGTGCAGCAGGTGGCGTCGTGGGATCAGACGCTCCAGCGCACCGAGCAGCAGCTGGAGGCGCGGATTGCGACGCTCAACGAGCGAGAGCGGAACCTGACAGCCGTGCAGGCGCGACAAAAGGCGGCGCAAGAAAGGCGAACCCAGCTGCTCCACGAGGCAAGCGAGCTGCTGCAAAAACAGGCGGGAGAGACGCTCACCGACTGCAAGACGCGGCTCATCAGCGACTGGACCGAGCAAGCCCGTGCTGCTGGAGCCGACCGAGTCCGACAGCTGGAGCAAGGCCAAAACACCGCCGAGGTGGGTCTGCGAGCCCGGCGACTGCTCGAAGTGGCAAGTCAGCGCTATGAAGGGCACTACCTGACCGAGCGACTGCTGTCGACGCTGCCGATCCCAACCGATCTGATTGATAAGGTCTTTGGCGACGGGATGGATACGCTGGCGGTGATCGGCGAGGTGGCCAACATCAAGCTCACCATCAGCGACGATCGCACCGCGATTCGACTGGAAGGCCAGGACAGCTTCGGCCGTGAGATCTCGCGCCGCACCCTGGCCCGTCTGATCAAGCAAGGCGGTCGCGCCGAGCCCGAAGCGGTCCGACGAATCGCCACCAGCCTGGCCGAAGACCTCGATCGTGAGACGGTGGAGCTGGGTCGCCGCGCCTTCAAAGAGCTGGAGATTCCGCGCGCCCATCCGGACATCGTGCGGCTCGTCGGTCGCCTCAACTATCGGACCTCGTACAGCCAAAATCAGTGGAAGCATGCGGTCGAGTCGGCGTTCTTGTGCGGAATGCTCGCGGCTGAGCTGCGGCTGGACATGAAGATCGCGAGACGGGCGGCGCTGATGCACGACATTGGCAAGTCGCTGACCCACGCCATCGACGGGAGTCATGCGGTGATTGGCGCCGATTATGCACGCCGGCTGGGTGAGTCCGAGATGGTGGCCAACGCGATTGGCGCCCATCACCTCGACGAGCCGTTTAGCTCGCCATATGCGCTGATCGTTGCGGCGTCCGATGCCATGAGCGGCGGTCGTCCGGGGGCGCGGCACGAACAAGAAGGCAGCCACATCCAGCGCATCGACGAGCTGGAGCGACTCGCCCACGGAGCCCACGGCGTCGAGCGCTGTTACGCACTGCAAGCGGGCCGCGAGCTGCGCATCCACGTCCGCGAAGGCCAAGTCGACGATGTCCGCGCGGCGCTGATGGCAAGCGAGCTGGCCCAGAAGATCAGCGACAACTTGGTCTTCCCCGGCCAGATCAAGGTCACTGTGATTCGCGAACTGAACGTCGTCAGCGTAGCCAACTAGCCCTAGAATCGGTGCCGTGAGCGACCAGCCGGACAAGCCAGACGAGCCGGACGACGACGTGGGGTCGGCGTCACAGCCGGACGTAGATCCTCGTCCACGCTCGGGAGCTCGCCGCCGGGGAGTGACCTCATCGGGGTCGTATCTGCCCGTGTCGTCCGCGCGAAAGCCAGCAGCCTCGGGACGGCCACCAGTCGGTAAGCCGATTACGGTGCGCCCGACGAATGCCAAGAACGTGTCACGCAAGCGGCAGCGCGGTCGGCTGGCCGAGCTGGCAAGTCTGCCCGGCAAGCTCCCGGAAAAGATCGGCGAAGGTCTAGAGCGTGGCATCAGCGTCACGGCCAACGCCCTGCGCGACCCGGTGGGAACGGTGCAGCAAGCGGTGGCGGCGCTGCCGGTGCCCAAAGGGCTGGTGCTCGGCTGGGCGATCGCGATGCTGCTGCCGCTGGCGCTGTACTTCGTGGATCTGGGCGCGGGAAGCCTGTCGCAGGTCGATGCCGAGGTCGCGCTGCTGGTCCGCAGAGTGCTGTCAGGTCAGCTGCTGTGGGACCAAGCGTTTCATAGCGTACCTCCACCTACCGGGGGGCCGCTCGGGATCGTGCCGTTTGTGCTGCTCAGTCGGCTGTTTGGGATGAGCGAGGCGACGCTGCGACTGGTGCCGGTGCTGGCCGCGCTCGGGGCCGCTAGCTGCCTGCTCGCCATTGCGATTGATGTGGGAGTGGGTCGGCAGACCGGTGGGCTGGCGGGACTGGTGTTTTTGGCGATGCCGCTGACCTACGAGCTGTCGCACCGCATCGTGCCCGACATGCTGGTGGCGGTGGCGTCCACCGGAGCGGTGGCGCTGGTCAGTCACAGCCTGCACGGCCACAAGTTCGACCGTCACATCCTGCCGATGCACAAGCAAGGCGATGAGCCGGCACCGCTGCCGCTGCGACGGCTGCCGATGTTGTTTGCGGCGCTTGGGATTGGCCTGGCAGGCGTGCTGGATGTGCGAGCGGGGCTGGTGGCGCTGTTCTTCGGCTTCTTCGACTGTGTGATCTCGCATCGACCGCTGCTGCGCAAGCGGCGGGTGTGGCTGATGTGGCTTGGGGGCACGCTGCTGCTTCTCGGGGCGTCGGCGATCCATGGCGGAGCGCTGCGCACGCTGTTCCATCGCCCGGCGGCTGGGATCTTTATGCAGGCGTTCAATGCGGTCTGGCGCCAAGGTCCAAGCTGGTTTGGCCGTCACGTCGGTCAGGTGGTGGTGGTGACGACCTGCTTCGGGCTGCTGCTGGGCTCGATGCGACGGGCGTCTCGGCCACTGCTGGTGTGGGTGATGCTGGCGACGCTGCTGACGTGGGTGGGCGGAGATCTGGCGCCGCCACGAGGTCTGGGCCTGCTGCTGCCGCCGCTCGCGCTGGCCTCGGCGATTGGGCTACAGTCACCGGTGCGCTGGCTGGGCTCGCTCGGCGGGCTCATCACGACCTTCGCGCTGGCCGGAGTGGTGCTGGCCGTCATCGAGGGCGATCCCGTCATCCACCAGAGCGACTCGGTGAAGACCCTGATTCAGTCCCAGCGTCATGCCCCCGCTACAGCTCGACGCTGCGTGGTCGGTATGAATGACACCGTGGCGGCCTATTACTCGCGCCGGCAGATTGAGCGCTTTGCGACGGTGACATCGCTCAAGCAAGCGGTGGGTGAAAAGGATCTGTTCTCGTGCCTGGTCCCGCGTGAGCTGCTGCCCGAGATGCAGCGCCTGCTCGTCACCGTTCCGACGCAGCCACAGACGCCAAGTCCACCACCGAAGCCGGCGCAAGCCAAGCCCGTCGCCAAGCCGCCTCAGCCAGTCAAAGATCTGGACCTGTCCGCCGAGCCGATCAGCACCGTGCTCATGACCACGCTCGACATCGAGGAGCCACCGCTCGATACCAAGGGCCCGCCGTTGGTGCTGGTGACGCGCTAGTTGGTCTTGACCAACACGGGCGACACCGAGGGCTGCTCGGTCTTCGGCGGTGACGCCACCGCATAGCGCGGCAGAAGCGACGCTCGCCTTAGCGAGTGAAATGTCTTGGCGATCTGACCGTCGGTGGTGCGGTTGACCATCCAGGTCGGAATCTGACCGCCGGGGTCCATGTGCGCTTGAAACTCGACCCGTGTCTTCATCGGAGCCAGCGCCGACAGCCGCCACCGACCACTGTTGTCTCGCATCGGCACCAGCGACGGCTTGCGCGGCACACAGCCCGCTGACCACATCCGCCACTCACTGACGAAGACATCGGGACGCTGACGCGTCAGGTTCACGTCCATGCAGTAGTAGCGACGCGACACCACCGGCGGATCGATCTCGATGTAGTACCGCTTGCCACTGCCGTCGCCGGGAAGCCGCTGCGCCAGCGAGGTCGGCGGCATGAGGTCGGCGTACGACTCGATGTCGCCGAGCACCGCAAACAGGGCTTCTGCCGACACCTCGAAGACGGCCTCGCCTCGGACCTCGTTCACCGACGAGTTGGGGAAGCGCCGAAACCACACCGAGACCCCCTCACGCTCCGAGGCAAACTGCCAGCCGCCATCGCTCGATGCTGCCGCAGAAGAGGCCTGGAGTGCCGACTCTTCAGCCGCAGCCCCCATCGGGACAAGCAGAAAGGCAGAGGTGAGCGATGCAAAAACGAGCTGGGCGCTGGTGGCTGGCATGTCATTGACCCCTTTGGGAAGTCAGCGGAACAACCTGAGCGAACGTCTGCCAGCAGCGGACATCGGACCTCTACACAAGTCAAGACTGCCCTTGCGAATTTACAGTTTTGTATACTCGCCCAGTCTGGTCCGTTTGGCAGGCACGCTCTGGCGAACGTCCGCTGGGCACTGACCAAGCGGCGCTTTCGGCATGAGCTTGGAGGAACCATGAGTCGGGTCACTCTGCAGGTGAATGGCAAGCAAGTCTCGGTGGTGGTCGAGCCGCGCACGCTCCTTGTCGAGCTGCTCCGCGACAAGCTGCAGCTGACCGGGACGCACGTCGGCTGCGATACCAGCCACTGCGGCGCCTGTGTCGTCCACGTCGGCGGCCGCTCGGTCAAGAGCTGCACCATGCTGGCGGTCGAAGCCGACGGAGCCACCGTCACCACCATCGAAGGGCTCGCGCAGGGCGGCAAGCTGCACCCGATGCAGGAGTCGTTCCACCAGCACCACGCGCTGCAGTGCGGCTTCTGCACCCCCGGCATGATCATGAGCGCCATCGAGCTGGTCGAGACGCGCCCCCACGCCGACGAGCACGAGACGCGCGAGTGGCTGGAAGGCAACTTCTGCCGCTGCACCGGCTACCACAACATCGTCAAGGCCATCCTGTCCTGTCGCGATGCGATGCGGGAGAAGAGCGCATGAGCACCACCACCCATCCGTCCATCCCTGGCTCCATCGGGGCCGCGATTCCTCGCCGGGAAGACCGTCGCTTCATCACTGGCGCTGGCCGCTACGTCGACGACATCGTCCTGCCTCACCAAGCCTATGCCGTGATCGTCCGCTCGCCCCATGCCTATGCCCAGATTCGCGCCATTGCGACTGCGGCGGCACTGGCGGCTCCCGGCGTGCTCGCAGTGTTCACCGGCCACGACGTGGCTGCCGACAAGGTAGGCGGCATTCCCTGTGGCTGGCTGGTCAAGAGCAAAGACGGCTCGAACATGGTGGAGCCGCCCCACCCGATGCTGGTCAAAGACCGGGTTCGCCATGTCGGCGATCAGGTCGCAGTGGTCATTGCGGAAAGCAAGGCCGAGGCCCGCGCTGCCGCTCAGCTGATCGAGATCGACTACGAGGTCCTGCCCGCCGTCGGCACCCTGCAAGACGCCACGGCACCCGGTGCACCCGCCGTTTGGGCCGAGGCCCCGGACAACGTCTGCTTCGACTGGGATCTCGGGGACAAAGCCGCTGTCGCCACCGCCATGGCCAGCGCCTACAAGATCATCGACATCGAGGTCCGCCAAAACCGCGTCATCCCCAACGCCATCGAGCCTCGCGCTGCCATCGGTCACTACGACCCAGCCGGCGACTACTACACGCTGTATACGACCAGTCAGAACCCGCACCTGATTCGGCTGCTCCTCGGGGCCTTTGTCCTGGGCATTCCCGAGCATCGGCTGCGCGTCGTTGCCCCCGATGTTGGCGGTGGCTTCGGCTCGAAGATCTACCACTACGCCGAGGAAGCCATTGTCGTCTGGGCCAGCAAGAAGCTCGGTCGCCCCGTCAAGTGGACTGCCGAGCGCTCCGAGTCGTTCATGTCCGACGCCCACGGTCGCGACACGATCATGACCGCCCAGCTCGCCGTCGACAAGGACGGCAAGTTCCTGGCCTTCAAGGTCCACAACGTCGCCAACATGGGCGCGTACCTCAGCACCTTTGCCCCCGCCATCCCGACCTATCTATCGGCGACCCTGATGGCCGGCTGCTACACCACCCCGGCGATCTACGTCGAGGTCAAGGCCGTCTTCACCCACACCGTTCCCGTCGATGCCTACCGAGGCGCAGGCCGACCCGAGGCCGCCTACCTGATCGAGCGCATCGTCGACAAGGCCGCTCGCGAGCTGGGCATCGACCGCCTCGCCATCCGTCGCAAGAACTTCATCCGCCCCGACCAGTTCCCCTACAAGACCCCGGTCGCCCTCGAGTACGACGTAGGTGACTACGAAGCGACCCTCGCGCTGGCCCTGAAGGCCGGGGACTACGACGGCTATCCGGCCCGGCGCGCGGCCTCCCAGCAGCGCGGCAAGCTACGTGGCATCGGCTTTAGCACCTACGTCGAGGGCTGCGGCATCGCTCCCTCGGCCCTGGTCGGTCAGCTCGGAGCCCGCGCCGGACTGTATGAAGCCGCGACCGTCCGGGTCCATCCGACCGGCTCGGTATCGGTGTTCACCGGCACCCACAGCCACGGTCAGGGTCACGAGACGACCTTCGCCCAGCTCGTCTCGGACAAGCTCGGCGTCCCGTTCGATCACGTTGACATCGTCCACGGCGACACCGACCGCATTCCCTTCGGCATGGGCACCTACGGCTCGCGCTCGCTGTCCGTCGGCGGCTCGGCGATCGTCAAGGCCATCGACAAGATCCTCAAGAAGGGCAAGACCATCGCCGCCCACCTGCTCGCCGTCAGCGAGTCCGACCTCGTGTGGTCCCGGGGCGAGTTCCGCGTCGCCGGCACCGACCGCAGAAAGACCATCGCCGAGGTCGCCTTCGCCGCCTACGTGCCCCACAACTACCCGATCGACAAGATCGAGCCCGGCCTGGAAGAGTCGGCGTTCTACGACCCCCTCAACTTCACCTTCCCGGCGGGCTGCCACCTGTGCGAGGTCGAGGTCGATCCCGACACCGGCGTCGTCCAGGTCGTCCAGATGGTCGCCGCCGATGATGTCGGCGTGGTCTTAAACCCGATGATCGTCGATGGCCAGCTGCACGGCGGTCTGGTCCAAGGCATCGGCCAAGCGCTCTACGAAGAGGCCCAGTACGACGAGAGCGGCCAGCTCCTCACCGGCTCGTACCTGAACTACGGCATGCCCCGGGCGTCGGACTTCCCCTTCTTCAACGTCTCGACCCACCCCACCGCCTGCACCCACAACCCCATCGGCGCCAAGGGGGTCGGCGAGGTCGGAGCCATCGGCTGCCCGCCTGCGGTCATCAACGCCGTCCTCGACGCCCTCGCCCCTCTTGGCGTCACGGACATCTCCATGCCGGCGACGCCCGAGAAGGTCTGGCGTGCCATTGCCTCGGCCCAGGCCGCTGCTTCCACCCGGGACTAAAGAAAGGACTGATGACGACATGCGTGACTTTCAGTTTCATCGTCCGTCTACCGTTGCCGAGGCGCTCCACCTTTTGCGACAGGCCTCTGCCGGCAAGCTGCTGGGCGGGGGTCAGAGCCTGTTGCCAGTGCTCAAGCTGGACATGGCCGAGCCAAGTGACCTCGTGTCGCTCAGCGGGGTGACCGAGCTGCGGGGCATCCGCACCGAGGGCAACCAGCTCATCATCGGCGCCTTCACCACCCACGCTGAGGTCGCTGCAAGTGCCGAGGTCCGCGCCAAGATCCCCAGCCTGGCCCGCTTGGCCGACGGCATCGGCGATCCCCAGGTCCGCAATCGCGGCACCCTCGGCGGCTCGCTCGCCCACGCCGACCCCGCTGCCGACTATCCGGCGGCAGTGCTGGGCCTCAGCGCGACCGTCCACACCGACCGTCGCACCGTGCCGGCGGACCGCTTCTTCACCGGCCTGTTCGAGACGGCCCTAGAGCCCGACGAGATCCTCACCGCCGTCCGCTTCACCATCCCCCAGCGCGCTGCCTACGCCAAGTTCGCCAGCCATGCCTCGCGCTATGCCGTGGTGGGCGTGATGGTCGCGCAGTATCCCGGCGGAGTCCGCGTCGGCGTCACCGGGGCCGGTCCGTCGGCCTTCCGCTGGACAGCAGCCGAGTCCGCCCTGACCGCCCGCTTCGCCCCCGAGTCCCTCGCCGGCCTGACCTACCCCGCAGACGATCTCACCTCCACCCCCGAAGCCACCGCCGACTACCGAGCCCACCTCCTCCCCATCATGACCAAACGAGCCGTCCAAACCGCCCTTGGGTAGGCCGATCTTCGGCCTTGGGTAGGTCGATCTTCGGCCTCATATAGGTCGATCTTCGCTGGCTAGGAGGGTGCGCAGTCGCTGGATGACTGGCTGCTTGCCAAACCTGTCAGGGCTGTGGTCGGCGAAGCTGCGGACAAAGTGTGCCGCCCACGCTTCCTGATTGGTGGTGTAGTCCAGCCCGATGCGGCGCACCACGGCGGGCTGCGGCTTATGCCTGCGGGCCGCATGGATGGCCTTGTCGAGCAGCATCTTGGCGTCCAGCTTTGCCCGCTTGTTCCAGCTCGGAGGCCAGTCCTTGACGCGCTGCCCCGTCAGCTCCAGGGCCTGCCAGATCACGTCCTCCTTGCAGAAGATCTCTTCAAACATCGGGTCCATGCAAACCGCATACAGCGACCCCGCCGACAGCCGGCTTTCGGGTGAGGTCTTCTCGCTCGGCGTGCTGCGTCCTGAAAGGTCCTGCCATCGCGCCTTCACATGCGCGCGCAGGGGAGCCGGCAGCTGCTGCCGCTGATGGAGCCACTTGTAGAGCCCCACCGTCTCGCGCCACCGGCAGACCACGGTGGTCAGGCGTGCCCAGACCGGACGCACATCCCAGGCCACCACCAGCGCGTCGCCTGGCTGTCCGAGTCCCAGCCGCTCGATCTCTTCGTCAAGTGTCCCCTCACCTTCCACTAGATGCTCGATCAGCCCCTTGCTGATGGGTGCCACGAGATCAAAGCGCGGCACCTTCAGGCTGTCGCAGATCGTTCCCCACAGCTGGCTGAGCGCAAGCGCCTCGGCGCGGGGCGGTCGCCTATCACTGCCCTCGACTAGCAGGACTCGCCGCATCGCCTACCCTCCTCGGACATAGCGCGCGCCGGGTGGGACGCCGTCACGGAACCGCTTGACCTCCGCGTCGTCTGCAAAGCGCTCATAGACCGTCTCGCCCGCTTGGCGACGAACCCGCACGATCTCATCCAGCGCCGCGTGGTCCAGCAGCCAGGGCGAGTGGGTGGTAACGATGACCTGAACCCCCCGTGCCACCGCCGATCGCAGGGCATTGAGCACGACGATGACCGTCCACGGGTCCAGCCCATTCTCGATCTCTTCGATGCAGAGCAGCGAGGGCGGCGGATCGTGGGCGAGCAGCGCAAACAGCGCGGTGAGACGACGCGTCCCTTCCGACAGCATCCAGGCCGGGATTCGCAAGAGCCGACTGGCTGGCTGGCTGGCCCCCAGCATCGGCTCTGTCAGGTGATAGTGAACCGGCAGGTCCCGGTGGTTCGCGTCGCTCAGGCCAACCCCCTCCACATCTGGGAGCACCTGCTTGAGCTGCTCCACCACCTCTGCGAGCTGCTCGGCGCTCAGCTCCCGCAGCAGGACCGGCAGGCGCGCACCCTCCTCGTCCAGCAGCGGCTCCTCAGAGCTACGGGTGGTCCGCGAGGGATTCGACAGGTTCTTCGGTGACAGGCGCAGAAAGACGGCGTCGCGAAAGAAGCGCCGCACGATCGGGAACGGGTTCCCCAAGAACTCCCCGTCTGGATCGATCGGTCCCAGCGGCAGTGCCAGCCGATCCGGGCTCGAAAACAGGGTGCGCCGGTCTTCCGCTTCGGGATACAGCACCCGCGCCCGCTGCCGACCAGTGGACCCGCCGGTCGGTGCGAGGCGCTTTCCCGGCTCGAGCTTGGTGGTGATCCAGTGCTGCGGCGCACCCGCTTGGCCCACCCACAGATGCTCACGCTGAATGATCGCTTGACGCTTGACGCTGCGGACCTCGAATGAGTACCCAATCTGCTCGGGCAGGCTAGGCAGCGGACTGGCTGGCGCATCGGGGTCGGGATTCCAGGTCAGCCCCAGCCAGAACGTCGGACGCGGGGAGCGCTTGTTGACCAGCTCTCGCATGCCTCGGTAGGGATCGCAGGCGGCGTTGGCGTCCTTGCGCAGCGCGGTATCAAGCCACTGCAAGGCTTCCAGCAGCGTGCTCTTGCCGGAGCCATTGCGACCGATGAGGACCGTGAACGGAGCGAGCGGCACGTCCTGTTCGCTGAACACCGCCTTGAACCGCCCGAACCGGACGTTGCAAAGCAAGTAGCGGGGCAGACCCTGTGTCATGCGCGAAGAATCCCACAACCCCACTCCCCGTCAATGCGCGGGTCTGCATCGGCCTTGGGTAGGTCGATCATCTACCTCACCTAGGTCGATCATCTACCTCTCCTAGGTCGATCTTCGGCCTGCATGAGGTCGATCATCTACCTCACCTAGGTCGATCTTCGGCCTGCATGAGGTCGATCTTCGGCCTATATGAGGTCGATCTTCGGCCTGTATGAGGTCGATCATCGGCCTGCATGAGGTCGATCTTCTACCTCACCTAGGTCGATCTTCGGCCTGCATGAGGTCGATCATCTACCTCACCTAGGTCGATCTTCGGCCTCGCATAGGTCGATCTTTGGCCTGCTTTGGGTCGATCAGGCCTTGACTGGGTGCGGGGAGTGCTTACCTCTGTCCAGACTAGGAGGCCGGACAATGGACAACAAAGTCGGAGACAACACCCCCGCGACCGCTGAGCTGGTCAAGATCGTCAAGTCGGTCGAGGACACGCAAGGCAGGCTGCGCAAGTTCTGCGTTGGCTTGCTCCCCGAAGAGCGCCAGCTGCTGACCCGTCCCAAGCGCGGCATTGAAGAGCACCTGACCAGCATCGCCGAGCTGGCGAAGAAGCTCGGGCTGTCGATCCCCGGCGCCAGCCCCGACAGCATCCTGAACGACCTGCGCACCGACCGCGACCTGGCAGCGGTCGAGCAAGCGCTAGAAGTGGCCCTGGATCTGGTCCGCGACACCCGGGCCTTGGCCCGCAGCGAGGCCAGCGAGGTCGGCTTCATGTACTACGGCATCCTGCAAGGCGCCGGCGATCGCATCCCCGAGGTCCGGGCCCAGGTCCGCACCTTTGCCGAGTTCATGGCCACGGGTCGCCGTCGCAAGCCCGCTGGGGACGACAACAAGCCCAGTGGCGGCTAGCATGGCCTTGCGGTGCAGCAAGGCGGCTGTGACCGCACCCCACCACCCCACCCAGCGAGGACCGTCGTGACAGTGAGCACTCGGATTGAGAAGGATACGTTCGGGGACATTGAGGTTCCCTGTGATCGCTACTACGGGGCGCAGACGCAGCGCTCACTTCAGAACTTTCGCATCGGCGGCGAGCGCTTCCCGCGTGAGTTCATCTATGCCCTTGGGATCGTCAAGAAGGCGGCGGCGCGGGTGAACGTGCAGCTCGGGAAGCTCGACGGCAAGCTGCTGCCGGCGATCGAGCAGGCCGCCGATGAGGTGATTGCCGGCAAGCTCGACGACCACTTCCCGCTGGTGGTGTGGCAGACCGGGTCGGGCACCCAGACCAACATGAACGCCAACGAGGTCATCGCCAACCGCGCGAGTGAGCTGCTCGGCGGGGTGCTGGGGAGCAAGAAGCCGGTCCACCCCAACGATCACGTCAATATGTCGCAGTCGACCAATGACTCGTTCCCGACTGCGATGCACGTGGCGATCGTCGATCGGGTCTGTCACGGGCTGCTGCCGGCGCTGGGACGGCTGGCGGAGGCGCTTGAGGCCAAGTCGCAGCAGTTTGCGCACATCGTCAAGATTGGCCGGACGCACCTGATGGACGCGACGCCGCTGACGCTGGGGCAGGTGTTCTCGGGCTATGCGGCGCAGGTGCGCGGGGCGCAGGCGGCGGTGACAGCGGCGCTGCCGCAGATGTATGAGCTGGCGGCAGGCGGGACGGCGGTGGGCACGGGGCTGAACAGTCACCCGCGCTATGCCGAGGCGGTGGCGACCGAGATTGCGGCGCTGACCGGGCTGCCGTTTGTGACGGCGCCGAACAAGTTTGCGGCCCTGGCGGCGCATGATGCGGTGGTGACGCTGTCGGGGACGCTGAAGACGACGGCGGTGGCGTGCAACAAGGTCGCCAATGACATTCGGCTGCTCGGCTCGGGTCCGCGCTGTGCGCTGGGGGAGCTGCGGCTGCCGGAGAACGAGCCGGGGAGCTCGATCATGCCCGGCAAGGTCAACCCGACGCAGTGCGAGGCGATGACGATGGTCTGTGCGCAGGTCATCGGCAATGACACGGCGGTGGCGTTTGCCGGAGCGCAGGGGCACTTCGAGCTGAACGTGTTCAAGCCGGTGCTGGCGTATGCGACGCTGCAGTCGGCGCGGCTGCTGACCGATGCCTGTCACTCGTTTGTCGACA
This sequence comes from Myxococcales bacterium, assembly GCA_016794465.1. GTDB lineage: Bacteria > Myxococcota_A > Polyangia > Palsa-1104 > JAEUJZ01 > JAEUKA01. The sequence goes on along the minus strand of JAEUKA010000048.1, from coordinate 4,489 downwards.
ACTGTGTGGTCGGCATCGAGGCGGACGAGGCGCGGATCAAAGACCTCGTCGATCGCTCGCTGATGCTGGTGACGGCCTTGGCGCCGAAGCTGGGCTATGACATGGCGGCCAAGATTGCCAAGACGGCGCACAAGCAGGGCAAGACCCTGAAGCAAGTAGCGCTTGAGTTTGGCTGCCTGACGAGCGCAGAGTTCGACGCGGTCGTTCGCCCCGAAGAGATGTGCGAGCCCAAACCCTAAGTGCAACCAACACCCCCGCCTGTGCAGCCTCATCCCCCGAGTTCGATCGAGACGACCAAGCCCCGCGAGCTGCGACCGCTTTCTGCGGCGCTGCGGGTGCTGCTGCGAGTGGACGAAGGGGCCTATGCCACGCTGGCGCTGGCGGGAGAGCTGGCGAAGCTGCCGGAGTCAGAGCGGGGGCTGACCACCGAGCTGTGTTACGGCACGCTGCGGCAGGTGACGCGGCTGGATCGGGCGCTCGGGGCACAGGCGAGCCGGGGGCTAGGCAAGCTGGATGGGACGACGCGGTGGCTGCTGCGGCTGGGGGCGTATCAGCTGCTGTTCATGAAGACGCAGGCTCACTACGTGGTGGATGCGGTGGTGCATGCGGTGAAGCGGCTGCGGGGACCGGGGCTGGCGGGGCTGACCAACGCGATCCTGCGCAAGCTGGCCTCGCAGGGGGAGCCGCCGCTGCCGCCCTACCCTGCGCAAGCGGCAAGTCCGGCTGCGTGGAGCGAGGTGCTGCAAGTCCATCACAGTGCGCCAGCGTGGCTGACCGAGGCGCTGCTAAAGATGATGATCGACCCCCGAGAGGCCGATGCGCTGCTGAAGTCGCTGGGACAGCCGGCGCCGACGTGGCTGCGGCTGAACCCGCTGCGGGGATCGGGGGAGCCGGCGGAGCGGCTGAAGCTGCTGGGGCAGGCGCTGGCCAAAGAGCTGGCGGTGGCGCCGACGCCGCATCCGCTGCTGCCGGAGGCGGTCGAGCTGCACGGCGGGCATCCCTTCACGGGCGAGGCCTATGGCAAGGGGCTGTTTACGGCGCAAGACCTGGCGGCGCAGCTTACGACGCGGCTGCTGTTTGCCGATACGGTGGACGGGAAGCTCCAGCTGCCAGAGGGAGCGCTGCTCGATGGCTGTGCGGGGGTGGGTGGCAAGACCTGTCACCTGGCGGCGCTGGTCGACAATCAGCGCGACATTGATGCGGTCGATAGGCTGCCGCGCAAGCTCTCGCTGTGCCGAGATCATGCCCATCGGCTGGGGGCGCGGCGGATTCGGACGATCGAGGCCGACCTGCTCGACCCGAGTGCCAAGCTGCGGAAGGGGTATGCGGCGGTGCTGCTGGATGCGCCGTGTAGTGGCTCGGGGGTGCTGCGGCGTCATCCCGAGGCGCGGCTGCGGCCTCCCCAGCTTCCAGAGCTGACGGCGCTGCAGCGGGCGCTGCTCGATCGGCTGGCGAAGAAGGTGCTGCCGGGCGGGGTGCTGCTGTACTCGGTGTGTAGCCTGCTGCCCGAAGAAGGGCCGGCGCAGATCGCGGCGTTTCTCGATCGCCACCCGGAGTTCGTGCCACTGCCGCCCGCGCCGAGTGATCCGCTGTTCTATGCCGAGGGGACAGGTGGCTCGCCGCTGTGTGAGAGGGTGCCGCCGTTTGCGCTGCGGACGTACCCGCATCGTCACAACGCCGACGGCTTTTACGCGGTGCGCCTGCTACGGACTTGTCCCGCGAGGCCGACGGAGTAATATCGCACCCTCATGAAGTTGGCACTGGTGACAGGAGGCACGCGAGGCATTGGCCTTGCGGTGGCCCGCCGACTGGCCGCTGACGGGATGGCGGTGACTGTCACGTATGCCCACGATGCGGCAGAGGCTGCGGCTGCCGTCGCCCTGGCCCAGGCTGATGGTCTGGCTCTCTCGGCAGTGCGCTGTGATGCGGCGTCGGCTGCGGACTGGCAGGCGCTGCGGCAGCCGGGGGGGGCGCTGGATGGCCAGGACGTGGCGGTGCTGGTGCATGCGGCGGGCTTTGCGCGCGACAAGCTGGCGATGACGATGCCGATGGTGGACTTCGACGATGTGCTCGGGGTTCACCTGCGGGGCGGGTTCTTGGCAGCGCAAGCGGTGATGAAGGGCATGATCGCGGCGCGGCAGGGGCGAATCCTCTTTGTCTGTTCGCCCACGGCGCGGCTGGGACGGCGCGGGCAGACGGCGTATGGGGCGGCCAAAGCGGGGCTGTATGGTCTGTGCCGCAGCCTGATGCACGAGCTGGGGCGCTTCCAGATCACCTGCAACTGTGTGTCGGCGGGCCTGGTCGATACCGCGCTTACCGCCGAGCTGCCCGAGTCGGTGAAGAGTGAGCTGCTCGGATCGATCCCGATGGGCCGGGCCGGCACTGCCAGCGAAGTCGCCGAGCTGGTTGGTTTTTTGGCGTCCAAGCAGGCCGCGTACCTGACCGGGCAGTGGCTGGCAGCTGACGGTGGACTGGACGCCCTGTGTGAAGACAGCTTCTAGGCGCGAATGTCTGCGCGCCTCGTCCGTATGTACCCCCAAGAGAAACACCATGACCCAAAGCAGCTTTGTTCACGAGATCAAGGAACTCATCATCAACAGCCTGAAGCTTGACAAGACGCCGGACGAGATCGCCGACGATGCCCCGCTGTTTGGCAGCGGCCTGGGCCTCGACTCGATCGATGCCCTGGAGCTGGCGGTCGCCATCGAGCGTGCCTATCGCGTCACCATCCCCGATGAGAAGGTCGGCAAGCAGGCCTTCACCTCCGCCGCCGCCCTGGCCGCCTATGTTGACCAAAACCGGTAAGTGGAAGCGGTGGGCGCTGCGGCTGCTGCTGGTCTTGTGCGGGGTGGTCGCAGGGCCTAGGCCAAGTGTCGCGGCGCCACTGCCTACGGCGATGGAGCTGATGACTCGCATCGATGCGGCGCAGAAAGACCTCCACTCGCTGCGGGCCGACTTTGTGCAGCACAGCCGGGTGAAGCTGTTCCGGCAGCAGATCAGCTCGACGGGACGGTTTCTGTACGTGAAGGGCACGCCGGCGCGGCTGCGCTGGGAGTACCTTGCGCCCGATCCCTCGACGATGCTGCTGGTTGGCGACCAGGCGCAGCTTACGATCGGGACCCGGGCACCGCAGCGGATTGATACCGGCAAAGATCCCATGCTGAGGGCGATCTTTGCGCAGCTGAAGCTGTGGCTGGGGCAGGGATCGCTGCGAGACGCCGAGGGTGAGTACGAGGTCAAGGCCGCCGGCACGGGCGATCAGCCGGCGCTGCTGCTTCTGCCGAAGGCCCAGTCCCCGCTCAGTCGGGTGTTTTCGCGCATCGAGCTACACGTCGATGGCAAGAGCATGCTGCTCCGGCGGCTGCTGATGGTCGAGCAGAGCGGCGACGAGAAAGAGGTTGTGTTCGGCAAGATCGAGCGCAACATCGAGCTAAACCCTGCTCAGTTTCAATAGCTTGAATTAGCCCACAATCGCCAAGCATCACCAACCATCGTCAAGCACCACTTCTCACCTGGCAATATCTACACACGAGCGCAGCTACGAGAGCGCAAGTTCTCAAACACAAGAGACAGCTCACCGTCGCCAAACCCTCCCCCGTCTACAGCTCCTGCTAGGCAAACCAGCGGAATCTTCATAACCTGTTCTTTGCCGGACTCAAGCAGGTACGTACGATGGGCCAAATATCTGCATTGGGCAGCTTTGTGCGCAATGCCGCGCTGGAAAGGGAAGTGGCTATGGGAACTCGTCTTTATGTTGGTAATTTGCCTTATGGTGCGAAAGAACAAGAGATTCAGGACTTCTTTGAGCAGTCTGGTTCTCGCCAGGTCACACAGGTCAAGATCATCACCGACCGTGAGACGGGTCGGCCACGCGGCTTCGCCTTCGTCGAGCTGACCGATCAAAAGGCAGCGGAGAGCGCCATCGCCGAGCTTCATGGCACCCAGTTTGGCGGTCGCAAGATCGTCGTAAACCAGGCGCACACCCCCCGCAACGAGGGCCGCACCCGCCCACCCCGCTAATCCCCATCCAGAATCTGCTGCCCTTCCTCCCCTACCTCAGACGAACCACCTCCGCTTCAGCAGCGACGGTGGGGTGGTTTTCTTCCCAATTCAAAAACGTTAACCTCCGTCGAGATCGGGAACTTGGCTTCCCCGCTTGATCGCTGCCGATCGGTACGGAGTCCAAGCTCTTCGGTTGAGCCTGTGAGAGACGGAGATCGTCGGGTTGCTTGCTCGCTTTGCCGATCGCGATCGGCTGGGCCGGCTCAGGTTGGTACTTCCTTGATCGCTTTCCGGTTGGGTTACGATCGCGATCTGGGAAGCAGCGTGGCGCGCGATATGGGCCGATGCTGCCGCGACGGTGGGGGGATGCCATGGCCAAGCTTGAGAAGCGGCGGGACTCTGATGGGCAGATTCGGTTTACGTTTCGCTACATCGACATCGATGGGACTCGGAAGCGGCATACGCCGGACGTGGAGACAGAGCCGGA
>JAEUKA010000046.1 GCA_016794465.1 Myxococcales bacterium | reverse complement strand
ATCAAGACAGAGAAGGCGTTGAGCGAGACGGATTAGGCATTCATCAAGACAAGCTCGTCATTCATCAAGACAAGCTCGTCATTCATCAAGACAAGCTCGTCATTCATCAAGCCGGGCTTGGGGCTCGGCAAGTCGGGGTTGGGGGGATCATTCTCCGGTGAAGTGGGGGGGGCGCTTGGATAGGAAGGCGGTTAGGCCTTCTTGGGCGTCGGGGGTCTTGCCTAGGAGGCTCTGGCTGTGGGCTTCCCACTCGAGCATGGCGGCTAGGTCGGCGGTGCTACTGCGATGGAGGGCGCGCTTGGTGAGGGCTTGGGCGACTTTCGGACCTTGGGCGAGCTGCTCACAGAGGGCTTGGGCGGCGGACTCTAGCTCGGTGGGGGCGACCACGGTCTGGACCAAGCCAAGCGCCAGGGCTTCGTCAGCTGACACAGTGGCAGCGGTCATGAGCAGGCGCATCGCTTGGGCGGCCCCGACGGCTTGGGGAAGTAGCCACGACAGGCCGAAGTCGGCTGACAGTCCGATGCGATGGAAGACCGCTCCCAGCACGGCATTCGAGGCGGCGATGCGCAGGTCAGCGGCCAGGGCCAGCGACAGCCCGGCTCCCATGCAGACACCCGGAATCGCGGCGACCACGGGCAGGTCCAGGTCATACAGGGTCTGGATCACGCGACTGTCGGCCAGAAGCTGCTGCCGCCGTGCCGCCACCGGCAGGGCCAGTCGCTCGGGCATGGTCTTGAGGTCCCCACCGGATGAGAACGCGCCCCCGGCTCCGCTGAGCAGGACCACCCGCACCTCGGGACGCTGCTGCACTTCGGAAAGGTGAGCCGCCAGCTGCTGCCAGTCGACCGGGCGCAGGGCGTTTTTGGCTTCGGGACGACTGAGGGTAAGGCGCGCCAGCCTCCCGGCCAGCTCGAAGGACAGGATGACCGACATGGGACGGTTTATAGCGCGAAAGCCGTGACCGCTGCCGGCATCTGTGGCTAAAATTGTTACCTTAGGCGCCGATTGTCGCGTCTTGTGACCCAAGAGATGCAACACCTCCTTCTTTCTATGGACTGGGCTTCGCTGACGGACGCGGTGACGCAGGCGGCGTCGGTAGGGGCAAGCAAGCCAGGCTCGTTTGAGTCGATTCGAGACTGGGCCAAAGCGGCGGACCGCATCACGCTGCTGACGTTGGGCTCGATGATCCTGTGTTCGCTGGCGGCGGTGACGGTGGCGATCGAGCGGACGCTGTCCCTGTGGAACCTGGCGGAGACTTCCCGCCGGCTGGCCGAGCAAGTACGCCGGGCGCTGTATCGTGGGGCGGTGGCGGATGCGCGGGCGGCGTGTCAGCGCAGCAAGTCCCCGCTGGCCGACGTGATGCTGATCGGGTTCGAGCGGCTGGGACGCGGCTCCGAGGAGGCACTGCGGGCAGCAGTCGAGCGGGAACGCCAGCGGATGGTGCTGTCACTGAGGGGGCCGCTGTGGGTGCTCGGGACGATTGGCGCGACGACGCCGTTCCTGGGGCTGTTTGGCACGGTCATCGGCATCATGGGCGCGTTCCGCAAGATCGGAGAGAGCAACCAGGCGGGTATCCAGGTCGTCGGTCCGTACATTGCCGAGGCGCTGATCGCGACGGCGGTGGGTATCGGGATCGCGGTGGTGGCGCTGCTGGTGTTCAACTACTTCCAGTCGCGGCTGTCGCGGATGAGCATCGAGCTGCGGCTGACGATCGAAGAGTTTCTCGAAGAGCTGACCGAGGCGAGCAGCAAAGACAAGGACAAGGCCGAGCCCAAAGACCCCAGCGCGGAGGCGGCCTAGCCATGGCGCTTGGCAAGGTTCCGGGTCAAGGCGGCGACGCAGAGCTGGACGAGGAAGGCATCTTCGCCGAGATCAACATCACGCCGCTGACCGACATCTTCCTGGTGCTGCTGATCATCTTTATGGTGACCTCGTCTGTGATTGCCGATGCGGGGGCGCGCTCGGGGCTGCGGGTGAACCTGCCCAAGGGCGCGACCAAGGAAGTGAACCCGGGCAGCAAAGACCTGACGGTGGCGATTGGCTCGGACGGCAAGATGATGGTCGATGGCAAGCTGGTGGACGGGACCGAGCTGGCGCGACTGCTTGCCGAGGCCAAAGGCAAAGACAGCTCGACGCAGATCATCGTGCATGCTGACGAAGCAACGGCTCACGGTCGAGTGGTCCAGGTGATGGAGCTGGCCAAGACCGCTGGGCTGTCGCGGCTGGCGATCTCCACTCGCAAGGCGCGCTAAGCGATGTCGGCTCCTATCAGCGGTCGCTTGACCCAGTCGCTGTCGATTCAGGCCAGCGTCAGCTATGACATCTTGGCGCAGACGCAGGCGGACGGCATCAGCGTCCCGGTGCTGATCGGCAGCGGCAAGTTCGCCAAGGTCTACAAGGCCTGGCAGCGCAGTGCCCGTCGCAACGTCCGGCCAGTGGCGGTGAAGATCCTGCACGATCACGCGACGCTGGCCGATGAGAGGCTGTTCAAGCAAGAGATCGATCTGCTCAAAGAGCTGACGACGGTGCGTTCGGTGAATGTGATTCGGACGCTCGACATTGTGCGGGTGCCGCCGCTGGCAATGTGTGGCTGTGGAGTGATCTATCACCCGCTGTGTCCGCGAGGCTGTGGGCAGCTGCTGCAGCGCGTCGAGCGGCTGGGTCATGACCATCCGCTGCTGTCGTGCTCGCGCTGTGGTTACGAGCTGTCGGCGGAAGATGTCGAGCAGCGGGGCGTCGAGCTGCTGCGACCGCCGGCGAAGAGCTGCTGTCAGGGTCCGAAGTCGCAGCGCGGCAGCCTGATCAGCTTCGTCGACCGGGAAGTGGTGGTGATGGAGCTGGTCGAGCACGGCCTGGTTGACCTGCCGCAGCTGACTCGCCAGGTGATGGATCGCATCATCGCGCCGAAGTCGGGTGAAGGGGGCACGGCGAGCGGGGTGCGGCTGCCGACGGACAAGCACGAAGCGCAGCTGGCGCAGAAGGCGATGCTGGCGGAAAAGCTCCACTTGATGGTGCAGCTGGCCGACGCGCTGGCGTGGCTGCACGGGGAAAAGCGGATCATTCACAAAGACCTCGCGCCGGACAACGTGATGGTGGTGGCGAAGAGCGACACCGACGGGGTCAGTGACTGGCGGGGCGAGTCGCAGGTCAGTCTGCGCGAGCAGCTGTTGCAGGTGGCGGCGTTTCCGCGCTTTGCGGTCAAGGTCATCGACTTCGGTCTGGCCGACAAAGATGAGCTGTCGCGCAGCTGGTACGAAGAGCAGGATGTCGTCGCGGCGGCGTTTAAGCTGCCCTATACCTCGCCGGAAGCGCGGCGGCGCAAAGAGCGTGTCTCGGAGCCGCTGTCGTTTGTGCCGGGGAGTGCCTGCTTTGCGGTGCCGGCGGGGCTGGCCTCGTCGTATCTGTCGCTGCTGCCGGGGGATCTGCTGACCGACATCAACGACCAGCGCCACGATCATGACCTGGAGATCCTGCGCGTCGAGCCGGGGCCGATGGGTCCGCTGGCGCATTATCGTGGAGAGCCGCCGCCCAATCCCGAGAGCTGCAAGTTCGAGGTGGTGCGACGCCTGGGCGAAGCGCACGACGTGTATGCGATGGGCGCGCTGTTTTATTTCATCCTCACCGGCAAGCACGAGGAGGTCGATCGGCTCGGATCGCTGACCAACCTGCTGCAGGAAGGGGAGCGGCGGGAGATCACGCTCGGCTCGCTGGGATCGGACCAGTATTACCGGGCGCGACGGGATGCGATTCCCGAGCCGTTCTTTCGCGACGAGCTGCTGCTTTTGTGTCTGCGCGCGATGGTGCGAGGACGACCGCAGAGCCTGGTGCAGAGCCGCATCGACCGAGGCCCGGAAGCCGCACAAGCGCTGCTGCGAGAGACGAGACAGCTGTATCGGGCGGTGCTGGAAGACGTGATGTCAGAGCCTCTGACTCAGCGGGTACGACAAGGCCTGGTCCTCGCGACGCCGGTGGCACTCGGTCTGCTTGCCTTGGCGCTGCGCGGCTGCTGACTCTTTGGCCGAGTCGGCGGTTGGCGTATCATCTTGGTTTCAGAATCGTGGTCCTCGCTGCGGGGGCCCTCAACGTGAGTCTGGAGCTTCCATGTCGAACGTGCCGCCAATCACTCCGCCTGCTGAAGTGGACGAGTTTCCGGGTGTCCTGGCCTCGGTCCAGCAGCAGTTTGCAAGCTACGCCGCCGGACCGCTCTTTCACACTGCCGCAACAGAGCTGTGGCGCACGTTCCACGAGCACATTCCAGAGTCGCTGCGCCAGCACTACCTCTGCCATGAATGTCGACGGTTTATCGAGCGCTATGGGAATCTGGTAGCGATCTCCGATTCGGGACAGCTGACATCGGCTCTTTGGACAGACAGTGCTCCGGCTGGCTTTGATAGAGCCTTTGGTTTGATGGCGGAAGCGGTCACCCAAGCAGCGGTGACAGGAGTCCTGATTCCCGAACGCAAGCTGCTCGGGACGCCAGCTTCGCGGCCAGCTGCGGATGGCAAGGTGTGGACCCACTTTTCCGTCGAGCTACCGCACGCGCACTCCCAGCTGGTTCGCACTGCCGCGCAGGTCGAGGCGCAGCGAAAAGAAGACTGGAATATGCTGTCCCGTGGGCTGGAGGAGTTCCCACTCGGCACGATCGAGCGGGCACACTCTCTCCTGACCTCCGGCACGCTGTATCGATCCGAGAAGTGCATCGGTGCCGCAGAGTGGCTGCTGGCGCTGTCCCGTCAGCTTGCGAACCTCAAGTCCCCGCAGCGTCGTGATGCAGTCCTGTGGCGCGCTGTTGCCACTGCTCCTGCCGGCTTTGCCCATGTCCGCAGCAGCATGATAGGTACGCTCTTGGAAGACCTGCAGAGCGGAATGGCCGTCGCTGCCATCAAGCGCCGCTTCGACGAGAAAATGGCTCCTTCCCAGTACATGCGCGCCCAAGTTGCGCCGTCCGCTGGCAACATCGCGCAGGCAGAGAAAGTCATCTCTGTGCTCAAAGCGGCGGGATCACTGGAGCGTCGCTATGCAACCCTTTCAGATCTTTCGCAGCTTCTGTGGCAACCCAAAGAGCAGAAAGCAGCCAGCCAGGGCGGAGTCTTTGCGCATCTGACTCCCAAAGCCAAGCCACAAAGCGAGCCGATGGCGCTGCCGCAGCGGACGATGACGTGGGAGAAGTTCGCGCGGACGGTGCTTCCGGATGCCATTCGTATCGAAGCCCAAGTCCCGAGCAAGCCGGACCGCATGATGGCTCTCGTTACTGCGTCCAAGCTTGATGCGCCACCGATCTTGCAGTGGGACACGCTGGCGCAGCGCAATCCGGTGAGCTGGTACTACCACTCTGGAATCGATGCCGAGATCAAGCGTCGTGTCGAGGGAGCCGGTGGTCAGTATCAGGGAGTCGATATCCGCGCGTCCCTGCTGTGGGACAACCGCAATGATCTGGATCTCCACGTCATCACACCTCGGGGAGAGCACATCTACTATGCGCACAAGCGGTCGGTGTGTGGCGGCTGGCTCGATGTGGATATGAATGTTCGTGGTGAGACAACAACTCCGGTCGAGAACATTCGCTGGTCCCGTGGAACTGCGGAACGAGGACACTACCAAGTCTTCGTCCAGAACTATCGCTTCCATGAGCCCGCGCAGCTTCCGACGGCATTCAAAATAGAAGTGGAAGTCAGCGACGAGGTCTATCCGTTCATGGCAGTGGTGTCTCCGAATCGGGAGACTGGCGCTGCATCCAATGTGATGATCTTCGCGTTCGACTACGAGCCTGGACAGAAGCTACGACAGCCACCACGCAATACAGCGGTGCCGACGGGCGGGCGTCCCTGGAATCTTGCGGCGGGAAGCTGGGCTGCGGTCACCGGCATTGTGCCTTCCCCGAATCAGTGGGGCGATCGGCCGCTTCCGCAGCACGGGCGCCACATCTTTTTCCTGCTCAAAGGCTGTCGCGACACGACCAATGGCTTGGGCCGTGGCTTCTTCACCGAGACGCTGCAGAGCGAGTTCCACCCCATCCGCGCGACGCTGGAGGCCTACAATCGCACTGCGCCGATCGCCGGTGCCGACGAAGCAGATGCCTGTGGCTTGGGAATGGTTGCGGATCAGCCGTGGAACCTATCCCTGCGCGTCACCACCGAGAGCACCGTCACTACGTACCTGATCGATCGCTGGGACTGATTCCTACCCACAGCAGTCCGCCGTCACGCCAGTCAAACGATAAAACGACATGGTTGTCAGGAGATAAACTTATCAATTGACAACATGGTCGTTTGGTCGCTAGATAGAACTAGACATGCTGAGCCAGACGGTTGGATACGCGATCGCCGCCCTTGGGCACCTGAGCCGCTATCAAAAGCAGCTCGGCGCTCAGTTTGTGCGGGACATCGCCAAGGCGACGGGGATTCCGCCGGCCTATCTGGCCAAGATCGTCCACACGCTGGCGCGGAAGGGATTCCTGACCACGCAGCGCGGAACCAGTGGTGGGGTGTCGCTGGCCCGACCGGCAGAGGAAGTGACTCTGTTCGAGGTCTGTGAGGTATTCGACGATCCGATCGTGCAGAAGCGCTGCATGCTGGGCACGGCGGCTTGTACGGATGAACGCAACTGTCCGGCGCACTGTTTCTGGACCGAAGAGCGTGAGCGGGTGGCGGAGTTTCTTCGTCGCACTACGCTGGCCGAGATCGCTCGGTTCGAGGAACACAAGACGCCGATTCTTCCTGTGAACCCGAAGAGGTAGAAAAAACCATGACCCGCAAGATTGTCTTCGCTAGCCTCGCACTTCTGGCCTTGGCCGTGACTCCGGCCTGTAACAAAGGGGGTGGTGCTGCCGCTCCGGTCATTTCCCCGCAAGCCAAGCAGGAAGCGCAGGAGATCTTTTCAAGCCGCTGTGCTGTCTGTCACGGTGCGCAAGGGGCGGGTGATGGAGCGGCGTCTGCGGGTCTGACTCCCAAGCCGCGTAACTTCCAGGACAAGTCGTGGCAGGGCACGGTGAAGGACGATTACTTGGTGAACATCATCAAGAACGGTGGTGGCGCAGTGGGCAAGAGTCCGGCGATGCCGCCGAATCCGGATCTGGCGGAGAAGACCGAGGTCGTAAACGCGCTGGTGGCGCACCTCCGAGGTCTGGCCAAGTAAGACCAGCGCAGCCTCTGGGAAGACCGTCTCCGAGGCTGCCCGTGGGGGAAATGAGCAGTCCTCTGCCCAATAACAGGCATACATTATGCTTCATATTGGGCGGGTGGTGAAGTAGACCAAGTCAGTGCGTACCTTGAGAGGGAATCCCAGCGCACTTGCTGTGAACAACCCCAGTTGAGGGGAGGAGCAACATGTCTTCGTCAAAGTTTTCCCGACGTTCGTTCTTGGCCGCCCTCAGCGCGTCGGCTGGCGTTGCTGCTGGCACCACGGCGAAGAAGGGCTGGGCCTTCAACTTCCTAGAGCCGCTGAACGTGAGCAATCCGCTCAAGGCATATCCCAATCGTGGCTGGGAGCGGATCTATCGCGATCTGTACGCGTACGACTCGACGTTTACGTTTACCTGCGCGCCCAACGACACCCACAACTGTCTTCTGCGGGCCTACGTTCGATCGGGAACGATCGTGCGGATTGGGCCGACGTTCGGGTACGGAGAAGCGGCCGATCTGGGCGGAATGAAGTCGTCGCATCGCTGGGACCCGCGCTGCTGTCAGAAGGGACTTGCGCTGGTGCGTCGCTTCTATGGCGATCGCCGCTGCCGGTATCCGCTGGTGCGCAAGGGCTGGCTGCAGTGGGCCAAGGACGGATTCCCACGCGACCAGGCCACCGGCAAGCTCGATCTGAAGTATCTACAGCGCGGCAAAGAGTCGTTCGTGCGCGTCTCGTGGGATGAGGCGTTTGAGCTGGTCGCCAAGGGTCTGCACAACGTCGCGCAGTCGTACAGCGGCGAGCAGGGCAGAAAGTGGCTGGACGTGCAGGGCTATGACCATCACATGGTGGAAGCCGCCAAGGGAGTCGGTACGCAGGTCATCAAGATGCGGGGCGGAATGCCTCTGCTCGGGATCACGCGCATCTTTGGTCAGTATCGCTTTGCCAACACGCTGGCGCTGCTCGATTCCCATGTGCGCAAGGTCGGTCCCGATGAAGCGCTGGGAGCGCGCGGCTGGGACAACTATACGTGGCATACCGATCTACCGCCGGGCCATCCGATGGTGACCGGACAGCAGACGGTGGACTGTGATCTGTCGATGGCCGAGCACGCCAAGCTGATTGTGGTGTGGGGCATGAACTGGATCACCACCAAGATGCCGGATGCGCACTGGCTGACCGAAGCGCGGCTGAAGGGAACCAAGGTTGCGGTGATCGCGGCAGAGTACTCGGCAACGATGAACAAGGCCGATCTGGCGCTGATTGTGCGGCCTGGAGTGACTCCGGCGCTTGCGCTTGGCTTTGCGCACGTGATCCTCAAAGAGAACCTCTACGATGCCAACTACGTGCGGGCATACACGGATCTTCCGTCGCTGATTCGCATGGATACGCTGGAGCGGCTGAGTGCCAAGGATGTGGTCGGACTGAAGCTGACGACCGGTCTGGCGGCGCAGATCATCAAGAAGGGAGAGAAGGCTCCGGGCGCGCTGCTGCAAAAAGACACGCTCATTCCGGAAGCGATGCTCGACAAGTTTGAGCCGTTTGTGATCTGGAATGAGAAGACCAAAAAACCAGAAGCGGTGTCGCGTGATGAGGTCGGAGCCAAGTTCAAAAAGCGCGCCATGATGCCGGCTCTGGAAGGCGAGTTCGAGGTCACGCTGTCCGACGGAAAAACCGTCAAGTGTCAGCCGGTGTTTGCGCTGCTCAAGCAGTATGTGGTCGATAACTTTGCACCGGAAGCGGTGGAAGCGATTACCTGGGCTCCCAAGGACGGAATCCTGACCCTGGCGCGTGAGATTGCGGCCAACAAAGAAAAGACGTTCTTTGCCTGCGGAATGGGTCCAAATCAGTTCTTCAACAACGACCTCAAAGACCGCACGATCTTCTTTTTGGCTTCGCTGACGCGGAACATCGGCTTCGTCGGTGGCAACATCGGTTCCTATGCCGGAAACTACCGCACCGCGTACTTCAACGGACTGACGCAGTACTCGCTGGAAAATCCGTTCGATGTCGAGCTAGATCCGAGCAAGCCTGCGCGTCAAAAGTCATTCCTGAAGTTCGAGTCGGTTCACTACTGGAACCACTCCGATCACATCTTGCACATGGGCAAGGACATCCTGACCGGCAAGACCCACATCCCGACGCCGTCGAAGGCGATCTGGGTGTCGAACTCGAACTCTCTGATTGGCAATGCCAAGGGTCACTTCGAGACGGTGGTAAACGTCCTTCCCAAGACTGATCTGGTGGTCGTCAACGAGTGGTGGTGGACTGCTTCCTGTGAATACGCGGACGTGGTGTTCCCGGTCGATTCGTGGGCAGAGTTCAAGCATCCAGACTGTACCGCCAGCGTGACCAATCCGTTCATCTCGGTGTTTCCGCGCACTCCGATCGATCGGATCTACAACACCCGCAGTGACATCGAGTGCTCGGCAGGAGTGGCAGCAGCACTGGGCAAGCTGACCGGCGACAAGCGCTTCCACGACATGTGGCACTTCGTGTTTGAGGGCAAGGTCGATGCGTACTTGCAGCGGGTGTTCAACCTGTCGAACATGGCGCACGGACTGAACTTCATCGAGTGTGAAAACCAAGCGAAGAAGGGAATTCCCACCATCATCCTGTCGCGGACCTATCCCAAGATTGTCGGTTGGGAGCAGGCCTATGAAGACAAGCCTTGGTACACGCGGACCGGTCGGATCGAGCTGTATCGTGATGAGAAGGAGTTCCGTGAGTCCGGTGAAAACCTGCCGGTTCACCGAGAGCCGATTGACTCGACGTTCTATGAGCCGAACGTGATTGTCGCGAAGCCGCATCCGGCGATCAAGCCGAAGACTCCCGAGCAGTACGGAGTGTCTCTGGATCAGCTCGATGGTGATACCCGGCAAGCGCGTCACGTCGTGAAGACCTGGGAACAGCTGCGCGATACCAAGCATCCGCTGCAAAAGAAGGACGCGTCGTTCCGCTATCTGTTCCACACCCCGAAGTATCGCCATGGTGCGCATACGACGCCGGTCGATACCGACATCATTGCGGTGTGGTTCGGTCCGTTTGGTGACATGCTGCGTCACGATCCGCGCACTCCGTACGTGACGGAAGGGTACATCGAGGTTCATCCCGATGACGCCCGCGAGCTGGGCTGTGAAGACGGTGACTATGTATGGGTCGATGCCGATCCGCAGGACCGTCCGTTCCGCAATCCCGAGAAGGCCTCGGCGGAAGACAAGAAGCTGGGACGACTGTTGGTGCGGCTCCGCTTCTATCCGGGCACGCCACGCGGAGTGACACGGATGTGGCACAACATGTATGGCGCGACGTACGGATCGATCAAAGGACACGAGACGAATCAGCACGGACTGGCGCGCAATCCCGAGACAGGCTACCAGGCTCTGTTCCGGTACGGCGGCCACCAGAGCTGTACGCGCAGCTTCATCAAGCCGACCATGATGACCGACACCATGGTGCGCAAGAACTCCTTTACCCAGCAAGTAGGGCAGGGCTTTGAGGCAGATGTCTACTGTCCGACGGGTGCACCGCGTGAGTCCTTCGTCAAGATCACCCGCGCAGAAGCGGGCGGACTGGGCGGAAAGGGACTGTGGCGACCGGCGCAAAAGGGACTGACACCGGGGCACGAAACCGATGCTCTGAAGCGATTCATCAAGGGCGAGTTTGTTTCCAGCAAGTAGGAGGGAGCGGCCATGAGCAAAGTACAAAACATCCACCTAGGCCGCGAGATGGAGTACCCCTATGAGGGCTCGCGACCGGAGCGCCAGATTGCGTACATCTTTGACACCAACAAGTGCATCGAGTGTCAGACCTGTACCGTCGCGTGCAAGACCACCTGGACCGCCGGCAAGGGACAGGAACACATCTTCTACAACAACGTCGAAACCAAGCCCTATGGCTTCTTTCCGCACGGCTGGGATGTGAAGCTGCTCGAGATGCTCGGGCCGGGGGAGTGGCAAGACGGAAAGTACCAGGGCAAGACCATCTTCGAGGCGGCGCCTCCGGGTGAGCGGGTGCTCGGCTACCTGCCGGAAGAGGAAGACTATACCTCTCCGAACCTGGGCGAAGATGTCTGTTCCGGTGATGTGCAGCGCGGTGCGTTCTTCCAAAACATCCACAACACCTGGATGTTTTATCTGGCGCGAATCTGCAACCACTGCACCTATCCGGGCTGTCTGTCGGCCTGTCCGCGCAAGGCAATTTACAAGCGACCGGAAGACGGAATCGTCCTGGTCGATCAGTCGCGCTGCCGAGGCTACCGTGAGTGTGTGAAGGCCTGTCCGTACAAAAAGATCTTTTACAACATGGTCACTCGGGTGTCGGAAAAGTGCATCGGGTGTTTCCCGCTCATCGAGCAGGGAGAGCAGCCGCAGTGTGTGAAGACCTGTATCGGAAAGATACGTCTGCAAGGCTTCTTATCGCGACCCGGGGAAGAGAAAGCGGACAACCCGATCGACTACTTGGTGCGGATCAAAAAGATCGCGCTGCCACTGTATCCGCAGTTTGGTACCGAGCCGAACGTCTACTACATTCCGCCGCTGCACGTACCGCGTCTGTTCTTGCAGCAGATGTTCGGTCCGGGGGTAGAGGAAGCGCTGAAGACGTATCGCAGCGCACCGGCGGACAAGCAGCTTTTGGCGGCACTCCTGATGTTTGGGAATACGCCGAAGATCATCCACAAGTTCAAGGCCGAAAAAGAGCACGCGATCGGCTACGACGGAATGTCGCAAGAAGCGGTCAAGGTTCCCTTTACCGAGCCGTTCTTTGCCCGAGATCTGTTCGACAAAAAGCACGGCGTGGTGCGGCTGAACATCACCTGAGGAGCAAGGAGTACTGCCATGAGATCGAAACCAATGTTCGGAACGCTGCTGCTCCTTACGGCTCTGTCTGGGTGTCCTTCAGGAGAGCCGCAGACCGGCTCTAGTGGCAAGCTGACCGGAGAGGTGCGAGCGACGACAATCGGAGAGATTCCGCTGAGCGATCCACTCTCTTTGGCATGGAACGGAACGCCTGAGACTTCGGTGATGTTGCTACCGCAGACTGTGGCGTATCCCAACCTGATCAAGCAGAGCGTGAAAGAGCTGCGGGTGCGGGCACTGGCCGATGCGCAGTTTTTGGCGGTGCGGCTGGAGTGGAATGATCCGTCGCTGGATGAGAAGCTGGAAGTCGACAAGTTTACCGACGGTGTTGCCGTGGAAGTGCCGCTCGGTGATCCCGACAAGACCAATCCGATGATGGGTGATCCGGCGAATCCGGTCTTCATCCTGCACTGGAAAGCGGCGTGGCAGCGCGATGTCGATCGAGGTCGGGCCGATGTGCAGGACTACCATCCGGGCTTTATCTCGGACCGGCCTCCGTTTGTGTCCGGGGGGCACCCCTATCCGATCTCGGAAGCGTTCGAGACAGACAACGCTCGACGGTATCTGCCCGGAACGGCGGCAGGGAATCCGGTCAGCAAGATCTTCCGCAAGTGGCCGGTTGAGGAGCTGCAAGCAGAGGGCTTCGGATCGCTGGCCGATCACACCTACCAAGACTCGCAAGGAAAGGGAGTCTGGAAGGATGGCAAGTGGACGGTGGTGCTGGCGCTGCCGCGTCAGTCTCCGGATCGCGCGAATCCGATGTTTGTGCCGGGCAAAGCGGTGATGGGATTTGCGGTGTGGGATGGTGCCAACCAGAACGTCGGGGGTCGCAAACACTGGGCTCCGTTTGTGAAGGTGGTGCTGCCATGATGTACGCAAAGTCGCTGATTTTTGCGGAAGGATATCGTCTGCTCGCGGCGGCTTTCCGTTATCCGGAAGTCGAGGAGCTGCGCGAGATCCTGACCGAGGTTCTGGAGCCTGGTCAGGAGTCGGCGGAGGAGATTCGACAGCTCGCGGCGCCGCTCTTGGAACAGCTCGATGACGAGCTGGCAGCGGAATACAATCGCTTGTTTGCCCAGTCGGTGGCGGTCAGTCCGCATGAGCGTGCCTATACCGGCGGTGATCTCGGACCGGGACTGGGACAGCTGGCGGCTCTGTATGAAGCGTTCGGACTGCGCAGTGGTGGCACCGAAGGAGAGGTTCCCGATCACATCGGCGCAGAGCTAGAGTTCGCGGCCTTCCTATGTCTGAAGGAAGCGATGTACAGCGACGATCCCAAAGAGGAGTCACGCGAAGCGCTGGCGATTGTCTGTGCCGCGCGCAAGACCTTCATGCAGGAACACCTCGGTCGCTGGATCTGCGCGTTTGCCGATCGACTGCATGACAGCGCGCAGCATCCGTACTACGTGCGCTTGGCAGAGCTGGTCAGAGACTGGGTGAAGACGGACTTTGCTGCGCAGCGCTGGGAGCTTCCGCTCGCCGGTCGTCATCTGCCGGTAATTGGTCCCGATCTCTCTACCGAAGTGGAGGATGACAGCGAGCCGATGACGTGTCCCTCTGCACCCCATGAGGAAGCGGCGATTCCGCTTGCGACCCTCTTACCGGCCTGAGCCCGCGAGCGGTGGTCTGGCGACGGCACTTTGTGAGACAGAAGACGAGACAGACAGAGCCCTGTTACGCTGTTTGCTGTTTGAGGAGACGCAGTCATGAGTGGCAGATACGTAGGTATTTCACTGTGCTTGGCATCGGTTGTGACGTTCGGTTTGGCTGACTTCGTGCGTGCGCAGAGTGGACCGGGACAGACTCCCAATGCGGAGCAAGCGACGACTCCGGCGCCGACCGGAATGAGCCAGATGCCGCCGCCGTACCCGTATCCGCTGCTGCCGGGGGGGGACTCCCAGCGCGTTCCAGTGGTGGCGAATCCGCAGGTGATGGCGCCGACTCCGCCCGTGGTAGAGAGTCCGCCTGCCGTGGTGCCGCCGCCTGCACCGCCGCCGTACTCACTGCCGTTTGGACTCCGTCCGGCTGTGCCGGTGAACGTGCTGCGACTCGATACTGTGTTTGCGTTTTATCAGCAGAACATCGCCGGCGCTGGACAACCGGAGCGCTTTGAGAGTGGCTTTACCGGCGCCTTCCTTCCGACAATCGGCTATCGGTTCAATCCGTCGTGGATGGGAATCTTCCGCTTTGGCATGGTCGGGAATCGGCCACCGCGCATCACCGGTGACGAAGTCGGCGCCGACAACTGCGAAGACCAGACCAGCACCGATCCGATGACGATGCAGACCAAGACCACGCTGACCAAGTGTGGGGTGGCGTCTACCAATCTGCTCCTGGGTGGTTTTTACTCCCACAAGTTCGGCGGCAACTTTCGCTTGGCGGTGTTCGGTTCAACCACGATTCCGGTTGGCACGGGGGTCAGTGCCGTCAGCGAGCCCGGAGCCAGTGCCGCTGTAGCGCCGGCCGGTCAGCTGTCACGCTCGGCGCTCGACAACGTCATGTTTACGGTCAACGACTGGGCGATCGTCGAGGGACTGGATCTTGCGTACATCGGCCACGGACTCACGGTGCAGGCCGAGGTCACCTTCTTCCAGCTGTTTCGCATTCGCAATGAGCTGGCCAATCCCGATGTCTTCAATGTCAACCTGACCGCCGGGCTGCATGTGGGCTACTTCGTCGCGCGCTTCCTGTCGTTGGGTGCCGAGCTGCGCTACCAGCGCTGGCTGTCCGATCCCAAAGCAGTGGTTGCCGACGAGGCCAACGCCGACAAGGGCCTGACCGTGCAAGGGCTGCGGCACAACCTGTCGCTCGGTGTCGGACCGCGCTTCCACTTCAAGCTGCCCGGGGGTCGGTGGCTGCGGCCAGCGCTGGTCTATGAGCCGGGGCTCGCTGGGCTGATGGCGACGCGCAAGTATCACATCTTGCAGATCGACATCCCGATCCTGTTCTGACCTCAGCGTCGTCCGGCTGTCAGCTGCGGCTTGCGTCCACGCTTTTTTGATACCCTGGAAGGTATGTCGGCTGGTCAATACGTCGCTTCCGCTCTCCTGAGCATCGTCGTCAGCGCAACCACCGTGGTGGTGATGCACATCTACGTTACCCCCAAGATGCCGGTGGCCACCGTCGAGGTGCCGCAAGTCTCGGGCCTGATGGTGGACCAAGCGCGAGCCATCACCGAGCCGCTCGGGCTGCTGCTCGTGCTCGACGGTGAAAAGATTCCCGATGCCGACAAGGTGCAGACCGGCTCGCTGTTCGAGCAGCGGCCGCTCAAGGGCTCACGCGTCGCACACGGTGGTGAGGTTCACGCCTATATCGCCATTCCTCCGCAGCTGTCGACGGTACCGGCGCTGGTCGGGCAAGTGGTGGCGGCGGCGGAGCAGCAGCTGCAAGTGGCCGGTCTGCGGCTGGGTGCGGTGACCGAGGAAGTCTCGGCGACGATTCCGCCCGGGCAGGTCATCTCGACGCGGCCAGCGGCGGGCGAGAAGCTGCGCAAGAGCGAGGCGGTGAGCTTGGTGGTGTCCAAGGCGCAAGAGCAGATCGAAGTGCCCTCGGTGCGCGGTCGTACGCTCGGCGGGGCGCGCCAGGTGCTGGAACAGCTGGGTCTGGTGCTGGGCGATGTTCGCAAGGGCACGGATGACAACGCCGCCGATGGAGCGGTCCTGCGCCAAAATCCTCCGGCAGGTACGAAGGTGCAAAAAGGACAAAAGGTCGATCTAGTGGTCAACGACTAAGCCCAACCGCCCGCCGTCTGGCCACGCCTTCAGGCATGGGCCGACCTTTCCGAGGAGTTTCCGACCATGTCCAGCGATCCCTCTGCTTCCCCTGTCATCACGACCAGTCGATCGCCGCGTCGCTGGCTGCGGCTGCTTGTGCTCGCCGTCGGTGGGCCGATTCTGCTCATCCTGACTGCGCTGTTGGTGGTGGGCTTTGCGGTTGACCTTGGCCCGACGGTGCGCAAGCAGATCGTCGCCAACCTGCCCGAGGTCAAAAAGAAAATTGGCCGCGAGGTGGAGGTGGGCACGGTCAGGCTGCGACTGCTGCCGAAGCTGCGACTGCGGATTTCCGACCTGAAGGTGCTGGGTCAGCCGGGCCAGACTGGGGTGCTTGCCGAGCCGCTGTTGCAGGTTGGCAGCATCGAGGCCGAGCTGAAGGTCTTCCCGGCGCTGTTTTCGCTGGGCCGGCGCATTGTCGTCTCTAAGATCGAGATCTCCGACGGCAAAGTTCAGGTCGCGCGGCTGTCGGGTGGGCGACTGTCGTATGAAGATGTGCTCGATCAGCTGGCGTCGCAGCCCAAAGACGACACGCCGCTGAGCCAGGCGACGATCGACAGGCTGGCGGGCATCCTCGTCGAGAAAGCCGAGCTAAAACAGACGGCGGTGCTGTTCCACGATCTGTCGGGGCCAAAGCCGGCGCCACCGCTGAAGATTGACTCGATTCACTTCACGGTCACCGACGGGCAGCTGTTTGGCGAGACGAAGCTTGGGCTCAGCATGGCGATCCTGACGATGGCGTCGAACTTTCAGCTGGGGATGGTGGTGGGTCCGCTGCCTCGGGATCTCAAGCTCGACGCGCCGTGGACGGTGCTGCGCAAGCTGGAGCTGAAGCTGAGTCCGCTGCAGATCGAGCCGCTGCTGGCGTTTTTGCCGACCTCGACGGGGACGACGATCGAGCGGGCGCTGGTCGAGGCCGATCTGCTGGTCGTTTCGCCGCCGGACAGTGCCAAGTTTACCGTCTCAGCCAAGGGTGGCCTGCGCGGACTGCAGCTGCGAGAGCAAGGGGTTCCGCTGAAGCTCTACAGCATCTCGAAGGGCGCACCGACAGACGTGATCTTGAGCCTGAACCTCGACGTGAGCATGCTATCCGGCGACATCAAGGTCGAGCGGGCGCGGCTCGGGGTTGCGGACATGAGCATCACCGCCGCTGCCGATCTGCGAAACCTGTGGAAGAGCCCGGCGGTCCACTCGCTGCAGCTGGCCTCGGCGGGACTGAAGCTAGAGCGGCTGCTGGCGCTGCTGCCGAAGAGCTCGCTGCCCGATGGGACCAACCTGAGTGGGCCGCTGTCGGTGACGGGCTCAGCGTCGGGCTCGCCAACCAATGCCGAGGTCAAGGTCGCCCTGGATATGACTGATTCCAACATCTCGACGCCGCAGCTGCGCAAGCCGGTCGGGATGCCGCTGACCCTCGGACTGAGTGGCCTGGTCAAAGATCCCGGCTTCCGCATCGATCGCTTTGGTCTGGTCCTCGGGCCGCTGTCGCTGCTCATGCGCGGTGAGCTGCGCAGTGGCAGCGACTTCAACCTGCAGCTCGACAGTGGCACCGTCGATCTCGACAAGCTGCTGCGACTGCTACCGATGGTGAGTGATGGCCTCGGCGGCGGCAAGAAGCGCAAAAAGGGCCCAACCATCGACGGAGATCTGCGCATCAGCGGCGCGATGGCTCGCAAGGGCGACCAGTTCTCGGCGCAGACCAAGATCAAGATGTCCAATGCCGACTTCGAGCAAGATGGGCTCGATCTGTCGGGCAGCGCCGAGCTGTCGGCGGAGGTCAAGCAGACGGCCTCGCAGTCGTCGGTGGATGCCAACTTGGATCTGACCTCGGCGGCGCTGCATGTCGCGGGCAGCGTCGACAAAGATCGCGGGGTGCCGATGCGGCTGTCGCTGTCGGCGGTGAAGACGCCGCAGCTGGTGCAGGTCAAGCAGGCGCAGCTGGAGCTACCCGGCGGACTGGTGAAGCTCGTCGGGAGCGCGAATCTGGCCAAGAAATACCTCGATATGAAGGTTCCGCTGTGCGATCTCGACCTGTCGAAGCTGGCCAAGGTTCTGCCGTCGCTGCGCGAGGGAACCGGCGGTGAGCTCTTCAACAGCAAGCTTCAGCTGGCACTCAGCCTGACGGGCAATCCCGAGCAGCTCGGCTCCGTCACAGCCAAGCTCGACGCGTTCAAGATGACGGTGGCCGGCGGCACCATCACGGGCGGCGCCAGCGTCGTTGGACTCGACGAGCCACGCAAAGCCAGCTTCGACTTTTCCGCCGACTACCTCGATCTCGACAAGATCCTCGGTGAAAAGAAAGGCGGCGACGAAGAAGACGACGACGCGCCGAGCAAAGAGATCCAAGTGCCGAAGATCCTAAAGCGCCTGCAGGCCGACGGTCGCATCAAGGTCGCCGCCGGTCGCCTGCGTGGCCAGAGCATGCGCGACTTCATCCTCGAGATGGCGCTCGCGGACGGCAAGCTGATCCTGAAAGTGTTTAGCATCCACGCCGTCGGTGGAGACATCCTGCTTACCGGCACCAGCTTTGACTTTGGACCGAGCCGCCCGCGCTTTGCGATCAAGGCCAAGCTCGACAAGGTCGATGTCCACGAGATCTTGGCGCTGAAGTCGAAGGATCTGGCCAAAAAGCTCCAGGGTCGCGGCACGGTCAGCCTCTCTGCCGACGGACAGGGCCTGCGCTGGGAAGACATTGCGCCGCGCCTGGTGGGCGTCATCGATCTCGGCCTTACCGACGGAAAACTTGTCACGGCCAAGCTGGGCTCGCAGGTGATTGAGCCGCTCGCCCAGAAGCTGGGCCTTGGTGGTGGCAGCTCGCTCGATCGCGAGATGGTGATGAAAAACCTGGCGGCGCAGCTGCGCATTGCCGATGGCCGGCTCCATACGAACTCACCGATTCGCTTCACCAGCGACGAAGGAGCGATCAGTCTGAACGGGTCGATTGGGCTTGACAAGACGCTCGATTTGCTGGGTGAGCTGCAGCTTCAACCCCAGGTGATCTCGCAGCTGACGGCGGGCAAGGTGGTTCCAGCGGTGCCGGTGCCGGTGGCGATTCGCATCCTCGGCAACCTGTCGAAGCCCGAGTTCCAGCTGGCTGATCCACTCAAGACGGTGGCGGCGCTGACTTCCTCGATTGCTCGCGGCCAAGGCAAAGAGCTGCTCGGGAAGCTGACGGGTCAGGCTGGCGGCGGCGCGCTCGGTGGTGCGCTCGGCAATGTCCTGTCGGGCAAGCAAGGCAGTGGTCAAGGTGGTGGACTGCCGAGCCTGCCGGCGAACCTGCCCGCGAACCTACCGACGAGCTTACCGACGAGCCTGCCGACCAGTCCGTCGCCGACCCCAGCGGGTGGAGGTCAGCCAGCGCCGGTGAACAATGCTACGCAGCAGCTTCAAGATGCGCAGAAGCGACTTCAGCAGGGTGGTCGACTGCCCGGTCTGTTCGGTCGCTAGCTGACGCACCCTTTCCAACCCCCCCGACTGTCTGAGAGGAATCCATGTTTGGACTGATGCAAGATCGTCCGCTCCTCGTCTCGTCGCTGATCGAGTACGCAGCGAGCATCCACGGCGACACCGAGGTCGTTTCCCGCCTCGCCGACGGCATTCACCGCTCAAGCTGGCGCACGATTCACACCCGGGCCAAGCAGCTGGCCAAGGCGCTGCTCGCGCTCGGTGTAAAGCCCGGTGACCGAGTCGCGACGCTGGCCTGGAACAGCCATCGCCACCTGGAGCTGTATTACGCCGTCTCGGGCATCGGGGCGGTGCTGCACACCGTCAATCCGCGCCTGTTTCCCGAGCAGCTGACCTACATCATCAACCACGCTGAGGACTCGCTGCTGCTGCTCGACGCGATGTTTCTGCCGCTGGTCAGCAAGCTGCGACCGCATCTGTCGACGGTGAAGCAGTTTGTGCTGCTCGCCGACGAGGCTGCGACGACCCCCGCGAGAGAGCAGCTACCGGGCCTTTTGTCGTATGAGACGCTGGTGGCAGGCCAGGATGCCGAGTTTGTGTGGCCGGTCTTCGACGAGAACACCGCTGCGTCGCTGTGCTACACCTCGGGGACCACTGGCAATCCCAAAGGGGTGCTGTATAGCCATCGCTCGACGCTGCTGCACGCGCTGGCGTCCTGTATGAAGGACATCTTGGCCCTGTCGAGCCGCGAGTGTGTGCTGCTGATTGTGCCGATGTTCCACGCCAACGGCTGGGGCGTGCCCTATTCGGCGGCGATGGCCGGGGCGAAGCTGGTCTTTCCGGGGGCGGCGCTCGACGGAGCAAGTGTCTGTGAGCTGCTCCGAGGCGAGGGATGTACGCTGTCGATGGGCGTACCGACGGTGTGGCTCGGCATGCTGGCGCATCTGGAGAAGCATCCCGAGGCCAGGCCGACGCAGCTGCGTCGCGGGCTCATCGGGGGCTCGGCGGCGGCACGGTCGCTGATCGCACGGCTAGAGAGCGAGCTCTCGATGGAAGTGATCCACCTGTGGGGCATGACCGAGATGAGTCCGGTCGGCACCGGCGCGCTTCGTCCCCGACGCTGGGAGGCGATGACCAGCGACCAGCAGCTCGACCTCAAGGTCAAGCAGGGCCGCGTCATGTGGGGCGTCGAGATGAAGATCGTCGACGACAACGGCCGCGAGCTACCTCACGACGGCAAGGCCTTCGGTCTGGTCAAAGTCCGAGGCCCGTGGATTGCAAAGAGCTACTTCAAAGCCGAGGGCGGCACGATCATCGACGAGGACGGCTTTTTCTCAACCGGCGATGTCGCCACCATCGACTCCGAAGGCTTCATGCAGATCACCGACCGTGCCAAGGACGTGATCAAGAGCGGCGGCGAGTGGATCTCCTCGATCGACCTGGAAAATGCGGCGCTGGCTCACCCGGCGGTGCAGGAAGCGGCGGTCATTGGCATTGCTCACCCGACCTGGCAAGAGCGACCGCTGCTCTTGGCGCAGCTTAAGCCTGGCCTGACGGCGACCCGCGACGAGCTGATGGAAGTGCTGACGCAGAAAGTCGCCAAGTGGTGGCTGCCCGACGAGATCCTGTTCGTCAGCGAGCTGCCTCACACCGCGACCGGCAAGCTCAACAAGCTCAAGCTGCGCGAACTGTATCGCGATCACAAGCTGCCGACGTAACGGACGCTTCGCTGTCGCTCTCTCCTGCGACGGCGGGAGCGGCGGGCGCCGGCCAGGTCTTTTCCAGCTCACTTGTAAACAGCGCGTCGAGCATGGCGTCGATCTCGGCGTCGACGGAGCTGCTGGGACGTGGTGCGGCGCGATGGGTCGATGAGCAGCGGTGGGCGGCAAGCTGGGCAAGGCGCATAGCCCTTGGGTAGAGCCGCTTTTCCGACGGGTCAAATTTATCTCCTACGGTTTTTTTTGGATACTTGACCGCTCGTCGGTATCTTGTGGGCCGCCTGGGTCTTGCCTACGGGAAGTCCGCATCGTCTGTATTCAGGGAAGAGAGTTGAACCGATGGGTCGAGTCATCGCCGTTGCCAACCAAAAGGGAGGGGTTGGGAAAACCACCACCACCGTGAACCTCGCTGCCGCACTTGCAGAGGAGGGCCAGCGAGTGCTGGTGGTCGACTTTGACCCCCAAGGAAATGCCACCTCGGGGCTGGGCTTCGTGCGTGGCTCGATTGAGCAAGGGGTGTATCACTCTCTGATCGACAAGGTGTCCCTGCGCGAGCTGACCCAGCTGACGGTGCTGCCGACGCTGTGGCTGGTGCCTTCGACCGCCGACCTGGCCGGGGCCGAGGTCGAGCTGGTCAGTACCGAGCGTCGCGAGTGGCAGCTGCACGATGCGCTCGGCGAGGTGCGGAGTCGCTACGACTACCTCTTCATCGACTGTCCGCCCTCGCTGGGGCTGCTGACGCTGAACGCGCTGGTGGCGGCAGATGCGGTGCTGGTGCCGATGCAGTGTGAGTACTTTGCGCTCGAAGGGCTGTCGTACCTGCTCTCGACGATCGAAAAGGTACGCGGGCTGTGGAATCCCAGCCTCGAACTGGAAGGCATCTTGCTGACGATGGTCGATACCCGCACCAGCCTGATGCAGCAAGTCGAGGGCGAGGTCCGTGGTCACTTCGGTGCCAAGGTCTATAAGACGCTGGTGCCGCGCAACATTCGGCTGTCGGAAGCGCCGTCGCATGGGCTGCCGATCCTCAAGTACGATCCGGCGTCGCGGGGCTCGTATGCCTACGGTCAGCTCGCCAAGGAATTTCTCGATCGTCAGCGCGCGGACCAGCCGCTCGACCCGGCGAGTGCGCAAGGAGCGCCGTAAGTGATGGACAAACGAAAAGCGCTCGGCCGTGGCCTGGGTGCGCTGATTCCAAACCTGCCGGCGGCGGTGCATCAGTCCCCGCCGGTGCTGGACGACGGCAGTGGCCCAGGCGCGGGCGCGGTCAAGCCGCAGGTGGCCCGGCGCGACTTCTTCTTCTGTCCGATCGAGGAGATTGCGCCCTCGGTGGACAACCCTCGGCAGCGCTTCGATGAGCAGCGACTGGAAGAGCTGGCGGCGTCGATTCGTTCCCAAGGCCTGGTGCAGCCGCTGGTGGTGCGGATGCGGACGCCCGAGGACAAGCTCGGCGAGGGCAGCTTCGTCCTGATTGCCGGTGAGCGGCGCTGGCGGGCGGCGCAGCGGGCGGGGCTCAAAGATGTGCCGGTCGTCGTCAAAGATGTCAGTGCGGCGCAGGCGTTCGAGCTGGCCCTGGTCGAAAACCTGCAGCGCGAAGACCTGAACCCGATTGAAGAAGCCGAGGCGTATCGGCGGCTGTCCGACGAGTTTGGCTACACCCAAGAGGAGCTGGCCCGGCGGGTTGGGCGTGAGCGGGCGACGGTGGCCAATGCGCTGCGACTGCTCAAGCTACCGGGTCGGGTGCGCGAGCAAGTGGCGACGGGTCAGCTGGCGATGGGTCACGCGCGGGCGCTGCTCGGGCTGGAAGACGCGCGGGTGATCGAGGACCACGCCGAGCAGGTGGTCAAAAAAGAGCTGTCGGTGCGGCAGACCGAAGACTTGGTGCGGCGGGCCCAGAAGTCCGAAGGCAAGGACAAGCCGCAGAAGGATGCCCCGCCCAAAGCCTCGGCCTCGGTGCGCGATGTCGAGGAGCGGCTGCAGCGAGCGCTCGGGGCCCGGGTGACGCTGCGCCAGAAGACTCCGCAGAGCGGCATCGTCGAGGTCCACTATCACTCGCTCGATCAGCTCGACGGCCTGCTGCTGCGCCTGTGCGGCGAAGACAGCGAATAGCACTGGGCTGGTCGTTGTTATTCGGTGCGGTAAATGATGCGACTGAGGCTGCCTGGCTGGTACGCCCCGCCGACTGGCGCAATCGAAACGGTGTCGGTGCGGCTCGCTGGGTCGAGTGTCAGCAGCGGGGGCAGAAAGACGCTGCGACGCACCGGGCGCCCCAGGTCAACCAGCGGCGCAGTGGTCGGCTGAAACGCGGGGGCCGCTCCCAGGGTGATGCCTGGTGAAGCGGGTGAAGCGGGTGAGGTCGGGACCACGGGGGACGCGGCTTTCGCCGGTGATTCTGGCGTGGCCGGCGCTGCCTCACTGAGCAAGAGCGACGCAGACTCGACCAGCAGCAGCGCATCGGCGGCTTGACCGACCTCGGCAACCGGTGGCGCGGCAATGTCCCCGAGCCCGGGCGACTCGACCACAGCTCTGACGGCTGGCTCTCCGACCTCATCGAGCAGCTCGCTCTGCGTTGCGACACTGGCGAACAGCTGCCATGACGGAAGCGGCTGAAGCAGCTCCTCTGCACTTGGCTCATCAGAGTCGGCCATCTTCTCCACTTTACTCCGCGTCGCCCGCCCCAATCTACAAACCCGACCCGCCCGCTTCGACCTGGACCCGACTGGCCCTGACCCGGCTGCGATATGATGCCAAGATGACCGTCGCGCGCGCTGTCTCCCTGGTCTTCCCCCCGCACTGGTACTACGCAGCGGTGCCAGCGGACCTCATCTATACCGGCTCCTACCTTCACCACTGCGAGGTCCCGGTGCAGCTGTTCGACCTGAGCGCCGGCCTGCTTCATCACCACCTGCAGGGCGTGCCCGGTTACCAGGCGCTGCGGCAGCGAGCGACCTATCTTTCCCCGACTGCGTACACCACCGCGAGCAGCGAGGTCGAAGCCGCTCTTGCCGCCGTCTCCTCCCGCTATCAGGTCGACTATGCCTTCCGCTGCCTGAGCTTTCCCGATATCGACGAGCAGCATGTCCCGTCCGCGCTGGCGATGGGCCTGCGGCTGTCGCGCAATCCCGCCCTGCCGCTGCTACAGCGGGCGGTGCCGGCTATTTTGCGGTCCGATCCGGTGCTGGTGGCGGTGGCGCTGGTCCATCCCGATCAGCTGGTGCAGACCCTGGCGCTTGGGCGGCTGCTGCGGGCGGCGGGCTATCGCGGCTTCCTTACCATCTATGGTGCGCATGAGGACGTGCTGTCGCCCGAAGATCTGCTCGACGACCTGCTGCCTTTGCCCGGTGAGCCGCTGCACCGCCTGTTTGACGACTTCGACGGCGCCATCATCGGGGAAGCCGAGACAGCGCTACACAGCCTTCATACCGCGCTGTGTGCTGGAGAGTCGCTGCATGGTGTGCCCAGCCTGCTCGCGCCTCGTCACGGCCTGTCCGCGATCCCGGAGCGCGGTCGCGAGCGGCTGCGGGCCCTGTCACGTCCCGACTTCCGCCTGATAGACCCGACGATCTATCCCTATCCCGAGCCGCTTGTCGACGTGCGGATGTCGCGTGGCTGTCCCTGGAACCGCTGCACCTTCTGCGCCATCACCCGTCACCAGGAAGGCTATCGCGCGCTGCCGGTGCCCGAGGTCGAGCCCGATCTGCTGGCTGCCCATCGCCAGCTCGGCGCGGCGTTCTTTCGCTTCCGAGACGACCTTTTGACCCCCAAGCAGCTGCTGGCGCTGGCGCAGGTGATGCGGCGGCTGCCGTTTGCGGCCCACTTCTCGGTCCGCAGTCGCTTCGAGCCCGAGCTGACCTTCGACGTGCTTTCGCAGGCCAAGGACGCGGGCCTTGGCGAGCTGTGGCTGGGGCTGGAGTCGGCCTCCCCCCGGGTACGCGAGCTGATGCAGAAAGGCGTCGAGCAGCCGGTGGTCGAGCGGATCTTGGCCGACGCCGCCCGGCTGGGGATTCGCGTCCGCGCCCTGTGCCTTGTCGGCTATCCCGGGGAGACGGCAGCCGAAAGGCACGAGACGATCGACTTCCTCGACCGCCATCAGCACGAGCTGGCCTCGGCGGCGATTACGCCATTTCTGCTGATGCGCCGCTCCCCACTCGGCGAAGACCCGGCGCAGGCGGGCATGACCCTGCTGGCTGATTCCCGGCCTCGCCACGAGCGACTGCGCCCCAGCCTCCAGGCCACCTGGCCCGATGCCCCCAGCCGTCAGCAGCTCGACGCTCTCCTCGAAGAAGCCGTCCGCCGACTCGGCCCCCGCTTCCTGCAGATGAGCGCCGGCCCCACCCTCGCCCACGCCCTCATCCACCACTGTGTCCGCACCCCCGGCTGGCCCAAGCCCACCACGCTGCTGCCGATGGCCCCGGCCTAAGCCGCCGATAGAACGTCGGTGGCGGTCTGGGCGGTGAGCGCGCGGGCCAGCCAGCGGTCGAGCGTGGCGAGGTCCTGACAGGAGAGGATCTGCGCCCGGAGCGCGTCAGTGAGGGCCAGCCCCCGGGCCGTCAGCACCGCCAGCAGCGCTTCGGCTTTGCCTTCGGCTTTGCCTTCGGCTTTGCCTTCGGCTTTGCCTTCCTTGCGACCCTCGTGACGAAGGTCGGCTTTGAACAGCTCGAACTCAGCGCGAAGCTTGGTCATGGTGGCGTGGTCCTCCTCAAGAAAGGCGAAGTGATGGGGCAGAAAGTAACGAAACTCCCACAGCAGCGCAAGAGAGGGTGTGCGGCGCGGGTCTGAGGCGGGGAGGGAGAGCAGCTCGGAGACGGCCTGTTTGCGCTCGCGGGGAGAGCCGAGGAGCCGCAGCAGGCGAGTCTCCGGGGACTTGGGAAGCTCCGAGAGGACGACGACAAAGAGAGCGAAGGACGGTGGAGCTGCATAGACGCCGACGGGCCAGTCGGGAGCGGGGCGAAGGCCAAAGCCTGAGAGAGCCTCGGAGGGGCGACCGGGAGAGAGCAGCCACAGCGCGGGCTTGGGCGGGCGATCGGGGCGAAGCTCGCGACGAAGCAGGTGATGAAGCGCCATCTGCTTGCGGAGGTTGTTGTCGACGTCGTCGATGGAAGGGGAGGAAGAGAAGGGCTCGATGAGGCAGCGAGAGCGAGTGATGTCAAAGAGCAGGCCGAGGTGGGCGACCTCCGAGGGAGGAGGGCACTCTTGGAGCGGCTCGCAGTACAGGTCGACGTACTGGGCGTCGAGGATGGCGATCGGCTTCTCCATCTCGGCGCGAGTGACGGGCTCGAGCGCCTCGAAGAGCAGGTTCTTGCAAAACAGATCGTGGAGGTCGGCCATGGGTCGTAAAAAAGTAGCTGGAGCGCCTCGCTTCGCAAGCGAACGACAGGCTGCCAGCGACGAGAAAAATTTCGCGGAGCGACCGACCAGGAGTGACTTCGGCGGAAGAGAAAACGCTGCGTTTTGGGTCATGCAAGACCCCCGGAGGCCGGCAGGCGGGTTGTTTTGGGTCATGCAAGACCCCTGGAGGAAGGAAAACGATGCGTTTTGGGTCATGCAAGACCCCTGGAGGAAGGAAAACGATGTGATTGGGGTCATGCAAGACCCCGGGAGGCTGGAAAGAGGGGAGTTTTTACTGTGGGTCGGTGGGGGGGACGGGCGCGGGGGCTTCGGACTTCTTGCGGGGGCGGCGGGCGACGGAAAACAGCGAGGGAAAGCGGCGACTGGCTTCATCGGGCTGCTTGCGGAGCAGCCAGCGGACGGTGGCGGCGACCTCTTCGTACAGGTACACAAGCAGACTGGTGGCTTGGCTGAGCCGCTCGCGCTCGCTGGTGGGCTCGTCGCGGCGCAGCTCGGAGAAGATCCGCTGCGACAGGGTCGCGGCCAGCTTCTCATCGGTCTGCTGGTACAGGTGGCGGTCCTTCTGCAGCTGCAGCTGGTGCGCGCCGTACAGCTTGGCGAGCTGCGCCAGATCCTGCGCCAGGTCGAGATAGCCGTGGCCTTGCCGGATCGCGATCAGCTCGCGGGCGATCGGCTCATCGTCGGCGAGCAGGTAGTCGATGACCCGCATCATCCGCGCCTTTGTGACCGTCGCCTCGGCCAGCAGATCCTCGGGCAGCCGGGCCGAGTCGGTGCGTGCTACCGCTGAAGCCAGCGCTGTGGTCGCCGACAGCACCGCCTGCGCGGCCTGTGGCAGGTCGGTGAGCGCTTGCGGGTTCCACTCGGTCTTCGGCAAGGTCGCCAGGCGGGCGAGCAGCGTCTTGTCGGTGAGGAGTGGCAGCACCTCGGACAGCACAAAGCTGGCGGCGGACCTGGCATCGAGCGAGCGGGGCTGCCCAGCTGACAGCTCGGGCCAGCGAGTCAGCAGCTGTTCCAGATCCGGCTCGTCCGGGGGCTTGGGCTTGGCTGGGGACTTGGCTGGGGGCTTGGTGGAGGGCTTGGCTGGGGACTTGGCGGGAGACTTGGGCTTGGGGGGCGGTGTGGTCTTTTTCGGCATGCAGCCAGCATGGATCTTCGCCCGCGCTTGGCAAGTCGGAATCAGCTGGGCTTCATCGCTTGCGAAGGCGGAAGGTTTGCCGCTGAGGGTGGGGAGTGCCGTACACTAACGCCGAGACGGCCTTGGGCCGTGCGGAGGTGGTGGTGATGGAACAAGCGCAGGTGACTCAGTTTGCGGATCTGGTGGCGCTGCTCTTGGCGGAGGGCGTGCCGTGCCAAGCGGACGAGGCGATGCAGGTGGTCACATTTCCGGTCAAGAACGGGCCGCTCGATAGCGAGATGATCATTCGCTGGGAAAAGCAGCTGCTGCTGGCGCAGCTGGCGGTGGCGTTTCCGTACAAGATTCCGCCGCAGCATGGGCAGCTGGCGGAGCATGCGGTGGCGCTCATCAACCACCGGCTGATCATGCCGGCGTTTGGGATCGACCACGACAATCGGCTGCTCTACTACCGGGTGGTGGTGCCGAGGGGCGATGACGGCGGGCTGTCGTATGACCACCTGTTTCGGCTGGTATCGACGACGATTGACACGATGATCGACTTCTATGAGCTGCTCGGGCGGGTGCTGCTGCAGGGTGAGCCGGTCGAGCCGCTGCTGGAAGAGCTGATGCCCAAGCTGAAAGCCGCCGTCGCGCCGAGTGAACCGACCGCCAGTCCCGACCAGCTGCCGAGCTAAACCCCGCACGTTTCGCGTGGGGCCCCCTTCCCTTCGAGACTTTTTCCGTCCCGCAAGCGGTCCGAAAAAAGCTCTACGGCGACAGTCCCCGGCACATAGTGCGGGGGGTCGGCCCCACGCTTCTTAGTCTAGCTGCTGGGAAGTTCGGGTTCGCTGGAGTCGAGGGTGGCGGGCTCGCCGGGGACGGTGTAGCGCTCGCCGAGCCAGTTGCCAAGGTCGACCAGCTGACAGCGGGCCGAGCAGAACGGCAGAAAGCGGGCGGCATCGTCCTTTTTGGCGGTGGCGGCGTTGGAAGCGGCGGCGGTCAGGGCGACTCCACAGGTGGGGCAGCTGAGCGTGTTCATCGGCGACAGTCCATTTACTTGGCGGTCAGGGCCTCGGCGGGCGACTGTCGGGCGGCGGCACGAGCGGGCAGCAGGGCGCCGAGGAGACAGATCGTCACCGAGAACAGGAGCAGGGCCAGGAGCAGCTCGGGGGCGAACCAAAAGTACGAGCTGGGCTTGAACGGGAAGTCGGGCAGGGCGGTCCGGGACAGGTAGTCGATGCCCAAGCCCGCGAGTCGCGCCAGCAGCAGTCCGACCAGGCCGCCGCACAGACCGACACAGCCGGCTTCTCCAAGGACCAGCAAGAGGATGTCGGCTTGGCTGGCCCCGACGGCGCGCATGACGCCTAGCTCGTGGCGACGCTCGGCGATGGCGCGGAAGAAGGTGTGGGCGATGTTGAGCGCGGCCACCACCAGCGTGGACAGCGACACCAGCACAAACAGCGCGGTCATCAGCAGCACCGCGAGGCCCGCTTGCTCGGCGCCGTTGTCTTCGATGCTGTAGCCCAGCTTGCGGACCAGCTCGACGATGCGGGTGACGCTGCGACCGGGGCGGACCTGGACCGTCAGGCTGGAGTACTCGCTGGCGGCACGCTCGCCGGCATACTCGGCATTCCAGCGCTGCACATAGGGAAGCGGCACGGTCAGACCAAACGGCTGGGCACGATCCGAGACGCCGACCAGCACCAGCTTGCGCTGCCGGGGCTTGCCCGACTCACGGCGCGAGATAAACGACTTGCCGAGCTCGGCGGTGGCGGTCATGCCGCGCAGCTGGCCCACCAGGAAGCCGCTCAGCCGAGGCAGTCCATACATCCGCGCAAACGAGCCGTTGTAGAACTCGAGCAGCGTCGGCGAGATGATGACCGGCACGGGCGGCTCGCACTTGTTGATGTCCCAGGAACAGAACCAGCCGCTCTGACAGTTTTGGTCGCTGGTGCAGAACGGATTCTTGTCGCTGACGTAGTCTTTGAAGGCCCACGGGACGGTGACCTCGCTGACAGCCTGTGGATCGATGCCGTCGATGGGAAGGTCGGTGTAGATGGGCTTGCCGACGATGCGCTCGCCGCCCCAGCCGCGCACCGGAAACGCCACTTTGAGGCGCGGATAGACCGCCTCGACATCGGGATGACTGCGCAGCTTGGCGATCACGTCGTTGCCGAGCTGCTGGGGTCCGCCGAGCAAGGCCCCGAGCGCGCCCAGAGCCCCGAGCCCGCCTTGATCGACCGAGGCTTTCTGCTGCACCACCTCGATGCGGTCCGAGGGGAAGATCCGTGACAGGACGCGCTTCTGCATGCCCAGCGACAGCGCCAAAAAGAAGCCGAGCACGGAAATTCCAACGGCAATGCCAAACACCGACAGCGCAAATGAGCGAGGCGCGCGCTGCAAGCTGCGGATGAGCAGAGCGGCCGCTTGTCTGCCGGTCATCGTGAAGGCTCCAGCGACTGGGGCGGAACCATCAGCCCATTTTGTAGAGACAAAAGTCGCGTCGTTGCCTGCGCTACCCGAGGCTCGTGAGTCACCAGGACCATCGTCAGTCCATCGCGGTTCAGCTCGACGAACAGGTCAATGATCTGCTGCCCGGTAAAGTCATCGAGATTGCCGGTCGGCTCATCACACAGCAGCACTTCCGGCTGAAACAGCAGCGCTCGTGCAATCGCCACCCGCTGCTTTTGACCCCCCGACAGCTCAGACGGGCGACTGTGGCGGCGGTCAGCCAGTCCGACGCGTGTCAGAGCTGCCATCGCGCGCTCCTCGGCCTGCATTCGACCGAGCGGCTCCTGCGCAAAGGCATTCGGCAGCAGCACGTTGTCGAGGCAGCTTAAGTGGGTCAGCAAGTGAAAAGCCTGGAACACAAAGCCGATGTGACGGTTGCGCAGGTTGGCCAGCGCTCGGTCGGACAGCGTCGCGAGATCCTGCCCGAGCAGCGACACCTTGCCCTCATAGCCGCGATCGAGCCCGCCCAAGATGTGCAGCAGGGTCGACTTGCCCGAGCCTGAGCGACCGGTGAAGCCGACCAGCTCACCTCGGCGAATCACAAGGTCGATGCCACGCAGGACTTCTCCGTCAGAAAAGCGCTTGCGCAGGCCCGTCACCACGATGCACGGCGTCTCGCCTGACGGCACTTCGCTCGCTGCTCGGGGGTCTGGCACGGCTGGCTGATTCGACTCCGGCTCCATCAAGTGACTGCACCCATAGCACGTCGCAAGGCTCTGGTACCAGCGACTCGCAAGTGCGCTCGCCCCAGGCCACCACGCCAAACGAACTGGCAAACCAACCGCCAAACCAACCGCCAAACCAAACCGCCAAACCGACCGCCAAACCAAACCGCCAAACCAACCGCCAAACCAAACCGCCAAACCGACCGCCAAACCGACTGGCACAGTCGTTTAAGCTATCGGAAGGCTTGCTTTTTTTTGCGGCTAGGCATTTAAAGGGAGCCCCGAATTTACTGCTGGTGAAAAGGTCGAATTTCTGTCCAAGCCCTGTGACCAAAGTGCTAATCTATGGCGCCGGTCACTTCTGGTCCGGCCTTCTGTCTGCAGTAGGTAGAGCGGAGCTTACGAATGAGCAACGGACGACACTTTACTCCCCCGACGCCAGCCTTTCGACCTGTGGACCCCTTTGCACCGATTGTGCCCCGCTCGGCCGAACGAGTTCCATCGTGTGAGGTGACTCGCCCGCTGCCCTCGAAGCCTCGCCCGGTTCGAGTCGATACCTCGGGACGAGATGGCGGATCGAGCAGCTCTAAGCCGATGCCGCCTGAGCGTCCAGCTGCCGGTGAGCTGCCGGCTGAGGCCAAGGTGGCGGTGACTGCGCCAGCCCCGGTGAGCAAGTCCGAAAAGAAGGCCTCGGCAACGACTCCTGCCAAGAGTGAACCGGCGCCGGTGGTGGTCAACAAGGCGACGCCGGCTGCAACTGCCATCGCTGAGCGTCGCAAGCATGACTCCGCTGAGCGGATGAAGGCTGCGTCAGTGGCCAAGGAAGCGGCCGCACTCGAAGTGGAAGCAGTCGCACCGTCCAGCAAGTCGCCGGCCAAAGCGGCTGACAAGGCTGCCGACAAGAAGCCATCGAAGGTTTCTCCAGCGGCGAAGGTGGTCGAAAAGGCTGCTCCGGCTGAGCCGGTCAAGAAGGCGAGCAGTGCCAAGTCGACTCCGGCCAAGGCGGCGGCTCCCGAGCCGGTGGTCGTCGTCGAAGAGAAGAAATCGGCCAAGTCGGCCAAGTCCGTGGCCAAGCCTGCGGCCAAGGTGGTGGAAGAGCCAGCGGTCGCGCCTCCGTCTGCCAAGTCGAGCAAGAAAGTGGCTGCTGCGCCGGTGGCCACCGCTGTGAAAGCCGAGCCGACCGAGAAAGCGCCGAAGGCAGCGAAAGCAGAGGCTCCGGCGACCAAGGCTGCTGCGTCGAGCAAGTCTGACAAGTCAGACAGTACTGCATCGACGAAGCCTGCCGAGTCCGCCAAGTCAGCGAAGTCTGCCGCTTCATCGAAGAAGGCGGTCAAGTCCGAGAGTGTGGAAGCCCCGG
The DNA here is from genome assembly GCA_016794465.1 of Myxococcales bacterium. Classification (GTDB taxonomy): domain Bacteria; phylum Myxococcota_A; class Polyangia; order Palsa-1104; family JAEUJZ01; genus JAEUKA01. The sequence goes on along the minus strand of JAEUKA010000046.1, from coordinate 52,651 downwards.
CGAAGGCTGGGAAAGCGGAAGCTCCGGCGAAGGCTGGGAAAGCGGAGAGCGCTGCTCCATCGGCGAAGTCGTCGTCGAAGCCATCAGCCAAGTCTGCGGCGAAGCCATCGGCGAAGTCATCGGCGAAGTCGAGCGTCACGCCAGCGTCGACCAAGTCTGCCGCCGCCAGCAAGTCGAGTCGCAGCGCGTCCAAAGCCGCCGCAGAGCCTGCCGAGAGTGCTCCTCGCAGCGAGTCGAAGAAGAGCAGAGGCGGCAAGAAAGACGGCGAGCGAACCCTTGGTTCCGACGAAGAGCTGCGCATCTGCGAGTGGGAAAAGTGCGGCAAAGAGTTCGTCGTGAAGGTGTCTGGACGAACCGCTGTGCGTCGCTTCTGCTCGGGAACTTGTCGCGGCCGCGCCAGCGAAGCCCGCACCGGCAAGCGCTAACCACCTAAGCGAAAGCTCGCCCGCCGATGAGCGGGGAGGCCAGTACTTTTGTCAGTGGCCGTACGGGCGCAGCTCGACGGGCCATGGCTGATCGGCGCCACCGGGCGGGGTTGCAGCGACGACGACGGGAATCTGCTTGAGCAGCATCGCAAGCAGAGCAGTGCGCGGGGGGGTCAGCTCTGCTTCAAGGACCAGCACCGCACCATCTCGGGCAGCCAAGTAGGCCGCTCGGGAGTACGACTCGGCATTGGCGCTGGGCCCGAGCAGTAGCGCCGCCCGTCTATCGTTGACGGTGGCGACGATGATCTGTCCCGTCGAGCGGGTCACTGTGGCGGACTTGGCGGCTGGACTTGGCGGTCGGAACAGGACTCCGGTGGGGAGCGCGCTGCTTGGGAAGCTGGGGGCCGGTCCGTCGCGGCTGATGGTGATCTCAGACAGCTTTCGTCCGAGCAGCCCTATCGAAGCTCCCGCGTCGGGCATCGCCCACAGCACGACCGGCACCCGTGGCGAGGACAAGAGCGGCAAGAGCTCAGCAAGTACGGTCGGCGCACTCAGGGCAGGGTAGGACAGTCCGGCCAGCCCATCGATGACCAGCGCAGCGTCGTGAAGCAGGGCGCGGCGCAGCAGCGATGGCAGGGCTTTGTGTGGAGCAGATTCACTGAGCCCGTCGAGTCGCAGCACCGGGCGCCCGAGCAGTCGCGCCGGCTTTTGCACACAGGGTCCGTCGAGAAAATAGAGGCCAGGCTGCAGCAGCTCGCGCGCGGTGCTCTGCGACCACTGCAAAAGTGGGTCCGGCGTCCCCGACAGGCGCAGCGCTACCTCTCGTCGCAGCATCAGTCGCCCATCGCTGCGTGCCACGAGCAGGTCAAGTGTGCGCAGCGGCGCCGAGGGCAACAGCTCAGAAAGCACGTCGGGCTCCTCGCACTGACCGCTCAGGGCCAGCGCCAGCTCGATGGGACGCATGCCACGTGGCCTTTTCCCGAGTAGAAACGCCCCCGCATACAGCAGCCCCAGCACTCGCTGCGCGGGCACCGGCAAGGCCAGTCGACCCGCCAGCTCGTGAAGCGGTCCAGCCAGCGGTGGCTGCTGCGCCTCGGAGGATTGCAGACAGCTTTGCGCCCATCGCGCCAGCTCCCACTGCCAGGCGGCCGGGCTGCGCTGCGCGTCGTAGGCCTTGAGTGGCGGGTGGTGGGGCTCTCGTGACGCTCGGGAAGGCTGCGGTGGCGGCGGCAGCGGTCCACCGAGCGCAATCTCTGGGACCAGCGGAACCGCCACGGGCTCCTCGTCTTCACTGTCACTGCTTACGTCCTGCGTTGGCGGCTCGGGTGGTTCGGGCGGCTCATACGGCGCGGGGAGAGCCTCGCGAGTCGTGTCGGGCACCTCATGCGGCTTTTCTATCGGTGCGGCTGGCTCGGGAGCGACCTCCGCAGTCGGCTTGCTCGCTGCGGCCGCTGTATGTGACTCGGCTTCCATGATTCGGCGCAGCAGGCGTGACTCGGGACGGGCGTCGCGGAGAGCCCTGGTGAACGTGCGGGTAGGATCGGGCTTGGGGACCGGCTTGGCGGCACTGGCGGCGGCACTCGACGAGCCACGCGTCTCAGCACCCGGTCGAGTCACTGCCTCGCGGGTGGTGATGCGAGTCAGCGGCAGGCGCAGCAGCGGCCTATCTGGCTCATCCAGCCGCACCAGAAGCTCGGGAGACTTGCTGCTGGGGCTGACCACGAAGCCGAGCGGTCGCTGGCTGCCTTCGGGCATTGGCACCCGACGCAGGCTCCGGGTCGTCACATCGAGGTCCAGATAGCTGATGATCTTTTGGTCCTCGAAACCAATCACCAGCCGACCCGGGGCGGTGTCCGCGCTCAGGCCGCGTCCCGGCTGCTCCAGCTCGAACAGGCGCAGTCCGTCGGAAGCGCGGAACACTTCGACGCGCATCGGGATCGCACTGGTCAGTGCCCACACCAGCTTTCCGTCGCCAATAAAACCGAGCTGGAGCGGCGCTTGCCGTGTGTTGAGCATCAGCTTCGCCATCGCTCGACGGGTCTGGGCATCCCAGATCTCGAAGATGCCGCGCTGCTCAATGAGAATTCGTCGGTCGGGCGTCGAGCCTGCCGACAGCGCTTCACCGCGAACGAACAGCTTGTAGACCACCAAGTCGCTCTCACGCGGCATGACCAGCTCTGCGCCAGTTCCCGATGGTGCAACGACGACCCCACCGGCCCCACCCCCGAGGATGCGCACCGCACCCGGCACCCGCACCGAGCGACCGATCTTTGTAAGCTGTGGGAGCTGCCAAAGCTCAGCGACGACACTGCTGCCTCGATCGGGCCCGTCATCGACCGATAGCTGCATCAGCCGGTCCGACTGCACGAAGAAGATTCGGCCCGACCGCTCTTCCTGGCGCATCGTCTCCAGCGGCGACAGCCGATTGGGCTGGCTCTCCGACGGTGCCGCGCTCAGATCGTAGACGCGCAGCTCACCGGGGATCAGCTCAGCCGCCCACTTTCCGTCGGGGCCTACCACCAAGTCGGGGGCCTCAGGATGGAACTTTGGCATGTTGTAAGACTATCACGGTCGCTCGGGCTCAAAGAGCCGGTTCCGCTTGGTAAATCCGGCACTTGGACGAGCGCGAATTGGCGCCGCTTTACCCGGCCTTTCTGGTTGCAGCCTCGACGGGCGCCCCGGTACGGTCCGGCCATGGAGCTGCTCTGCGATCTGCATGTTCACTCGCGCTTCTCTCGGGCCGTCAGCGCCGACATGGATCTGGGGCACATGTACCAGTGGGCACAGCGCAAAGGCATCGACGTGGTGGCGACGGGAGATGTCCTGCATCCGACGTGGCGAGCCGAGATGCGACAGCAGCTGGTGCTAGCCGACGACGGTCAGGGCGAGGGACTGTACGAGCTGCGGCCCGAGCTGCGTGAGTCGCTCGACGAAGCGGTGCCGCGATCGTGTCGTCGCCAGGTCCGCTTTGTCCTCGCCGGAGAGATCTCGCACATCTTCAAAAAAGACGGCGCCGTTCGCAAAGTTCACAACCTGATCGTGCTGCCCAGCCTCGACTGTGCCGATCGGGTCGCGGATCGCTTGATTCGGCTTGGCTATAACCTCGGGTCTGACGGAAGACCGATTCTGGGCATGCCCTGTCGCGACTTTTTGGAGCTGCTGCTGTCGGCGGATGTGGGCGCGTATCTTGTACCGGCGCACATTTGGACACCGCACTTTTCGGTCTTCGGCTCGCTGTCGGGCTTTGATCGGCTCAGCGACTGTTTTGGCGATCTGACGCCGCAGATCTTCGCGCTGGAGACGGGGCTGTCGTCGGACCCGGCGATGAACTGGCGACTGTCGGCGCTCGATCAACTGACGCTGATTTCTAGCTCGGACGCGCACTCGCCGCAGAAGCTCGGGCGTGAGCTGACGCGAATCGACCTGCCGAGTCCGCCGACGTTTGCCTCTCTGCGACGGGCGCTGGAGCTGTGTCTGCCGACCGAGTTTCTCGGCACCGTCGAGTTTTTTCCCGAGGAGGGTAAGTATCATCTCGACGGGCATCGCGACTGTGGGGTGCGGCTTGACCCGACGGAGCGGGCGCGGCTCTCGGGTCTGTGTCCGCAGTGTGGCAAGCCTGTTACCGTCGGTGTGCTGTCGCGGATCGAAGCGCTGGCCGATCGTCCCGAGGGAAACGGGTATAGGCCGCCGCGCGCGCGTCCGTATGACAGCCTGGTGCCGCTGACGGAGGTCTTGGCCGATGTGCTGGGACGAACGGCGGCCTCTGACGCGGTGCAGCGACCGTACTTTCGCCTGCTCGATCAAGTCGGTCCGGAGCTGTATGTCCTGCGGCAAGCCACCGTCGAGGAGCTGCGGCGGGTGACCGATCCACTGCTCGGGGAAGCGCTGCTGCGAATGCGCCGAGGAGAGCTGCGGATCGCGCCTGGCTTCGACGGAGAATACGGCCGCATCGCTTTGGTCGAAGACGGTGAGCGAGCTGGCAAGGAAGTCACTCGGCAGATGGGCTTGTTCGGATGACGACGACCGAGCCGCCTGACCAGCCGTGGCTTTCCGGTCTATCGACGACGCAGCGACAGGTGGCGACGTGTGTCGATGGTCCGCAGCTGGTCACCGCCGGTCCAGGCTCGGGAAAGACGCGGACGCTGTGTGCCTGGATTGTCGAGCTGTTGCGCGCTGCGCAGGTGGCATCGGAAGACATCTTGGCGGTGACGTTTACTCGACGGGCGGCTCGCGAGCTGAGTGAGCGACTGCATCAGCTCCTCGGGGCGCAGACGGAGCAGCTGCTGATTGGGACGTTTCATCGACTCGCGCTTCGGCTGGCGCCACTGCCACCGTCGCTGCATGTTGTCGAGGAACCGACTCGGCTCGCGCTGATCGAGCAAGCCACCATCGGAAGTGGCAGTCGCAAGAGTCCGACCAGCTTGCTGTCTCTGCTGTCGCTGCGCAAAGGTCAACATCCCGACTTCGACCAGCGGCTACAGTCGGGTGAGCTGTCCGTGTCCGACGAAGAGCTGCAAGTGTTCCGTCACTACACCGCGCAGCTGCGAGAGCTGGGTCTTTGCGATCTCGACGATCTGCTGCTGCGGGCCCTGCACGTTATCGAGGCGGGCACTGCGCAGCGGCAGTTTCGCTTCATCGCCGTCGACGAATATCAAGATATCAGTGCCACCCAGCGCGCGCTGGTGGTCGCTCTCGGGCGGACTGCGACGGTGCTGGCGATTGGCGATCCCGATCAGGCGATTTATTCGTTTCGCGGTGGTGAGATTCGGCACTTTCTCGGTTTTTGTGACGACTTTCCCTCGGCGCAGTCGCGCTATCTCGTCGAAAACTATCGCAGCACCCCGCAGATCGTCGCAGCCTCGGCGGCTGTGATTGGTCCCAATCCGGGCCGGACTGCGCCACCACCAGAGCCGAAGCTACCGTCGGGCTCACCGCTGCACATTTTGCGCTGTCCCAGCCAGCGCTCCGAAGCGCAGCGCATCGTCCACGAGATCGAGCGGCTCGTCGGGGGCACCAGCTTGCTGTCGCATGATAGTCGGCAGACCTCGTCGTGGAGGGCGGGCAGTTACGGCTTTTCGGACCTGGCCATTTTGACCCGCAGCGTGGCGCGGGCTGATGCGATTGCGCAGGCGCTCAGCGACGCAGGACTGCCGTTTTCACGACCGAGCCTGGCGCGTCAAAAGGCGGGTCACACCACCGTCGAGAGCATCGAGCCGCTGTATGAGTGTGACGAGCTGGAAGATCAGCGCATCGCCGTACTGACGCTGCACGGGGCCAAGGGGCTGGAGTTTACGGTGGTGTTCCTCGTCGGGCTAGAGGCTGGACAGCTGCCGGGACCGGGGCGCAGTGACGAGGAGCGAGCGGAAGAGCGGCGGCTGTTTTACGTCGGCATGACCCGTGCCAAAGAGCTGCTCTATCTGTCGTGGAACGAGAGTGCGGAGTCGATGCCAAGCCCGTTTTTGCGCGAAATACCAAGTGAGCTTGTCAGCAGTGAGGAAAAGGTGAAGCGGCGGACTCCGAAGCCGCAGCTGCGGTTGTTTTAGGTCGGGCTCGACGGAGATGTTTATTGGGTGCGGCGGATCAGGCTGCGGTTGGCTTCGCGCTGTTCGTCGCGGCCTTCTCGGCGAAGCTCACGGGTGGACTGGCGCTGCTCGTCTCGGCGGGCTTGCTTTTGGTCGCGCAGCTGCTGGGCTTCGACCCGCTCAGAACGGGCAGGACGGGCAGGACCCTCGGGACGAGCAGCACGACCCTCGGCACGCTCTTGACGTAGCTCGGTGCGGGCCGCGAGCGCTTCTCGACGAAGCTCCGTCCGCAGTGCGGCGCGATCCCCAGGGCTAGAACGCTCGGCAGCGACGGGCTCGGGCTTGGTGCCAGGCTCCTCGGCCAGCGCGTCGTGAGCAGCCAGCACAAGTCCCAAAGCAAACAGCGTGGCGATCTTGAGCGTCATGTTCGTGGTTCCTTCCGTCTGCGGCCACTCCTGGCTCTGCTGGGCTAGACGACAGAGCGGGGACAATCGTTCCGATCGTAGCGCCAGACCGGGGCCGTGCGCACGCAAACGTTAGGTGCGCTTCGGCTTCAGGATGACCTCGGTGATCTCCGACTCGGACGCGAGCCGCATCGGCGGTCCCCAGTAGCCGGTGCCGGCACTGACGTAGATCTGCGCGTCGCCATGTCGGTGCAGGCCATACACATAGGGCTGCTGCAGTCGCACAAAGTAACCCCACGGCCACAGCTGACCCGCGTGCGTGTGTCCCGACAGCTGTAGATCGATGCCAAGCTGGGCAGCCTCGATGATCGCCGCCGGCTGATGCGCCAGCAGGACCGCCGGACGCTGCGGATCGCGACCGAGCAGCGCTCTCGGCAGATCCGGTCCATGCCCTGGGAACGAGCCCGCATGAAAGTCATCGATGCCCACGAGGTCGATGCCCAGCTCACTTGCGCCTTCGCCGGCCAGCGGGTGGGGCCGCAGCGTCACCCGCTCGTTGCGCAGCACTTTCACCCCGAGTCGCTGTAGCTCGGCCAGCCAGCTGTCGACGCCCGAGTAGTATTCGTGGTTGCCGGTGACGAAGAACACACCGTGGCGGGCGCGCAGCTCGGCAAGAGGTGCGACGTGGCTGCCCAGCTGCGCCACGCTGCCATCGACGAGATCACCGGTAATGACGACGGCATCGGCTGCCAGCGTGTTGACGCGATCGACGATCTCACGCAGCCAGCGACCATCGAGCGTCGGCCCGATGTGTACGTCGGTAAGCTGAACGATGCGGAACCCGGCCAGCTCCTGCGGCAGCTTGGTCAGCTCGACCTCGATGCGCTTGACCGTCACCTTGCGCAGACCGATCGCCACCGCACAGCCCGACAGCGTCGCCGCCCCGCCGAGCGCCACCACATCCAGCATCCGTCCCAGCCAGGCCCGCCGCGAGTCATCGATGGGCAGCGCCGGCGACAGCACCCCGCCGAGCAGCCGCGCCAGATCCACCATCGCGAACACCACCGCCGACAGCGCCAGCACCCCAAGCCAGATGTAGCTTACCCACAGGAACGGCGACGCGAGGTTGCGCGGAACGCTGCGACTGAGTGGAAAGCTCAGCCACAGCAGCGCAAACAGCGAGAGGAGCACCGCGCGCGCGATCCGCTGCTCAGTCGGCCCGAGTGACAGCCCTCGTACGACCCGCAGGTACACGTAGTAGTGCAGCCCGCACAGCATCACCGTCATGATCGACACAAACAGCAGCGTTCTCAGGATCGGCATCTCTCGAGTTCCCCTCGCTAGCAGCTTAGATGTTGCCAGCCTCGCAGTAGAAAGCGGCATTTTTTGGGGTTTCGACGCCCCACCTCGCCCGGCATAATAGGACCGGCTTGCCGCTTGACCTGCGCGGCGCTCCAAGGAGCTTCCATGAGCGAACTTTCCCCGCCCACCCGTTTTTTCAAGCTTGATACCCGAGACACCACGTCGGTGAGCACTACGTACTACGCGGCCTATCAGGACTATGAAAACGGCAAAGGTGGCAAGGCGATCCTCTTTGTCACCAACCGTGACTTTGACACCGGCATCGTCAAGGCCAAGGTGATGTTCCTGATCGATCTGCAAAAAGGCCAAGGCGTCCGCGAGTACGTGCAAGAGCGCATCGCCGACGTGGCTTCCTGCGAAGAGCTGTCCGCTCGGCCCGAGTATCAAGAAGTGGACCCCGGCAACTACGCTGGTGATTTCGCTTTCCTCGGGCAAATGTTAGAGATTCAGTAGTCGGTACGTCCTGGGGACTATTTTTCATGCAGCAGCTCAAAGAGTTCTTCGAGCAGGGCGGGTTCTTCATGTATGTGAACCTGCTGTGCTCGGTCGTTGTCGTGGCGCTGATCGTCGATCGGTCGCTCTTTTTCTTGGGGAAAGGTGCGGTCAATGCACGGGCCTTTCTCGAACAGCTCCGCAAGCTGCTGAGCGCCGGACAGCTTGAAAAAGCGCAGCGGCTGAGCCAGTCGTCGGATGCGCCGATCGCTCAGGTGGCGCGCGCGGGCCTTGGGAAGCTCAAGCAGGGTGAGGCGGCGGTTTCGACGGCGATTGAAGAAGCGCTGACCGATGCCACGCCCGAGCTGAAGAAGCGCATCGCGGTGCTGTGGTCGCTGGCGAACATTGCGACGCTGCTCGGACTGCTCGGAACGATCAACGGCCTGATCGGCGGCTTTGCGGCGATTGGCAAGGCGGCGGCGGACCAGCGCAGCTCGATTCTCGCGACCCGCATCTCGGAAGCGATGAACAACACTTGGCTCGGTCTGGCGATTGCCGCCCTCTGCATGATCGGCCACTTGTTCCTGTCGGCGGCGAGCAAGGGCAAGCAGCAGGAGCTGGAGAGCTTTGCGCTGCGGCTGGAAAACCTGCTGTTCGACCTGATCGCAAATCCGCCCGCGCCGGCTGCTGAAAAAGAAGGCCGTGGGGATCGTCGGGGGCGCCGTGCTCGCGATGTCGAAGACGAAGACGAGAACGACTAGCCTTATCCGGACCAAGAGAAGGCCAAGATGACGATTCAGAGGTTGCGCTTCCGGATGCGGAAGCTTCGCGAGCACGGGGAAGAGCTGTCGGAGGAGTCCGGCGAGATCAACCTTGTGCCGTACCTCGACATCATCATGAACATCATCATGTTCTTGCTGGCGACGATTACGTTTCAGGCTTCGCTCGCGAGCATCAACATCAATGTGCCGACCTCGTCGCAGGTTAGCTCTGTGCCGAGCACGACGCCCCGGCCCGAGCTGAACCTGACCGTCTCGATTACTGAGAAGGGCTACACGCTGGCGACCTCGGGGGCGGTGCTGTTCCGGGGCTTTGTGCTGTCGGCGCAAGGGGTGCAGCAGACGACGACCGAGCTGCCGACGGTTCCGCTCGCGAGCGATGGCAAGCATGACGTGGCGGCGCTGACGCAGATCTTGTTGCAGCTCAAGGGGCTGTATCCCGACGAGGAGCGCGCCATCATCACCGCAACGCCGCAGATTCCCTACGAGCTGCTGGTCGGGACGATGGATGCGATGCGGCAGAGCCCGGGCGATGCCAGCAAGCCGCTGTTTCCGGGTGTGCTGCTCGGCGCGGGGGTGAACTGATGGCCGCAAAGGAAGTTGATCGGCGGCTGGCTCGCAAGACGCTGTGGAAGCTTCGTCGCAAGGTCGAGGAAGAGGCCGAGGAGATCAACTTCCTCAACATCATGCCGATGATGGACATGATGACGATCCTGCTGGTCTTCTTGATCAAGCAGTTCTCGGTGCAGCAGCTGGCGGTGAGTCAGCCAACTGGCTTGCAGCTGCCTGCCTCAACGGCGCAGCGTCAGCCTCAGCCGGCAGTGAACATCACCATCACCCAGACTGCGGTCGTCGTCGAAGACGATGCCGTCGTCGAGGTCAAGGGCGGCACAGTCGATGCCAAGTGGAAGTCACAGGGCGCCCAGGGCTACGCGATTGACCCCATCGTCAGCGCGCTGTCGAAGCACCGCACCCGCCTGTCACGCATCGCGCAGCTGCAAGGCCAGACCTTCGACGGCATTGCGATTGTGATGGCTGACCGCCGCACGCCCTATCGACTCCTCACCGAAGTGCTGTACTCGGCGGGGCAGGCCGAGTTTGCCAACTACCGCCTCATCGTCATGCAGAAGGGCCAATAGGCGATATACTCCCGGCCATGGCGATGTCTGGCCCTCGCGAGTCCTCGCAGCTGGTTTCTGAGATCAACGTCACGCCGCTGGTCGACGTGATGCTGGTGCTGCTCATCATCTTCATGGTGGCGGCGCCGATGGCGACCACGGGGGTTCCGGTGGTGCTGCCCAAGGGCGAGACGCAGTCGCTCGACAGCGAGGATGCCAAGATCATCCTGACCATCCCGGCGAGCTTCCCCAAGGATCAGCTGGTCTATCTGGGCAAGAACCCAGTGCCGTTTGCCCAGCTGGAGCTGAAGCTGCGGACCAACGACAAGCTGCAAACCGAGCGCGAGATGTACATCCACGCCGACGGCAGCCTGCGCTATCAAGACGTGATCACGGTGATGTCACTGGCGTCGAAGGCCGGGGCCGACAAGGTCGGACTTATCACCGATCCGATGAGCAGCCGCGAGGAAACAGGGCCGTAGCAATGGCGACTCCCGAGGGGAAAATCGTCGAGCTTCCGCCCGGCGAGGACAAGCCGAGCCCGCGACGGCGACCGTTCGATCGCCAGGGACTCGTGGCGGGGCTGTGTCTGGCGCTGCTGGTGAACGGCGGCGGCATGCTGTTGCTGTGGCGTGCGACTCGCAAGACCGACAAGCCTCGGCTCGCTGGGCCCGAGATCTTCGTCGATGTGAAGCTGCTCAAGTTTGGTCGCAAGCGCGATCTGTCGTTCCTGCCTCACGTCGAGACGACGCCGCGTACAGCCGAGAAGAACACCATCAAGCTGGCGCAAGATCCCGACAAGCCGAGTCCCAAGCGCGACGACAAGAAGCCCGAGGCGCTGGCGAAGCTGACCGACCTGACTCGCAACCTGCGTGCCGATGACGACGAGCGGGCGACTCGCGAGGCGCTGGAGGAGGGCGATCCAAACGGGGTGCGCGGTGGCACGGCGAGCGAAGCCGCCGGTGACCCTTATCTGCGCGAGATCGTCGCCGCCGTCTTAGAGCGCTGGACCGTACCAACGATGCTCAAGCCCGAGGAGCTGGCCCGCCTCCAGGCCGCCGCCTGTCTGACCATTGAGGACGACGGCACGCTGCGCGCGTTTCGCATCGTCGAGCCCTCCGGCAATCCGCTGTTCGATGGCAGCTTGAACGCCACCCTGGGCAGCCTCAAGACCTTGCCGAAGCCACACGGTCGCTTTGCCGGCGCCGCCCGCAGTGGCCGACTCTGCCCCGTCTTTTCCAAGCAGTAGTCCGTACCTGGAAAGGGTCATGGAAGACCCTTTTTGGCCGGAAAACGGTGTGTCAGGGGTCATGGAAGACCCCTTTTGGCCGGAAGACGGTGTGTCAGGGGTCATGGAAGACCCCTTTTGGCCGGAAAACGGTGTGTCAGGGGTCATGGAAGACCCTTTTTGGCCGGAAAACGGTGTGTCAGGGGTCATGGAAGACCCTTTTTGGCCGGAAGAAGGTGTGTCAGGGGTCATGGAAGACCCCCCTAAGGTTTGAGCTGGCGGGGGGAGGGGGCTGGCGAGCTTAGGAGGCGCTGCGACGACGGCGGAGCAGCATGGCCAGGGTGCCGACGAGCAGGCTCGACATCGCCCCAGCCGAAGCCGAGCCGCCACCGAAGCTGCAGCTCGTGGCGGTGTTGTCCTCAGACACCTGGGACTTGACGACCTGCACGTTCATGATCGCCTCGCGGGTCACGTCGCCGTTCTGGGCCGTTACCTTGAAGGTCAGCATCGTCGGGCCGCTGACCGCTGGCGCAATGAACGTCGGGTTGGCGACATCGGTGGCCGACAGCATGACCGCCGGACCGTCCTTCTGCTCCCACTGCCACTTGACCGCGCCACTCGCGCCAGTCGCCGTCGCCAGCAGCTGAACCTGGAAGCCCACCGGAATGGTCAAAAGGTCGCTGGTGGAGATCTGGAACATCGACGGTGGCTTCATCACACACACGCCTCGGTGCACGACCTGCTGACCGAACGGCTTGTTGGTGAGGCCCGTCACCGCAACCTCATCGATATCCCAGCCCGCTGCCCCGATGGTGTCGTCGCTGCCGCTGCGGAAGCGGATCTTCAGCGGCTTGCCGGCGAGGAGCTTGCCAATCTCGATCTTGCTGATCACCCAGTCGGTCGGGTAGCCGGGGCTCTGGCCGCCAAAGGCCCTTCGACCCGCCAGCGGATTCTGTGACGGTGACGCCGCCATCGACTGGTTGTAGCCGTTCGAGATCGCCACCCCAGGAACCGCCGAGACATCGACCCACAGCGTGCCACCGTCATCCGAGAGCTCGATGACGCCGCCGTCGTAGTAGCCAATGCCGTCCGTCTCGAAGGAGTAGCGGTGCCGCACCGAGATCGCCAGACCGTCAGGGCCGACCTTCAGCTCGGGCGATACGAACATGTGATCGGCAGGCTCGGCGCTGTCGGGACCGTGCCACAGACCGTTGCCAGCTGCGAAGACGTGCTGCCAGGGCTCGACGTACAGCTCTGGGTCATCGACGACTGACCAGCCGGTGTTCTTGCTGTCGAACTTGTCGGTGGCCGTCTGGTTCGCGAGCACGTCGTAGTTGCCCTGGGCGGTGTAGGTCTTCTTGATGGCGCCTGGCTTGTACAGACCGGTGCCACTGACTTCGAGGTTGAGGTCGAAGGTTGCGACGCCGGTCGCGCCCTGCATTGCCACGCCGACGCTCACCACCACAGACTGGAACGGCGCCAGGGTGGGGATCACAGCGGGGTTGGTGCCCGTGACGGTCACTTCGGGCTTGGCGGAGATCACCTTGAGCGTGCCGGCCGTCAGGTCCTTGTTGCCGGTGTTGCGGAGGGTGACGAGCAGTCGGCCTTCCTCGCCGTTGTCGAGCACGCCGTCTTGGTCGCAGTCGGTCTTCGACTGGTCGAGCACGATGCGATCGATCGCGATGTCTGCGCCCGTCACGAAGCTCTCCACCACGCCCGCGTGGTCGGCTGAGGTCTTGTCGGGGCCGACCGCGCCAGCGCCCATGCCGCGCTTGGCAAACGCCTGCACGAACAAGTCGTAGTCGGCGCGATCGCTGACCCAAGCCGCTGCCAGCAGGGCATCGCGGGCTTCCAGGAACGTCGGTGCATTCGGAGTCAGCTTGAGCGACGCCACCAGATAGCGGCGCATCCGCTCGTTGGATTGCTCGAAGGACAGCCGGGGGTCACGGAGCAGCGCGGCGTAACACTCCCACATTGCTGCCGCCCAGACTTCACCAGCGTTGTGGACCTCGGCGTTCATGGCGCCGTCACCACCGAAAGCAGGCGCGGGGTTCTGCGGCAGCGCGACACCATCCTCGATGTGCTTGAAGGTCAGCGGGTTCTTGGCCAGGTTCGTCGAGTATGGATAGCGGCGCAGCCCGTCGTAGAACGCCTTATTGCCCGGCGCCCAGACTGAGTACGACATATCGGGGTAGACGCCGCCCCAGTTGGCGTTGGCGGCGACGTTGATGTCCTCGGGCCGAACGATGGTGAGCAGGACGAGGAAGTCGCTCCAGCCCTCGCCCATGCTGCCGCCCTGGTTGTTCGACAGGCCGACGGCGTTGCCGACGAGGCGGTTCGACATGATGTGGCCCCACTCGTGTGAGACAACGCCCGTGTCAAGCGAGCCGTCCCGTGTCGAGCGACTGCCCGAGATGGAGACGTTCACCGGGGTGCCGGCCTTGGCCTTGTTCCACAGCTTCATGCCGTCTTCAAAGGTCATGCCGACGACGCCGATGGTGATGCTCGGGTCGGTGCCGCCCATCGCGGGAAGTCCGATCGAAGGGTCCACGCTGACGACGATCGCTCCCTTGGCGCCCGAGATCTGGGCGTTCTTGACCTTGACGCGAGAGGCGCAGTTGCCCTCGCCGAAGTGGATGAGGGCGATCTTGCCGGCCATCGCCGCTGCGTTCTTGAACGGAGCTTCGCAGCCGTCGTTTGCATCCGGACCGACGCCATCATCGGCAATGACGGCCTCGCCGGTGGTCGTGAAGTTGACCGGCCCATAGGGCGCACCCGACACTTCGTAGTCACCACCGATGTCAGCTGGCGCGTTGACCTTGCCCGCCGCGCCGACCGCATCCCACACGTACATCTGGATGCGCGGCATGCCACCGTCGGCTGGGGTGCTGGCGTTGGCGTTGTTGCGACCGCCGGAGTCCTGTGCCTCGCCACGGATTGGATCGCCTTCCACTCCGCCACGACCTCGGTTGACCTTCTGCGGGTTCGCAGCCGACTCGGTCCAGCCAGCGTCGTAGAAGTAGTCGTGCATCCAGTTGAGGATGTAGAACAGGTTGGTGGTAATCGCCTGCGAGTTGTTGAGCGACGAGAGCGGATCGGTCGTTGGATCGTAGACGCGGTCGAACGTGTTCGGGGCCGTGAGCGTCACTTTGGCATCCCCGGCGGTCCAGCCGTCAGGTGAGGCCAGATCGGCGTAGGCCAGGACGTTGTTGCCCCACAGATCGGTTGCGTCGGCAGGCAGCCACGGATCACTGCGCGAGAACGGCGCGCTCTCGAGCGTCACAAGGTTGGACGATTTGAAGGCTGGCGTGGGCGCAGCGGCGGTACGATTTCCCGTCGGGTGCGGCGTAAAGTCGTTGCCCATCGGGCTGTCCCACGGCGTCTTCCTGCCGGTGCTGTCAGCCCACACTCGATAGGTGAAAGAGTCCGAAGCAGTCAGGCTGTGCGTAAAAAAGATCGTCCCGTCGATGGCCGAGACGACGAATGCCATCATTTTCGAGTCTTTGCTGTCGCGATAGCCGACATCCAGCTCGGTGTAGTAGGCCGGGATCAGGCCGCCTTCCGTCGGATACCACGTCTTGCGAACGCGCGCCGGGCCGGCCTGCACCAGACCTTCGATGTCGGGCGTGCTCTCCATTTCGAGAGCGGCGTAGCCACCGGACTTTTTGCCGGTGAAGCTGACGCGCGCGACCACACCCTTGTTGCCAGTCATCGAACGGAACGCTGCTGAGACAGCAACCGTCTCATCGAGCGTCCACTGTTCCGCGACCTTGGCGGTGCTGGGCGCAAAGTTGCCCGACACAAACTGCGGATTCAGATCACGGTCCATCGCGATCTTCAGGCTGCGACGGAAGACCGGAATGCCGTCGAGCTCTTGATCGAAGTGGGCGATGAGAGGCCCGTTGCCGGCGTCGTGCAGATCTTGCAGCTTGGCGCCGTTCAGTGCGGCGTCGGAGAGCTTGTAGCTATTCTTAAGACCACGCAGCGTCGACCAGGCAACATCCCTGACCTCGGTAGCCAGCGCGGCTGGGCCTTGGGCTTGCAGACGAGCCAAGGTCGGTTGACCGTTCTCACTGTCGCGATGCAGCACCGAAGTGGCCACGCGCAGTGCCGGGCCGGTGGCCGGGGCTTGGGGAAGCACGGTCGCCTCGGGTGTACTCGGATTTCCGCAGGCCCCAACGAGGCTCATCGCGGCACCCAAGAAGATTCGCGATCCGAACCAGTTCTTTCGCATCGGTTGCTCCTTGCTGGCGAGGTGACTCCTCAAAAGCCACCTCGCCACGTAATAAAGTTGGTTACTCGCGCCTACTGCCCCGTGCGCAGCATGGCTCCACCGTCTCCGAACAGGAATACGTTGGCGGTGCTGGCGCCGTAGACTCGGGTCAGGGTGCCTTTGGTGCCGCTCTGCAGGACCTTCCACGCTGTGCCGTCGTAGCGGAGTACCTGCCCGCCGTGGCCGACCACGTAGACAGTGCCACTTGCGAAGCCCCAGACACCGACGAACGGTCCCGCCGTGGGCACCGTCTGCTTGGTCCAGCTGGTGCCGTCGTACTTGTAGACACCACCGGCTCCGACGGCCCACACGTTGCTCGCCGAGCCCGCCCACAGACCGAGCACATTCATCGTGCTGGGACCGGCGAGCGCATTCCACTTGCTGCCATCCCAGCGCAGGACGGTGCCACCGTCTCCAGCTGCCCATACGTCGGTCGCAGAGGCCGCCCACAGCACGTTGAGAGCGGCACTGGTTCCCGTGTTGACGTTGTTCCAGGCAGAGCCGTTCCAGCGCAGGGCTTTGCCGCCTGCTCCGACTGCCCACGCATCCTGCGCCGCGACTGCCGCTGCTGCGTACAGACTGACTGGCGTGCCGCTCTGCGAGGGCGACCACTTGCTGCCGTTCCAGCGCAAGATGGTGCCGTTATCACCGACGGCCCAGGCACTGCTCGCCGAGGTACCGCTGATGCCGTTGAGAGGCTCGGTGACGCCGCTATCGACCTGGGTCAGACCGCCGCCGTCCCAGTGAGCGATGGTGCCGCTGCCGCCGACTGCCCAGATGTTGGAGCCGCTGGTGGCCCACACGCCGTTCCAGCTGGACTGAATGCCGCTGCGGCCCGCCGACCACTTCATTCCGTCGTAGTGGATCACCGCGCCAGAGTCTCCGACCGCCCAGACATCATTTGCGGCGGTTCCCCACACGCCGTTGAGCGAGCTATTCACTGGCGACTGCATCGGCTCCCACACGAGGTTGTTCTTTACGTCGCGATGGAAGCGGAAGAACAAGCCTCCTTGGCCGGCGAACCACACGTCTTCAGGACCAGAGCCCCAGATCGAGTTGAAAGTGACGCCCGTGGGCTGTGGCTTCCAGGTCCAAGCGGTGCCGTTCCAGACGCTGGTATTGCCGAGGAAGCCGGCGACCCACGCATTGGTCGCATCGGCGTTCCACACCGCATACTGGTTGCGCGGCGAGCCGCTGTTCTCGACGGTCCAAGCGGTACCGTTCCAGCGGATGAGCGCGCCAAGCTCGCCGGTGACGCGAATGTTGGTAGCCGAAAGACCATGGATGGCGTTGAAGTCGCGTCCCATGACGGCAGCCGGTACCGTCGCTGCAGCGAATGCGGTGCCATCCCACTTGCGCAGTGTCGAGCCCTGGCCAACGACGAACAGGTTGTTGCTGGCCGCTCCCCAGATGCCACGCAGGTTGCTGGTCGTACCGGAGGTGACCGACGACCAACTGGTGCCATTCCAGCGGATGACGGTGCCGCCATTGCCGACGGCCCAGACATCGTTGGCGGCGAAGCCAAACACGGCGTTGAGGTTCTGGGTAATACCGCTCGCGGTCGCGGTCCATGCCGTGCCGTCGTAGTGGAGGATGTTGCCGCCTTGGCCGACCGCCCACGCATCGGTCTTGCTGCGGCCCCAGATGGAGGTCAGCTGAAAGCCACTCGGCAGCGGGTTTTCCCAGCAGATATTGTCGGTGGTGCAGATTCGCTTGACAAAGCGAGCTTGGACGGTGGTGGCCAAGTTGACGAGGACATCGCAGACCGGGGCCGTGCCTTGGTCCTCGCAAGCGCCGGTCCAGCCTTCAAAGCCGGAGCCAATGTCAGCCGTCGCGGTGAGGGTCACGGTGGCGGGGATGCGGACCGACGCTTGGCACTTGGTGCCGCAGTCGATCGCGTTGTCCGAAGAGGTCACCTTGCCGGTGCCGGTGCCGGTCTTGGCGACCGTGAGCGTCACTTCGGGCGGGATGTACTGGCTGTCAAACTTCGCGTCGACAGAGACGGTCTTCTCGTTCGGATCGCTCGAGAGCTTGATCTCGCAGGTGGGGCTGGTTCCGGTGCAGGCGCCCGTCCAGCCGGCGAAGGTCGAAGCCCCGTCGGGTGAGGCGGTAAGGGTGACCGAAGTTCCCGGTGCATACAGACGGGAACAGTCAGTGCCGCAGTTGAGCTCTCCGCCTTGGGTCGAGACTGTGCCCAATCCAGAACCTGATCGGGTCACGATGATCGCTTTTTGCTGCGCGTCGGTGGTTCCGGGAGGATCGCAGGAGGGACCCATGGACAACGCCGCTACGCCCAGCGGCAGCAGGGTCCAGCGCTTACGAATCGGCCAGTGAGAGGACATATACAGCACCCTTTCTTTCGCTCGTTTCCGGTTGCAGTCGGCTCTAGCCTCGACGAGAACTGCCAATCATCGAGTCATTGCGCCAGAGCGCGCCGAATTGCCGACATTATTACTGCCTCTACCACAGGTAGGTGCAACGGTTTTTTAGCACTGGGCGGGCTTGCACGGCTTGCGGATCGCGACTACGGTCCGCCACAAAAGCCATGTCACCGAGTCGAAACCGTTCCCTGCTGTGTGGCCGCTCGGCCGCTGTCTGTGCGGCTTCCTTGGGCCTCTTGCTACGCTGCGGCGGGCTTGCTCGTGCGCAGTCGATAAGCGACGAGAAGCCACGCCGAGTCTCTCTGTCATATTTCGGGGAGGCGGCGGTGCATCCCGGGGCACGACTTTCGTATGAAGGCACGCCGTGGGTGAGCCGCTCGCATCAGCTGCTCCTCGGCGCGAGCATCGGCGGTTACTACGCTGACCCGAGCTACTCGCTGTTCTTGTTTCTGTCGGGGGGCTATCGGCTGGCACTGCCGGTGGGGCTGTTCTTCGACCTGCATGTGGGCATTGGCTACAACGCGCTGACGACGCCGGGCAGCTCGCAGCCGACCCAAGATGGCGGCACCGTTCTGACCGCACCGACGGTGGGGAACTACTTTATGCCGATCGGGATGGGCGGGCTCGGGTTTGACTTTCAGCGTCGGCTGAAGGTGCCGATCAGCTTGTTTGTGCGCGGGGGCGGCTATGGGCTGACGGGGCAGGGCGAGCCGTTTCGAGGCAGCTATCTTCTCGACGCGGGGATTGCCTATCAGTTTGGGACGGGCAAGCCGGCGACGGTGGTAAGTCCAGTGGCTTCGCCGCCCCCGGCAGAGGCGCCCGCGAACCTCGACGGACCGGGCGATCCCAACCGAGTGCCGCTCATCATTCCGGCTACTCCCGACGGGGCGCCGCCACCGACCCAGCTACCGGTCTTGCCGCCGCCACTGCCGCCCGCTCCACCGCCGCCCGCTCCACTGCCGCCCGCGTAGCTGTTTACCCACCGTCTTCACCCCGCAAGGAGGTTTCCAATGTCCCGTGTATCCCTTTCCCATGGTGCTTGGCTGGCTGCGCTTGGCCTGCTGGGCTGTCAACCGGAAGTGGAGCTGAGTCCGCCGCCCGCGTCGCTGCGCTTGCCCTTGAGCAGCGATGTCTTGGCGATGTTTGACAAGAATGATCGCCCGAGCGACTCCTTTCGCGTCGTCGGGAGCCTGCGTCCGCCGAGCTGGTCGTGGGCCGAGATCGAGCTGCTCGAAGGTCAGCAGCTGGTCCGCACCGAGGGCTACAACCGCCGCACCGAGAAGCTGCGCGCCCAAGACACGTTTCAGAGCAGCGACTATCCGCTCGGCAAGTATTTTGGCGCGCTCAATCAGCAGATCGTCGACGGGTTCAACCTGTACTACAAGAACTCGTGCGCGACGACCCGAGGCGCGGTCTGCCCCGAGCAGAGTCCGATGCGGCCCGAGGCGCGCTTTGTGCTGCTCCACAAGGGCCCGAAGACCTACGCCAAGACCTGTGATGTCGACAAAGCGCCGCTGCTTCTGGTTCACGGCGCGATGCAGGATGCCAACGTGTGGCTGTTTCCCGGCGGCAATGACGGGTCGGGCAACCCCTATCCCGGCACCACGCAGAAGACCGGAATGGTGCAGGCGGTCGAGGCTGCCGGGCGCTGCGTCTATGCGGTGACGTTCGGCAACTTCCACGGCGACAACTACAGCCAGGCGATTGGAGTCGCCAACGCGCTCGGGCGGATTCGTCAGCTGCACAAGCGGGCCGACGGAACGTCCCCGAAAGTCGATGTATTGGCATGGAGCAAAGGCGTGCTCGCCGTCGACGCCTATCTTGGCAATGCGTCCGCCTGGCCTACTCTCGGTCGTCGCTTTTTCGATCAGGTCGCCGAAGCCCAAGGCGATGCCGTTCCGAGCTTCCGCAGCGACGTGCGGGTCTATGTCGCGCTGTCCGGTCCGCACCTGGGAATCGATCTGAACTTCCGGCATCCGATTCACACCCTGACCATCGCCAGCACGTCGTGGAATGCGCCGATCGGTCGAGGCCCGATGCCGTGGACGTGGTTTTCGGCGCTGCAGTGCGTCAACTGGGGCCCCGACGTTCCCTGGTACGACAATCCCTATGCCAAGAGCGTCTGTGAGAGTCGTGGCGGTAGCTGGCTCGACTACTTCAATCGTATCTATGTCTCGAACTTGTCGGGGCTGGGCAGCGACGGTAAGCCGGTGTCGCGCGGGTCGCTGCGGACGCTCAACGTGACCGACGGGGCGGCAAGCTCTGGGTTTTCGTTCGACGAGTACAACCTGAGCCTGTTCGGCAGCGTCAGCGACAGCGGCAAGTGGGTGAGCGCCTATCTGGGCCAGCTGCAAGCGGCGGCCGATCTGCGCAGCGACTATCCGGTGCCTCGGCGTGACTCGAGTGAGTGGAAGGATCTGGATGCCGATGAAAATCGCTACTACCCGTGGCTGCGCCCGAAGCTGACGCTGCTCGGTGGCGGCTATCTGGATGACTCGACCCGTCAGGCGTGCCGGAAGACTGCGTTTGCACCGTCGGCGTCACCGTGTGTCGCCTGGCACACGATGTACAACTCGCGCAACGCCGAGAGCTCATCGGGGTTCTACAGTCAGTATCAGCTGATGTCGGGCCTGGGAATCGAGAGCGCCGTCGAGATGGGCGGACACTTTGTCGATCGACTGAAGGCCGCTGGGCTCGACTCCAAGCTCGACGCGCTGTATGTGCTGTACGGTGAAGCGGCTGGGGCCCCGGGCTCTGTCTACGAAACCGACGGCATGAGCTGCCCCACCTGCGCGGTCAACGGCGACGGCGTTCTGTTCAAAAAGAGCATCGCGGCCATCGACACCTTGACCAGCAAGTGGACCGCCAGCAAGCGCAGTCGTGATGCCAAGCAAGAGAGCGTCGCGCTCGGGCACCTAGAAGTTGGCGCCACCCCGTCGGTGTGGAGCCGCGTACTCACCTACCTATCCGCCCGTGATTAACGCAGCTTCCGTCGGCTGAGGCCGGCAATCAGGACTCGGACCAGCTCGGCAATCAGTCGCTTGTGCATGGTGGTGCTGGTGGCGTCATATGAAGCCCCCGACGCCCCACGCACCAGCAGCTGCGCCGCCGCCGTTACGCTCAGTCCGGCCTGCTCAAGATCCAGCTCCTCTGCGTCCTGTAGACACGCCACCAGCAGCTTCAGGAAGGCCCGATCGGCACGCTTGACCGTCTCTGCACCGAGTCGTCCTTGCGAGTCGTGAAGCTCGCGGGCATGTGGCGAGGAGTGGATGAGCTCCCAAGATCTGGTGAACTTCGCCGACAGCATCGCGGCCAGCTTTTCGTCCAGCGGCAGACTCGACTGACTGGCAGCTTGGGCGGCGGTCAGCAGCTCTTCACAGAGCGACTCGACCACGGCGCGGAAGATCGCATCCTTGTCCGCAAAGTAGGCATAGATGGTTGGCTTGGCGACTCCTGCTTCGGCTGCCAGCAGATCGAGCGAGGTCCGCTTAAATCCATAGAGCCGAAACAGGTTCGTCGCTGCTTCGACAATTCGCTGCGCTTTTTCTTCACCTTTGGGCGTCATCTACAGCCACCTTAGCATACTTTACCAATTGAACCAGATGGATGTATTTGGTTCAACTGGTTAAATGAACCAACTGAACCAGATGAATATATTTGGTTCAACTGGTTCAATCAGAATCTCCGGCTCTGATAGCTCTCTGTTGGCGTGCTGCGGACTCACGTGAGACAGATTTCTAACGCATTCCTAACGCATTCCTAACGACCGGGAGTACCGCCGGGGACTTCGCTGGCTCGCCAGCTGCTGGCGGAGCTTAGGTTGGCAGTGCTGGCTTTGGGATCGATGACCTCGATGGAGCGGCCACCACCGTCGGCGAGCTGATACCACTTGTCGTTGTAGCTGAAGTCTTGGATCGGGACGTTTTTTCCGAACGTCAGGACCACGCGCTCGCCGCCGTTGGAGAGCCGGTCTTTGTACTGTCCAGCTACGGTGATTCCGGTGCTGCCGTAGCGAGCGCGGAAGTCATCGACGTTTTCGACAATCACGACGCGCTCACCGGGGGCAAGCTGCTTGGTTGCGCTGTCGGCGAAGCGGAAGCGCACGCCATCGGTGATCGAGACAGAGCTGACATCGAGCGGCACGCTGCTGATGTTCGTAAGCTCGATGAACTCCTCGTGGAGGTCAGACGCGGGATGAAAGTGCAGCTCGGTGATGCGCAGCGAGGTGGTCTGGGGCGGCGGCTGCATAGGTCCAGCGACGGTGAACTCGACGGGAAGTGACCAGCGGCTCCAGCGACCGGTGTTGTCCATCATCCGTACGCGGGCACGGTGGACTGCGCCGACGCGGAGTACGTCGCCGGGAATGCTGATGGTGTCGTTAAACGTCGTAAGGACCGGACTCTCCCACGAAGGCTCGATCTCGTAGCGGCGCGGTGTCTTGAGGTCGGGGGTGACGCTGGCGGGGGTGATCTCGGCGACGCGCCAGCGGATGGCGGCGAAGGTGGCGGCGCCTTGGGGATCGGAAAAGGCGCTGCTGCGAAAGCGAAGGCCGTCGAGAGGGAAGCCAGCGCTGCCGATGTAACTGATCGCTGGACGGTCGGGAATGGCGGCGTCGGCGATCTCAGTGGCAAGCTGCATGGCGCCATAGCCGCTGAGGGTGAAGTCTTTGATCCAGCGCATCATGCCGGCGTGATCGGCGCTCTGGAGGGTTCGATTGACGACGCCGCCCCGGAAGCTGTTTGAAGCCGGGTTGCGATAAAACGCGCCGCGATGGGCCAGCGCCGTCCTCGGGTGGTAGTTCCACATCGACTGATCGAGCTGCGCAAACGACAGCGTGCCGCCGGCCACCGGGCGACCGACAAACGCCGCTTGCTCATCGACCAGCGCGCCAAGCTGATCGTCGGTCAGCAGCAAGTCCCCAAGCTCCCGCGCGCGGTTTCGATATTCAATTTGAAGCTCGGGATGCTGCAGGATCGAGTTCTGCAAGTTGAGCACGCCCGACCAGTGCGTGACCGGCATGTACAGCATGTCGAGATCCCACGGCATCGGCGTCCATCGTCCGGTCAGCGGATTGCGATACTGGCAGTGGTTCCAGCCGTCGCGCAGGTCCATGTTGTTGACGATGCGATCGATGGCGCGGAAGGCGTAGTAGGCGGGCAGCTCGAGGTTGCTGCGCCACCACGTGATTGGCTGGGCGGCGTTGAAGCCGACGCGGAACATGTCGTAATCGGCAGAGCTGGTCGGGGGCAGCGGACCTTGGTTGCGCTTGTCGCCCTGGGCGCCTTCGATCTTGTAGACGTTGCCGTCGGGTAGCTCGCGCTCGTCGAGGAATGCGCCGTCGGTGTGCTCGATGGTTCCGTACAGACCCCACAGATCGCCGCGATATTGATCGGTGGCGCTCTGTTCCTCGGCTTCGTCGATGACGCGGAAGTGCAGGTAGTTCATGTGCGGAGCGACGGTGCCGGCCAGGGCATACAGTCGGAATGCGACGCTCTCGTCGAGACAGGCCATGCCTCGATTGGGCGGAACCCACGGTGTGGCGCACCCCGACAGGTTCATGGTCCGCCAGCGAGCGCGATACGGCTGGCCGAAGTCGTCGTGGGCTTGGAATTCGTGGCCGCGTCCGAAGTGAAACCGCCACTTGTTCTTGCCCGAGACGTAGGTCGAATACTCGCCTCGGTTCTCGAAGGTGATGTGGTCGTAGACGGTGCCGCCGTAGACCATCGTGCCGAAGAAGTGCGCGCTCTCGTAGGCCGAGTTGTACTGGCTGTTGATGATGTCGGTTTCCAGGGCGAGCAGGTGATAGACCGGCAAGCGTGACATCACGTCGGCGCCGAAGTCGCGCGCGGGAGTGACGGCGGGCTGGACGGCGCCGCGCCAGGCGGGAACGCCGTCGTAGACAAACCAAGCAAAGTTGGGCTGGGGATCGTCGGGATAAGGCACTCGCAGCGAGCGAGCCGTTCCGTCGGTGGCAGTGATCCGGTAGCGAATCAGGCGGCGGTGTTTTGACGTGGCGGCATCGACGATGGCGGAAAAGACGCCGTCTTGGGCGGTTGCGTCGCCGCCCAGGCCGTCGTCGTGCATGACGATCGAGGTCCAGCCCTGGCCATAGGCAGCGTCGGTCAAGCGCACATAGGCGCCGGGCTCGACGATCTGGTATTCCAATTTGACGCTCGAGACGCCATCGCTGTCGGTGATGCGGGCGGTGACGGTGATGGGCTCACCGGTGCGCGGGGTCACGGGACGATGGCCGACATTGTCGATGAGCGGCGGGGCGTTGTCGCTGTAGACGGCATTGCGGGCAGCGGGCGTCGGGCCTCGGTTGGGCGGGCTGCCGGTGACCGTCGGTGCGGATAGTCGCCAGCTGCCGCCGTGTCGTCCATCGAGCAGCGGGTTGATCTTCTCGATCGAGTAGCCGCCGTCGCCACCGCCGGTAGGCCAGGGGAAGCCGCGTCCGTAGTCGACTTCATCGCGGCGCCGACCGCTGCCATCGCGCAGGACCACGCTCTCGCCGCCACTTTTTAGGCCCCCTTGAAACGGCCCGAGGGCACTGACCCCAGAAAAGCGAGTCGCCAGGACCGCCGGATCTTGGGCGACGACCAGATAGCCAGAAGGTGCCAGTGTGGTGCCCGCCGGGAAGGTATAGGTCACGCCCCCGGTCAGCTGCCAGCCCGACAGATCGACCGGCGATTCTGAGACGCTGACCAGCTCGATGAACTCCTCGCGAATCGTCTTGTCGGTCGGCGCGTAGTGGATTTCGTTTAGCACCACCAGTCGGGGCAGTGGTGGTTCGGGAGGCTCCTCGGGCAGATCGGCCACCGCCATATCAGCGACGGGAGTAACTTGCTCAGGATTGCAGGCAGACAACAGAGCGAGCGTGAGGGCCAGGGCCCAGCGACTCATCACCGATCGGATCGACATGGTGATCATCATCTCGCCGTTTGGGGCGGCGGACAATGCACGGCTGCGACGACGCTGACGGGAGAGTGCGCTACTTGCCGACTTTCTTGACCGGCATCGGGCCCTTCTTAGGCATCGCTTTGGTAGAAGCCAGCTTCAGATCAACCAGCTCTTTGCCGCGCTGCACTTTGAGGACCAGATCGTGGCTTGGCAGATCTTTGACCGCTGGGTCGATCTGCTTGGCGAAGTCGCTCGGGGTGCGCACTTCCCGACCAAGCACGGACAGCACGATGTCGCCAGCCTTGATTCCCGACGGGGCGAGCGGGCTGCTGTCATCGACCTCGATCACCACCGGACCACGCACCGAGGCATCAAAGCGCATCGCCAGCAGCGGGAAGAACGGCACGACCTTGACCTTGGCGGCGGCTTCCGTCTGACGAAACACGTTGACCAGCTTGTCGAACGCCGCTTTGTCGAGATCGATCGCTGTCGAGGCAGCAAAGCCGACCTCGCGCGTCCCTTTGCTGGTGCGGGCCCGCTTTTCCCAGTACTGCGTCTGCGTCGGTGGTGACGCGTCGCCGAGGCTCTGTTTGAACGACGCGGCAGCTCGCTTTTGCAGCTCAAACTGATGATCGCGAGCCGGTGCAAGCTGCGTTTCCACCGTCGCGGGATCGTCGGTCGGCTTGATGCTCTTCTGCGCCTTTTCCAGCTCGTCCTTGAGCGCTTGCTGCGTCGGTGCAAACAGCGGCTGAATGACCTTGCGCCAGTCGGGATCTTTGGTTTCCAGCTCCTCGGCCAGCTTGCCGACCAGCTCGGCCTGGGCGGCAATGTCGGCGCGCTCGAGCGCATCGTTGCGATCGGCTGCCAGCGTCGAGTGACCCACAAACTTGGTGCCATCACCGCTGAACTTGCTGTCATGCCAGGCGGGGGCTTTGGGCGTCGACGACTCGACGACTTTCCAATCGGCGCCACTGCGACCGGCCGGCGTCGCGAGGATTCGGTACACGATCGCGCCCGACAGCGACAGCATCACCACCAACAGACCCGGCAGCAGTCCGGGAATGTTCTGGAGCTTGCCAAAAATGCCCTGTGGTGGCGGTGGCAGTGGTGCCGACGGAGTGGCGCTGGTCGCTTGGCTCACGGCTCGCAGATCTGGACGCGAGAACGCGGCACTCGACTGTCCCAGCGATCCGCCCATCGTCGAGCGCGGTCCACTCATGGCCATCGGCGATGGCGTTGGCTGCGGCGTCCACGTCGGTGTCTGCGGCTGCTGCGGACCGCCTGACATCGGCTGCGGTGACCACGACGGAGTTCCCGACTGAGGCGCTGGACCCGACGGTGTCGGCATGGCTGGACCGGCCATCGTCGAGCGGGGCGTCTGCGGAGCCGGCGCAGCGGTCAGCCGAGCAATCGTCGACTTGAGATCCGGCGTCACCTGCGGCTGCGGCAGCGTCTGCAGACGGTTAAACCAAGTCTCTGAGACGACACACGTGACCGGACCACCGCACAGCGCGCACTTGATGCGAGGCACTCGACCGGCCCGCAACTCGTCGCCGTGCATCGTAAAATCGACCAGCTTCGGCGTCGTCGCCCGGCAGCGCGAGCAGTTGTACGGAATGATCAGCGACAGCACCTGACCCTTGCGGGTGAGGTCTTCGGGCTTGCCAAGTCGCTCCAAAAAGACGGCGGGGACGGCGATGAAGCTGATCCGCTCGACCGACTCGTCGGTGCCGGTCTTGCCATCGAGCGTTCGCATCAGCTTGCGCCAGTGCGCCGTACCGACGGGATCGATCGACAAGATGCCACCCAGATCGACCACGACCTCGCCTTCGAGTCCGTCGGCCAGCTTCTCGGGCTTCAGATCGCTATCGAGATCGCCTGACAGCTTGATGTAGGTGCAGCGGCCTTCGATCCGCTTCTCGATGCGCAGCTTGCGCTGACCACCTTGTCCGTAGTTCAGGTGGACCCGCAGAAACTGCATCACCGCCGGCGGGATCGCCTGGATCGGCTGCTGAGCGACGTAGTTAAAGTACATCGCCGGGTTCTCGTCGAAGTCTTCCTTATTGCCGCAGGTCTGACAGGTGGTGGCTGGGGCCTGACCGGCGCGCCACACCGGAGTTTCCTCGTCGGTGCGGAACAAGTGACGCTTTTCCTGATCGCACGACTCACAGCGATACGGCGCGTAGAAGGAGACGATGTATCCGGGGCCACCGAAGTTGGCGACCATGTTGAACTGGTCGACGACCTTGGGCGAACACTCGACGTAGTAGACGCCAGCCAGTCGCGGCGCGATGTGCTGGACGAAGTCGATCCACTGACGGATACCAAACGACGAGATGCGGTCCACTCCACCCAAGTCGAGGACGAGGTAGCGGCAGGCGATGGTCTGGGCCAGGCCTGGGGCATCGAACTGTTCGTCGATCGTCCCCATCAGGCGCAGGCAGGTCACGTCGCCGTCCGACAGACGCTCGATGAGGAGCTTGGGCGGAGGCTGGACAGCCCCCAACATGCCTGAACGTTCTTCGTAATTCACGACGGCAGCCTACCTTAAGAATCGTGCCTAACCGGGTGGCCGGTCAAGTCTGGCCTGACCGCGTGGGCGGCCAAGTCTGGAAAGATGATACTGCGACCGGGCTTCGCACCTTCGGTCGCCCGCCCTGGTTCTAGATCGATGACGGCAGTGAGTCTGGTGCGACAGCCCGGTTCGACATCGACCTGCAAAAGCGGACAAGTTCGACAAACCAGCGACAGTCCGATGCCGGCGCCACCTTGGCCTCGGTTGACCTGACCACTCTGGGCGCGACGCAGCGACCGCACAAGATCCGACCGCTTGAGCCGGCCAAAGCGATCAACGACCTCGACCGCGAGGCGGATGCCATCGGTGCCGTATCGAAAGATGACTTTGTCTTCGGCGGGTAGCTCGATGTGAGCGGTGCGGTCGTGGGCGTAGCGAGTGCGGCCCTGGGCGTCGACGGGAGCGTCATACATTGCGTTGGTGATGAGCTCGTGAACGACCTCGGCCAGGCTATCGGCGATGCGGCGCGAGATGTTGAGGTGTTCGCTACACAGCTTGACGAGGCGCGACTCGGCGGCGTCACGACCGCCAATGTTGGTCATGCTGGCCGAAAACGACTGCGCACCCCAGAGCAGAAAGCCTTGGACCGGCAGCAGCGGCTGGCCGCGCAAAAACGACGCAATGCTCAGCAGCTCACTCTCTAGATCGGGGCGACCGGACGAGGGCTTGAGCCCCAGCACCGCAGCAATACCGGCATGCTCAAACAGCGCGGCGGTGTCGATCTCATCGCCATTTCCATAGATCACCCCAACGGCGCGCTTACCAGCCGGTGGAGTCTTGAGTCCTTCCGTGATCGCCGCCGCTGCTGCTGCTTCTCCCACCACCAGCCACAGCCCGATCTGGGGATCGCTGTGCAGAATCGGCGCAATGGCGGTCGTCTCGTCTTCGTAGGTCTTGACGGTATAACCGGCGCTGACCAGCAGCCTGGCCAAGCGCTTGCCCGTGCTGCGATTGCGTTCTACGACGATGGCCACCGCTCGCTCGCGCTGTTCGACGCGTGGCCTCGCTCCCGTGCCCGTCCCAACGTGTGCATGACCCATGGCGATCGCCCGTTCATTACCGATTTGGTTGCAGAGTCGGCTCTTGCTGCACCCGATCACAGGGTTGCTCGTGATGTGCTGCACAAAAGCCCAAGACCACATGGTAAAGTGCTTGGCTACGGTCTGTCGATACGCTGCTTAGCAGTTCTGTTTGCCCACAGGCCCCCACGTCGGGAGTCACGCGTAGACAGGATGGCGACGGGCTGATAAGGTCTGAAATTACACTTGGGCGTAATGGATTCTGCAGCCGACAAACTCGATCCTGGGTCGCCTGAAAACCCGCAGGCTTTCGGCAAGTACTTGCTTCTGGGGCTGATCGCGCGCGGCGGTATGGCCGAGGTCTACCGTGCTCGCAGTCGTCAGAGCGGCGGTCGGCTCTATGCCATCAAGTGCATGCGCTCGCAGCTCGCCAAAGAGACGCGCTTTGTCGAGATGTTCGTGCGGGAGGGCAAGCTGGCGGTGCTGCTCAGCCATGACAGCATCGTGCGCACGTTCGAGATCGGTCGCACCGAAGGCCGCTACTTCATCGCCATGGAGTACATCGGCGGCAAGGATCTGACCCAGATTCTCCGTCGCTGTCAGGAGACAGGCTCGCGCATTCCGCTGCCACACGCGTGCTACATCGCCGCCAAGATGAGCGAAGGACTGCATCACGCGCATACCCTCAACGACGCGGACGGCAAGCCGCTGGCGATCGTCAACCGCGATGTCTCACCGTCGAATGTTCGCATTGGCTGGGATGGCAGCGTCAAGCTGCTCGACTTCGGAATTGCCCAGGCGATGGTCAAGTTCACGTCAGAGATCGGCGTCCTCAAGGGCAAGTTCAGCTATATGTCGCCGGAGCAGATTCGCGGCATGCCGGTCGATGCGCGGACGGATGTGTTCTCGACGGGAATTATCCTCCACGAGATGCTCACCACCGAGAAGCTGTTTCGCGGCGATACCGAGTTTCAGCTGATGGAGCGGGTGCGCAACGCCGAGGTGCTGCCTCCATCGAAGTTCAACCGCCGTGTGCCCGAAGCGCTCGATCGGATTGTGATGAAGGCGCTGGCCCGGGATGTGGCCGATCGCTATGGCTCGGCGCAGGAACTGGCGCAGGATCTGCACACGTTTTTGGCTCCGTATCGCTTCGATCCGAACAAAGAGATCGTCGAGCATGTGCGGACGCTGTTCCGCGCCGACTACGACACCGAGATGGCCGAGATTGCCGCCTGTCAGCGCGTCGAGCTGCCCTCTGGGGAAGACCGCGATGCCTCGATGGTGATGACCGCTGTGGAAGGTGTGGTGGGCTCGGTAGGCGGGGTGCAGCTGCAGATCAAGTCGCTGCGTGCTTCCGATGAAAAGCTGGCGCAGCTGGTGGCGGGGACCGAGCCGTCGGCGAAGAGTGGCGAGCCGGTGGCCCTGCCGACTCCGGGGGCGGCTCCGGAAGTGACCCAGCCGACCAATCCGGCTGGACCCAAAGGACTGTGGGCGCGGCTGCGGGGTCGCTGGGGCAAGACGGAATAGTCGCGACTCTGGGGGGAGTCGGGGGCTGTCTGCGACCAGGGTGGGGTGATCGCGTCCCCGGCTGGGCCGTCGCGTTGGCTCCGCTGGCCGCTGCGTCAGGATGACTCCGTTCGTGCTGCGCTGTGGCTTATAGTTGATTCCTATCGGGCTTCGATATTTGGCATTTTTGCAGTAACTGAGAAATTGAAGTATATTCAAAGAGTATTTAATCTCGTGTCATACATTTATGGTGATGTGTGGATATGGCTTTGGGGGCTGACATCCGCTGGGTTTTCGTGGCTGACGCAGCCTCAGCAGCTGGCCAGTTGCTCGGGCAGTCGCTTACGCTGCGGCGCGATATGTCCGACAGTGGGTCGCAATTTGTGATGGACACAGCATTTCCCTACGCCGCAGTATAAAGTGATTAGAGCTGCCGGGCCGGCCTACGTATCAGTCACAGTGTCGGAGTACCAAGGTTTGACGGATCAACCCTCGCACGACTTGAAGCAAGAGCTGTACGAGCAGGTTCGCCAAGACAGCGGGGAGCCCACGGGCCTCACCTCGCTCAAGCTGGCGGAAGACGAGCTGCGCACCTGGGCGCACTTGTTTGAGGATGCCAAGTGGGGCATCGCGATCAGCTCCCAAGATGGCCAGAAGCTGGCGGCGGTGAACCGGGCCTTCGCGCAGATGCACGGCTATACCACCGAAGAGCTGCGCGATCGGCCGATCATCGAGCTGTTTGCGGAGCCATTCCGGTCGCAGCTGGGAATGCAGCTCGAGTGCGCGCATGGGCGGGGTCAGTTCTCGCTGGAAGCGGAGCACGTTCGCAAAGACGGAACGCGCTTTCCGGTCCGGATCAACATCACGTCGGTCAAGGACAGGCACCGTACGCCGCAGTATCGGGCCGTCCACGTCGAAGACATTACTCAGCAGAGACTTCAGGAGGCGGCGCTTCAATCGGCCAACCTGTCGCGAGATGTGCTCGATCGACTGCTCGAAGGGTGCCAGGTCATCGACTTCGAGTTTCGCTATCTGTACCTCAACGATCTGGTGGTGACCCAGGCGCGGCGACCGAAGGCGGCACTGCTCGGACGGACGATGATGGAGTGCTATCCGGGCATCGAAGACACGCCGCTGTTTGTGGTGATCCGCCGGTGTATGTCGCAGCGCACGGTCGAGCGATTCGAGAATGACTTTACCTTTCCGGATGGAGCGCAGATCTGTTTCGAGCTGCGGATGATTCCGGTTCCGCAGGGACTCTGCATTCTGTCTCTGGATGTCACCGAGCGCAGGAATCGGCTGGCAGCAATCGTTCATGACTCTGATGACGCGATCATTGGTCGCAGAATCGATGGAGTGGTGACCAACTGGAATCGCTCTGCGGAGCGGATGTTTGGCTACTCTGCACACGAGATGATTGGGAGGTCGATCGATGCGCTCTTCCTTCCCGAGCGCGCGGCGTTGGAAGCTCAGCTGGCGGAGCGACTGATTCGCGGCGAACACATCTCTCACTTCGAGACAAAGTATCTTCGCAAAAACGGAAAAGAGCTGGAGGTGTCGGTGACTCTGTCTCCGATCCGCAGCGTCGATGGCGAGATCATCGGAGTGTCCAAGATTGCGCGCGACATCAGTGAGCTGAAGCGAATCCAGCTGCAGCTTGTGCGTGCCAAGGAAGCGACAGAAGCGGTCAACAGAGAGCTAGAGGCGTTCACCTATTCCGTTGCGCACGATCTGCGGGCTCCGCTGCGGAGCATTGATGGCTTTAGCCAAGCGCTGCTCGAGGACTGTCACGACAAGCTGGATGACGAAGGGAAGCGCTATCTGCGCTACGTTCGGGAGTCCGCCCAGCTGATGGCGCAGCTCATCAATGATCTGCTGGAGCTGTCACGGGTGACGCGTAGTGAGCTCTCGCAGCAGCCGGTCAACCTGTCTGTCTTGGCTGCCACCGTGGTGAATCGCTTGCGACAGCGTGAACCGCACCGCCGGGTTGACGTACAGATTCAGCCCGGAATGACCACGGTCGGGGACCCTCGGCTGCTGACCATCATGCTCGACAACCTGCTTGGGAATGCGTGGAAGTTTACGAGCAAGCGAGCGCAGGCCCAGATCGAGTTCGGAGTAACAGAGGGCTCTGCGAATCCGCGTTCCTACTTTGTGAGAGACAACGGCGCAGGCTTCGACATGCGGTACGTACACAAGCTGTTTGGCGCCTTTGCACGTCTTCATGGTGCGCACGAGTTTGAAGGAACAGGAATCGGACTCGCCACTGTGCAGCGGATCATCCTACGACACGGCGGACGCGTGTGGGCCGAGGGCAAAGTGAACGAGGGCGCTACATTTTACTTCACCATTCCGCCGAAGGAGTCTGCGACGTGAGCCACGGAAATCCCGACAAGATGATCCTGCTTG
The DNA here is from genome assembly GCA_016794465.1 of Myxococcales bacterium. Lineage (GTDB taxonomy): Bacteria > Myxococcota_A > Polyangia > Palsa-1104 > JAEUJZ01 > JAEUKA01. The sequence continues at coordinate 20,318 of JAEUKA010000046.1, read as the reverse complement.
TGGAGGACAATCCTCGCGATGCAGAGCTGACACTGCGGGCGCTGCGGAAGAGCAACCTCATGAATCCGATTGTGCTGGCGCGCGATGGAGCAGAGGCGCTCGACTTTCTGTTTTGCCAAGGCGCGCATGCAGACCGTCCCTCACATGAGCTGCCCCAGTTGGTCCTGCTCGATCTCAAGCTCCCGAAGGTCGATGGACTGGAGGTCTTAAGAGCAGTTCGCGAAAACGAGCGGACGCGCTTCCTTCCGGTGGTCATCCTGATCTCCTCTTCCGAGGATCAAGATCTGGTAGAGAGCTATCGCTTGGGAGCGAGCAGCTACGTTCAAAAGCCGGTGGACTTTGTGGCATTTCAGGATGCCGTGCGACAGCTGGGTCTGTACTGGCTGGTGCTCAATCAAGCTCCACCTGTGACAAACCGATTGTCGTGAAGGATGAACGTGGACAAGCTGCGGGTACTGATCGTCGAGGACTCGGAAGCAGACGCGCTCCTGCTGATTCGCGAGCTGCGGCGCGGCGGACTGCACGTTGAAAGTGAGCGGGTGCAGACTGCGGAGGAGATGCAGCGTGCGCTGGCCAGCCATCCTTTTGACGTGATCCTGGCCGATTTTGTGCTGCCAAACTTTGGTGCGGAGCAAGCCCTGGCGGTGATGAGGCAGCGGAGTCTGGATCTGCCGTTTGTGATTGTCTCGGGGAAGGTCGATGACCATGTTGCCGTCGAGATGATGCGCGCAGGTGCCCACGATTTTCTGTCCAAAGACAAGCTGGCGCGCCTGGTTCCAGCGGTGCTGCGCGAAGTACGGGAGGCCACTCTGCGCCGCGAGAGTCTGCGCTTGCAGGAGCAGCTGCTGATCTCGGAGCGTATGGCTTCGGTGGGAATGCTCGCTGCTGGTGTCGCCCATGAGCTCAACAACCCGCTGACTGTGGTGACCGCCAACCTCGCGTTTGCCTGTCAGCAGCTGGCACTCCTTCAGAGTGAGTCTGTCCAGCAGAGCGAGTCTGTCCAGCTGGGTGAGATCGAGCGATTCCTACACGAAGCGGCCGATGCTGCGGAGCGGATGCGGCTCATCGTGCGCGATCTGAAAATCTTTTCGCGACTGAATGAGGAAGTGCATAGCTCCATCGATCTGAGGCAGGTCCTCGATACCGCGCTGCGCCTGGCGCAAAATGAAATCCGCCATCGCGTCCGCTTGGTAAAGCACTACGGCGAGATCTCTCTGATCGAAGGCAACGAGCTGCGACTCGGACAAGCGCTGCTCAACGTGATTGTGAATGCGCTGCAGTCGATTCCGGAAGGCCAGCCAGAACCGAGCGAAGTGCGAGTTGTGACGCGGCAAGCTGGACCGGATCACGTGGTGGTGGAAGTCTCGGATACTGGCTCGGGAATCCCTCCAGAGCACCTGTCGCGCATCTTCGATCCGTTCTTTACCACCAAGCCGATAGGCGAAGGCACAGGTCTGGGACTGGCCATCACCCACCGCATCATCACCGGACTGGGCGGCAAGATTGAGGTGGAGAGCAGTGTTGGGAATGGCACGCTGGTGCGGATGACTCTGCCGACGGTTGCCAAGCGGAGTCTGACGCCTGCTGCTTCGACCGCTTCTGCGCCACGTTCCTTGCCTGCGTCACCGCCTGTCTCTGCGCCGCTGGTCCAGTCCCCCGCTGGCTCTGTCCCTGTGCAGAGAGCCAAGGTGCTGGTCATTGATGATGAGCCTGCGCTCGGGATGATTGTGCAGCTACAGCTCGCGGATCAGCATGATGTGGAAGTGGATACCCACGCGCGCGATGCACTGCAGCGACTGATCCGGGGCGAGCGCTTCGCCGTCATTCTCTGCGACCTGATGATGCCCGAGATGACTGGCGTTGATCTCTATTACGCGCTGCAGCGGCAGTTTCCTGATCAAGCAGACAAGATGGTCTTCATGACCGGAGGCGCGTTTACCTCGCGGACGCAGGAGTTCCTAAGCCAGACGCGCAGTCCGCTGCTGGAAAAGCCGTTCGATGAGTCGCAGCTCCGCACACTCCTTTCCCAGGTGCTCCCGGCCTCCTAAATCTCCTAAACGCTGCATCTGTTCCACAGGTTCGCTGATCTGATATGTTGAACGAGCCGACGAGAAGGGCTGAAGCCGCCGAGCGTTCGACGGTGACAGCAGGGGTGGGAGGAGGCGGGAGGGAATCGCACGTGTGAACAGAAACGAAGGGGGCGTGACATGAGAACTTCAAAGCTTACGGTGACACGGGTTTTTTTCGCTTTGCTGGGGGTTGCAGCGGCCTGCGGAGACACAGGAACCAGTGGGAATGATGTTCCGGACCTCGCAGCGGCTCTGCCCAGCTGTACCGATGGCATCAAGAACGGAACCGAGACAGACATCGACTGCGGCAGCACCTGCGAGGTCAAGTGTTCGGCTGGCAAAGCCTGCTCTGCCATGGGCGACTGCGCAGCGCCACTGTTGTGTGGCAGCGGTGTCTGCGTCGCGCCGTCGTGCATGGATCAGGTCAAGAATCAGGACGAGACAGACACCGACTGCGGAGGCGCTGCCTGTGCCAAGTGTGGAACCGGCGGCGCGTGCAGCGTGAACAGCGACTGCGCGACCAATACCTGCGACAACGGCAAGTGCGAGCTGGCGGCGACGTTTACGGCGATTGCACCCGCGTGTGGACCGCTGGCGGGCGGCACCGCCGTGACGCTGACTGGCACCAACTTTGTGAACCGACCCGGTGTTGGGGTTCGCTTTGGCCAGATCCAGGCAACTGCTCCGGCGGTGCCATCGGCGACCACCATGACCGCGATGACGCCCGCCGCGACGATGGCTGGCAAGGTTGATGTCAGCATTGACGGGCAGCCCGGCAGCCCACTGTCCCTGCCGATGTCCTTCCAGTATCTTGCGGCGCCAGCAGTCATCACCTTCGGCGCTGAGCAGAGCACCGGCTTTGCTCCCGCTACCGCGCTGGCAGTCGGTGACTGGACGGGCGACAAGAACCCCGACTTCATCCACGATCACGGCGGCACCCACCTTGACTCGGGAACGGGCTCTGCGGCTGGGACGCTCACCAACGGCATGACCGGCATCAGCACCGTGGCGGGCGGCCCGGCGCGGCGGATGATCACCGCCGATCTCAACGGTGACGGCAAAATGGACATCATCGCGAGCGAAGGCAACTCCATCAGCGTCTACCTGGCCACGGCGGCGCCGATCGGTCCTCGCGTTGACTATGCCGCCAACACCACGCCAGAAGGACTGGTCGCGGGCGACTTCAACGGCGATGGCAAAGTCGACATTGCGGCCATCCACAGCGGCGTGGATCAGATCAGCGTGCTGCTCGGCAACGGCGCGGGCGTGCTGGGGGCCAAGGTTGATTATCCAGCGGCGCGCGGCACCCGAATCGCGACGGCTGATCTCGACGGCGACACCAAGCTCGATCTGGTCGCCACCTCCAGCCTGAACAAGGAAGTGAGCGTCCTTCTCGGCAACGGCAACGGCACCTTCAAGGCCAAGGTCGCCTATCCGACCACCAACACCACCGCTGGCCTCGTGCTCGGTGACTTCAACCTCGACGGCAAGATCGATGTCGTGACTGGCAGTGGCCCCCTCCTCAGCTTCCTGGCCAACAAGGGCGATGGCACGCTGCTCGCGTCGGTCGACACCGCGATCCCCGGCGCGACCACCTTGCCGGTGCTGGCCAGCGCCGACTTCGATGCCAACGGCACCCCGGACATCATCTTGCTGAATCCAACCTCGGCGCGATCCGAGATCTGGCTCAATCCCTGCAACGGCCGCTTCGTGACCGCCAACAAGAACACGGCCATCGCCGCCCCCTCGGAGCTGGTGGTCGTCGATCTCAACAACGACAAGAAGATGGACTTGGTCTACTCCACCTCCGGCGGCATTCGCTACATGCTCCGTCAGTAATCACCCTCCACCCTCCACTCGCCCCGCCCGGCTGCCCGCCTAAGCCTCCGGTTTGACATTGGGGTCGGCTCGCAGGCATCTGTAGGGCCGATGGGCTACGCAATCAAAGAGCTGTTCTTTACCCTCCAAGGCGAGGGCGCACACACCGGACGGGCGGCGGTGTTCTGTCGCTTCACCGGCTGCAACCTGTGGACCGGTCGCGAGGCCGACCGCGCGCGCGCCGTGTGCCGCTTCTGCGACACCGACTTTGTCGGCACCGATGGCGAAGGCGGCGGCCCGTTCGACTCCGCCGACGCACTTGCCGACGCCATCCTTCACTGCTGGAACCGCCACGCGAAGACCGACCCCGAGCGCCGCTTTGTCGTCCTCACCGGGGGCGAGCCGCTGTTGCAAGTCGATGGCCCCCTTTTGCGCAGCCTCCACCAGCGCGGCTTTGTCGTCGCCGTCGAAACCAACGGCACCCAGGCCCTCCCCGCCGGCCCCCCCGAGGAGCGCATCGACTGGGTCTGCCTGTCCCCCAAAGCCGGCACCGACCTCGTCGTCACCTCCGGCGATGAGCTGAAGCTAGTCTTCCCCCAGCCCGGCGCCGAGCCCGAGCGCTTCACCGACCTCGCCTTCACCGCCTTCTTCCTCCAGCCCATGGACGGCCCCCACCGCGAGTCCCACACCGCCGCCGCCATCGCCTACTGCCAAGCCCACCCCCGCTGGCGCCTCTCCCTCCAAACCCACAAACTCCTCGGCATCCCATGAAACAGACGCCGAGCCCATCGACCTCACCGATGTCTGGCCGATGATGTAACCCGGCTAGGCTGGGTCAGGCATGGTTTCGCTGAAGCTCAGCTTCATCCAGCCCAGCACCACCAGATTGCGGATCGCGCTGGCCACTGCGAGTCGCTTTTCCTCCGTGACCCAGGCCTTCTTCCAGTCGAGGATGTAGTGGTAGAGGTCCTGCTCGGCGACCTCCGTCTGCGGATTCGCCTTTTTGAGCTGGCGGCTCGCGAACAGCACAGTCAGCACTTCCTCGGCCTGCGTCGTGTTCTTGATGCGGCTAAAGAGATCCACAGTCTTGGCGATCTTCTTTTGATGAAGTTGAAGGATCTCGGCGAACGTGGTCCGGTCCTTTTCGTATTGGGACCCAACTCGCAGTGCAAGCATCTGGCCAAGCTGTTCTTCTTTGATCCAGTTGCGATTTGCGAACTCATGCAGTGCTAGCTTCACTTCATCCGCAAAGGGGCCGTAGCTGCCTTTCCCGAACTGGAATCCTGTTTGGACCCCCATCTCGGTCATCACATAACAGATCTTTTGGAAGATAGTCCGCCCCACGGGGTTTGCATATCGCTGCTGGCCTAGCTCGTACAGAACTTCCATCAGCACCACCCAGGCTGGGTTGAGCTTCTCGTGCTTGCGGCCTCTGCCGTCGAGCGTCAGCTGGGTAGGTCCGGCGAGGAACGCTTCCGTCAGCTCCGACTTCGGCGTGCCATACGGCGCATAGACTTTGATCTCGATGGGCAGCTGGTGCAGCTTCCGATACATGAGCGGCCCCACGTCAGACCACGACAGCCCGCCATTGCCACAGCCGAGCGGTGGAAACGCAATGCTGGTAATTCCCCAGTCTGCGTAGTGCTCCACAACGTAGTCGAGTCCGCTCTCGATATCCACCATTCGCGAGGGCGAGCGCCAGTGGCCTTTGGTTGGAAAATTCACCACCAGCTTTCCATCGTCGCCCCTATACAGATAGGGCTCACCCAGGCGCACCTGCTTGCGCGCACAGCGCTCTGCATAGTCCGTGAACAGGGAGGGAAAGCGCTTCTTGAACTCCAGTGCCACCCCTTTGCCCATCACCCCAACACAGTTGACGGTGTTTACCAGCGCTTGGGTACCACTACCAAACAGATCGCCGATGAGTACTTCCATCATGTTTCACCGCAGCCCAAAGTGCCCGAGACGTGAACAGCCGAGACATTATCGAAAGAACAGCACGGGGTCGACTGCGATGGGAAGCCCAAAGCCTTTCGCCACTGACTGGGCTCCTTTCATCGTTGCAAGTCGGGCTCGCGTGGGGGGACTTGGGCGTGGTAGCGTGCCGGCACTTTTTTCGAGGTGCCCCGTGCCAGTCGCGAAGAAGCCTGCTGCGAAGAAGCCTGCTGCTGCGAAGAAGCCTGCTGCTGCGAAGAAGCCTGCTGTGGCGAAGAAGCCAGCGCCTGTGGCGAAGAAGCCTGCGCCTGTGGTGCCGGTGCCGAAGGTGACGGCGGTGGGGTCGGAGGCGGCGTACCTGCGCTACCTGCCCCTCGCGGAGAAGCTGCCGGCGGCGGAGGTGCTGCCGTATCGCTTTGATGCGGTGCTGGCGGCTCACAACGTGCAGCTGGGGGTGACGGCGCTGACCCCGCATCGGGCGCTGTTGCTAAAGGCGCTGCCGCTGCTTGACCATCCGGCGCTGTTCGACACGCTGGCGCTGGCGGAAGCGGTGGTGTTTGCGGCGCTGCAGGTCGAGGGCAAGGCGCAGTCGCTCGGGGAGACGCGGGCGCTGCTCGGGGAAGCGAGCAAGCTGCGCCAGCTGCTGCTGGGGATGGCGGACTCGCTTGTGGCGGCGGAGATCTTCAAGGCCGCAGCGGTCGATAAGATTCGCGTCGGTCGGGGGCCGATTGACACCGCGCGCGACTGCATCGAGCTGGCAGCGCTCTACGGCAAGCATCCGCAGGCGATGAAGGAGCAGCGGCTGGTCCGTCCCGAGCACATTCAGCGGGCGAGCGAGCTGGGCACGCTGCTCCTCCACCGACTGAAGCCAGGCGGCGGGCGCAGCAAGGAGCCAGCCCGAGCTGATGCCGCCGCAGTGACCGCGCGCGACCGACTGGCGAGCCTGCTCTGGCAGCGCTACCGCGACGTACGCCGAGCCGCCTTTTACCTGTGGGCCGACGACCTGGACACCCACGTACCACCGCTGCTGGCGCGTCAGCGAGCGCGTCCGAAGAAGCCCACAGCGCCTGCACCCGCGCCGAGCAAGTAGCGTCACCCAGCCAAGGGCGTATCCAGAGGCCCCGGTGTTGGTACGGAAGCGAAGCGGGGGCGTATCCAGAGGCCCCGGTGTTGGTACGGAAGCGAAGCAGGGGCGTATCCAGAGGCCCCGGCGTTGGTACGGAAGCAAAGTCAGGGCGTATCGGGAGGCCCCGGTGTTGGTACGGAAGCGAAGCAGGGGCGTATCGGGAGGCCCTGGCGTAGGTGCGGAAGCAAAGTCAGGGCGTATCCAGAGGCCCCAGAGAACCGGATTGAAAGGGCGGTCAGTATGCCACTTTTCCGTCGAGGATCGCTAGCCCTGCGTCGTGCCATCGGCTTGCGCGTGGTCACGTCGTGAGTGTATAAGGGCGGCATCTCAAGAGGATGGCAGCGATGCAGGAACTTCCGACGGAAATAGAGCTGTTTGACCACGAGCCTGAAAAGGCTGGTTTCGAGCAGATGGTTCGAGAGAACGGCTTTCTGTACTGGTGGGCCTCGGACCTGGCGACCATGCTTGGCTATGAGTCGCTGGCGACTTTCCATAAAGTCATCAACAAGGCGATGGTCGTTTGTCATTCGCTTGGGATCGATCAGGTCGAGAACTTCGCCGCTCAGCATCGAATCGTCGATGGAAAGCAGACAACCGACTACAAGCTGTCGCGGTTTGCTTGCTATCTGGCCGCCATGAATGGGGATGTCAAAAAGCCTCAGGTAGCCAAGGCGCAGGCCTACTTCGCAGCGATGGCCGTCGCGCTTCAGGCTTATGCCGATCAAGTCGAAGGCATCGATCGCGTCAGCATTCGGTCAGAGCTTTCTGACCGAGAGAAGAGCTTGTCTGGCGTGGCAAAAGCGGCTGGTGTCACCGAGTACCCCTTCTTCCAGAATGCCGGCTATCGGGGCTTGTACAATATGAACCTCTCCGATCTGCGACGGCTGAAGGGGGTTCCGCAGAAGCGCTCACCGCTCGACTTCATGGGCCGCGAGGAACTTGCCGCAAACCTTTTTCGCATCACTCAAACCGAGCTCAAGATCAAAAACGAAGGCATTCGTGGCCAGAGCAGAGCTGAAACGGCCGCAGAGCATGTGGGCCGTGAAGTGCGAAACACGATGATTCGAGTCAGCAATACCCGCCCGGAAGACTTACCTGCCGCTCACGACTTGCAAGAAGTCAAAGCCTCGCTCAAGCAGGCCCAGCGACACATGAAGAAGCTCGACAAGAAGTCGTAGGCTGCCACTGATCACGACCCCTCCACGGCCCTGCGTTCCTAGGGTTTTCTTGACGACAACTGCCGGCGTTTGTTAGCGTCCGGGCGAAAGTAAGGAGCGTTAGCGTGTCGAAGCAGCACAGCACAGCCTCGACGGCCCCGGATGGGTTTGTCGGCTTTTGGCAGCGGAAGTGGGAGAGCATTGCGCTGTATTTTTCGCGGGGACTCGTCCTGCTGGTCGGGATTGTCGTCTTGATTGTCGCGGGGTGGGCGGGCAGTCAGTACCTCGACAAGCGCAAGGAGCAGTCGACGGAGGCGCTGGGGCGGGCGATGCGGATCGCAGAGGCGAACCTCATCACCGAGCAGGAAAAGGATGTCGAGCAAAGTGAAGAGGTGCCGCGCTTCAAGACCGCCAAAGAGCGGACCGAGAGTGCGCTGAAGGTGGTCGCGGACCTCGACAAGGACTTTTCGAGCACGCCGGCGGCGCTGCGGGCGGCGCTGGTGAAGGCGTCGCTTTTCTACGATCAGGGCAAGTATGCCGAGGCCGAGGCGCTGTACCGGCGCTTTGTCGATGCCAAGCCGCGCGAGCAGGCACTGGTGCTGCTGGCCCAAGAGGGCATCGGGCTGTGTGCCGAGGCGCGCGGCGATCTGACGGCGGCGCAGGCGGCGTTTGCGGCCCAGGCGGCGGGGGACCTGTTCAAAGAGCGCTCGCAGTGGAACCAGGCCCGCGTCTACGCTAAGCAAGGCAACAAGCAGAAGGCGATCGAGATCTACAAAGAGATGCTCGCCAAAGGGGACCCAAAGAGCACGCTCCGCGACGACATCCAAAACCGCATCGCCCAGCTGGAGCCGTAGATGAAGCGGCTCTGCATGCTCGTTGGGGTGCTGGTGCTGGGGTGTCAGGGGTTGGGGCTTTCGCCTCGGCCTCCGGCGGTCGGGGGCGTCACCATGGCTCGCGACACCTTCGTCGCCCCCCAGGCCGTGCTGCGCGTTCGCTGGAGCCGGCCCCTCGTCCTCAAGCAGGCCTTCTTCGCCTACAACCCCCAAGAGTTTGCCACCCCCGGCCTCAGCCCCGATGGCCAGACCGTCTATGTCGGATCGTCCGCCAAGGTCTTCTATGCACTCCGCCATCGTGACGGCGAGGTCCTGTGGCAAAGGCCCCTGCGTGGAGGACTGGCGTCTGAGCCGCTCTATGTACCCGCCGGGGAAGCGTCGAGCGAGCCACTCCTCTTGATTGGCGATGACGACGGCGCCCTGACTGCGCTCGCCCCCGCCACCGGAGAGGTCCGCTGGACCGCCCAGCTGTCCGGCCCGATTCGCACCCAGCCCACGGTCGCAGGCGGCGTCGTCTATACCACCACCACCGCTGGCCGCATCTATGCCCACAAGCTCGGCACCGGCAAGTGGATCTGGCAGTACGAGCGCGAGACGCCCGACGGCTTTGCGATTCGCGGCGGCTCGGGCGCCCTGGTCCACGGCGGTCGCGTCTACGTCGGCTTTCCCGATGGCTACCTCGGCTGCTTGCAGGCCGACAACGGTGAATTGCAGTGGACCCGGCAGCTGTCCGGCAACGCCACCCGCTTCACCGATGTCGACAGCACCCCGGTCCTGGTCGGCGATACCTTGTATGTGTCGTGCTTTGCGAGCGGCGTCTATGCCCTGGCGGTCAAAGATGGCTCGACGCGCTGGCGCTATGACCTGGATGCCGCCGGACAGCTCGCCGCCGAGCCCTCGGGAGAGCGCATCTATGCCGCTTCGGCGACGCAGGGCCTGGTCGCGCTCGATGCCAAGGGGCGCCTACTGTGGCAGCAGAGCCCGAGCAAGCAGGGCGAGCTGTCGGCGCCGCTTCTGTGGGGTCGCTATGTCCTGCTCAATGCGGTGTCGAGTGGGCTGCTCATCATTGACAGTGCCAGCGGCGAGCTGGTCCAGGCCTTCAACCCCGGTCAGGGCGCTTCGGCCCGGCCTACCGCGTCGCCCAGCGAGGTCTATATGCTGTCGAACGTCGGGGTCTTCTTCGCGCTATCCCGAGGCTAGTGCCTTTCCTTCTGCAAGGAGTCTGTGATGCTGCGCCGTGGAACGCTGCTGTGGGGCTTGTCGCTGCTGCTCGTGGGCTGTCCACAGGTCGATCCGGAGCCGATTCCCGACCTGGGCGCAAAGACCACGCTCGATCCGGATGAGATCCAGCTCAAGGTGAGCGAGCGCTGTCCCGGCGATCCCAAGTGCGCGGAGTCGGGCGACGGCGTCCTGTATGCCGGCTACGGCGTGCGCGAGGTGACTCCCGAGATTGAGACGTTCACCGACAGCAACAAGAACAGCCTGTGGGATGAGGGCGAGCCTTACGTCGATACCAACGGCAACGGCAAGTTCGACGCCTACTGGATGGCGGGCTACGGCAACGGGCGGCTGGCGCTGGGGGTTCACGATCCGGTGTGGGCGCGGGCGATTGCACTCAAGCAGAACCAGACGCTGGTGGTGGTGGTGTCGGTCGATACGCTCGGGCTGTTTCGGGATGACCAGCAAGAGATCAGCAAGCTGCTCGACCCGAGGCTGGGCGTGGATCTGCTGATGCTGCACGGGACACACCTGCATCAGAGTGCGGATCTGGTCGGCGGCTGGGGTCCTGATATGTTCACCAGCGGCATCAATCGCTACTACCAGCAGCGAGTGCGCAAGCTGATTGCCGAGGCGGTGACCGAGTCCGTGGCGAAGCTGCGACCGGCGCGGGTGACGATGGGCTCGGCGCTGGTGCAGGACGCAGGCGGCGATATGCAGCGCTATGTCGGCGACTCGCGCGATCCGGTGGTGATCAATCCTCGGCTGCATACGCTGCAGTTCATGGAAGCGGGCACGACGCCGCCGCAGCCGATCGCGACGGTGGTCAACTGGGCGCATCATCCCGAGGGGGCGGGCTCGGACAATCACCTGATCACGTCGGACTTTGTTCACTACCTGCGGACCGAGCTGGAAGCGGCGGGATCGGGGCCGGTGGTGTATGTGACGGGGGCGCTCGGGGGGCAGATTGGGCCGGGCAAGGTGGTGCCGCTGGATGACAAGGGCGTCGAGGTGAAGAACCACGGCTTCGCGAAGATCGAGTGGATCGGCAAAGGCGTCGCCCGGTTTGCCAAGACGGCGATGGCCGATCCGCAGGCGGTGACGGTCGAGGGCAAGGCGGCGCGGCTGAGCTATCGCAGCACGGTGTTTCCGGTCCAGGTGGCCAACCGCCTCTATCACCTGGCGCTGCAGCTGAAGATCTATCAGCGCGAGGTCTGCTGCTACGACGACACCCGGCCCATCGATGAAGAGAACCTGCCTTCGGTCAATACCCAGGTGAGCTATCTACAGCTGGGGCCAGCCTCGATCATTACCAATCCGGGGGAGCTGCTGCCGGAGCTGTTCATCGGCGGGTACGCGGGCGAGTATGCCGGCAAGTACACCTTCATCAATGCGATGAAGAAGAATGCGCCGGATGTGAGCCGAGCGCCGAAGCCGCCGTACCTGATTGATGTAATGGACGGAGAGCGGGCGTTGCGGATGACGTTTGGGATGAGCCACGACTTCCTCGGTTACATCGTGCCGCGCTACAACTGGGTCCTTGATGAGAAGAAGCCGTACTTTGAGGAAGCCGAGGGCGATCACTACGAAGAAACCAACAGCATCGGTCCGCTGGCCGAGCCGCAGATCGTAGGAACCATGCGGCAGCTGGTCCTCGACGGTCGCCCCAACCATGCGCGCTAACCCCTGTCCGCTCCCAAGCCCGCATATTTCGACTGGGGCCCCGCTACCCTGCGAGACTTTTTTCCGTTCCGCAGGCGGCCCGAAAAAAAGCTCTCCGGTCGCCCCCAGTCTCTTTGCTCAAACTAGGTAAGGTCGCTTCGTACGCCGTGTCGTCTTCGTCCGTTTCGCCTGTTTCCGCTGCTTCCCGTCGTGCCATCTTTCGCGAGGTGGGGCTGCTGTTTTTGGGCGCTACGGTGCTGGTGTCGGTGCTGTATCGGCTGCGCAGCATTCCGCTGGTGGAGAGCAACATCGCGGTGGTGGCGGCGGTGGCGTTTCTGTATCTGCCGGCGCTGCTGTTGTGGCGGCGTGGTCGTGAGCTAGAGGACTTCGGCCTGCGCTTTCGGCCAGTCGGGCGATCTCTGCTGCTGTGGATTGCGCTGACGATGGTGGTGCTGCCGCCGTTTGGCTACTGCTACGAGCTGTTTGTTCACACGCTCTGTCCGCAGTACCTGATGAAGCTGGTGGTCTGTCCGACTCCGATTGCCAAGGTGCTGCGCTTGCCGCCGCAGCTGCCGCTGCTGGTTGTGTCGCAGCTGCTGGTGGTGGCGCTGCCGGAGGAGTTCTTCTTTCGCGGCTATCTACAGCAGCGGCTCAGCGAGGTGATGTCGGTGCAGCGGGCTTGGCTCCTGCAAGCGGCGCTGTTTGCGCTGGGACACTATCTGGTGACGTTCCATCCGGCGTCGCTGCTGGTGTTCTTTCCCGGGCTCCTGTTTGGCCTGCTGCGCCTGTCAAGCGGCTCGGTCCTGGCCGGAACGCTGTTCCACGCCACTTGCAACCTCGTGATGGAAACCCTCCACCGATCGCTGGGGTGAGAGGGCGGGGGCTTCGCTACTGGGCTTGCCACGTCGCCACCGCGATCCGTGACATGGACGCGTACTCCGCCTGATCGGTGGTCATCCGTCGCAGGAGATCCTCTGCCGAGGTCCGGTGTTCGGGCGGAATCCCTGGCAAGCGGGTAAGCAGAAAGATGTGATTGAGGAGTTTGAGGTGAGTCTCACGGGCTTCGTTGAGGTGCTCGCGATCGAGCCCGAGCGCCTGGATGGTCCGTTTGCCTCGTCGGCTCCCGTTGCGTGCGATCGGGACATGTTCTCGGAAGGAGATATGCGCCGATGGATCTTCTTCTGCGGGATTGATGAAGATCGGCTGCTCTGTCTCGATCGGATCGGTAGGGATGCGTGCCCGCTGTTGTGGATCCACGAGCGGAAAGAGGCTCTTTTTGTGGCGACGATTGCAGCGCTCGCAAGAGAAAAGGAGGTTGTGCCAAGCGTAGGCCAGCCAGTAATAACCGGGCCGCTCGCAGGGGGTTGACACGGCTTGCTGCACCGCAGCTTTGGGGCGGAAGTGCTCGACATCACCGTCGCTGACAGGGAGCGGCTTCGACTCACAGAACGCACACTTGTCGTGCTGCGCGGCGAGCAGTGCTTTTTTGACCGAAGCATCCGCGTAGACGCTCCGATCGAAAGCAAATCGCTTGCTGCCATCGCGAAACGCCTGCGGGTCGCGCTGGTACTCCTTCTCATCCGCTCGCGTGAGCCGCCGCCCCTTTTTGCGGAGTACGCTGGGAATCGACTTCGGTCTGCTGATCCGGATCATTTTTTGGGGGCACGCAGCGCGACGGCTGCACGGCGAATCAAGTCCATGGCTTCGATGTCTTCGCTGGTTTCGCCGGTCGGAAGATCTGCGAGCTGACGGCGCAGCTCCGCGAGTCGCTTCTCATCGGTCGCGGTGAGACGTGGCTTGGCGAGCAGGGCATTGCGTTCTCGGATTGGCTGATCGAGATCTGGGGCGCGGGCGCTTGGCAGCTCAAACAGCTCGCTGGTCAGGATCTGATCCAGGCGCCAGCTGCGGACAGAGCCGGAGTGTTGATCGATGACGACGTGATCGCCTTCGCGTCGGAGGATCACCAAGTTTGCATCGGTGGCGGCCTGCACCACCAGCGGGCTATGCGCGGTCACCACAAACTGTGTCTGCGGAAACAGCTGGGAGAGATGCGAGATCAGCTCACGCTGCCAGCGTGGATGCAGGTGCAGATCGATCTCATCCACCAAGCACACCGCCGGTCCCGCCAGCGGATCGGTCAGGTCGCTGTACCGCTCCATCAGCCGACTGGCAAAGTCGACCATCCATGCCGTCATCGTTCGATAGCCAAGTCCGAGTGCCGACATCGGAATCCAGCCATCGTCCGTCTTCACTTCGGCGACCTGCTTGACCAGTCCGCCCCGTCGCTCGCTGGTCACAACCCGTACGTCGTGAACATCGGGCAGGACACGGACCAGGACATCCTTGACGCGGGCGAGCTGCCGCTTGGCCCGCTGCTGATGAGGAGACTCTTTGGCCGCCGTGAAGTCAGTTTGTAACCACCACTCCTCTGGATTCCGCAACGTTGCGTTGTTAGAAAACAGCGTGCTGATGGTGTTTCTGTTTTGTTCATCGCTGAGAGATGGCTCACCGGGACGACGGCTCGCTCCATAGGCATATACAACCGTCCCATGCGTCTGATTGGCGTACGTACTGGAGTATGTTGGGAATGGGTCGTCAGCACCTGCTGAGAGGCCCTGCTTGGTGATTGAGTCCTTGCAGATTTCACCTTCGAGCGTGTTACTCCACGACAAACCAACGACTAGCTCAAAGTGATTCTGCGAGTAACGAAACCAACGTCGCGGTACCGGAAAAGTATATCCCAAGGGGGAAGTTGCACCCAAGTCGCCGTCAGAATAGCGCTTTTGCTCTGGAAGCATCAGCGCGAGTGCTTCTAGCAGGGTGGTCTTTCCGACTCCGTTGTTGCCAAGGATCACGGTCCAGCGGGCCGGCTTTCCGTCGGGACGAGAGAGATTGAGGGTCTGCTCGGGACCAAAGCACCGAACGTTCGAGAGCTTGAGCGACAGCAGATAGGCAGGCCAGATCTCGCTGCCATCGGTCGATGCCGTCCGCGCGGTCGATGCTGGTCGCTGAGTCGATCGACTCGCCCGTACCTTCTTCGGTGCTTTGGTCGCCGTCATGGCTCAGTACGCCTTTGCCATGATGACGCGCTGGGGGGAGGGCTGGCCGGTTAAGATGCAGGTGCCAGAGCCTTGCGCTTCAGGAGGAATCTGGTCGGGCAGGGGAATGCAGCGGACGGTGGTTTCAAAGCGCTTGGACAGCTGGTCTTCATCGTCGCTGCTGCCGGCAAAGTGAACCCACGCGAAACCGCCGCCTTCCTGTTTGAAGAAGCGCTCGAAGTCTTCCAAGCTGTCGATGATGCGTGAGCGAGCGGCGCGGAAAGCGAGTGCGCGCAGATACAGCTCCTTTTGCATCTCGGCAAGGATGGTGGGAATGCCGGCGATGGCTTCGGCGCGGGGAACAAAGCTCTTGCGGCGCTTGCGCTCTGCTTCGGGAGTCTCGCCCGGCTGCTCTAGGACGAAGCGGCGCACCAAACAGAGGACTCCCTTTTCCAGATCTTTTGGCCCAATTTCGATCCGGATCGGGACTCCTTTGCTCTCCCACTCATAGAACTTGGCGCCGGGCTGAAGGTTGTCGCGGTCGTCGAACTTCACGGTCAGACCTTGGGCAGACAGCTCGGCTTTGACCTTGTCGGCTTCGGCGTAGACGCGCTCCTTTTCTTCGTCTTTGCGATAGATGGGAACGATCACCACATGAATCGGCGCCAGCTTGGGAGGCAGAATCAGTCCGGTGTCATCCGAGTGCGTCATGATGAGCGCACCGACGAGCCGCGTGCTCACTCCCCAGCTGGTGGCGTAGACATATTCCAGCTTCCCTTCGCGGTTGAGGAACTTCACATCCGCGCCCTTCGAGAAGTTCTGTCCCAGGTAGTGCGACGTTCCTGCTTGCAGCGCTTTGCCGTCCTGCATCATCGCTTCAATGCACATCGTATCGAGCGCGCCCGCGAAGCGCTCACCGGGAGTCTTGCGACCTTTGATCACCGGAACCGCCATCACATTTTCCGCAAAGTCGGCATAGACATCGAGCATCCGCTGCGTCTCTGTAAGCGCCTCTGCTTCCGTCGCGTGCGCGGTATGTCCTTCTTGCCACAGGAACTCTGCGGTGCGGAGGAACAGGCGCGTGCGCAGCTCCCAGCGAACCACGTTGGCCCACTGGTTGATGAGAATCGGCAGATCCCGATAGCTCTGAATCCAGTTCTTGTACTGATGCCAGATGATGGTTTCGCTCGTCGGACGAACCACCAGCGGCTCTTCCAGCTTGGAGTCCGGATCGACCTGCACCACGCCATCAATCGTCTTCAGCCGATGATGCGTAACGACCGCGCACTCCTTGGCAAAGCCGGCGGCGTGCTGTTCTTCGCGGGTCAGGAATGACAGCGGAATGAACAGCGGAAAGTAGGCGTTGACGTGACCGGTGGCCTTGAACCGATCGTCCAGCTCGCGCTGCATCTTTTCCCAGATCGCGTAGCCGTGCGGACGGATGACCATGCAGCCCCGGACGGCGCTGTGCTCGGCCAGCTCGGCTTTGTGAATGATGTCGAGATACCAGTCGCTGTAACTTACGCTGCGCGGAGTGATGCCGGCGCCGGTCTTCTGGTCACTCTGTGGTGCGGGGGACTTTGGTTGGGAACTGGACTTGTCTGGGCTGGCCATGGAGTACCTATCAGCTGGGGGAATCGAGAATGTGAGTGCTCCTTTCTACCCCAGAAGCCCAGGCCCAGACAAGCGGGGTGCTGTGGTGCGGCGGACTGTCACCCTGGCCCACCTGTGCGGGTCGAGTGTGAGCTGACTCGCGCCGGCAAGGGTACTCGAGCCTGACGTGGGCGAAATCGGTCAGCTAGTGCGCACGTGGGCGGAGTTGTCGCCAGGCCGTCCTGCGCGGTACGCTGATCGGCGGCACCAAGTAGATCGCTTGCCAGGCCAGATCGCTTGCCAGTCTAGATCTCTTGGTAGAGATATGAGGAGTTTTATATGACTCTTATTAGGGTACGGGGCACGGAGTCTGCGCGGGATGTGAGCCATGGCTGATCAGCCGGTTACGCTGCGTGACTCGGTGGGTGGAAAGGCGGGAGCAGAAGGAAGTGGACTGCCGGTGCCGGGACTGCTCCTGATATTTTCCGGCGGTGAGCCTTGCTGTACTCCGATTCCGATCCCCGGGAGTGTGCTGGAGTTAGGTCGTGGCGATGGTCGGACTCTGTTTCCGACTGATCCTCGGATGTCGCGCCGCCACGCCAGCATTTCCTTTGACGGCGAGCGCTTTCGAGTGGTCGAGCACGGCAGTCAGAACGGTACCTATGTCGATGGAGTGCGGGTTTCCGGGTCGCTACAGAGTGCGATGGCCAGAGTCCTACGGACCGGCGATAGCCTGTTTCTGTTCTGCGGTGATCTGCGTCCCTTTCAAAAGGAAGGAGTCCGGCTCAGAGACGATCGGGTGATGGGTCCGCTCTTGCAAGAGGTGCTGCTTCAAGCGGCGCGCGCGGCGCAGTATGGACGGACGCTTCACATCACCGGAGACAGCGGCAGCGGCAAAGAAGGAATCGCGCGAACCTTTCATGGTGCGGGGCCCAGACCGACGGCACCATTTGTTCCAATCAACTGCGCGACGATTGCGCCCGGAGTGGCCGAGCGACTCCTGTTCGGAGCACGGCGGGGTGCGTTTTCCGGAGCGGTTGCAGACACCGAAGGACTGATTCAGTCTGCGGATGGCGGCACGCTGTTTCTGGATGAAGTGGCCGAGCTGGATCTGTCGGTACAAGCCAAGCTGCTGCGTGTCATTGAAACCCGCGAGGTCTTGGCGATGGGCGCGCTGCGTCCGCGACCGGTCAACCTGCAGCTCTGTACCGCTTCCCATCGCAACCTGCGGCATGAGGTCAGCAGCAGTCGCTTTCGCGAAGATCTCTATTTCCGGATTAGCAGTCCATGTGTGATTGCCCCGCCGCTGCGGCAGCGGTTGGAAGAGATTCCTTGGCTGGTTCAGCTGGCGCTCAAGTCGATTCCGGAGCCGCTCTCTGTTTCCTCGCTGTTTGTCGAGCAGTGTCTGTTGCGAGTCTGGCCGGGCAATGTTCGCGAGCTGCTGGCAGAGGTCCGGGCAGCAGCGCAGACTGCCCTTGGTCGAGGGGTTTTGCGTGTGGAGCCATCGCATCTGGCCGCACATGCCGGTCAGCCGATCGAGCGCATCGAGGAGTCCGCGCCACCTTGCGCAGTGCTGTTTCATCCGCCGATCAATCGACGGGAGCAGCCGGATCGGATCATGGTCGAAGAAGCGCTGCGCAAAAGTGAGGGCAACATCAGTGCGACTGCGCGGGCACTCGGCCTACATCGGACCCAGCTCAAGCGCCTGATTGTCCGCTATGGAATCCATGCCAGTGCGCTCGGCAGGGACCAGACTCTTGATGACGAGGATGGGGACTCCTGACACAAGTGCCAGATGCTGGGTGACACATGTACCAGGGCTGTGTCAGGTCGCAGGGTTCCTGAGGTGATCGTCGCCATCCTACCGATTGGGAACTCCGCTTCCGCGCTTCCGACCAGATTCCCAGTCGATTCTGTGACTTAGAACAGAGCCGTCCAGAGTCCTTCGCAGAAGCTCACTTTCCGACGAAACTATGATTCCTTTTGGCATGAGTTTTGAGTTGGGAGTCCGTAGAGAAAGCGGCGGCGCCTCCAAGCTGGCACAGACTGTCTCAGCGCATGTGGCTCCGCCCACACCTACAACAGGAGATGACGATGTCGTTTCACAAGTATTTTTCGGCTCTGTGTCTGGCAAGTGTGATGGCAGGTGGCTGTGGCGTTGCGCCGTCGAGCGGTGATCAGGATCAGGTTCACAAAGCACTGCGTGGCGATGGCTGGTCAAGCACCAACTACAACCAGCTGTTCGGGGCGACGATGAGCAACCAGACCGTCACCGGGCTGTATCTGTCCGGCAACCAGTGGTACGTCAGCACCAGCAGCAGCTTGACCTATGCGCCGGTGCAGGGAATCACCTACAACGGACAGAGCATCTCGGCACAGAGTCTGACGACTTCGCAGGGCGCGTTTCAGGTGGTCGGTGCGGACTCTGAAGATGCCGCTGCGACCTTGGTGCTGACGGTGGGCGGTTCCCTGCCGGGGACGCTGAGCATCACGACAGAGTCGGTCGATGCGAGCGGGACGTTCACGCGCTATGCAGCGGAGTGGACCTCCGGTGGCGATGACTCCGATGGTGGGGCTGCGTCGGTCAGTCTCTGCCCGCGCTCGGTGCTGGATGACGATGGGGGTGTGCAGACAGTGACCGAGTCGCTGATTCCGATTGGCGGTGCGCGCTGGAACCTAGACGGCAGCCGCACCAGTGATGCCAATGCGATCACCCTGAGCTGTTCCCATGACGCGATCGGTGGCTGCGTAACGTGGGGCTATGGACCGTGGGGCTCACGGACCGATGAAGTCACGGGCAAGTCGGTCGCGATGAGCTCGGTTCACCAGGCCTGCACGCGGATGAAGCGCGATGACATCTGCGGAACCGGCAGTCCTGTCACCACCGGCTTCAATCCCGCCTTCGGCTCGACCACCATCCATGTCAAAGATCGGGTGGGCATTCATTCCGACACCAACCAGACCTACGCGACCATGGAAGCCTTCTGGGATGAGAACGGCGCCAGCTGCTTCAACCAGAGTGAGTACCGCAGCACCGATCCCATCATGCTCCAGCGGCTGGCCATCAACATCGCCCTGTGTCCGAATCGCGCCGTGGCTTGCACTGCCAACCACAGCCGCGTGCTGCTGAGTGCTCGTCCCTGCACTGCCACCAACGCCAGCGGTGACTGCGTCGCCAACTAAACCCCGTCCAGTCCGAAACCCGCACATTTCGCGCGGGGCCCCCCTTCCCTTCGAGACTTTTTTGTCGTGCCGCAGGCGGCCCGAAAAAAAGCTCTACGGTCGGCCCCACGCTTCTTACTCAAACTGTGGGATTCACAGTGGACTCGGGTTAGTTCGCGGCCAGAAACTACTGCCCTTCCTCTCCTTCCTCAGACGAACCACCTCCGCTTTATCAGCGACGGTGGGGTGGTTTTCGTCTCAATTCAAAATCGTTAGCAAATTTACGATCTTGGGGCGCTAAATTCGGCTTGTGGACCACAGGGTCCATGGGCTGCTCCGTCGAGATCGGGAACTTGGCTTCCCCTCTTGATCGCTGCCGATCGGTACGGAGTCCAAGCTCTTCGGTTGAGCCTGTGAGAGACGGAGATCGTCGGGTTGCTTGCTCGCTTTGCCGATCGCGATCGGCTGGGCGGGCTCAGGTTGGTGCTTCCTTGATCGCTTTCCGGTTGGGTTACGATCACGATCTGGGAAGCAGCGTGGCGGCGTGGCGGGCGACATGTGCCGAGGCTGCCGCGACGGTGGGGGGATGCCATGGCCAAGCTTGAGAAGCGGCGGGACTCTGATGGGCAGATTCGGTTTACGTTTCGCTACATCGACATCGATGGGACTCGGAAGCGGCATACGCCGGACGTGGAGACAGAGCCGGA
>JAEUKA010000028.1 GCA_016794465.1 Myxococcales bacterium | reverse complement strand
GAGCCCTGCTTCGCCTGGCCTCAACACAGCGCGGATGCCCGGAACACCGAGCAAAAATAGGCAAGCGTTTTTTGAGTGCAATTGTTGCCGAAGGGTAAGCCGTGCGCAGTTTCGTTCACGCATCGGCGACTGTCTGTATCAGACAGTTTCTCCCGTCGAGAAAATCGCCAAAACTTCCCCGCCTCCGATACAGAAAAGCACGGAAGTCGGAAACTCGCCCAAACCCCCGCAAGCGCTACGCTGCGGAGGCGTAGCCAAGCGAACAAATCCCAGACCCTGAAAAATCCACTCCAACACTCGCACGCGCCGCGCTTGTGGTCCAAACTCGGGTTTGTCAGCGTTCCCAGTCGGCAACGAGGCGAGCAATCTGTATCAGGCAGTCTGGTGCCGTCGCCTAACCCGGCATGGTCCAGGCGCACCGTTCCGGGACCATCCAGCCGAAACCGCGTTTGGATGTACGACCCGCCAGCCTGTCAGTTCATCGACTAATTGTGACAAATAATGTAATTCTAGATACGAAATTGGCAGTATCCTGGGGTAGCTTGTCTAGACAGGCACCAGGCGCTCACTTGCTGGACGATGCTGCGCCTAGGGGGGGCGAAAATCCAAAGTTTCTAGTGTATCCAGCTTCACTACTTGGGGGTGTCATGTACGAATGGAGGAAGCTACTATCAAATCGACGCCTGGCCTTTGATGCCATGAGCGAACAGTATAAATTCTTATCCGAGCGTAAGGAAGAACATCGTTCAGATTATTATCGAGATTCGGATAGAGTCCTATTTTCATCTGCATTTCGTCGGATGCACGACAAAACTCAAGTTTTTCCAATGCCAGAGAATGATCATGTGCATTCTCGGTTAACCCATAGCATTGAAGTAGCCTCGGTTGGCAGGTCACTCGGTCATACCGTAGGATCAATACTGGCTGAGCGTGACAATGCCATACGCTCGAAATTTCCGCGCTTTGCAGCCGATATCGGGGATGTTATCCATGCTGCCTGCCTAGCGCATGATATCGGCAACCCTCCTTTTGGTCATGCCGGGGAAGATGCAATCGCCAAATATTTTGTCAGTTTCTTTGAAAGAAATCCCTTGCTGGCTAGTGAGTTGACCCGTCGGCAGAAGAGCGATCTAACCAAGTTTGAAGGGAATGCTCAGGGCTTCCGGTTACTGACTCGGTTACAAAATGCTGATACCGGCGGTCTCCAATTGACAGCGGCAACCCTAGCTGCGTTCTGCAAGTACCCCCGTGAATCTGGAGACGACATTAAGATCTGCCAGCATGATAATATTGCTGCCAAGAAGCATGGCTGCTTTCAGGAGGACAAATCTGCTTTAGCGATGATTGCAAGACATGTTGGATTAAATAGGATCAAATTGCCTAAAGAGGTAGATGCTGATATAGTACATGCTAGACATCCTCTCTCATTTTTAGTGGAAGCGGCAGACAACATCAGCTACACAATATTAGACTTAGAAGACGGAATCCGATTAAAATATGTAAATAAGAAAGAAGCTCTCGAGCTAATCAGGAAAATTGCTAAGAAAGCCAATGGTTTTGATCCGAAAAAAGCAAATGATATCGTTCACTTACGAGGGCGAGCAATTCAGAGATTAAGAACTGAAGTCTGCGAGGTATTTCTCGACAAAGAAACATTTCCCGAAATCATGGAAGGCACGTATAAGAAGGAAATTATCAAAGTTATTGAATCTAACACAGAACTCGAGAAGATCATCGAATTCACCAAGCAGCATTGCTATCAGCATCAGTTCGTCGTGGAAATGCAAGTCGCAGGCTACAATATTATAGCTGGACTTCTCGATGAACTAATTCCTGCGGTGATTGCTCACTCGAACGAAAGAACTCACAGGCAAAAGATGGTACTGAAGGCTTCAGGAATAGTGGTTCGAGATTCGGAAACTGCTTATCAGAAAATACTGAAGGCAACTGACTATGTTGCGGGTATGGCAGATAGCTTTGCTTCTGCTCTGTTCCGGCGGCTCAAAGGTATTGAGCTATCAAGTTCGATCCGCTAGGTAGCCGCTACGTTCTTCCTGGAGTGTTTCCCGGATATAATAACTGCTTCTGTCGCTCGGGTCACATGAACAAGCGGTAGTCAAAGCACTCCGGCGCAAGTCGTTGCAGGAGCCGGCCAATACGTGCGATGCGCCCCGGAGTGGTCACATGGGCTGGCATCTGTTCATAGAGGTCGAAGGTATTCCAATCCATTTTTGACAGGCCCAGAAGGTCCTGAGCAAGCTGCTCGATGGTCGAGGAGCCGCCATAGCGGCGGACGCGTACTGGTGCCGGAATCCGGGTCTTGCCTTGGTAATAGGTCTTGCCCGCGCTATTGATCCGTTCGACGCTGCCATGCAGCCAGAGATAGAAGCTCTCATCATCGAGTAACACACCGGTACCCCGACGAACCGGAAAGGGTGCCGGCAGAATTTGCTGGTCCTTGGTGATACATGCCAGGCATCTCCAGGCCGGCTCATATTCGATGGTCAAGAAGTCCAGGGATGAGATTCCCGTCAGCCCAGCGCGCAGACCATCAAGTTCTTCCTTGATGAACGGGGTGCGCTTGCAGATCAGAACTCGAGAGGGCAGCCTGACCAGCGATTCAAGAAAGAGCTGGCGGGTTTGGAGCCCGACGCGAAGGGCATCATCCCGTCCCAGGTAAGGATTTTTTCCGCGCCAGATTGGCTCCTGAACCTTGCTCAAGTTAAAGCGAAGCCCCAGCCCGTTCGACTGGAAGATGTGGCTGCATCCGAGGACGATTGGCCGGTCTCGGTTTCGTCGGTCGACGGCATAGCCAATCCCAACATAGGCGACGTTCTCTTGCGGCCGAGCCAAGATCCAGGGGGTGCGCATGGACTTGGCATAGAGCGCCAGTGCCAACCACCAAAGCACCTCCGCCCGCTGCGGCTTTTCGAGGGTATGTTCACGAAGGAACTGCGTCCGGATACCGCGCACGGCACAGTACGCCTTGATTTGGTCGTGAAGATCGAGATCCATCGTCTCAGTTTCTACCGACTCAAACGGTGCCCATGAGCGAGGGATGAAAATGAGTACTACATCAACGCCAGCTCCTGCGGCTAGCCGATCGATGGATGAGGTCACACGTCCACACAGCTCTTGAAACGCTTGCTCGCGCACGCCAGTACTGGTTTGGCTTGGGATTGTTACCCAGCCATCTTCCGACACGAGTGGAGTATGTAACGGCAGACGGAAGGCCGACTCGAAGCCAGGATAGGTCGGCAGGTACTCTTCCTTTGTCTCGACCGTGAGATGGGGATTGTGAAGAGCCCTGAGAAAAGGACCGAGCTGCCGGGTCGCACTGTCAGGACAGATGACACCGACGCGCAATTCTCGCCTTGGAGAAGTAATTCCGGCCGACAGTTCAATTGGTCCGCCCTGCGTCAATCCGCGGATCGGATGGAAATCGGTGCCACAAGCGAACCGGAGTTCCGGCTCACGTAGCTCAAACCCCTTGAAGCGATACAGTGCCGCGGGTCCTGGCCGGGCTGCTGCTCGATTAGGACGATCTCGAGCGTGCTTCTCTATGAAGAGAGGACCAGCTTGGATGGTGTAGCGGAAGCCGGTTTCATGTCCGGCTGGAAAGATCGTCGCAACCGACTGGAGCTTGGCGTTGAGCTTAAGACGGGATCGCCACTCGTTCAGCTCGTCATTAAATGCTCGGTTCCATTGCCGCCCAACGAGAGCAGCTTTGAGCGGCGCCAGGCTGCCTTTGGCAAACGCAGCCGGCTGTTCGTCCGCGGGTATGTATGGTTCAGGAATCAGCGAGAGATAGAGTTGCCCGGCACGCTGCTCGAGGCGCACCAGCACCGCTTGATAGAATACGGCGGTTTCATGCTGCCATCGATATGTCCGTCGCTGGGACGGATCGTACAGGTACCATCTGCGATGCTCCGTGGCAGCGCGAAGTCCTCCTGTTGCGAGACTTCGTACCAGTCCCTCCCGAAGAATGGACAGCACAACTCCATCCTCAAAAAAGAGTTCTTTCGGCGAGACCGGGATTTGCTCGATGGGCTCACTCGCCTCCCTGCCGAAGCAGGACAGGATATCTGCCTGAAGGCCCATGGCGATGATCTTGCCGCTGGTGAGGCCGGCACAGATCCGTCCACCTGCCTTGGCCGTTCGTTCGCGGAGATCCTCCCAGCTTTGGATCTCGGCTGGGGAGCGCAGCTGATAGAGGTGGGTCGGCGCAACGACTGGCCACGAGTTACTCTTGATAATCCGGCCAGTCGGGTGATAGTCGGCCAAGGAAAAGGCTCTCCTTGGCGATGGGCTGCTCTTGATCAGTTCGTGCGCTCGCCCGGCCCATGGCTCGTCCCGAAGTAGATACCTGGCCAGTTGGTGCATGAGAGCATCGAAGCCATCGCATTCGATATACTCTGCCCGACGGCCCTGAGCAGTCGCTTTCTCGATCAGTGCCTGGACCCGAGGATGCGGGCTACTTCCCCGCATGCCGAGCCAGTAGAGTCCTCCTTCTCCCCGCTGGGCATAGGCGGCCTCGAGCGCTGTCATCACGCTGTCGTCTCTGCCGCTGTACCCAACCACGACGAGTGGATAGTGCAGACACTGCTGGCTCAACTGGCCGCGGAATTCCTCGTGCATTGCTTGCAGCTCCGTCGCGGTATTGCGGAGCCGGTCGTAGCGGAAGTCACCGTGCAGAAAAATATGTTGGAGCGCCTGGTCATCCGGCTCAGCCGCGAGCGCTCGATCACGGCTATCCATTCCCACTTCGCGAATGATCCGCTTGTGTCCGCTGTCGCGGGCTCGCCCTAGCATGTTGTCGAAGTTCGTCGTCCAGATCCATCGGAAGTGACTGGCTTCGATGAGGAGGGCCAGCAGCTTGTAGCCGAGGCTCGGTGTGCCGTCAGTGATGATTTTTTCAAAGAACCTCTGCCGATCACGAGCTTCCTGGTAACAACGTTCAGCAAAAAACTGGTACTCGTCAGGGGCACCATTCTTGGGAAATCCGCCGGTCGCATCAAGCCATGCCTGGATGCGATCTTGAACATGCGGCAGAGTCGGATCGCCAAGGAGTGCCTGTGAAACGTGAGGCTGATTCGAGATGTAAATTTCGGCCTTCCACTGCCAAATGCACTGCCAGCCCGACGGAATCCCCGAGGTAATACTGGCGCCGGCACCAAGTAGCAGCATGTGTCGGCAGGGCCGGTTGACCCCCATCGAACGAATTAATCCGTCGAGGTTGAGCGGCGGAGACTGGGGCGCCGGAGCCGGCATTGCTGTCGGACTTTCGTGAGTAGCTGTCTGATTGAGCAGCCGGGGGATCTCCCTCTGGCGCGAGTCCATGATCGTCTCACTCCTATTGAAGGTGGGACGCTTACACAGTTTCGTAGCGGCCGGCAAGCATCTCGATGGCAAGAGTTGGTCGCTCCACTCGGGTCACCGAAAACTGAAGTACTCTCGAACAACTACTGCCCTCGGATGGCTCAGGACCTTGCCGATACCGACGTTTGTTCGGGCTCATGACATCCCACCCATCGAGAAAGCTGTTGGGAGTTCCCCTCTCCCATCTGATGAGATGTGAGAGGAAGCCTCGGCTGCCACTAATTTCTTTAGCCAGACAGCGCCCAAACCGATGATCGCACAATCCTGCTTTGGGGGCGTGCAATCTTTGCTCCATGGCAGGAACCAGCCAGCACGATCAAATGGCCGCAAGCTTGTGCAGCACGGCGCCTGCTCTAGCACATCGCGGAAAATACGCAAGAGGCTCGGTTAGTACAACGGGGGCCGAAGGGTACCGATCAACTCCCAACGGTGCCGTTCAGGTGAGGCCACCGCCTACAGTTGCGCGGGACGGAAGGGGCGGGCAGCGTGGGGTTGTTGGATATGCTGCTAGATTGAGTAGACCTGCAACTGCATTTTGACGGAACGCGCAAGCCCTTCCAGATCACCATAGAGACTCTTACTCGTGATGTTCATTTTCCGAAGAAGGGCAAATACGTTAGGGTATAGTTCGTGAGAAATACGAAATTTGTACATAGCAACCTCTGAGTACAATGCTGAATCGAGGACATCCTGAATACGCAACCCACGATTTCCTGAGAGCAAGAACGAACCAGCTTGACGATCCAAGCGGGCATTAAGCTGTTTTGGTTCGGCGCTCCATGCAATATCGTAAGAAAATCGGTCCACAACTGTGTCGAATATCATATCTTGCTTGTCGAACATGGACTGTCTTGTTTCGCTGAATCCACCGTCCTTGGAACGTATGTGGGCAATCGAACGATCCATTATGCCGCTATAATCAATAGCATAGACAGAGAAGTCCTCCCCACTCTGTGGGTTGTAGGATTCAAGCGCGAAATAGAGTGCGACGTATGAACTTTCCGTAAAATCCAGAAGCCGTGTCGGAACTCCGTAATGTTGCATGATCGATAACCAAGCTAATCTCGAATCAGGCTTCACATTTTCTCGATCATACAAATGAAATTTGGATTGAAATTGATGCAGTGAGAAATCTTCAAATTTCTTTGCTTGGTCTGCCGACCACTTGGCACCGACAACTCGTTCCAGTGAAGACGTGAGCAACCATTCCGCATTTGCCTGGCCGCGATACAAAAAATGATTGGGTAACTCATTAAAGCGCCTGATTAGGTCTTCGATGGAAACTATCTCAACGTTGGTCATCACTTCTTACCCGGTGGTACACCTGTGTCAGGTCAGCCAAGACTACTCTGGGTTCATGCTCATCTTCTGTGTAACGGCGTTTGAGTGGATCGCCTTTGAGGTTGATGGTTATTGGCCGCTGAGACTTAGTTTTTGATATTCGGGCTGAAGCTTCGTTGCCAGTAGAAGCCGTGCTCTTAGTAACCGCGTGAAGCACTTCTCGATTAAGGTCCTCGCCCTGGATCTGTGCCCTGCCTTTTCTGCCATTGGCAGATGACAGATAGACGGACAGAGGTTTTTGAAAATGCTCATCCGCATCAAATGGATTGGGACCATGGAACGTAGCTGAGAAGCGCGTCACTCGATAGGCGGAGTGGAGTGCGCGCAGGAAACCCTCCGGGTCTGGAATCGGTGCAACTTCGACAGAACAATTGTGGTCTGCGACGGACTTCGATAGACTCAATAGCTGCTCTAGGCGCGTAGCAACACCCTTCGCAGTCTGAGCCAAACTGGATTTTCTTGCAATTCCGACAAATCCGATTTGTGCATCAAAAACGCAGTGCGTGTATGGGCTTTCTTCGAGTTCCTCAACCACAAAATTACCAGTCGAGCTGTCAAATTTTTCAATAGTAGAGGTCGTGGTGCGGCCAATTGCAAAATACCCGGAACTCTCAGTGAAATGCTGAACGTTCCCAACGTGCCAAATATACCCACGGCGGATCTCAGCGGAAGGTCGATCATTTATTGCACTTAGAAATATCTGCATCGGGGTCCAATCTGGATGTAATAGGACTCTCTGGGGATGCTTGATGAACTTTGCTCGAAATAAGCTGTATTCAATCGATGCCATTGGATCAATCTCTGTTGTTCTTAAGGATCGTCTCGGTCGCACGGCGGGTTGCGCCGTTACAACGCCTTGCGTACCGCAGCGGGGAATGTGGGTCAAGTAGCGATCTGCGTGGATGGTTCGGCAGTCGAGCCAGGGTTGTGATGTCCGGGGAACGTGGCGCTCAATCGAACAGGCGCCGCGCTCGGACTCAAGCGATCTGCATGCCGCTCGGGGCTTGGCGATCAGGGTCGAGCGAGCGGTACGGCACTCTGCGCTCAGATCGGGGTCAAGCGATCTGCGCTCAAATCGGGGTCAGCCGATCTGGGTCGTCTCTGCCTCGGCTTGGCATCGTGCGGCTTGCCTCTCTCGGTAGCCCTTCTTGGCTTTGCCGCCTCGGCTGCCGATCTCGGCCATGTGGGAGCGATCTGCGCTCACCGTCGCTCCGCCCTTCTTTCCGGCTTGCGATGCCTTCTCGGTGTCGAAGCGGTGTGCCCGGCCTAGCGCGTGGGCGGTCTGTCCGCCGCGAGCACAGACCACACGTAGCTTGTCTGGGTCCATCACCGCGAAGCCTCGTCGCTGCTTCGGGAGAGTCGTGGTGGTTTCAGCGGTAGTAGTGGCGATCTGGGCTGGTGACTCTTGCATGGCGGTTTCCTCTCAGAATCTGGCTGTTCGGGTTTGGTAACGGAGGGTGAACAGAGGTCATCAAGGGGTAGTTCGGAGTCCCTCTAAAACGGCTGTGATCCGAACTGGCAACCGAACCAAAACGAACAAGTGACCTTGCCGCGCTTCCGTCGCTGAAAGGACTTCCGGCATGCGTTAGGTGTGCTATCTGTGGCCGAAATGGAGGCATCGGTCATGCACGAACAGACAGCGGTCAAGAGCGGCGAACACGACAGTTTCGAGACGGATGCAGAGCACGTCATGCCGCCCGAGTTGCCGACGCAGGACTCGGCGCTAGAGGACTCTGTTAGTCAGCTCTCGCGAGTACAGAGCAAGCTCGTTGATACGCTGCACTCGCTTCAGCTCTTGCCGCCGCACCTCGTCAAGGACCACAACCGAGCGGTGCGAGCGATTCAGGAGGCGCTGACGCTGGTTGGAGACACCGACGACAGCGAGGCGATTGGGCCGATTGACTGGGTGAAGTTTGGCGAGCGGCTGCTTCAGCGACGGACTGCCGCCGCGCTTACGCAAGAGTGGCTGGCCGATCGCGTCGGCGTGACAGCGACGACGATTCGCCAGTTGGAGCATCACACTCGGAAGGCTCGACGGAGCTTGATGCTGAAGCTCCTCGCTGTGCCCGAGCTAAACCTGCGCGTGAGCGACATCGAGCTGTCCGCCGAGATGAGCGCGGGCTACCGTCACACGCCGACTTCGTGGCTCGGCATGACCTATGACCCGGTGAGCATGATCACCGAGCTGGCGGACACGCTGAATGGTCCGAGTGGTCAGCTCGAGCAGACGCTGGTGTACATCGACCATCACAGCGCGAAGGACTGGCTGACCACCTGTTCGTCGCCCGAGTATGGCTCTGAGTTTCGAGAGACGCTGCCGCTGGCGACGGTTTCTCGTCGAGTCGCCGACCTGATTGGAGAACAGGCGCTCACCGTGGATGCGCTCGGCTGCGGCGACGGCAAGACGGAATCGATGCTCGTCAAGCATCTTCAGATGCAGCTTCGCATGCCCAAGCAGACGGAGCTGTTCTTGCTCGACGTGAGCCACTCGCTGCTGAATGCCGCCTATCGTCACTGCTGCGAGACGCTGCCCGACATTCGCACCTACACCATCCACGGCAGCTTCCTCGACTTGCCGAAGCTGCCAATGATGGTCAATCCGCTGCGAGGGCGGACGCGGCTGTTCGCGATGCTGGGATACACGCTCGTCAACCTGAGCGACGAGCTGCGCTTTTTCCGTGACACGCTGAGCTGCTGCGAGCCGGGCGAGCTGTTTCTGTTCGACCTCCAGATCGCGCGTGCCCCGGCGAGCGAGCGACAGAAGATCCTCAAAGTGGACCCCATCGGCAACGGCAAGCTGCGACCCACGCATGTGAACTGGCTGAGCGGGCCGATTCGTCGCTACTGCCAAGGTGCCGAGGACATCGAGCTGCGCTGGGAGCTGGCCCCACCCGGCGGCGTCCCCGGCAGCTACGGCTTCGACGCCATCGCCCGCGTCAAGATGCGCGACGGCAGACCCGATCGCCGCTTCCTCATGTGGCGAGTCCGTCGCTACGACCCAAAGCTGCTCAGTGACAGCCTCGCCGAGCTAGGCTGGAAGACCATCGAACGAATCGACTACGGCCCCGACGGCAAAAAGACCCTGGCGCTGATGCTCTTGCAGAAGCAGTAGTGCTAGACAGGGACATGCGGACAACGCAACCGACTGCCAATTGAGAAACCATCGCCTCCATCCTGGGAGGCTACCGACACAATGTCCGCAACTCGCTGGAATGCCAGCACAATCTTTTCAGTACAATTAGCCTAACTTCTCAACTGCATTGGCGCATCTCGACGAGACTGTCGCGAGAGGATAGGCTCACATATAAGATAGGTTCCCAAATTGGACATGACTAAGTCCATGATATGGTTTGGCGATTAAAATCCAGCGACAGACAGGACCAATCCGCGACTCCGACGGCAAGCTTGAACGATGTTGTGTAGGTGCTGTCTGAATTGAGGTTACATCGCGCATCTTTGAATACCGAATTGCGAAGATTGGGTCATCATCGTATTTTCGGTTTCTCGCGTAAGTCTATGATCTGGTTTGGCGATTTAAATAGGCTGGAAAATGAAAAATTGCGTGGTCTTTGTTTCTCATTCCGTAGACACAGACTGGTCTTTGTTTCCGACGAAGCCGCTACCATGTCTCGTCTGAAGAAGCGAGATCTAAGGCAATGGCTATCTCCCAGTCATGAGCAGACACCAGCGCTCAGAGAACGGGCATAAGCCTTCGGATTGACTTGGCGATTTGCTAGGAAGCTAGCTTGGCGAATCAAGCCGTTTTAAGGCGTGTAAGACTCGCTCGACCATCTCATGACATGAACAAATGATGCGTGCTCGCTTGCCTGGCTGATGACGCAACGCACGACCGCACATCTGAACCAGCAAGATGTCACTCTGGGTGACACGATTGAGCCAGACGGCATCACAGGCCTTGCTATCAAAGCCCTCTAGCAACATCCTGTTGACAAAGAGGATTCCGATTTTTCTTGCTTGCCAGCGCATGATCGCCGAGAGGTTTTTCGGCGCTGGGCGAGTGACGCCGATCCAGTCAGAGTCAGGCGTCTTGTCGCTGTGGAACTGACAGTCTCGGTTTGACTCACAGAAGACCAGGGCGTACGGCCCTCTGGGAGGCGTCCACGGCAACACGTCGAAGTCGCAAACCAGCCCTGCGGCGGTGGCTTCAGACAGCGACAGGAAGTAGCGCTGCGCTCCACCAAAGATCGTGTCGCATCCGTTGCTCCATGGCGTTGCCGTCAAGCCGATGACACGCGCAAAGGAGCGAGCCACTCGAAGAAACTCCGGCGCATCAAAGTTGGAGTGGTGAGCCTCGTCGATGATGCACAGTACATCGTGAGGATACTTGGCCAGTCGTCCAAGCAAGCTCATCTGACTTGCAATGACAATGCGCGCACGCGGATCGGCTGCCCGGCCTGCCTGATCAACGCCTATTGCGTGCGGAGTGAGCGCTACCAATCGGTCGTAAAACTGTCCAAGAATTCGCGTATTTGGCACACAGATCAATGCCTTACGCATGTTCTTGGACGTACTCCAACTGATCGCCAGTCTTGCGGCGATCTCGGTCTTGCCAGTGCCAGGCGGGATCTGGATCAAGAACTTTCCGGTGTCTTTGTCAAGCACACACTGCCGAGCGATGTCAATGGCTTTTGACTGATGTTTCCACAGCATGTAGCAAGTCCTATTTTACGAAGGTAGCGCCATTTGCGGACTCTGCAAGA
Source organism: Myxococcales bacterium (assembly GCA_016794465.1). Taxonomy (GTDB): domain Bacteria; phylum Myxococcota_A; class Polyangia; order Palsa-1104; family JAEUJZ01; genus JAEUKA01. Next base: position 112,609 of record JAEUKA010000028.1, on the reverse strand, counting down.
TATTGAACAGAATAGCTTTTGTGCTGGAGAGTACCGCGCTAGCTGCTCTCCGCATGAACTGCACGTCCGGCGGAATGTCCGGCGGCATCGTACATTGGCTGAGAGGCTTCTTCTGCGAAGATAGCGCCACATTCTGACTCTGCAAGGCATTGAACAGAACAGCGTCTTCTCTGGCGCTCGGTTCGCCAGCTTCTTCCCGCATGAGTTGCAATTCCGATGGTGCATGGTGCCCCCTACGCATCGTTACATTCCATCGCAATTCGTCTTCGTGACAAGTAAGAAAATCGTTGCCTAGAAAATCTACATGAGTACAGCGGGGTTAAATTGGCTTCATGCGAATCTTGTTTGGTTGCAAAGTGCCGGACGGTGCGCGGTTGGTGGAACTGCGAGCCCACACCAACGGGCCGGGCCGGTTCCGGACGATCTTTCGTGGTCCTCTCGACGAAGCGGAGAACAACTACACGCTCACCGAGGACAGCATCATCGATCAAGTCAGCCAGGATGAGCGCTTCTGGGAGTGGGTCGGCGTTCAGCTCAAGAACGGTCGGATCTACGTCGCGAACCACGATCCCGAAACCGGGTCCATCCGGCTGCGGGTGACGGTTGTGTTCATCAACCAAGATGGCAGCCACGCGATCCTTGACTCCGGCTCGGGGGCAACGAGCTTCACATGCTCAGAGCCGTGGGACTTTCACCGCAATATCCGTGCCAAGACGGAGCCAGATCAAACGGTACTGCTGTTGGGAAGAATGGCGGAAGTGCTCATTGAGCAGCAGAGAGCGCTGCCCGAAATGATTACGAAGCTTTTTAAGGAAGTATCGGAAAATGGCCGTGTCACGGTCCAGGCTAGCACGCAAGAGTCGGCCAAAATTCTTCATTCAATCATGGAGCCGATGAAACAGCAATTGTCCATGATTGAAAAGTACACTTCCGGTGAAACGCTACGCGCAAACAAGGCGACTGATGCGTGCATCCGCCAGTTAAACGCAAGCGCAGAGGGAAAGTCATGGACGGGATCGCCGGATGACTGGATTGGTGCGGCAAAAGGCATTGTGCAGCTTGCCGAGGGACTGGGAAAATTCTCACTAAAGGGGTGAAGCATCATGGACGCATTCGATGAGATCAAAAGCATTCCGAAAGCGCAGAGCATCTTAGGAATTGCGGCGGTAGCTGGTGTCAACGCTTTGGGTGGAATGTTCGCGGGACGAGTCCGTGGCATTCTCGCCGGGGCTGCACCAGCGTACAAAGGCGCAGGTACGATTGGTGTGTTCATCGTCTCCATGGGCCTTCGTTGGTATGCGCGCCGCGAATCCGGCTACGACCGCGTGATCAAGGAGCTGGCAGCCGGAATGGCCGGATTCGTGGGCAACGATCTGTGGCTCATTGTGCGGGCGCTGGTTGGGTGGGGGAAGTGGAAGCCCGAGACAGCTTATGGTGCTGGCGACGTGGTGATCTACTCCAATCAGTATTACCGAGCCGACAAGGACATTCCAGCCAAGCCACAAGCCGAGCCGGGGAAGGATGCGCGCTGGGTGCGGTTTGAGACGGCACAGGGTTACTCGCCAGATGAGGTATCGGCTTTTGCGCAAGCGCTTGTCACGAACGATGCACTGATTGACGGTTTGGTCAAAGAGCAACTGCTCATCTTTGGCCCTGAATTGGCGCAGTGCGCAGGGCGAGAGTTTAGCCAACAAGAAGCCGATCAAATCTACGCAGGAATGCGTGATTCGCTGAAGAGTGTAGTGCAGAAATTTGCAGCGTAGTGGAGTCGAACCATGACCAAGCCACAAGGCCCGGTATCTGTCTGGGATGAAGTGACGTGCTACCGTCTGCCGCGAGTGGTTCTACATCAACACTCAGGACAGCAAGCGCAGTGCTTAGAGGGTCTTGTGGAGTATGCCTCTCGAATAGCTACAAATAAGCATACCTATGGATTCAGATCTCCTGATCAGATCATTTCTTGGCTATGGAAACAGCCGGTGAAGCTCGACTTGGGTGATGGGCCGAAGACGCCCGGTTGTTGGCCTGCACAGCGATCGAGAATATGGCCGGATGACGGCCTAAACTGCTGGGAAGCGGTGGGTCATCTTCTCGGTGTTGCGTTCTGCAATTCATGGCCATTGGAATTTCACATTTACGATACGAAAGTCGGACTTCAAAGACACGTCTTCCCGGCGATTCGACCATTGGATGCAATCACGGATATGCCTATTCCGCTAGTCATTCAGCCTCCAGTGCGCACGGGAAAAAGCGATATCAGCCTACAGAGAGCCCAAGCGGAATGGTACAACGAGCTACTGGGGGGCGTTCATTTCGTCGGTGACAAGGTGCTGCGCATCTTCGGACAAGGCGACCTTGCCGACCAGTTGGCGGAGGTCGAAGCCGACGAGCTGCCCGACTGGGCGCGCACGGCCAAGCAGAAGGAACAACGCGCTGCCGCGCTACTGAAGCAAGCAGCCGAGCAAGACAAAGCCAATAAGGCGAAAGCCAAGGAGGATAAATCATCAAGCACAGACCTAGAGAAGCTACAGAAACAGATTGACGCATTGGCAGAAGAAAACAAAGCCTTGAAAGCTCGCATTCCGAAAGGGTAGATCATGAACAGTACATTGCTTTTTATGCTGGCGATGATGGGGGGAAATAGCGCGATTAACCCTCAATTCATCCAAGCGCTGCAAGACGCACAGAAGGATAGCTTTGAGCGCTGGTCGAAGATGCTCAAGTCGCTGGCCGCAATCATCACGACGGGCGTCTTCTTTTTGCGGGGCATGCCTGCGCCGGTTGACTCGTCGGGCGCGCCGGTCTTCACGAATGAAGCGCTGTCGAAGCAGATCCAAGCCAGCTTCGAGGAAGGCAAGCGGGAAGCGTTCTGGGTCGCGGTGGTGAACGGTGTAGCCGATGCGATCCTTGAGTTCATGCGTCCGAGCGCGGTGCAGCAAGCGCTGATGATGTCGCTGCTCAACAAAGGGACTACCGCAAGCACTACGGTCATCACGCAGCCGGTTCCTGTCGGAACACTACCGCAGATGGCCGGGACGCAGACGATGGTAACGCGCACGGCTGGGCAGGTGCTGCGGCAAGGCGCGATCGGAGCGCCGAGCGGAACCTTCATGCGTGCGCAAGCGGTCTACTTCAACCCCCAGACCGGCGAAATTGCCGTCGAGTAACCCATGCCGTCGCCAATTATTGAGGGACTCCGACAGCAGTTTTTCGCGAGCCTGGGAATCACCGAGAACACGCCGATCTCCGACAGCGACGCCGCCAACCTGATTGACCAGTGGGAACAGTACCTCTACAGCCGTGCGAGCGGTCAGGGGGGAATGGTGGTCAGCGCTCCGAACCGGCCCGGCTCGAGCATCGTGCTTGCGCCGCCGGTCAACAACTCACCGACGGGAGGACCGCCGCAAGGCTCGTTCCCCGTGGCGACTCGGTATAGCCCCCAACCCCAGCCAAATCAGGGCGGAAGTCGTGCGCCGGTCTACGCGCCGCCGCCCCGAAGGAGTTAGCAGACCATGAGCATCTTTACTGCCGATAATGTCGTCGTCAGCGGGGCCACGGGCTCGACGAGCCAGCCTCGTGTCGCAGAGTGGAGTAGCAATACCGCATACTCCGACGGTCAGATCGTCACGTTCAACGGCTCGCAATACGTCGCACGGGGTGGAGTCGGTGCAGGCGTGGTGCCGCCCGTCGAAGTCTCGTCGCCGCTGACGCCAGGTGCGCCGCGCTGGATCTTGGCGTGTCGTGGGCGGTCACTTCCAACGGGGTACAACGACAACACGACCTATTACGCCGATCAGGTGGTGACGTTCCTGGGCGGGGTCTACATCTTGGATGCGCCGACGCTACCCGTCGGGACTCGTCCGACCCGTGACAAGCGCTGGACTCGTCTGTCGGAGACGCTGACGGATGCCGAGAGCGAAAAGGTGACTTCGGCGGATCTGTCGGGCTTTGCCACCAACGCAACCGCCGCCATCGTCAGCAACACCGACGAAGATCCGCGTGTCCGCCATCACCGTGTGCGCGTCACCGTCTCGGCGCTGATTCCACCAGGGCCACTCTTTACGCTGCGGTTTCCTCGGCCACTGGCGACGGAAGCGCGCCCGCAGATTGCAATCCAACCGGAAGACAACTTCAGCGCCTCGATGCTGCTGACGGTGACAGCGAATGTGAGCGGCAATCAAGTCACCGGCTACACGCTCAGCGCCCAGGGCGGAGTGCAGACGGGAACGTACGAGTTTGGCGTGTTTGTCAAAGAGCAGATCGACCAAGTGAAGTAGGAGCCCAAATCATGAAGTTCACAGACCCTTACGACGGAAAAACCCTCTACGAAAGCGTCCGCGCAGCCGTCCGCAAGTACACCTTACTCATCGGTGCGGATGTGGCGGCAGTGGCGATCGACATCATCGGCGCACGTCCAGACTTGGCGACTCCACACAGCGTCATCACCGTGACGGGAACCGGCGCAAAACAGGTAGTCGCGCACGGAATGCGAGACTCCGACGGTAGGCCGGTCAAGCCGCGTACCTGGGTGATTCGCGGCTTCAAGGCGTGCAGCGAAATCGACATCCAGAGCGCCGACGACATCAACCTCACCGTCGAGATCACCAACAAGGGTGAGGCCACAATCGCTCTGTTCATCTGAGAGGGGCGCAAGTCATGCCGACGCTTCTTGGTCTGCTGTATCGCCTGCCACGGGTCTTGGCGGTGCCGCTCGCGCTGCTCCTGGTTGCGCTGGCCGGTTGTGTGGTCGCGCTGCTGGCGTGCGGGCTGCCGGTGATTCTGCTCTGTCTGTGGGGACGACGGCAGGTGATGGAGTGGCGGGAACGTCGCTTGATCGAGCGCGCCTTGTTTGCGCCCGGTCTGGCCGAGCTGCGCGAGCTGCACAAGCTGCGCGCCCAGCACGCTAGGCCGGGCGGTCAGGAGTCGCCGCCATGAAGTCGTCATCAGTGTGGGATCTACTCACGGGGAGGAAATGAATATGAGCGTCTGGGCGAGAGCACAAGCAGCCGTTCCTATGCCACCGAAAACCGATCTGGCCACCGTCTCAGCGTGGCCAGTCCCGAAGATCCGCGAGATCGCCGAGAAGCAGATCAAACTGACCAAAGAGTCATTTGAAATGGCGTCGGAAGTCGCGTGGTATGAGGGTCTTTATGTTCGTTGGAAGAATCATCAGCGCTTCGGTCCCTATCTGGACAAGATCAAGAAGACAGAAATCTTGATGAAAGAAGGTGACTCGGCTGTTACTGATAACGATAAGCGAAAATCCTACTTAGACGCTTGGCAGCAATCACGGCAAATTTCCGAGGAGCTGCACAAAGAGTTTTCCATCGGAAACACAAGCTATGCAACCGTAGCCGGTGACGTTGCCAAAAGCGTGAATAACACAGTGACGCAGGCAAAGAATACCATCGTCGCTGGTGCTAATGAGCTAGGCGAGAACGTCGCCAGTGCAATCAAATGGGGCCTTGGCCTTGGGCTCGTCGTTCTGCTACTCAATCAGACGAGGAAATAGCGATGAATGATGGTCTATTGCTAGTCGGTGGGGCGCTGGCGCTATGGTTATTATCGAAGCAGCGCGGAGCACAAACAAGCGATGCGATTGACCGCGAATGGAGAAGTGCAATCTTTACTGAATATCACCCGGATGCACCACCTCATCTGCGAGCAATGGAAGGTGGTCCAAACGATAGAATTGGGAATCCGGTCATTACTGTGCAGAATCATATCGCAGATAAGAGCAAATATCCATACGTCAGTGTGTCCGGCGACCTAGAGCTGCGTGGTTTTACGGTTCCATATGGTACACGAATCTACTTCGGTGCGTATCCAGATTATGTATTTCGGCTTGTAGACACGGGCGGACGCTTCAGAGGCGATAAAAAGAAGATCCGCAAGCCAGGATATGAACCTTTTGACATTGCAACAGAATATGGTAGCAAGCTGGGATTTTCCGGCAAGGAAACTGTGTATCGAATCGACAGAAGCGACACACTCAGCCATCGAAAGAAACCAAAGGTCGCTTAAAGGGGGAACGAATGGCACGCGTAAAGAAGTTCAACGAACCGGGAGCCAAGGAAGATCGCATCCGCTGGAACAAGGCAGGCACGCGCAAGTGGCTGACCGTCTACACGGTCATGGAGTACCACCCCAAGTCCGAAGCCAAAGCGAGCAAGTCCGAGGAGAAACCAAAGGCCAGCAAGCCCAAGAAGCCGAAGGCCAGCAAAGCCAAGCCGAAGGCAAAGCCGAAGACCAGCAAGGCCAAGAAGACCGCCAAGCCGAAGAAAGCCGCGCCTACCGAAACCAAGACGGGCTAACCCACCACGTCTGACGGCCTACCAAACAGGCTTCTTGCCATCTCCACAGAACAGCCAGCAGCGCGGAACATCCAGCGCTCGCGCTAGTTTTTCCACGGTATCACTGCGAGGCTGTTTCTCTAGCTTCTCGATGCTGGCGATCGTCGTGACGCCCACGCCTGACTTTTTCGCGAGCTGCACGAGCGTCAAAGCGCGACGCGAACGCGCTTCAGCCAGGCGCACGCCGATGTTCAGCGATGCCAGACGCCCAGTTTCAGTGGTCATCGTCGTGATCTACCACAGTCAGCGACGATAGCGATGAAAAACCCTATAGGGTAATACCGTCAGTAAACATTCGCGATAGACCCTGAAGCTACTGACGGAAGCTTGATGCGAATTGGCCTTCCGCAAGCCCACACTTGTCACCGATGCCGTCGAGATCGCTATTCCACTTGACTGTTACCCTTTAGGGAAATACCCTTTGGGGTAATTCGAGGCAAAATCTCATGTCATCCATCGAGAAAAAATCCAAAGTCCATCTGTTAGATCATCAGCTTACCGACGGCAGAACAGTCTGTCGTGCCGTCGTCAGCGCCTACCAGATCGGCACCTACGCCGAGAGCATCTTGCTACTCGGTGACAGGACGATCGTTCGTCGAGAGGTCTTTAGCGGCATAGAGCGCGTCAGGCGTTCTATGCGCTGTAAGGCGTGCTTTCGTCGAGTGGGAAAGGTACTTTAACATGAGCGAGCCACGCCTAACGCCATTCCGTCTTGTATTCACATATGAGGCAACGCCTTGCGCCTCACAAGTGCAGTATCAAGTAACAGGCAAGTGCTCTGTCTTCATCGGTGAGCGTGAGATCGTTTGCCGAGTAACACCGATCCGCGATTTCCTTGCCCCAGACAAAGTGAATCACTTTCAGCGACTTGATGTGTGGTTCGGTCTAGGTGGAATCGGTGGGCACTACTCGCTTATGTGCATGTACATCAAAAAGGCAACAGACGCGATACGCACCATAAACCGCAAGCGAGCGAAGGAGAGTAAGCGATGAACGCACTCAATGATCTATACACCGCACCACGTAGCAGTCTAAAGCGCAAGCTCTCACGCAAGAGAGTAGAGACGAAGGATGCGACGCAAGCCGACGAACCACAAGAGGCACCCAAGGTGCTAGGACCGTACGCGAACAATGACAAGTGGCGACTTGTCGTCAAGAGTGGCGACAAGCGCAAGTCTCTGGTATTCGACTCAGTCCAGCAAGCCGAGACGGCCAAAAGCAACCTACTTGCCAGCTTCGACGACTCTGCAAAGCTGACAGTGGGTGATTTGCTTGCGCAGTTTATCGAGTATAAGCGACAGCGTGGCTGTCTAGATCGTTCGCTGCTTCATGTGAAGCACATGATCATGCGCATCGTTCCCAAGCTCGACAAACCTGCCCATATGTCGCCAGAGAAGGCCGAAGCACTCTATCTGCTGGCAGTTGATAAGTATGCTGTGGCATCGCATGCAATCGCGCTGAGAGCAGTGAAGGCGGTGTATCGCTTTGCGGTGAAAAAGAAGCTTGTCGCCAAGAATCCTTTTGATGATGTGCAGTCAATCGGCAGAGCGAACAAAGGGAAGCTACAGCTTCGGACGGATGAAGCGAAGCGGCTAAGCGACTATCTGACAGAGCGTGCATCGCTTGGTGAGTGGCGAGCGCTGGCACTGCTGACGCAGTTGTTTCTCGGCTTGCGTAGTAGCGAAGTGCTCAAGCTCAAGAAGCGCGATCTCGACTGCGACGCTAGCGTGATTGTGGTGGATGGGACCAAGACGAAGAACGCCAAGCGTCGGCTTGCGCTCGATGCGCCGATCGTGAAGGAACTACTGCGCAGGCGTGCGGCAAGCTTGAAGCCCGATGCGCTGATTTTCTCCCTCAATGGCTCGACGGTCCTTTCGGCGACGTGTCTGCACAAGGCGCTGACGAAGTACTGCCATCAAGCCGAACTGCCGGTCGTCTGCCCGCACTCGCTGCGTGGTCTGCATTCCTCGCTGGCAGTGCAGGCAGGGGCAAGCTCGAGCTACGTGGCGCAGGCGCTGGGGCATGGTTCGGACGAAGTGACGAAGCGCCACTACATCAGCCAGAGCGCGCTCGATGGAGCCCGCAGCGCTCGCGTCTGTGAAACGCTGCGAGGAACGCTAGACGACTTGATCGCGACCCTCCTAGCGCTCTCTACAGCGCAGCGTGATCAAGTCTGCTCCGCCATCGGTTATCGTCGCTGACCTGCCTACACTCCCCCGTTCCCCAAGCGTTTCCGCGATTTTTGACCATGAAATTTCTCGTCAGAGAAGTTACTTAAATAGTTCGCGGTGAACTCAACCCCCGTCGGGAAGGGCGGGATGGGTGTTTCCTCTTCGTCGCGAAACAGCGGAAGCACAGGGCTCTCGCAACGCTGCATAGATACTGCCACCTTAGGCGCGAGCATCCTACGTACGACGCCACTTCCCTTCGATGTGTGCGCAGCTCTTTTGTGAGCCAAGGTCCGCCGAGTTGACAGGAGGCTGTGGTTCCAAGCACGATAAAGGAAGCGCCCGGCTCGTATGCGACTGAGCAGGGCCATGTGAGGGGGGCGGCTGCGCAGTGCCTGGACAGAAAGGAAGCATTCGATCTGCCTATTATCAGCTGGTGCAGCGACCTCAGGAGTCGATCGAACCGGTACTCCCTTCCGTACTGCTGGATAGACAGCTGCCGCGCTGTGAAGGTTCAGAGGAACTGTGGACGGCCATTCGCGAGCTGGGCCTGCGTGAGGAAGCCGAGCAACCGGCGCTCCCAGCGGACTCGCAACCCACGGTGCTGATCGCCTATGCTCCCACTGCACTTCTCGACGGATGTTGGCTGCTACGGAGTGTGCAAGTAGATCGAACAGATAGTCTGCTCGGACAGATTCTGCTCGATGCGTTTTATCTGGAAACCGGATCGGGAAGTGCAACGCAACATCACGGCAATCTCTATCGGGCGGCGCTCGCGGCGCAGGGAATCGCGGTGGCTTCACCACAGAGTGATGCGCTCTGTCAGGATGATCGCTTGACAGAGGAGGACTTTGCGCTGGCGCTCCTCGGTCTGCGGATCGGTCGGGCTTCACCCAGTGCGCTTCCAGAAGTGCTTGGGATGCACGTGGCGATGACACTGTGGGGGCCTCCTTTGCGGGTCCGAAGCGCCCTGGCAGAGCAAGTGCAGAGTCAGTATCTGGCCGTGCATCAGCGCGATCAAAAGGAGCAGCGCTGTGCCGAGCAGCTAGCAAAGCGGAGTCTGCTGGCCTATGCCGCGCTCGGTACTCCCGCTTGGGATCGTCTGTATGCGGCAGCAGCAGCGCTACATCATCAGCGACGAAAGTGGCTGGCTTCCCTTCGTCCCAAACGGAAGCAGACTGCGTGGCAGGCGATGATGACTCTGGTCGAATCGAAGTGCCGCCATGGCTTTGGATTTCATCGGAATGTGCAGCTGCAAGGCCGATCGTTAGATGCCTGGTTTGATCCCAGTAAGCCCAATCTGGCGGGATTTCTCGCGACGCTGGCGCGCTCTCCTTGGGTGGTTCCCGGACATCCGGAACACAGTCCGCTGCTGCAGCGCACCACCCAGTTTGGTGGATCGATGTTCGGAGTCTTTGATGATGCGGAGCTTGCGGTCCTGCACGACTGGATTGCTGCTCTGCCGGACTCTGCGACTGCGCCACCGTCCGAGCTGAGTGCTTCGGAGCCCGCTTCGTCCGCTCTACATGATGTATCAATACTTTTGACACAGAGTCCTAAAGAAGCGGCGATACAGAGTCAACTTCCGTCGCTGCCGATAATCTACCATCGCTTGCTGACTGCGCCTCATCGCGCCGATTCCGCTTCACTGGCCCACCAGTTTTTGACGCAGCGCTTGCACGCAGTGGAGTCCGCAGCGCGAGTCGAAGTGCTTCACAGACAAGGTCTGTGGCCGTGGTCGGCGCAGCGACTTACAGACTGGGTGGATGCACGACTAAGGGAGCAGGTCGCGGCAGGGACAGCGATCGACTCCGAGCTGCTGGGAATCGAGCGACATCTGCGGCGGGATCAAGTCTTGTGGCTGCTCTGTCAGCTGACGCCAGCCGCGCTCATCGACGGTGCTTGGCTACAAGGGGTGGCGTCTCCAGACTGCTCTTGTGCGGAGTCTTCGAGTCTGCTGTTTCGGATCTACCGCGATGAGCTAGGTGCCGGTATTCCGCATCAACATCACGGCAACATCATGAGAGCCGTCTTGGCCGAGCAGGGAGTTGTGCTGCCTTCCTGTGACACGCTGGACTTTGTCCGCTGGCCAGGATTTCTGCCCGATTCCTTTGCGACTCCGGTGCAGTGGCTGGCGATCTCCTATCACAGCAGAGAGTTCTACCCAGAGCTCCTGGGATTGAATCTTGCCGTCGAGCTGGCCGGGGTTGGACAGATGTACAGCCGCGCCAGCGCACTGTTGCGACACCATCACATTGATCCGTACTTTTTTGTCCTTCACAACACGATCGACAACGGTGCTTCCGGTCACACTGCGTGGTCCGTACGGGCGATCAAGCTCTATCTGGAAGAGCTAGCGCAGTGTGCCGATCCAGCGCTGGTGGCGCGAGCATGGCAGCGAATCTGGCAAGGCTACGCAGCACATGATCGGGCCAGCGCACCCATGCTGCGGGCGATTGCGCTGCGGCTCTTTCCGTCCCTGGGGCTGCGCTGGCTGCGCGCAAAGACGCTGGGAATCCCAGCTGTGGAGGCGAGCTAGATCCGCATGTGTGGAATCGTTGGGGCGGTCTGTCTGCGCGGACAGAGGACTCTGTCTCATGGTGAGCTGTGGCGGATGGCGGCGAGTCTGCGCCACCGGGGTCCAGATGATGCAGCGGCCTTTGTGGGTCGCGGCATTGCGATGGCTACCCAGCGGCTCGCGATCATGGATGTGGAGCATGGCAGACAGCCGCTCTCCGACGAAAAAGGGCGAGTCTGGGTGTCCTGTAACGGAGAGATCTACAATGCTCCCTCCCTTCACCGCGAGCTGACAGCGCAGGGACACCAGCTGCGAACCCGCTGCGATACAGAGATCTGGCCGGCGCTGTATCTATCGAAAGGAGTCGCCGCATTTGAGCTAGCACACGGGCAGTTTGCGGTGGCCTTGTGGGACAGTGCAGAGCGGACACTCTTGCTTGCGCGGGATCGGATCGGAATCTGTCCTTTGTACTATGCAGTGGTGGACGGAATGCTGCTCTGGTCGTCGGAGATCAAGGGCCTGCTGGCCTCTGGTCTGGTTCCGGCAGAGGCCGATCACGCCGGCATTGATCAGGTATTTTCCTTGTTTGCTGCGGGAACCCAGCGGACTGCCTTTCGCAATATCTCTTCGCTGTGGCCGGGTCACTTTTTGCGGGTCCAGCGCGGTGAGATCTCCGTGCACAGATACTGGGATCTCGACTTCCCAAACGCCGGGGAAGAGCGAGTGGTGGCGTCCGAGTCTCTCCTCACCGAGGAGCTACAGAGCTGTCTGTCCGACGCGGTGGCGCGGCGCTTTGCCTCGGATGGTCCGGTGGCGACGTACCTGAGCGGAGGACTCGACTCGACCCTAATCTTGGGACTGGCGCGCGCCCACAGTCCGCAGCGAAAGCTGACTTCCTTTACGGTTGGATTTGACGGAGCGGGGCCCGATGAGCGATCCCGATCGACCCGGACCGCCGAGCTGCTGGCAACAGAGCTTGTGACTCTGGTTCCCAGCGGAGCGGAGATTCTCTCTGCTTTGCCGAGGGTGATTGAGGCTGTGGAAGGTCCGGTGATGGACACTGCCAACGCCTGTCTGCTCTTGCTGGCAGAGCAGGTTTCCGCCCGGGGCTTCAAAGTGGTCCTGACCGGAGAAGGCGCTGACGAAGCGATGGGCGGCTATGTCTGGCACAAGTCGGCGCGGGCGCTACGGACTCTGTCCGCTGTGCATCCTGCTCTTCCTTCGTGGCTGCGCAGCGGACTGTCGTGGCTCGCAACTCCGGGCACTCCTGTGCCGCACTTTGACCGTTACTTTGGCGTGCTGCGGCCAAGTCTGCTCGATCTGTATGAGCCGCTGTCACGGGCGCGCTGGCTGCTGTATTCCGATGCCATGGCGGACTCTGTTCGGGAGCACAATCCGTTTGCGGCGCTAGACATTTCACCGGCCAAGATGGAGCGCTGGGACCCTCTGCACCAGTCTCTGTATCTGGAATATAAGCTGATGCTGCCGGGACATCTCTTGCTGGGAAAGGGAGATCGGGTGGCGATGCACTCTTCCGTCGAGACTCGCTATCCCTTTTTGGATGAAGAGTTCATCGATCTGACCCGGCAGCTGTCGCCGCGCTACAAGCTGCGCGGAATGCGGGAAAAGTGGCTGCTGCGTGAGGTGGCGGCGCAGGTTCTGCCCAGTCCACTGGCCGAGCTTCCCAAGAGTATGTTCAAGGCCAACTCCCTGTGTCTTCTGACCCCGCAGCCGCGCTGGATTGCGCAGCTTACGAGTCCGGATTCCCTGCGTAAGACAGGCTATTTTTCCGTCGAGAAGGTCGCGCATGAGCAGCGCCTGCAGCAGCTTCTGCCAGCCGCGCTGCCCAGGCGATTTGTGGTGGATGGCAGCTACACAACAATGGTGATGACTCAGCTGTGGCATCACCTGTTTTTGGGCGGAGGACTGTGCGAGCTGCCGAGCTGGTCCCCGAATGTACCTTCCAGTGCGAGTCACTTTGCAGCAGTAGGACAAGAACATGCAGTCTGAACAACAGGATGGTCATGGTCGCTTATATGATCTAGTTCGCCGTCGCTGGGACAAGCTCGATTGGAAGTCACCACTGCCCAGCGGAAAGCTGGTGGTGACCGAAGCGCATTACATGAATGTCGATCGGCTGCGGCTCACAGAGTCGGCACGTCAGCAGCTCAATCGCTTGTTTGCGTGCTTCACCTGCGAGCTGTTCATTCACTTTGAGCGCTACGTGATCGAGTTTCTGGAACACCGAGGTCAGGAGGTCACCGCACTTCCGCAGCCGGCGATCGATCGCTTTGTTGCCGAGGAGAAAGTCCACTCCGAAGCCTTTTATCGGCTGCTCTGTAAGCTGCGTCCGGACCTGTATTCCGAGCGCCACTCTGCCACCACCGGACTGCGCTTTATGCACTGGAATCTCAAGGATGAGCTGGTGGTTGCGCTGTCTCCGGTCGGCTCGTTTTTTCTGCTTGCCTGGCTGTTTGAGGAGATCACGCTATTCGTTCCGATCGCGCTCGATCAGCATCCTGAGCAGTGTGCACCGCTGCTGGCAGAGGTCATGCGGCTTCATGCCAAGGAGGAGCAGCCCCACGTCGCGCTCGATACCCGGGTACTGCTTCACAAGAGCAAAGAGCAGTCCTGGCTGCTGACCTCTGCCGAGACACTCCTGACCTTGCCGCTGCTGGCGTATGCGGATGGTCGAGCGCGAACGGGCTGGCTGCAAGTGCTGGCACTGGCAGAGATGGAGTTTGGGCTGACTCCGCTGCAGCGGCACCTGCTCCTGCATCGCGGGCCCAGTCAGTCCGATCGCATGGGAATGGCGAGCTTTGCGGACAAAGTAGACAAAACCACCATTCCCGCTGCCTCATTTTTGGCGTGGATTCTGCGACTACAGCTTCGCAGTCTGGCGCCCCTGTGACCGATGCACAGTCGGCCTTCCTCTTCGATGCTCTGCTATCTGGGAAATCAGCACGCGATCTTGTCAGCGCTGCGCGATCTGATTGAGCAGGCCGAGCAGAGCATCGTCCTGCAGATGTACTTGTTTGCTGCCAACGGCGACCAGACGCTGCTGCTGCCGCGCGAGGGCGCCTTTCCCTACGCGGATACGGTGGCTGACTGGCTTGTGGAAAAAAAGCAGCGCTGTCCGCAGCTCACGGTCGTGGTGCTGCTGGATACCAATACGCCGGCCAATCCACAGCTAACCCGGCGCAAAGGAGTCCTGATTCGGCAGCGACTGCAACAAGCAGGAGTCCTGGTCTTGTCTGCCAATCTGTTTGATACCGAGTTTGATCGGCGTCCGCGCTGGCTGTCGGCAATGAACTTTCATCTGCATCACCAGCAGGTTGCAGAGTCGGACTGGGTGGAACATCAGAATCGCTGGCAGGCACTTCACAACGTCGAAGATCATCGCAAGAATCTGATCATTGATGGCGGACGGGCGGGGCTGCTGACCAGTCACAACCTGTTTGATCCGGCGTTCGACTGGCACGAAAACATGTTCTGGCTGGGGGGGAAAGTAGCCGAGCAGCTGTGGCAGCAAGCGATGGTGGCGATTCGTGCCGCGCTGCTGCTTCCGCAGCGGCTTACAGAGACAGACAGAGGACTCCTTTCCGGGCTGATCGCGGACTCTGTAGAGCCTGCATCCGCACAGCGCAAAGAGCCAATTTCTCCGTCGGGCAGGCCGATTCCTAACTATCCACTTCCGCTTCCTCCAGTGCAGCCGGCACTGACAGCTGATCCGGACTGCGCGTTGCTGGAGACGCGTGCCATTCGCGGGCGGATCGAGACACTGATCAGGACGGCTGCAATCGGCGATGAGCTGCTGCTGGCCACCGCGTATTTTTCGGATCTGCCAATGCTGTCGGCACTGGAGTCTGCGCTGTCACGCGGAGTCCGGGTTCGCGTGCTGATCGACTCCTTACATGCGCTGCCACTGCCGACTTTGCCGTCGTGGCTGACCTGTAGCTTGGTCAATCATGCGGTGCTCTGTGAAGCGCAGAGCTTGCAACAGCGTTACCGAGATCTGTTTCAGCTGCGGATTCATCAGTCGCACGCCGGCGCGATGATGCACCTGAAGTCGGTGGCACGGCTGGGACAGCGTCCGTTGCTGATTGCCGGGCAGGCCAACTTTACGCCCAACTCCTTTAGCGGAGCGTACCTAGAGACAGACATCGAGACGCACTCTTCCGTCGTGATTGCCGCCTATGCAGCCCACTTTGAGCAGCTGTGGAGTCTCCCAGAGTCGAAGCCGCTCTTGACTCCTCGGGGGATGCTGGCGCTGCTGCGGATCTGGCTCTGCTCTCTTTTGTTGTGGTTGTTTGCGCGAGCCGGACTGCGACCGTAGGGGTGCTACAGCACATAGAACATGACGAGCAGAGCGATGGTCGCATCCGCCACCACGTGCGCCAAATAGGGGGCTGCCAGTCCGCTGGTGTAGTGGCGAAGGAGTCCGAGCGGAATCGCCCACAGCGTCGCCAGCACCACGCCAATGACTCCGCGTGGGAGGCCGTGTAGGTGCTGAAGTCCAAACGACAGCGCTTGCAGGAGCAGAGTCACCTCAAGACCCCACTGTTTGCGTAGCTGAGTCTGTAGCACCCCGCGCCAGATCAGCTCTTCGAGCGCCGGATTGATGACAGAGAACAGCAGACTTCCTATCACCAACCACAGCTTCGGCACCTTCAGCAGTGGCGACTGGGTGAGATCGCTCAGGTCGGGGGTCGTCCACAGAAGCCAGCTGGTCAGCGCAAAGGGAGTCACTCCTCCGACGAGTAGTATCCAAACCAGAGGTGTCTTTCCGAACGCAGTCCAGTCCTTCTCTAAGGGAACATCGGAGCGCAAGCGAGCGATTCCCACAAACAGGAGCAGTGCCAGGATCATCGCGAGTGGCCACGGCGTCCCGCCCTGCTGGGCCAGCACCAGCGAGCACACCAGCGTCGGAACGGTCTGACACTCTCTGCTTCCCACGTGCCGCGCTAGCAGGGTCATCAGAAGCGTCAGGACGGCGACTCCTGCGCTGGCTTCCCCTGAGATTTTGGCATCAAGCGCCGCCTGGATCGCCAGAAGGAGGAGCGCAGCCAGCGTCAGGACGCGATCGATCGTGGTGGGTGGACTCTGCAAGCTACGCCGTGCAGATTCCGTAGCGAGGCAGGAGCTCGTGTACGACATGGAAGCGGTGGGCTTGCAAGGCATCATGAAACAGCTTCCAGTCACTCTTCAGAAAGGCTGAGGAGTACTGAAAGATCTCATCCTCATCATCGGTTTCCTTCTCGGTTCCCAGCGCAGTATGTTTCCAAGATCCGACTCCTTTCGGAAGGTAGGAGAGCTCTACTTTTCCGAAGCTGAAGTAGCCTTGCGCGAGTGCGTTTAGCCACTGCTTATGCCGCACATATCCATCTGGATCAGTCAGGGTCCGAAACAGCGACAGAATGAGGGTCCGATCTGGTTCTGGAATGCCCGGGACATTCGCGTGGGGGTCCGACAGCAGATAGCGGCGGAACATCCGGTACATCGCATCGAACGCGGCCATAAAGTCCGCTGGATTGTTGCGAGCGATCTTCTGGCCTCTTCCGTTGGTATAGCCCCAGATTAGGTAGGGCCGATCTGGATGTCCCAGCACCGCTCCGTGACCGAGAGGAAAGGTACTGCTGACGAAGAATCCTTTCAGCCGCTCCATCATCGTGAGATCCGGCTCTCCGCTTGGACCTACCAGATCTTTGGCTCTGTTGACTACGTCGTTGGTACCGGTGAATCCCTGATGGGTCCAGGTGTCTGCATAGACGTGAGCGGTGATTCCCAAGCGATGCAGCGAATAGGGAGAGGACTGCGCCAGGATCGCATCGCGAACCATCTCTTGCGCCACCGCACTGTCTGGCCGACAGATCATCTTGTCGACGAAAGATCCGGGTGGCTCTTGGCCTGCGGGCAGGCCTTCATTGCCAGGTAGGAAGTGAAACGGAACCCATACTCGCGCACTCGCCAGCGCTTCGGTGTTGCGGTAGTCCAGCATTTTGTGCGCAGAGCAGATGCGGCGATAGAGCGCTCCGTTGTGAAAGCGGATCACTCCTTCGTTGGTCGCATCGTCTACATACTGCGCACAG
Source organism: Myxococcales bacterium (assembly GCA_016794465.1). Lineage (GTDB taxonomy): Bacteria > Myxococcota_A > Polyangia > Palsa-1104 > JAEUJZ01 > JAEUKA01. The sequence continues at coordinate 95,481 of JAEUKA010000028.1, read as the reverse complement.
TAGGCGACCACTTCGGCCTGCTGGTGCGGCATTCCTGCCAGTCTTGCGACGACGTACGTCCCTGCATGATGAGCATCAATGTCCACGCTGTCCCCCTACTGGTGTCGGTCACCTGCGCACAGCACTGCGACACCACTCCTGATCATATCCGGTTTGCCGACTTGCCGGGAAGTCCTGGCTGCAGGGTTCGGAAAGCTCCGACGAGAAGATCGCCCAAGTTCCGCATCACCCAGCTGTTCGGCGTGCATTCCGCAGGCATTCCGCAGGCGCTTAGGAGTCGTACCGGATCGTTGCAGAGCGCTTCCGCTTGTGTGCCCTGTGAACGATTCCCAAGCGGTGCGCGTGCGCCAGAGCCGCGACGATCTGGCACCACAGACGCATCACGCGGAGTCGCTCCAGGTTGTAGGTCGGATGTCCGGCGACACTGTGCCAGGCGCTCGCGATCAGCTGCTCTAGCGACGGACCGTTGAGGTGCTCCATCGCGATGTAATAGATGCCATCGCTGGTACTGCCACTGGTGTAGACCGTCGCCAGGTTGCGATGTGACAGCCGAGCGGTGGCGCGCGCCTCTTGATGAAAGCGCTGCACCACTCGACCGTCATGGGCCAGATCCGAGCGCAAGATCTTGAGTGCGACATCGCGATCCATTCCGATCTGAATGGCGCGGTACACGGTTCCCATTCCGCCTTCACCGAGGCGCGCCACAATGGCAAAGCTCTCGATGCGTCGTCCCAGCAGCGGGTCGTCCTGTGCGTTGCGGAGGTCGGACGCCTCGATCAGGATCGCGCCATCATGCGGACAAAACTGCTCCCCCGCAGTCTGGCTCGGACGCTTGCACGCCGGACAGACTCGCGGCGTCGGCTCCGTCATGCCCGCAGGCTGACGTGGTTGCGAAAGCTTAGCCACCACCCTGCGCCATCATATCGCTTGCGGGACGGGCCGTTCAATGAGAGGGAAGTGGCGGCGATGACTAAGCGGGTGGCGGAGGGACGAGGACGGCGGGTGGAACGACCTCGCTCGGAGCCGCCGGAGGAGTCGGAGGAGTCGGAGCCGCCGGAACAGTTGGAGTCGCCGGAGGAGTCGGAGCCGCCGGAGCCGCCGGAGGAGTCGGAGCCGCCGGAGTCGCCGGAGGAGTCGGAGCCGCCGGAGTCGCCGGAGGAGTCGGAGCCGCCGGAGGAGTCGGAGCCGCCGGAACGGCTGGAGGAGTCGGAGCCGCCAGCGTTTTGCCGGGGGTAATCGGGGCCGGAGCGACGGGAACTACCTGTGGCGCGGCGTCTTGAGGCACGGCAGCGGGCGCAGTCGTCGGGCTCAGCGGCGCCGGCAGTGGCTTGCGAATGACCGTCGGACGAGCCGGCGGCAAAAGCTTGAACTCGACGCGGCGGTTTTGGGCCCGACCGGCTGGCAGGCTGTTGTCAGCGATGGGACGAGTCGAGCCGTACCCGACCGCTTGCAGGCGCGCCGGATCGATGCCCTTGCCGATGAGGTAGGTCTTCACCGCATCGGCGCGCAGCTGCGACAGCGCCAGGTTGTCATTCGGGTTGCCGACGTTATCGGTGTGACCCTGAACTTCCAGTCGCACCGTCGGGACTTCCTGGAGCGCGGCCACCGCTTGGTCGAGGATCGCCGACGACGACGGCAGCAGCTCGGCCTTGTTGGGCAGGAACTGCACGCCTTCGATCTTCTTATCGACGAAGCGCGCCAGGTTGGCCGGCACCTCGTCAGGGCAGCCGTCTTGATCCTGGAAGTTGTTCACCGTCTCGGCTTGCTGCGGACACTTGTCGAGGCGATCGACGATGCCATCACCGTCGTTGTCGACATCTGGGCAGCCGACGTTGACCTGGGGACCGATCTCGCTCGGGCACTTGTCGAGGCGATCGACCACGCCGTCGCTGTCGGTGTCGATATCCGGACAGCCGCCATTTTCAGTCGGACCCGCTTGCGCTGGGCACTTGTCGAGGCGATCGACCAGGCTGTCACCGTCTGTATCACGGTCCGGACAGCCGCCATTTTCGGTCGGGCCTTTTTCGCTCGGGCAGCGGTCTTCCTTGTCGGGGACGCCGTCCTGGTCGATGTCGAGCGGCTTCGGGGGCTCGGCGGGCTTGTCGGGGCCGTAGCCGAAGCGTCCATAGAGGCTGGCCAGGGCCTCGTAGTCTTGGGTGAAGCTCGGCGTGCGGACCTCGGGCAGCAGCACCAAGCGCCCGTCGACGCGCAGTCCCACCCAGCGGTTGAGGTGAAAGCGCATGCCGAGGCCGGTGTGGAACGCCCCGAGGACTTCGCTGCGCAGTGGCAGGCCGGGGTCGGGTCGCACGCCAATCGCACCACCACCGGCGAGGATGAACGGCTGAAAGCGCTCGTCTTTGCCAAATGGCCAACGAAACATAAGGTGCGCGCGTCCCGAGTAGACCAGGACCTGGGCCGGCTTCTCGCTCAGCTGCGTCGGCATCGCGACGAACTCGCCTTCGAGCATGAAGTGGCGGCTCAGTCCGTAGCCGATCCGCGCGCCGAGAGCGACGGTGTGTCGAAGGTCGCTACCCGGTGCCGCGTAGTCGCTGCGGCCAAGTGCTGCCGTCGAGGAAAAGAAGTGCCCACCGAGGATGACCGATACCTCCAGTGGCCTTTGCTCGACCACTGTCGGTGCGGGCACTGGGGCAGGGGGTTGTGACGGAGGCTCTTCGGCATTCACCAGGCTTGGGGCCGATGCTCCGAGGAGACAGAGAGCAACCGTCGGCAGCAGCGGGCGGTCCACCGAAAGAAGCCGCTCACTTGTCCGAATCCCAAGATGCCTTTTCACCGCTCGTCGCCGCATGCACGTAAACTCCGACCAGGCAAAAGAAAGTGGGCGCATCCTAGCAGCCGACCCCAGGCGTGTAAACGCGGTCGTTCGAGCGAAAGTGAGCGCCCAAACGTCGCTGCGGTCGAGTCGGTTTTCGTCGAGACGGTGGCGACGGACTTATCGCAGAGGGATGGTGAGGCCGACCTGCAAGGCAGCGGGCTGTAGGCTGATTGGGAAGCAGACCTCGCCGGAGAGCTTTTCACAGTCAGAGCGACGCGACAGCACAATCGGGGTGACGATGGCCGCTGCGACACCACTGGCTCCGACGGCGGCGAGCGTCCACACCCACCAGCGCGAATACCAGCGCTTCTCGGTCTTAAAGACCGCTTCTTCCCGCCTTTTCTGCTCCGGCTGGATCTCGAGGATGAGATCGCGCTCATATTCTTCGCCGGGAACGGTCGAGACGGACCAAGTCTGCTCGAAGTAGCCGATGCGACGGACGCGAACCACGTGCGGACCGGGCCGCAGCTCCAGCTCCAGGGGCGTCTCGCCTCGGAGGTCCTCGTCGACGAATACCTGGGCTGCGGGCGTGTTGGCGCGGATGCGGAGCACGGCCAAGAGCGGAGTCAGCTCAACCTCGACGGCGACCAGACGGCCACTGATGGCGGTGAAGTCCGACGAGAAGGTCGAAAAGCCTCGGCGCGTGATCGTCAGCTGGTGTGGCCCTGGCTCGACGGCAGTTCGCGGCGGCAGTGGCGTGACTCCGATCAGCTTGCCGTCGAGACGAACCTCAGCTCGCGGCGGAGCACCCAGCAAGGCAAAGGCCGTTTCGTTGAGCTTGGCCGTCGCTGGCACCGGGGCTCCACCTTCCGCTGAAGCTTGCTCGCGCCGGTTGGCTGGAGGTGGCTCGTCGCCATCGGACTCTGCCCGCCCGCTCGGTGCGGCCATCAGCATCCCCAGCACTGCGAGGATCGCAACCCACCCCGTCCTGCGGAGACTCGTCAGCAGCGAGAGCACCTCTCCGACTGTGCGTAAGCAGGATTGCATTCCGCTTCATTTTGTCACGGGCAGCGGGACGGCGACAAGGCTGTTGGCGGGCCATCGTGCCTGACGGCGCGCTCCACTTGTCGGCTTATCGAATTTCAATTTGTAGGCGAATTTACTGAATATTTCTCTGATGTCTCGACGAGAGCCTGCACAAGTAGGGCGCGGGGGGACTGATGGCCGATATCAAGCGCGAGATCCGTACGTTGGGACAGCGTAGGTCTGGGCTGACGGCGGGCAACAAATACACGTTTGTGCTCAAGCGGCCCAATGTCCGGGTCGATGTCGTCAATGCCGAAAAGTCCCTCGCGCTGGCAGAGTCGCAGATTGGTGCCATTCACAAGCTGCTCGTCGAGCCAGAGCAAGCGCGCGACGACGCCATGCGAGCCGATGCCAGTGCGGCGCAGGGCAAGCTCGATGCCACCCGCACCGCTGCTCGCGACATCGCCAAGGCCGTCTCTGATGCCAAGGAATTTGCCCTTCGCGCCGCCGAGGATGCCAAAGACGCGGATGCCGATGTCTAAAGATGCCTATGGCGCGGCCAAAGACGGGGCAGAGCAAGCGGTCGGAATCGCCGAAAACCTGATGAGTGGGCTCGGCGATGTCTTCAAGGCTGTCTCAGCCGTGATCATCGATGCTGCAACCCAGGCACCGCCATCGACATCTGCGACGAGCGCATCTTCGACCACAAGTAGTACAACAGCCGCCAGTAGCACACCCTGAACGTAGTCTTCATTACGATTTAGAAGCGGGGAATCGCGATGGATGTGAATCAGCAGCTTGCTACGGTGCGCTCCGAGGTCGATCAGCTCAGCAAGAAGACCATCGACGAGCTGAACAAGGTTGCACTCGATGGGCTGAAGTCGGTCCAGAGCGTCACCGCCGGCGTCGAGAAGGTCCAAGGCAAAGTCGCCGCCGACGCCAAAAGCGCGCTGGCGGATGCCAAGGGTGCCGTCGGAGGCGCGGCTGCGGCAGCTGGTCGAGATGGCGATGGCGGCCTTTAACGACATCAAGGCCAAGGTCGAAGAGGTCATCAGCGACGTGAGCACCTGCTTCGATGTCCTGGCCACAAGCGGGCCGGCGGCGTTTGAGCATGCCAAGCTGGCGATTGCGGCGGCTCGCGAGGCAGCGCAGGCAGCGGCGAAGCGGGACTTTCAGCTGACGGCGAGTCGGGCGGGTGATGCTCAGAAAGCGGCGATGTCGGTGATCTCCGAGGGAGAGCACTGCTTTACAGCGATCAAGCAGCTGATCGGTGGGCTGGCGGTGGCGGCGGATGGACAGACGAGCAGTCTCAAGCGACACCTCGAGGCGGCGCAGTCGGCAGCGAAGGAAGCGGTGGCAGCGACGCGTCAAGACATGATGGGCGTGGTCTCGGAGGCCAAGCAAGGAGCGACGGAGATTCGTGGGGCGGTCGACGCGAGCGCAAGCGAGATCGTGACGGCAACGCAGGCGACGACCCAGAAGCTGGCGAAGATCGTGACGGTGACGGCGAGCGCGGCGGCCAAGCAAGCCGTCGACACCGCGCGCAGCATTGTTGCGGAGATCGAGAGCACCTCGAACGGGCTGCGCGGCATTGCGCTCGACACGATGGGCAAGGTCAGCCAGACCGCGCATCAGCTCGATGTGCCGGGTCCGGAGGTGGCCGAGCTGCAGCAGACCGTCGACGGTGCAATGGCGCAGCAAGACGACGCGCGGCTGAAGCTGCAGAAGATCAAACAGCTGCAGGGGAAGCTGGCCGGTCTGTCGTGGGGCGAGCTGGGCGCGATCGGTCAGGAAGTCCAGGCAGAGGTCGGCAAGATCGTCGGTGCGGGGCAGCGGACGCTCGACTCGGCGCGAAACTTTGCCAGCTCGGTGAAAAACACGGTGTCGCAGCTTGGCACCGACGTGACCACGGCGATCACGCAGCGCGTCGATCAGTGGAAGGGCGTCGGCGAGTCGGCGATGAAGCTGTTTAACGAAACCAAGGACAAGGTCAAAAAGCACGTCGACGAGATCAAGGCCAAGGTCGACGCCATCATCAAGGATGCTCAAAAGTGCATCGATGATCTGAAAAAGTCCGTCGACGACTTGGTGCAGAGCGTCAAAGATGCCGTCGAGAAGGCCAAGAACCTCGATGTCAGCGGCGCGATGGACGTGGTGGTCAAGGGCAAGAAGCTGTTCGAGACGGGCAAGCAGAGCTGGGAGACGGCGCGGGGTCACTTCGAGCGTGTCAAAGCGCTGGTGATGTCGGTCAAAGAGACGGTCGATGGCGTCGTCGGTCAGGCGGGTGGCCTGGTCAGTCAGGCCAGCGAGGCGTTTCAGAGCACGATCTCGGCGCCGCAAGAGGTCGCGGGGCTGGTCAAGTCAGCGTCGGAGAAGCTGCTCGGCGAGGCCAACACGACGATGGCCACTGCGGCGAGCGAGTTCAAGAACGTGATGGCGAGTGCCAGCAAGCTGACTGATCTGGCCAGCTGTACGACCTCGGCGACGGTGCAGATGGGGATCTCGGCGGGCAGCAGCCTGGCCCAGAGTGCGCTCAATGCCAGCAAGTCGGCGCTGGCGGCGGGACAGGGGGTCATGGCGACGGCCAAGAGCGCCGTCGGAGTGTTTGACGAAAACGCTCGCAAACAGGCGGCGAAGGCGTGTGACACGGCGCTCGATGCGGTGAAGTCGTCGATGAAGGCGATTGAGGACGCGGCCAAGGCCACCGACAAGATCGCCAGCGGGGATTCTGCGGGGGCCCAGCAAGCGGCGTCGGATGTCGAGCAGAAAGCAGCCGACGCAGCGCAAGAGACGGCCAAGGCGCAGAAAGAAGCCGGCGACGCGGAAAAGAACGCCAAGCAGGCGCAAGCAGACTCGACGAATCCCGACGCGGTGGAAAAGAAGCAGCAAGAGCAGCAGGCCAAGGCCGATGGCAAAAAAGACGGTGCGGCTGGGGACGCGAAGAAAGACGCGGCTGGGGATGCCAAGAAGGATGCCGCGCCCGGAGCGGAAGCGAAAAAGGCCGGAGTTCCCGGTCTCCTCCAGCGACGGGAAGTGGAGCAGGAACGGGCGCCGCGACGGGCTCTGGCAGCGTGAAGGGGGCGGTGTCGGGTGCAGGGGGCAGTGCGGGCAGCGCCAAAGAGCCGGCCAAGAAGACCGACCTGCTGAGCAAGAAGCCTCCGTGGCGACCGTAACCAGGGCTGTTCGACGACAAGCGATGTGTTGACCGATCGGTCAAGGGCGGAGCGAGCAGGATAGTGGCAGATGTGCGGTAGGCCGAGGGAGCTGCGTTGCGGACGTGGAGCTGCCGCTGCGCCGGCACTACATCGATCGGGCGGCGATGTCGACTCTGCGAGAGGCGCTGCGCTGCACCGATGCGATCACTCAGACACACCAGCTGCGCGACGAGGAAGTGATTCGCTTGGTGGCCGGGCAGATCGTGGCGGGTCGCCTGACGCTGGTGCCGTCTTCGCCAGCACCGCTGTTCCCGGTGTTTTTCTACAAAGGCAGTGCCCAAAACGAGTCGAAGGACGAGCCGCCGCCCGAGGAGCGCAAGACTAGAGAGAGCAAGAACGACTCGGCCAAGGTTCCGATCGATTGGGAGCTGTTGTTTTCCGACGGGCCGGACGTGGTCAGCGATGCGGACGGCAAGTTCCAGGTCCCCGGACTCCTTCCGGAAGAGGGCTACTCCATGGAATACCTGGGCCGCTAAACAGTGCCTCTCTTTCCGTACTCCTCCTGTTCCGACTCCTAACAGCGCTTCCTCGCATTCCTACTGTACTCCTGTGCTCTGGGGTCTGACATCTGCTGCGCTGGCGGAGTGCACACTGTGAGTTCCCAACTTGACCGCTGAACGCAAACAATCCTGCGTGCATAGACACAAAGTTCGGCCTTCCATCCGCGACGGATTCTGCGCTATACTTGCTCTAAGGGGAGATTCTCTTTGGGTCGTCTGCGGCTCCACCTCGGCTCGCCGAATGTCACGCCATTGGTAGGACTCTGGCTGCTGTTCTTTTGTCTGTTTCAGGCCGCCTGCGCAACCCATCCCCTCAAGGTGGCCATGACGATCTCCACCGACGCAAACAACAACTCGCCAGTGCTGCTATCGGTCGTGATTCCTAAGAATCAGACGCTGTTTAAAAAGCTGATCGACATGACTGCCAAGCAGTGGTTTGCGCAGCGCGAGCAGCTGCTTCGGGACTACCGTCGCGAGCTGGAAGAGACGTACTACGAATTTATCCCTGGTCAGCAAGTGCCCGAGATCAATCGCAAGGTGCCAAACAAAGTGCCGCAAGGGATTCTGTTCGTGAACTATCAGACGCCCGGCTCACATCGGTACACCTTTGACATCAACCAGCCGCTCAAGATTGGCTTTGCACAGCAGAGCGTGAACTTGAGCCAGTGATGGGAAGTAGGAATCGGAATGCCAAGCGCGCACGATCTTCCGCAAGCGATTCAGTGGCACGAGGGAATGCTCCTCGCTCCGCAGCACTTCCAGCAGCTGGTACAGCGTGGAGACAAGCTCCTGACCTACCACCTGAGTCTGGGTCTTCCCTATCAGTTTGGAGTGACCAGGCTGCGCTATGAATCGACGCAGCTGTTCACGGGAACGCTCCGCATTACCGAGCTAGAAGCAGTCCTTCCTGATGGTCTGGTGGTGGCGTTTCGGACCGGTCCTGCCGCTGAGCTGCAGGTCGATCTCAAAGGCCATGCAGAGAGCGCCAAACACACTCCGGTTCCGGTCTATTTGGTGGTTCCCACCGAGCGCACGAGCGGCAGCAAGGGAGACGGAGATCTCGGGCGCTATCTGTCGATTCCCGGTGATGAAGTCGATGATGAAGTCAGCGGAGGGAGGCCGCTGCGCATTCCGCGCATGAAGCCGCGACTGCGACTGATTGCTGGAACAGAGGCCCCACCCCCGCGCTTTGTCGCTCTGCCACTGCTGGCGGTGGTATTCAAAAATGGCGCGTTTGTTCCTTCCGATTACGTTCCGCCACTGGTTCGGGTAGAGGTCGATTCTCCTCTCGGTGAGCTGTGTGCGCAGGTGAGCAGTCTGATCCGCGCCAAGGCGACGTATCTGCTGGAAGTGATTCGCTCTCCAGCGATTACCACCAAGCCCGCTGCGATTGAAGAGAATCGGCGACTGCTGTCCCAGCTGGTGCTGAATCTGCCGCCGTTTGAAGCGCTGCTGGCGACCGGAACCAGTCATCCCTATGCACTCTATGTCGCGCTGACAGCAGTGGCAGGGAGTGTCGCGGGGGTTGGGAATCAGCTGATGCCACCGGTCTTTCCGGCCTACGATCACCTGAACCTGCGGCGCTCCTTTGCGGAAGTGGTGCAGTTTGTTCATCAGTCGCTCAGCGACGGAATCTCGGAGGCCTTTACCGCGCTTCCGTTCCGAAATGAAAACGGTCTGTTTGCGCTACAGTTCGAGCGAGAGTGGACGCGCCGCACGGTGGTTGTTGGCTTTAAGGGGGCCCCCGGAGCGACCGATCAGCAGATCAACGAATGGGTGGCGAGCAGCTTGATCGGAACCGCCAGTCGCTTCAAAGTCCTGCGCGAGCGTCGCTTGCTGGGGGCAGTCCGCACCGGAATCGACAAGCTGGAAGGACTGGTGGCGACCCGAGGAATGCTGCTGTTTCAGCTGCAGATGAACCCAGAGTTCATTGTTCCCAATGAGCCACTGGTGATCGGAAATTCCGTCGAGAAACCACCAGGAATACGTCCTGCGGAGGCCTATCTCTATGTGGCCAACAAAGAGTAAGCCTCGGGTGAGCCATGGCAACTGAGTCCTCCGAGCAGCTGTTTCTGGTGGACTATTTCCGCGAGTTTTATGCGGCGACCCTCCAGCATCGCATGCAGATCGAGCGCTCGATGGCTCCCGCTGCGGAAGAGGACAGCATTGAAATCCGCGAGACAGACATCTTGGCCGAGGAGCGGATGCCGGGGGAAGAGCCGTCGCAGATCGCTCCTGACTTGGTGCAAGCGCACCTTGTCGATCTGATGGAGTCGCAGCAGCAGACCATCCTGCGGCGTGGTGATCCGCGCGAACAGAAGCGCTTTCATGAGATCCAGTACGTGATGGCAGCAATGGCCGATGAGGTCTTCCTGAGCATCGAGTGGATCGGAAAAGAATACTGGAGCACGCATCTATTAGAAGAGCGTCACTTCGGCACGCACGACGCGGGTACTCGCTTCTTCGACAACCTGGACGGACTCCTGCAGCACCGCGATGCGACTCGCGCCGATGTCCTGGCGGTCTATCTGCTCGCTGTCTCTTTGGGCTTCAAGGGCAAGCATCGCAGCGTCGCCAGCGCACCCCAGATTGCGCACTATCGCAACCAAGCCTACGTCACGCTGTTTCAGCGCAGTCCGGCGCTGCCAGAGAGCACGCCGCTGTTTCCGCAGGCCTACGCACATACCTTGGACGGACAGACTCCCAGCTGGCTGCCACAGCTGCGACCCTGGCTGCTGTCGCTGGTGGGCGTGGCGGTGATGTACATCCTGGTCGCGCACCTGATCTGGGATCGGCGCTCGACTTCGGTCAGCAATCGCCTGGAAGAGATCCTGCAGCACAAAGAAGAGGCGAATCAGGAAGCGGTCAGCAAGAAGCCAGGAGGCCGCTCTGAGAGCATGCCGGCTCCGGGTGGAAAATCGGGTGGACCGCCGGCCTCCACCAGCAAACCGGACATTCGTTCAGCGTCGGCAAGCAATGAAGCTTTGGGGAAGCGTTCCTAGGTAAAGAGAGCTTTACAGGGGTGTAAAGCAAACCTTACAGTAGCCAAGAGAAGTGAACTGCCGACAAGGCAGGAGCAAGTGGGGGAAAAGTGGTGAATCGTGTGCTCAGCTGGCTGGTACTCATCGTATCGGTCTTGATCCTGCAAGCACATCCTGCTCACTGTGAGGAGGAGAGCGCAGCGATCTATGAAGAAGAGGGAGCACGACTCTTTCTAAGCAAGAGTTATGAAGGCGCTATTAAGCAATTTAATTTGGCTTATCGCTTAGATCCAAAGCCGCAATATCTGTTTAATATTGGTCAATCATATCGCAAGCTTGGCCTGGCCGCTGAAGCGACAGAGTACTATCAGCGATATCTTCATGACGAAAAGAAGATTGATCCAACGATTTATGCAGATCTGACAACGTATATTGATCAGTACTATGTCTCGCAAGAAAAGGGCAGCAGTCGACCTCGGGTCAGTGCTGAGGCTGCCGAGCCCGCACCGCTGCTTGCGGCGGAAGAAGCGGCGGATGCCGAGGAACTGATTGCTCAATACGTTCGCGACTATCGTGCCGGAAATCAGGCCGTTGCCAATGAAATCATGGATCAGATGAAGCAGGTTCTTGCCAGCCGTCGCGATCCAATTTTGATTTATCATATCGCAAATGGCTTCGATCAAGTTCGCAGGCGCCGCGATGCGCTGGAGTATTATCGGCGCTTTGTTGCGATTGAGACTGCTGATCCACGCCTGCGCCGTCGTGCGTTTGAGCGCATTGCCCTCCTGACGCCGGCTCCCCCTGGGCAGAAGTATCTGTGGCCAAGTCTGGCGCTGGCGATTCCGGGCCTGGCCGGAGTCCTGACCGGAGTGGGTCTGTTTGTGCAGTCAGACAACAACTTTCAGCAGTTTACAAGTGAGTCGGACGAGCAGAAGAAGCGGGATCTTCGCGACAAAGGAACGGGTCTGTCGATCGGCTCGACTGCTGCGTATGCCGCTGGTGGGGCACTGCTCGCGGGCGCTGGCGTGTTCGCAATCGTCGCACTGAAGAAGGGAATCCGTCAGAAGAACGAGGAACAGAAGACGACTCCGAGAGCGACTCCCAAACGGACGCTGACTGGCTCTCTGGCGCCGCTTCCCGGTGGTTTTGGTCTGTCTTTTGGAGGGAACTACTGATGCTTAAGACTACGCTTTCTTCACTGCTCTGCGCATTCTCGATCGCCAGTGCCGGCTGTACGCTGACCATGCAGTACAACCAGTGTACCGAGGACAGTGAGTGCCAAAATACCGACGGTACGCAGGGCTTCTGTTCTGCCGATCAGCTCTGTCTTCCCAACACTCCGCTTGAAAGACTCTGTACCGCGACGGCTCCTAACAGTCCGTCTCCGAATGCGGTTCACATCGGAGTCCTGCTCGATCTGCGCACCAATGCCACCACCGGTCGTCTCAACGAGGCCCACCGCCTGATTGCGCTGAACCTGGGGGTTCGCCAGATCAATGAGCTGGTGCAGCTGGATGGTTCGCGCCCGATTGCGCTCGATATCTGCAACGTCGGAACGTCTGCGGTCGATGCCGACAATGCCACCAAGATCCTGATCGAGCAGCGGAATGTGGTGGCGATCATTGGACCCAACACGGCATCCGCAGCGACGAACATGATCGGTCGTATCAAGGCCGCCGGAGTTCCCACCATCTCTCCTGCGATCATGGACAGTGGCATTGCCGATGCGGCCAGTCAGGGTCTGTTCTATCGCTTGGCACCGGTCGAAAGAGAGCAGGGTCTGCAGCTGGTCCGCGAGCTGGTGACACTCTCTGGCGGCAAGAGTACGGCGCAGCTGGGACTGCTGTCTGTGACCGATTCCTATGGTGAAAACATCCGGCGCAAGTTCACTCCAGAGTGGCAGCGCCGCGATCCGATCAACAACAAGACCGACCGCTTCTTTTCCTATCGTGACAACGATGCCAACCTGCTCAGCGTCACCACCAAGACGCTGCTCGATGCCAAGCCGAGCTTCGTGGTGCTGATTCCGGGATCGAACAGTCATCAGGTGGTGGGCGGCTTTGCGAGCCTTCCTTTCGATCCCAAGAATCCCGGCTCCTTTGAGAGCAGTACACAGGTTCTGGTTGCTTCCAGTGGCCGTACCGGAGAGCTGATCCAGCTGGCGCGCAGCGGAGATGATCAGATGAAGAATCACCTGTCGCGGATCACCGGAGTGGCCCCCCTAAGCTTCATTGATGCGCAGGAAGGCGCTGACTTTAAGAGCAGCTTTGTTGCCACCAATCCCGGTCTGCCGCTGGAGCAGGACTTCATGGTGGGATACACCTATGATGCGCTGTTTGTGCTGGGCGCAGCGTCGGCAACGTTCAAGGGAGCGAGTCGTCCCGATCAGATTCTGTCGGTGCTGCGGCGGCTCAACGGCAATGCCAACTCGCTGTCCTTGACCCCACGTCTGTTCAATGAAACGGTCCAGAAGTTGGCGCAGCAGCCGACCGATCCGTTCACGCTGTTAGGAGTCACCGGAGCGATTCGCTTCCAGACCGATGGCGGACGTGATCCGGTGCTGCTGGAGCGCTGGAAGATCGATGTGGCAAGCGGCGTGTACGTGAACACCCCGGCCAACATGTAACGCGGAGCCCATGGGAAGAGCCACGTGCTGATTCGCATTCTCATAGCAGTTCTTCTGTTGGCGGTGATAGCTGCCGGCGTCTTCCTACTCTTGCGGGCTCGCAAGAAAAAGAAGGACGTAGTAGACGCTGCTCCTCCGACTCCGCCCAAAGATCCAGAGCGTGCCAAGCGAGTCGCGCAGCTTCGCGCAAGTCTGAGTGCCCTGGTCACAGAGGAGCTTCGCCAGCTCGATGCCAACGTCGGTGGGATGCCGGGACGGTACGCCATTCCGTGGTGCCTGGTGCTGGGGGAAAAGGGCGCGGGACAGAGTACGATTCTGCAGAACACCGGACTGCACATTCCTTTCCGTGGTGCGAGTGAGCAGCTGGCTGAGAGTGCGCACTGTCGCTTCTATTTTTATGACAAAGGAGTCGCGATCGATCTGGGTGCAGAGATCTGGCAGGAAGAGGAACTGTTCGTACACTTCTGCGGACTCCTGCGGACGGCGCGTCCGAAACGGCCCCTGGATGCAGTCCTAATCTTGATTGGAGCCTCGTCGCTGGTTGGGGATGACAAGCTGCCGACAGAGCAGATCAAAGCCCACAGCGAGGTCCTGTATCAGCGGCTGCAGCGGCTTCAGCAAGATGTGTCTCTGCGGCTTCCCACCTATGTCTTGATCAGCAAGAGTGATGCGGTGCCGGGCTTCACGGCGTTCTGTGGGGGACTCGCTCCGGCGCAGCGGGATCAGCTGTCGGGCTGGTCGTCTCCGTATCCGCTCAATGTTGCGTACGATCCGGCGTGGGTGGAGCAGGCGTTCGCGGAGCTGTACAAGACCCAGTGTGGGCTACAGATCGATCTGCTCGCGACCGCCAAGCTGTCGGACAAGGAACAGGACGCGGCGTTCCTTCTGCCGCGCAATACCCAAGCGCTGCGCGAGCCGATGAAGGTGTTTTTGGATCAGCTGTTTCGGGTCAACGTCTACAGCGAGTCCAATCTTCTGCGCGGAATGTATATGTGCGGCGACGCCACCATCGCCAGCGCCATGATTCGCAAGGAAGAGGATCAGGCAGACAAAAAGCATCCGGTCTTCATTCATGATCTGTTCTCGAAGAAGCTCTTCCCAGAGAGTGGACTGGCGCGCCCCCTGAAGAAGGGAGTCCTCAATCAGGAGCGTGCCCTGCGTTTGATCAAGGTCGGTCTGGGCGTCTCGGTTTTGGTGAGCGTACTATTGCTGTGGTCCGCGTACGCCAACCTGAGTCGCGATGTTCGGGCGGTGATGGGCTTCCTGGACAAAGTGCCGGTAGAAACCACGCTCTCTGTGGCGCAGGACAAGGATCGCTTTGCGCAGCAGACCCAGGAGCTGCTGGCCGCGATTGGGAATGTCTCGAGCAGTCGGCTGCTCAGTCTGCGGCTTCCTTCGTCTTGGCTTAGCTCGCTCGATGATGATGTTCAGGAAGCAATGCGGAGGTCGTTCGAGCGCGTGGTGCTGGGCGGTCTGCATGAGGGTCTGCAGCTCAAAGCCAAGCAGGTCTTGGGACTGGAAGGGGATCTCAGTGCGCCGCCACCCAGCGACGAGCCACCACCGGCTGGAGAGGCTTGGGCAGGACGGCCTGCGACCGCCGGAAGTGGTGAACGACTCACCTCCAGAACGGTTCAAATTCAAGCGCTGCAGAACATGCCAGAGTTTCAGGAGCTGCGTGAGCTGTCGCGCGCGTACCTGGAGTTTGTGCAGAACGTCGATACCTACAACCGCCTGGGCAGCGAACACCACAAGCGCTTCGATACCGTAGTCCCGCTGGTGAAGTATGTCTTTGGCGTCGAGCTGCAGCCGGTCTTCCTGCGCAATGCCGAGCTGTATCAGGAGGCGCTGGCCAACGCGACCAGCCGCTCCTTTGACATGTCGCTGGTCAATCCGAAAGTCCAAGCGCGCGCCAAGCTGATCACCAAAGCGCTGCATCGCCGCTTGTTCATCGACAACGCGATTCAGATCGAGACAGATGAGATCTTGGCGCACATCAGTCGGCTCAAAGCAGAGAGCGAAGGAGGCGGCGCGGACCTTCCGGTACTGACGGAGCTGCGCGATGTTCTGATTCGCCTAGAGCGTGATCTGGGAAGATCAGAGCTGCAGTGGCTGTCAAAGGAATCGCTCGATCTGGGCGAGCCGATGACAGAGATTCTGGCGGCGCTGCGGCACTTCTCTCCCGATGGCCGGATGAGTGATGAGCTGCGTCAGGAGTGGCTACAGTCGCATCAGCAGCTGCGGCGGCGTCTGCTGGAAGTTGCGCTGCCAGCGATGGGATTGATCTTGCAGCGCGACAATGAAAAACACCGTCTGGTGATCTCGCAGGCAGTGGTCGATCTGAAGGCCAACCTAGAGACATTCCTATCGCTTTCCTTTGTGCAGCAGAGCCTAGAAAAGTCGCACGCGCCGAACTCCGAAGGCTCCTATCGAGTGGTCTGGAATGACGATCTGCTGCGACAAGCCACCGCGTTTGCAGAGTCCTACGACACCTATACCCGCGACCGACTGGGACAGGTCTATCGGCACATTCGTGAAGTGGTCAAGAGTACAGCGCTGGAGCGACTGGGACAGAATATGCCGGCGCTGGTTTCCCAAGCGCGGCGCGAGGAGCGGGTGCTGCGATTCACCGGCGATGTCAACGCGCTGCAAGATGAGCTGAGCAGTGAGGTCGGAGATCTCAAGCGTGTCTCGACGGTACTGCGGCAGATTCTGGAGACGTACGATCGGCTGTCCCTGAAAGCGCCGCACTCCGAGCTGTATCAGCAGCTGCAGGAAGACTCACGCGAGATCTTGCGCCGCATCGATCTACTTCCAGAGCGCGAAGAGATGTATCGCGTCTCCAGCAAGCTGGCGAGCTGGCGCGGAGAGAAGCCGCCCGTCCTGTCTGCGTTTGATGTCGAAGATGCTGATGCACTGTCGCAGTACATCAAGACCCAGCGCAATCGCATCAAGGGCTGGGGTCGCGACTATGCCAAGGTTCCGGTGTCTCTGCTGGATGGTCTTACCAGCGCGCGGAGTGACGATCCGCTCGTCGGAAAGTGGCGCAACATTGTCAATCAGCTGGAGTACTTCGAGCGCATGACTCCGGGCAACTCTGTCAAAGAGATGGAGTCTTTTTTCGATACCACGCTGCTCACTGTGACGCCGGAAAACTGTCTCGACAAGCTGCCGCGACAGACTGGTGACAACACCGACTTCTTCCTGCAGACCAAGGCGCGACTTCATGACTCGGTGCGCAAGCGCTGCTTGGTGTTCGCAGCCGAAAAAATTCTGGAGCTTTACGATCACCTGGCGCGACGCTTCAACCAAGATCTCGCGGGCAAGTTTCCGTTTACGCGCAACTCGCAGTCACTCGATGATCCGGATGCGCTGCCGCGTGACATCCGGGGCTTCTTCCAAGAGTACGACGAGTTCATTCGCCAGTACGATGCCTACGTGGGACGGCGCGAGACACTCGGTGGCTCTGCGGAAGTCGGACGCGAGGTCAACACCTTCCTACAGGCCCTGCGGGAAGTCCGTCCGTTCTTTGCGCCGCTGCTTGGTGATCGCGGTGATCTCGCCCGCTACAACGTGGTGGTCGATTACCGCATCAACAAAGGCAACGAGATCAACGGTCAGCAGATTGCAGAGTGGGGATTCTCGACCGGCGATCAGAAGGTCGAGGATGGTCAGGGGTCCTGGCAGCTTGGGGATCGCGTCAAGCTGTCGATGCGCTGGGCCAAGGACGGTCCGTATGTTCCGGCTCCGACGGGACAGCCGCGCGGTGCCACTGTTGATTCCAATGACACCATCTCGTTTGAGTTTGCCGGGGTGTGGGGTCTGGTTCGCATCATTCGGATGTTCCGCGCCTCGCAAACGGATCTGCGGAAGTCGCTCGATCGGCAGCCGCACGTCTTGAAGTTTATGGTCGACATCACCGAACGGAAGCACACCGGCAGAGTCCGCCTGCTGCCTGATTCCTATTACACCAACAAAGGAAGCACTCCCAGTGGAGCCGCCAAGATGTCGTTCCTTTACAACAAGGCGGTGGTGTTTGTGCGGCTCGTTCTCAACCCGGCAGAGAGCAAAGAGCTGCTGGTGATCCCGGCAGATTGGCCGACGCTGGCTCCGCTGACGCGGGGACGGAATGGACAGTGAGGAGTCGTGATGTCTGAGCAGCCGCCCATCGATCTAGAGACACTCCTTGCACCGATCTCGGAGCGCGAGCCGGCTGGCGAGTGGCTTCGCTATGAAGGGACGTACGATGCGATTGGTGAGGCACGTCGGGAAGATGATGAGAGTCTTCCGCAAGGGGTCTGGCAGACCAAGCTCAAGCGTGCGGACTGGAGCAAGGTAGCGCAGCTTGGACAGAAGGCGCTCGTCGAGCGGAGCAAAGATCTGCAGATCGCAGTCTGGCTCTGTGAGGCGTGGCTGAAGCTGTACGGAGTGCCTGGGCTTACGTTGGGAGTCCGGCTCTGTCATCAGCTGATGGTGCGATTCTGGAACACGCTCTATCCGCTGATCGAAGAGGGAGAGTCTTCCTATCGCTTGGCTCCGCTGGAGTACTTGTCGCATCGTGTCTCTGGTCGGCTCAAAGAGATTCCGCTGACCGATCCGATCGGAGAAAAGGCGGCGCTGACCTGGATTGATTGGGAGCGCGCGCTTCGCAATGAGAAAGTACCAAGTGGTGGTGGAGAGATTCTGCCCGCGAGTGTGCTCGGGGCCGCAGCAGCGACCAGACCGCACTTCTACAGCACGCTGTTTCATGAGCTGACTGAGCTAGATGCTGCGACACAAGAGCTAGAGGACGGAGTCATTGCCCAGCTTCCTGATCAGCCTGCGATGCTGCGACAGCTCCGCAGCTTGATTCATGACATCAAGACCCTGATTGCACAGTACACCCCGGTGGAAGTTAGCCCGGATCAAGTGCGATCGGATGCGGCTCAGCTTGAGGGCGTAAGCAGCTCAGCTGTGCAGGATGAAGCGGAGGCGAAAGCCACGATGAACGCCAAAGAGGAGACAGTCACCGGTCCGATTCGCAGTCGGACCCAAGCATATCAACGACTTGCTGAAGCAGCAGAATACCTGCAGCGTACAGAGCCCCACAGTCCGGTTCCGTATCTTGTAAAACGTGCCATCGCCTGGGGTAACATGGATCTGATCCAGCTCCTCAATGAGCTTGTGGCAGGGGGAGCCGATCGCCAGGGGATCTATGCACTGCTGGGGGTGAAGTCGCCGCAATAGGCAGGAATGTAGGAATGAATTCTCGTGAGATGCCAAGGATTGGCCCTGGCGTCTGTGGATGAAACCGGGGACTTTACGCCCCACTGGCTGACGTGAGGGAACGATGTCTGAGAGTACCCAGCACAAACTCGACCGTGTCAGGCCGCCACGGGTCCAGATCACCTATGATGTGGAAATTGGCGGCGCAATCCAGATGAAGGAGTTGCCCTTCGTCGTTGGCATTCTCGCCGATCTGGCAGGGCAACAGGATGCGCTGCCCAGGTTCAAGGAGCGCAAGTTTACGCAGATTGATCGCGACAACTACAACCAAGTGCTCGCGAACATTGCGCCCAAGCTCAAGTACGCGGTGCCCAATCACATCAAGAAGGAAGGGAACCTGGGCGTTGAGCTTACCTTCCGCCACATTGATGACTTCCATCCGACTGCGATCGCGAAGGCGGTTCCGCAGCTGCGCGAGCTGCTCGAGATGCGGCAGCGCCTGGTCGATCTGCTGACCAAGCTGGATGGAAACGAAGATCTTCAGGGGCAGCTACAGAAGCTGCTTGGGGACAAAGAGAAGTTTGGCGCCGTCAAGGCGCTGGCCGCGAAGAGCGCGACTGCAAATTAAGGGGAGGTTGCCGTGGCTGAAAACGAAACGACTACCAAGACAGGAGTGGATGTCCTCGACAACCTGATCCGCGATGGCAAGATGGCGCGTGATGAGCTGCAGATCGCGCACTCTCGTACGCTCATCGGCGAGTTTGTGAATCAGGTCGATCCGGACAAGGTGTCTGCGAGCGCGGATCTTGCGAAGGTAGTACTCGACAAGATTGCGCACATTGATGAAGTGCTGACGCAGCAGGTCAACGCGATCATGCACGACGAGCGCTTCCAGAAGCTGGAAGGATCGTGGCGCGGTCTGAACTATCTGGTGATGAACACCGAGACGAGCACCTCTCTGAAGCTGCGGGTCATCCACGCGACCAAGAAGGAGCTGCTGAACGATCTCGAGAAGGCTTCCGAGTTTGATCAGAGCGCTCTGTTCAAGAAGGTGTATGAAGAGGAGTTCGGCACGTTCGGTGGCCATCCCTATGGCTGCTTGGTCGGTGACTACGAGTTCACTCGCCATCCGCAGGACATCGCGCTGCTCGGGAAGATCTCCAATGTTGCCGCCGCTGCGCATGCACCGTTCCTAAGCGCTGCCAGTCCGAAGCTGTTCGATCTCGAGAGCTTCACCGATCTTGGCAATCCGCGTGATCTGTCCAAGCTGTTCGAGAGCTCGGAGCTGATCACCTGGCGCTCGTTCCGTGAGTCAGAGGACTCCCGCTATGTGGCGCTGACGCTGCCGCGCGTGCTGGGGCGACTTCCGTACGGAAGCAAGACGGTGCCGGTAGAGGAGTTCCGCTTCGAGGAAGACACCGACGGAAAAGATCACGGAAAGTATCTGTGGAGCAACGCCGCGTACGTGCTCGGTCAGCGCATCACCAATGCGTTTGCCCTGCACAAGTGGACGGCGGCGATCCGAGGTGTGGAAGGAGGCGGCATCGTGCAAGGCCTGCCGGCGCACACCTTCAAGACCGATGAGGGAGACATCGCCCTCAAGTGTCCGACCGAGATCGCGATCACGGATCGTCGGGAAAAGGAGCTGTCGGATCTGGGCTTTGTCGCGCTCTGTCACTGCAAGGACACCGACTACGCCGCGTTCTTTGGTGGCCAGACGACCAACAAGCCGAAGACCTACAACACGCCGCAGGCCAATGCCAACGCGTCGCTGTCTTCGCAGCTTCCGTACCTGCTCGCTTCGTCGCGGTTTGCGCACTACCTGAAGGCGATCATGCGCGACAAGATCGGTAGCTTCCAAACACGCGAGAACGTTCAGAACTTTCTGAACAACTGGATGAGTAGCTACATCCTGCTGCGTGATGATGCCGGTCAGGATACCAAGGCCAAGTACCCGCTGCGCGAGGCCCGCGTCGATGTGTTCGATGTTCCGGGCAAGCCGGGTGTGTACCGTGCGGTGGCATTCCTAAAGCCGCACTTTCAGCTCAACGAGCTGACTGCTTCGATTCGCTTGGTGGCAGAGCTTCCACCGCCTGCCGCTGGTTGATAACGGGCTGCTATGAAGCGCCTCTGTACATAGAGACAGAGGCTTTAAGGGGAACGGAACATGCAGAACATCTTTTGGGAGATTGAAGGAATCAAGGGAGAGTCGACCTCTGCCCAGGGCAAGGACATGATCGAGCTCTTGTCCTATAACCATGGCGTGTCGATGCCGCTGACGAGCGGACCCTCGAACACCAGCCGTGCCTCGGGTCGCTGTGTTCATCAGGACTTTACGGTGAGCAAGCACGCTGACCTGGCTTCGCCGACGCTGAACCTCAAGTGCTGCGGTGGCGAAGACATCAAGTCGATGAAGATCCACGTCTGGAAGGCAGACGCTGCCGGCGCGCCGATGGAGTACCTGACCTATACGTTCGACAGCTGCATCATCACCAGCGTGAGTGTCGGTGGTGGTGGTGACCAGCCGATCGAGACAGTGACCTTCAGCTACAAGAAGATCACCTGGGATTACGGTCAGCAGCTGCAGAAGCAGCCGGGTGGCAACAAGGGCAAGAACTCCGCCTTCTTCTCGATCGAAGAGAACAAGGGCGGGTAGTCTGCCAAGAGGTGCATTCCGAAGATGCCGCTTCCATCACGACAGCACGTCGCTGCGGTGCCCCTGTTTGAGCGTCTCTCTGATCGCAAGCCAGAGCAGCCGCGCGAGCCGGTACCGCTGCGTACTCTGTCCTATCCAGAGCTGGTGAAGTCTGTTCGCGAGGAAGTCTCACGACTCCTGAACACCCGCACTGGACTGCCTTCTCACGAGCTGCTCGGGCGGGAGCGCTCTGTGATTGATTATGGGGCTACCGATCTGCTCTGGGTCAATCCGTTCGATCCGCAGTCGATGCGACACTTGACTTCACTCTTGACTCAGACCGTCGAGCAGTTTGAGCCACGCCTGCATCATCCACGCGTCACAATTGTCCAGTTTGTCCAAACGGAGTCGCGTCTGATTCTGAACATCACGGGAACTTTGGTGATGGAACAGCTGCGCGAGCCGGTGTCATTCCGAGTCACTGCGAGCCCTCGTCTTTTGGAGCACCAGCGCGATGAGTAGTGAAGCCAAGGACGAGCTGCTGCGCGCCTACCAGCGCGAGCTACAATATCTGCGCGGAATGGGCGCCGAGTTTGCGCGCAAGTATCCCAAGATTGCGGCACGACTGGATCTGTCGGCAGAGGCCTGCGCCGATCCACATGTCGAGCGACTGATCGAGAGCTTTGCGTTTTTGACGGCGCGGCTACAGCAGCGACTCGACGCTGACTTTCCGCTCCTCTCTACCTCCATTTTGGACTGTCTGTATCCGCACCTGCTTCAGACCGTGCCGTCGATGTCGATTGCTCACTTCGATGTCGATTCCGAGCAAGGACTTCCGCTGGGTGGCTTCACGGTTCCCAAAGGAGCGAAGCTGTTTACCCAGACGGATACCGGCGCGCTGTGCCGGTTCCGCACCGGCTCTCCGATCACGCTGTGGCCGGTGTCGATTGTGTCGGCCCAGATCGAAGCGACGGACCGGTATCCCTATCTGGATGCGTATCCCAAAGGGATTGCGATGCTGCGGATCAAGCTGGAGTGCCAAGCAGAGAGCTTCGGCGAGCTGGATCTGCGCAGCATTCGGGTGTTCATCAACTCCTCGGCAGAGGTCGCTGCCGCGATCTACGATCTGCTGATCTCCTCGACGGTGGGCGTGGCTCTGTTGCCCGATGGACGACCCGAGGTTCAGTACCAAGGTCCGCAGGCGCTGCGACCGGTAGGACTCGATCCGGAAGACTCCCTTCTGACCTCTCCAGAGTATGCGCATCCAGCGTATCGACTGCTTCAGGAGTACTTTGTCTTTCCGCAGAAGTTCCTATTTTTTGACATTGAGCTGCCGCGCATTCAGCTGGCCAAAAAGACGGCGGACATCCTGATTCTGCTGTCCGAAGTGCCGCCTCGCTCCATCGCTGTCAACCGCAGTACGTTCATGCTTGGCTGCGCGCCGATCATCAACCTGTTTCCCAAGACCGCAGAGCCGATTCGCCTAACCCAGAAGCTGCCGGAATACCAGCTGGTCGCCGACAAGCGAGAAGAGAAGACCTGCGAGATTCACTCGATCGACAAGGTATCGATGAGTGCCGATCCGAACAGCAGCCACAACATCGCGCCGTTCTTTTCCTTCAACCATCCCGCAAGTGGTGCGGACCATCAGGCGTTCTACTACGCGCAGCGGCGGCCTACCGGACGGTCTGATATGACGGGCTGCGATACCTATCTGTCGTTTGTCGATCTGCGCTTCAAGCCGACCCAGCCAGCGACGCAGACGGTGTTTGCGCATACGCTCTGTACCAACCGCGATCTGGCCGCGCAGATGCCGGCCCGCGCGCGACTACAGCTGGAGGATGCCGCGCCGGTCAAAGCGGTGACGTGTCTGTCCAAGCCGACCGAGCCGATCACTCCACCTCTTGGGGGCGCAGCGCTGTGGCAGCTGGTGTCTCATCTTTCGCTGAATCACTTGTCCCTGATCGGTGGCAGAGAGAGTCGGGATGCCCTGCGCGAGATCCTCCGACTGTATCGAATGAGCCCGACCACAGCGACGGAAAATCAGATCTTGGGAATCACCGAGCTGCAGTGTGTTCCCAAGACGCTGCAAGCCGGACGCGATGCGTGGCGAGGCTTTGTGCATGGTCAGGAAGTCCAGATTACGTTCGATGAGGCACTGTATGTCGGTCACAGCGCGCTCATGATGTCGGCGGTCTTGAGTCGCTTCTTTGGTCTGTATACGGCCGTAAACTCTTTTACGATGCTGGTGGTGCGTAGCCGTCAGCGACAGGAGGCGTGGAAGAAATGGCCACCGCTAGCGGGCTCCCGCAGCCTTCTGTAATCGATGAACTTCTCGCCGATCCGCAGCGCTTCAACTTCTTCCAGCTGATCCGACTGCTGGAGATGCTTGCTCCGGACTCGGTTCCGTTAGGCGAAGGGGGAGATCCGAGTGCCGAGGCGGTTCGCTTCCGATCCTCCTTTTCACTCGCCTTCCCACCCAGTGATGTGGTGGCAATTGAAAAGCCATCAGGGGACAAGCCGGTTCCGACGGTGACAGTGAGTATGCTCGGACTCGGTGGCGCCCATGGACCCCTGCCGCACGAGCTGACGGAGTGGGTCCTAGAGCGCAGCGCTGAGCGGGACTTTGCGCTGCGTGACTTCCTGGACATTTTTGATCATCGCTTGGTGTCCTTGCTGTATCGCGTGCGGCGGAGCTGTCGGCTGGGAACAGAGTGGTCTTCCCCCGATGAACACTACTTTACGCGCTTTCTGTATGGACTCTCGGGAATGCTGACCGAGGGACTCCAGAATCGGCTCAAGATTCCCGATCGGGCCCTGCTGCGCTACACCGGACTTTTGAGCAAGCAGCCTCGGGATGCGATCGGGTTAGAGACTCTGCTCAGTGATCATTTTCAGGTCAAGATTGTCTGTCATCAGCTGCGCGGGGCGATGCGTCCGATTGAGGAAGAGCAGTGGACCAAGATCGGTCTGTCCGGTCAGAACCAGATGCTCGGTGGACAGGCGATGATCGGCAGCATGATCTGGGATGCGCAAGCAGGAATCGAGCTAGAGATTGGGCCGCTGCCCTGGGAGCGCTATCTGGACTTTCTGCCCGGACAGTCTGGACTGACGGCGCTGATTCAGCTGGCTCGCTACTATGTCGGTCCGGAATACGACATCTTTGTCTCTCTGCTGATCAAGGCAGAGGAAATTCCACGTGCGCGCTTGTCGTTTGCGACTCCTGCTGCGAAGTCCCCTGCGTCGGCCCAGCCCGTGCTCGGGTTGACTTCCTTTTTGACCACCAACGCCAAGCTGCGTGGCATGCCAAGGGTTGCTCTGGGCGCAGTGGCCAGGTACAGCGATGAACCACTGAGGGCTGCACCGTGAGCGATCATGACTTTTTAAGTGCAGCAACTCCTGCTGCGGATGCGTTGGAACTGGAGTCCTTTTCTGGACAGGAAGAGCTCTCTTCGCCATTCCTATACACGCTTCAGTTCCTATCGAAAGATCGCAAGCTCGACTTCAAGAAGCTGATGGGAAAGGCGGTCACGATCACGATCGTGCTGCCCGACAAGTCGAAGCGCTACATCTGTGGACTGGTGACGCGCTTTGTCGAGTCTGGCTATGATCCCAAGCACACTCTCTATGTGGCGGAGCTGCGACCGTGGCTGTGGCTGTTGACCCTGCACGCCGACAATCGAATCTTTCAGAACAAGAGTGTGCCCGAGATCATCGAAGAGGTCTTTTCGGATCTGGGACTCAAAGACTTCAAAAAGAGTCTGAAGGGAACGTACGCCAAGCGCGAGTACTGCGTGCAGTATCAGGAGTCGAGCTTCGACTTTGTCAGTCGCCTCATGGAAGACGAAGGAATCTTCTACTACTTCGAGCACAGCGACGGAAAGCACCTGATGGTGCTGGCGGATGACAGCGATGGTTATGCCACGTGTACCGGCTCGGCAGAGGTGGAGATGGGACTGAATGACACTCCCAACTGTCTGCGTGACTGTTCGTTTGAAGAGACGCTGGTGACGACTGGTTATGCGCTGACGGACTACAACTTCGAGATTCCTTCGACCGATCTGTTCGTCAAGACCGGTGGGGGGAGTCCGGCCTTGGTGGTCTACGATCATCCCGGCAACTACGCCAAAAAGAACGAGGGAGAGAAGCTCGTCAAGCTGCGCATTGAGGCGATGGAGCATGCTCAAAAAGTGCTGCGTGCCAGTAGCAACTGTCGCGGCTTTGTGGCCGGTGGCAAGTTCAAGCTGACCAAGCATGATCGAGCCGATCTCAATCAGGAGTACGTGATTCGCTCGGTCAGTCATCGCGCGGATCGAGGCAACTACAGCAACACTCTCGAAGCGCTGCCAGCGAGTGTGGTGTTCCGTCCTATGCGGCGGACTCGACGGCAAGTGGCGATTGGAAGCCAGACTGCGGTGGTGGTTGGGAAGTCCGGTGAGGAGATCTGGACCGACAAGTACGGTCGCGTCAAAGTGCAGTTTCCGTGGGATCGCAAAGGCAAGAAAGATGAGAACAGCTCGTGCTGGGTGCGGGTCACGCAGCACTGGGCAGGGAAGGGCTACGGAACGTTCTTTTTGCCGCGCATCGGTCAGGAAGTTGTGATTACGTTCATCGATGGGAATCCGGATCGACCACTGATTACCGGCGCGGTCTACAACGCTGAGCAGACCGTTCCCTATCCGCTTCCCGACAACCAGACCAAGAGCACCACCAAGAGTCGTACCAGCAAGGGCGGCGGTGGCTTCAACGAGATCCGGCTGGAGGACAAGAAGGACTCCGAAGAGATCTACATTCATGCCCAGAAGGACATGAACATCGAGGTCAAGCACGACCGCACCGCCAAGATCGACAACGACTGCAAGACTGACATCAAGAACGACCGCAGCGCCAAGATCGACAACAACGACAAGACTGTGGTCAAAAAGAACCGCGAGGTCGAAGTGACCGAGGGTGATGAGCTGCTCACGGTCAAAAAGGGGAATCGCACGATCTCGGTCGATAAGGGTGATGAAAAGCACTCTGTAAAAGGCAAGCGGACCGTCTCTGTTGACAAGGATGAGAAGCACGCGAACAAGGCCAAGTTCAGCCACACAGTCGATAAGGACTACATCTTGACCGTCAAAGGAAACCTCACCATCGAGGTCGATGGCGACATCAAGATCAAGTCGAAGAAGGGCATCAAGGCTGAGGCGGCAGCAGCTGTGGATCTGAAGGCGGGCGCCGATATGAAGCTGAAGGCGGGCGCCAACATGAAGCAGGAAGGGGCCGTGAACTTCGATCTCAAGGCCGGGGTCGGAATGAAGCTGGAAGGTGTCAACATTGATGTGAAGGCTTCGGCGATGGCGAAGCTGGAAGGTGGGGCAATGGCGGCGATCAAGGGTGGCCTTGTGAAGCTGAATTGAGAGAGCACATGAGCGAGCAGCCAAGACAGTCCGCAGCACCGGAAGCAGTCGAGTACGTTGAGCATGATGAGGACGGAAACGTCAGCCTGCGAGGTGTGCTGCGCGATGGCAAAAAGGAAGGGGAGTTTTCCTTCTTTGTCGCGGGCAAGCTCGCGCAAAAGTCCAGCTTCCAGGACGACCAGCTGGAAGGGGAATCGATAGAGTACTTTCCGAGCGGAAAGGTCGTGCAGAGAGCGCACTTTCATGCCGGCAAGTTAAGCGGACTGCTGCGGCGCTTTGATGAGCAGGGTCGATCGGAGCTGCTCGCTTCCTATGTTGGTGGTGAGCTTTCCGGCGACATGGTGACCTATGAGAACGGTCAGATGGTCAGCCAGCAGCAGTATGTGAAGGGCAAGAAGCACGGCATCGGGATCATCTATGGTGCCGACGGTGCGCCGATTCTCTCTGCGAACTATAAGAATGATAAGAGGCATGGAGAAGCTGTCTATTTCGGCCAGCATGGCGTGATTGTTCGTCGCGAGCTGTATCAAGACGGACTGCTTCATGGCGTGGTGCAGGAGTACTTTCCGGATGGCAAGCTGCGGGAAGCCAGTCTGTATCAGGCCGGAAAGCTGCATGGAGAGTCGCTGAGCTATCATCCAAACGGCAAGCTGCAGAAGCGCGCTCGGTATGAAGAGGGGGCGCCGCAGGGAACGCCGGAGCAGTTTGATGACAAAGGAAGACCGCTACAGAGTGCCACGCCTCCGTCGACGCCGAGCCTGGAACAGCAAGCGGCCCAAGCAGCGAAGCAGTCGGCGCTGCGGGGTCTGATGGATGTTGCGCGGAAGAAGGCTGTTGATGCGGTAGTGCCTGCGGTGATCGCAATGTGGAAGGCTCCCGAGCTGCCGGCTGCACCAGAGCTGCCGACAGCTCCGGAAGCTCCACAGGTTCCAGAGATTCCACAAGCGCCAGAGGCTCCGCAAGCGCCAGAGATTCCTAAGCCCCCGGAAGCTCCGCAGGTAAAAGAGGCCTTGGCGGCCAAAGCAGAAGCTGCGCCGGCTGCGGCCAAGGCAGCGTCGGCAGCAGAGTCTGGAAAGCGCGGGAAAAAGGGTCCGCCGCCACCGCCACCACCGCGTCACGGAATGATCCTGGAGCCGCCCAACATTGGCACTCTGCCGACCGCGCAGAACACTCCTTCAAGAGGCAAATAATGGCCAACGCAGTCTGTATGGGAGCAATGCTCAAGTGTTCGTTTGGTGTGGCGCCGAGCTCGCTGGTGGTGTTGCCGCTGAATCGGGTGATGTCTCCGCAGCCGGTTGCCAACATCATGGACAGCAAGCCATTTATGAACATTATGCCGTTCGGAATGTGTCAGTCTCTGGCCAATCCGATGGTAGCCGCAGCGACGGCGGCAGCGCTGGGCGTGCTGACTCCGATGCCGTGTATTCCCAACACTCCGGCACCGTGGATTGTCGGCGCACCGACCGTGCTGCTGGGCAATATGCCGATCTTGAATAATAGTGCAAAGCTGATGTGCATGTGGGCGGGGGTCATTGAGATTCTGCCTCCCGGTGTGCCCACGGTGATGACTCCTTAGGAGCGCAAATTGGCAACCAGGGTTCGCAAGACACCAGCAGTGACACCACCGGAGACTCCCGCCGAGCCCGCCGTAACCACGCGGAGACGGGCGACTACCAGTCGGACGGCGGCTACCCGTCGGGTGGCCAGCTCCTCTCGCAGTCAGCGGATCTTGGTGGGAACAGAGTCACCTCTTGGCGAGTCCGTAGAAAAGGCAGAGGAGTCCCCAGCCGTAGAGCGGACAGAGACTCCTGCTCCCGCAGTGGTGGTGACTCCCGAGCCCGCAGCACCACAGCCAGTCATCCCAGAGCCGGCTGGGATTGCAGCCACTGGGAACATTGAACAGAAGCTGGGAGAGCTGCTCAAGCAGTTGCAGGATGGACAACAGAGGCTCTCGGAGGAGCTGTTTAAGGCGCAGTCTCAGACGGTGCGCAATGTCTCTGGACTGTCGCATGATGTCGATCGCCTGATGATGCAGGTGCAGGGAATGCAAGACCGGATGCAGCTGATGGAAGATCTGCTGGGACGGATCGAGGCAACGCTGTCCTCTCTTTCACGCGGCATCAGTGCCACGCTGCTGCCCCAAAGACCGAGCGAAGCGCCGGTCAGTGCAGCGGGGTTAGAGAAAGAGCTGTCGACGGCGTTGGCACCGCTGCTGGCAGAGCTGGTCGAGATCCGGCTCCAGCGAACGCGTGACAGCAGCTTGGCGCAGGTAGAGCAGCAGATCCTGCTGACCGAGCTACGGCGACTTCGCAGTGTGGCCTTGCCGCCTGCTGAGCGAACGACCAATCCACTGCCGGCGGTAGGAAAGATTCCTCGGCGCACGAGTCCGAGATAGGGCAGCGGTACGGATATTAGGACTATGAAATCATTCTTTTTAAATGCTTCGCTTCATCCTTAGGAGGAGTCCATGAGCTGGCTACGCAATCGGAGGGGAACTTTCCACAGTCTGTGGGCGCTGCTTCTCCTTTTACTGCTGGGTTCATGCAGTGTTCCCGACGGTGTGATGCTGTCGATCCGCGCTCCTGATGGAGTACGACTGCAGAGCTACATCATCAAGATTCAGGATCGGGCAACCCGTAAGGTCGTCTTCCTTTCGGGAGTCCAGAGTCTGAGCGAAAAGCGCTTGCTGGCAACGGAACCGGTGCGAGTGGCGCTGCCGTTTTCCCAGCATGGTCGATACCTTGTGCAGGTGCTGGCGGCCAACGTCGCCAATGTCGAGTCGCTGCCGCAGAAAGGGAATCCCGAGCCGCAGTACTTCTTTGCGCGAATTCTGGAGGTCGGTGCGTATCAAGAAGTGGAAGCCAAGCTGCTGGCGGTTCCTCCTGCTTTTGATGAGGATGGCGATCACTTTCCGAGTGCAGTGGCGTGGCCGGCGCAGAATGCAGAGGCCGCCGATCTGTACCGAGATCAGCCAGAGGTTCTTGACTGCGTCGACAGTGATCCGCCTCCTGGGGATCTGGAGCCGGTGCGGCTGCGCAGCTTTGACATCCATCCGTTGGCTAGCTCCTCTTGCAACGTAAGGCTCCGTCCCGAGCATCCTCCCAGCACCACCATGCTGCCGCCGCTGGAGCTGTTTGATCTGACCTGTGCTGGGGAGCCGCGCGCCTGTGAAGACAAAGACGCCGACGGTGATCCGGAGGGAAGTGACTGTGATGACACCGATAAGAACCGCTTCCATGGCAACCCCCGTCCGCGCAACTGCTGTCAGTGTACCGATGTCACCAGCTGCGCGACCAATCATAGCAAGCGGGCCGATGAGTCACTCTGTCAGCCGAAGCGCTGTGACACGACGTTTGACTTTGACTGTACCGGACTGAATGTCGACTGCTTTACCGACGATGACTGTGATGGATACTCGCCAAACAATCCGGACTCCAAGCTGCGCGACTGTGATGACACCGACTCCCGCGTGCATCCCAACGCGCAGAAGCTCTGCGATCCAGATGATGGTGTGATCAAAGACTGGGCCTGTGATGGTCGTCCGCAGGCGGGCTGTGTTCCTTGCGATCTGGATGGAGATGGCTTTCAGCGCTCCGAAATCCTGGCCGGACAGACCTGCCCCACCATCAACTACAAGAAGTCGGGGCGACCGCTGGACTGCGATGACAACGATCGCGGAGTCTTCCCAGGATCGGCCACCACCGTCGGAACAGCAACCAAGTACGGAGTGCTGGATGCAAGCTCGCGGGGCTTCAATGTCCTGTCGGCGATGCGTGGTCTGTGTCGCAACAACGATCCGAGTGGCATGGCGCAGAACACCAGCTGTGACAACGATCCCCTGCTGTCGCGCTCGGGTTGTCCGACGGCAGCTTGCGATGTAGATGGAGACGGATTCCCAAGGAACTTTCCCGGCTGCGTGGTGATTGGGAAGCCGTTTGACTGCAATGACTCTGACCCGACTGCGTTTCCCGGTGGACCGATTGCCTGCGATGGAAAGGATCACGACTGCGATGGCATGGTTGATGTCTGTAGCTTTGATCGCGACAAGGATGGCTACGACTCTGCCAGTGACTGTGATGATGCCAACTTCGATGTCCATCCGTTCGCGACCGAGAAGTGCAACGGTCGTGATGATGACTGTGATGGTCTGATTGATGAGCTGAATCCGGACTCGATGGGAGGGCGGCTGGTCGAGACGGGCAGCGATAGCTCGAAGCGGACTACGTCATGCGCGGACTCGACAGTGGGCATGTGTGGACAGAAGGACGGCTCGGGATTTTTCTCGGGGCGCTGTGTCTGTACTTCAACCACTCCGACTTCAACGATCGATCCGAAAGCGGTGAAGGCTTGTCCGGCTTTTGATGGCAGCTCGGTGTTTACGGCGCGCTGCTTTGGTGCCAATCAGCCCAAGCCGCAGAGCTGTGATGCGCTGAATCCGGTGGATGATGACTGCAACGGCAGCCTCGATGATGCTACGGGTACATTCCTGGCAGAGAAGGGGCGCGCGTGTGGTGTGACTGTCTCTGCGCTGAGTGCTCGGTGCAAGGCCGGAACCGTCTTGGGATGTGTGCGCACCAAAGAGAATCCATTCTGGGCGCTGCGTGTGCCGGGCTTCCCAGAGAAGGACAAGTACTTGGTCTGTACCGCGCAGACCGATCCAGTCGCTGAGCTTTGCAATGGCTTTGACGACGACTGTAGTGGCGCACTGCCAGCTGATGAAAAAGACTCTGATACCGACAAATACATGTCGTGCACGGGCTGCAAGGATACAGACAACCCTCTCGCTTTCGACGCCAACTTGCTGTACTGCAATGACTGTGACGACAGCAATCGCAATGTCTGGCCGGCGATTCCCCCGCCCAGCATGCAGGCCCGTGATGGAGCTCCCGAGCTGTGTGACAGCCTCGACAACAAGTGCGTGAGTGGGAATGTCTCGATGACTCCTGCGAACGACGGAATGGAGCAGTGCGGAGCCGGTGCAGACTCCGGAAAGGGAACCTGCTGCCCGACCTTGAAGATGTGTATCGATCCGCAGACAGACTTCAATCACTGCGGTGGCTGCATGGGGGCTTGCAGTAGCTCGACGGCGGACCGCTGCGGTGGTGGCCAGTGTCTGTGCAATAACGATATCGGCTGCGATCCGTTTAACCCGACCAAGTCTCTGTGCAAGGCCGGCAAGGGCTGTGTGCAGTGTCTGACGGGCTCGGACTGTCTGCGCATCTTGGGCAGCGGAACCACCACCCGCGCGTGCAGTCCGACGAACAATCTGTGCGTAGAGTGTACCGACAACAGCTTCTGTCTCACGTCTCCAAATGGACCTGCTTGTGACACCACAGCGGGTCGCTGCACAAAGTGTCTGTCGAACCTGGACTGCAAGACTGCGACGGCACCAGGCTGCAAGATCGATTCAACAGATAGCAGCAAGAACGTCTGTGTGGAGTGTACCCAGAACAGTCACTGCACCGATCCAAACAAGTCGACCTGCGATGTCACGATCAACAAGTGCGTGCCGTGTCTGCTGGCTGCGGACTGTAAGAACATGACTCCGGCGCAGTGCAAGACCAATCCGGACTCGACGCTGAATGCCTGTGTGGAGTGTCTGAGCTCGAACGATTGCAAGACGCTGACCAGTCGGCCCGCTTGCGATACGAACCTCAACAAGTGCGTGCCGTGCCTGGGTGATTCTGACTGTCCGATGACGAGTCCGAAGTGTCTGAAGGACAGCGGCGGAGTGACCAGCAAGAACCAGTGTGTCGGGTGTCTGGCGGACATGGACTGTATGAATGTGATGGGCAAGCCGCTGTGTGATCTTGGCAACCATCAGTGCGTGGCCTGCAAGGGAGACTCGGACTGCGCGATGGTGGCAGGGAAGCCGTCCTGCTTTGTCAACGTCGCCGATACCACCAAGAATCAGTGTGTTCCTTGCACGGCGGCGTCGGGTTGTATGACTCCGAAGCCAACCTGCAAGCAGGACGCAATGGACCCGAGCAAGAACCAGTGTCTGGTCTGTCTGATGGATACCAACTGCACGGCGCTGACGGCGTTCTCGATGCCTTCCTGCTACAAGGACCCCGGCAACGATGACACCAAGAACTACTGTGTGGAGTGTCAGAATGACATGCAGTGCATTGCGCCGAACTCGAAGTGCTACACCGATGCTGCGGACCCGAAGAAGAACGCATGTACGGTCTGTCTTGCGAACGCAGACTGCAAGGTAGCTACGGCGAGCAAGTGTTCCATTGATGCGGCGGACAAGCACCTCAATGTCTGTACCCAGTGTCTGGCCAATGCCGACTGCACTGGAACCAACAAGATCTGTCAGACGGTGACGGGGATGCCGGTGAAGAACCTCTGTGTGCCGTGCGCCATGGACGCGGACTGCAAGGGAGGGACTCCCAAGTGTTATAAGGACAACGCCGATCCGACCAAGACGCTGTGTGTAGAGTGCCTGATGGATGCCGACTGCTCGGGTGGGAAGATGTGCAACATGACCACTCACGTGTGTTTCTAGCTGGGCTCGAATCACCGAAAGGGAATGAGACGGACCATGGATGAACAGAGTGCCGATACCGATCCGCAGCAAGCTGCGCGAAAGGCCGAAATCGAGCTGGCCAACCAGATCTACTTTTCGCGCCAGAGTGAGCGGGCCGAGGAAGCCTTCGCGCTCGTCGAGAAATCCCAGACCGAAGCGCGGGCACTGTATCTTTTGGGACTGTTTTACTACGCAGGCTTCGGCTGCCAAAAAGAGGTATCAAAAAGTATTCATTATCATCAGCTTGCCGCCGCCGCCGGTGAAGCCGATGCGATGTTCGAGCTGTATGTCTTCTACATCAAAGGGGTCGGAGTTCCGGCTGATCCTCCACAAGCAGTCAAGTGGTGTCAGCGCGCCGCAGAGTCGGGAAGCGCGCGGGCGATGGCCAACTTGGGCGGCTTCTATGCCACCGGAGACGGAGTTCCGCAGGATCTCGCGCAGGCCGTGTTTTGGTATGACCGAGCGGCCCACAGTGGCAGTGGTCGGGCGGCGGCTACGCTGGGTGTGATGTTTGCGATCGGGGATGGCGCTCCGCAGAGTGATGAGCAAGCGCAGCGCTATTTCCAGCTTGCTGAGCGGCTCCGCTTCGACTGGCGAGCGTTTGCCGCAGAGTGTGGTCTGGAAGTAGCACCGCCCCAAGCAAAACCGAACGGACAGTCCGATTAGTGGCTGGCAGAGGGAGGTGGAGGCTGCGGAATCATCGCTGCTTCTGCCGCGCGTAGTCCGTCTTCCCCAAATCCGATGAAGGCAGTCGAGCGATGCGGTCGCAGCAAGGACAAGCGATACAGCTCGTTGTAGGCAGCGAGCACCTTTGGCTCGGCGCCAAGCTGCGTCATCGCTCGACCGATCGCCAGCGGGTACTGACCTTTGGCTTCGGCCATCAGCGTCGCAACCTTGACACTGGTTTCCGCTTCGATCGACGCCACTGCCAGCCTTCCTACTTCCAGCAGCTCTGCCCGCGCGCGACCCAGTCGGGCCGCGATCGTGGACAGAATCCGCGAGGAGACTTCCGGAAGCAGACTGACTTTCTGTAGGAATGCCAGCTCGATCGCAACCCCCCAGCGCTCGGTGTCGGTGCGGATGTCATTCTTGAGCAGCTCCCCAAGCTCCGATCGATCACAGAGGATCTCATAGAAGGTGCGGCGGCCAAGCAGCGACAGCGTCGCGTGCATCACCAAGCTATGCAGGGACTCGTGAAGGTGTGCCACTGCGTACTCTGCTTTGACCGGATCGATGATGCGGTAGTCGATCCAGACATCGACAATCACCGTGGTTCCTTGCCGATCCGCAACATGCACTTCGGATAGCTGGAGGAAGTCGCGCCGCAGAGAGACGTGTTTGAGCGATACCCACGGCAGCATTCTCGACGGTAGCCAGGCCAGACCGGGGTCCTTCAGGGTGGCGACATGTTTGCCAAACTGCTCGACCAAGATGACTGCTTCGTCTTCGACTTCCACAGTGGTCGCGCGCAAAAGGAGCCACAAGCCGAGCGCAATCGCTAGCGGTGCGAGCAGACCCAGGGCGAGGGGGAAATAGGGAGTCATGGATTCACCTTCTGTTCTGCGCTTCCGCGCACATAGACCTGACGCGACTCGGACAAGACCTCGGCACGCCGTCGAGAAACGTAGTCATCCAGGACTTTGGCGCGGCACAGCTCGCCTAGCTTTTCGCCCAGCGTGATCATCTCGACTTCAATGGCGCGGGCGCGATCTTGGGCGATCTCGACTCCTTTTTTGGCCGCGAGCAGCCGCTGCTGACACTCTCCTTCCGCGCGGAACAGCCCGGCATCGACATCATTCTTGGCTTGCACGACGGTGTTCAGCGCTTCCCGCAGCTCATCAGGAGGCTCGAAGTTCATCACATCGATCGCTTCCAAGCGGACTCCGAACTGATCCCCGACCAGGCGCTTTCCGAAGTCAGTGACGCGGGTGTTCAGGGCTTTGCGTTCCCGACGAATCAGCGCGTACGCTCCCAGCGAGTCATCGATCAGCTGCTCTGCGGTAGTCAGTCGCGACAGACCGGTCGCGCTGCTGGTGGGCGGAGGCGGGGACTGAAAGTTGGCGATCTCATTGCGGAGCAGACATGTGAACGTCCCCACCATGTGTTCGATCGGACGCGCCAGACCAAACAGATAGTGCTCGAGCTTGTCGTTGAGCGGCGCAAACCGCAGCGCCGATTGGTAGCGAATCACGATCCCGTCGTTGGTCATCACCGTGCGATCTTCATCGCCGGCCAGCTCGATACTCTGTTCCTTGATGCTGACCCGCAAAAGATGATCCCACGGGAGCTTGCGGTGTAGTCCTGCATTCAGGACTCGCAGGGTTCCGTCCGACTCCCGAACCGCTCTGCCAAAGCGAGTCAGGACCGCGACTTCTCCTTCTGCAACATAGACATAGCTGCGCGCCAAGAGCAGGGCTACGAGCAGCAGCATTCCTAGGATGATTCCTGTCGTAAGCATTAGAACCTCTCTGTGTGAGGGGGAATGAGCCAGCGATCTTGCCAGGGCTGGACTTCCAGCTCGTGCGCTCGTGCGTCATCTTCCTGGCGTAGCTCGGTTTCAGCATCGGCTGCCGCGTAGGCGATGGCCAAGCCGCGATTGACCTCCACCACGTCTTCGTTGAACTCGCGGTGGTGCTCGGATGCCAGCGGCAGCTTATCGACTGCGTCCGCCGTATCGACGATCGCTCCGTGCGGAACAAAGCGACCATCGGGAATCTCGACACCGACGACAATTGCGCCGATTCCGATGTAACAACCAGAGCCGACGACAGAGTCATGCACGACTGCGTTAAAGCCGACAAAGGAGTGATCACCGATGTACGTTGGGCCGTGGATGAGCGCGTTGTGCGCGATCGAGACATCTTTGCCAATGTAGATCGCCCACTCCTCCCCTGCGACTTCTACGTACTTCTCTTTGAGCGCGTGCAGAATCACTCCGTCTTGGATGTTGGAGTTCGGTCCGATGAAAAACGGCGAGCCCTCATCCGCGCGCAGAGAGGTATCGGCAGCGATGTGAACATGATCACCGAGCACTACCTTCCCAATCACCGATCCATCCGGATGTACGTACGCGGTCGGGGCCCGGACTCCTTCATAGCGAATGTGCCGCAGCCAGCGATGATGAGAGGGCAGGGGATCAGAGTGCTTGGTGACCCGCGCTTGTGCGTGCGCTTTTCCCAGCGTGGCGCGGACTCCTCTGGCGCGTGCTTCCGCATTGACCAGCGAGCTCTCGCGTGAGCCACGGTGCAGGTAACGATCGATGGCATGCAGCACCATCCCGAGGACCAGGCCGGTCAGGAGGTGACCTGTTACCGTGCCAATGGCCGTCACCGCGAACGCTGCTGCTTCGACTTTTTCCTTCTTGGATAGCTCGAACAGAGTCCGCCATTCGATCAAGCGGAATCCTACGACGCACAGCAGACCGGCCAGAGCGGCCTGCGGAATGCTGCTGATGATTGGCGCCAGCGTCATCACCAGGCCGGCCAGAAGCAGTCCGTGCAGCAGCGAAGACAAGCGATTGGTGGCGCCACTCTGGACGTTGACTCCTGATCGCACCACCACGCCAGTCACCGGCAGTCCACTGAAAATACCGACGGTAAAGTTGGCAAGGCCCTGGCCCATCAGCTCTAGGTTCGGCTCGTGCGGACGGCGGTCCGGAACCATACGATCAATGGCCTGCGCAGAGAGCAGCGACTCTAGCGATGCAAGCAGCGCGAGGGGCAGAGTCGCCATTAGCAGATCAAGCAGCTTTTCGTCGGCAATCACTGGCAGCGACGGCGCTGGGAATACCGATAGGACTTCCCCGATGTCGCGGACCCGCTGCACATCCCAGTTCACATACACAGAGACAAAGGTGACGATCCCGACGGCCAGCGCGGCGGCAGGTACGCGTCGGTACTTGGCCAGTCCCACAATCGAGAACGCCACAACCAGACCAGAGACGACCGCTAGCCACGACACCTGATGCAGCCACTGGGGACGGTGCATCATCATTGCCAGGTCAATCAGCTGATAGTTTACGACCTCTGGGAAGCCAAGCAGCTCGGGCAGCTGAGTATCGAGGAGCTTGATTCCTACTCCGGTGGTGAAGCCGGCGAGGACGCTCTCTGGAACGTACTTCCCAAGCCGTCCCGCTCCTGATAGCGAGAGTCCGACTTGGAGAACTCCGATGATCAAGCAGGCAGCCGCCACACCGACCACACCAAACTGTTTGGCGAGTGCGAGCACCATGACAGACAGTGCGGCGGCCGGGCCGGTGACTTGCATCGGCGAGCCACCAAATGCGGCTGCGATAAAGCCACCGATGGCTCCGGAAAACAGACCGGCAGCGGGCGGAAGTCCACTTGCAACTGCCAGCGCTAGGTTGAGTGGCATCGCAACCGCAGCGACGGTAATTGCCGCCAAAATATTCGGTAGCTTGGGCTGATGGATGGCGTCGAGCCAGTCTGCTTTCCATGCCGACACCATCGACTGGAGCCGCTCCAGAAAGGGCGATGGCGCCGCCCGGCCCTGACCGCGAGCGGACTTGTTTACAGTAATTTTCATGATCACTCCCACAGCGGGTTGGCGCACTGCAACCGGGTGCAGTTAGTGCGCTGGTGGACCTCGGGTCGCGGGGCGCGCCGGGTACCTTGCTGACCTTCGTTGTCCGGCTACACCGGACGAGGAGGCCGCTCGGGAGCTTCGTGATGCGTCAGATCGATCAGCTCGGCGATGTGTCTGAATTGCTTGAGTCGGCCGCTGATCAGTCCAACAAAAGCATAGGTCGTTACCGCCATATGCACGGGGTCGAGCGTTTTTTTGCCCAGCTCCTCCGTGTCTTCTTCTTCGGCTTGCTCGCCGGACTTTTCGCCGGACTTTTCGCCGAACTTCTCGCCGGACTTCTCGCCGGACTTCTCGCCAGGCTCTTCATCTGGTCTTTCGTCGGAGTCTTCCCCTGGCTCGGGAGTACCGTCTGGGCTGTCCGCTTCGGCTTGCTCTTCCGCTTCGGTCACAGCCTCGGTCGTTTCAGCTGAGTGGTGCGCGGCGCGATCGCCCGCTCGTGAAACCACAGACCCATCGCACCACGAGCGCATGGGTCGCGGCCCCTGCCCAAGCTCCATCACGAGCGAGAGCAGCGCTACGAAGACCCAGAAGCGTGCGGTCCAAATCCCCATTTCCGCCGCCTCATATACAAGAGGCGCGTCGTGGGAGCAATTTTTCGCCGGAGCGAGCAGGTGCCGATACAGAGACTCCCTGGGCGCCGTCTACAGTCCCACGCGGCGGTTCTGCCTGTGCCAATAGCGCTCGACCCACCGCGCACGCTTCGGTCGTGGCAGTGGGCTGGCCGCCAGCGCGTCCGTCACCAGCTTCGTCCACTTGTGCAGCAGCTGCCGGCTCTCCGAAAACGCCTGCGCCGACGACGGCGGACTGTCCAAAAATCGCCGCTCCACGGCATCGCGCTCGGCTTCGTAATGGCTCAGGAGTTGCTCGGGATCTTGCATCACCAGACGGTGAAGTCGCTCGTGCAGCCAAAACAGCGAGTGCTGATCGGCGCGACCGTAGGCGGGCGCTCCCAAAAGCTCTCGGTCGAGCGGCTCGTGCACGGACACCGGCTTAAACAGCGCTGTACACGGTGCTGCCGTCGCTGTTACCAAGTGCCGATCGCCGCTTCGGGACAGCCGCGAAACCCACGACGCCGTCGTCTGCGAGTCGACGGCCAGGCCCGCCGCGTGCATACACGGCCCCGTCATGCCACCAAGCAGCGGGTGATAGTCGATCTGACCAGTGCGCGCTGCGACGGGCCCATGATCCCGCAGCACCGAGAGCAGGCCGAGCAGCTCGTCAGCCATCTGGGCGTTCGCTTCGGTCCGAGGCTGACGAATCCGACAGCGCGCCGCCCAGGTCTTGATCACATCGCTGTGCGCCTCGGCAAAGCCAGGGATGGTCAGGCCGTTCGAGATGCTGCGAGCGCCTCGGACTTCCTCGACGGCGTGGTGCGGACCAGCCGTCTCCAGTACAAATGCTCGGCGCCGATCTGCGACGAGGAAGCTGCTGAAGTAGCGAAAGCTGGGGTTGTGACGATCGCAGGAGCCGCCCTGGCCAAACTGTGCCACCAGATCGAGGATTGTCTCGACGGCGGACTCGGCGGACGCAGCGCGCTCGACGGCCAAGCGGACAAGGTCCATGCCGGTGAGGCCGGTGCGCGGCACTCCGTGGCGGGTGAAGACCGCTTCATTTCCGACGGTGACGCCATGCTCGTTGGTCGCCATCTCGGCTCCCCACATCCACGATGGCCGCGACAGCATCACCGCGTGGGTGCGTCGACGCTGGGGAATGCGCAGGTGGGTACACTCGACAAACGAGCCCGGCGGATGCTCTCGCGCCGGCTGCCAGTCGATGACCTGCGCTTCCTCGGGCGGGCGATCCGAGTTCTTGGCAAACAGCACACAGTCAGGCCGAACCACGACGACGGTGTCACACATGGCGATCCTTTTTGTTGCTTTGCGGAAAGTCCGATTATGCTTCCTGCCGCAATGAATCCAAAGCTGCGTGCGATGGTCGTGGGTGCGACGGGAGTCGCCGGGCAGCAGTTTGTCGCTGCGCTCAGTGGCCATCCTTTTTTCTCGCTGGCACGGCTGTGTGCGTCGGAGCGATCGGCCGGTCGTTCCTATCGCGAGTCGCTGCGAGACGAGCGCGGCAGTCTGCGCTGGTATGCCGGGGGACAGCCGCCCGCCGAGGCGCTGGAATTGCCCGTCGAGTCAGCCAAAGAGGCAACCACCGACGGGATCGATCTGGTGTTCTCCGCCGTCGAGAGCGATGTCGCCAAAGAGCTAGAGCCGCGTCTGGCTGCTCAGGTGCCGGTGTTCTCGACGGCAAGCGCGTTTCGTTACGAGCCGGACGTGCCGATCTTGCTGCCGGGGGTCAATCGCTCCCATGCGGCGCTGCTGCGGACCCAACAACGGCGGCGTGGCTTTCGCGGCTTCATTGCCCCGGGGCCAAACTGTACGACGGTGGGCCTGGCGATTACGCTGCAGCCGATCCTGCGTCACTTTGGGCTTTCACGAGTGGTCATGACCTCGCTGCAGTCGGTGTCGGGGGCGGGGCGATCGCCGGGAGTGTCCGCGCTCGATATCATCGACAACATCATCCCGTTTATTCCCGGTGAAGAAGAGAAGGTCGAGCGAGAGACGCGCAAGATCCTCGGTGCTTGCCTTGGCGACGGGACGGACGGGCTCCACATCGAGCCGCTTGCAGTCGCGATCAGCTGTACCTGCACTCGGGTCGCGGTTCTCGATGGACATACCGAGGCGGTGTTCTGTGCCACGACACGACCGGCGCCAATCGACGAGGTCAAGGCGGCGCTGCTCGAGTTTGGACAAGAGCTGGGGGCGCTGAAGCTGCCGTCGCTGCCGCAGCAGCTCATTGCGGTGACCGACGATCCCTATCGACCACAGCCACGCCTCGATCGCGAGCTGGGTGGTGGCTTGACCACCGTCGTCGGTCGGCTGCGACCGGAGCGGGCGCTCGGCGAGCACGGAGTCAAGTACGTCCTGCTTTCCCACAACACCAAGATGGGCGCGGCCCAAGGCGCGATCTTGACCGCCGAGCAGCTACTAATCGATGGCTATCTCGGGTAAATGCCGTCGAAAGCAGCCCACGGCGCGGATCACGGATCGGGGCAGCTTTCGGCGCGGGACCGAGCGATTGAGCAGTGAATGGCCCAACCGAAGGGTTTCACGTTGACTTTATTCCCCGGTCCTAGTGGAATGCCTCATTAGTACACTGTTGTGCGAAATGTCGCTTCCGTACATGCGTTCACAATTCAACCCAGCGTCGTGCCGCGATTTCTGCGGTGGTGCGACGGTGCAGTGCGCGCGAAGGAAGTCCATGTTTGCAACTGTCTGGTTTGGCGCCGGGGCCTGCAATCCCGGTGTGGCCGATTGAAGGAGCTTCGAGCCGATGAAGAAGCATAAGAAGTCGCTATTCCTGGGTGCCACCGCGAGCCTGCTGCTGCTGGGGGCGTGTAATGACCACCTGACTGGCCAAGACGGCGAGCCGGAAGGTCCTCTCAAGGTGCTGCGTCTCACCTTGATTGACTTCGGCCTCAACACCGGTCACTTGGTCTTCACCGACACAAGCGTCCCGTCGGACTGTACGCTGCCTCAGTTCAAAGACCTCAAGCAGTGTACCAACGACCCCTTCATGGACACGTACGGCGTTAAGAAGAGTCCGCCGAATCCAGACTCGCTGCGCCGTCTGCGCGTGGTCTTCAACAAGGCGCCGCTGCTCGATTTGGATGCGCCAAGCCGAGGAGCGACTTCGACAGAGCTGGAGCTGGTTCCCGATTCGGGAGTTCCGACGGACCTCAAGCTGGTCGATCAGAAGGTCATCGGCCTGGCCTGCAGCAACTGCTCGACGGAAACCACTGGTGAGGTCGGAATTCCTCTGACCTACAACAGCCTCCAGCTGACCGGCTCGGATCTGAGCCCCGATCCATCGCAGTTCCCGTACGGACCTGGCCTGCAGATGGAGGTTCTGACCAGCTGCACGAGCGCCGCCAACGCTTTCAAGTGCGCCAAGATTGGTCTGACGACGAAGACAGTGGACCCGCTGGCCGCGCTAGAGCCGGATGCGAGCTACACGGTCATGATGTCGAAGGGCCTGGCGGGTCGGGATCAGCAGAAGATTCAGCTCGACGACCGGGCGATGTCGCTGCTGACCTTCCGCACTGAGCCGTTCCAGGTCAACACCGTCGGCAATGGCGATGGTGAGCACTCTGCCGAGGTTCGTCCTGGCGAGGTTGGCACCGGGAGCACCGCCGACCCGTACGTGGTGTCGGATGATCTGATTGCCATTGATGGTGCGCTTGAGGTTGCACTCAATGCGGCAGTCGATCCGAGTCGCCTGAATGGCACCTCGGCGACGGCAATGGTTTCGGTCAACGGGGGCGCTGGCACAGCGGTACCGGTGATCGTGAGCCCGAATGTCGACGGTGACTGCGGCAATCTGCGCTCGATCTATGTCGCCCCGGCGAGCGGTGGGGACTGGACGACGCGGACGAACCCGATGACTGATGAAGTCGTCCTCACGGTGACCCTCAAAGGTGCAGCCATTTATGACCTCAGCCAGCTCAAGGGACATCCGGCCGGCAAGGGCATTCACACGATGGGCAAGGACATTGTCATCCGCGCGAAGCTGCTCAAGGGCGCAACGCCTGGTGACTACCATGGCATCCCGTCGAGCTTGGTTTCGGACCCCAACAACTGCTAGTACGACTCGCCAGGAGTTTGAACGATGCGACGAACGAAATCGAAACACCAGGGGCGGGCTGCCGTAGTGTTGCGCGCCAAGCTGCTTCCCTGGCTGCTGGTGCTGCCGGGAGCGTACCTGGCTCCGCAAGCCGCACTTGCCCAGCAGACGCTGGCCCAGATTCAGGGCACGGTCAAAGATGAGAATGGCAAGCCACTGGCGGGTGTCACCGTCGTCGTGCAGAGCCCAGCGCTGCAAGGCGAGCAGGCTGAAATCACGGACAACAACGGTCGCTACATCATCACCCAGCTTCCCTCGGGCGATGACTACAAAGTCAGCTTCTTCTTCGGCGCTGACGACAAGCCCCGGGTGGAGCGCCCTGGCATCCGTCTGAGCCTCGGCAAGACCGTTACCGTTAACGGCGAGATCAACCTCAGCGCGACCAAACGTGAGGTCAAGGTCATCCGCGAGTCGGCGCCTGTCGTCGATACCGCGAGCACCTCGACCGGCGTCGAAGTGAACCAGGAAGTCCTTCGCGCGACTCCGGTCCGTGGCCGTACCTTCGAGTCGATCCTGACCCTCGCGCCCGGTACTTCGGACGTGGCTGGCAAGACCGGTGCGGCAGGCGGTGACGTTGGTGTTCAGATCTCGGGCTCGACGGGCAGTGAGAACAACTACATCATCGACGGACTCAACACCTCCGACCCGAACAAGGGCCTGATTGGTACTGAGCTTTCGCAGTACTTCATTCAGGAAGTCAACGTCATCACCGGTGGATATCAGGCCGAGTACGGTCGCGCCACGGGCGGTGTCGTCAACATTGCCACCAAGACCGGCGGCAACGAGTTCAAGGGCTCGGTGTTCGGCTCGTTTCAGCCCTTCCAGCTGGAGCCGCGCGGGGTTGCTCGCCTCGGCGAAGCGCTCATCACGCGCAGCCGTACCAACCTGCTCTACGACTTTGGCTTCGAGCTAGGTGGTCCGATCGTCAAGGACCGAATCTGGTTCTATGTCGGCTTTGCGCCAACCTTCACCGAGCGGCTCTATCAGCGCCAGGCGCGCTCACTGTCGTTTGATGCGGCGAATGGACGCGCGGCACTTGACAACGACTTCCAGTGCCCAGCCTATCTGGCGAACTCGTCGCTGTGTGACGGTCCGAGGACGCTGGCCCTGCGTACCGAGGAGATCAACTATGCCCAAGATGCTGGCGCGGTGGAGCGTCTCTTCAACGGCATCGCCAAGCTCCAGTTCAACCTCAATCCCGATCACAACATCCAGCTGACCTACATCGCTTCACCGAAGATCAGTGACGACTACGGAGGCATCCGGGCGGTCGATCTCGGCACGCAGCGGTTCAAGCAGGAAGATCAAGTCCACGACGGCATCTTCCACTACATCGGCAAGCTGTTCGACCGCAAGCTGCAGCTAGATGTGCTGTACGGCTATCACTACCAGAGCTCACGGGCGACTCCCGAGCAGCCGAACCTTCCCAGCATCGCGTGGTCAGCGGCGCAGACCGATCCATTTACGCTCGCGGACTTCGAGGATGTCGGTGCGTGTCGTCGTCAGATGAAGATGGACACGATGGGTCGCTCGGTGCTGTTCAATCCGTGCCCGCTGACCGGCTATACCCGTGGCTTCGGTCAGTACTCGGACAGCCTGCTGCAGCGGCACCAGCTGATTGCTTCAGCGACGTACTTTCTCCACATGACCTCGGCCTGGAATCCGCTGCGCGGCATTCACGCCATCAAGGTCGGCTTCGAGTTTGAGTACCTCGACAGCTACAACAACCGTACCTACACCGGCACCGACCTCGATCCGAATGATCCGGCGAGCGGTCACCGGGCCTATAGCCAGCAGCCCGATGGTTCGATCCAGATCACCCGCGAGTATGCTCGCCAGAACCTGGAGACGAAGGAAATCGAGCACCTCAACAACTTTGAGGGTCGGAGCTATACACAGAACTTTTCAGCATATCTCCGCGACTCGTGGAGCATTGGCTGGGCGCCGGGTCTGGTGCTCAATGCCGGTGTGCGCTGGGAAGGCCAAGAGCTCTATGGCTCTG
Source organism: Myxococcales bacterium (assembly GCA_016794465.1). Taxonomy (GTDB): domain Bacteria; phylum Myxococcota_A; class Polyangia; order Palsa-1104; family JAEUJZ01; genus JAEUKA01. The sequence goes on along the minus strand of JAEUKA010000028.1, from coordinate 51,296 downwards.
ATGGACGCCGCTATATTGATATCAAGGACAACTGGGCACCGCGTATCGGCTTGGTCTACGACTTTACGCAGCTCACGTCGCGGCCCGGTCGCTCGAAGGTGTTCTTCAACTACGGGCGGTTCTACCAGTCGATTCCGCTCAACATCAACGATCGCCAGCTCACTGCCGAGGGTATGTACTCGTCAGGCTTTGTGCCGGGTACCGACTGCGATCGGGTGACGCTCCAGCCGGGCGGACGAGCGGTGCCGGTTCCGTCGGCAAACTGCAAGTTCCTCGAGGCGGATGGTGGCGTGGTCAACGGTGGCCGTGCACCGCTCATCTCCCCGGTTATCAAGGGCCAGTTCATCAACGAGATCACGCTCGGCATCAACTATGATGTCGGCCTCGATATCGTCGTGGGCGTCAGCTACATCCACCGTGACCTTGGCAACATCGTCGAGGATATGTCGCCCGATGGTGGCTCGACCTATCTGCTCGCCAACCCTGGTGTGGGCTCGGACCCGAACGTCGTCAAGCAGCTGCAGGATGATGTCGATCGTCTGAAGTCAGCAGGCACGGCGGCGAATGCCAAGGTGGCGGATCAGCTGGCGTACCAAGATGCAGTCGCGCTGCTCGGCGCGTACAAGCTGGTTGGATCGGTGTTCCCGAAGGCGCGCCGCAACTACGACGCCCTGGTGCTGACGCTGAACAAGCGGCTGTCGAACCGCTTCTCGATCATCTCGAGCTACACCTACTCGCGCACGCTCGGCAACTACCCGGGCACGTTCTCGGCCTCGAACGGTCAGAGTGACCCGAACATCTCGTCGCAGTTCGACCTGATTGACCTGTTGGCAAACCGCAACGGTCCGCTGCCCACCGATCGCCCGCACAACTTCAAGGCGACGGCGTTTTACGACCAGCCGCTGTTTGGCGACAAGGGCAAGCTGACCATCGGTCTGACCTTCACCGCCACCAGCGGTCGTCCGATCGAAGTGCTCGGCCGTCACCCGTACTACGGACGCCGCGAGGTCTACCTCCTGCCGCGTGGCTCGGGCGGTCGTACCCCGACGGTGACGCAGTTCGACTTGCACGTTGGCTACGATCACAAGTTGACCCAGACGGTGGGCATGAGCCTGTTTGTCGACGTGGTCAACCTGTTCAACCAGCGCGAGGTCACCAACGTCGACGACGAGTTCACCGCCACAACGGTGTCGCCGATCGTCAACGGTCAGATCAGCGATCTGAAGCACCTCAAGGCCAACAACGGTACGCTGCCGACGTTCAACTCGAACTATGGTCAGCCGACCGGCTATCAGCTGCCGCTGTTCATGCGCTTCGGCTGGCGCCTCAGCTTCTAGTCGGCGCCTTCCTTCCGCTTCGCCTCTCTCCCTACTTTCCCCGACAACGACCTACGCGGCTTCATCCCCCTCAAAAAGGGGGTGACTTGGCTGCGTGTGGCGCTTTACAGCCTCTGCGAGCGCGGTAGTGTACGGCCATGAAGATCGTTCGCATTGATCACGTGGCGCTGTGTGTTCCAGAGCTGGATGGTGCGCTGGCTGCTTGGCAGGCGGTGTTGCCGCTGTTTCTCGGGGCGCGTGAGTACGTGCCGACCCAGCTGACCGAGGCTGCCTTTTTGCTCACACCGGCCCAAGCGGATGCCTGCATCGAGCTGATTGCACCGCTGCCGCGTGGCGAAAATGCCGGCCTAGAGAAGTTTTTGGACAAGCGGGGCGGGCTGCACCACATCGCGTTTGCGGTCGAGGACATCGCGGCGGCCCTCAGCGAGCTGGCCGAGCGAGGTGTGCCGCTGATCGACAAGGTGCCGAGGCCGGGCGCGCGTGGCCATCAGGTGGCGTTTCTGCATCCCAAGGCGCTCGGCGGTGTGCTGGTCGAGCTGGTGAGCGCCGATCACTGAGCGCTGGGCTCGGTCGAGCTGAGCTTGTTGGCGGCGCGAGCGCGGACAAGCATGCCGAGCAAGATCAGCCCGGTACATAGCAACACAATTCCCCACCAGAGGTTTATATTAATACCGAGAGAATAGCGAATATACATGTTGTCACCGCTGGTGATTGCGCCATAACCAGTGAGCAAAGTGCCAAGTGCGCTGAGCAACAAACCGAGTGGTAAGCGGATATCCAGCATTTCTATCCTTTTTGGGTGTTACACCGATAGGCCGAAGTGCTCGTCTTGGTACAGTCGATCCAGCTCGGGCAGGTACTTCTGCTCGACTTCGCGGCGACGGACCTTCATGGTCGGCGTAAGCTCGCCCTGCTCTTGACACAGATCGCGAGGTAGCACGAGGAAGCGCCGCACCTGCTCGACGTGAGCGAGGTGTTGGTTGCCTTGCCGTACCGCCGCCTGCATGCGCGACTCGAACTCGCGACTGCGGACAATCGGCGCCATGGCGCGGGCGAGGGCTTCGCTGCGGGCGGTCGGATTCTCGAAGAGCTCGCGCTGACGGGCCGCAACTTCGTCGGCGCTGACCAGGCCGCGCGCCAGGCCCCAGTCGAGCGTCTCGAGCGGGCTCGGGGCGATGAGGGCGCTGACGAACTGGCGACGGTCACCGTGGGCGATGACATGGCTGATGAGCGGATCGGCGCTCTTTAAGGCCGCCTCGATGTTGCCGGGCGAGAGGTTTTTGCCGCCGGCGGTGATGATGAGGTGTTTTTTGCGATCGGTGATGCGCAGGTAGCCCTCCTCGTCGAGGGAGCCGACATCGCCCGTGTGCAGCCAGCCGTCGATGACCGTCGCTGCGGTGGCCTCGGGGTTGCGGTAGTAGCCTTTGAACACCCACGGGCCTCGGACCAAGATCTCGCCATCATCGGCGATGCGCTGCTCTAAACCCGGCAGGAGCTTGCCGACGGTGCCAATCTTGACGGACTGAAGCGAGTTGGCGTGGGTGACGGTGGTGGCCTCGGTCATGCCGTAGACCTCAAGCAGCGGCATTCCGGCGGCCCAAAAGAACGCTTGAACGTCCTTGGGAGTTGGGGCGGCACCGACGATAAAATAACGAACTCGACCGCCGAAGAAGCTGCGGATTTTGCGCCACAGCAAGCGATCGGCCAGCTGATGCTGTAGCTCCAGCGTCCATGGCACCGTCTGACCGGCGAGCCGCAGCTGCAGCCGCTCACCGCTGACCCGTCGGGCCCAGGCAAAGATGCGACGAAGCGGCGCTGGCTTTCGTTCGACCTCACCGAGGATCTTGCCGTAGGCCTTCTCGAAGATGCGCGGCACCGAGCCAAACACCGTCGGTCCGACCTCACGCAGCTCGTCGAGCAGCTTGCTCATGCTGGAGGCGTAGGCGCTGGCGACGCCGCTCGACACGCGACCGTAGAACGACAGCACCCGCTCGGCAGAGTGTGCCATCGGCAGGAAGCTCATCGTCACATCGTCCTCGAAGAACTCCGAGAAGTGATGGCAGGCGTTAAACATCGACAGGACGTTGCGGTGCGACACCATCGCACCCTTGGGTGGTCCGGTCGTCCCCGAGGTGTAAATCAAGATCGCTGTGTCGTCGGGGGAAATGGCGGCGAGAGACTTTGTCAGCTCCTGTGAAGAGAGCGGCTCTCCGTCGAGAATGGCCGGTGACTGAAGGAGCGGCTCAGTCGCTTGGAGGCGCGCAAACAGTGCTTCGTCCCAGGGAATGATCGCGGTGACGTGGGGCAGCTCCCGTGCGGCGGCGAGGACGGTCTGCAGCTCTTGCTCATCTCCGACGAGGATGACCTTGGCTTCACTGTGCGCGAGCAGATAGCGAACCTGCTCGACGGTCTGCTGCTGATAGATCCCGAAGCCGACCAGGCCGGTAAGCTGCGCCGCCAGGTCATACAGCGCCCAGCGCAGCTGCGTCGGACCCAGGATGGCGATGCGATCACCTTGGACCAGCGAGAGCTTGCGCAGCCCAGCGGCGATGCGTGACGCTCGGGTGAATGCTGTAGCCCAGGTCGTCGGCTGCCAGGTGTTGCCCTGCTTCTCGAAGAAAGCCTCCCGGTGCGGTGACAGCTCGGCCCGCCGTCGAAACATGTCCCCGAGAGTCCGCGACGAGGTCGACAAGTGAACCGCTGCGACATGTGAAGCAGAGATCGATAGCATGCTGGACCTTCCGACTTGCTGTGGGTGCGCGCGCCGGATGTTATGCAAAACCAGGAGCGGTTGGGACGCTAATTGTGCAAGGTCTGGGTGAAGAAGTCGGCGACGTGGCGGGTGTAGCCTTCGGGGTCCGCGTCGAAGCCGCTGGCGTGCTGGGCACCGGGCTGAATCCACAGCTGTGAGCCCGGCAATAGGGCCGCCATTTCCTGCGAGTCCGTCGGTGGGATGAGACGGTCTTTTTCCGCATGGATGAACAGGACCCGGCTCTTGATCTGCGGAATGTGCTCGATCGGTCGCACCGTCGTCATGTCGGTCCCGAGCCACAGCCGCCCGATGATCTGCGAGGCCGGCATCACCCACATCGGCAGGTGGGTTCGGTGGGTCCACTCGCGACGGAGCACTCGACCAAAGTCGGCATAGCCGCAGTCCGCGATCAGCGCCGGCACCGTGGGGTCTTGCGCCGCCGCGATCAGCACCGATGCTGCGCCCATCGACACGCCATGGAGGCCAATCTGGGCTTTGGCGAAGCCTTGGCTGCCCAAATAATCGACTGCTCCGAGGACATCGCGACTCTCGTGGACGCCGAAGCTGAAGCGCGCACTCGACGACTGACCATGGCCGCGCAGGTCGATCGCCAGCAGCGTAAAGCCGAGCTGGTGCAGCGCGGCGAGCAGCTCGTCGTTGCGGCCGTTCTGCTCGTTGGTACGGCTGCCATCTTTGCCGTGGACCATCACCAGCGCCAGGCGACGGCTGTCGTGTGGGATGTACCAAGCGGCCAGCTCGGCGTCTCCACCTCGGGCGGGAAAGCGTACGTCTTGGTAGCGCAGTCCGTGCGTGCCGGGATGTTTGCTGAGATCCAGGCGGCGCTTGGGCTTGCTCAGGACGGCGACGACGAGCAGGCCGAGCAGAAAGTACAGCACCACAAGAGCGATCGCGAGGCGGGTGAGCAGTCGGAGAGCGAGCGGCTTCATAAGCAAGACTCCTGCCAGCGGGACTTCGGCCTGGCTGTGTCTACTGTATCGCGAATCTCAGCGGCGGCGGCGCAGCGGCAGGACCGCAGAAAGTAGTGGTTAGCGACGGTCTTTTTGGTGCGGCCCCGGCTGTTCCAGCGCATCGAGCAGCTGACGGACGGCCGGCGTCGGCCAGCGCTGCTGGTAGGTGTGCAGCAGGGTGCGTGCTTCCTGTGGCCGCCCCGACAGAAGGGCTCGAAGTACCTGTTCCATCAGCTGCTGCTGGAGTGCCTGCGTCTGGGCGCGGGTGACTTGCTCACGGGCTCGCCGCTGGTTAAAGACGCGCAGCCCACCCATTGCGACGAGCAGACCACACAGTCCACCGATCGTCCCGACCAGAAACGGATAGTACAGGCGCTGCCGTCGACCGACCGAGGGCGCTGCGCTGGCCGGCGGACGTGGCATGGGACGCATCTCGGTAACGCTGGTGCCCGCCGTCAGACTCGCCATCGCCAAGGCTGCGCCAGGGTCAAGGTTGGGGATCGTTCGTTCTGTCGTCGCCGCTGAAGGGCCTGACAACGCGGCAGACAACGGCACCGCGTGCTGGGTGGCTGCAAACGCGACCTGCGGCAGCGCTTGGGTCGGCTGGCCACTCACCGGAGGAACCACCGTGGCCTCTTCCCACGGAGAGGCGTGAAGCGCGGCTGGAGTTGCGTGAAGCTCAGCCGGCGTCGATAGTGGCTCGGGGGCGAGCAGCTCAATCCCAAACGCTTGGGCGGCATGCTGCGCTTCGTACAGGGTCGGTTCTTCGAGCAGCGCGCGTCGGTCCGAGCCTGCGGCGTGGGCGTCTCCCTTGGCCTTCATCAGGCGGCAGAATGTACCAGCAGGCTCAGGGTCGTGTCTGGAAAACATTGCCGGGGCCTTCCTCTCCCCACATTACCCTACCGGCGTTCGCGCACCGACGTGGCGCACCGACCTGACACGGACCTAGGACACTGAAAAGAAGGCTCTTTGGCGAGCGAAACAGGCGTGATAGCCTATCTCCTGGTGTCAAAGCGTCCGCCGCTCCTTGGCTATAACCATAACGTCCGTCACGCTGGACGGCTGTTCCATGTCCAGACTGAGGACTCGGGTCCGGCCCGTCCGGTCCTGTCCACCCACCTGTTCATCGAGGGCAGCATCCTCTCGTCGCAGCGGACGCCGTATTCGCTCGACGAGCCGGAGACGGTGACCCAAAAGCGGATGCAAGAGCAGCACAAAGGAATGCTCAAGCGTCTGCGTGATGGACTGTTTGACAACCTGCCCGAGGTGCAGCGGCACCCTGCAAACAAGGGCGGCGAGCATGCGGCGCCAGCGGTCAAAGACGGCGCGGGCGATACCCAAAAGACGGTGCTGCCGAAGCTGCCGCCCGATGTCGGTAAGGTCGAGCCGGGCTCGTCGCCGATTCTCTCGCCAGTGCCGCCGCCGCCCGTCGGTCCAGCGCAGGGGACGAGCACGCTGGCCGAGCGGCTTAAGAAGCTGAGCAGTGCCGCCGCCGCAGCCGTGGCGCAGCCGCAAGTACCCGAGAGCAAGGTCGTGATCTCGCCGGAGCTCATCGCCGGCCAAGATGACGCCGTGGTTGAGATTGAAGCCGCCGCCGATGATGATGAGCCAGCGCTGACCTTCGAGGCCGAGTCCGACGAGGACATGCTGAGCGAGAACACGCCGCTGCCGAAAGCACGGCCTCTGGCTGCGTACGACGAGGACAGCACCGCGCAGTTTGGCGCCAGTCAGATGCCGACCGTTCAGCCGCCGGCTCGGCCCGTCCCAGCGCCACCTGCTCCGGCCCCGGTGCAGCGATCGATTCCGACCTACACGATTCCGCCGGAGCTGTTCAAGCCGCGACCGACTGCCGAAGGTGTGACGCTGAAGCGGAGTCCGCCGGTGCCGATCAGCCGCACGGTCGCCGACCCGATTCGCACCACGATGGTACGGGCGCGACCGACCCGTCCGGCGCCGCTCGTTCCGGCGCTGCGGCCCGGGCAGACCCTGTCCCCCGATAGTCCCTTCGACGCCGAGCTGCTGAGCTATCTGGCCCGACTCCCTTCGCGTTAAACCGATCACCAAACCGATCACCAAGCGGCTGCTGCGCGATCAGTCGAACAGCGGCAGCTTGGCGGTACGCTGATGCAGAAGCAGGGCGGCCGCTCGCGTTAGGAGTTCCTTGGTGCCCGACTCCGAGACTCCCAGCAGCAGCCATGGCCCGTCGCTGCCTTCCTTGGGAGTCAGGTAACTTTGGCGACTGACCTTCTGCAGCTGCGGAATGTTTGACAGCGGTCGTCCGACATACTTGCGCAGGCTTGGGACAGAGTCCGGTTCGCTGACGGTGCGGCCAGAGCTCAGATCGATCGCCGCAACCAGATACAGTGATGGAAGGAGTCGTGCGTCTTGGAGCGCAGCGACTCGATGGAGAGTCTGCCTAGACAGTGCCGGAGCGACGAGCGACTGCGGTGTGAGCTGCGCCAGAGGCTGCCAGTCTGGATCGCCCTCTGTGGTGTAAAAAGGAATGCCATCCAGAGAGCGTCCGTTGTCGATGCTGTAGGCGCGTGGTGGTGGACCTTCGGAATACAGGAAGTTGTCCGCGTAGTTTGCGTCACCATGTGCAATCAGATAGAGAAACGTCATCAAATCGGCAAAGTTCCGTCGGTACGCCGGGTCTTGGGCAAAGCGCTGCGGACTCCACAATTGACCCGAAAAGCGCTGCGGACGCTCGGCATCCTCGATCCACAGACTCAGGGCACCCAGCACCAGATGATCGTTGATCGCAGCAAACGTAGCCGGGACTCCTGCACCGATGAGCTGAGGGATTCCCTGACAGGGACGGTCGCAGGGAACCTGGCGATGAAACGAACGCAGCACCACTTCAGGAACCAGCTCTCTGCGCGGATCACCGTCGGACAAGAACTGATCGATGCGCCGTGCCGCCAGCTCGCAGCGCGGTGCGTTGTTGCCATCAAAGCCCTCCTGCACCTCACTCCCTTCCACACCCAGCGGCTTCCACTTGGCCGAAAACGTCCGCTCTCCGTTTCGCAAAACGAGCCGATACACCGACGGATTGATCGGAGTTACTGCTGTCAGTGTCAGATCGTTTGAGAGCAGATCTGTAGCGTGAACCAGAGTCCGCGAAGGTGGTGTCAAAGGAGTCTCTGCCCGGACTCCCAAAGGGGTAGTAAGCCGTGACAAAAGGAGTCCGCCCCAAGGCAGCTCGACCGTCGGAGAAGACCCGGACTCCGTGCTGAGAAGATACACTGGACGACCCGCCAAGATGGCCGCATCGATCTCGGCCAGAGTACGCTGTGGCGTGTAAAAGCGCAGGCTCAGGGAGGTGAGGTGATAGGTGCCGCGCAGCGCTTCCTTGGGAACTCCCAGATACTCGCGAACCAGGGGAGTTCGCTTGGTATAGAGCTGAAAATACGACACCAGGAGTCGATCTGTGACCAGGATCTCGGCCTCTGGTTCAAGGTGGACATCCAGCCAGCGCGTAAGCTCGCGCAGCGGAGTTCTCGACGGAGAATCTGCCTCCACAAACGCTTGAACCTCTTCAGATAGGCGTCTTCCTTGCTGCTGATCGCGACCGAGTAGGAATGCCAGTACGGCAATCCACAGCACCGCCAGTCCACACCGCAGCGGAAGCAGGCGACCTCTTCCCAGCAGTCCCAGCGAGATCACCAGAGAGCCGCACGCCGCAGCGGGACTCCATGCTTCGGGATGCCATGGCTGATAGAAGAAAAAGTGGAGGAAGATCAGCAGTGGCCAAGCCAGCAGCCGCGACACCACCAGCGGTGCCTGCCGAAGGGCCGACAGCGACAGCAAGAGCAGGCCAAGAGTCGCCAGCGCAGGCTCTAGCCGAGGACTCCCAAGCGGGAGATCACCGAGCAGCCACAAGCGCAGCCCGCGATAGCACTCAGACAGGCGCTCGGACAGGGAAGCCGGAATCGAAAAAAACTCACCAGACAGGTGATATTCCAAATAGAACTGGAGCAGCTCGCGCGGGGTTCTTGCACCTCCTCCCGCGCTGGCCAGCCACACAAAAAACGGTCCGGCAAGCGCTGCTGAAACGATGAAAACTACCACCACATCAATGGCAGCTTGTCGACGGAGATTGGGCTTGTGAAGTGTCAGCAGCAGATCAAACAGGAGCCACACCACCAGCAGTCCATTTTGGATGTGAATCGACATCGCCAGCGCAAGCAGCGCACCCAGTAGGAAGCGGCGCCAGCGCGGTGCCAGGGCCGAAAACGACACGATGTGAAGGCTCCACAGGCCGCGATGATCGAGATAGAAAAACAGAAAGGCACTGCTAGCCAGAACGGTGATTTCCTTTTCCTCTCCAGCCAGGGCAAGCTGCCATTTTCCGACGGAAAGGAAGACTTGCAGCGCTGTCAGCAGCGCGATCAGCAGGCCGTGCTTGTGCGGGCCAGCGAGCGCTCGTCCAGCCAAGTAGAGCAGGGTGATCACGCCACCATGACAGACTGCTTCACGCAGCGTCACCGCTTGCAACGGATCACCTGTGAACAAGCGAAAAGGCGCGGTCAGAGGAATCACCAGCGGATGCGCAAAGAACAGCCAGCCTTGCAGATCCACAGCGTCGGGATGAGTGAGCACCGAGGCAGTCATGAGGGCATCCCAGGCCGGCTCGCCCCCCCACGCAAAGAGCAGCTGAAAGGAAGTAGATGATATGCCTAATATTACCGCAAACAGGAGCGGACCAGACTGCCGGTTCGGCGCAGCGGCGCGGGCTGCAAGCACTCCCAAAGCGGTCAGTGGCAGCAGCAGCGGAGCGTGGAGGAGCAAGACTCCGCTGGCAACGACAAAGCCACACAGAAAGCCGTTGTTTTCATGAAAAAACAGCGCGGCAATAGAGGCTCCTTGGGTACCACGACTGGCCAGGAATGCGCCGCCATAGCCTCCGGACAACACCGCCGCCAGCACGATGGCCAAGCGAGGAAGCGCGGAGAACGGCTGAAGCAGAGTCGCCGCTTCTGTCAGGGTAAGGAAGAGCAGGGCCAATAAAGCGAGGGTAGATTCTCGACGGGAAGTGAGCCAGCCACGCCTGGCCAAGAGGGTTCCGAAGAGCCCACCGAGCAGCCAGCAAAACAGCACCGCAAACCATGCAGAGGCACTGGCTCCCAGGCCGCGCATCGCCGCAAAGCCGAGTGCGACTTGCAGGTGGGCCAGCGCAGACCCAGTCAAAAATGCTTCGAGCTTCCGCAGGCTCTCTGGCAGCTGGGTCATGGCAACTGCACCACTTGACGTGACAGCAACAGGACGCCAAGTAGATCCTGGGGACCAAGCGGATCAGCGTCGAGAACCTGGCTGCGTACCAGCTGATCAGGAGTCACCTGTCCGCCTTGCGGATCGCGGGCACGGAGCTGTTCTGCAGCGGCTTGGATCGAAAACGGCAGCTGCGCGCCACCATACAGAACCCCGAGTCCTACGGCACTGCTCTCCACCACCATGATCTCTGCAAAGACCTGGGCTGCCGACGCTGCGATGCGCTTCCCAAGCGATCCCGCCAGGTCATCACAGAGACTGAGCGCAACGACTCCTGTGGGGGTCAGGCGTGCCGCCACCTGGCGATAGAACTCCGGTGAGTGCAGGAGCGCCGTCGCAATCCGATACGGTGCAGGTACATCAAGGACAATCAGATCATAGGAATCGGAGTGAGTCGCAAGCACCCGGCGTGCGTCGTCGATGTGCAGGGTGATCATCTCTGGCGAAAGCTTGTGCAGGTGCGCAAAGCGATGAAATCCGACCTTGGCCACCAGAGCATCCAGCTCGATGACGGTGACGCGGTAACCCAGTCGATGAAGCCGTGCCGCCGACGAGAAACTGCCACTCCCTACCACCAGTGCCCGACCCCTTTTCGGCAAGAGAGAGCCCGGTAGCTCGGCCAGAAAGACATTGAAGGAATCGAGATCACCGGAGCGATAGAATGGCACTCCGTCCAAGTACAGCGCGGTGTCGGCAGCCGCTTCCACCACATCAATGCGCTGATAGGGAGAGTAAACACTCTCGATAACACGGGGCGCGTCCAGCTGATGATAATGTCGGTAGTAGTGGGTACTGGCCCAGCGATCGAGGGACTCTGTCTGGGTGGATACTGCGCCCGCCAAGAGCAGCGTACAGAGCGCCACCAGCCGTCGCTGAGTCAGCCAGGCAATCAGCACCGGCAGCAGCAGAAAGAAAGGCAAGAACAGCCGATACGAAGGCGCCACTGCGAGCAGCAGCAAGGTCAGCAGAGCGCCGCCAAGCTCCGCCGCATACAGCCGAGGCAGAGAGGCAGGCTCGGCATAAAGAGGCAGAATAAAAGCGTAATATCCGCACAGCAGCGCTACCGCCGAAGCGGTGATGGCAGCAGCCCACAGTGGATGCGATGCCCCGAGCGATCCAACGAGCGCGCGAATCCCGAAAGGGAGTGCCAGCTGAATAAGGAGTGCGGCCAGTGCCCACCACTGGAGCAAGCGATCCGATCCGCGCAGTCGATCCCCGAGTGCGTAGCTGAGGCTGGGGCCGATGAGGGTGACCACCGTCGCTGCGATGATTGATAGCTCGGTGACAAAGAAGGTCGAGCCCAGCTCGCGCGCGGCCACGTACTGACTGCTGAGCAGCCCTGCGCCAGCCGCGCAAAGGAGTGCGGTACGAAACAGAGCACGGGGCAGCGACTGCGCAGAGTGAGCGCGTCCAGGTGCGGAGGCAAGGCTCACATTCGATGGCACGGCGCTTCCGAAGTTATCACAGGGTAGGCCGCGTTTTCTCTCGAAAATTCGCGCTTGCGGGGACTGCGGCTCACCGTAGAAGGTGCCACGATCATTGGTGCCGATGTAGACGCGACCGAGCAGAGGTCCGTACCATCGCGCAGCCTTTTAAGGTGAGGCCGCTATGCGAGCTTGAAGATCTGCACGGGCGCCTCTCGGCCCTTGACCTGCACCAGCGCGAGCTTCTCAGTTGCTATCTCTTCTACGGGAAGGTGGGCGATCACCGAGTCACTCGCTAGGAGCTGGGCACTGTGAACCTTGGTCAGCTGCTCGATCCGGGCCGCCAGATTGACGGCATCTCCGATGACTGTGTATTCGCGTCGCAGGTGCGAGCCGACACTGCCCGTGACCACCATCCCCGCATGCAGACCGATTCCCAAGCGAGTGGGGGGAATGAGCTGCGCGGCTCCCAACTCCTCCACTTTTTGAAGCATGGCGAGCGCGGCACGAACCGCAGACAGACAGTGCTGGTCATTGGCCAGGGGGGCGCCAAAGATGGCCAGAAAGCCGTCGCCAAGGAACTTGTTGATGATGCCGCCATGCCGGTCCACGATCTCGACCAGCGGCCCGAACAGAGCGTTCAGATAGTCCACCACTTCGCTGGGAGTCCGGCTCTCTGCAAAGCGTGTGAAGTTGCGGATATCCAGGAAGAGAATGCAGACATGCCGCGTCTCGGTCAGGACCCCGGTATGTTCGCGGAGGAGTTGCTCTGCCACTTGCGGAGAGACATGCTGACCAAACATCGCGACGGCTCGATCTTTCTCCACAACGATCTCTGTGGTGCGGATGAGTCTGTGCCGCAGATCATTGCCGATGACCCCCGCAGCCAGTCCAGTGATCATGAAGATTCCTGCTCGCAGGTAGAGCGGAATCGGGGACATCAACAAGCCAAGCTCTCCCTCAATGGGAACTGCTGGTAGCAGGAGTCTTCCTAACAGAACGTACTGAATCGCCACCATCACCGCGACAAACAGAGACAGCCAGAAGTCGAGCCGCAGGACCGACATCATGATGAGGAGGGAGTAGATGAGGATCGGTGGCGCGCTGATGGCAAAAGCCGGCGAGGAAGCGCGTGCAATCAGCAGGATGAAGAAGGAAACCGCGCTGACCTCAAAGCCTGCGTTGATAAGGACGAAGCCGAGCGGAACGCGCTTCTGACGAGCGACGTAGCGAGAGATGTACAGCCGAGCCAGCCAGCCATAAATGGTCATGAGTCCGACGCCAGTCATCACAATCGGACTGACGCGCAGGAACACCGCACCGAAGCCTGATGGCAGCCGCTTGAGCCACACTTGAAAGATCAACAGCGCGATCACAAATCCGCTCGTAAACGCGAGCGCCATGATCGTGGCGCGGAGCTTCTCTGTGCGGCTTATCTCCAGGGCGAGCTGCTCCTCCAGCGCGCGCTGTCGATCGGGATTCATGGCTCATGATAGCCGGTTTGCTCCGCCAAGCAGCGTAGAAAGAAAGACCAGCACCCCGAGCAGGAGCAGCAGACCGCCGATTCCTGCAAAGACAAAGAAGGCAGTCGGATGCGACCAGCGCAGGGTGAATCCTTCGACTCCCAGACCAACAAACACCAGGGCAGAGGCGATCCGGATGCGTTGACTGTCCTTGGTCATTTGGATGGCTCCGGCTTCCACAGTGGCAAGCTGTCGACTTCACTTACAACATGTACGGTGTCGTGACAGTCCTTGGTGATGCAGGACAGCTGATTCTGTCGCATCTTTTCCATCCGCCCTGGCTCGGCGGTGTGCGTCTCTCCCTTCAGATAGCGGCGCGCCCCCTCATGGCAGTGCAGACACTCCCGATTGTGGTACGGCTCGTACAGCTTTGGCTGACTTGGAACCTTGCCAAAGTAGTTGACGAGGACATGCTTGACCCCGCGTAGCTTGGCCTGCATGTCTCCGTACATCGTGTAGGTGGTGTGACAGGTAAAGCAGGCGCGGTCACGCGGAATCCTTCCCCCTTGATAGTGGGAAGCCGCCAAGATGGTGGTGTCGTCGACGAGCAGGCTCCGTCCGTGCTTGCTCATGACATGACAGGAAGTACAGAAGCTGGTCTGTTTGGAGTTCTCAATGTGAGTCTCCACTCCCATGTAGCTGACTGTGACTGGCAGCACAAACAGACTGGCAAACGCGAGCACTCTGCTCGGCTGGGTAGGCCGCAAAAACAGCACCACACAGAGCAGCATCGACAGCCCAAACAGCACCACTAACATGGCTTCACCCTGCGTCCGATTCGCGCGCTCTGGGACGCGCTACTTCTTGACGGCGAGCTTGCGGACAAACTGCACCAGGCCATCAAGCTGCTCTCCGGCGATCTCGGGAGTGGCCGGCATCTTGACTTCCTTGCCGTCCTTCGTCTCGGTCTTGCCTTTGGTGATCATGTCGCGCAGCTCGGGATCTTTGAAGCGCTCTTGCACTTTGGCATCAGTAAGATCACGCAGCGGACCGCCGAACTTTTTCTTGGCTTGCTCGGTGTCTCCTTTGCCATCCTCTCCATGACAGGACGCGCACTTTGCTTTCCAGGCCCGCTTCACCCGGGGATCATTCTCATCCGCGCTGGCCGAAGTCGTAAGAGCAAACGAAAACAGAGACACGAGGACAAGTACGGTGCGCATGGGATTTTCTCTCTCCTTGTTAGTAGGAATCTCTGTGGCTGAGTGCGTGACACTCGCTTGGCTTTTCACAGCGTATGGCAGTAGCGACACATGCCATTTCGTAGGATCTCTTGACGATCGTGACGCTCTGTCCATTCAGGAGGATGTGGGCTTCCCCCGAGGCCACCGACCTTGTGACAGCTGACACAGTTGGAGCGCGGACCCTGATCATGACAGCTGGCACAGCTTGAGATGTTGCGCCGGGCCGCAAGTCCGTGAAACTGCGGATGACTTGGCGTGTTAAAGCCCGCCGGATGTGGGTTGCGCGGGTTGTCACTCCTACCACTCACTCCCTGTTGGCTGTGGCAGCGCTCACAGAAGCTGGTGCCGTGACAGCGCAAGCAGGAAGCGGGATCGGCGCGCGACTCCATGCTGTGTCGACCGAGGAAGTCGCCGCGATGAATCAGGTCGCTGTCCGCCCGCTCTGGGAACTTCAGCTCGATCGGACCGAGCACGGTCTTGGCATGACAGTCTGCGCAGGAGGACTGCTCATGACAGGTCGCACAGCTCTCAGGAGTCGAGCGAGCGGCGCGGGCGTGTCCCAAGACAAAGTTCCCTCGGTGCGAGAACCTTGTTAGGGGTTTCTGGGGATAGCGCTTGAGATCCTTGTGACACGCTCCGCACGACCCCTGATCGAACTCTTGCTGGTGCGGATGACAGCCCAGACACGAGTCCATGGTCGGCGCTACTGCCGCCTGGCCACGATCAGACAGCGTCTTGTGACACCGCGTGCAGTCTTCTTTGGTCCGCTCAATGTGCTTGGCATGAGACAGCGTTAGGACAGAGGGCTCCCTTCGGTAGGTCAGCGGACGAGTAGGATCAGTATGACAGTAGCCACACTCCCCCTTCTTCTTGTTGTCTTCATGGCACTCCAGACACTTCTGTTCTTTGGGAAGGAAGTCTCCGGTAAGACTCTGCGCGTCATAGATCGGCTCGTGACAGACCAAGCAGTCGAGCTTGGCGCGCGCATGGACACTGTGCGAAGCCTTGATCGAGTCGCCCCCACCGATCTTGCTCCAATAGGTCGCGCAGGCGACGAGAAGTAGGACGCTGGCACAGAGCAGCCAGCGCAGGCGAAAGGCCCTCATTTCGATACCTCGCGGAAGGTCTGCGTGGCGTGATAGGCGAGCTTGACCACAAACTCAACGCGGCGCTCCACAAACGGAGTCACATCCGCAAAGCCAGTGGCGACCAGACGGAAGCCCCGGCCCAGCTCTGCCGCCACGGTGCCGGTTCCTGTGAAGGAATACCCCTGTCCATTGATCGGTTGATCGAGAAAGTAACTGTTGGCACCCAGCGTCACAAACCACGCTGGATGCAGTCGATGCGTACTATACAGACGCGCCTGGACATAGCCGTTGTTTGGTAGCTTGAGGAGTCGCAGCTCCGCGCTCAGCGTCGTGTGATCACGCGGACCCAGTGCTACCGTTGCCTTGACTCCGCCCCGCGCTCCGGCTCCCTCCAGGTTCACCACCGCGCGCAGATCACCATAGATGCGCAGCCGCGAGATCGGTCGCAGATACACCGTACCACCGACCTCATCTCGCGTCTCTTGCGAGAACACCGAGAAGATCGAGTTGAGCGGCAGAAACAGATCCGGTGCAGTGCGCCGATAGTCTGCTCCAAACTGTAGCTTCAGGTTGGGAAGCCAGGTCACAGAGAAGTCTGCTTCCGCCACCCGCGCTTCCGGAATGGCATACAGCGTATATCCGGTCAGCGCGATCTGGGGATGTGGAACATAGCGCGCGTCGACGGCCAGGTCTTGTCGCGCGGCTCGTCCTTCGCCCATCACTTGGTTGAACGACAGACCGACTTCAGTGTCAAAGGAGTGCCGATAGAACATCCGTCCGCCGAACATCGCATCTCCCCGGCTCGCGGAAAAGCGCGGCGTGACCGGAATGCCACCATAAGCCGTGATTCCCAGTCCTTTGTACAGCTGTAGCGTGGTCACTGCGCCATCGAGCTGGGCACTGCGCGCGGCTCCGCCCATCACAAACTGGCGACCGACGCGCACCTGCAAGCGCTTTTTGGCAAAGCTGCCGTCGATGTAGCCAAGATCGATGTCTCCCGACCAGTACTCGCTGCGACCGATGTCCAGCTGTACCGAGCCCCAGCCCGACATCACAATGTGAATGCTGTCAAAGTACGGACGCAGAATCGTGGCCTGTGCGCCCAGGGACTGATAGACCGGAACCACAGTGTGAACTTCGCCATCGCGGGGATCAGCACGACCGGCCAGCAGCGTCGAGACATTGAACTCTACAGAGTCCGCCTGCGCGACTCCCTGCCAGAGCAGGAGTCCGCTTCCCAGGCCACAGCACAGACCCTTCCACAGACTCCGCAAGCGGCGCTGTAGCGGCCTAGTTGCCATCGGCGACTCCGTTCAAGTGGGTGGTCTTTTGCGCGCCGACCGGACCGACAAACAGAATCGTTCCGCTGGCATCGATCGTCTTGGCATGACAAGTGGCGCAGTCGACAAGACGCATGGTAGCGGTGTGATTCCCATCCTTGGGCGGAATGCCGTGACACGATCCGCAAGAGGCCTGACTGCTCGCCGTCCACACCGGAGTGCGATTCACCCCCGGACTCAGATCGGTCAGCAGCTTGCTGCCACCGCCGTGACAGTAGTTGGTGGAGCAGCGCGCACTTGGGCGATCCCAGGTGGGCTTTGCTCCTTCCAATTCGCTCAGCTTGGCGCCGCTGCCAGAAGGAAAGATCCGGACTCCTTGTCCGGTTACGGCGTGGCGAGACGTATTGGGAATCGGGGTGACACTGCCATGACACTCACTGCATGCAAGCGGAGCGCTCAAGCGATGGCTGGCATTCACGTGTGCGGCATGGGCGCCGACTCCGAGCAGAGTCTGGTCGGTCTGTGCTGCGAGATCCTGAAACGGAGTACTTCCGGTGTAACCATGACAAGCCGCACAGGTGCCGCTGCCGTCGCCGATCTCGCTGATCCCGCTTAGATGCCGGCCTCCTGACAGCAGCTTTTGATCGGCAGTAGCGGTGCGGTTGTGACACAGACTGCAGCGGGTCTGGCTCGCATCATGAGAGCTGGGTGGCAGGCCATGACAGGTTCCGCACTCCGCTTCTTTCGCGACTCCTGTCCACAGCGGAGAGGTGTTGGTTGCGGCGCGATCTGGGAACACCCCACCATGACAGTAGACACTTGTGCACTGCTTGGTTTCGGAGTCAAAAGTGGCCGCAGAAGAGCGCATGGAAGAGGAAGGAGTGAGGTTGGCCAGACTGCCCAGCGCAACCCGGACCTTGGTGGTTCGTGCAGAGCCATCAGCCTCGGAAACGTGACCCGGATCATTCCAGAAGCGCGGCTGCGGATGACACGCTGCACAAGCAAAGGACTTGCCTTGGGTCGTGCCTTGCGTGTGGGCTCTGTGAACAGGTGACTGTCGGGCGTGACAGGTCGCACAGGTCGTGACTCCCTGCGCATGACAAGTAAGACAGGATGACTTGGCCTTGCCTCCGGACAGATCCTCACCATGACAGCCAGTGCAGGCCGACAGCTGGTAGCCCGTCGCACGCAGCAGAGTGCCGTGAAACTGTCCCTGCGGATCATCGGGATTGAGGACTCCCCCTTGATGCTGAACAGAGCGCAGATACGACACCTTGCAGTCAACCACCCAGTGCTGAAGCTGCTCGCGAACAGAGTCCGCGATGCCCTGATGTGCGGTCGTTGCAGACTCCTTCTTCAGTACCCGAAGCAGCACCGAGTCTGGATCACCAGCGACGGCACGAACCCGCACCTCTCCGCCTCCCAAGACGGCCAAGTACGAAGAGGTATCGAGTCCACCGGCAGGACTCCCGCCGCTATGACAGGAACCGCAGTTTTCGGAAAGGAGGGGCGCAATCTCCTGCTTCCAGCTGATGCACTGACTGCGGGTTCCCAGAGTTGGGCGCGGATCTCCACAGCCGACTCCCAACAGCATCATCAAGAGCACCGGCAGTGACGCACACAGCGACGACAAACGGACTCTTGCGCTGGTCAGAACGCCACCACGCAAGTGCATCGCCGTTACTCCTTCTCGCGTGAATAGGGAGGCTGGTAGGGACTGCTGATGTTGTGGACTCTGCTGACCGCAAACTCAGCAGTGGGACCATGACAGACTGCGCAGGTTTCCACCGGCTTTCCCATTGGATCGGTCCAGGTATTTAGGGCGGCATGACCGGCTGCTGCTGCGGTGTCGTGACAGCCCAGGCAAGCGGCGGTGTCAGCAGCTGTAAAGGCGATGTTCTTGCACTTCCCAGACACACAGCTCTGGCCGATTCCGCAGGGACTGTTGGCGCTGCAGCTTGCTCCAGAGTCACCGTGACACTTTTCGCAGCTGCGGACATCTTGGGGAAACAGGATCTCTGAAAGATCAAACACCCGATTCGAGTTGCCGATGTACGTGAGCGCTCCCGGCTTGATCAGACTGCTCCGCGCAGCATAGCCACCCAGCCGTCGGGCGTAGTGGGTCGAGTGAATCATCGCAGAGAACTTGATGGTCTGTCCCGGAGTCGGATCGACCGTGATGATGCAGGTATCCAGCTTGGCATCTGCGTTGGTGTCCTGACAGCTCTCCCAGCCCGCTGCTGCGCCGGGACACTGACTGCTGGTGGTACAGGCAACGCCTCTGGCACCGACGGTGCGATCGACTGCGCCAGCCGTGTGACAGATCGAACAGCCTTCGGCATCGCGGCGACTTCCGCCGTGGGCTTGCGCGATCACATGACAGGAGTTGCAGGAGTCGCGGGTGATCACATGACGCGGACGAATCGCTTGGGAACCACCGACCCGGAAGTCCACCAGCGTGGTTCCAACATCACGCACCTGCACGCCATTATAGGTGGAAGTCTCGACGACATAGAGCCACGCGGTGTACGTTCCGGGCGGATTCGCTCGTGGCAAAAGACCCGTACTGTTGAGCGGAGCCAGCGCACTCGCCGGCCACGTCGCACTGTGCGTATAGGTATAGACAGCGGTCGCGGCATCAAACACAAGTCCGGTTCCGGTCTTGATGTTGATCGATGGGAAGATCATCTGCCGATCATCGGTCGGCCCCCCTATCAGCAGCGTTCCGGACAGTGTGGCATTGGTCTTCAGATCGGTGATCGGCGCACCTTTTCCGTCGAGCAGCTTGAAGCTGAGCTTGAGCGTGTCACCCACCATCATCGCCGCCAGCGGTCCCGATCCGCCACTTACAGAGACTTCACTGAGCTTGATCTTGCGGACTCTTGTCCGCGTGACCACTTCATGACGATCGGGAATCGGAGAGATTCCGGAAGAGTCGGCAGAGTGGCAGGTACTGCACTGCGCATCGTCGCTCTGTTTGGGATGTGTCGCCGTCTGACAGACACTGAGTGCGGTGTTACACTTCGCGAGACTGCCACGTGATGCACAGTCTGCATCCACCGCGCAGGTTCCCGTGAAAGTACGGGGTGGCGACAGCGTGCCGGTATCAAAGAACAGCGCATCATGACACGCACCGCAGGCCTGACGAGAAGGCAGCTTGAGGTTGCGATCATCGCGGTGACACTTGCCGCAGTCCTTCTCTTGATCCGGCATCACGGGGAAGCCGACGTTGGTGTACAGCGCCAGCGAGCCATCGGCCGGGACTCCGTACTCTGGATGGGCCGCTCCGGGGTTGGCTTGGTTTTTTCCTCGATGAACGGCGTGAACCTTGCGCAGCGTTGAGTTGGCGCTGTAGCCGTCTTGGTTGTGGCACAGCTTGCAGGTCGCGATCGGATACAGATCGAGCGCCCAGTTTCCCACCGCAGAGCTGCCCGGCTCAATGTGGTGCATGTACATCTTGCCGCTGGAAGGTCCCTTGTGACAGTCAGCACAGCTGGATGCGTTCGGATCTCCAGAGGCATATTTCTCGACGGTGGCCGTGCCAATCTGTAGATCAAGCATCGGGAAGATCTGCTCGACTTCATCCTTCGACTTGACGCGTACCGCTGCGGTGTAGGTGCCCGCCGCTTCCTTGGTAATCGGTGCCAGCTGATACTGTAGCGATCCATCTGGCAGCGTCTTGAGTCCGCCTTGACTTGGGTTTGCATAGGCCGGACTGATCAGGTTGATGTAGTGGTGCTGGCGATCTTTGGCGGCGCGATCAGTCACCGCATTGAGGAGCGTGTTGGCACTGCGGGTGGTGAGGGCGCCACGCGGTCCTACCAGATACAGAGCCGCTGTTCCCAGCTCGGCAGGAGCCAGTACTTTTTGACAGCCACTCAGGAGCCGGATGGTAAGCAGCGGCGCTTCTCCGACTTGATAGAAGGAGCCGTGCGCTGGCGGAGTGATCGATAGCTCGGCGCGGAGTCCGGTCTGGCTGGGATCGCACGACATGGTGTCGGGAGTGCTGGGCATTCCTTCCGGACCCGTCGGACCGCTCGGCCCCACAGGGCCTTCACAAGTGGCGACGAGCAAGGCACACAGAGAGAGAATCCTACTGGTCAGCCGCATGGTGATTTGTCTCTTTTGAGGCATGTTACTCCCGATGTTGGGCGTACTCCTAGCGCGTTTTTGGGTCGCCCGCTCAAAAAAGAGTCCTACAGGAAGATCATTATCACAAGGGTGCCGCGACAGTCCGTTCGTCGTGCCATGCGGCTGAACTCAGAGGAACGGAAGTGTACACCTAGGTAGGTCGGGGTGACGTTCGCGCGGTCGGTATAGACAGAAATAGGAATCGCAGCGAAAATGACCCGGACTCTTTGGGGGACATGCGCGATGGAACAGACGACACTCACGCCGCTGCAGGTACGCAAGTTTTCGACGCTCTTTGCGATGTACGATGTCGATGGAAGCGGGGCTCTTACGGAGTCCGACTTTCGCGAGCAAGCACGACGGATTCAGCAGGCGTTCGGGCTGTCGGCAGAGGATCGTCGCGCGCGCCGTTTGTTAGAGAGCAGAGTCGATCTGTTTCATCGCTTGGCTTCCGGAGCGGACAAAGATCGGGACGGCTCGGTGTCTCTGCCCGAGTTTTTGCGCTACTTCGAGCGCCAGATTCTGGTGCATCGCGCGGCGCATGTCGCGTCCCCTTGGCTGACTCAGGTCTGTCGTGATGTGATCGAGCTGATTGATCAAGATGGCAGTCAGTCTCTGACCGTTCATGAGTATGCGCGGCTGCTGCAAGCGATGGGCTCTACAGCGGATGCAGCGGCGACGTTTGCGCGCCTCGATCGCAACCAAGATGGCCGGCTCACGCTCGACGAGCTGATTGCACTCTCGCTGGAGTTTATGATGAGCGACGATCCCGAGGCACCCGGAAACTTCTTCTACTGCGGCAAGCTGTAGCGAATCCGGACTCTGTCCGGTGTTGGGAATCGGGACTCTGTCCGGTGTTGGGAGTCTGTAGAGGAAGGCGCGGAGGGACTACTTCTTCGGCTCGGGCGACTTCGGCTTGGCGGTCAGCGCTTCCTGAAGGGCGGGCACAAAGCGCGTCCCACCTACCACTTCCTTGAGAATCTCTCCCGCTTCTTTGCCCCGGAACAGAGACACCAAGTTCATGTTCTGCGCCACCTCACCAAGCAGCGTCTTGTCACCCAGCGCGGTCAGTGCTTCGACAAGCTGCGGCTGAACGGCAGTTCGCTCTGCCACCACTGCACGCGCCTGCGCATCGATCAGCGCCATGTCCAGTCCCTTGATGCGGCTCAGGTGTCCAAACTCCTCCTCATGCAGAGACTGCGCCGCTTGCGCTTTGGTCGCCGCATCCTTGAGCAGCGCTTCCCGAGCTGCACTCTGCGCCGCCGACTCCCGATCCAAGCGCAGACGCAGCTCGCTCGCTTCCCGCTCTGCTACCAGCTGCGACTGTTCCCGCGCCATCGCTTCCCGATCCCGCAGCTCCAGAAGACGCGTCTCATGAACCAGCTTGCGCTCCAGCTCGCGCAGCTTCGACTCATGCTCTCGCACCTGCGCTTGTAGCTCGTGCGTCTTTAGCTCTAGCTCGGCGCGGAGCTTGGTCGATTGAAGCTTGTCTTGCGCTTGCCGATCCCCAATCGTTAGCGTCACCGACTCTCTCTGGACGCTCCGCATCATCTCGGCAATCTGCTCGTCTTCGATCGTTGCATCAAGGACTTCGACCTCATGCACCAGCATTCCGTTTTCCGCAAAGAAGCGTCCCTTGCGACTGCCATCGGCATCACTGCGTGGACCCAAGATGGTATCGCGGACAACGGCTGCAAGCTGCGGCCACAGCGACGACAGAGACAGCGTCCGAGTCCGACTCCTAACGATCGAACGGAGGTGATCACAGAGCACCTGAATGTAGTTCTCGGCGTTAAACCACTTGTCCCGGTGATCACGTAGGAAGGTCACACTCACGGTGATGCGCAGGCTGATGCGGACGAAGTCAGCGGACTCGATCTCAATCACATCCGAGACACGATTCCCAATCGTTCGCAGAAAGCAGGTCACCAGCGGACTGCTGTCATCTTTGGGAGTATCGGTAGACAGGCGCAGCGGCACCAAGTTCTCTTCATACTCAAGCAGCGTGACGCATGGTCCTTCAATCACCCGCTGACCCGCCGCGCTCGTCGCCAATACCGCTGTGTTGTGCGGCACAATGATCGAGATCGCCCACGGTGTGGTGACATGTCGATCGGTCCGCTTGTGCAGCTCACTGGCGGCGATCCACAGGTTCCAGTCATGCGGATTCACACCGCGTGTGATGTGAATCTCTTTGCGAGGATCAACCAAGTACGACTGCTTGCCGCGAATCAGCCGCACCTCTCCGGTGGTCAGATCGCGAACATAGATGCCGCTCTTTTGATCGATTCCGATCGCTTCGATAAAGACGTTGGAGTGGTTATTCCCAACCACTGCCTCGCCGGTATGCGGAGACAGGACCTCGATCTCGTTGAACGGAAAGAAGAAACCGGACACTCCGGACAGCAGCAGCTCGTCGCCGGGATAGTACAGCTCTTTGTCCAGCTCGACTCCGCGCGGCATCTTCTTGGCCATGTCATCGCGACTGCTCTGCGAGATCACCCGCAGCCACAGCGCGCGCTGGGGAAGCAGCTCATACGCATCGTAGACCCGATTGCGCGAGCCCTTGATCATGAAGGTGTCGTACGGTCCTGGGAAGACCCGCGCCGGTCCCACTTTGATCTCGCGCTTGCCGTCTGGATCGATGAGAACGCAGTATTCCTTTTCCCCTAGCACCACCGCGCTGCGAATAAGACGCGCTTGCCGTGCCTCTTTTTCGATCGCTTTGCGGAGAGCATCCGAAGACAGGACATCGTCTACCGATACGGTCGCCGCACCGACTGAAGGAGCCGCAGCAACTGCACCGGACGAAGCAGCGGACAGCGGAGGGGGCGGTGGTGGCGCAGCAGAAGCCCGAGCCGGAGCGGCCGGGGCAGGAATCGCCGTAGGTGGTGCGACTCGCTGTCGGGTCCGTGCCGACTGATCGACCATCTGGGCAGCGGCTTCCGCTTGGTACTGTGCGACCGCTCGACGCGGCGAACGACTCTTGTCACTTAGCGACTCATCGTCCTCGAGCCGCAGCTCCAGCTCTTCTTCGCTCAGACTTCCTTTTTTGGCCAGCGGTGGCGCCATCGGGGCCACAGTCGAAGGCGACGGCTTGCTCAGCTGCGCCTGCATCTGCTGCATCAGCTTCTGTGCCGTCGTCGCACTGACGGTTGCGCCCGACTCGTCCACCGAGGTGTCCGGCACAATGTCAACGCCCGTGGGCGGAATGTAAAACTGGGTATCAATGCCTCGGATAACGATCAGCTGCCCGCGCTTGAGATCCTGATCGGTGCCTTTGTCGGGCAGTGGCGTCGGACGCCCGTCGAGCGCTTCCGCCGTCGCCCGGGTGATCGCTGCCGAGCGCACCGTCACATCGAAGTACGGCGCCGAGCGATCCACCGGACCGTAGGCCTTCACCACCAAGTACTGACTCGCCGACAGCTCGTGAGCGTCGCGCACCTCGCAGCGCTGTCCGGGTCGCAGAAAGAAGCTACAGGGACCGGGAATCATCGCCCGGGTGCCGTTCTTCAGCGGACGCGCCTCGTTGCGGCCAATGCGGAAGCGACCGTTGGCGCCACCGTCGTTTTCCAGCAGCGGATTGAACAGCACCGCGTACTGGTGATCGCCGACCTCGATCATCATCTGTGGCCGCCCCGAGGTGTCCTCGCGGAAGCTGCCGGCGCCGTCGTCGATCACCACTCGATCGGCAGCGGTCGGTGACACCATCGTCGGACCAACGTGGAGCGTCACCTCTCCCTTGTCGTCGTCCTGAACCCAAAGAAACTGTCGCTCCGTAACCGGAATCTTGCGACTGCCGCGCTCGTTCATGACCATCCCCCTTTGTGCGAGCCCCAATGAAAATCCGGTGGGATCATCTCGCACCCGCCGGGATGGGGTCAACCCAAGCCGACGCAGCACGGTCCGCTCCGTCTCAGCGAGAGCAAGCGGGAGTCGAAGCGGAACCAGTCAGGAGTGTGGGAAGGCGGGAAGGGGAAGCTTGAGCAGGGTCAAAAAAGGCGAGGGGGAAGCTGCGATCAGCCGCCGCCGGCGCAGCGGAAGTTGACGACCTTGCCCGGAGGTGGCTGAGCGCCGCCCTTGCGCCACACACCTGCTACCACCGAGTCGCTGCAGATGTTCGGGTCCTTGCTCTTGATCGCGCAGTAGCAGTCACGCGCTTCGGACTCGCAGGCCATCTTGATCGAGTCGTCGCCCGGAGTTGGCGTGCTCGTCGCTGCCCAAGCATTGCAGCAAGTCTTCGAGCAGACCGGGAACGCGGTGTCGGGGTCCGGTGCGCTGGCGGGCGAGGCTTCATCGACATCACCGACGAGACACATCGGGTTGCCATTGGCATCGGTCTTCGGAATGACCGGCAAGCACTGCGCCTGGAGCCGCTGCTCAATGGCCTTGGCGATGCGGTCAAGTGCCGTCGGGTAGTTGTCGATGTCGCAGATCGAGACTTCGAGCGCGTTGGCCTGACCCTTGGCGTCGGAGCCGAACTGCTTGGCGAACTTCGACAGCCGCATCTGAGCCTGACCGTAGACGCTCTGGTCACCGACGTAGACGCAGGAAGCGCCCGCGCCGCCCGCTCGGTTTAGGTTCGGGGTGGTGGTGCCACCGGCGCGAGCGATCTCGACCTTGCCGCCCAGATCGATCGAGGGGAGCGTCCAGATGCCGCTGATGAGCAGCTTGTTGGCCGGGCGCAGGTTGCTAAAGAAGCGATAGTACTTCTCGACGGGCTCGAGGTAGTTGTTGGGCCGCTCTTTGCAAGCATTCTTGACGCCCGTGGTGAGCAGCGTCTCGTTGCACTGAATCGAGCGCGCCAAGCAGCGGAAGTCGACGTTGTAGCACTCGGGAGAGTCCGGCTGCGTCGGATCGCAGTCGCGGTAGCTCGGGTTGTTCTGGTCCCGCTTGGCCATCTGGACTGAGCAGTCGTCTTCGTCGGTGATGAAGATGACCGCCAGCACCGAGTTGGCGCGCAAGAAGCCCGAGTTTTCACTGCGATGACCGTCCACAGCACGCTTGGCGCCTTCGAGCGGGCCCTCGATGCCGCAGCCGTCGTCACCGACGAGAGCCATACACTTGAACGACTTGATAGGACCGGTGTCGACCATCTTGCCGGTGACCGGGTCGCGCTCCATCGAAACCGGCACATTGGTCACGCCATCGACCTTCGAGATGAAGCGGCGGCCATCGGTCGGTACGAACTTGTCGTCTGGGCACAGCTGCGCGCAGCCGTTGCGGGCATCGGGAGTGACGGTGTTGCGGGTGGTGCAAGGCACGGCTTGCAGGACGCCGTCATCGCCTTCGTAGCTGTCGCACTTGCCGATGTTGCCGCCCCAGGGCACACCAGGCTGGACGTTGCTGCCGATGTCGCTGGTGGCGATACCGACGTGGTAGTTGGCGCCCGTGGCGTCAATCTTTTGGATGAACTTGGGGATGTTGTTCGCGAGCGCCTTTTGCTTCGGCGTCATCGACGGAGAGTTGTCGACCAGGAACAGGATATCGACATCTTTGCGGAGCCGCGCATCGACGACACTTTCGCCGAGCTGACTAATGCACTTGCCGAACTCTTTTTGCTTTGACTTGGAATCGCCCGTCGTTGGCACCGGACAGGTCGACCCGACCTGCGGATTGGTGCAGGCCGACAGGAGCAGCGCAGAGCCTAGCCCCAAGAGCGCGAGAGTAAGTTGAGAACGTCGCATCACAAGCCTCCATACGGATTTCAGTAGCGCCACACCATGTAGGGTCGTCGGCGTACAGCGGCACGGTAGCTCACAAGATGAGGGAGAGCAAGCCACAGTCACTGCCATCGACCTACTTGGTTGGTTAGGCGCACGGAGGCCCCAGACCTTTCGCTGGAAGCGCGATTTTTATGAAGTTTTTTCGGGGGACTTGCGGAGGCGATGCGGTGAGAGGCTAGTAGCCGACGCAGCGGAAGTTGACGACCTTGCCGACCGGAGGATTGGCGTTGTTCTTGCGCCACACGCCAGTCACGACGCCGCCGTTGACTCCCTCGGTGCAGACCGTCGGGTCCTTGCTCTTGATGGCGCAGTAGCAGGCGTCGGTTGTCTCGCCGGCACACGCGCTCTGGATGCCAGCGTCAGCCAGCGACGGAGTCTTGGTGCTAGCCCAAGCATCGCAGCAGCTGGTGGAGCACAGTGGGAAGTACTTCTCAGGCACGGCGTCCGGCGTGTTCGAGTCGACATCACCGACCAGGCAGATCGGCAGTCCGCCCACGGTCTTGAGCGTGATCGGCAGGCACGGCACCAGCTTCTTTTCCAGGGCCTTGAGGATCGTATCGAGCGCGCTCGGATAATCGTCGGTGTTGCAGACGTTCAGCTGCGGCGCGTTGTCGTTGCCGTCCTTGTCCTTGCCGAACATCGCTGCCAGCTGCGACATTCGGAACTGCGGCTGGCCCACGACGGTGCTGTCGACCGCGTTGCGGCAAGCGGGCTCGCGGCGCAGATCCGAGGTCTGGGGCCCGCCGATGATCGTCACGCTGCCACCCTTGGCCACGTCGATGTTGGGCTGGGTCCAGATGCCGCTGACCAGCAGCTTGTCCGACGAGCGCACCGCGAGGAGATCGTTATAGAAGGTCTTGACCGGCTCGAGGAAGCTGTCGCTGCGCTCTTTGCAGTTGGTCTTGCCGCCGGGCGTCATCATGCCTTCGGTGCACTGGATCGAGCGGGCCATGCAGCGGTAATCGACCTTGTAGCAGTCGTACGAGTCGGGCTGGCCGGGGGTGCAGTTGCGGTAGCCGGGGTTTAGCTCCGAGCGGCGGCTGGGCTGAACCGAACAGTCATCTTCGTCGGTGATGTAGATGACCGCCAGCGTCGAGCCGTTGCGCAGGAAGTCGCCGTTGGCGCTGTTTTTCAGGGCGCGCCGCACCGCTTCCATCTGACCTTCGACGCCGCAGCCAGAGTCTCCGACGAGCGCCATGCATTTGAAGGCATTGACGGGTCCGTCGTCGACCATGCGGCCGGTCATCGGATCGAGTCGCAGCGCCGGCGGGACGTTGGTCTTGCCATCGATCTTGGAGATGTACTTGGAACCGTCGGTCGGCTTGAAGCGGTTGTCCGGGCAGAGCGAGGTACACGCCTGCGAAGCCTGTGGCGAGACGGTGTTGCGCTTGTCGCAGGTCAGATCCTGAAGTCGCCCGTCGTCGCCAGCGAAGCTATCGCACGACGACTCTGAGCCGGCGCCCCAGGTCGCGCCATCCGAGACGGTCGTTCCCACGTCAGAGGTGATGATGCCGACGTGGTAGTTGACCCCGAACGACTCGATCCTCTCGATGAACTTGGGAATGTTCTTTGCGAGCGCCGCCTGCTTGGGGGACATCGACGGCGAGTTGTCAATCATAAAGAGGATGTCGACATCCTTTTTGACTCGGAAGTCGTTGGAGTTGCCCGCGATCAGCCCGAAGCACTTCTGGACCGCCTCCTGCCGCGTCTTGGCATCGGCCTTTTCCGGAATTGGGCATGGGCTGCCTACCTGTGGAGCGGTGCACGCGCCGAGTGACAGGGTAAGCAATGCCCCGGTCAACGTACGCGTGAGAACTGGACGGCTCATTGAATCCTCCCTGTGTTCTGTGAGCAGGCAAGACGGAGATCGCGAGCGTGGCGCGAAACCACCGAGTCCCCCTGACAGGCTCCCTGCGCGGTGTGTGGGCAGGGCAGCAAGTTTGTTTTTAACCGATCTTTAGGATACTTGCGTGATTTGCAATGCAAAGCACAAAAAATACTTTGTGTAACCTGACTTCTCAAGCAGGTTCTCGCCAGTAGTAGGTGCGGCTGCGGGTGCTGTTTCCTTGGTCGCATGGTGTGCGATACCTCTTCATTGATGACGCTGCGCTGGGTTGCTTCCGCAGGCAACTGACACGAGACACACTCTTATGGGCTCAGGATTGCCGGCGCGCAACACTCTTTGATGTGTGCATGTAACATGCCATACAAAAAACAGCCTTGAGCAAGCCGAAACTTTGGGGCGGAACGAGCGTTGGATGTAGGCATGACCCGCCATGTGCTCCGCCCCTTGGGGTTGCTCGGTTATCCCGCTCCGCCGCCCTATCCTCGTCCGGCGCCGCCGATCAAAGGCAGCTCGGCAGACGGATGAAGGCCGGTGCTACGATGACCGCCTCATGTGGCGCCCGGTCTTCGATGCCAAGCTGACGCAAGTCGTGCTGCTGCGGATCGTGCCGTCGCTGGGATGTGGACTGGGGGCGGCTTTTGCCCGCGCGGACGGTCGCTTTGAAGCGGTGGTGACGGCGGACGATCCCGCTCTGCGTGAAGAAATCAGCAAGCAGACGCTCAAGACCGAGGAGCTGCGCAAGCTGCCGGGGACGCTGGGTGACCCGCTGCGAGCGATCGAGAACCTGCCGGGAGCGGCGCGACCACCCCTCAACACCGGGCTGTTCATCATCGAGGGGGCGCGACCGTCGGACTCTCGGGTGTACCTGGCCACGGCCGAGGTGCCGCAGCTGTATCACTACGGGGGTTTTACGTCGGTGGTGCCAGCCGGGACGCTGGCCAGTGTGACCTATCTGCCGCACAACTTTGGGGTTCGCTACGGGCGGGCGACGGCGGGCACGATTGATGTCGAGCTGCGGACGGGGCAGACCGATCGCTGGC
This sequence comes from Myxococcales bacterium, assembly GCA_016794465.1. Taxonomy (GTDB): domain Bacteria; phylum Myxococcota_A; class Polyangia; order Palsa-1104; family JAEUJZ01; genus JAEUKA01. The sequence continues at coordinate 21,729 of JAEUKA010000028.1, read as the reverse complement.
ACGCGGCGCTCGACGCAAATCCGATCCATCTGGGCGTCGAGGTCGAAGGTCCACTGCCGCCCAAGCATCCGCAGACCCAGACGCCAAGTGGCTCGATCCTGCTCGGGGTCAGGCGGAGCTATGTTGATGCGGGGCTGGCGCTCGTCGGTGCGGCGCTTGGTGATCCACCCGGTCTGCGTTTTACGAGTGCGCCGGTCTACTGGGACTATCAAGCGCTGCTCAAGTACAGCCTTGGTGGTGGGACGCTGCGGGTGATGGTGCTGGGGGCCGATGACCAGATCGCACTCAAGTTTGCGCGCCCTCAAGATGTCGATCCGTCGGTCAATGGCACGTTTTCGACGCACATCATGTTTCATCGACTACAGCTGCGGTATCAGCGTCGGCTGGCCGGCTGGGACTGGCTGTTCCAGAGCACCAGTGGCTACACCGCGACGGAGCTTGAGCTGGGGCGCACCGTCTCGATGGCGGTCAAGACGCTGGGAACGGACTTTCGCATCGAGGCTGCGCGCATGCTGTCACCGCGATTTCGGGTGTTGGCGGGAGCCGATGTGCAGACCTCCTATGTCTGGCTGGATGCGGCGGTGCCTGCGCCGGTGCGGGAAGGAGAGTTCCAAAAACCGCCGGGCTCGCTGTCGCAGGTCGTCGCGCAGGACCAAGCGTTCTTTGCCAATCCGGCGCTCTATGCCGAAGCGGTGGCGAAGCTTCACGATCGCGTCAGCGTGGTGCCAGGGATTCGCTTCGACTACTTTGGATATCTGCGGCGGTGGTCGCTTGATCCGCGCTTGACGGCGAAGGTTGTGGCGACTCCACTGACGACGGTAAAGCTTGGGGCTGGGCTGTATTCCCAAGACCCTGCGGTGCAGGACTACTTCTCTTCGTTTGGGAACCGAGAGCTGCGGCTGGAGCGGGCTCTGCATCTGTCGCTGGCGGTGGAACAAGCGATCTGGAAGGGACTTACGATCGAGCTTACGGGGCTGTTCAAGTATCTATGGGATTTTGCGGGAAGCTCGACGCTGTCACGCCGCTTTGGGAGTGGTCTTTCACCCACCGATATTCGTCCGGAGCGGACTGCCTCGCAGGGAATCGGTCGCATCTTCGGAGGCACGCTGCTGCTGCGGCAGAGTCTGTCGAAGTACTTTTTTGGCTGGCTGAGCTATTCCCTTCTGCGCAGTGAGCGGGCGGACTGTGTACGCTGTGACTTCCGCTTGTTCGACTTTGATCAGACCCACATTTTGATCCTGGCCGCGCATGCCTACCTTCCCTACAAGTTCGAGATCGGACTCCGCTTCCGCTACATCAGTGGCATTCCGCAGACTCCGGTTCGGGGTGGTTTCTTTGACAGTGATACCGATCTCTATCAGCCGATTCCAGCGACGGAGAGAAACACCGAGAGACTGGCTCCCTTTCATCAGCTGGATCTGCGCATCGATCGTACGTTTGTGACCCGGCGGATGACGTTCAAGCTGTATCTGGACATCTCGAACCTCTACAACAATCCGGCCCAGGAACAGCTGGTCTATTCCTACGACTACACCCAGCGCGCCGCGATCACCGGACTGCCGATCTTGCCTTCGCTGGGAGTCCGTGGCGAGCTGTAGGAATCGCGCCCACCAAGCGAGCACTCGCGGTGCCTGCGGAAAGGAAGGCGACCCGGGTGCCAAAAGCTGTACCGATGGGTGCTGCTTCTGTCCCAATTGGTACATCATAAAGAGGCTGAAGCCGGCTTGTTGTCGTCGCAGAAACGGATGATTTTGACTGGCCTTGAACTTGCTTTTCTCACCGCTGGTACAGCCCTTTTTGTGGCTCCCGTTTGCGTTCCCAGATCCCTCAAGGAGCGACCCCATGGTGAGAGCTTATGTCTACGCGGGCCTAGTGATTCCTTTGTGCGCAGTGGCTGGATTTGTGGCCTGTTCGGACCCCGCAAACACCTCGCTTCCTGACCTGGCGCCAAGCCCTGGTGGTACGGTCGAGCAGCTGTTTGCCAATCGATGTGCGCTGTCCGGCTGCCACGGCGACTCTGGAACGCCGGCAGAGGGTCTGGTCCTGGCCGCCACAGTCGCACTTCGCAACACCGTCAACGTCGCTGCGATGCAAGATCCGGCGCGTAAGCTGATCAGTCCGGGGCAGCCCGCAGAGAGCTATCTGTTCTGCAAAGTAGATCCATCGTGTTCCAAGATTGTTGGCTCACACATGCCGATTGGGAATGCACTCAGTGCGGCGGAGCTAGAGCTTCTTCGCAGCTTTATTCTTAGCGGTGCGGGTGGTGTAAACGACGGAGGTGCTCCGCCTCCTGCCGACATGACGGTGGTCGATACCACCGCTCCGACATTTGCTGGGGTGACTGCGGCTGCTCCGGCCCCGAACTCGGTGACACTCTCTTGGTCAGCTGGGAGCGACAATGTCTCGCTGCCCGCAGATCTAAAGTATCTTATCTACCAAGCGAGTACGGCGGGCGGACAGAGCTTTGCGACACCGATGTATGTTACGACTCCGGGGGCTACCAATTATGTGGTGGGAAAGCTCGCAACCAGCACGCGATACTACTTTGTGGTGCGAGCGCAAGATCAGGCCGGCAACATCGATACCAATCGGGTGGAACAGAGTGCTCTGACTCCCGCGCAAGGTGACACGATGGCACCGACTTTTGCGGGACTTGGCTCTGCCACGGCATCGGGAAATAGCATCACGCTTTCATGGACCGCAGCGACGGACGTGGTGACTCCTCAAGCGCAGCTTGTGTATCACATCTATCAGGCCAGCAGCGCAGGAGGAGAAAACTACGCCACCCCGACCTTCACCACTTCCCCGGGAGCCGTCCAGTATGTCGTCAGCGGTCTAAGCACCGGCATGACGTACTACTTTGTGGTGCGAGCGCAAGATCAGGCCGGCAACATCAGCATCAACACCGTCGAGCGCAGCGCAGTCACCCAGGCCCCAAGCCTTGCCACCCAGGTCCAGCCCATCTTCACCAAGAGCTGTGGCGGGGGCGGCTGTCACGCTGGCGCAAGTCCCGCGCAAGGGCTTGATTTAAGCGCTGGCAAGAGCTTCGGGAGCTTGGTCAACATTGCCAGTGCGCAGTGTCCCACCGTCAAGCGCGTCCTTCCTTCGACTCCGAGTATGAGCTACCTTATCCACAAGCTGCAGGGCGCCGGTCCGTGCTTTATGGGAACCCGGATGCCGAAGGGACAGCCACTTGCCGCAGTGGACATCAACACCATCAGCGCTTGGATCGCAGCGGGGGCTCCCAACAACTGACGGAGCAGCAGCAGACTAGAGGGATTCCCAACGGACTCCCAACGGACTCTGGAGGCGTGTGCGGGGTCTGGGGGAATAGACCCCAGCTGGGTAGCAGAGTCGGGAACAAAACCCCCATCTTGTGTACAGGGCTACCCCTTAGCGTAGTGTCTTCCTCACAAGCGTTTTGACACCGTGACACAAGGAGGAATGCACATGAGAAGTCTGTTCGGTCGCTCTGCTCGGGGGAAGCTGGGTTCGCTGCTCGGTTCTGTGGGTTCGCTGCTGGTTGCCTCTCTGCTTGTGGTGACAGCGACGACCCAGACGGCACTGGCGCTGCCGGTTGGGAATCCGCAAGAGGCGCAGGAAGCCGCGAATCAGACCCCTACGTGGGAAGAGCTTGATGCAGCAGGAGTAGACTTTACCGCGATCGTGGCGCTGTCGAACTGCTCGGGCTCGCTGGTGCGCTTTTCGACTTCACGGACTGATGACTATGCGCTGGTGCTGACCAATGGTCACTGCTTGAGCGGATTCGTGGCGGCAGGAAACGCCATTGTCGATCAGGCTTCGTCGCGCACGTTCACGCTGCTGGATGCGAGTGCCCGATCGCTGGGTACCCTGCGGGCGCAGCGGATGTTGTACGCAACGATGACCGGATCGGACTTTGCGATCTATCGCTTGACGCAGACCTATGCGCAGCTTGCCTCGCGCTTTCGGGTGGCACCGCTGACAATTGCCAGTCGTCGACCAAGCGAAGGAACGGCAGTCCGGATTGTCTCTGGATACTGGCGCCGCATCTATTCCTGCTCGATCGATCGCTTCGTTCCCGAGCTGCGCGAAGGAACCTGGACCTTCCGTGACTCGATCCGCTTCACCCAGCCGGGCTGCGAGACGATCGGCGGCACCTCTGGTTCGCCCATCATTGACTTTGAAACCCGCGCGGTCATTGGCATCAACAACACCGGCAACGAGAGTGGCGCGATGTGCACGCTCAACAATCCCTGCGAGGTCGATGCCACCGGTCGCACCACCGCCACCAAGGGTGCCGCATACGGTCAGCAGATCTACCAGATCTATTCTTGTCTCGATGCCAGCAACAACATCGACCTGACCCGCGCCGGCTGCACCCTACAAAAGCCGAAGTAACCATCGACCGGTTAGGAGTGCTGTCTGGGAAGACAAATAAGAGGAGTATTAAACGACTCTTATTTGAACTTCATAAGAGGAGTCTTGGATGACTCTTATTGGGGCTCCTTCGGCGGGGCTTGCGGTCGCTCGCGTGGCGGCTCGGGAGGACGGCTGAGGTGACGGAGCCGCTCGGAGATTCGCGCATACGTTAGCTCCATCAGCACCGACATCGCAGCGGACAGAGAGTCCGGCTCGGTCGCCGCATCAAACATCACCGCCAAGCGTCCACACCCCAGGTGCGTCGGGTCCCAGACAATCCTGCCCCCGTCAAAGTGAACCTTCAGCGCATCCTGCATGTCCGGCGATCCCAGAAAGCGGACCAGCTCGCGCAGCTGCGGTAGGTCGCGATCTTCCAGGTGAAGCTCGACGCCGATGCAGCAGTCTTGCTCGGGATGGATCACAAACTCGTAGTGAACCGCCTGCGGCCAGCCGCGCGGAAAGATCGTCAGTCCGCCTGGCCGATGCTTGAGGTTGTCGATGGTCACCGCTGCCGGCCCTTGGTGCGCAAACTGAACCGCTAGCTCGAGCAGATTGGCCTGGGCCTGCTGCTGCGCCGCTTGCGCCACCAGCGTGGGCACCACGATGTCACTGTCGTCGCTGGCGCGGAACCGCTTGAGCGTCAGCAGCACAAACTGAATCTTTACGTTTTGACACAGATAGCGGCAGATCCGCTGCAGGTGTGCGGGCGCGCGATCGAGGACCAGCACCATGCCGACCCGACCGGCGCGCAGGTGCTCACTGACCTGCTGCCACAGCGAAGCATAGCGCTCGACTTCACCGCGACTGAGGTTGCGCAAGACCTCTTCGAGCTTTCCGGACAGCGACGAGCTGAGGTCTTCAATCCGAAACTGCGACAGCGCCGAGACATGGTCGAGCAGCTGTCCCAGCACCTCCCGCGTGGAGCCCAGGTTGCGCGCCAGCCGGACCTCGCTGATCAGGAGCCGCCCTTCGCTGTCGATGTAGAGCCCGGCCACTCGCTCATCCCCAGGCAGTCGAAACGAGGTAGCGAGCAGCTGAATCGGCGTTCCCATCACCTGCTGTAGGAGGAGCGGTGCCGCCGCCAGGTCTTTCTCCAGATCCTTTTCCTTTTCGTACCGCTGCTCTTGCAGAAGCGACACCTGGGGCGCGTTCCCCCGCTGAATCCGCACGATGTGCATCGTCCTACAGTAGCCGGTCTTGGTCGGCAGCACAGAGCCGGGCGAAGTTCCCTAGCAATTCCGTTCACTTGGCGGAGCCGCTTCCTCTGTGCGGGCGGTGGTCCTATTCTGGTGGGGGCGGTGGTCAGGTGCGAAAGGGCGCCGGCTGTCCCAGGGGGATGTCGGTGCTGCACGAAGATCTGGCCGAGATAAAGTCGCTCCTGGCAGGGGCTCGATCGACGCAGGATGTGTTTCCGGCGATGGCGCTTACAGAGGTCAGTGTCGACGAGCGCCTGGTGCTACTGGAAGAGGAATACGTGGTGCTGGTGCGGCGGCTGCGGCCCGAGCGCTTTGCCGGTAACAGCTTGGCGCAGAACAGCGCGCGGCACCTGCTCAGCAAGCTGTACGACTGGCATCAACGAGCGGTGCAAGAGCTAGAGCGAGCGCGTCCGATTCCGCAGCCGATTCCGATCGATCCAGAGACGAGTCCGCCGCGAGCCCCGGTGCCGCCGCCGCGCCTGCGGAGTGTTCCGACGCCTCCGCCGAACTCGGAGGTGGACTTCACGGTCACAGCCGCCGGCAGTACCTATCGCGTGCAGCGGATCTTGGCGCAGGGAGATCTGGCGATGCTGTATCGCGGCGCTTGCGAGACGGGGGCGCGCAGTGGTCAGGAAGTGACGGTCAAGATTGCGATGCAGCGTGAGGACAACGATCTGCTGCTGGAAGAGACGCGGATTCTGCGCACGCTCCAGTCGGTGGAAGGAGCCCAGCGCAAGCACCTGCCCGAGGTCTACGATCAGTTCCAGACTCCATCGGGACAGGCGGGCACGATCTTTGGGTATCTGGATGGCTACGATCTGGATGAGGTGCGCGAGCGCTATCCCGATGGACTCAATGCCGAGCACGTGGCGTGGATTTTGGCGCGGGCTCTGTCCGGACTGGGCTTTGCGCATCAGCAGGGAATCATCCACGGCAATATCGAGCCCGCGCACATCCTGGTCAGGCCGCACGATCACAACGTGTTTGTGATCGACTGGACCTACGCGGTGGTGGCGCCCGAGAAGACCGGGCAGGGCTTTCGCGCCCACAATCCGGACTTTAGTCCACCGGAAGTGACGGCGCGGAGGCCGCCGCTGCCCGCGTCCGATCTGTATTCCCTCGGCAAGACGATGATCTATCTGCTCGGTGGCGATGTCAGGCAGGACACCTTGCCGCCCAGCGTCGATGAGCGCTTTGCGCGCTTCATTCAGTTCATGGTGAGAGAGAGTCCCCGTCAGCGGGCGCAAGATGCGTGGGAAGTGGCGGAGCAGCTGGCGCGGCTGCGCGTTGAGGTCTTTGGTCCGCAGCGCTTCCTACCGCTGGAGATGTAACAACCGGGCGAGTCGCAGCGGCAGTACTGGCAGCGCTCGCAGAGCTTTTTGGGAGGCCCCATGGGTGGTGGAAATTACGATGAGGACATTGCGTTAGAAGCCCGCTCGTCGAACCGCGATGTCTTTACCTATCGCGGCTATGGCTCGGCGAATGAAGCAACGGCGCGGCGCGGCGTACACCAGCAGCTCGACGTGCATGGCAAGAGCCGCGAGTGTCAAAACGAAACCCCGATTGTCGTGGCGATGGACGTAACCCGCTCACGCGGCGACGACACCCGCATCATCTACGACAAGCTGCCAATGTTCATTGGGCAGATCATTATGAAGAACTACGTTCCCGGGCCGGCGGTCAGCTTTGCCGCGATCGGGGATGCCAGCTCGGACCAGGCGCCGCTTCAGGTTGGACAGTTCGAGGCCGACAACCGACTCGACGATGTGCTGTCGAAGATCTGGATCGAAGAGGGCGGCGGCGGCACCGGCCAAGAGTCCTATGAGCTGGCGGCTTACTTTTACGCCAGGCACAGCCAGCTGGCGTGCCTTGGGAGGGGTAAAAAGGGGTATTTTTTCTTCCTCGGCGACGAAGGCTTCTATCCCAAGGTCAGCCGCGAGCAGGTTCGCCGCGTGCTCGGTCGCGAGGAGCCAAGAGATCTAGACTCAGCGACGATATTTCGCGAGCTGGCCGAGAAATATCATGTCTTTTTCATCTATCCCCAGAAGTCGATGACCGAGCGGCGGCGCGACATTGATGCCGAGATCAAGAAGCGCGTCGAGGCTGCCGGCGGCGTCTACGAAGGCGTTGATGTGCGCGCCAGCCTGATCTGGGACAACCGCAACGATCTCGATCTACACATGATCACACCGTCGGGAGAACACATCTTCTACGGTCACAAGCAGTCGGCCTGTCGCGGCGAGCTGGATGTCGATCGCAACGTCCGAGGCGAGACGACCAAGCCGGTCGAAAACATTCGCTGGCGCAAAGGTCAGGCCCCCGCCGGTCGCTACCGTCTGTTTGTCCAGAACTACCGCTTCCATGAGGGGGACCGCGCGCCGACCAGCTACTCCGTCGAGCTAGAGGTCAACGGCAACATCCAGCGCTTTGAAGGTGTCATCTCTAGCAAAGGCGAGACGGGCGCCCAGAGCGACATCCAGATTGCCGAGTTTTCCTACGATCCCAGCCAGCGCCCCGTCGAAGATCCGCAGGCTGCGTCCGAGAATCCGCTCTACGCCAACTACCAAGACGACGTGATTATTAGGCAGTGGGCAGGTGTCATATCCCCCGAGCATGTCCTGCGAATCGAAGATCCGAAGTCGATCATCGATGTGATGTTGGGGGCGCTGGCTCTCGTTGGTGGTCAGCGTGATCTTCCCGGCTATCTGCAAGATATGCGCGATCGCGAGCAGCACGATCTTCGCCAAGATCAGGCCTTGAGCACGCTCGGGAATCTCGCCAGCTCGCTCAGCATGGCGCGCTCGCAGGTCTCGGGCAGCATCCCTGGCATGCCGCAGTCCGGCGCCACCAGCAGTCGCTCCCGTCGCTTCTAACAACGCCTACCAGAACTACTGCGGACCTACTGCCACCGCCTCCCCGTCCCGCGCGCGGTTGTGGTAGTGTCGCCGCGTCGTCAGTCAGGATGATTGATGTGTAGGACGCTGGTTTTAGAAAGGACACCACTCGAATGCACGTCCCTGCCAATATTCAAAGCTGGGTACACGAGGTCGCTTCCGTCACCAAGCCTGCAAGCGTTGTCTACTGCGACGGCTCCGAGGAAGAGAATCAGCGGCTCCTTGCCAAGATGACGCAGAGCGGGGTGCTCTTGCCGCTGCGCCAGCAGACGTATCCGGGCTGCTATCTGCACCGCTCGCACCCGAGTGATGTGGCCCGCACGGAGCACCTCACCTTCATCTGCACCGATACGGAAGAGGAAGCGGGTCCGACCAACAACTGGATCTCTCCCGCCGAGGCAGAGCGTCGCGTCTGGCCGCTGTTCGAGTCCTGTATGACCGGTCGGACGTTGTACGTGATTCCGTACCTGATGGGCCCTGCCGGGTCGCCGATGAGCAAGGTCGGCGTCGAGATCACCGACAGCCCGTACGTCGTCGCCAACATGCGCATCATGACCCGCATGGGCCAGGTCGCGATCGATCACCTGAATCAGCATGGCGGCGGCTTTGTGAAGGGCCTGCACTCGCTCGGTGACCTGTCGCCCGATCGTCGCTTCATCTGTCACTTTCCCCAGCGCCGCGAGATCTGGAGCATCGGCTCGGGCTACGGCGGCAACGCGCTCTTGGGCAAAAAATGCTTCGCGCTGCGGATTGCCAGCACCATGGGCCGCGACGAGGGCTGGCTCGCCGAGCACATGCTGATCCTTGGCATCGAGGACAAGCGTGGGCAGACCACCTACATTGCGGCGGCGTTCCCCTCGGCGTGCGGCAAGACCAACCTGGCGATGCTTGTTCCGAGCCTCGGCGACGAGTTCAAGGTCACCACCGTCGGCGATGACATCTGCTGGATGCACTACGGCCCGGACGGTCAGCTGTGGGCGATCAATCCCGAGGCGGGCTTTTTCGGCGTCGCTCCGGGGACGGGCAAGCGCACCAACCCGAACGCGCTCGCGACGCTGCAAAAGAACAGCATCTTCACCAACGTCGCGCTGACGAGCCAAAACGAGCCGTGGTGGGAAGGGCTCACCAGCGAGCCGCCCGAGGATCTGACCGACTGGCAAGGGCGTCCCTATCGTCCAGACAGCGGCGAGAAGGCGGCGCATCCCAACTCGCGCTTTACCGCGCCGATTCAGCAGTGCCCAAGCGTGTCTCCTCTGTTTGACGCTCCGCAAGGAGTGCCGATCTCGGCGATCATCTTTGGCGGACGACGGGCCAAGCTGGCGCCGCTGGTGGTGCAGTCGCACGACTTTCAGCACGGCGTGTATCTGGGCGCGACCATGGCTTCCGAGACGACGGCAGCGGCGGTGGGGCAGGTGGGCGTAGTCCGCAACGACCCGTTCGCGATGCTGCCGTTCTGTGGCTACAACATGGGCGACTACTTTGCGCACTGGCTGCGGATGGGTCAGCGCACAACGGAAGACAAGCGACCCAAGCTGTTTCAGGTCAACTGGTTCCGCACTGGCGACGACGGCAAGTTCCTGTGGCCGGGCTACGGTGACAATGTCCGCGTCCTCAAGTGGATCGTCGAGCGGGTCCGTGGCGAGGGCTCGTTTGTGAAGACCCCGATTGGCCTTCTGCCGTCGCCGGGTGCGATCGATCTGCGTGGGCTCGACCTGCCGCCGGGCACGATGGATCAGCTGCTCGCGGTCGATCTGGCGGCCTGGCGGGAGGAAGCGGCGCGGAGTGCTCAATTTTTGAGCAAGTTCGGTGACCACCTGCCGCCCGCGCTGTGGGATGAGCATCGCCAGCTGACCGATCGGCTCGCTGCCTCTGCCTCTTCCTAAGCCACACTTTTTCTTCGCAAAGAGCTGTCCCTCGACTTCCACCTGGGTAAGGAGCGCGAACCGATGACCTGGACGCGGCTGTGGCTGCTGCTGCTCTCGATCGGAGTGCTGGGGCTTTTGCTCGGCGGTGGCCTGCTCGTGCAAGATCTGGAGCGCGACGAGTCGAAAGGGAGGGCGGCTCAGCTGGCCTTGCAAAAACAGGCGGCAGAGCTGTGGCTGCGCATCGAGGCCAATCAGCTGATCGAGCTGGCGACGGCCATCGGCAGCGATCGCGCCTTGCTGAGTAGCCTCGAAGCGCACGAGCGCGGACTGGCTGAGCCGGCGCTGCTGCGGCAGTCGATTCAAAAGCGCCTGCGACGACTTACCGACGGTCAGGGCCTGGGCCTTTTGCTCGTGGCAAGCCGCGAAGGCACGGTGCTGGCACGGGTCGGGCTCAATGAGGATCGCCATGGTGACTCGCTGACGGGCTGGCCGCTGCTCCAGCACGGGCTGCGCGGCTATCGGCTCGACGACTTGTATGAGCAAGGCGGTCAGCTCTTTGAAGTGGTGGCGGTGCCGCTGACGACGCTGCAATCCGAGCGCTCTGCCGGCGTCCTGGTGCTGGGTCGCTTGCTCGACGAGCGGCTGGGCGTTCGCCTGGGCTTGCCGGTGGAGTGGCGACGAGATGGGCAGCCCTTGCCGGTGGCTGGGACGGAGCGGGAGACTCCTCGGGGCGAGGCAGTGCGGCTGGTGCAGCGTCCCGGATCGGTGCCGGGCGTGGCGCTGTGGGGCTGGCCGCAAGCGGGCCCTGTGCCGCTGCGGGTGCGTCTGTCGCGTGGTGTGGCGGCTGGGCTGCCGGCGCCGTGGCTGCTGCGGGGCGCGCTCGTCTCGGGGCTGCTGCTGGTGATGGGGCTGCTGCTGGCCGGAGTCGATCGGGCTCGGCTGTCCCGTGCCACGCCGGTCGCTTTTTCGCCGCTGGTTCCTTCTTTGCCCGTGGCAAGTGAAGCCGAGCCGCCGCCGCCACGGACCAGCGATGATCTGCCCAAGCTGTATGCCGATTTTGTGAATACGCGGGTGCGCTGCGGTGAGCCGCTCGGCGGGCTCAGCTTCGAGACATTCAGCGACGAAGTCCTCGGCAGCCACGCGCGCATCCGCAGCGAACACGCCTGTCGTGACGTGCAGTTCCGGGTGGTTGTCAAAGACGGTCGCGCCACTGTGCGCGCCACGCTGGTGTGGTCGTGAGTCCCACAGTACCCGCCACGCGTGTGGTGGTCCGTCCTACCCAGCGGAGCCGGGTGCAGTTTTCGGCGGGGCGGCATCTTCCCATAGTGAGAACAGACCCATGACCGAGAGCCGGAATGACCGCGAGCGCCTCTCGCACAAGCTACAGCGGCTGCCCCTGTTTCCGCTCTATCGGGTGCTGCTGTTCCCTCGGGCACTGCTGCCGCTGTACATCTTTGAGCCGCGCTATCGCGAGCTGACCGCCGAGTGCCTGGCAGGCAACGGGCTGCTGGCGATCGCGCAGCTGACCCCCGGCTTTGAAGCGAACTATCACGGGCGGCCCAAGGTGCGGTCGATGGCGGGGCTGGGCAAGATCATTGCCCATCGCGAAAACGGGGACGGGACGTACAACATCCTCCTCGAAGGGCTGGGGCGGGTGCGGATTGACGAAGAGCTGCCGCCGGAGCGCTCGTTTCGCGAGGTGCGGGCCCATCTGGTGCGCGATCGAGTGGCTGAGACGCTCGATCAGCCGGCGGCGCTCAGCTATCTGCGGCTGCTGGTCGAGACGCTGGCGAAGGGACTGGGGGAGAGTGGACCGTCGCTGCGTAGCCTCTCGACCGAGACGAAGCGGCTGCCGTGTCTGGTCGATGTGCTGTCGGCGGCGCTGGTTCAACAGCCAGGGCTGCGGCGACGGCTGTTCGAGTGTCGCGATCTGGCGGCGCGGAGCGAGCTGCTCACCGTTGCGCTGGCCAAGCTGGTTGCCGACTTGAAGAAGCCCGGCGACTCGGAGCTTAATTAGCCCATGATTCTTTCCCACTGGTTTTCGCGCCTGACGATCTGCGCGGCCTTGTTGGCGCTGCCGCTGCTTGGCTGTCCCAAGTCCACCCCGTCGAGCAGTCCGCCGCAGCAGCAAGAGCCAGACGATGCTCCGTCGCTGGGTCCGGGGCCGAGCGGCTCGTTTGACTACTACGTGCTGAGCCTGTCGTGGTCGCCGCAGTTTTGTAACAGCCGCAAGTTTCCCCCGTCCGATCAGCAGTGTGGCGAGGGCCGTCGCTTTGGCTTTGTCGTCCACGGGCTGTGGCCGCAGTACGAAAAGGGCTACCCCGAGTCGTGTCAGACCGGCTTTTCGCTCGCCCAGCCGACCGTCGAAAAAGCGCTGCAGATGATGCCCAGTCAGAAGCTCATCGAGCACGAGTGGCAGAAGCATGGCACCTGCAGCGGCCTGTCCGCCGAGCAGTACTTCGCGCAGGTCGAGACAGCGTTTGCGGGCCTGGTCATTCCCGAGCCGTACCGTCAGCCGACCGCGCCGGTGGTGACCTCGCTCGCCGAGCTAAAGCAGAGCTTCCTGGCCGCCAATCCGCGCCTCACCCCGAGCAGCCTCACCGCCCAGTGCTCCGGCACCTATCTGCGCGAGGTTCGCATCTGCCTCCACAAAGACTTGTCCCCGATGCCCTGCACCAGCTTCGTGCGCGACGCCTGCAAAGCGCCCGAGGTGCAGCTCCGTCCCGTCCGCCACGCGCCCTGATCGCCATCCTCTCGTGGTTCTCGCGGTGGTGCGCCCAGAAACGACACGCGCTGAATCGCTGACAGCACTAGCGTTTTTGGCAGCCATTGCGTCGCCCATCCAAATCAAGCAATCCTACAAATACTATGGAAGCTGCCAGATAAGCTGTCAGATAATCGCCTGGTTCACCGTCGAGACATTGTGCCATTTCTGCTTACCAGGGAAGTGCGTGGGAAGTGCCCAAGCTGGGCTGATGTAGTTATATTGTTTGATAAAGACGCTCTTTCGCTGGGCTGGCGCGACACGTATCATTGTGTCTGTATGTCTGCGATCATCGAGTCTGAACCAGGGGTAGGGGTGAGTGCCCAGCTCACCGAGGAACGCGCCACGCTGCTTCAGTCTGGACTCTTGCACAGCCTGCCGGTCCGTGTTCTCGACGACACACCGATTGGCGTCATCATCTGGGATGGCAACTTTCGCGTCGCCGAGTGGAACCAAGCAGCCAGCCGCATCTTTGGCTGGTCCCACGAGCAAGCGCTCAACCAGCACGCCAGCTTCATCCTTGCGCCCGAGGTTCGGCCACTGGTCGACGACATTTTCCGCAGTCTGATGCGCGCTGCGGGCGGCACGCACAGCGTCAACGACAACCTGCACCACGACGGACACCTCATCGTCTGTGAGTGGCACAACACGCCGCTGCGCCGGGACGACGGGCAGGTGGTTGGCGTGCTCTCGCTGGTGCATGACATCAGCGAGCGACGAAAGCTTGAAGAAAATCTGCGCCAGCTCGCGGCCGAGCGTGCCGTGAGCCTTGCCGAGGCGCAGCAGCAGGCTACCCAGCGCAACCAGCTCCTCGGGGAAATGAACGAGCAGCTGGCGACCATTCAACGGCAGCACAGCCAGATCGTCGCGCTCTCGGCGCCGCTGCTTGATGTCTGGCTGGGCGTGCTGGCCATCCCGATGGTTGGCAGCCTCGACAGCCTGCGCATCTCAGAGGTCACGGAGCGCTTGCTCAGCGCAGTCAGCGAGCGGCGCGTGCAGTTTGTCATTCTCGACCTGACCGGCGTCGACAACCTCGACACCAACAACGCCGCGCAGCTCATCAGGCTGCTGTCGTCGCTGCGCCTGCTCGGGGCAACCGGCATCGTCACCGGCATCCATCCGGTCGTCGCCCAGATTGTCGTGCAGCTCGGCGTCGATCTGCACAGCATTGTCACGCTGCGCAGCCTGCAAGAGGCGCTGCGCCACTGCATGGATCAGCAGAAAAAAGGGCGATAGCAATCAGCCGGGTTCGACTTGCCCCAGCGGCGTCGATCGCTGATATGCTCCGCTTCGTCTGCCGCTGAAGAGCCGCGCCGTGGGCTGAAAACCTGACGCAATGCCAGGCTTTCTGATGGACTGGCTCAACACGGACTGAACAGACGATAACCATCAGCTGGTCACAAGGGAGTTTCTCGACGAGATAAGCAGGCGTGGGCCGACCAGAGACTTTTTTATCGGCGGGAAGGGGGACCCGCGCCGTGACAGCCGAGATGTGACCAACTGAAAGGACGATAACCATATTATCGAGGTATACTCGTGACCCGTACGCAAATGATGATTGCTGGTGTGCTGCTTTCGTTACTTGGCAGCTTCATGATTCCTGATCAAGCGATGGCTGCCGGCGCTGCAAAAGCTGAGCAAGACTGTGAGCTGTTTCTTGATTTGAGCTATACCGCTGGAACCAGCAATCTCACTCCGAGCGTAAAGAGCGAGCCTGTATGTATTAAAAAACCTGGGCTTCCAATTTCAATTCCTCAGACGATACTTCTCTTTATCGTAGCTGATTCTACCCACACAAGATTTGGATATTTTTGTAGACAAAACGTCATCGATTGCACCGAAACTCAGAGTGAATCATCGGTTAAAACGATATGTGATACTCGCGAAAAATTTGTCAAAGACAATCCTCCTGATAGCAGTGGATTTGATAGTGAAAAATTCAAATATGCCTGCGAATGGAACAATGTATTTCATAATTATTATCCGTTTGATATCCATATATCTACAAAAGAACCGCCCACCGCTGGACCCGCATCTAAGCGGCATCAAATTGGTGATTATATTCAATTGATCAGAGTCTATCGAAATGGAACCTTGGCCTATGTCTGGAACGGTCCCGCCAGTGATGAGCGAGGCGCTGATCTGGTAATCCCTGGGAATGGCCTAACGGCTGCCCGATTGCCGCATCGCTCCGATTTCGATCTAAGGATTATCCCTCGTGGTGTAGAGGTGGATGAGTCTGTGCTGGCTGAGCGCGTCACTGCGCATTCTTCCCGCTGGCAGTCAGAGCTATCAAGGCTGAAAACCGCAACGATCACGACGCTCATTGCGGAAAATAAGCAAATGGAGCAAATCAACGCAATTCACAAAAACATGGTTTGTATTATCGAACACACCAAAGCACTGGTCGAGGTTGCTTCCGCGCTGTCTGGAGACATTCAATATTCTGATACCAAGCTTAGTAAAGAAGCAAGCAATGTTTGCGTAGATACAACTGCGCTGAAGAATCTATATTCAGAAAAAGACAAACACTTTCCAGTAAATGAGCTATTTTCTCAGCTGAAAACAGGAAAAATTAAGAGCATTGATGATCTGAATACGCTGATCAAAGACTCAGCGGCTCAGCTGTCAAAGCTCAGCCAGAGCCAGATCAAAGATTATATATATAGTCTAAAAATGGAAATCATTAACAAAATCAACGCATCAACCATTGCTTCGGAAAAGAAGGTACAGCTGATTCTGGAAGTAGAAAATCTAGTCAGTGTTTATACTGGCGTCGCCAACATGCTGCCGCAGATTCGACAGCTGGCAGAGACGATTCGCAAAGATGCGGTTCGTATTGTCTCAGATCCGGCGGAACAAGCGCGACTCTTTGCCAAATTTGCGGACTCTCTTGAAGACCAAAGCAGTATATTTGAAGCGCGGGGCAGAAATCCCAAATATCTGTCTGGCGAGAAAATACTGCGAATGGAGTACGGAGATCCTCACCAGTTCTTTTTTATGGCGCCGTGGAACATGATATCGCTGCGCTGGGGCGACAACCCCGGCACCAGTCTGGGCGTCGAAAACCTTGTCCCTGCCATCGATTTGTTGGGATATCGCTACCAGTGGGGACGCAGTCGATTTGCAGATCTTCGGATTGCCCTGGGTGGAGTATTTATCAAAGATCGGCTCCCTGCCGCCGACCCAAGTCAGCCCGGCCAGCTCGCGGACAAGGACTTTTACAACTTTTCAGCGCAGCTAAATATCGGCTTAGGTGGATTTAAAATCGGAGCAGGTTATATCGTTACAGATAACCTGCCTTCCGAGCCCATGTGGAGCGCAAACCGGATACGGATACTCCTCGGCGCAGACCTTGTAAAGCTGATCTCTGGCCAAAATGCAGAGATCCGTTAGAGCGCCTATCAAAACCTACTGCGGACCCCATCTGCTGCGTCGGTCGTCGGTCGCGGCCCCAAGGCCGCTCACTCCTTCCTCCTTGCAGCTGGGGTTCCTCGCTACGGTTTTGATAGGCGCTCTTAATTGCCATTTGGGGAAGACTGCGAGACTCCCAGGTCGTGTAGGAGTCCGTCCGTAAGTCCGTAGATCCAGCCGTGCAGCGTCAGAGCGTGACCGCGACGCCAGGCATCTTGCACAATGGTGGTTCGCGCGATGTTGCTGACCTGCTCGATCACGTTCAGCTCACACAGCCGATCGACGCGTGCCTGGACGGTAGGAAGCTGCGCCAGCTCGGACTGATGCGCGCGCTGCACATCCTCCACGTGACGCAGCCAGTTGTCGATCAGTCCATGGGAGTCTCGATCGAGCGCGGCCCGCACTCCGCCACAGCCGTAGTGACCACAGACAATCACGTGCTGCACTGAAAGGACCTCGACCGCAAACTGGAGCACCGACAGACAGTTGAGGTCGGTATGCACCACCACGTTGGCGACGTTCCGATGCACAAACAGCTCGCCGGGATCGAGGCCCACGATCTCATTGGCAGGGACGCGACTGTCGGAACAGCCAATCCACAGATAGTTTGGGGCCTGCTGCGCAGCGAGTCTCAGGAAGAAGTCGTGATCACTGGCCACTCGCCGGGCGGCCCATTCACGATTGCGGTCAAACAGATGCGATAGCGCGGTCATGGCGAGCATAGTGGCACGATATTTTTGCTTCAGGTTGATTGTCGGTGTAGTTATTCAGCATACCACTCGCTAGACCCTCTCTGCGAGGAAGCTTCGTTCGCCAGCCTGCTGGGGCGCCAGTCGTCGCGTCCGAGAGCTGATGGTGAGCTTGCTGTTGTTTTGGGAGTCACATATGAAGCATACAAAACGACTAATATATGGTCTGCTGACCGTTGCTGCTGCGCTGGGCGGTCTGTCGACTGCGCAAGCACAAGCAGACGTGCCGCGCCGGGAGCTATCGATTGGGGAAGCGCTGCAGCTTGGCCAGATCAACATTCCGCAGCTGGTACGGGCGCGGACCGAACAGAAGGTGGTGGAGTCCAAAAAGGAAGGCGCTGCGCTGTGGCTGTCCCAGAATCCCTACGCCACCGTGCTGCTCGGGAGTCGAAAGGAAACCACCAGCGATCCGGTGGCCGCTGGGGTGCAGTACCAAGTTCACATCGAGCAAGCGCTAGAGATTGCCGGGCAGCGCTGGACTCGACTGGCGGCGGTGGCCTCGCAGGTGGAAGTGGCCAAAGCCCAGACCGAGCTGGCCCAGGTCGAGTCGCGGGCGCTGCTGCTGTCCGCGTATGTGCAGGCCTCCTTTGCCGAGCAGCGGGTCGCGGTGGCCCGGGGTCGAGAGGAGACAGCCGACAGACTCCTGGGCTCTGCGCGCACCCGACTGGAGCTGGGTGCAACCGGAGAGCTGGAGGTCAACCTGGCGCAGATTGAGCTGGGTCGGGTCCGGGGCGAGCGCGTGCAAGCCGAGGTCCTGATGAGCAGTCGCCAGACGGGGCTCGGGATTCTGTGTGGACTGCCCGCAAGTACTCCGCTTTTGTTGTCTACCAGTCATGCGCTGCCTCCTGTTCTGGAGGTCGCGCCGCTGGATGATCTGTATCTCTTGGCAGAGACAGAGCGTGCCGATCTGCAGGCCATTCGTCGTCAGGAAGTGGCGCTCAAGAGCGAGGAAGCGCGCCTCCGCCGGGAAGCCGTTCCTTCCCTGATTTTGGCGTTTGATTATCAGCGCGATCTGCCCGGACAGACCTTCTTGGGAGGCACTGTGGGGCTGACCTTGCCGATGTGGAATCGCAATCAGGGGCCGCTGGCGCAGGTGCATGCCACCGAACAGCAGCGACAAGCAGAGGAGCGTCTGCTGCGCACGCGGATTCGCGGGGAAGTCGCACTGGCAAGCCGTAAGCTTCAGCTGCTGCGGGTGCAAGTGCAGGAGTTTCAGCAGAACGTACTGCCCCCCGCCGAGCGCAACATGGAGCTGCTGCGCCGAGGCTGGCAAGCCGGAAAGTTTGATCTGTTTCGCGTCATCACCGCTTCGCGCGAGCTGACCGAGACGCGCCTGCGATTGCTCGATCTGCTGGAAGATCTGTGGGTCGCAGCGATTGAGCTGGAGCGTGCAGTTGGCGCTCCGCTACTGCAAGGAGTCCCTTCATGATGGTTTCGGACGTAGGCTTTCGTACTCGAGTTGTTCGGACACTCCGTTATGCAGCACCGACGGTGGTTGGCATTCTGCTCGGCTTCTACTTGGGGAGACAGCGCGAGCCCTCACCACCGGTAGTGCCGCCGCCTGTTCCTTCCGTACAAGAGAGCGGAGAGCGCCTGCGGTTGCCGCCACTTGCGAGCAAAAAGAATCCCATCGAGACGGCGGTGGCGACGCGGCTGCGCTTGGCGCGCGATATCGAAGTGGTGGGCTCGGTCAGCTATGACGCCGATCACTTTGCCGATGTGGGACCGCTGATTGCCGGACGGATTGTCTCTTTGGAAGTAGGAACCGGCGACACGGTAAAGGCCGGTCAGGTCCTGGCTGCACTCGAGAGCTCCGAGGTCGGTCAAGCCCAAGCGGCCTACTTAACGGCGCGCGCGGGGACGCTGGCTGCACAAGCCAACCTGCGTCGCGAGCGAGAGCTGGCAGAGCGGCGGGTGTCCTCCGTTCGTGAAAGAGAGCTGGCAGAAGCCCAAGCTGCGATTGAAGACGCCGGACTCGCTGCGGCCACCCAAAGACTGCGTGCGCTGGGTCTGCGGCCCGAGGACATCAAGGCGCTGGAGCGCAGTGGTGGCTGGCCGGGCCGGGTTCCTTTGGTGAGTCCGATTGCCGGGGTGGTGCTGACGCGCAAAGTGTCGCTGGGTCAAGCGGTGCAGGCGGCCAGCGATGCCTTTCAGGTCGCGAATCTGTCCTGGCTGTGGGTCGAGCTGGAGCTGTTCGAGAAAGATCTCTCGTTTGTAAACAAGGAACAGAAAGTGATGCTGCGGACCGAGGTCTATCCCGGCAAGACCTTCCCCGCTCGCGTTGCGTATGTCGGTCAAGTGATCGATGAAAAGACCCGCACGGCGCAGGTCCGGATCGAGTTTCAGAATGCCGAAGGACTGTTTCGCCCCGGTCAGTTTGTGACCGCGACCCTGCTGGGAGATCCGGCCCGGGCCAAGACAGAGGTGCTGGCAGTGCCTCGGAAAGCGGTGCAGACCGTGGAAGGAAAGCCGCTGGTCTTTGTCGCGGAAGCAGACGGTACGTTTAGCAAGCGGAGCGTCGAGCTGGGAATCTCTGGCGGCGCGCAGATCGAAGTTCGCTCGGGTCTGACAGCGGGTGAGCGCGTCGCTACCGATGGCGGATTCCTACTCAAGAGCGAGCTGCTGAGGTGACACGATGTTAGAAAAACTGGTTCGCGCAAGTGTAGAGCGGCGAGGGGTGGTCTTGGTCCTGACCCTCCTGCTCGCACTCCTTTCCTATGGGGCTGTCAAGCGGCTGTCGGTCGATGCGGTTCCCGATGTCACCAACGTCCAGGTATCGGTCTTGACCTCTGCACCGGGACTGTCACCGTCGGAAGTCGAGCAGTACATCACCTATCCGATCGAGACGGCGCTCAACGGTCTGCCGGACATCACCGAGATCCGCTCGGTCAGTCGCACCGCTGTCTCTGCGGTCACGGTGGTGTTCAAAGATCATGTCAACGTCTGGTTTGCGCGGCAGCTGGTGTCGGAGCGAATGAAGATTGCAGAGGTTGACATTCCCAAAGAGTACGGACATCCCGAGCTGGCTCCGGTGTCAACGGGACTGGGCGAGATCTACGAGTTCTATCTGGAATCCACCGACGGAAGACAGTCGCCGATGGAGCTGCGGACTCTGCTCGATTGGGTGGTGTCCTACAAGCTCCGCTCGGTGCCCGGTGTGATTGAAGTGAACGCGATGGGAGGCGAGGCCAAGCAGTATCAAGTGGTGCTGAATCCCAAGCGACTTGCGGCCTACAGAGTGACGCTGACCCAGGTCTACGACATGCTCCGCCGCAACAACGCCACCATCGGGGGTGGCTACATCGAAAAGAACCGCGAGAGCTATGTCATTCGCGGCGAAGCGCAGTATCAAGATCTGCGTGACATCGGCAACACCGTCATCACCACCGATGAAGCCGGAACTCCGGTGCTGCTGCGCCAGCTGTCACAGATCAAGCTCGGGCCGGCGCTCCGCTTCGGTACGGTGACCAAGCACGGCAAGGGAGAGATCGTTGCGGGCACGGTGATGATGCTGATTGGACAGAACTCCCGCGAGGTCGTCACCAACGTCAAAAAGGCGCTCGATGAGGTCCGATCCAGCCTGCCGGAAGGAGTCCGCATCAGCGCCTATTACGATCGCGCGCAGTTCATCAATCGGATGCTCAAGACCGTGTTCATCAACCTGGGGGAAGGCGCGGCGCTGGTGGTGCTGGTCCTGTTCCTGACCTTGGGAACGCTGCGCGGCAGCTTGATTGCGGCGCTGGCGATTCCGCTGTCGATGGGAATTGCGGTGATGGGAATGGTGCAGCTGGAGGTCACTGGCAGCCTGATGTCGCTGGGGGCGATTGACTTTGGACTGCTGGTCGACGGTGCGATCGTGATGCTGGAAGCGGTCATGGTGCGCTTTGCGATCCAGCACGGAGTCGGTCCGATAGATGTTCCCAAGGTCGTGGCCGAAGCGATGTCGCAGTCAGCGCGCGCGGTCACGTTTGCGGTCGCGATCATCATGCTGGTGTATCTGCCGCTGATGGCGCTGGAGGGAGTCGAAGGCCGGATGTTCAAGCCGATGGCGATCACGGTGGCGCTGGCGCTGCTCGGGGCGGTGATCTTCACGCTGCTGATCTTTCCGGCGCTCGCGGCGATTCTCCTGAAGGCTCCGAGCCAGGCGCATGGACACGGACTTCACGACAGAATCTGGGGCAAGCTGCAGCGTGGCTACGGAGCCCAGCTCGGGCGGCTTATCCGTCAGCCGATGAACGTCTATGGACTGGTGCTGCTGATCATGCTTGGGACTGCGGGGACTGCGTCTACGCTGGGCGCAGAGTTTGTGCCCAGGCTGGAGGAAGGCCAGTTTGCGTTTGATGTAAAGCGACTCCCTTCTGTCTCGATCACCGAGGCCCAGCGCTTGGGAGTCCAGATGGAAGAAGTGGTCGCGCGCTTTCCGGAAGTGGAGTCCGTGGTCACCCG
>JAEUKA010000017.1 GCA_016794465.1 Myxococcales bacterium | reverse complement strand
CGGGGGATCACACGTAGGGAATCGGCCCTCACTTGCTTGCCAAACAGTGCGAGGGTCGGTGCGCAGCTACGTTCTGACGGGACTCCGACGGTCACTATCGACGATCCCGGTCGGCGACGTTGCTGACTTCGACGAGCTTCCGACGCGAGACAGCTCTGGCTTGTCGTCGGTGTCCCGTCTGTCAATTGGCTTTAAGTCGAGACGACCAAAAGCTGACCGTGCCGGACTAATGCTCAGTCGGGAAACAGGGCAGGTGTTTTCCCCGTCGTCGAGGTGCAATTCCCACCGGGCGAATGGACTCGCAGCCGGGACATGAATGAAACTGGCTGCTGGTCGCCCTTGCTCACCTCGGAATTCGGCGGGCTGGGACCGCGTTGGCGTCGGGTCGCGAGAGAATGCTTCGGCAACTGCGTGTGTGGGCGGCATGGCTCGGTGGCATGGCTTTGGCCCAGCTTGCGCTATCCTGAAGTGATGCATCTGAAGACTCGGATCCGTCGCGCAGCCATCGCGATCGGCGTGTGTGTTCTGCTGTTCCCGAGGGAGGGGCATGTGACAAGCCACGGTGTCTCAGCTGGTTTTCGATACAAGGGCTACAGTGTTGCGAAGTCGATACCGTCTGATCCGAATGCGACGAAGGCAGACCGCGCGGTGATCGATGCAGAGATGAAGGAATCGCTTCTGCGCGGCAATCCCATCGCGGCGCGGGCGTTTGCGCACTACGTACAGGGGAAACATCCGTATGTCGCAGTGCGCAGCCACTTGCTTCCTGATGTGAAGGACGAAACAGAGGGCGTGTTCTGGCGCACAAGTCCCGTCGAGCTTTTGGCTGGCGTGGAGGTCACGCTGTTTGTAAAGCCGAACATTCCGGATGTGATCCGCAACCAGATTCCGCGCGACTTCCTGTTGTCTCAACTATCCCCTGGCGGAGTTCTATCGAAGCAAGGCGGACTGTCGGAATTTCCGAAGCCCACCGACTCACGCCCACCGGAGGTCGTGCTGGAACACAGCCTGTACAACGTCCACCAAGTCGTCTACGCGATCCACAATCGGGACCGCATTAGGAAGTCGATTTCCACCGTGGGGCCAGGGTCGCAGAGGGGCATTGTGCTGCAAGCCATCGCGGCAGTTCTCGACGGAAAACCCATTCCTTCTGCGCTGACCGACGCTACGCTGCTTTTGCCACCGACGCCCAAAGCGGACACCTTTGCGCTGCTGCTCGATTTGTCACCGCGGACGGATGCCGCACAGGTGCAGCGCTGGGTGAGTCAGCTTGGCGACCTCCAGCGTTCCCGTTACGTCGATACCCCGCAGGCGAAATAGCGAAGCGCAGTTCATCGGTCTGGGACGTGCGGGATGCGTCCTCGGCTCGTGCGACTACTTCCTCGAAACCGTGTGGCCGTCTTCGCCAAAGATCATTCCCAGCTCCTCCAATGTCTGACGAAGCCGCGCGACCGTTGAGTCGAAGGCGGGCCGCTTGCCCTGCTCATAGGCATTCAGCGTCGATACGGAAATGCCTGCACAGCGCGCAAGCTCGCGCTGGCCGATCTGTAGGGAGGCGCGGGCTTGGCGGACCTGGACTGGCGTCGGAACCGGACTTGGGAGTTCGATTTTTCTTGCTTGATCTGGTGAAGGCATGCTAGCCAAGACGCAAACAGTGTTCTCGTTTTAGAAACATAGCTCGAAATGCTGACGCCGCGCGGCAACGCGGCGCCAGCGGTGTTCGTCAGGACGTGACCCCAACAGAACGAGGCGCAGCGTATCCGCTGGGGGCCTATGGATCAAGTCTGCGCGCGGAGGGCCGTGCTTTGCCTGTTTTTACACTCTGTTGGTCGAGGAGCGCGCCATGAGCCACGACGGTCACGTCCCCGGCGACCTGCTCTGCGACTGTCCGCTGTGCCGTCACGGTCGGGTGCGCGCCCGCTTTGAGGCCGAGCCCCAGCTCTACGAGGACTACGCCAAGCTCGCCGCGTGGTGGTGCCTGGAAAAAGAGTTTCCCGACGGCAAAATCAACGAAGGCTCGGTCTTCCAGCTCGTCGAGTCGCCGCTCACCAGACCGAACGCCGCGCTGGAACATCTACGAAACACGCTGCGCAGCCTGCTCGGGCCGACCTACGGACGCCAGCGAGGCGACCATGGCGCCTGACGAGCTACGCGCCTTCGGACTGCTCATCAAAACCAGACGCAAAACCGCCCGTCTGTCGCTCGAACGACTGGCGGTGCTGTGCGGGCTGTCGTCATCGTCGATCAAGCATGTAGAAAGGGGGCGAGTCTCACTGGCGACGTGTTCGGCGCTGCTGGCGACGCCCGAGCTACGGCTGACCGTCGAAGACTTACCGTCATTCGCGAGGGAACCGCACCGGCAACACAGAGGAGACACTGCGCTACTCCGTCTGAGCTTGTCGCTGACCGAGTTCGCCGCCCGAGAGGAAGTGCTCGCCGGGGTGATGCGCTTCGCGGCGCACCGGGAGTTGCCGGATCTGGGTGAATGGGCCGAAGCGAAGCTGCTGACCGTTCATCGGCTGCGGTCGGCGCTGTATTCGGAAGATGAGCTTTTGCCTGCGTGGCGGGCGTGTCGGTCGAATCGACGGGACTGCGCAGGTTTTGGGGCTGAAGCCGACTGCCGACAATCCATAGCGTGGGGTAGGTGACTAGCTGCGAGCCTCGCGTTTTGCGATGACGGCGGCGCGCTGCTGGAGGTCGGACAGGACGCTTTCGATCTGCTCCAGCGCGGATCGCAGGTCGTCGGCGATTTCTTCGGCCAGGACGTGCGGCTCCGGCAGCTTGGCCGAGTCTTCGAGGCTTTCGTCTTTGAGCCAAAAGATGTCGAGGCTGCACTTGTCGCGCGCCGCCAGCTCGTCGTAGGAAAACACCCGCCAGCGGCCTTCGGGATTCTGTTTTTCGTCCCACGTCGCCTGACGCTGGCTGCGATGTTCGGGCTTATAGCAGGCGACAAACTCATCCAGGTCCGTGCGCGCCATCCGTCGCGTCTTCAGCGTGAAGTCTTTGTTCGTGCGCAGGTCGTAGAACCAGACTTTTTTCGTCCACGGCTCTTTCGCACCCGGCTTGCGGTCGAAAAAGACCACGTTCGCCTTGACGCCCTGCGCGTAAAAGATGCCCGTCGGAAGACGGAGGATGGTGTGAACGTCGCACTCTTGCAGCAGCTTGCGCCGGATTTTTTCGCCAGCACCACCCTCGAACAGGACGTTGTCGGGTACCACCACCGCCGCTCGGCCATGCATCTTGAGCATCGACCTTATGTGCTGCACGAAGTTGAGCTGCTTGTTGCTCGTCGTCGTCCAGAAGTCGGGGCGGTTGTAGGTGATCGACTCTTTGTCGGTTTCGCCCTCGTCGTTGACGACGGTGATGCTCGACTTTTTGCCAAACGGCGGATTGGTCAGCACCACATCCACCGTCGTCGATGGCTCATTGCGCAGCGAGTCTTCGCCCCCGGCAATCGGCGGCTTGCGGCTGTCGTTGTCGGGACCGATGCCGTGCAAAAACAGGTTCATCGCGCACAGCCGCGCCACTCCGTCGACCAGCTCGGCCCCGCGCAGTGCATCGAAGCGCAGGTGTTTTTTCTGTTCTTTGTCGAGCGCGTAGTGCGTCGCCAGGTAGTGATACGCCGACAGCAGAAAGCCGCCCGTCCCACACGCAGGATCGGCGATGACTTCACCGGGCCTCGGCTGCACGCAGTCGACAATCGCGTCGATGAGCGGGCGCGGCGTAAAGTACTGCCCGGCACCGCCCTTGACGTCCTGCGCGTTGCGTTCCAAAAGCCCCTCGTAGGCGTCGCCCTTGACGTCGGCGGTCATCTCCAGCCAGTCTTCATTGCCGATCAGGTCGACGACGAGCCGCCGCAGCTTGGCCGGGTCTTGGATCTTGTTTTGCGACTTGCGAAAGATAAGCCCCAGCATCCCGCCTTGCTCGCCCAGCTTTTTGAGCGTGTCGCGGTAGTGGGCTTCGAGCCGGACGCCTTCCATCTTCGGGTTGGCCAGGTCTTCCCAGCGATAGCCCCACGGAATCGGCTGCTCTTCGTCGGTGAGCTTGCTGCGCTCGTCGGCCATCTTCAGAAACAGAAGGAACGTGAGCTGTTCCAGGTAGTCCTGGTAGCTCAGCCCGTCGTCGCGGAGCACTTGGCAGTAGCTCCACAGCTTTTTGACGATGCGTTCGGACTGGTCGCTCATACGGATTTGGCTCTCCGGCCTCGGGTCTTTGGCGATGGGGCAGCCGCGCGCTCCGCCGCAATGCGGGCGAGCAGCACATCGGCAGGCTCATCACGCGGATCTTGTTCCACCAACTTCCCCTCAAACGCCCACTTCAACACAGCTTGGCGAAGACGCGCGACGCGTCGCGCGTTAACCGAAACCTGCTCTGCAGACTTTTCCGCCGATGACAACAGCAGACCAGTTCCTTCGATGATGCGCGCTTGCTCGGCAGCAGGTGGCAATGGAACGGCAAGCGGAGCGATGTCGCCATTGTTGATCTGAGGAACGTTCGAACCGTCAGATAGCCCTCCGAGGTCCAGCTTCAGAAACCAAAGCCAGAGGTAGTCGGCAGACTCGGGCTCTGGGACGACCCCCATCGTGTTGAGATCGTAGGCACTGGGGCCGTGCAGTAGCCGTTTCTTGTTCGTTGCAATGGCGCCACCTCGTTTGGGGAAGATGATGGTCCCTGCAGGGCGAACGTGAAGACCGACGCTTTCTGCCTGCAACGTCGTTAGGAAATCTTTCCCGTAGACCATGTAAGTTTCATTTCCCGGCGCGTTCATGTCCGCGACCCGAAACCATGGGATATCCCCCTCGGGTGAACACATCTCAGTCACTCCGTTTGGCGTTTGTCCCGAGGCAATGACGCCGAGCTGTTCTACCGTCGCCCAACACCAGCCCTCGGGGAGTGGGGGGAGCTTGCTTGGGTCGGGGGCGGCGGGCTGTTCGTATTTGGCTTTCCACTTGTCGTCTTTGGGCGGCTTGCCAGCTTTGGTCAGACGGGCCAGCTCGGCTTCTTCCCAGCGTCGCCGGCGCTCACCCAGAATGCGGTCGAGCAGCACCGACGCAGGCTCATAGTCGCGCTGTTCTTGTTTGGCAAGCGCCGCTTCGGTTGGAACCAAGCGCCCCTCGACCGCCGCCTTGAGCACCGATGCCCGATAGGCTTTTAGCTTCGCCTCCACCCGCGCAAGACTCGCCGCCGCCGCATCCAGCCGCGAAAGATAACTATCAATCGCTTCAACGATACGCTGTTGCTCATTTTTGGGGGCAAGTGGTACTTTCAACGTTCTAAATAAGTTGAGGCCGAGTCTTGGTCTTCCAACGCCATGAACCAATTCCTTTGCCTGATAACGAACAACAGATGAGTTCAATGCTGACGAAACATAGTGACTATCTACCAAGGCTTCATCTGGCCGGACTCTCACGCAATCCGCCTTAACTATCGCAAGACCTAAAGTCGATGGAACGATGCATGCACGTGGAAGCTCGCTGCCAAGCATCGCTACGACAATATCACCTACTTTTACTTCGTGTTTTCGTAATGAAGCAAAGTGTTCTGGTGAAATGTGTGCCTTCTCTTCGATGAAAAAACCATCGCCGATATTTTGCAAACGAATCACGCAAGGACCAGCGTCCGTGTAATGTTCTGTCTTTAGATTTGATCCAAAAGGACCATCGGTTATATCCGATGGTGACGAAGTGATCCCGTCTACTTCAACCCATGACCAAGTGCTGGGCAGTATGGTCGTCATGCCGCCAAGGCCTCATTGAGTTCGCGTAGCACGGTGGGGAGATCCTTGCCGAAGACTTTGCGCGCGCGGGCGAGTCCGCCTTCGTCGGTGAACGGGGTTAGGTCGAAGTCATCCAGCTCGACTTCGAGGCTGGTCGCGATGTGGCCGGTCATCATGTCCAGCCAGCGTCGCTGCTCGGCGGTAAACGACCGGCCTTGATTGGCTTGCTGAAGCAGCCAGTGCTGATAACGCGCCTGCACCCGCTCGGCGTGCGGCGCAAGCTCACGATCTTGTTTGAGCGCAAACCGCACCAGGCTGACCACGTCGGTCAGCAGCCGTCCCGCCGATGCACCGCGCACCTTGGACTTTTCCAGCGTTTCGTAGGCGTGCCACAGCGTCTCTGGCGTCCACGCACGCGGCGGGGCCGAGATCGCGTCAGCCAGCGCCTTGATGTCTTTGTAGCGGAGCCGTTTTTTGTGCGGAACCGCGTAGAAAAACTGAATCGCGTCCAGCTCGTCTTTGTGCTCGGCCAAAAACTGCTCGAACGACTGTACCAGCGACGCCGCGCGCTCTTTGGCTTGGGCACTGTAGCCGGTCTGGTCGAACAGCAGTGTGTCGCGGCTGACCTCGTCGACGATCTGCTCGAACTGCTGCCGCAAATCGAGGATCAGCTTGCGCAGCGCCGGCATCGCCATCAGCGGTTTCGTCGCGGCCAGCTTCACCGGCTTGGCCGCTTCTTTGATCTGCGCGTCGGTCGGTTCTTCGTCGCTGCGAAGCTGGAACTTTCGCCGCGCTGCGTCCTCATGCACATCCGCATCGACAGCCTGGACCAGCGAAGCCGCCAGCTCCGACAGCGTCAGCCCACCCGTCGCTTCGAGCACCCGCTTTCTTTCGTCTTTGCCACACTGCTTGTCGATGCGGGCGATGCGACCAGCCAGCGACGACAGATAGTCGTCATTGGTGCCGCCCGATGCGACGTGTTCGAGCAGCGCTTTGAGCGGCACGCTCGGGTTCTGTTCGAGCGGCCTGGTATCGGCCAGCTTGGCTTCGCTGACGCCGACGCAGTCGACAATCAGAAAGTGGGTCTTGGCCTTGGCATCGGGCGTCACCGAGCGCAGCTCGTCGGGGCTGACGACCCGGACGCCGCGGCCTTTCATCTGCTCGAACAGGACGCGCGACTTCACCGTGCGCAGAAACATCACAATTTCGACGGGCTTTATGTCGGTTCCGGTCGCGATGAGATCGACGGTGACGGCAATGCGAGGGTTGTAGCTGGTGCGGAAGCTCTGGATCAGATCCGCGGGCTTTGTGCCGGTGACTTTGTAGGTAATCTTCGTCGCGAAGTCGTTGCCTTGGCCAAACTCTTCGCGAACGATGCGCACAATGTCTTCGGCGTGGCTGTCGTCTTTGGCGAAAATCAGCGTCTTGGGGACGTGGGTGCGCTCGGGGAACGTGTCTTTGAGCACTTGGTCGCGGAAGGTGCGGATGATCAGCCGGATTTGATCAATGGCGACGACGTTGCGGTCAAGATCCTTCGCTTCGTAGCTGACATCTTCGTCGGGCGCTTCCCAGCGGGTCTTGCGTGTCAGGCGGTCGCGATAGCCGAGCATCACGCCGGGGCTTGCCTCGACGGTGGAACCCTGCGCGGTGATCTGGGTGCGGATTTTGTAGACGTCGAAGTTGACGTTGGCACCCTCGGCGACGGCGCGTTCGTGTGGGTATTCCATCACGACGTTTTGGTGAAAAAATCCGTAGGTGTGCTTGGCCGGTGTCGCCGTCAGCCCGAGCAGGTGCGCGTCGAAATACTCCAGCACCTGACGCCACAGCGAGTAGATGCTGCGATGACACTCGTCGATGAAGATGATGTCGAAAAACTCGGGAGGGATCGCTTGGTTGTAGACGACGGGCAGCGGTTCTTTGACCGTCACATCGTCGCTGTCAAAGCTGGTGTGCGCTTCGGCCTCGGGGTCTAGCTCGGGCTCTCCCTTGAGCACCGAATACAGGCGCTGAATCGTGCTGATGACCACTTTGCTCGACGAGCCCAGCGTATTCGAGGTCAGCCGCTGCACGGTATACAGCTCGGTAAACTTGCGCTGGTCGTCGGGCGTGCGGAAGCTCTGAAACTCTTTTTCGGCCTGCTCCCCCAGGTTTGCGCGGTCGACGAGAAACAGCACCCGCCGCGCCCCACCAAACTTGATCAGCCGATACAGCGTCGTCACCGCGAGCAGGGTCTTGCCACTGCCCGTCGCCATTTGGATCAGCGAGCGTGGACGATCGTCAAACAGGCTCTTTTCAATCCGAGTGACCGCCTCGACTTTGTTCGGCCACATGCCCGGCAAGACGACCGGCGGCATCGCCCGCAGTCGCGCCCGCAGCGTCGATGGCTTGGTATCGTCGGACGCCGTGTAGTGACCGCCGCGTCGGACCCAGGTATCAAGCGTATCGGCGGACAGCCACTCACGCATGGTGTCCGGCCTATGGAAGCTCCAGACCTCGCGCGTCCGAGGCCGTGGGTCCAACAAGTTGATAAACGCCGTCTCTTCCCCCGTCGAGATGTACGCAAACGGCAGCGGCTTGTGCGGCGCGTCGAGATCGGGCGGCAGTCCCTCGACATACTTCTGCGTCTGCACCTCGACGTTGCGAACCGGCACGCCTGCCTTTTTGGCTTCACAAACCCCGACCGCCACCCCGTCGACAAACAGCAAATAATCAGCGAAGCCATGCCCACGCGAAAGCTTGAACTCACGCACCGCCACCGCCGACAGCGTCAGGTTCATCTCGCCATAGTCCTGCACCGTCCAGCCCGACTGCACAAGCAGTGCGTCGATCTTTTCCCGTGCCCGGTTTTCAGGCGTGTTCTTGATTCCTGCCGATGACATGCCGATTCCCCCCGGAAATACCCCAGACTCCACGCCGATCGTAAGAGCAAATGTGCAAATTCCGCACACCAAATGCCCACCGAGCGGCAGTCCTTCGCGCCCGGCCTATTTCGACTGTCCCGCTGCCGCTCGCTGCGCTTCCCGCTCCGCGTACCACCGGTCCCGCGCGTCGATCCAATCGAGGATCAGCTTCCGCGCCTCCCCAATCGTGATCGTGATCTGCGGCGGGTTGTCCTGTTCGTCGTCTTCGAGGAGTCCTTCCGTCTTCGCAATCACCACCCGCCCGTCGGGATACATGTCGATATCAACGTAGTGGTCGCCCCAGTTCAGCTCCGGCGTTCCCGCTTCCGCCCGATCCAGCGCTGCCAAGTGCAGATCTTCGTTCCCCTCGCTGTCCGCCAGAAATCCATTGAGCAGCATGCGCCGCACGGGGTCCGGCTCGTCATCGACCGCTGCCATTGCACTGTCAAAGCCTGGAATCGAAGTCGCAATCGCTCTCATTTCTTCGGTCCTTCGTACTTTGGGCCTTTGTAGACCGGATTCACACGTTGGATACCGCCCTTCGGGTTGAGCATCATCTCGATCTCTACGCCTGCCTCGCTTTTTCCGATGTACAGCCCAGTCGCTTCATTCATCTTTTTGCTCTGATACGCCTCATCAATCGCCGATGCGACCTGTTCCTTGGTCCATTCCTTCGGGAAAAACGTCGAGCGTGCCTTCTTCTTCGTCCCCTCGATCACCACATTCGCTGCATAGACGCCGTGTTCATCCGGCGGACTGCGCGTTTCTTCGAGCACGTACGTTCCTCTTTCTCGGCTTCCCGTCGGTTCGTAGTGCCAGCCGGTGGCATTTCCTCGCTTGGGGTTGATCTCGCCCTCGAAGATGTGCTTGCGGCTTCGCTCGGTCAGGATGTCCGACGCTTCCTTCGCCGCTGTTTCGGCCTTCGTCGCAGTGTTCGGCGTGGCTGGGGTCGGCGGGACAGGCGGCGGCGCGGGTTTGGCGTCCAGACTTGGCTTCGTCGGGACGACCGGCTTTTCGTGTTCGATGATGTCGCGGACTTTGCCGCCTGCGATGCTGCGCGGTCCGCCCAGACCCTTGCCCAAGAGCGACAGCGGCGACGGCACGCCACTTGCCAGCGGCTCACTGTCGCAGAAGATCATGCGGGCCAGTTCATACCCGAGCAGCGACGCGCCGCTGCCGTGATCGTCGAAGGCCACCATCGACGCGAGGCTGGCATCACTGACCGCATGCAAAATGCCGCCGCGCAGAAAGCACGGCTTGCCGGTCTTTTGTTCTCGCCGCCGCACCACCTCGACAAGCTGCTGGACCACAATCGCCAGCTTGGCCGTCTTTTCGTCGGGCCGTGCGAGGATTTCCCGATCCGTCGTCATCAGTGTCCCGTCGGTCTTGTCGATCCACACATGCAGCCCGACCGGGAAGCGCCGTCCATCGCGATGCACGATGGTGCTCGCGTCGATGGGCTCGGGCTCGCCGATGCAGATGATTTTGAGCCGTCCGAGGCTGCTCGGGTCAGTGTAGATGCAGCCGTCGGCTTCGAGGACTGGATCGACCATGAAATAGTCGAGATACCAGTCGGGCATGCCGCCGATGCCCGCGCGTCCGTCGCCGGTGCGATAGCGCAGACCCCACGAGTACGAAAACTGCATAAGCGCAAGTCCCGACGCCCGATAGCCCTCTGTCTGCGCCCCGATGCCGAGCTGAAATCGTAGGCCGCGGTCCGTCGCCGCTTCAAACACCGCCAGCGCCGTCGTGGTCGCCAAAAACGCTGTCCGATCGAGCGGAAACAACGCGCTCGTCTGAATCCCAACGCGATAGCTGTCACGCGGGAGCGCCGGGTCTGGCGTTTGGTACAGCCGCACAAAGCCCGAACCCGACAGCCGCAGCCCCATCGGCTTCGACAGCCCGTCCCGCCACAAAACCCCGGCGCTGCCGTCGATTTGCAGCCAACGCCACAGCTTTGTGCCAGCGATGCTGGCCGTTGTTTCCGGCACTGCGTCACCGCTGCCCAGCCAGTTAGACGGAATTGTTTGCACGACCGACAGCGCGACATCCGGCCCGCCGCGGTCAAACCACGGCCACAGACGGACGCGTAGTCCAACAGAAAGCGGCTGCGCGGAAAGCTGTGTTTCCGTCTGCTCGCGATTGTGCTGTCCGCCCAGTGACACCGACACATCGAGCGCATCCAGCATCGAAACGGAAACCCGCGTCCGTCCGAGGAGTGCGAGCGACTTCGTTGGACTCTGCGCAAGTCCGAGCGCTGCTCCGACGTGAATCCCTAGCGCATCGAAGCGTGCGCAGTCTCCGAGGAGGCCGCACGGAACCCCAGACGCCATCGCGGACAGCGTGCTCGCTCCGGAATCCGCACGCGCCGAGCTCGAACTGAAGAGACTCAACAGAGAGAAGAAGACGACGCAGCGCCACCGCACGGCGCGCAGCGTAGGCAACCGAGCGGGCGGCGGCAAGTTTTGGCGACGGAATGCGCGCCGGAAGCGAGCAGTGAATCAGTCAACCAAATCAACGGACTCCGCACGGCCACCGCTCCATCCAGCCTGGACAGTCAACCATCGTGCCCGGTGCCTATCACATCCTAGGAAATACGGAAGCGTGTCCTTCGGCGTTATGTCCGCGTGGGTACCTCCGTGCGGCGTGGCACTCGGCGCTATACTGCTTCTCGGTGTCCGTGTTCGCTACCAAGCATTCCTCCCGTGACCACACGAGGCAACGAATCGGGATCGTTTGGTGTGGCATGGTTCGACCTGCTCGCCCGCGGTGACTACATCACGTTTGTGGACAAGGACCTGCGCAGGAGTGTTCCCGTTCGTTTTGACGATGTCAGTGGCGGGGTCAGCGCGGACACGCCGATGGTACTGGCCGGACCGGACGGAAGTTTCGAGCCTGTGTGGCGAGATTCCGATGGGCTGAAGACCATGCGTCGCTTCCCCCCGCAGAAGCGCTGAGCGTCACCCCTCATTCCCATGAGACGCGAAAAGGGCTTGGGTCGAGAGGAAGGGCCCCCGCTCGAATCGGCGTCAATCACGAAGAGCACAGGAGCAGCTTCGCACTTAAGAAGGAGTTGGTTCTAATGATCAGCTAAGCTCAGACAGAGTCACCGACGGAGGAGGACTGTCTGCACTCAACTATTGCCGATCTGTGCAACGATTGGTTCATCCTCGCGCTCATCAAGACCATGACGATGTGTACGTGTCGAAATAGGAAGACGGCGTGATGATGTGGTTGGCCTTTCCGTTACAGGTTGCCCTCGCTTGTGCTCTGCCGCCGCGTTCGGCGCCACCCGATATCGTCAGTGCTCAGATCACAGTGTGTGTTCAAGATGCGCGCGATCCAGCCTGGCAGAAACACAACCCGGCCATCACTGTGCTCGGACTCATCGGCGAGCCGTCGGTTGCGCCGATTGACCACTGTATCGGGACAGAGAAAGACGACGAGGCTCGTGCTCGCTGTGTCCGCGCCCTGGGTGAAAACCACACCACTTCCGCCCGCGAGCGGCTGCTGCACTGGGCCGCGCAACACGACCTGGGCCCCAACACGACGTCTGCGCTCGCCTCGGCGCTCGGATCGACGAAGGACCCAAGAGCACTTCCACTGCTTGGGCGCTTTGTGATAGACGACGGATTCCCGAGCCACAGTGCGGCGATTGCTCTTTTTGACATAGACCCCAGCTATTACACCCGCTTGCCGACGGCCAAACAGGTTGCGTACGCAGTGGGAATTGCCGACACCGGGTACCTGCAGGTTCACCATTCCGCAACGTTTCTTGCGCATGCACCGGCCCTGGCCCGGATCTTGGCTCAGCACATCCGCAGTGGGAATGTTGCGCTGGGCGGCAAGGATGTCTTGCTCTCTCGCTGGCTCCACTTGCTGGAACAAGTCGGAAGTGCGGCGCAGGCCCAGGATGTCCTTTCCGTCTTGCAACATCAAACAGACGACGCGGTCCAGTCGCGCGTTTTCCGGGTGCTCTTGGCTTGGCATTCTCCGCTAGGTCTTGCCGAAGCCCAAAACTTGGTGCGAAGTGCGATCGAAAAGTCGAATTTCGAGGGCACTCTCGCCGTCGACAGTGCCTGCACTTATCTGCGAGGACTTGCTGCCGACAGAAATGGAGAAGCCGCCGCCGCCCTTTTTGCCCTGTGGCAATTCAACGGTCTGCCTGAAACTCGCTCTGCCCAGCCGCCTCAGACTCCTTCTCCATCGTCCACAGGTGGGTCTCTTCCCAACGGTCCTGCGTCCGCCAAGCTGCGTGCCAGTATCCGCTGCCTTTTGGTTTGGTCTTATCAGGGAATGAGACCACGGCCTCCTGCCGTGGAGGTTGCAGAGCTTCTCGAGTCGCCCTGTCATCATGACATGAGCATTCTGCTTAACACCCCCGACCCTTATCTTATCGATGGGATCGTCGATTACTTGGGTCATCATCGCAAGGAAACTGGACAAGGATCCATCCTGCGGTCCGCGCTGGCGTGGCAGTGTGCGAAGCGGTTCCAGCTTGCTCCCTGCAAAAAAGCCGCTCCGTACCTACAAGGGGTCCGCCGACCTGTGCATGAGGACTAAACCGGGACCACCGACGCACGCTGAGCATCCAATGGACATCTCGCTGCCCGTTGGAATGGGGGGCCCTTACTCACACCTTCAAGTAGAGTGTCGCACCGACACGACCATCAAGCGCGGCGGGCCGTTGGGCGCGAAGGCCAGTTCGCTTGTGATTCCGCCAATCGGGTCCTGCAGATCCGTATCGGCTTTTGAGCCTGCTGGGAACTGGTCTGGTGATACTGTCAAGGGAAGGTAGAAAGCCCCGGACGCTGGTGCCTGTGACCTTCGTCAGAGAGAAACCGAGTCCCACTGCAACGATTCTGATTAAGCACGGAGGTCCGATGAGAGTTCTGTCCCTGGGACTTTTGGTCTGGCTGTTGTTTGCAACGTCGGCTGATGCAAAACCAGTTGCCGCGTCTGCAGCAACGCTAGTTGAGTGCGACAAACTGCTACCTACCGTCGACTTGCCGAAGGGTCTCAAGATCGAAACGCGCCAGGCCGATAAGCTTGTGGGGCGATCGTGTCTGGCAAGGTGGTCCATCGAAGGCCGAGGGGATCTCGCGCTTTCGATCTTCCTGGATGAAGGGCCGGAAAAACACTTTCTCAGGCAGACGGTAACCAACGCGACTCCGATTCCGGGGGTAAAGGATGGGCTGTTGTTTGAGACCACCAGTATGGGCAACGTTTTCTGGGTTGCACAGGGCACGATTGGCCGGGCGTCCATCACCGTTTTTACGTCTGTGTCATCGCCGGTTTGTGAATCCAGAGCCGATCTGGTCAAGTTCCTTAAATCTGCCATAGGCCGCTTTCCATCGCCTTCCGCGCAGGCCCATCTGGGCGAGACGCCCTCGTCTAAACCGGTGGCGCTGAAATCCACCGGTCCTGAACGCAACTATGCGCCGGTTCCTAAATGCCCTCAACTCATCTCTGCGGCTCATATCAATTCAATGTGCCATGTTGCCACGGCACAGCCACTCGACAGAGAACTGCCCGACGGAGGGTGCGTGTTCAGCGAACTTCCCGGTGACCAGTCTCTCCACATCAATGTGTTGGCGGACAGATCTCATGACATAGCGGCAGCCAAGGAGAGCTTCTCGCAGCCGCTCATTGAGCCCTTGACGCTTGAGAACACGCGTATGGTTCCCAAACTTGGCAATCAAGCGATGCTCGCCACTATCGGAGCACCGGATGCTGACCTGGCCGGTGATCGGGTTCTGATCGTACGAGCGGGGAACATTGCGTTCATGATAACGCACAGGATCCGCAGATCTGAAAAGAAACCAGCTTGCAGCGATGGCGCTTTGATTGCCATCGCCAAGCACTTTGTGAGCCGTTTGACGGTTGCTCCATAAAGGACCCCTCAAATGTCCCCAGGTCGATAGGATGTTTTCTGTGCTCCTCGTAGCGGCGCGCTGGTCTGATTTGGGCAAGCACCAGGAAATATCTTCGCTCCTGGCTCTCTGGGCATAGGTGGTGCATGATCTGGTCATGTTCACCATGAAGGCTCATTGCCTCGTCCTGAGCTGTTTGCCCGGATTCTTTTGGTCGCCGGCGGCTCGGGCGTTCGACTCCTAAACCCCCCTCAGCATCGTCCACATCTGTTGTCCGCCGACCGAAGCGGCCCACTCGCAAGGGTCTTGGCCGCAGCAAAGAGATCTACTTGAGCGTGCCCGATGCGGCCGTCCGATTTTCTGTGGCGAGTCGCTCCAGTAAGCTAGCGCTCAGTGAGTAACTTAATTGCTCGGGCGGATTAAGGAACTTCACTTTGACCTTGGTCTTGATGACGCCTTTGGCGTCTTGCTTGACATTCACCGAGAGGTCTCCCGCACCGACCATGAGCAGATAGTTGGTGCCAGGTTTGGCTCCCGTTACTTCGAGTGTCATGGTCCACTCAATCCCGGCTTTGGTCCGGGTGGGAGTAAACGTGACGGTCCCTTTCTCGGTACGCCCCGGTGCTGGCGACAGCGTCCCGGACAGCTTGGTTGGCATCTTGTTGGCTACCGGCGGAGTCACTGTTCCGCTGCCCGTTCCGCCGCCCGTTCCGCCGTCCGGGCGAAAACCGGCAGAGGTGTCTGGCCGAGGGTTCTGTACCACTGTTCCTCCGGTCGCTCCGCCGTCCGGGCGGTCGGCGTATCCGACTCCGGAAACAAACCAGAGAGACACGGCAGCAGCAACAGTAGCGGTAACACAGATCTTTGCGTTCATCGACAGATCTCCTCTATGCGCGTGGTGGGTCAGACAAGCCGTAAGAGAGCCTTCACACACGGAAAAGTCCCCCTCGGTACGCTTTGTGTGACGGCGACCGTGGCATTTTATTTCACCAAGCACAGCCTTGACTACGGGCCTGTGTGGACGGCCACTTGAGATCTTCGGCCAGCCTCAGCAGCGTCGTCGCTTATCATGACTGCTTCGCTGCTCATCGGGGGGAACATGCGAACGATCCAGCTTCGGAATCACAAGTCCGGCCAAGCCTACGACCTGCGCCTAGATACGCTTCCGTCCGCGCAGTTTGTGCCGGATGCGCATGCCACTCAAGGAATCGAGGTCGAGCTACCACTGCGCCACGCCGACACGCTGGCACCAGCACCGGGGGAGGTCGTCGCCTCTCTGTTTGGTGCTGAGGAGTGGCGGAGCGAAGAAGTTGCGGCGAATACTTGCGAGATCAAGACCCGTCCGTACCGTAACCTCGGGGAGCTACTCGCTGAATATCGCGCTCGTGCATGCTGGCTGCTTGACTGGGCTGATCTGCACGGACTGTTGATCGTTCCGATTGCCGCAGAGCCACTGGAACTCCTAACCGAAGTCAGCTCCTACGGCTTCATCCCCAAGATCGCGGACGCCAAGTACGGCGCAGCAGTCCTTGCTCGGAGCTACGCGGACTGCACGCAGCTCAACATCCATGTTGCGGATGGTGATGCCTTGCTGGCGCTGTTTCGCGGAATGGTCAGACTGGCACCGATCTTGGCGGGCATGTACGCCAGCTCTCCGTTCGCGGGTTCCAAGCCTGCGGGGGTGCAGTCGTTCCGTCATGTGGTACGGCGCGGGCTGGCAAATGGCGGCGACCCCGAGGTCTTGCCGAAGACGGTTCGCTGGGAGGAGTACATCGTTTCCCATCAAGCGCTCACGGTGATGGGGCCCTGGTTTCCCACGCTGTTCGCGCTAAACGGCATGATTCGCCTGCGCCCCGACCGAATGTGCGTAGAGCTTGGAGTGACAGATCTCATTGCTGATCCACATCACCTGGCTGGGTATCTCGCGCTGTGCCGCCGACTTGCGTACCGCATCTTGCTGCACTATCGGGAGGGCGAGCCGCTCCCCGATTGGTTTGGTCCCGATGAGCCAGCCGTTCAGGATGCCGCGTTTCGCAGCGCCATGCTGAGCGCGGTGCGATTGGGGGCCGATGGTCTGTGCTGCACTCAGTCGATGAAGACGATGCGCATCACCGATGCCTTTTCGGAGCTAATACGCTGGGTGAAGGAGTCTCCGGTGCTCGACGAGCCTTCTCTGCCATTTGAGGCAGCCCTTCCGGGCCTCATCGACCTCATCGACCACGGAGCCCCAGCCCAGCGGCTACTAAAGCAATTTCACGAGCTGCATCCAACATGCGCCGATCCCCGGCACGGCTGCCCCGGCTGCCGCATCGCTATCGGCGAGGTCTGCCGACACCTCGCCGCTGAGTTCGCAACCCAGCAGCGAAAGTCCCCGGAGGAGTCTCGTGGGTAAGGATACCGATGGTGTATGTCCGCCCAGTTCTGCATCGGAGTGGGAGTGTCTGATATTCGTTACCGTACGAGCTATCGTGGGCCGCTGTCCCTGCGGAGGCTGCAGCCGCGAACTACAGTGGATCGCAATGAGTCCGAGCAGCGGAACCGCCACCATCCCAAGAAAGTACAACGCACGAGGCGCTGTGAGCCGTCGTCAGTAGATGGTGAGCTTGGTCAGGGTCATGGTGCTCTTGGGCAGCCCGGTCGGGTTCCCGTTGTTCGTGGTTCCGCGACACCAGACGGAGCCGTCCTTGGTGACCGAACAGTGAACCTGTTGCGAGAGGCCCACCGAGATCACGTCATCGAACACAGGCTGCGGCACCCCGGTACGTTTCCAGTCGCCAAGCATGCCACGTTCATTGAAACCCCAGCACACCTGCTGGGCGGTCGGCGTGATCGCGCAGCCATCGAACGCCGTGAGTGAGACCTTCGATCCGGGCGGTAGCTTCGCCTCCCGGATCTCGTACGCTTTGCGTGCCGCATCGGAATCCCCCCCTGGCATCCGCTGGCACGTAAGCTGCCCCGAGGCCCCGAGCACACACGGCGTGATCCCGACGATCAGATCGGTGGCGGCGGGCAGCTTGACCGGCTTGGCGCCTTTCTCCCAGTGCCCCGGCGTGCCCCAGCACAGCACCTTGCCGCCAACGAGGGCACACAGGGCAGTGGAGCCGAGCGACAGCGCTGATGCGTGATGCACACCACCGATCTCGCTCGATGGGTAGGCGCACGGCTGGTCCTGCGGGTTGCGCTGCTCGACACTCCAGCACCGCACTTTGCCGCCCTCAACGAGGGCGCAGCCGGTCTCGCTATTCATCGCGAGCTTGCTCGCTTTGGCGATGCCGCAGACGCTGCCGACCACGTAGGGCTTCGTACTCTCTTCCTTCCGGTCCTTGCCGAGGCACTCAATGCCACCACTCGCGAGGCGTGCACAGACCACCCGGCTGCCTGCGGCAATCTCAACCACGTCGCTGAGCGGCGTCTTGCTCGGCACCGGCCCAACCAGCGGATCCACCTGCCAGCCCCAGCAGTGAACCGACTTGTCCTCA
This sequence comes from Myxococcales bacterium, assembly GCA_016794465.1. Classification (GTDB taxonomy): domain Bacteria; phylum Myxococcota_A; class Polyangia; order Palsa-1104; family JAEUJZ01; genus JAEUKA01. Next base: position 27,663 of record JAEUKA010000017.1, on the reverse strand, counting down.
TGCAGGCTGCACGCGATCGTGGTGCCGACGGTGACCGATCGGGCCGGTGGCGCCGGTACCGGAACGGCGGCGTTTTTGGGAAGCGAATCCTTCAATCGGTTGGCGAGCAGCTCGCCGATGGCCTTCCCCACTCCCGCCGCGTTGGTCCGTTTGTAGTCAACGCTGAACTCCAGACTGCCGCGCTGCCGGGCCCGGTTCGGGAGCGCCCACCACACGGCGTTGATTTCGACCGTGGTCTCCATGTGCCCTGACGAACCGCTTGGAACGTGCGGACCTACGCCCAGCTTGACCTGGCCAGGCAGGATCGGAATCTCCTTACGGAGCGCCGCAAGGTACTCGCCCTCTGGGCCTGACACTTCGACACTCGGCTTCACATCCTCGACGTCCACGAAGTCGGCTATGGACGTCTCGGTCCGCTCGCTACTCTTGATCTTGGACTTGATCTCTTGCGGACCTTGCGGGCCGCTGCATGCAACGAGCAACACCACACAAAAAAGGCGCTTCATCGATGCCTCCTTACTCTCGCCCCTCGGCAAATCGGCGCTCTGGCGCCAGGGTTAAACACACTGTCGCAGCTACGGGAGCTTCGGCGGCTTGAGTCCGAGCGCGGAGGCCAGGGCTTTGACCAGTTCCTTGTCAAACGGAGCCGCATTCGGACTCATCGCGCGCGGCTTCATTCCATCGTAAAAAGCGCGCAGCTCCGCCTTGGTCATCGCTCGCTCAGGACTGCCCGCCACAGTGACAAAGAACTTGCCGCGAGTGGCGGAGCCTTCCTTTTCATCCTGACGAACTTGAAGCGCGATGCCGCCAGCGATTCCATTCATGGTCCAGCTCCCACCGCTATGGACTGCCGTCGGGTAGTAGCTTTTCAAATCGGTTGTCTTTAGCTTCGGAGGAGTCGCAGCAGGAGTCGCAGTGGGAGTCGTAGCAGGAGTCGCAGCAGGAGTCGCAGCAGGAGCCGCAGCAGGAGTCGCAACCGGCGCCACTGGCTCGACCAGCGTGCAGTCCTTCACTTGCAGATCGGCGCCATCTGACTCTACCGGAGTTCCCTTCACCACCACAGACTGCCCGGAAGGAAGACTCTGCAAGAAGGAAGCGTCTTTGGCCGTGATGGCGCACCGGATCGAGTTGTACTCCGTTCCCCGCAAGGTCAATCGCTGCGGCTGGACGTCGGTGGCCTTGCCGCTGATGGTGATCTGCTTGCCCTTGTACTTTTTCGCGGCAGCGATCGAGTTGCGCAGATAGTCCGTCATCAAGTCGCTGGCAGTGGCCCGGCCACTGGTATCGCCAAGGTTCACGCTGGGAGGAAGGATCGGCTCGACCAGCTTGATGATCTTACAGTCCGTCAGCCGCAGAGAGTACGTACCGATCGCCGCCGTCCCGACGACGACCACGCTTTGTCTGACCGCTAGCTTGGCCCACTCATCGATGCTCAGCGGGGAGGACTCACAGGAGATGTAGTCGAAGTATTTTGAGGTGCGCAGATCAAGCGCCGGATTTCTTCGACCTATGGTTTCCGAGATCGGAAAGAATCCATTTACGTGAAGATTTCCGACCTCGAGCAGCTTGCCTTGATAGGGGGCGGTGGCGTTGCCGCCGGCCTTGTGTGCGGCAATCAGGTCTACGGCATCCACTTTCAGCGCGGTCTGCGCCTGGGCGCTCAAGCAAACCAGAGAGGTGACTACGATTGCGGTGACGCTGCACCAGGAACAGAGGGACGAGGCACGACAGGATCTGCGGGACATGGCGGAACACTCCTATGCTGGGTTTACGGTATCAAATGGACCGGCGACGCAGGGGTTCATTCAAACCAAAAGAAGAATGCGTAGTGTCTCTTTCCGGCCCGACCTCCTTCCCGATGGCCCGACGTCGCGCGGCGAGACTTGTGATACGCTGCCGCTGTAAAATAGATGGATATGCCGGTCGTGCCCGTTCTCCAGGTCTCTGCGCATACGAGTCCTAGCCCGCGCAGCGGTGAATCACTCCGAGTCGTCACGCTGTCTCCGTCCGGGCGAGTGCTGTGGACAGTCCATGGCGTGGGGCTCTCCGCCGATTCGTCCATCTACAGCCATGTTCCCGCTCTGCTGCTCCTCTCCGCATGGGATGCTTCCGCGCTTACTTGGTTGGGATGCTTGGGAATCCCGGGCCTCACTCGCATAAGGTCCCTGGTGGCAATCGGAGAGGAGCGAAGGGTGCTCCTTGTGGGCGAGGAAAATACGCTGCTCTGTGATCTCGAACAGCGTCGCATCGAGGTCCTGTCTGGCTGTGGGAAGTTCCGGCTCTCTCAACCGCCGCTGATCGATCGGCAAGGGCTCACCATTCTGTTGCCGATGAGCGGGACCAAAGAGGGGCCAAACACGCTGTTGCAGATCGAATCGACCACCGGACGTCGACTGTCCCAGCCGCCCGTGGATTACAGCACCTTTGCACTGAGTGCCGACGGACAACGCTTGGCACAGCTGCAAGAAGAGACGCTTCATGTCTGGCGGCTTCCCGATGGCACGCCGCTCATGTCGCTTCCCATTGAGACGCACTACATGCGGCCTACCATGTGTTTTGATCACAGCGGGAATAAGCTCGCAGTCTGTTACTCCGACAGACTCCTCTGCATCGACATTCCCTCTTGTACCGTACTGTGGCAAGCAGAGCTGGGATTGGGACCCAATGAGCACATGCTTGCCTTTTCACCGAGTGACCGCGTGATCTGGTGCGGCAGTCTTGGCCCCAGCCATTGGCTTGGTGCCTTCACCGCAGACAAGGGAACGCCGATCGGGCGGTCCCATCGAGTCGGTGCCGTGGTGGATCAGCAGATTTCACTTGCTGATTCCGGAGCCCGGTTTGCCGAGAGCACTGGCACCAAAGAACTCCTGCTGCTCGATCTGGGGGAAGACGGACTGTGCCGTCCATGCCCTATCCAGCCGACTACCATCGATCATGTGGTACTGCTTCCCGCGCACCATTTGATAGCAACCGCAGGACCATTTTCGGAGACCGTGACTTGTTACAACTATTTGACCCAAACGGCGGGGCCAGAGGTTGAGCTAAAGTGTGGCGGCGTGCGCGAGCTTCACTGCGGGGTGGACGGCGAGTCGCTGCACATCGTTGGGAAGAATGGCTCGCTGTGGACTTGGCGGCCCAGTGCTCCGTCGGCGCCCATGCGCTGGGCTTGCTCCTTTGTCTACTCCTCGATGTTGACACTTGGGCCTGGTGGCCGTAGCGCGATCTGCAACCACGGACTCATCGATGGACTGCGCGGGCGGCGCTATCGACCCAACAGCAGTGAGGAGCGTGACGTGCTGACTCTGTGGGATGTCCGGACGGGAACTCTCATTGAGGAGCTGACAGCGGCGATAGCGCCCGCCCAATCGCTGGCCTGGGTGTCCGACCAGCCACTGAAAGTCCGCGAGCGGATCGGGAACACGATTTACACCATCGATCTGGCGAAACAGACAAGAGTTTCGACAGGCTCGTTCCCAACCCCGAGTTCCCACATCGATTCCCCTTCTCCACGCTTGCTGCCCAATGGACAGCAGGTGCTCACTTGTGATATCGACAGACTCGTACTCTGGGATATCGAGACGGAGCGAGTGAGTACGGAGATCTCAGCCACAGACCGCGTCCGCGTGCTGGCGATCAGTCCTTCCTGCCGGCGTATTCTGCTGGCCACAGCTGGGAGGGTGGAGATACGCCGACTGGATCGCGCAGGTGAAGTGGAGTCCTTCATTCAACTTAGCGATGGAGATGGCGGTCAATCCGGATGCTTTAGCCCGCGCGAAGATCGAATCGCGATTGTGACAACTCTCCAGAGAGTTCTGTCCGCTCCTGCTCCGGCCACGGACTGAGCAGCCAAGAAAATCTGGCAGGCAGCTCACCCGCTACCGGGACAGATTCCAAAGTACAGCAGCAAAGTTCTTATCGTTGCTGCTGGCGACGATATCCAGCCGCTGATCGCCATCAAAGTCCGCCACCACCACCGAGCCAGGACTTGTGCCGACAGACTGGCTACTTGGGGAGACGAAGTTGCCTGCGCCATCGCCGAGGAGCACCGTGACACTGTTGCTACCAGCGTTTACGACCGCCAGATCAAGCTTTTGATCCTCATTAAAATCAGCCACTGCCACCGAAGTCGCATTCACGCCTACTGGGAAGTTACTGACGGAAGCGAAGCCGCCGATTCCATCATTCAGTAGCACGCTGACGTTGAAGCTCAACGCGTTGGCAACCGCAAGGTCAGGCTGGTTGTCGCCATTGAAGTCGCCGATCGCCACTGAAGTTGGTTGCATTCCTACATCGAAAACTGGGTTCGGAAAAGCGAGCTGGCTTGCGTAGTACCCGAACAGATCATTTCGACTCACCAGGTGCCCGTCTGGATTCTGCACAAGTACTGATACCTTCCCAAAGGCTCCCGGTTGAGTCGGTAACATCGCCGTCATCTGCTTATCAGACAGGACGGACACTTGTGTGGCAAGCAGTCCCGCAATACGAACGGTCGCGCCCTCTGCAAAGTTTTGTCCATTGATCGATATCATGATTCCGCCCGCAGCGGGTCCCAGCGACGGAGAAATTGCATCAATTTTGGGAGAGAGATCTACCAATCCTCCATCGAACCCTTGAGAATAGCATCGCCTGGTAACTGGGTCACAGACCTCACCGGCAACGCACTGATTCCCGCCACGCTGACACGCGTCAGGGGATATTTGGCTAAATGGCATCCACAGCGCATCGCAAGCAGAGAGCAGAATTAAGAAGACCCCAGGTGATCTACGCATCGTTCCCCCCTTCGGCATATGTCATAACTAAATTATTGAGTACAAACCAAGCGGGTGGACACACTCAGCGTCTGTCCGGTGTCTGGCCTCTTCCCTGGCGGTCCCGGCAGGGCAAATTGCCAGCCTTCCTTCCATAGGGTGCCAGATCGGTGGCCAGCCCGTCACCATCTTCAAAGACACCCTGAAGACTTTCACCGAAGCGCTTGCCGAGGCGCGCGGGTGGCAAGAGCACGCTCGCAGCGGGCGACAGGTATGTGGAGTGGTGCGCCGTGAAAAAAAAATTCAGGAAAGACCGATGACCTAAGACACAAAGGAGTCATCCCCTCGGGATGGTTGGTGACCGATTGCTCAAGCCCACTCCAAGCCCTACTCCCACTCCCACCGCTGCTATGCTTCCTACCATCACTGCCCAAAACCAGCCTTTCTTGTAGACAGGCGCGGTCTTCAAATCGCTCATCGGACTTGCCGAAGGCGCGGTCGGGGCTGGTGGTACTGCAAGCTTCGCTTCAAGCTGCGCCACATACTCCCGTGCCTTCGCTTTCTGCGCCTCATCTTCGACGGGAGCTTGAATGAACTGCCGATAGTACGACATCGCTTCCGGCCCCTGTCCCCGCTTGTCTAGGACACGAGCGATGTTGAAGAGTAGCCGCGCATCGTGGCTCACCTCATACGCCAGCTTGTAGCTCTTCTCGGCCTCCGCCACTTGTCCCGCCTTCGACTGCTGCTGGGCCTGGTCCACCAGGGCTACGCACGCCGCGTTCGCGTCGCAGTCGATCGGCGGCGGAGTCTGTTCTCGCGCGGATCCGCACAGCACACACAGCATCACCACACTGAACACATTACTCTTCATAGCCAAACCGTTTCTTCGGTGGGGTCTTGTTCACTGGTCGAGCTGGCTGCACGCTTCGCTTGGCGCGACCTTCGCTGCCGCAGGTGTCTTGGGTTTGTGAGCAGGCGCTGGCGTCGTGACCGCTACTGGCTTGGACTCTCCGCTCGGCGATTCTCCGGTGCTTGCATGTGGACTTGCACCAAGATCGAGTCGTTCTCTTTTTCGGCTCCACCGTTTCCGCAGAGCTTGGCGGGGTGGCCTGCACCAGCGGCTTCAGGGCCGGTGGCGATCCCGGTCTTGTGCTCACCAACAGCGCGGTGGCCACAACCATCGCGAGAACGCCCGCGCCACCCCACAGCGCTAGACGTCTGTTGGACGTCCAGATGTGGACGTCCCAGAAGCGGTCGGAGACTCCTGCATTGGACCACGCTGCCCACTCTGTTCGGTGGCTGGCGTTGCCTGGGACGCGGGAGTGTTCGGACGCGCTGCGGTGATGATCAGCACGCAGCCTGTGGGGTGGGAGCTTGGCGCTGACGTAGGTGGCAAAGTTTGCGGAGCGGTGGGTGCGGCGCGGGATGGGTTCCGTGGAACTGATCCGAGTTTCATCATGCGGTCCCACAGCACAGCGCCCGGTGCGCGATATCACGGTGATATCACGCCGGTCGGAGCACTCTGCGGTGACCTTGCGGCGATGTTGCAGCGCGAGCCGGTGATATCGCGGCGATATCACGCCCGGCGGGTTGAGATGCTCCAGGCCGTGTTTGGTTGTTCGGGGCGCTTGGGGGCAGCCGAGCGGATCGCTGTGGGTAGACATGGTGCTGCCGTTCGCAAGCCACCCAACGAACGCTGGTCCAGCACCGAGGTCTGGGCGAGCCATCGATGCGCCGCGCTACTGGCGGACTTCGGCCTGAACGTCCCGGCGTCCGTGAATCACGCGGACGACGCGGATTCCTGATGCGGCTTGCGCGTAGAAGATGTGGTGTTGCTCGACGACGAAACGTCGAACAGACGGCAGCCCAAGGTCGGCGCAACTCCGTCCCATGGCAGGCATCCGCGCGAGTGTCTGCATCGCGTGAAGGAGTCGCTCGATCAGACGCTCCGCAGCGAGGGGATTGCGCTCGGCCAGATAGGCATCAATCGCAAACAAGTCCGCCCGCGCCTTGGGCGCAAGCACCACGCGCTCCGCCATGGCTACCGCGATGAGCGACGAGCGCGAAGCTCACTGCGCAGACGGTCCCACGCGGCATCATCCATCTCGATGCCCTCGCCACGCGCCAGCTCGGCCAGTCCTTCGTCGAGCATACGACGAAGCTCCACCTTGGGAATGCCCGTCTCTGCATCGACGTGGTCAGGAATCAAAACCGCTTGCGCAAGCGCCATGGGAAGACGCTAGCGCAGTCGGCAACGCGGAGCAAGCAAGACTGTCCGCTGAAAGCTGGGTTAGCGCGGTAACGAGCCTCGCTGGTCAGCCGAGACGCGACTCGAGCAGCCGACTCACAGCCTGGTTGTGCCAGGCGGCGGCCTTCTCGGGGCGGTAGCCTTCTTTCCACAGAATCCGGGCGATGATGCGGAGGCTGTAGCCCTGCTCGTGTAGCTGCCAGGCCCGTGTCTGTGCGTCGGGAAGCGCAGGTTTCACAGACGGGAGCGGTTCCACCATCCTAAGCACCGTCGCTGCGTGCCACTCTCCGCCGCGTGCCGGTGCCAGTCCATCCTCGTCGAGCTTCGCGCCAATCTCACGCAGAGTCAGCCCCTTGGCATGGTATTCCCTCGCCAACGCGAGTGCGCGCTCCCCGTCGAAGACTCGAAGCTGCCCAACGAACTTCCGTCGATGCTTGCAGCTGATATCGCGTCCCTCTCGAACGAGAATCCGCCGCACCGAGGCCGTGGACCACTCTGCCCCACGAGGCGACGGAACCATGTCGGCCCGCAGCCGCCTGGCAATCCGCGCCGGAGTGATGTTCGCCTTGTGCATGGCAACGATGCGCCTGAGCGTCGCCACCGCGCCGGGAACCTCCACCATCCGTCGCCGCCCCTCACTGTCCACCTCGGTCGAGTATTCGTACCCGAACGGAGGCGCCCCGAGCTGCACTCCCTTCTGCTTCAGGTGCTGCATCGCTTCCTTGGTGCGGTCGCTGATGGCCTCGCGTTCCCACTGCGCCACCGACGTCAGCACGTTCAGAATCAGCTTTCCACTCGCCGAGCGCGTGTCAATCGAGTCTGTCACAGACAGCAGCGACCACGGCTTGCCGTCGCTGAAATACTGCTCACAGAGGAACCCGAGATCCTTGACGCTCCGAGTGAGCCGGTCGAGCTTGACGACGATAAGTGCCTGGACGTCGCCACGCTCGAGCATCCGCAGCGCCGAAGTGAGCCCCGGACGCTTGAGCGTACTCGCCGATAGCCCTTCGTCGCAACCTATGCCGATAAGCTGGATGTCATGCAGCTTGCAAAACGCAGAGAGCTTCTCTTTCTGCGCCTCCAGACTGACCCCTTCCGCAACCTGAAACTCCGTGCTGACGCGGACGTAACCCACCGCCCGCATGTGGGCCGAAACCCGCCCTGTGGCACCCTGTGCCGAGGCTGTTGTCTTCTTCTGGGACGTACCCTCCGTTATTCGCCAGCAGCATGCGCGGACACACAGCGCGCTTGGGTGCTCCCGGATGCCGGATCATCGATCATATAGCAGCCGATGTTCGCGGAGGCATTGCAAGCCTCCTTCAGCATCCACTTGCCCTGCTTGCACTCCATGGCATTGGCTCCTGCGGGGGCATTGTTTCCCTTCTTGACCGTGCCGACGTAAACATCCTGGCAGCGTGTCGACGACTCAGGACAGGCAACTCCTGGCGGAACTGGTTCGGTCTTGGCCGGAGCAGGTGCGACAGGCGGCGAAGGTGGGCCGCCACGCTTTTCCGAACAGCCAAGCCCCAGCAAAGAGACTGTAAGCACACACAAGGCAAAGTGGTGAAAACGCATTGGCTATAATGTTCTGCTCAATCGGATCTCGGTGTCAAGGTGAACTCATTACCGAACCGACCGCTCACGACTTCAACGTGACCGACTCGGGGGTTATTGCTAACGCTGTTCCTGCTGTCCGCGTACAAAGGTAGCTCGTCGTACGCTGGGAATCTCTCCACCTGCCGTCCAGCCAAACCCAAGCCACGCGACCGGAACTGCCAGCGCAGTCGCAATTCGTTCGAGGGTGTCGATGGCAGGATCTGAGCCCTTCTCGATCTGACTCACCAGATTCCCAGAAGTGCCCGACCTTGCTCCCAGCAGTCGCAGCGAGAGCCCTTGGGCCAGTCTGATCGTGCGCAGGCGTATAGCGAGGGTCGAAAGTTCCCGGTCATGCCGACACCCAGCATCATCACCACGCTCTCGCTCACTGAGCCCGCTCTGTCGTGGCGCAAGTACCCGACCGCCAAAGCAGCAAAGAAGGCGCTGGCAGCCCTCGTCACCGACAAGCCCAACGAAGGCGCGTAGCAACGGGCAGCATCACACACATGCGAACACATTGAGCGGCTCCCTGCTTGCCAGGACAGTCGCCAGTTTAGCGCACGCCGCGATATCACCGACCGACCGCGTGATGTCACCGCAGGGCGGCGTGATATCACGACCGCCCGCGCAATATCACGGTGATATCACCGTGGAGCCACGGGCATCCCGCAGGCGTTGCTTCCTGTTCCGCTTTGCCTTGGGTGTCATGTTCGCCATCTTTACAGAATAGCGTGGCCCGCAATCGCGAGTCGGGAGAGCAGTTTTACGATCGGGAACCTGCAAATGACAGAGGGTACGTAATGGTTGTCTGCGGGCAGCGCTCGATCTCTGGAATCTTCATGCTCGCGAATACGTCAAGCACGCAGGAAACAACGTCCGGATCGGCAAAGTCGGAACCGGCATCGCACGCCTGTGTGGCCACTCCCTGCTGCAACACGATCCGCGCAATCACCTTGCCAGTCAGTCCGCCAGCGTTCGCTTTGCCACGCGACAAACACGCGGCAAACTGGGGCCGCTGTTCCCGCACCCACTCCCTGTACCGCGATGGACTGTAGCCACAGCAGCTCACTTGGGAGTCTGCGTCCTTTGGCACCTTTTGAACGGAGTGTTCTCTGCCTCTACACACGGGCTCCTTCGGGACCGTTTTGGGGACGACCATTTGGGGGACCACCGGAGTCGGTGCGAAGTCTGACCGCAGTGCGCGCTGTGGAGTGCCAGCCACCGCGCAGCCGCACAGAAACACGCAGGCGGATAGCCATCCGCGAAAGCCGAGGCGCATGTTCACTTGCTCCTTTGCAGGGCTTTGTCTGTGACGGGGGGACTGGCTGACTGGGTCTCCGGTTCTTCGACGGCCAGGAGCCTACAGTGTACGACTTCATCCCAAAAGGATGTCTCGGGAGGAGGCCGGTAGTCGTGAACGGACTCGGTTTTCAGCACGACGAAACGGACCATTCCCTCCCATCCACTGTGCCGCGTCAGTTCTGCGAACGCTGACTCATTTTCAAAGACGAGTTCGACACCATCTTTTCCTGGCCCAAGGGCGATGACCCAGGCCGGATGCCGGTAGGTCGAAAAGCGAACGTTCGCGAGGTACTGTCGCCCCACCTGAAGCGGCTGAACCGTCGCAGAAGTGATTCGTTCCGGCTGCCGCAGCGATTCACTTTTGTGCCGCGGCTGGGTAGCCGTACAGCCCACGATCCCCAGCAGGCAGGAAAGGAAAAGGTGCCTCATCCAAAGCGACCTTCGCGCAGTGTGCCGTTGTCCGCCGTCCGCTTCGCTCGACGTGGAGCGACAGCCTGCGGCCAGGACGACGAAGGCTACCGTGAATCGCATAGGAATGAGACACCGATGGCGGTCCGAGGTTGCACAAATGATCTGTTACACTAGATCAACGACAGTCTGGGGCAGACTATCCACTGCCGAGGCTGATTGTGGCGCGGCTTAGGCGGTCTGTTCTCTGAGCGCTGGGCCGAAGCACACGTTCGAACACCTAAACCTCATCACGAGTAAACGAGGTGCTGCATGGGACTCGATGAATGTAATGCCATCCACAGCTCGGTCTGGGATGAAATCAACGCAGCCAAGTTGGGACTCGACCACGTGGGCGGAGCGGTGGCCGGCGCGGAAGGGGCGCTTGCAACACTTCTGCCGGGGGCGGCGCTCGGAGCGCTCGGCGACGTCGCAGCAGCTAACATTGTTGTTCAGCGTCATTTGACCACAGCGCTCCAGGGCTTCACCAACGTCATGAACTGCTACACCAACAACGGTAGGAGCTTCGATCTGACGGATCAGGCGAGGGCGGTTCTGCGGGCGACGGACTCGCTGGCGGAAGTGGGGGCGAGGCTCCAGGGAGCGATGGCTGCGGCCGCCACCTTGCCACCCGTAGCGATCCCGATCCTCTCCGCGGTAGTAGTCCAGATAAAAGCAACCCGCGACATCCTCGACGGACTCGTCCCCCGGGTCTTCCTGAATCCGATTGTGCCACCATCGGTCGCAGAGGAGCTCCCGTACGACCCGCAAGCTCTCTACGTCCTTGATCAAGGGCGTGACGGCTGGGTGCTCACCGACGGACTCTCCGCAATGGTCACCTTTGACAACGAGGCGGACGCGCGCGAAGGCTTGGCGGTCGCACGTGCCTACACCTTTCATTGTTTCATCGGCCGCTCCAACACCCGACCCAATCACCTCGACTACGTCTTCGAGTACTGGGCCGGACCCAGTGGTCTTCCGCAACAGCTACCCATAAGCCGCGATGCGGTGGCGTACGACCCAGCCAATGTCATCGTCGTGGACATTGGCGCGCCAGGGTGGCGCCTTCAGGATGGCAACCATCTGCTCGCCCTGCTGGACAACCAAGGCGACGCACTGGCCGCACTCGCAGTCGTCAAGCAGTATCACAAGATGTGCTACATTGGCCGCGGCAACACCCGGCCGGAGCACAGACAGTACGTGATGACATATTGACAGTAGCTTACGGCAACACGGCGAGTGCGTCCTTGGTGCCCTGTAATAGGAAAAGGGCATCAGCACGGGGACAGAGATTAATGAATGGGCAAGGTGATCTGCGTTACGCACCGGCCTCAGCAAAGCCCACTATGTTGCAATCACGTCCTGGAGGCAATCGATGATTCCTGTCAGACGAAAACAAGCGTCGAGCCGCACGGGTTAGTTTACCTGAGCCTCGACCTTCTTGATGACGACCAGAAAGCCAATTAGAGGAGTCGTGTCTTCTCTTCGCGCAATCCCACGCATGCCCTCAAGCTGAGGAGATTGAAGAGTCGGCTTTGTCAGCGCTGCAAATCGTTGTCGGAGACATCCCGAGCGTCGAGTGGTCCTAGCCGGGGCTTGGCGCAGGCGACGCAGCCACACGCCGCCGTCCAGGTAGCTCAATCGGCCCAAGTCCGTAAGCGAGCCAACCGGGAGATACGCCAAGGGCGATCGCGAGCGCTTCGGCGGTTGCAAGGGTGGGCATAGTTCCCCGCTCAACGTTGCCGACGGCGGTATGGCTCAACCCCGCAAGTGTGTCTTCTCGTCATCGTGCGCTTTACCAGATGCGTCCGCCAGCCATTGCCGCCAAGCTCGATCTGTCGAAACCAGGTGAAGCGTGGGCGGAAGACTATCTGCGTCGTGCTTCGACGGGGAGTGATGCGTTCTGGCGTCCGCTGGGTATCCGTCGGGATGCTGCCGCACTGTTTGTCGCGGTGCGCTGGCTCATTGGCAAGAAGAGAGAGTGCTTTTCGATCGTCACGATCTCGCTGACCGAGCATGCGTTTTCTTGGCGCAATTACCCGAGCGGGAAAGCAGCGAAGGCAGCGCTGGCCGACCTTGACCGGAGGCGCTCGATGGGCTCCCCCGTAACAGTGCTGACTGTTGCGTGAAACAGGAGCCTGTCAGGACGCTGCGACAGATGGTAACAGAGCAGCGGGATTCCAGCAGGATCGGAACTCACAGGTAGTAACGGCATCGGACTCCAAGCGGCGCGATGCTATGACAAGCGCAGCGGTCGGCTCAACGCTCTTTCCACGCAGCTGGGATCATTCAGAAACGATTGCTCTCCACCGGGCCGCCGGCGCGCTGGTACAGGCGATGACCGCTTGTGCGGAAGGCTCCGGCCGCATGCGCTTCGGAAAGGGGTGCGAGGGCACGCGCCACACTCACCACCAGCTCAGTAGGGGTAGGTCCTGGCTCGGGCAGTGGCTGGGCAAGGATCTCGGCGGCAAGTTCCTCGTCTCTGCGCGGGTCGGGCTCACTGTGCATGAGCTGACCGGTGGCCTCGTCTATGGACATCGCACCGCCTGTCCAGGGATGCGCAATGAACTGGTGAAGTAGCGAGGTGAAGTCGGGCGCGTATGCGAACGGCTCTGTCCACGATGATGCGTGTACGAACAGGCGCTGCCTCGGTCGGTGGGTGTGCAGGGCGCGCAGGAAGCTGTCCGATTCGACGGACTCCATGCGCCACGCAACGAAGAGCCCTGGCTGTTCATCGGATTCGCGCCATGGCTCATATGCAACGCCGAACATTCCAGCGGCAGCGAGCGCGAGAATATGACTCGCACGGTCTGGAGCGGCAATGACACGCGGCGGGCGCTCACCGATGGCTTCGAGCACCACGCGGAGTCGCTCAAGGGCCAGGCGCTCAAGCGGTGCAGAGTCTTGAACGAAAGCATAGCGACCGCGCATGGGCTCGGGATATCCGTGCTCTGATTCGTGAAGAAGCAGAGAACCCGAGAGCGCCGCGTGCCACGCGGTGAGGGCGAGATCATCAAGCGCGATTCCAGCTCTCTCGATCGCATCGGCACGGGTCAGCATTCCATCCAGCGCGTCGAGCATGAACAACGTGCGCTCGCTTGGCGCATGGGCACGTAGCTGGCGAGCGCGCTCCCTGGCCCGCATGCGATCACCACACATGAGCCATGAAAGTCCACTCAGATAGGCGCAGATGGGATCGTGCTCGGCCAGACCCGATTGATCAACCAGCAGCGCCGACTCTCGGTAGCGCATTTCACGCTCAAGACAGGCTGCAAGCTCCGTCACGACCGGAGGCTGCGCGGGTGCAAGCTGATTGCAGCGAAACAGGATGGCTGCCGCAATCGTGAACTGCTGCTCTTCGGCCAGCGCACATCCGGCATCAAACAGCGCTTGCGGGTTATCGGGCTGCGATGTGCACACGCGAAGCCGGCCAGCAATCTCGGTTGCGCCAAAGCCGTCGCTCAGCGCTGCGAGCAGGCCAAGTGCCTCCTGTGCAAACGCATCGTCTTCCAGCGACTTTAGATCCGTCAAGAGCCCACGCATCTCGCCATAGGCTTCCTTTGTGCGGCCTTCGGAAAAATGGTCTTGCGCCAAGCGGAGTCGCTCTGTCTGCATGAACGCGAGCATATGACCCATTCCCAAGAATGGATCCAGCAGTGACGTTCGAAACGGCGGTCATTGACCTTGCACCAACCGCTCCAGAGTCGCCTCGACCCCTTTTGATTTGAGCAGATGGTTTCTCGTTGACAGTCAGTGAGCCTCCCTGCTCTGTTTCGCTCCCAGGTTTTCAGACTGCATCCGTCGCAACCCGGCGCGCGCTCCCCTCCTCGCGGAAATCGATGCGGTCCGAAACCATCGTGTCGCTTGCTGCGGAGGAACCATGTACGCCACTACCGAAGATCAGATTGGGAATTTGCTGCCGCCGGAACCGGCGAAGTTGTTCCTGGAAGCTCGTGCAGCCTATCTACAGGCAGACTTCAAGAAGGCCTTGCAGTTGGATATGCAGGTGCTTGATTGGGCCGATGCCCATCAGCAGTCGCCCACGGAGAAGAGGTCCGTCGGTTTTCCAAGCTGAGTCGGCTGACTGTCGATGCCGTGAAGCGCGCCCTGGTCCTCGAAGACGACCCGCCACTGCTTGCCCAAATCGCGAGGCTTCGGTTGCCGCCGAGTCCATCGAACAAGGGATGCACCGAATGAAGACCATCGCCATCACAGGTTCCGAGGGACTCATCGGCAGGGCCGTGGTGTCCGCCTTGCAAACCCTTGGTTATCGGCTGCGCCGGTTCGATCTGCGTCTGCCGGTGGGGCATCCCGGACGGGGAAATGTGCTTGATGCCGGTGCAGTCGCGCGGCTTGTCGCGGATTGTGACGGCGTCATCCACCTCGCCGCGGTCTCACGGGTTGTCTGGGGCGAGCGCGACCCCGAGCTGTGCTGGGCGACGAATGTCGATGGCTTGCGGAATGTGCTCGATGCGGCGCACCGACAGCCGCGGAGGCCTTGGGTGATCTTCGCGAGCAGTCGCGAGGTGTACGGACAGCCGAGCGTACTACCGGCCAGCGAGGAGACGCCGCGTGAGCCCGTCAACATCTACGGGCGCTCAAAGGTTATGGGGGAGGAGCGGCAGATGTGTGGTGCGTGAGCCTGACGGTGATTATCGGCATATCACACCAGCTGGTGAGCTGGCCTATGCAGAGCGCTTCCGTAATGTCGGCGACTTTCGGGACGGGATTGCCGTCGTCCAAGGGGAAGACGGACGCTCGACGCACATTGATCGAGACGGCGGACGCGTACATGGTCGCTGGTTCCTTGATCTCGATGTCTTTCACAAAGGCTTCGCGAGGGCGCGTGATGACGACGGCTGGATGCACATCGACATCGCGGGGAACCCGCGCTACACACGGCGCTTTGCTGCGGTAGAGCCCTTCTACAACGGACAGGCCAGGGTCGAGCGCTTCGACGGAGGGTTAGAGGTAATCGACGAGACCGGTGTTTCCCTCATAGAGCTTCGCCCCGCGCTGCGCAGTGAGTTTGCCGCGCTCTCCGCTGACATGGTTGGGTTTTGGCGCACGCAGACCATCGCCACGTCCGTCGAACTGGGTCTCTTTGAAGCGCTTCCCGGCTCGGTCGAGGATATCTCGGCGCGCTGTCGCTTGCGTCCGGATCGCACCCGGCGCCTGCTGCGGGCGCTCGGCGAGCTCTCTCTGGTTTCGTACAAGGGGGAGAGCTGGCATCGCACTCCTCGCGGTGAGTATCTGCGCACCGAGCATCCGCTGACGCTGGCGGGCGCCGCGCAGGAGTACGGTCGATTCAGCACGCAGCTGTGGGAATCGCTGCCGCAGGCCCTAGGCAATCAGAAAGAGTGGGTGGCACCCGACATCTTCGGGCAAGTGGCGCGTAATGAAGCCCGGCGCGAGGCGCACCACCGGATGCTCCTCTCCTATGCCCGTCACGACTATGTCGATGTACCGGAAGCGCTCCGCCTGCGTGGGAGCGAGCGGGTCATTGATGCGGGAGGCGGACTCGGCGCACTTGCGGAGTCACTGATCGAGCAGTACCCCAAGCTGCACGTAATCCTGCTGGACCGCCCTGAAGTCATCGAGCAAGCACGCGAGCGCAGCCCCAAGCGGGACCGAATCGAGTGGCAGCCTGGGGATCTCTTTCAGTACTGGGGAGTCGAGGCTGATGCGGTGATTCTGTGCAGGATTTTGCACGACTGGAATGATACCGATGCACTGCGCATCCTTCGGCGAGCGCGTGAAGTGCTCTCACCTTCGGGTCAACTCTTCGTGGTGGAGATGCTCCTTCCTGAAGCGGGCGTCGCGGGGAGCCTCTGCGATCTGCACCTGCTCATGATGACAGGAGGCCAAGAGCGGACAGCCACCGAGTATGAAGCGCTGCTCAATCAGGCAGGGTTCACTCTCTGTGAAGTGCGGCGAATGGCGGCGCTGCCTGCGATACTCGTCGGGGAGGCCAGATGATGATCCAGACCAACTGGCGGAATCCGGCGTCCGTCCTGCACTGGCTCGGGTCGTGTCCTGCCGAGGAACCGGTCGCCCTGCTACTGCGTCATGCAGCGCGTGCCCCGCTCCCTCCTGATGGCGTTGGTTACACGCTCCCGATTACCGAAGCTGGCGCCGAGCTGGGCCGTGAGCTGGGCCGCTTGCTCGGGCGCCGGTTGCGTAGCCTCCGGTCAAGCCCCCTCGTCCGCTGCCTACAGACTGCCGAGGTGCTGCGATTCGGTGCAGGCGCGGACCTGCCGATTGTCGCTGATCGACTCCTCGGTGATCCGGGCGTCTACGTCATTGATGAGCAGCTCGCGTGGACGCAGTGGCAGACCCTTGGACACGAGGGTGTCATGCAGCATCTGGTCTCATCAAGCCATGCCCTACCAGGAATGGCCCGCCCAGACGAGGCCGCGCGTGCCAAAGGCCGCGCAGGGCTATGTGGCGGCGGCGATCCAGACGATCTTTGCGCAGTCGTCGTCTGAGCTAGCGCATGAAGCGTTACACAAAGCAGTGCAGTTGCTTAGGCCGAAATATTCGGCAGCGGCAGCGATTGTCGAGGAGGCCGAGTACGACGTGCTGGCGTACATGAACTTTCCGGAGAAGCACTGGAGGCAGCTGCACTCGACCAATCCACTGGAGCGGCAGAATCGAGAGATTCGTCGACGGACAGACGTCATCGGGATCTTTCCCCATCCTGCGTCCGCGCTGCGACTTGTGACGATGCTCCTGATCGAACAGAACGACGAATGGGCGGTGAACAAACGCTACTTTAGCCTCGAATCGATGGCGCTACTGAAGACTCCGCAATCCACGCCGATGCCATCGCTGGAGGTGGCGTGATGAGAGGCTTCACTGCGGTCGGCTCCGGGGACGGCTTCGCCTTTTCCTATGGACAGACGATGACCTTCGCACACCACTTGACGGGACGCTAACCTGGATTCCGGTGCGCTGCACAGTCTTCCACAGAACCGGCGTGGCTCGCTTGTCGCGCGCAATCACGGACAGAACCAGCGTGCTCGGATCGCTCTTTGCGAACTCTGTCCAGTCCAGTGCAACCACAAGTTCGGTGCGATTTCCGGCGATAAACTCCAGCCAGTTGGGAGCCAAATCCTCGATGGAAAGTAGCTCGTTACTAAAGAGTCTGTCGACCTGCCTGATGGCGTGTTTGGGAGCCAGACCGCGGGCCTGTGCAAGACCTCGCCCAATGTGTGCGACGCCCGCTCTGGCCGCAGTGAGCGTACCAAGCACTGCACCATAGACTGAGTCGAGGGTCTTTCTGTGCAGTACAGCGTCGAAGCGCTTGGCAACAAAGGACTGTGTGTAGGAAGCCCAAAGGAGTGTATGGGAATGCATAAATGGAGTGTGTCAGACGGCTCCTTTATGTGCTGGGTAATCGTCGGACAATAAGAGCCAAGGCCGCGGCGAAGCTAGCGAACGGAGTTGGTAATGTGGGAATGCGAGAATGGCACGAGCGAACGGAAGCTTTGGAAATGGGGGGATGGGTCAGCACTGGATGCGCAGGCAGAAGAAGACCGGGGCGCGGTAGCCCTCGGCGGAGCGCTTTGTGTCCTTGAGCTTGTTGTTCAGCCCCTCAAGCGGTCCTGTCGCGATATCGAGATCGTACCCAAAACCGATCCGCGGCCCGCCGTCTGCTCTTTCTGGTTCAACTAACAGGCAGTTCGGGTATACCATAACGAACTGGATCTTCGCCGCGGTCGACTCTGCGTGGTCCGCTTGGAGGCGCCCAATGGCAGCATTTTTAGTCCACAGTCTGCTTCGCGAGATGATAGTCGTTCCCACCGCGTCCAGTTATAGGGAGGACAGCCGGTATGTCCTTGTCGACTTCGAGACCACCGCGCCGAACGGGGTCCCCAAGCAGAACAGGAAGGTCTACGCCAAGAGCCGCTACCGCCAGTTCCTGCGTCAGTTCGTCCATCCAAAGGCACAGGGGTATGATTCCGTAAAGGCGCAGTCGCGGCTTCAGCAGGTCGATGTCGACAGATACTACCAGGGTTCCTGAGACGAAGGGATCGTCGACAAGCTGGCCAATCAGGCGGTTTTAGGCACGATCAAGCTTTATGTTCACAAGTTTCCGATCCTCTCCTTGGAGCATTTTTCGGTCGCGTCCTCCGTCTCGGGCAGTCGCAACAAGGCCGGCCTCATCGATGCCATCCTGAAGCGACCGTCCTTCAAGACGTACAGCGGGGATGTCTTTAGCCAGGCGGCCTTCCCCAGCTCCACGGATCTGAATGATTTAGTGGAGGCCTGTGGAAACTACCTCAAAGATAAACTTTTCCTGACGAGCGGGCGCATTCCGGCGGTCAAGGCACTCCTGCTGGCGGCGAAGATCGAGTACGCGCTGAGCCTTGACGTCACACTCGGCGACTACAGCAAGCAGAGGGCGTTCCTGAGGGGGAACGGACTCCTCGAGTGCCGGAGCCGCGCCGGCTTCACGCCCTTTGGCATGGCCACCATGAGGATGCCAACTCCAGATCCCGGCAGGCTCGATGACATGCTTATCGATGGCTGCGATATCAACGCGCCACAGTGCTGGGGCTTTCGGCCGATCGATCTTGCCAAGACCGTGAACCGCGTTGGCCTCGAGCAGTGGCTGGTCGGCAAGAACGCCAAGAGCTCCTCTCTGGCTGTGCGGAATCCGGAGACGGTGGCAGCGCTCGTCGAAGCGACGCTGGGCTACCAGCTGACGCGCAGCATCGAGGAGGCACTCGCGGAGCTGTACAAAAACGACCTCTTCAAGCCCATCCTCGACCTGGCGGCGAAAGACGCGAAGCAGCCGCGAACGTTCAAGAACGTCAGCGTGCTGGGACGGCAGTCCGCCGGCGCACAGCGGGCGCTTCGCATCTATATGGTCGAAGCGCCTGACGTCACAAGCTTTCGCACCGGCGCGGGCGCAGGAAATTACGAACTAACCAATAACACCCTCGGAGTCTGCGGCAAGGCGAGCTGACCCACTTTGCGGCGTTTCGGGTGTACAAGAACTCGTCCTTGCCCTATGCCCCACTCCGAAGAGCGCTCGGCCCGGAAGTGATTCCGAGTGATCAGAATGAGACGAACGCCAAGGCGTACTTCGCAGCGTACGTGGAGGACTGGCGAGCGAACATGAACAGCTCGATCGTCCAAAAGTGGGCGAAGAAGCGCCTCCATGTCGATCAGGCCGAGAGCATGATCGGTGGTCGACAGGACGACCCCCAGCACGTCGAGGGCTACCAGTATCTATGTCTGTTTGGACACGTGTTCTCATACTCCGATAAGTTCAAACAGCAGATGGGAGTGCAGTACAGGCACGGTGATACGGATCTGCAGAACACGGAAACGCTGACCGACTGCTTTCACGCCGGGGTAGGGATGGAGATCATCACCCACCTGGTGCAAGCGATCCACTGCTTCGGAGGGACGAGCGAGATCAACAAGATCGCCCCGCGCTCGGTGAACTGGTTCGAAAACACCTTCCTTCCGGCCGTGAGGCGGGCCGCCGCCCCGAACAGCATGTGACCCTCGGATGCTCCATTGCCCGGCTCCTTCCGCCTTGGCAACCTGGGTCTCACCGACTTCGGCGGCGCGCCCGGCACGATCCAGGCGATCAGTTCCCGGACCATGCAGCCGAAACCGCGCTTGACCTTCCAACCTCACGTCGATATTCCCGTGTTGGGAATGCGATAACCGATCGGTTTCCCATCCGTTTCAACAACCTGGCTACGATGCCGGTGAGCCTGGGGTCAAGGCGGTTTTGATGGGCGTGGCTGTGGCGTGAGGGAACGAGGTATGGTACCGGCTGCGCACCATGTGCCAGCGATGAGCGTGTGGATAGCGTGTTGGCTCCCATGCTGGACGTATCCGTCGGTGGATTGAACTATCGACTGCCTACGAGCAAGTGGCGCGAGGGGCGCTTCACATGCCAGCATGACACACTGCGGGACGAACGATGCTGCAGCTTGGTCAAGACGTTCAGACTGGTGTCGACAAAGATGGCTACGGAGCATCCGTCCTTTCTGCCAGTGATTCGATTCTGGAGGCACGGCTGACCGGCACGACTCCATGGTGGGAAGTGTCCGGACAAGATCCGCAGACGATGATCTGACGGTATGCGGGTGCACTTGGCGTCAGCCACTTGGTGATCGGGCATCAGCCCGGACACGTGAATTTTTCCGACGGAACCAGTCGAACAGCAGACACGATGTTCCAGAAGCTTGGGCGGATATTCCTGATTGATGTCGGAATGAGCCGAGGCGCAGATTCATCTCCCGGACGGCTTCTCCAGATTCACAAAGACCCAGCGAGCGGACTCAGCACGACGTTCGCCATCAGTCCAAACGGAAAAAACACACCATCGCCTAAGGCGACACTCGATCGAGTGCTCAGCGCAGGATCTGCGGCCACGGCGGCACGATGTATGACGCGACCCGCCGCTCCATGTGGCCGGGACTCGCGGCGGTGATTGTCAGTGTGGCTCGTCTCACGGAACAATCAGCAAGCTCGCTCCGCACACTGTGCTAGATATGCAGCCATGAAGGTCTTTACGTGGGTTTGCGACGGCTTCAATCGACATCGCTCCGGCTTCAGGACGATCTCGACGGCGCTCTGGCTCACTTGGGTCTGTGGCACCGGGCTTTCCCTGAGTCTCTCTGGCTGCGACACCGCCAAAGGCATTGACTACGATGGCAGGCGGATTCTGGTCGTTGATATGCACCTTCACCCCGGCGAGTGGGACGCCATCCCGGAAGACACGCGCAAGTTCATCGGCAGTCGCTTCCCGTTTCCGCTCAGCCTCAATCCCAAGACCACGGCGGAAGGCATCTTGTCGGCAGAAGGAATCTTGTCAGAGCTAGACAAGGCACGGGTTTCTCAAGCGGTCTTGTTCGCGGTCTACGCGCCACGCACGGTCGGGATTGCCACCAATGAGCGCGTAATCGCAGACACCGCCACCGCCCCGGATCGGCTGTTCGGTCTTGCGAGTCTGCGCATCGACAACTTCCGCACGGAAAAGGATGCAGAGCTTCAGCGCCTACGGACTGCGCTCGCGAATCCGTCCATGATTGGCATCAAGCTGGCGCATGCGCATCAGCACTTCCGAATGGACGACCCGACGTACTTTGGCATCTATCAGGTGTCGTCGGACCTCAAGAAGCCGGTCTATCTGCACACTGGGTCCAGTCCGTTTCCGGGCACCTCCAGCGAAGCGCCCTACACCGATCCGACGTACCTTGAGCCAGCGGTGAAGGCCTATCCGGGCGCGATCTTTATCCTCGGACACCTGGGCTATGACTTCACCGACCAGCAGAGCGGCTCACTGGAGGCGTGCATCCGTCTGGCCAAGACCTATTCCAACGTCTACCTGGAACCGAGCGCCCTGGGCTCCAAGGGATCGGACCCGACCGGAGAGAATCTGAAGACTGCGATGCAGAAAATCCGGGATGCTGGGCTGGTCGATCGTGTCATCTACGGCAGCGATGGACCGCAGAGTCCCGGCTTTGTAAAGGACTACCTGAGCCGTACGGTGACGGCCATGAAGGCGAGCGGCTATACCGCCGATGAAGCGCAGTCCGTGTTTTCTGGAAACTTTGCGCGCGTGTTTCGCGTCGCTCCTGCGAAATGAGTCCGTCCATGCTGACCGCTGCTGTCTTTGCGCTACAGGCGGCCCTTGAGCCCGCCACGCCGATTGATCCACCCGCGCCGACTTCGCAGGTCGAGATCCTGCCGCTCCGTACCGATCCGGTTGTACTCGATCAGCTCGCTGGCGGTCCCGCCAAGGGAGCATGGGGTGTCTCGGTGCAGGCCGGATATCCCTGGTTTTCGCTGCGCGCACTCGTCGGGGTTGGTCATCGCTTGGCTCCCCTTTTGGAGGTCGAGTCTGCGCTGGGGCGACGCTTTTCCTTCTCTGCCGGTCTGTCCTTGGCCTGGGTCGATCGACCGCATGTCCGGCTGTCTGGCGAAGTCCTGCTTGGCTGGATGCTGCAAGAGGCCGAGCTGTCCAAGCGTGGGCCAAGCGGTGAGCTGCGGCTGCGACTGGCATTCCCGGTTCGTTGGGCAGTGCCCTATCTGGTGCTCGGGACTCGTCACGCACTTCTGCCCAGTCGGACCCAGATCATCAGGGAAGCTGGCACAGAGACGCAGTGGTCGGTTCGTCATGAGTGGACCCCGTGGGGATCTGTGGGCTTGGGAATCCGCATCAGCCAGCGGATCGGTCTGGATGTCGCAGCGGACTATGGCTGGGTTGATGCGCCTGCGAGCGTTGCCATTCCCGGCGTCCATCTGGCCTTCCACTTCGGAGGTGGTCGATGAAGCGAGCACTCCTTGCGCTGGCCTTCTGCGGCTGCGTAAACGACGACATTGTGCTGTATGAAACACGGGTCCGGGGCACGGTGACAGCGATGGCCGCTGGGACGCTCCATCTGGAATTTCATCACGAGACATCCTTTGGCCAAAGGGCGCTGGCGCACCCGCTTGGACTTTTCGAGCGCCGCGTCCGCACCGTGAGTCAGTCCCCCTATTCGCTCGATGAGACCGTGCTGTATCCGCAGCAGAAGGGGGACGGGCTCGTGATCTACGGCTGGCTAGACATCGACGGCGATGGCGTGCTGTGCGCACCCGGCAAAACACCTGAGCCCGCCGGACTGTTCCGCACCGTGGGATTCCCAAGTCACAACGTCAACATCTCCCTGTTGCTCGACAGGCAGTGTCTCGGTTCCGAGAGTCCTGGCTTCTAAGAGCGCTTCACCTAGACTATCCACGCTTGGATTTCCCATTGTCCGGTCGCCCTACCGAAACCCCTGCTGCGCCCTCATAACACCGGGAGGAATCACTCACCGTGGTGGCAGGAATCAAACACAGTACTTGCCGTCGAGGGCGTCCTTGCAGTCACCACCTTACACAGGATAGAGGAATCGCCGAGACGGGGGAGATGGGCTTGCAAGCGAGCCCAGATTGCTTACTATCCCGCCATGCTGCAAGACACCTCAACACACCACCCCGCTCGGTCTATCTGCAAGCGCTTCAGAGCTTTTATGCAGCTTTCGTGGGTCGTGCTTCTGATTGCGTGCCAGATGCATTCCGCGCCCTCCGATGATGTGCAGTGCCCGTCAAAAACCGTACAGAGTGTCTACTCCCTTTCCATAAACACCACCGACCCTGTCTTCGCATCCGCTGAACGCCAGCCCGTTTCCACACCCGTCACCCTCAACCGGAAGCAGGGTACTGATTTGGCGGTTGCCGCATATGTGAAAGTGATCCCGCTGCGACCCGGAGTCCTGCGCGTGGAGCTTTCTGTCAGCAACCAAGGCGTCGATCCAGTTGTCGATGCTGAAGTCGCTATTTCGGACGTGTCCACCTTGTATCATTTCACGGACGATCCGTTTAGCGAACCGACCCTTTCGCGGCGATTTCCCTTGGGAGCGCTGTCTCCGGGTCACGCAGCGACGCTCACGTTAGGGCTAGCAAAGGACTCTCCAAACCTAACCCTGCAAGTGGACGGCTCCGTCGCTTGTTCTCCTCTGCCAGTGGCCCACAATAGCGCTCCACTTGTGCTATCCGGGGATCAGCTCTGGGTGGCGGTACCGGATGCAGACCAGGTAGTTCTTGTGAATCCGCTAAGCATGAGTCGTATTGGTGCGGTTTCCGTTCCGGGTCGGCCCATCGCCCTAGCAGATGCCGACGCGCAGGTGCTAGCCGCCGCGGCCACTGGCAACCGGGTGGTGGTGATCGACAAAGTACAGCGCACCGTGGTGCAGCAACTTGGAGAAAATGAAGAGCTAGGGCGGGAACTGCGTTCCATCGTGGTGCAAGGGAGCACTGCCTATGTAAGCAGCTACGTCGATGGCCAACTGACAAAGCTACGACTGGATCAAGGAGTGTGGAAGATAGTTGGGCAGCTAACGGTGGCACGACGACCGCAGGGATTGTCGATCACTCCTGATGGCAAGACACTGTATGCAGCCCACTATCTACCGCGCGGCCCCATTACAGACAACGAAGCGGTGATATCCGCGGTTGCGACGGAGTCGTTCACACTTCATCACGAAGTGAAGCTGCGCGATCCCTACAATCTGAAAGATGTCGGCTGCCTCGCCAAGTCGCTGCGAGTGACGGCGGAGGATGTGTCTCATGAAGGAGTCCCAACCCAGCTTGCAGGTGTCTTTCTGTCGCCAATGGGAACGGAAGGGTGGGTGCCTCATACCGCGATTGGTCCGCAGCCCGTGTGGGAAAAAGGTCCGGGTGCAACGCTGAACGATCCCCGGATACAAGCGCAGTCCGGAAACATCAGCGCGGGTTTTGTAAAGCTTTTGACCACGGGGAACGCAGACACCTCACGCGCGCGTCTGCATGCTGGATTCCTTGACGATCCCGAGGGAGATCTGGAGCGCTTTTCATGCATGCAGTATCCGGATGAGATCTATCTGGCCATAAACTCACCATCTCCTGAGTCTGCCAACGAGCGGCTGACCGCTGCCGGTGCCGTCAGTGCGATGGGAAATGCATCGCTCTCTCCGATTGGGATACCTACGTTTGTCGCCTTCACACCAAATGGGCAGTATGCGTTCGTTCTGTCGCGCATGGCGGACCTTCTGGCGGTCTATGATCGGCATTCGCACCACCCAGTCTCGGAGAATCACTTTAGACTCTACGGAAACAACCCCACAGGCATGGTGTTCTCAGAAGATGGAACGCGCGCGTATGTCTCTTTTGCCAACTCCATGATGGTGCAAGTCCTGGACACGTCTGCCTACGCGAAGCAGCAAGCTTCGCGGTATGTGCCGTATGAAGTTCGCAAGGTGACCGGGGCCAGTCCCGGTCTTGGAATCTTCACCAGCCGACGCATTGTTCGGAAAATCAAGACGCCAACGTTCGAGTTGCCTTTAGGGCCGACCGTTCACGAAGTCGGACTGATCGACCTTGGTATGGACCCAATGAGCCCGACAGTGCGGCGGGGCAAGACGCTGTTCGAGTCATCCAATCCACAGAAGTATCCGACGCTGAGCAAACATGTGATGGGCGCGTGCGTGAGCTGCCATGCAGATGGAGGCGGCGATGGCTCTTTGTGGGCAACGATGGAAGGAGAGCGGCGGACGATGAGCTTGCGCGGCGGTGTAGCCAGCCGTGGTTGGCTGCATGCCTCGGCGACTCATCGGAGCGCTGTCGACTTTACTCGCTATATCGTCAAAGACCGACTCGGAGGGAGCCTGGGTGTCGAAGATCTGGCGGCACTTTCGCAGTACCTTCTCCACCACGTTCCGCGCCTGCAGCGGCCGAAAACAGATCCCACGCTTGCAAAAAGTGGGCAGGCACTCTTTGCCAAACACTGTGCAAGCTGCCACTCGGGCTCGCTTGCTACCAGTGGAGATCCGGACCCGACAGATCCCACCAGCGGCAGCATGAGTGGTCCGGGACTCTTTGACGTTGGGAGCGCCACGGACAATGCACGGGTGCTTACTGCGCCGTACTTCATAAACAGTCTGTTCCGTGTGGCTCCGACGCTGGCGATGCTGAGAGGAGACAGAGACCTCGGCGATATGGATCCGATTCAAAAGCAGCTCGACTTCTCCCCTCGGCCCAATCGCAAGCGCGGTCTGTTCAAGGCTCCGGCGCTGGTGGATGTCTACGACTCGGTCTTGCACTTCCACGATGGACGGTTCACAAGCCTCGATCAAGTGGTCCGATACTTTGACGAGCGTCTGTCACTTGGTCTTACCGAAGACGAACGACGGGCGCTCGTGGAATACTTGAAGACCCGCTAGTGTCTTCCCCCACTGATTTTAACCGGATGCGGAGGACTCAAGCGGCCTCTCGCAGCGGCGGCGTGGATAAGAACTTCAAACGCGGTTTCGGCTGCATGGTCTGGGAACTGATCGCCTGGATCGTGCCGGGCTACCTCGAATCGGTGTTTGTAGGACTGGAATGGCAATGAGCCCTTGCTCGACCGCCAAGCTTCCAGCCTGTCTGCTAAGTCCCCTTGAATGCACCCTCGAATTTCTGCTCGAGCAGCTTCGACTTCTTCGACATTGATGGTTCGGATCGCGAGCCTGCGACGGCGGCTTCCATCCTCTTCAATTTCATCGATCGTAAGCTCGACGAGGTGCTTGGTGAAGAGCAGGAGTTCGGTCCCGTGCGCGACTGCTTGAGCAACCAGCCTGTTGAAGTCGTCTGGAACATAGGCCGGGGTCTACGCGTCGCTGCGGCACAGCTCCGACACTGCAACGACTGCGGCAGGTACCTCTATCAGCATCTCGCTGGTTCCGCCCCTCTGTGCAAGTGGATACGGATTCGGCACCGGCGCCTGGTCAGTTGCTGGAGGTGCAGCGCTGCTTTTTCTCACCAACTTGGTAGCGATTGTGGCGGTCGGGACCATGGCGTTCGTCGCCGCTGGATTCAAGCGTGTCGATGTCACAGTGCTTGAGCGAGAGGAACTCACGAAGGAGGAAACGGATTCGTCCATTGCAAGAGCATTGGCGCGGAGCCTCGCCCAGCTGTTCGAGTCGCGGTGGGGTCCGGCGATGCGATTCCTGATGCCGTTTGTGCTGCTCGCTGCGGTCTATGTGCCGCTGCGCAGTGCGCTCGATGAGGTTGCCTGGCAAGTGCGGGTACGTGCAGCCGTACAGCAGATCATTTCGCGAGAGCCGCTGCGAGTGGTTCAGAGCCGTGTGCGGGTCGAACGGCGCGAGGTCGAACTCCTGGTGGTTGTACTCGGCAAAGCGCATGATGCGGAGCTATCGCGTGCCCGGCTTGATGCAGAGATCCGGCAAGCGTCCGGGGTGACTCCTCGCGTCGATGTTTTCGCCGTGCCCGACGCCAATGCCGTCGCCGGACTTGAGTCCTCCTTGCTTGCCCGGAGGAAGGTTGACGTGCCAGTGGTTGCTCCCGCTCCCTCTGCCGAGCACCAGCTCAACGCTGCTCGGGAGCGAGTCCGCTCCGCGGTCACCGACGTCTGGCCCAGCTCGTCAGTCGGCGCGCCTTTGTCCATCGACATAGGGTCAGCATCCGAGGGCCCGCTTGGCATCCAGATCGTTCACCGCGGTGTCGGCCTCTCGGGCGACACACTCGAAGTCCTGCGGCGCCAGCCTGCACCCTTTGGGAGCCGATGTAGCCAGAATCCCAACACCTCCCACCCCCAAAACGGCCCACCGACAACACCATCACCGACGAGAAAGAAATTTGTTATTGATGGGGACGGCAGCCCGGACCCGGCGGAGCAAAGGCAGTCCGTGTGGAAGAGAACAAAAGGAGGGAACCATGTCCGGCGCAACGACGTCGGGACGCATGTCCCCGGGACTTCTTTTGGTAGCGGAACGAGCGAAAAGAGATCCG